>DASWJS010000019.1:0-78527 GCA_036397035.1 Actinomycetota bacterium | reverse complement strand
CCGGCGCAACCGCCGGGGCCGCCCCAACCGCGGTCCCCGGCAGGGAAACACAGGGCCGCCCGATGCCTCGCAGCACGAGGGAACGGGCGTCGGTCCGCACCGCTCCGAGGCCTAGCGGACCCCGGCGGGCCGTGTACGACGCCAAGCACCAGATGGGCGACTGGTCCATCGAGAAGCTGCCGGCCAAGGCGCTCGCCCGGGCCGAGGGCGACCCGCCGACCAGCGACCGGGCTGTCGATGAGACCTATGATGCGCTCGGAGCCTTTCACCGATTCTTCCAGGAGGTATATGGGCGCGACTCGTGGGACGGCAAGGGCGGCCGGCTCGAGGCCGTCGTGCACTATGGCCGGGATTACGAAAACGTGTTCTGGGATGGGCGCCGGGTGGTGCTCGGCGACGGCGGCGAGTTCTTCCGATCTTTCCACCAGATCGACGTGGTTGCCAAGGAGCTTGGCATGGGGTTCGTCCAGGCGGAGAGCGAACTGCGCTACCAAGGGCAGTCTGGAGCGCTGTTTCAGTCGCTCGGATTGGTGTTCGCCTCCATGGTGAAACAGCACCATCTGGGCCAGACCGCCGACAAGGCGAGTTGGCTGATCGGCGAGGGCGCTTTCGTGAAGGGCGGGGCGCTTGCATCACTCGAGAAGCCTGGCACGGCATACGACGACCCTCTGCTCGGGAAGGACCCGCAGGTCGGACACATGTCGGAGTACCGGAAGACGGACAATGACAACGGCGGAGTCCACATGAACTGCGGCATCCCAAACCGTGCGTTCGTGCTGCTTGCCAAGGCGCTCGGCGGCCACGCGTGGGAGCGGGCCGGGCGCATCTGGTATGAGACCGTGTGCAGCGGTAAGCTCGGGCCGAACACGACGTTCCGCCAGTCCGCCCGGCGGACGTCTGCCGTGGCCAAGACCCGCTTCGCTGCTGACCCCGACGTCGCAGGCGCAGTGTATGATGCGTGGTCGCAGGTAGGGATCGGTGTGTGAAAGCTGGCTCAGGATGCGTCACCCGGGCGACTGTTGAGCAGTTCTTTGTAAAGCACTTTGTTTAGGCAGCGTGGGCCTGAACCCCACGTTGCAGAGGGCTCGCTACGCTCGCCGCTGAACTCGATATCGTTAGGTAGCGTCCTGAGGCAATCCCGTGCAGGAACTAGGGATCTTCCTTCTGCGACACCTAGCGGCGACTCTCGGCAGCTTCGTAATATTGGTTCTCACTTTGCTTCTTATCCTCTCTCCGGGGCCGATCGCAGACATCGGCGGCCTTTCCTTCCTAGCCTGCCTCCCAAAGTGCGGCACCTGACGCTGACGGTCTACGCAATTGCCGAAGACTACCCCATTGATCCAAACCTTTCCGCTCCGATCGCGGGTGTGAGACGCACCGAGCCTAACCCATTGCACCATGAGCTGTTGGGTGATCCCAAGCTCTTCGGCGAGCTGGCGCGTTTGGTACATCACGGGGAGGAGACCCACCGCACGAACCATCACGGTTTGAGCAAGGGCCATCGCACCAAGAAGAGAACAAACCGAGGTAAGTCTCTGGAAACGAAGCGAGGCGGGTCTTGGACCCGCCCCTACCTCTTCAAGGGATTCAGGAGGCGACGGTGGGATTTGAACCCACGAATGAGGGTTTTGCAGACCCTTGGCTAGGTCTGCAGGTACCTTAGTCGACTTTCAGCTATTCCGTCCAAGGGTCTCCTCTTGTCTATTGCCTTCTTCATCTAGGACCCTTGGCCGTCCCGGAATCGCCAGGCGATAGACATAAGTGACTCACTCGACGAGCAGGCGCCTCGATGCCCGATATGTTTGCGGGTCAATCAGATCAACAAGTCTAGGGACGCTTGAATTCCGGACAGCTCATTACGAAGCCAAGACTGGCGCGATAAGGAAGTGCAACAGAATGACGACTATATGTAGGATCTGATCGCGTTCCACGATCAGTGGTTTCAAGTGGAGCTGACCAAGAACGCGCCTGTCCAAATCTACTTGGTGAGGCATTCAGATTCCGCTCAGTCCTTCCATCGTAAGATAGTAACCAGAGGTAGAAGCCCTAGCTGGCGGTGAGGGGACATTACAAACGCGGCTGATATCATCCTCAGTATCTGGCCCTTCCACTCTCAACTGGTGCTAATCCTTAGCGCTTTACCTGACTAATCAAATTAGGTCCCTGCACGGCTGCCTCCCGAAATTAGGCAGGGGTAGTGGCGGCGTTTTCGAAGGCAGCCTGTGAGGATCGGCCTCCTCTTACAAGTGGTGGCGTTTTCGTTGAACAGTCAGGGGTGACAGTTTCATTGAGCAACAACAGAGGAATTGCGAGACAATTGACGAGCGACAAGGCAGAGTGTTAGGCTGATCCCGCGCGCGTGGTGCCACGAAGATTGAGGCCCGCCCACCTCTAGAAGAATATGGGAGGGGGTTATCTGGGGTGCCGGTTGACTGCATGAACGATCGGAGGTCAACGCGGTCCCTTTCTCTTATCCTGAGGTTTCATAGGCGAATACTCAGACGCTGAAGTCCCGACGAAGCTTGCGACGAAAATGCACGGTCGAACGAGTATCCAAGTCGCTTGGCTGGCGGTGACAGCGACTTCGTCGAACCTCCCAGATAGCCTAGTCCTAATTCAGAAGTAGAGACCTGCCCAGGGGGGACGTGGCGACACTACACGTCAGGCGGAGGTTTCTTGGCGCGTGCGGGTTGTACTGCATTCAGCTCTTACTTAGTGAGCAGCGAGCTTCCTTCTTGGCGCTCCAACGAAACTCAACAAGCAAGAGCGCAGGATGGTCGCGGATCGGGATCTAACAGGCAAGATTCTGGGCTTGACCAAGTCGCTCCACGCCGAATTGGCAATGCCAATTTCCGTTCAGCAGCTTTCAGGAACTAACCACGCTGTGAGCCGGCCGAACGGTCAAGCTGACTAGTGACTCCCTTGTCAAAGGTTTGATGGCTACGAGTATTAGCACTCGCCATACCGAACTGAAATCTGATCTCAAAGTCGATGAGCTGTTCGTTCACGGATTACTACTGTACGAGATGAGGGATTATGACCGAGCTGAACAGCGAATGATTGAGATTCTTTCAAAAGGTAAAGGTCAAGATCAGGGCATTCTTCGAAGTAAAGCGGCTGGCGTATTGGGACTGATAGAACTAGGAAGAGGGAGGTTGGATGAGGCTTCTGCTTGGCTCAGCGAGGCAAGGTCTCAGCCGTCGGGTCAATTTGAATCGCCGTGGGCTCGGTTCCTCGGATCTGCCATCGCAACCATTAGGGCGAAGGTCGCGACCGAGCATGTAATTCGCCAAATAACTCACACCAAGTCGGAACTCGAGGACGAGAGCCGACTACTTCAGGGCGAAATCGCCCATTTCTCTGAGGGGGTGTACTACGGCATAAAGGGGATAGCTCCCGAAATCCCAAGAGTCGATAACACATTTGATGCCGTTAGACGGCCATTGACCGGCTTGCAGGCTGTCATCAACGTAAGATTACTGGGTCGATTCCGAGCGCGCCTCAATGATGGCTCACAGATTGAGCTCTGCTCAAATAGAAAAGGACAAGCGATCTTTGAGATTCTTGTCACGAGACCCAGTATCCGCCTTCACAAAGAGATGCTCCTTGAGCTCTTGTGGCCGCGCGAAGACCCAGACATATCCTTTGGAAAGCTACACACCGCCATAAGCCGACTTCGCCGGGCCCTTCGGGCATCTGCCTTAGGTGATGAATGTCTCCTATTTGAGAATGATTACTACTTCATTAGTCCAGAATTCAACATTGTGTCCGATGTTGCTAGGTTTGAGCGGCACGCGGACAAGGGTATCCGTCTGGAATCTAGGCAGCGGCAGGATGCAGCTATCGTTGAGCTTGAGACGGCCAAGTCTCTATATTCTGGTGCATACGTCGATGAGATTAGAGGCGAGGATTGGCCCATCATGGAAAGGACCAGGCTGGAGGCTCGGTACCTCGAAGTTCTTTCTAGGCTTGCGATCCTCTATTTTGGTGGGGCGAACTTATCGTCGTGCGTTGAGTGTTGCGAGACTTTGCTCCGACACGACAATCTGCGCGAAGATGCTTGCCGTCTATTAATGCAGGCTCATTTTATAGGGGGAAACCGGGTACAGGCCATTCGGGCTTATCGCGATCTTAGAGCCTCACTGAAGAGAGAGCTTGGTGTGGAACCAGATCGTGCTACCCGGGAGCTTCTTGCCAGAATTCGAGAGCCATAGGCGTAGGACACGTGAGAGTATAGAGCTTGTCCAGCTGAAATACAGTCCAAATACAGGGACCCCGGCTAGATTTAGAGGAGGGAGCCGGGGTCCCGTCGTTGGGACCATAGCAACGGAAGATTGATTGAATTCGGGCGAGAACTCGAAACATTTGTCGTTCATCCTGCGCTTGGAACGAGGACACGTTGACGGCCAGTTCAACGGCGAAATCGTCATGGCTGACGGCCGGCGGCTAAATATGGCCGACGGTACGTACAAGGTCCGTGCATGGGTGTCGGCAGACGGACGGGTAACGCGCGGGCAAGTTACGCAGACCCAAACAAACGTGTCGGTGCGTTTTCAGACTGGTGATCGGATCGCCAAGTTCATTGATTCGATCATCAACAAGCCTGACAGCATCGGAAGAAGAACAACGTGAGTTTCATTGGGGAGCAAGGGGTCAATCTGACTCGCTGTCTTGGCAAACAGAGTCAGTAAAACCGGGGTTGATCCCTGAGGGGGGTCTGATAGATGACCCAATAGATCTGATGGACGTTCGCTGCACAGATGCCTGGCGGGGAAAGGATTTCGTCATCGAAGACAGTCAATGGTGATGCTTACGACGTGGTCGAGGTAACCATCGCGGACGGACCGAGCGAGGAGGATGTTGAAGTCCAACCAGGCGGCGCTGGCCGGGTCCAGTTCATGGTGATCAGCTCCAATACCTACGGCGATGCTTTGACCTACAAGATCAATGTCGCCACTGCAGGCCTCATCTTGCTCGACGCCAAGCAGTTCCTGGTGGGCAATGGAGCAATCGGGCTGCTTGATCAGCCGCCCGAGAAGCTCCTCTTCACGAACGGGTTAGGTCAGGAAGTCTCAATCCAAATCATCGTAGGACGCCAAGCCATCACTCCCTTTAGTAGCGCAGGGTCGAAGCAACCGGAGAACTGGACGGAGAAGGAGAGTCCCCAATGGCCGTAAGAACGACGTATCCAGGCGTGTATATCGAGGAGGTGCCGAGCCTCGCGCGGCCGATCGTGGGGGTCAGCACGTCCACCACCGCCTTTGTGGGCTACATAAAGCGCGGCCCCATGGACAAGGCGGAGAAGATCTTCAACTTCGGGGACTTCCAGCGCGAGTTCGGCGAGCTGGACGCCGACAGCGAGGTCGGCTATGCCGTTCAGCAGTTCTTCCTGAACGGCGGAACCGAAGCCTGGCTTATCCGTACGGCTGCAAGCGATCCAGACACGGCTGTGGTGACCCTGAAGGAGGCACCAGGCGGCGCCGACGTTCTCACGGCGCACGCGGCGAACGCGGGCACCTGGGGCAACCGGGTTCGACTCGATGTGGACTATGACACCACCGATCCCACCAACCTGTTCAACCTGACCGACACCGAGTATTTGAAAGTAGGCGGCAAGATGGTCGCCGCCACCGTGGAAGAGTTCCGGAATCTCAGCATGGTCTCGGGTTCCGAGAACTACGCCGTGGACGTCGTGAACGACGGCTCGAAGCTGATCCGTCTTGAGATCCCCAGCGGAGCTCCCGCGTCGCGCCCGGCCCAGACGGGCGCGGTCGGAGGGGACGTGAGCGGACTGGACCCGAGCACCTTGGTCTCAACCCACGTCGTTAATGTCACAGCTGGTAGCGTGAGCGATACCTTGAGCCTCGGCGGAGCAGTGTTAACCCTGGCCCAACTACGCAGCGCACTACAAGCAAGACTTCGCGGAATCGTGGGACTGGAGAAAGCCACCGTTGAGCTCATCAACGGCCGCCTGCGGGTCCGTCCTGGGGTCGAAAATCCGGACACCATCATCACTTTCGCGGATTCTGGGGGGGGCACCCTGGCCTCCGACCTGGGGCTGGACTCCGGGATGCCCAACGTGCAGCAATACTCCCTGGGCGTCGGGGCCAGCGCGGGCGCGCAAGATGCCGCGTCGGCCGGCTCTGACGGTTCGCCGCCAGGTGCCACGGAGCTGCTCGGCAATAGGGGCAACAAGACGGGGATGTACGCCCTGGAAGACGACGTCGACATTTTCAACATTCTGTGCATCCCGCGCATGGCATCCCTTCCGCGCACCGACGCCGCCTCGGTGATCTCCGAAGCCGAGGCCTACTGTGAAGAGAAGCGCGCCTTCCTGATCGTGGACATCCCAGAGGACGTCAACGAGGTCGAGGAAATCCAGGACTGGCTGGCTGACAACGCCACGCTCCGGCACAAAAACGCCGCCCTCTACTTCCCTCGTCCGCGACTCGCCGACGCCCCGAAGGGATACCGGCTCCGCTCCATGCCAGGCAGTGGAATCGTCGCCGGCCTCTATGCCCGCACCGACAGCGCGCGAGGCGTGTGGAAGGCGCCGGCTGGGACGGAGGCCACCCTGCGCGGGGTCCAAGAGCTAGATTACAACCTGACCGACCCCGAGAACGGCGCGCTGAATCCCCTGGCCATCAACTGCCTGCGCAGCTTCCGCGTCTACGGCAACGTGTGCTGGGGTGCCCGCACATTGGTGGGCAGCGACCAGCAGGCTTCCGAGTGGAAATACATCCCTGTGCGCCGCCTCGCACTCAACATCGAGGAGAGTCTCTACCGCGGAACGCAGTGGGTGGTCTTCGAGCCGAATGACGAGCCGTTGTGGGCGCAGATCCGCTTGAACGTTGGGGCGTTCATGCAGACACTTTTTCGGCAGGGCGCCTTCGCCGGCAAGACGCCTCGGGAGGCCTACTTCGTCAAGTGCGACAAGGAGACGACGACCCCCGATGACGTCAACCTCGGCATCGTCAACATCCTGGTGGGCTTTGCGCCGCTCAAGCCGGCCGAGTTCGTGATCATCAAGATCAGCCAGATCGCCCGCCAGGAACAGTCGTGAGGAGGCAGCAATGGCTCAATTCAGCGTCAACGCGCAGCGCTTTGACCCCTACAAGAATTTCAAGTTCCGCGTCAAGTGGGATGGTCGCTACGTGGCTGGTGTCAGCAAGGTCGGCGCGCTGAAGCGCACCACCGAGGTCGTCGAGCACCGCGAAGGCGGTGACCCCAGCAGCGGGCGCAAATCGCCCGGCCGGGCGAAATACGAGGCGATCACGCTAGAGCGCGGCGTCACTCACGACACCGAGTTCGAGAAGTGGGCCAACAAGGTCTGGAACTTCGGCGCGGGCCTGGGGGCGGAGGCGTCGCTCAAGGACTTCCGCAAGGACGTCATCATCGAGCTGTACAACGAGGCCGGTCAGGTGGTGCTCGCCTACAAGGTCTACCGCTGCTGGGCTTCGGAGTACCAGGCGGTGCCGGACCTGGACGCCAACGCCAACGCGGTCGCGATCCAGACGCTCAAGCTCGAAAACGAGGGATGGGAGCGCGACGAGAACGTAGTGGAGCCCGAAGAGCCGAGCTTCACCGTTCCGGCGTAGCGACCGATGGATCCCCTCTCGCCCGTCGAGGTGCTGGACGCGTGGGAGACCGGCTTCTCCCTCGCGCCGGCGCGCCGCACGCTCGCGCTGCTCGCAGCCGCGACCGGGCGCGGCGTGGCGGACCTGGCCGCGGAGCCGGTCGCCGCGCGCGACGCCGCGCTGCTCGACCTTCGCGTCGCGCACTTCGGCGACACGATCGACGCCGTCGCGTCGTGTCCGGCGTGCGGGGAGGCGCTCGAGCTGAGCCTCGACGCCTCCGCGCTGCTGGCGCCGAGCGTCCCCGCCGACGTCGTCGTCGAACGTCGCGGCTTCCGCGTGCGCTTCCGCCTACCCTCGACCGAGGACGTCGTGACGGTCGCCCCGAGCGAGGGCGCTCGGGAGGCGTTGATACGCCGGTGCGTCGTGGAGGCGCGACGGGAGGGCGAGGCGATCGACGCGGAGGCGCTGCCGCCCGATCTCCTGGACGCGATCGACGAGCGGATGGGGAGCGCCGATCCCTCCAACGTCGTGCTCGACCTCTCCTGCGCGGCGTGCGGGCACGCGTGGCGGGCGCCGTTCGACGCCGGGGCGCTGCTGTGGCGCGAGCTGGACGCGCTCGCGCGACGGCTCGCCCTGGACGTCCACACGCTTGCGTCCGCCTACGGGTGGAGCGAGGCCGACATCCTGTTGATGAGCCCGGCGCGACGACGCCTGTACGCGGAGGCGGTCGCCAGATGAGCGGCTATGCGGCCGCGCTGATCGCGCGCGTGATCGACCCCGTGGAGTCGATTCGCCCGCGAAGCGTGCTGCCGTTCGAGCCCGAGCCCGAGCCCGCTTTCGAGCCCCAGTCCGAGCTTGCTTTCGAGTCCGAGCCCGAGCACGCCTTCGAGCCCGCGTTCGAGCCCGCCGCGGCCGCGTCGGTTCCCGATGCGCCGGTTCCCGAGCCGCCTGCGCCGGGCGCCGAAGCGGCCCGGGCGGC
The DNA here is from genome assembly GCA_036397035.1 of Actinomycetota bacterium. GTDB lineage: Bacteria > Actinomycetota > AC-67 > AC-67 > AC-67 > DASWJS01. The sequence goes on along the minus strand of DASWJS010000019.1, from coordinate 69,971 downwards.
CCTCGGAGCGCCTCGCAGCCGGCGGGACCGCGCGAGCAAGCCGAGGCCCGCCGAATCGCCGCGTTCACCCGATCCCGGCGACTCCGGTCCGAGGACGCGCGCGCGCGCATCGGACGACTCGGGCGCGCCGGAAGCCGCGCCCGCGCGAGGGCCGGAGCCCTCCGGCGCGGAGCCGGATCTCGCGCGCGACGCCGCGCGTCCTGGGACGCGGCCGCCGGTGCTCGTCGTCCCGCGCAGGACGGCTCCCGACGACACGACCGAGCCCGATGGAAACGAGGCCGAGACCTCCCCCGCGGAGCGCGCGAGCGCCGGGCCGGCCGAGCCCCACGAGGTCCAGGCCCGCGGACGGACGGCGAATCGCCCGCGCCTCCGGCCCTCGCTTCGCCCCGCGGAGCGCCCCGACCCGCCGGCCGCGAATCATGCTGACACCCCCGCCGTCGTTCACGTCACCATCGGACGGATCGAGGTGCGAGCGGCGTCGCAGCCGGCGCCCGCCCCCGCGCACGCGCCGGGCCCCAAGCCGCTCGACCTCGCCGAGTATCTGCGGCAGCGAGACGCGGGGGAACGATGAGCAACTTCCTCGCGATCGCGACGGTGACCGCGGCGCTCCAGCGGATCCTGCAGGAGCAGCTCGACGAGGACGTGCCCGGTGCCAAGGCGACGGTGGACCGCCCCGGCGCCAAGCCCGCGGGAACCGTCACCGACCCCGGAGTGGGCGTGTACCTGTATCGCACGTCGCCCTCCCCCGCGTTCCGTGCGTACGACGTTCCGACCCGGCGTCGAGACGGCTCGCTGATGACGCGCCCGCAGATCGGGCTCGACCTGGACTACCTGCTGACGTTCTACGGCGACGAAGGCAAGCTCGAGCCGCAACGCATCCTCGGATCGGTCGTGCGCACCCTGCACGCTCGGCCCGGCATCACCGACGCGGACGTCGAGGCGGTGAAGGCCGCGGCCGCGCCGCCCCTGCCGACCCTGCCCGTTCACGCGGCGCTGAAGGACACCGACCTCGCCGGTCAGGTCGAGCACATCGTCGTGCGGCCCGCGACGCTCGACCTCGAAGAGCTGTCGAAGCTGTGGTCGGTCTTCTTCCAGACCCCCTACCAGCTCTCGATGGCCTACCAGGTCTCGGTCGTGCTGATCGAGGAATCTGCCGCGCCGAAGCCCGCACGGCCGGTGCTGCGCAGAGGCCTCGTCGCCGGGCCCGTTCGCGCACCTCGAATCGAGTCGGTCCGGGCCTTCCCCGACGCGGCGGAGCCGATCACGATCGGCTCCACGCTATCGATCGCGGGCACGGACCTCGCCGGCGACGTGACGCTCGTGCGCATGTTCGGCGCCGACGTGGCGGCGGCGGCGGCGCGTCCCGACGAGGTGCGCGTGGCCATCGGCGCCGCGCCGGCGGCGGACGTGCGGGCCGGCGAGCAGCCGCTCGCGGTCGTCCCGCAGCGACTGCTCGGCGACCCGCCCTCGCCGCACACGACGGAGATCTCGCCGATGGCGACGTTCGTGCTCCACCCGGTCGTGCAGGCCGCGAGTCTCACCGGGCCGTCGAGCGCGAGGCGCGTGCGCGCCGAGATGGACGTGACGATCGATCGCAGGCAGAGCGTGGCGTTGCTGTTGCTGCAGCCGGGCACCGGCGTCCAGCGCTTCCTGTTCGCCGGTCCCGAGCGAGACGCGGACGGCGACGTCATGCAGATCCCGGTAGCCGGCGTGCCGGCCGGCACCTACGTCGTCCAGGTCCTCGTGGACGGCGCGGAGAGCGTGCCGCAGACCGACGCGAACGGGGACCCGACCGGACCGACGGTGACCTTCCCATGACGGACGCCGAGCGGTCCTGGACGGACTGGAACCAGGCCGTGCTCGGCGTGGAGGTCGCCGCCGTGCGGGCGCATGTCGAGCGCTTCGCAGGTTCGCCGGACGGTTCCGCCGATCAGCCCCCGCCCGACCCGGTCGACGGATGGACCTCGGCGCTCGACGCCGTCTCGCGCGTCTTCGGACTTTCCCGGTTCGAGCGTTCGCTGCTCGTCCTGTGCGCCGGCATCGAGATCGACCCCGCGCTCGCGCAGGCGTGCGGGCGGGCGCGCGGCGACGGCGCGCCGCACGCGACGTTCGGCGTCGGGCTCGCGGCGCTGCCCGACCCGCACTGGAGCGCGATCGCGCCCGGCGGGCCGCTGCGGCTCGGCAAGCTGCTCGAGGTCGAGACGGGAAGCCTCACGACCGCGACGGTGCGAGTCGACGAGCGCGTGCTGCACTACCTGCTCGGCATCGACCAGATCGACCAGCGCATCGCGCCGCTGCTGCAACCGCTCAGCGAGCGCGTGCTCCTCGATCGTCACCACGAGCTGGCGCACGCGGTCGCGTCGGCCTTCGCAAGCCGGGGCCGGATCGTTCACCTCCTGGCGCGCGATCGCGAGACCGCGTGCGCGGTGGTCGCGGCGGCCGCGGCGCTCAACGGCTCGCGCGCGCTCTCGCTCGCGGCGGCCGCGTTGCCGCGCGAGCAGCACGAGCTGACGTGGCTCGCGAGCTTATGGTCGCGCGAAGCCGCGCTCTCCCAGGCGGTGCTCTTGGTGGAGCTGGACGCCCCGGGTCCGGAAGCCGAAGACCTCCGCCGGGCGCGCCAGTTCGTCGAGCAGACGCAGGCGCCGTGCGTCGTGCGCACCGCGACGACTGTCTCGGCCCCGTTCCCCGCCGCGCTCGGCGTCGAGGTCACCGACCCCGAACCGGAGGAGCGCCACGCGCTGTGGGACGGGATGCTCGTCCGGGAAGGGCTGACGGCCGACGTGGACCGACTCGTCGCGCAGTTCAACCTCTCCGCCGACGCCGTCCACGATGTGTGCGCCGAGGTCGCGCTGACCGCCGCGGACGCCACGGACGCGACCGACGATCTCTGGACGGCCTGCAAGCGGCGAGCGCGGCCGAAGCTCGACGCGCTCGCCCACCGCATCCAGCCGAAGGCGACCTGGGACGACCTCGTCCTTCCTCCGGCGCAGCGCGCCGTGTTGCAGGAAACGCTCACCCACGTCCACCACCGGTGGCGCGTCTACCAAGACTGGGGCTTCGCCGATCGCGACACGCGCGGGTTCGGCATCACCTGCCTGTTCGTCGGCCCGAGCGGCACCGGCAAGACGATGGCCGCGGAGGTGCTCGCGCGCGCGCTCGACCTGGACTGCTACCGGATCGACCTCAGCCAGGTCGTCAGCAAGTACATCGGCGAAACGGAGAAGAACCTCGCGCGGGTCTTCGACGCGGCGGAGGACGGCGGCAGCGTGCTGCTGTTCGACGAAGCCGACGCCTTGTTCGGCAAGCGCAGCGAGGTGCGAGACAGCCACGACCGCTACGCGAACGTCGAGATCAGCTACTTGCTTCAGCGCATGGAGGAGTATCGCGGCTTGGCGATCCTGACGACCAACATGCGCTCGGCGCTGGACCAGGCGTTCCTGCGACGCATCCGCTTCGTCGTGGAGTTCCCCTTCCCCTCGGCCGTGGAGCGCGCCGAGATCTGGCGTCGCATGTTCCCGCCGCGGATGAGCCTCGCCGGGCTCGACATGGACGCGCTCGCGCGCATCAACGCAACGGGCGGCACGATCCGAAACATCGCCGTCGCGGCGGCCTTTCGAGCCGCGGCCGCGAACGTGCCGCTCGAAACGGCCCACGTCTTCGACGCCGCGCAGGTGGAGTTTGCCAAGCTCGAGCACGCCGCTTCGGTCGGAGGCCGCGCATGAGCGCGTCCGAACGAGTCGTCCACGTGCACATCGACCGTTTGGTCGTCGAGCCGGGCGCGGCGCCGGAGGCGTTCGAGCATGCCCTGCGCGAACACCTTGCGGGCGCGCTCCGCACGGCGGGGCCGATCGTGCCCCGGTCGATCGCGCGGCTTCAGCTCGACGCGGGCTCGCCGCAACCCGGCGCCGTCGGCGCAGCCGTCGCACGCGGCGTCGCAAGGAGCCTGTCGTGAGCGGGATCTCGCCGCGGCTCGTCAAGGGGGGGATCGTCGTCGTGGACGCGAGCGGCGGATCGGTGCTGCGGGTGATCCCGTTGCAGTACAACGCCGACAGTCTCGCGCGGTCCTTCCAGTTGCAGTCGTTCGGGACCGAGGGCGGCGACCGGTCGGAGGTCTTTCGCATCAAGGCGCCGGCGGTGGAGACGATCCGCGTCGAGGCCGAGATGGATGCGACGGACCGGCTGCAGGCTGCGGACGCGACCACCGTGGAAGTCGGACTCCATCCCCAGATCGCGGTGCTGGAGGCGCTGGTCTCGCCCACCAGCGGGCAGCTTCAAGCCAACGACCGGCTGGCTCGGTCCGGGACGCTGGAAATCGTGCCGATGCAGGCGCCGCTCACGCTGTTCGTGTGGGGTCGCTCGCGCGTCCTTCCCGTGCGGATCACGGAGCTGTCGGTCACCGAGGAGGCGTTCGATCCGCTGCTGAACCCGATCAGGGCCAAGTTGACGATGGCGCTTCGCGTGCTGAGCGTTCACGACGTCGGGTTCGCGCACCGGGCGGGCGGGACGTTCATGGCCGCGCTCCAAGCGCGCGAGCAACTGGCGGGACGCGCACCGCGCGCGGACCTGTCGCAGCTCGGCATCGGGGGGCTGCCGTGAGCGACCAGCTCCAGGCGCTGCTCGGCGGCAACGGCCCGCCCGCGGACGAGCTGCCGCCCAACAGCCGCTATCGCGAGGTCCCCGTCGCCGAGGGCGTCGATGCGCGCGGCCGTCCGATCCGCTATTTCCGCCGCCGCCTCATCCCGCCGCCCGAGCAGTTCGACGACGTGCGGGTCCGCCGCGTCGTTCGCGGGGACCGTCCCGACACCCTCGCCGCCGAAGAGCTGGGCGACCCGCTCATGTCCTGGCTGCTGTGCGACGCCAACGGCGTGCGCTGGCCGGACCAGCTCACCGACGAAGCGGGCCGTGCCGTGCGGATCACATTGCCGGCCGGCATCCCGGGACCGGGAGCGCCGGCATGATCAGGGACGTCCAGGTGTCGCTGATGATCGGACCGGTCGTCCCGATCCCGGTGTCGCGCGACGTCCTCGACGCGCTCCAGTCGATCACGGTGACGACCGCGTCCGGCAGCGCGAGCGGCTTCCAGCTCACCTTCACGATCAGCACCCGGTCGCCACTGCACACGCTGTTCCTCGTCACCGGCGGCACGTCCGCGATCCCGATCGTGCGCGTGGTGATCGTCGCGACGGTGAACGGCACGCCCAACGTCCTGATCGACGGCGTGATGACGAGCCACCAGATCACGCCCGGGTCCGGGCCGGGACAGGCGACGCTCACGGTCACCGGCGAGGACCTCACGAAGGCGATGGACTTCATCGACTTCAGCGGCATCCCCTACCCGGCGATGCCCGCCGAAGCGCGCGTGGCGCTGATCTGCGCGAAGTACGCGTTCCTCGGCGTGCTGCCGATGGTCATCCCGAGCGTGCTGATCGACGTGCCGATCCCGACCGATCGCATCCCGCGCCATCAGGGGACGGACCTCGCCTACGTGCGCTCGCTGGCAGACGAGGTCGGCTACGTCTTCGCCATGAACCCCGGCCCGGCGCCGGGGACGAGCTTCGCGTACTGGGGGCCGGAGCTGAAGATCGGGGTGCCGCAGCCCGCGCTCAACCTGGACATGGACGCGCACTCCAACGTGGAGTCGCTGCAGTTCACCTACGAGCCCGACCGAAAGGAGCTGCCCATCGTCTACATCCAGGAGCCCAACTCGAAAGTGCCGATCCCGATTCCCATCCCCGACATCAACCCGCTGAACCCTCCGCTCGGAATCGTCCCGGCGATCCCGAAGCGGCTCGAGCACATCACCGGGACGGCGAAGTACTCGCCGATCCGCGGCGCGCTCATCGGACTCGCGAAGGCCTCGAAGACGGCCGACACCGTGACCGGCAACGGGACGCTCGACGTCGCCCGGTACGGCCGCGTGCTCCAAGCGCGCAAGCTCGTCGGCGTGCGGGGCGCGGGGCTCGCCTTCGACGGGCTGCACTACGTCAAGAGCGTCACCCACCGGATCAAGCGCGGCGAGTACAAGCAGGACTTCACCCTGGCTCGAAACGGGCTGATCTCGACCCTTCCCAAGGTGCCGGCATGAGCGCGACCGAGACCCAGACCCAGACGCGTCGCTACTACGGCAAGTACCGGGCGACGGTCCTGAACAACGTCGACCCGATGCAGATCGGGCGCATCCAGGTGATCGTCCCCGACGTCTCGACCATTCTGCCGTCGAGCTGGGCGATGCCCTGCGTGCCCGTCGCCGGCATCCAGACCGGGACGTTCGCCGTGCCGCCGATCGGCGCCGGCGTCTGGATCGAGTTCGAGCAGGGCGACCCCGACTACCCGATCTGGGTCGGCGGCTACTGGGGGAACCCCGGCGAGGTGCCGGCGCTCGCGCGGCTCATCCCGCCGGGGCTCTCGGGCTTCGCGACGCAAACGGTGTTGCAGAACGGGATCGTCGTCAGCGACGTGCCCGGACCGAGCGGCGGGATCATGCTGAAGAGCGCCACCGGCGCCACGCTCATCGTCAACGACACCGGCATCTACATCCAGAACGGCAAGGGCGCCTCGATCGTCATGACCGGACCGACGGTGACCGTCAACGCGGGCGCCCTGGTGATCACGTAGGAGCGTCGATGCCCGGACCTCTCTTCCACGTCGGCGCCGTCGCCATGTGCCCGCACGGCGGGCAGGTCCAGAACGCGACGCCCAACGCGCGCGTGCTCGCGAGCGGCATGCCGGTCGTGACGATGGCCGGCCAGTCGCTCGTGGCGGGGTGCTTGTTCACGCTGCCCAACGGCAAGCCGCAGCCGTGCGTGCGCGTGCAGTGGACCACGCCCGCGGTGCGGACGCTGGTGAACGGCGCTCCGCCGATCCTGCAAACGACGACGGGCATCTGCCTGAGCGCCGAGCAGATCCCCCAAGGCCCTCCGATCATCGCGACGACGCAGCCGCGGGCGGTGGCGACGTGACGCACCTCGACTATCCCTACCGGCTCGCCGGCACCGGTCGCAGCAACACCGCGGGCGAGGCGGAGCACGCGCGTGACCTGATCGAGCAGGTGCTCTTCACCGGCCCGGGCGAGCGCGTAAACCGGCCGGACTTCGGTTGCGGCGTGCTGCAGCTCGTCTTCGAGCCCAACAGCGAGGACCTCGCGGCGGCCACGCGCGTGCTGATCCACGGCTCGCTCCAGCGGTGGCTCGCCGACGAGATCGAAGTCGCAAACGTCGAGGTGCGCAGCGACGACTCGGCGCTGCGCATCACGGTCGAGTACACGCTGCTCGCGACCGGCGAGCAGCGTGTGGACGCCTTCACGCGGGAGGGGCCGTGACCGCCTACCGCTGCCGGAACGAGCGTCGGCTCGCGGCCGTGCGCGACCACGCGACGCTCAACGGCATCGACTTCCTGGAGGTGCTCGACCACGACGCGCCCGCGGGCGTCGAGCCGCAGCGCACGCTGATCGTTCGCTTCGTCAAGCCGATTCCCGCGCTGACCGAGGACAACGTGCGCCTGCACGGCGGAGAGCGCGTGCCCGTCCACGTCGTGTGGGCCGCGCGCGCGGACGCGGTCGCGTCGCCGCCGGCGACGCCGGAGGACGCCGCCCTCGCGGGCGGGATCGCGCAGGGCGACCGCGTCCTGGTCGTCCGCACCGACTCCGCCGGCGACTACTCGACCTACCGGCTCGCCCTGGCGACGAGCGCCGCCGACGACGCGCCGCCGCGCTCGCTCGGCTTCGACCCGGTGCTGTCGGAGGTCGCGTTCTCGTTCAAGGTCGAGTGCGAGAGCGCCTTCGACTGCGGCGGCGACCGGACGTGCCCGGTCCACGGGTCCCCTCCGCCGCTGATCGATTACCTGGCGAAGGACTACGAAGGATTCCGGCGGCTGATGCTCGACCGCATCACGACGTTGCTGCCGGAGTGGTCGGACCGCAACCCGGCGGACCTCGGGGTGACCATGGTCGAGATGCTCGCCGCGGTCGCCGACCGGATCAGCTACGCGCAGGATGCGATCGCGACCGAATCGACCCTGCAGACGGCGCGCGATCGCGTGTCGGTTCGGCGCCACGCGCGCCTGCTCGACTACCGGCTCGGCGAGGGGTGCAACGCCCGCGCGTGGGTGTGCTTCGAGGTCGGCGCGGCCGCGCCGCCGGTGCTCGCCGCCGGGACGACGATCCTGCCGGCGAGCGCGGACGACGTCCGCGTGCAGATCCGCCCCCAGGACCTCGACGAGGTGCTGGCCGCCGGGCGCCCGGTGGTCTTCGAGACGATGCGGCCGGTGCGCCTCGCGCCGGCGCACAACCGGATCGAGTTTCATCCGTGGTCCGACGCGGACTGCTGCCTGCCGGCGGGGGCGACGAGCGCGACGCTGGTCGTCGAGCCGGGCTTCGCGCTCGCGCCCGGCGACTTCGTGCTGTTCGAAGAAGAGATCAGCCCGGTCACCGGCACCGCGGGCGACGCGGACCCGACGCGCCGTCACGTCGTGCGGCTGAGCAGCGTCGAGGTGACCACCGATCCGCTCGACGCCACGCCCGTCGCGGAGATCGCCTGGCCCGCGCGCGACGCGCTGCCCTTCCCGCTCTGCGTCACCGCGTCGGTGCCGGTCGACGGCGGGCGCGAAGTCCGGCCGGTGTGCGTCGCACGCGGCAACGTCGCGCTCGCCGATCACGGCCGCACCGTGGTCGAGCCGCTCGTCCCCGCGCAGGCGCCCGTGTCGGGCGTCTACCGGCCGCGACTCGCGCGATCGCCGGTCGCATCGACCTCGCCGCTCGATCGATCGTCCGCGACGGCCGCAAGCGAAACCGACGCCCGCGCGGCGCTGCCGGCCGCCTCGATCCGCGGCGACGACGGAACGCTGTGGAGGCCGGCCGCCGACTTGATGTCCTCCGGCCGCTTCACGCCCGAGTTCGTCGTGGACCCGGGCGGCGACGGGCGCGCGGCGATCCGGTTCGGCGACGGGCTGAACGGCCGGGCGCCCACGCCGGGAGCAACCTTCACCGCCACCTACCGGATCGGCAACGGGTCGGCCGGCAACGTCGGCGCGGAGACGCTCGGGCGCGTCGTCCTCGGCGGCGGCGGCATCACCGGCGTGCGCAACCCGCTGCCCGCACGCGGCGGGACCGACCCCGAGTCGATCGAGCGCGCGCGCATCCGCGCCCCGGTCGCATTCCGGCGCCCGGAGCGGGCCGTGACCGCGGCCGACTACGCCGCGATCGCCGAGCGATCGCCGGAGGTCCAGCGCGCCGGCGCGCGCATCCGCTGGACGGGAAGCTGGCACACCGCGTTCGTCACCGTGGATCGAGCGGGCGGCGGGGGCGTCGACCATGCGTTCGCAGGGCGTATGGCGGCGAACCTCGAGCCCTATCGGATGGCCGGCAGGGACGTGCGCGTGGTGAACGCCGTCGCCGTGGCCCTCGACATCGAGCTGCTGGTTTGCGTGGACGACAGCGTCGTCGCGGCCGACGTGCAGCGGCGCTTGCTCGACGAGCTGGGATCCGGGCCGCTGCCCGGCGGCCGGCTCGGCATGTTTCATCCCGACAACCTCACGCTCGGCCGGCCCGTCTACCTCAGCGCGATCGTCGAAACCGCCATGCGCGAGCCGGGCGTGGTCTGGGCGCGGGCGATCCGCTTCGAACGCTTCGGCAGCGACGTGGACGAGCGCGGCGCGGGCGTGATCGCGGCCGCGCCGCTCGAGATCCTGCGGTGCGACAACGACCCGAGCTTCCCCGAGCGCGGCGTCCTGGCGATCCGGATGCAGGGGGGCGCATGAGCCCCGGGGTCCCCTGCGACTGCTGCGAGAGCGGCGCGCACGCGGTGGCGGCCAACCCGCCCGGCTTGCCGGCGATCCGCTACCGCGCGGGCGAGCACGGCACGTTCCTTCAGCGGATGCGCGAGGCCGCGGCGCGGCGCGGCGAGCTGCGCTCGCTGGACGTGCGCGCGCCCGGGGACTGGTCGGCCGCCCTGCTCGACGCCTGGGCGACGTCGCTGGACGTGCTGACTTTCTACCAAGAGCGCATCGCGAACGAGGGTTACCTGCGGACCGCGACGGAAGAGCGGTCGGTGCTCGACCTCGCGCGCACGATCGGGTACGAGCCGCGACCCGGCGCGGCCGCCGCGACCCTGGTCGCCTTCGAGATGGAGACGACGCCGGGCGCGCCGGATCGCGTGACGCTGGAGGCCGGCCTGAAGATCCAGTCGACGCCCGGCCCCGGCGAGAAGGCGCAGTTGTTCGAGACCGTCGAGGAGATCGAGGCGCGACCGGCGTGGAACGCGATCCCGGTCCGGACGTCACAGGCGATCGTGCCGTCCCCCGACGCCGAGACGATCTACCTGGCGGGGCTGGGCGTCGACGTGAAGGCGGGCGACGTGCTGCTGATCGTCGGCGAGCCTTTCGAGGACTCCTCGAGCACGGCGTGGAACCTGCACCGCGTCGCGCGCGTGATCCCGGACCAGGAGCGCGCGATCACCAAGGTCGAGCTGGGCGCGAGCATCGTCGCCGGGAACTCGAGCGTGGCGCCGGCGGCGGCGCGCGTGTTCGCCCTGCGCGTGCGCGCGGCTCCCTTCGGCGCCGCCGCCCCCAGCTACGAGACCATCCTCGACTCCTTCAAGGAAGCGATCGCGAACGCCGGCAAGGCGCCGGCGGAGATCCTCGCCTTCGAGAACAAGGGTGCTTCCTCCGGCGACAAATGGCCGACCTTCGCCGTCGTCGCGCCCGGCACGACGCGATCCGTCGACCTGAACGCGCTCTACCCGAGCGTCGGACCCGGTGGATGGGTCGTCGTCGCCGCCGGGACGGCCGCCGTCCTCTCGACGGCCGAATCGGTGGAGGAGATCGCGCGCAGCGACTACGGGATCGCCGCGCGCGTCACCCGGCTCGCCCTCGCCGACGGCGACCTCGATCCCTTCGACGACCTCGTGCGGACGACGTCGGTCTACGCGCAGAGCGAGGAGCTGACGATCGCGGCGACACCGGTCACCGACGCCGTCGAGGGCGACACGCTCACGCTCGCCGCGCGCGTCGAAGGGATCGAGCCGGGTCGCACCGTCGTCGTCACCGGGACGGCGCCGGGGGACGACTCCCCGCTCGCCGAGGCGCGCGCCGTCAAGACCGTGACGCCGGGCGCGTCGGAGTCGGTGCTCGTGCTCACCGCCGCGCTCGCGAACACCTACGACCCGGCGACGGTGCGGGTCCGTGCCAACGTCGCCCGCGCGACGCACGGCGAGACCAAGCGCGAGTTGCTGGGCGGCGGCGACGCGTCGAAGACCTTCCAAACCTTCGAGCTGCGCGGCTCGCCGCTGACCTACCTGGCAAGCGCCGAGTCCGGCGGCGCAACCTCCACCTTGGAGGTTCGCGTCGACGACATCGCGTGGGAAGAGCGGCCGTTCCTGAACGAAGCGGGTCCGGACGACCGCGCGTACCAGGTCCGCATCGACGCCGAGGGAACGGTGCGGATCCGCTTCGGCGACGGCGAGTTCGGCGCCCGCCTCCCCACGCGCCGGCAGAACGTGGCCGCCACGTACCGGACCGGGCTCGGGACGAGCGGCAACCTCGCGGCGGGATCCCTCGACACGCCGCTGACGCGCCCGCTCGGGCTGAAGGCCGCGACGAACCCGCTTCCGGCAACCGGCGGCGCCGATCCCGAGAAGCGCGACGAGACGCGGCGCAACGCGCCGCTCGCGGTGCTCGCGCTCGACCGCGTCGTGTCGCTGCTGGACTTCGAGGGCTACGCGCGCGCGTTCACGGGCATCACGAAGGCCGGGGCGGCATGGGTGTGGGACGGCCACGCGCAGACCGTGGTCCTGACGGTCTCGGGCACCGGCGGCGAGCCTCCCGCCGAGGTCGTCCGCACCAACCTCGCCTCTTCGATCCGCGATCGCAGCGACCTGCGCCTGCCGTTCGTCGTCCTCGGCCACGAGCCGCGAACGTTCGAGCTGCGCGCCGCGATCGTCGTCGAGGCCGGCCATCGTTTCGAGGACGTCCGCGCACGGGTCGAAGCGGCGCTGCGATCGGCGTACGGCTTCGACGCGCGGGACCCCGCCCGGCCGGTGACCGAGTCCGGCGTGGTCGCCGTCGTCCAGCGCGAGCCGGGCGTCGTGGGCGTGCGGCTCGAACGGCTGGCGTTCACCGGCCAGGACGCTCCGCCGACCGGCGTGCTCGGCGCGTCGCCCGCACGCTTCGACGGCGGCCTTCGCGCCGCGGAGCTGCTCACGATCGACCCGGCCGCGACCGCGATCCAGGTGACGGAGGTCACGGCATGATCGACGAGCGCGCGCTGCTCGACCTGCTGCCGGCGGTCCACCGGATCCGCGACGCCGACGCCGGCGCGCTGGAGGCGCTGCTCGCCGTCCTCGGCGAGCAAGCCGCCGTCGTCGAGCAAGACGTCGACCGGCTCTACGACAACTGGTTCGTCGAGACGTGCGACCCGTGGGTCGTCCCCTACATCGGCGACCTGCTGGGCGTGCGACCGATGCCGGTCATGGAGCCGCCGGAGGACCCGCTCGCCCCGTCGCCGCCGCGGCCGTTCGGCGCCCGCGGCTACGTCGCGAACACGATCGCCTACCGTCGCCGCAAGGGAACCGCTGCGGTCCTGGAGCAACTGGCGCTCGACGTGACCGGCTGGCGCGCGCGCGTCGTCGAGCTGTTCCGCCTGCTGGGCACGACGCAGTACGCCAACCACGTGCGGCTCGACAACGTCCGAACGCCCGACCTTCGCCGGAGCGCGGACCTGGCGCTGACCGGCGGCCCATTCGAGCGCGTGTCGCGCACCGCCGACGTTCGCTCGGTCGAGCCGCTTCGCCCCGGCGACCGTCCGGGACGGCCGAACATCCCGGCGATCGCACTCTTCCTGTGGCGCTTGCAGGACTACCCGGTCCGGGGCGGGCGAGCCCGGCATACCGCGGCAGGCTTCACCTTCGACCCGCTCGGCCGGGACGTCCCTCTGTTCAATACGCCGCGCTCCGAGACGACGATCACGCACCTGGCCGAGGAGGTCGACGTGCCCGCGCCGCTGCGCCGCCGCGCGCTCTACGACGAGCTGGAGCGGCGCCGGCGCGCGCTGGCGGCGGGCGAGGAGGTCGAGCCGGTCTGGTTCGGCGAAGACCCGCCGCTCCGTGTGCTCCTGGCCGCCGCAGACGGCTCGTTCGCGCCGGTCCCGCCCGAGCGGATGCTCGTCTGCGACCTGTCCGCGTGGACGCCGCCACCGGGCGCCACGACCTACCCGGGGGCGGGGGGCGCGACCGTCGGCTTCCCGGTCGAGGTCGCCGTGGACCCGGAGCTCGGCAGGATCGCGTTCCCCGCAGGCGTCGATCCCGCCGAGGTGCGCGTCGACTACGCCTACGGGTTCGGCGGCGACGTGGGCGGCGGGCCCTACGATCGCAGCGCGGGCTTGGACGCCGTCGCGGGCTCGACGTCCGGCGTGACGCTTCACGTCGGCGTGACGACCGACCCGCGCATCGTCGCCGGCGCATCGGACCCGGCGCTGCTCGTGCCCACGCTTCGCGAGGCGATCGACCGCTGGACCGCGCACGTCGCGGCGCGGCCGGCCGGGTCGCCGCCGCCGTTCGGCCTCATCACGATCATGGACGGCGACACCTACGAGGAGAACCTCGCGGGCGACGCGGTCGTCGCCGTTCCGGAGGGAGCGCGCCTCGTCCTGGCGGCCGCGGGCTGGCCCGACCTCGCCGACCCGTCCGCGCCCGGGGGCCGCCGACGGCGGGACGGCGCGATCGTCCCGGCCGAGCCGCTGCGGCCACACCTGCGCGGCCGAATCTCCGTCCGCGGCACCGCGCCCGGGTCGAGCGACAGCCCGGGCGAATTCGTCGTCTCGGGCCTGCTGATCGAAGACGGCGTGACGGTCCTGCCGGGCAACCTCGGACGGCTCGCGCTGGTGGACGCGACGATCCCGCCCTCCGCGGGCGTGACGGTGAAAGCCGCGGGTTCGGCGGCGCGCCGCAACGCGATGCTCGGGGTGACGATCGCGCGCTCGATCACGGGGCCGGTCGCGCTGCCGGAGACCGTCGCGCGCCTGACGCTCGCCCACGCGATCGCGGACGCGGGCGAGGGCGTAGCGATCGAGGCGCCGGGCGCCGCGCTGTCGCTGCGACGCTCGACCGTCTTCGGCACCGCGCGGGCGCGCACGGTCGAGATCTCCAACAGCATCCTCACCGGCGGAGCGCACGCCGCGATCGTGCAAGAGGGGTGCGTTCGGTACAGCGCCCTTCCGCGCCACCCGGCCTCGCGCGTCCCGCGACGGTTTCGCTGCCAGCCCGACCTCGGGCTTGAAGGCGTCGCCGCCGCCGACGTGCCGCGGCGCACGGCCGAGCTGACGCCCGGCTTCACGTCGCGCACGCTCGGCGACCCGGGCTACGCACAGCTCGCGCGGGGCTGCCCGCCCGAAATCGCCGAGGGCGCCGAGGACGGCTCCGAGATGGGCGCCTTCGGGTTCCTCCGGCAATCGCAACGCCGCGCCTCGCTGCGCGCCTGTCTCGACGAGTACCTCCCGTTCGGCATGCGAGCGGGAATCCTGGACGTCACATAGGGGGCACTCACGATGCAAGGGGACTTCACTCGATCGACCTTCCGGCCGCAGAAGGCCTATGCCAGCGTGCGAATGCAGCAGGGCCGCGTCCAGCTCGACGCGGACTGGAACGAAGCCGAGGACATCCGGCTCCACCTGGCGCGGACGGGTCACCGCGACACGATCGGCCCGGCGGGCGCTCCGAAGACGGGCGGCGGGTTCGAGATCGGGATCGCTCCCGGCGGCTCCGACCTGACCATCGGTGAGGGACGTCTCTACGTCGAGGGCGTCCTGTGCGAGCTGTCCCACGATCCGGTCGCGGTGGAGTCGTTCCAGAAGGACCGCGCCGTCGTGGCCGCGCTCGTCGCCGACGGGAGGCCGTTCGTCGCGCACGAGTGGGTCGAGCTGAGCGCCGGGTCGGGGCCGGCGCACGTCGCGCGGATCACCACCGTCGACACCGACAAGCGGATGATGCGCTTCGCGCCGCCGCTCGCCGAGACCGACGTGGACGCGATGAAGGCGGCCGGGCCCGCGCGGCTTCGCCGGGTGCTCTCCTACACGACCCAGCCCGACCTGCCGTCGCCCCCCAACGTCACGTCGGGGAACGCGGCGCCTGCGCTCGACCTGTCCAACGGGGCCTACCTGGTCTACGCGGACGTCTGGGAGCGGCACGTCAGCGCGCTCGACGATCCGGACCTGATCGAAAGCGCGCTCGGCGGGCCCGACACGGCAACGCGCACGAAGGTCGTCGGTCAGGTTCGGCTCGCCCGGCTCGAAGGGTCGGGCATCGACACCTGCCGCGACGCGCCGCACCCGCGCGACCTGCCCGCGAGCGCCGGAGGCCGCGCCGCGACGACGGGCCGACTTCGCGCCCGCGCGACGCCGCAGCAGGCAAGCGCCGACCCCTGCATCCTGCCGGCGAACGCCGGCTACCGGCGCCTTGAGAACCAGCTCTATCGCGTCGAGGTCCACGCGGGCGGAACGCGCGACGAGGCGACCTTCAAGTGGTCGCGCGACAACGGCTCCGTCGCCTCGCGGTGGCTCGGCCAAGTCGGCAACCACGTGCGCGTGGACTCCGTCGGCAAGGACGAGGTCCTCGGCTTCTCCAGCGCGCAGTTCGTCGAGCTGCTCGACGACACGCGCGAGCTGTCGGGCACGCCCGGCGTGCTCGTGCGGATCGACGCCCCGCCCGAGGGCGACAAGCTCCCGCTGGACCCGGCGGCGACGTTCGACCGCGCGGACTTCCCGGTGAACCCGAAGCTGCGGCGCTGGGACTCCGAGGGCGCGGTCGCGATGGATCCCGCCGGCGACGGCTGGATCGCGCTCGAAGACGGCGTCGAAGTGCGGTTCGACGAAGGCACGTACAACACCGGCGACTACTGGCTGATCCCGGCGCGAACCGCGATTGCCGACGTCGAGTGGCCGCGCGACGCCGCCGGCAACCCGGCGTCACGGCCGCCGGAGGGCATCGAGCACCGCCACGCGCCTCTTGCGCTGCTGCGCGTCAAGACCGGCGCGATCACGCTCCTGGACGACTGTCGCGACCGGTTCCCCTCCTTGACCGAGCTGACCGCCGCCGACGTCGACTACGACAACTCCACGTGCGGACTCGCCGGCGCCGATACGGTCCAGGACGCCCTCGACTTGCTCTGCGAGGAGCACACCCTGCGCCGCCACAAGCGGCACTTGCACGGCTGGGGAATCGTGGACGGGCTCCAGGTCGTCTGCGGGCCGGACAAGGAAGGAGAGCAGCGTCGCGCCGTCACCGTTCGCGACGGCTACGCGATCGACGCCGAGGGCAACGACGTCGTGCTGTCCAAGAACCGGAAGCTCGACGTCGTCGAGATGATCGAATCGCTGGAGAAGGAGTCGGAGAAGCCGGTCCTGGACGACGGCGACGGCGAGGTCGCGCTGTTCTTCGGCCTCGACCCCGACCGTGGGAATCTCCGGTTCGACCTCGAGCGCTACGACCCGCACGCAGGGGACGACCCCGAGGCGCTGCTCGCCGGCACGTTGCTGTGGGACTTCTACGAAGAGTGCGTTCGTCCGATCGAACGGTTCCTGCGCGAGGAGCTGGAGGCGGGCGACGACGGCGCGCCGCGACCGCGCCGCAGGACCTCGCGCACCACCAAAGAGATCACGGGACGGCGGTCGGTGCTCTCGACGCTCGTCGCGCAGTTCCTGAACCAGCGCAACGGCGCGCTCATCTACGTCTCCGACGCCGAGGACGCGGTCCTGCGCGACTTCTACACGCGCCTGCGCGAGCTGTTGCGCAGCGAGACGTTCTGCGCGCTGTTCGACTCGGCGCGTCCGTTCCCCGACTACCCGCTCGCCGACGTCCCGATGGGCACGATCTTCGGACGCGGGAACCACACGCGCATCCGCCTGCGTCCCGGCGGCGCCGAGGCGTACACCGTCGGGCCCGGCCTGAACCTCAAGCGACCCGGGACGACGATCAACCGCTACGACCTGAAGAAGCGTGCGCTCGTCGCGCAAGTAGACCCGATCGCCGGCAGTGAGGCTCCCGCATCCGCCGGCACCGACGCCGTGCGCGACGTCGCGTTCTCGCCCGACGGCAAGCGGATCTTCATGATCGCGCCGACCCGCACCGGGAAGGACACGCTCTTCCGTGCCGGCACGATCTCCGACAAGGGAATCTCGTGGGGGCGCATGGAGACGATCTGCGGCGTGCGCCTGGTGACGCTCGGCACGACCGCGGCCGACGCGAAGTCCGTCTACGCCATCGGCGTCGGGAGCGGCCTGTACAAGATCGTGCCCGACGCCGTCGACACGAGCCCCACGCCGGTCACGTCCTTCGCCGCCTCGGGTCAGATGCGTCTGACGGCGACCGGCGAGTGCGTCGCGCTCGGGTCCAGCGGTTCGGTGCTCGCCGGGCGCTACGACACCGTCTTCGGCTACCGCGTTCCCACCGGCGACGCGCTGTTCAGCCCGATCGCGCTCGGCGAGACCGGCGAGGACGACCTCGCGGTCGTGACCCGGCCGGCGGGCGACAAGGGCGGCGCCGTCTACGTCGTGAGCGGCACCGGCGACAAGCGCCTGCGCGTCTTCGCCGGCGACGGCAAGCCCGTCAAGTCCGGGTCGACGCCGGTGTCGGTCCCGCTCGGGCGGACGCCGGTGACCCTGGGCGTCTACGAGCCGGGGGGCGTGCTCCTCGTCGGGCTGGAGGACTCCTACGCAGTCCGGCTCCTGGACCTGTCGACGAACGCCCCTGTCCCGCAAGCGATCATCCCGGCCCAGGTCGGGCCGGTGTCCATCGCCACGGACGTGGACGGTCGATCCGCGTACGTCCTCAACGACGTCAGCGACACGATCACGATCGTCGACGGGTCCCTGCTGACGCCGGGCGTGCGGTTCCCCTACCAGCATCTGGCGGCGTACCGCACCGCCATCCTGGAGGCGTTCGTCGACCTGACCGGGGGATTCCTGCAGTACCTGAAGGACTGCCTGTGCGACCACTTCCTCGTGCGCGGTCCCGAGCCGACCGGGAAGGAGAAGCTGTACCTCGCCTGCGTGAGCGTGCGCGGGAACCAGGTCTACAAGGTCTGCAACTTCTCACGGCGCCGGTACGTGAAGAGCTTCCCGACCGTGAGCTACTGGCTGTCCGCCGTTCCGATCGCGCCGGTGTTCGACCGGCTGTTCGAGGAGTTCTGCTGCATGATCCTGCCGGACAAGTTCGGCAGGTTCTCGGCGGCAACCTTCGACGAAGCGGGGCTCGACGAACTCGGAGGCGGCGGCGGCGTGCGCGCCAGCTCGCTGCGCCGCGGCGCGACGACGATCCAGGACCTCGACCCGATGAAGTGGGTCGAGCAGCTCATGGCGAAGCTGCGCTTGGCGATGATGCAGGCGATGTCGGGGTTCGGCGGCAGCAAGTTCGGCAGCCAGTCGCCACCACCGCCGCCGCCGCCATCGCCCTCGTCGCCGTCCAAGCCTTCCGAGCCCCCGTCCGGGCGGCCTCCTTCCGACTACGTCCTCGACAAGCCCGTCCACGATGCGATCACCGAGTTGGGTGAGAAGGGCTACGTCGTCGAGCATCGGCCCTACGAGCCGGGGAAGGACATCCTGGGAATCGTTCGTGGCGAGACGCGGCCGCCCGGCCCGGACGAGCGCGTGATCCTCTACGAAGAGGGAAACCAGGTGCGGGGCGTGTCGATCGTGTCGAAGGAGCAGCCGATCCTCGGCGAGGTGACGCAGCCAGTCACCGAAGCGGTCGTGGCCGCGGAGAGGCTCACCGGCGAAGAGGCGCTCGTGGCGAAGACGGAGGTCGTCGAGATGGCCAAGCGGCTCGAGGTAATGGAGACCGAGCTGCAGAAGCTGCGCGTGCTGAGCGAGGGCTCGGGTACGCCCACGACCAGGACTTCGCGGACGCGCACGACCCCGGAGAAGCCGACCTAGCAGGCTCGCACGCCGTTCTCAAACGGTTCTCATTCTCTGATACGCTCCCGTCGTGATCGACCCGGAGCTTGAGGAGATGACCGTGCTGCGCCTGCGGCGCGCGGGCCAGCGCTTCACCACGCAGCGGCGTGCCCTCGTCGAGATGCTCGGTTCCGCGGACCGCCCGCTCACGATCCCCGAGATCATGAAGGCGAAGAAGGGGCTTGCACTCAGCTCGGTCTATCGCAACCTCGCGGTGCTGGAGCAAGCCACGGTCGTGCACCGCATCGTCACGCGCGGCGACTACGCCGCGTTCGAGCTGGCCGAGGACCTCGGCGAGCACCACCACCACCTGATCTGCACCTCGTGCGGGACCGTCGAGGACTTCACCGCCTCCGCGCAGCTCGAGCGCTCGGCGACGGCGGCCCTGGACAAGGTGGCGGGGCGAGCCGGCTGGAGGGTGACGAGCCATCGGCTCGACCTCACGGGCCTGTGCCCCGCGTGCCGCTGACGCCGCGTTGATCGCGTCTTCCTCGCCATGCTACGCTCCGGGCCGTTGATGAGGATGATTCTCATTATAGGAAAGAAGGCCGTTTCGATGAAGGTCCGCATCGCGGCTGCCGCTCTGGCGCTCCTCAGCGGCGCCTGCGCGACGACCCCACCCTCCGCCACCGAACCGAAGCTCGCCGTCGTAGCGGGGTTCTACCCCCTCTACGAGATCGCCGCCCGGGTGGGTG
Organism: Actinomycetota bacterium; assembly: GCA_036397035.1. Lineage (GTDB taxonomy): Bacteria > Actinomycetota > AC-67 > AC-67 > AC-67 > DASWJS01. The sequence goes on along the minus strand of DASWJS010000019.1, from coordinate 50,342 downwards.
GCGACCTGGTGGCGGTGACGAACCTCACTCCCCCGGGCGCCGAGCCGCACGACCTCGAGCCGACGACGAGAGACCTCGACGCTCTTCTGAACGCGGACTTGATCCTGTACCTCGGGAGCGGATTCCAGCCCTCGCTGGAGACCGTGGCGAAGCAGCGCGCCGGCGCCTCGCTCGACCTGCTCGCCGGCGAAGAGACCGCCGACCCGCATGTGTGGCTCGACCCGCTCCGCATGCGCGAGATGATCGATGTCGTTCGCGACCGCCTTTCCGAGCTCGAGCCCGACGCCACCGACGAGTTCGCGTCGCGGGCGACCGCGTACGCGGGCGAGATGAGCGCGCTCGACGGCGAGTTCACCGTGGCGTTGCGCGACTGCGACACCCGCGTGATCGTCACCGCGCACGCGGCGTTTGGCTACCTCGCGGACCGCTACGACCTCAGGCAGGAGCCGATCGCCGGCGTCTCGCCGGGAAGCGAACCGAACCCGAAACGCCTGGCGGAGCTGGCCGACCTGGTGCGCGACCACGGCGTCACGACGATCTTCACCGAGTCTCTCGTCTCCCCCAGGGTCGCGGAGACGCTCGCGCGCGAAGCCGGCGTGACCACCGCGACGCTCGACCCCGTGGAGGGGCTCTCCGAAGAGGCGGTGCGTGAAGGGGGGACCTACGCTTCGGTCATGCGCGAGAACCTTTCCGTGTTGACGAGCGCGCTCGGCTGCGAATGACGGTTCGTCGAGCCGCTTCCGGCGCACCGGTCCTCGAGGCGCGCTCGATCTCCTTCGCGTACGGCGCCGAGCCGGTGCTCGAGGACGTGTCCTTCGCGATCGAGCCCGGCGAGTTCGTGGCGCTCGTCGGACCGAACGGGTCGGGCAAGTCGACGTTGCTGCGAATCCTGCTGGGGCTGCTCCCCGCGGCGTCCGGCTCGGCCGTCGTGCTCGGAGGCGACCCGTCGAGCGTCCGGGAGCCCTGGCGCATCGGGTACGTCCCGCAGCGACACGTCCTGTCGTTCGACCTGCCGGCGACCGTCCGCGAAGTGGTCGCGGCCGGGCGTGTCGCCCGGCGCGGCTGGTGGCGGCAACCCGGGGCGGCGGACCGGCGCGCGGTCGACGAGGCGCTGGACGCGGTGGGACTCGCGGACCTGCGCGCGCGCCGCATCCGCGAGCTGTCCGGCGGACAGCAGCAACGAGCGCTGATCGCCAAGGCGCTGGCGAGCGCGCCCGAGCTGCTCATCCTGGACGAGCCCGTGGCAGGCGTTGATGCCGCGTCGCAGCGCCGCTTCCGCGACTCGCTCGTGGCGGCGGTCCGCGAACGCGGCGCGGCCGTGCTGCTCGTCTCCCACGAGCTGGGAGCGGTGGCCGAGGATCTCGACCGGGTCATCGTGCTTCGTCGCCGGGTGCTCTTCGACGGGACGCCGCGCACCCTCGCGGAAACGGGCGTCAGCCTCGGCGTCCACGCGGGCGACCTCCCGCTGTGGCTGGAGGGACTGCGCTGATGCCCTGGCCTTTCGATCGCTCCTACATGCAGCTCGCGCTCGCGGCCGGCGTTGTGGTGGGGGCGTGCGCGCCGCTCATCGGGACCTTCCTGGTGCAGCGCCGGCTGTCGCTGCTCGGCGACGGTCTCGGCCACGTCGCGTTCGCGGGCGTGGCCGCCGGCTTGCTGGCGGGCGTGTGGCCGGTGTGGTCGGCGCTCGTCGTCGCGGTGCTCGGCGCGCTCGCGCTCGAGCGGATTCGCGCGCGGCGCGCGACGTCCGGCGACCTCGCGCTCGCGCTGTTCTTCTACGGCGGCATCGCCGGGGGCGTCGTCCTGACCGGCGTCTCGCATTCGCTGGACGCGAACATCCTGTCGTACCTGTTCGGGGCGATCCTGACCGTCTCGCCCTCGGAGGTTTGGATGATCGCAGGGCTCGGCGCCGCCATCGTCGCCCTCGTCGCGGTGATCGGACGCGCGCTGTTCGCAGTGGCGCTCGACGAGGAGGCGGCTCGCGTCGCGGGCCTGCCGGTCGACGCGCTGAACTCGCTCCTCGCCGTGATGGCCGCCATCACGGTGGTCGTCTCGATGCGCGTCGTCGGGATCCTTCTCGTCGCCGCGTTGATGGTGTTGCCGGTCGGCGCGAGCCAGGCGTTCGCTCGCTCGTTCCGATCCACGCTCACCGGCGCGGCGGCCGTCGGCGTGGGCTCGGTCACCGGCGGTCTCACGATCGCGCGAGCGCTGGCGCTGCCTGCCGGTGGAACGATCGTGCTGCTCGCCGCGATCGTGTTCGGCCTCGCGGCGGCACTGACCAGGCGCCGTCCCGCCGTCCAGGTGCTTCCCGCGGCCTCGGCCGAGCCGGCGCGCGCCGGCGACGAACCGCACTGACACCCGGGCCGGCGCGACGACCGCCCCGGATGCGCGGCGAGTCGCCCTGCGACGAACGCGCGCATACGCTTCGACGATGAGCTTCGCTCAGACGCTCGGGCTCGGCGCGATCGCCGGCGTGACGATCTTCCTCGGCTTGCCGCTCGGCCGCGCGCCGGCGCGGCGCGCCGGCGCCAAGTCCGTGCTGAACGGATTCTCGGCCGGCATCTTGCTCTTCCTTCTCGTGGACATCCTGACGCACGCGGGCGAGCCGCTCGAAGAAGCGGTCGAGGAACACGAGTGGCTCACGCTGGCTGCAGCGGGCGCCGTCTACGCGCTCGGGCTCGGCATCGGGCTGCTCAGCGTCCACGGCGTAAGCGCGAGCCGGCGCAAGCGGCGGCTGAGCATGGGACCGGGCGCGATGGCGACGCAAGAGCTTGCCGGGTCCCCGCGCGTCGAGGCGCTGAACCTCGGCATGACGATCGCCGCCGGCATCGGCCTGCACAACTTCGCGGAGGGCCTCGCGATCGGGCAGTCGGCGGCGGCGGGCGAGGTGTCGCTCGCGCTGCTGCTCGTCATCGGCTTCGCGTTGCACAACGCCACCGAAGGCTTCGGCATCGTCGGTCCGCTCGCGGCCGCCGGCGAGCGCGCTCCGTGGAGATGGCTGGCGCTCGCCGGGCTCGTCGGCGGGGGCCCGACGTTCCTCGGCACGCTCGTCGGGCGCGCCTTCACCTCCGAGCTGATCTTCGTCGCCTTCCTCGCGCTCGCTGCGGGCGGGATCCTCTACGTCATCGGCGAGATCTTCGCCACCGGCCGGCGCTTGTCGTGGACGCTGATGCTGTGGGGCATGCTCGCCGGCCTATTGCTCAGCGTCGCGACCGAGCTGGTCCTGGAGACCGCGGTCGCCTGAGGCGAAGGCGTCCTAGGCAAACGTTTCGGCTTCGCGCCGGCATCTCGCCTCGTCGCGTGGCCTGCGAACCTCGGCGAACCGCTCAGCCGCCTCCTTGAACATCGCTACCGCGCGCTCCTCGTCGCCTTCGGCGTTGCGAAGGACGCCGCGCGCCTCCCACACCGCCGCTTGCCAGGGCCCGCCACGCCACATGCCGGCGAACGCCTCGGCCTGATCGAGGCGGGTCTTCGCCTCGGCGAGCCGGCCCGCGCGCGCGAGCGCGATCGAAGCGGCCACGCGAAACCCCATCGAGCACGGCCGGCACGTCTCCGTGTCGTAGAGCGCCTGGTCCGCCTGCTCCAGCGCGCCGATCGCGGCGGCCTCGTCGGAGGCGGCGTCGACGGCCGTGCCGAAGATCCGCACCATCAGGTGCGGCGCGAGCCGATCGTCACGCGCCAGCCGCCCCGCGCGAGCGAGGAAGCGTCCCGCCTTCCACCGCTGGCCCCGGGCGAGCGCGGCCTCCGCCAACCGCTGCACGGCGAGCGCGCGGCCCGACGCCGCGCCGGCCCGTTCGTGCAGTGTCTCCGCGGTCGCGAGATGTCCCTCGGCCTCGTCGAGCCGGTCGGAGAACAGGCTCGTCTCGCCCAGCAGCAGCTCGGCGAGCGCCTGCCCCCGGATGGAGCCGGCGTCGCGCGCGGCGTCGAGCAGCTCGGAGGCGTACTCCACGATCTCCTCGTGGCCAGTGGGACCGCACAGGCAGAACTCGGCGAGGCACAGGTGCGCGTCGAACAGGAAGTTGCCGACCTCCGGCGACTGTCGGATCGACGCGATGAACTCCCGCCGGAAGACCTCCTTCCACCGCCCCTGCATGTTCGCCAGCATGCCGAGCAGCGCGCTCGCCTCGCCCATCTCCATGCCGAGCCCGGCGGCGAGCGCGATCGTGCGCGCGTCCGTCGCCGAGCGCGCGGCGCGCTCGAAGTCGCCCATGTTCAACTGGACCAAGCCCCACGCGATCGCCGCCCGAGCGCGCTCGGCCGACGTCGCCGGCTCGGTTCCCTCCATCGCGAGCGCCTCTTCGTACAGCTCGACGGATCGACGCTCCGGACCGAGGCCGAGGTCGACGCGCAACCGCTCGCGGAGATGCTCGAACTGGCGCATCGCGCCGCGCCGATCCCCGCGATCGAGCGCCGCACGCATCAGGGCTTGGTGCGCCTCCTCGTCGGCCGGATCGATCGCCAGCACGCGCTCCCACTCGCCCGCCTCCTTCAGCAGCGCGATCTGCGTGCGCCGGAGCCGCTCGCGCGGCTCCGCCGCCCAGGCGGCGTACCGTTCGTCGGGGAGCAGCTCACCGCCGTAGTGCGCGATCGCGTCGGCGACTCCGGCGCCCGACCGCGTATCGCGCGCCGCCTGCTCGAACCGATCGACGTCCAATTCCACCGCCGGGTCGAGGACGAGCATCTCCCCGTCGCCGGCGATCGCCTGCTCGGTCCCGAGCCCGCGCCGCGCGAAGTGAAGCGCCTTGCGCAGGTTTGCTCCCGCGGCCTCCGCGTCGAGCGCCGGCCACAGGGCATCCTTGACCTGTTCGCGGTGCAGGCGGTGGCCGTCGGCCAGCGCCAAGAGCTTCACGACCTCCGCGGCGCGGCGGTGGCGCCACACGCCGGCAGGCACCGCACGGCCGTCGACGCGAACAGCGAAGCCGCCCAGGAGAGTGATCTGGATGACCGCCATCGAACCGCGGAAAGCCTAGCCGCGCGAGCGCGTGCGACGCGACGGCGCCGGAGTGGGGGAACGGATGAGGAACGCCAGCCTCCTACCGTGCTCCCAGGACGGACGAGAGGAGAAGGTCATGGCCGAGCACTTTGCCTCGGGCAACTGGCAGGTCGGAGCCGGGAAGGAGGGAGAGTTCGTCGAGCGGTGGACCGAGTTCCTGCAATGGACCCGCAAGAGCCACCCGGGCCTGGTGCGGGCGACGCTGTTGCGGGACGGGAGCGATCCGAGCCACTTCGTCTCCTTCGCCGAGTGGGCGGATGAGGGCGCACGCGGTGCGTGGAAGCAGAGTCCCGAGTTCGCGGACCTGTTCAACGCGTGCCGGTCGCTTTGCGAGGACTTCCACGGCGGCGATTACGACCGGCTCGCAACGATCTGACGCCGATCCGGACGACGGGTCGACACCGGCGGCCCCGCCCGCCTCGGTTGGCGGCGGGCGGGGCTGCCTTGTCATCATGCAGCCCGTGGGCGCGGAGATGAACGGCGGGCAGGCGTTGATCAGAACGCTGGTCGGTGCCGGTGTCGAGGTGTGCTTCAGCAACCCCGGAACCTCCGAGATGCACTTCGTCGCCGCGCTCGACGCGGTCCCGGAGATGCGCGGCGTGCTCGCGCTGTTCGAAGGCGTCGCAACGGGCGCGGCGGACGGGTACGGACGGATGGCGGACGCGCCGGCCGCGACGCTCCTGCACCTCGGGCCCGGCCTCGGCAACGGCCTCGCGAACCTGCACAACGCGCGCAAGGCACGAACCCCGATCGTGAACGTCGTCGGCGACCACGCGACGTACCACGGCCGCTTCGACGCGCAGCTCCAGTCCGACATCGAGACGGTGGCGCGCAACGTCTCGACGTTCGTCCGGCGCAGCGCGTCACCCCGCGACGTCGGAGCGGACGCGCTCGACGCCGTGCGCGCCGCGCTCGGTCCGCCCGGCCGGGTCGCGACGCTGATCCTGCCGGCCGACGTCTCCTGGGGTGAGGGCGCCGCGCCGGCGGCGGCCGAGCTGCGTCCGCGCATGCGCGCGGCGCCCGGGGATGCAATCGACGCGATCGCCAAAGCGTTGCTCTCCGGCGAAAAGGCCACGATCCTCATCGGCGGCCGGGCCTGTCGCGCCGCGCCCCGCAGGACGGTCGCAGCGATCGCGGCGCGCACGGGCGCCACGGTGTTGTGCGAGACGTTCCCGGCGCGGCTCGAACGAGGGGCGGGTCTCCCGCCGCTCGAACGGCTCGCCTACCTCGGCGAGTGGGCGAGCGCGCAGCTCGCCGGGACCACGCACCTGGTGCTGGTCGAGGCGAAGCGGCCGGTGACCTTCTTCGCCTACCCCGGCAAGCCGAGCGACCTGGTTCCGGAGGGCTGCGAGGTCCACGTGCTCGCGGATGAGGTCGAGGACGTGGCCGGCGCCCTCGACGCGCTCGCCGACGCCGTCGGCGCGACCGACGACGCTCCCGTGCAGCAACCCGATCGTCCGGCGCTGCCGGACGGCGACCTCACCGCGGAGACCGCCTTCCAAGCGATCGGAGCCCTGCTGCCCGAAGGCGCGATCGTTTCCGACGAGGCCAACACCTCCGGGCTCTTCGCCCCCGCGGCCACGGCGGGCGCGCCGGCGCACGACTGGCTCACGCTGACCGGCGGCTCGATCGGGCAAGGGCTTCCCGTCGCCGTGGGAGCCGCGGTCGCATGCCCCGACCGCCGCGTCGTCGCGCTGGAAGCGGACGGCAGCGCCCTCTACACGCTCCAGTCGTGGTGGACGATGGCGCGCGAACGGCTCGACGTGACGACGGTGCTGTTCAACAATCGCTCGTACGCGATCCTGAACATGGAGCTTGCGCGCGTCGGCGCCGCGGCGGCCGGGCCGAAGGCGAAGGACATGCTCGACCTCTCGCGGCCGGACCTGGACTTCGCCGCGCTCGCGCGGGGGATGGGCCTGGAAGCGTGGCGCGCGACGACCGCCGGCGAGTTCGCCGAGCAGTTGGGGCGCGCGCTCGCGACGCCCGGGCCCACGCTCGTCGAAGCCGTGCTCCCGCCCGCATTCTCCTAGCTGCTACATTCCGGCGGTCTCGACGAGGGGAGCGATGCGATGAGCAACTTGCTCGAGCTGTATCGGCGTTCGACCGGCCAGTTCGGGTCGCGCGTGGCGCAGATCCGCGACGACCAGTGGGAGCTGCCGACGCCCTGCACCGAATGGAACGTGCGGGCGCTCGTCCGGCACCTGGTCTATGAGGACCTCTGGTTCGCGCCGCTGATGCACGGGGAGACGATCGCGCAGGTGGGCGACCGGTTCGAGGGCGACATACTCGGCGACGACCCGAAGGCGGCCTGGGGCGAGGCGTCGGAAGCGGCGCTCGCGACGGCGGCCGAGCCGGGGGCGTTCGAGCGCACGGTCAACCTCTCCCGCGGGGACACGCCGGCCGAGGTCTATGTATGGGAGCTGATCCTGGACCACACGGTCCACGGCTGGGATCTCGCGCGCGGAATCGGGGCCGACGAGACCATGGACGCCGAGATCGCCGAGCGGCTCTACGCGAACCTGCTCCCGGTGGCCGCGTCGCTCCAGCAAGGCGGCGCGTTCGCCGCGCCGGTGCCGGTCCCGGACGACGCCGGCACGCCGGTCAAGCTGCTCGCGCTGCTCGGCCGCAAGGCTTGAGCGCCGGCCCGACGCGTCCGCCCCGATCGGTCAACAGGGTGACCAGTTGGGTACGTTCGCAGGTCGAGCGGCAGGTTTGGCCGGGCGGGCGGCGAACCCCTTAGCCAATGAGATCCAGGTTCGTCATGGCTGCGGTCCTCGCCGGCGCGCTGGTCGCGTCGGGCACGCCGGCGCAAGCGACCCACTGGGCCAAGGTCGCGTCGGGCACCATCACCGTCGGCGTCGGCAACTCGGTCACCAAGATCGTGGCCGAGCAGAACAACTGCAGCCCGCAGGCCGGCGGCGCGAGCGTCGACGGCGTCGACTCCAAGGTCTTGGCGGTCCCCGCAGCTTGGCGCGGACGGGACGCCAAGGTCGTCATGTCCCAAGGATTCGCGAGCTTGTACGAGCAGGGGTGCAGCAACCGCGACACGGAGTCCTTCTCAAAGGAAGGCGATCAGTGGCTCGCGCACTTCTCCTTTGCAAACAGCCATCGAACGCTGATCCTGTCGCCTTCGTTCACCGCCGGCGCCGATGTCGCCTGGGAACTCTGGGTGCGCCATCCTGGCTGAACCGCACCTACGCGCCGCTCGCGCGACCCGCTTCGGACGTCTGCCCGAGATAAGCGGCCACAACGGCAGGATCCCGCCGCACCGACCCTGAATCGCCCTCGGCGATGATCCGCCCGCGGTCAAGGACGTAGACGTACTCCGACGCGCGCATCACCATCCGCACGTCGTGCTCGATCAGAAGGATCGACAGACCCAGGTCGTCGCGCAGCCGGAACAGCCGCTCGGTCAGCTCGTCGGTCTCGGCGTTGTCCAGTCCGGAGGCGGGCTCGTCGAGCATCAGCACCGACGCTCCGCTCACGACCGCGCGCGCCAGCTCGACCGTGCGCAGGACGCCGAAGGGCAGCTCGCCGATCGAACGGCGCGCGACGTCCTCTAGGTCGAGCAGCGCGATCACCGACCGGACGCGCTCGATCGCCTCTTGTTCGGCCGTGAAGGCGGGACGTGTCACGACCAGGTGGCCGAGCATGCCGGTCCGATTCTGCAAGTGCGTCGCGACGAGCAGGTTGTCGAAGACGGAAAGCTGCGCGAACAGTTGAACGATCTGGAACGTGCGGCCCAGCCCGGCCGCCGATCGCCGGTGGACGGGGAACGCCGTCACGTCCGTGCCGAAGACTTCGACGGTTCCCGCTTGCGGCGTCACCAGGCCCGAGATCGCGTTGAACAACGTCGTCTTGCCCGCGCCGTTGGGCCCGATGAGACCGACGATGCGTCCGCGCCCGACGGACAGCGATGCGTCCTCGACGGCGATGAGGCCCCCAAACTGAACCGTCACGTCGCGCACCGACAGCGCGAGCGTGCCGTTCGCGCCCCCGGCGACCACGGGCGCGAGCACGGGCCGGACCGCGGGAGCATCCTCCGGCTGCGCTTCGGCTTTCTTCGCCCGCCGGAACCACGAGACGTTCTCGCTCGCGGCTCGCCAGCGCGCCCCGATCGCACGAGCGAGGTTCGCAAGGCCGCCCGGGTAGGCGAGCAGCACGACGGCGAGCAGCCCGGCGCTGACGATCTCCAGCCAGCCGGCCAGACCGCGCACGCGAAAGAAGAGCTGGTTCAGCGCCGCGAACAGGATCGACGCGGCGACCGCGCCGCCGAGGCTCGTCAGACCGCCGACGACGACGACCGACAGGTAGAGGAGCGACACGCTGAAGGTGAACTGCGCGGGCGACGCGGCGCCCTGGCTGACGATCAGCATGTTGCCCGCCGCGCCCGCGAGCGCGCCCGAAAGCGCGAACGCCATCAACTTCGTTCGCATGACGTCGATGCCGAGCGAGGCGGCCGCGACCTCCGACCCGCGCACCGCGTAGAAGGCGCGGCCGGTCTTCGAGTCGCGCAGGTTCGCCGCGCCCCACAGCGCGGCGGCCGCGATCGCCAGCGCGACGAAGTAGAACGTGCGCGGCTCGGTCAGGTCGAAGTACGGGAACGTCTCCGGGGATCCGATCGTCTGCGCCTCGATGCTCGCGCTGCCGCCGACTCCCACGAACCACGACGAGCTGAACAGGTACTCGGTCGCCATCCATCCGAAGATCAGCGTCGCCACCGCCAGATAGAGCCCGCGCACGCGCAGCGCCACTAAGCCGAGCGCCACGGCCACTCCCGCGGTGATCGCCGCCGCGAGCGGCAGGTTGAGCGGGAAGGGGACGCCGACCCGCCGCGTCAGCAAGCCGGTCGAGAACGCGCCTACGCCGACGAACGCCGCGTGCGCGAGCGAGATCTGCCCGACCCATCCCGTGAGCAAGACGAGCGACACGGCGATCACGACGATGATCGCCGCGTTGACGGCGTCGGTCAGCAACGAAAACGGCGCGCCGAAGGGCCACGCGAGCAAACCGGCCGCGAGGACCCCGCCGAGGATCCGCCTCGGGAGCGTCCTCGATCCCCGAAGCACGGGCCGGGAAGCCGGCGTCGCCGCGACCGGCCCGCCTCCGCCCTGTTCGGCGGCCGAAAGCTTCGCGCCGCGCAGGGCCATCACGACCAGCGCCAGGATCGCCAGGACGAGTTGCGGGGCGCCGACCTGTGTGGCGAACGACCCGATCCCGGGGATGAGGCCGATCGCCGGGACCATGCCCTGCACGATCCCCACCACCGCCGCGCCGGCAAGGGTGCCCTTGACGCTACTCAGCCCGCCGATCAGCGCGGCGACGAACGCCGGCAGCACGAGCAGCGACAGGTTCACCGGGTGCAGCACGGTCACCGCTGCGAGCAGTATCCCCGCCAGCGCCGCGAAGCCGCCGCCGATCGCCCACGCCAGTCGGGTGATCGCCTCGGGGTCCACGCCGCAGAGCCCGGCAGCCACGCGATTGTCGGCGACGCCGCGCAGGCTGAGACCGATGCTCGTCCGCTTGAACAGCACGAAGAATGCGCCGGCCGCCACGAGCGCGACGGCGAAGAGCCCGATCTGGCCATACCGAAGCAGGGACGCGCCGACGTCGATGCCGCCGTCGGGGAAGAGCCGAACGGCCGTCCGCGGGGTCGAGCCCCAGATCTTCAACGACACCGCGACCAGCAAGCTCAGCGCCGCGACCGTCCCGACCGTCTGGCCGGTCGGCCCTTGCCGCCGCAGCCCGCGCACGAACACGCGCTCGGTCGCGACGCCGAGCAGCGACCCGCTCGCGACGGCGATCACCAGGCCGACCGCGACGGGCACGCCACGCTCGGTCAGCTCGAAGAGCACGAACGCTGGCACCATCGCCATCGCCCCGTGCGCGATGTTCAGCACGCGCGAGGCCTGATAGGTAACGGCGATGCCGAGCCCGAGCATCGCGAAGGCTCCCACCAGCGGCAGTGAGAGCAACAGGAAGATCGCGACTTGTTCCACGCCGTTTACTCGGGCGGGATGTCCTTGCCGACCCACGGGTCGCGCACGGACGTTCGCTCGTCGCGCCACCCGTTGAAGCGGCCCTTGTACTGGATCGAGTACGCGCGCATGCGCACGTTCGCGAAGTGGCTGCCCGGGCTCCAGCGGAGCGGATCGGTGAGGCTCGTACGCAGAAGGGTCCGGTCAAGCTCGGCCATCAACCGCTCGCGCGTTAGCAGCGGTCCGACCGCGCGCAATGCCTGGACGAGCAGCGTCGCACCCACGTACGCGCCCTGCACGAAGGTGTTGGTGTAGTCGGCGGTCTCGCGCGTGCGCTTGATGTCCTCCACGAACCGCGCGATGCCGGGCCGTCCGAGGTTCGAGCCGATCGGCGGATGGAACCCCGTCCAGAGCCACAGGCCGTCGCACGCCTTGGCGCATCCCTCGGCGAAGTGACGCGTGAACAGGGGCTGCACGCCGCCCATGTGCACCGACTCGCTCGGCTGCAAGCCGCCGCCGCCCATCCACACCAGCGCCGTCTCCGGCTCGAGCAACAGGGCGACGAAGTCGCACCCGCAGGAGGAGTTGAACGTCTGGATCTGCGTCGCGTAGCTGTCCTGGCCGGACCGGATGCCGCAGAACTGCTCCTGGCACCGCGGGTCGTGGAGCGGGTTGGAGTAACCGGGAATGTCGTCGCCGGTGAGCCGCTTGACCGCCGCGTTGAACGCGAAGGCGCCTTCGATGCCGAAGTGGTAGTCGTGCTCGTAGACGATCCCGAACTTCGTGGCGCCGAATTCGTCGAACGCGTGCTTGGCCATGACGTGCATCGTCGACAGGGTCGATGCGGCGACCGGCCAGATAAATGGGTCGGTGTACTGGTGGACGAGCATCCCGTCGGAGCCGACGACCGGCACCTGCTCGCGCTCGAAGTAGCCGGACGACGACGCCGCCTTCAGCCCTTCCGACGACGGCACGACGAGCAGCGCGAAGACGTTCTCCTCTTCGACGAGGCTGCGGATGAACGCCTGGCCGCGCTGGAAGTCCCATCCGTCGTCGACGAGCGAGAGCCGCAGCGTCCGCCCGCAGATGCCGCCGGCGCGGTTGACCTGGTTGACGACGGCGAGCATCCCGTAGCGCGCGTCTCGCAGGAAGCTGGCGCCGATCCCGCTGTCGACCACCGTCGCGCCGAGCTTGATCTCCGAAGCGGTGACGCCGGTGTCGGTGTCGCCCCCGTTTCGTCCGGCCGCGCACTCCAGCGCGGGCTGGTCGCCCGGCAGGTCCGCTCGATCTCCGAGCGGGGTCGTGGTGGACCGCCCGCCGCCGTCCGGTCCGGGCCCGGTCTCGGAGGCGCCGGGTCCCGCCTCCACGGCGACGACGTCCCGCGACCCCTCAACGGGGAGCCCGATCGCGATCGCGCCACCCGCGACGGCGAACGTGACGAGCACGCCGATCGAGCGCCATGCCGGCGGGACGGCGACCTCGTCGGCGCGACGCCGGCTCGGGAACCTCCAGCGCCGCGGACGCGGAAGCCTCATCGCAAGCCTGCCAGCCGCAACGCGTGCCGGCGGCGCGCGCCGAGCAGGACCGGCAGGCCGAAGATCGCAAGGATCGACATCGCGAGCAGCGCCTGCACGGGGTCGCGCATGAGCACACGCCACCCCTGCGCCACTCGCTCGATTAGCGTCGGGGCGTCGGCGGCCACGGGCCCCACCGGCGGCTCGTCGACCGGTCCGGTCCTCGGAGGAGCCACGCCGTGAGTCGGCGGGAAGGGAGGCGCGAGGGGATCGAGCAACGGGCCGGCCCCGGGACCGACCGGCAAGTACGTGGCGCTCCCGCCCACCGCGGCGAACTCGACGATCGTTCGCGACGGCGACGCGTTGTCGCCGATGTGGATCAGGCGGAGCGCGGGCACCTGGACCTCCGTCTGCTCCTGGTCGTTGAGCACGACGTCCTGCTGGTGCGCCCATCGATCCATCAGCACGTGCGCGCGCGCACCGCCCGGTGTCTGGATCACCTCAGCGGGCGGAAGCTCCACCCGGAACTGAGAACCCAGCGCGCGCGAGATCGCGGCGAGCGTCTCGGGAATCGCGCACGAGTCCGCGCTTCCGCACGAGAACGAGCCCGCTGTCACGTCCCTGAACACGCGCTCGTAGCTCGCGCTCGCCGACCCGGGCGCGCCGCGCGAAGCGACCTCGATGCTCGCGCCGACGTAGCCGATCTCCACCGCGTCGCCGATCGTCACGTTGCGGGCCTCCGCGTGGACCGTCGCGACGAGCCCCCGTTCCGGATCGAGCCTGACCTCCGACCGGCTCGACGACGAGCCGACCTTGACCAGTTCCGCGACCGTCGCGCCGTCGTTGCTCCCCTCGGCCGACACAGTCCGGTCGCCCCAGGCACAGGACGCCTCGGCACCGGCGGTCTCTTCGCTCCCGGGATCTGTCCCGAAGTCCAAGCACCGCACAGGCTCGTGCGGCCACGCCTCCCCTTGCAACTTCTCGTAGTCGCTCGCAGTGTTGTCGTCGGCGGTGGCCGAGACGGCTGACGCACTTGCCTCCCCTTCGTCACCCGCGACACTGAGGAAGGCACCGCCCATTCGCCCGAAATGGAGGTCGCGCGTGCCATCCTGCAAACCCGCACCACCCAGAACGGTCGAGCCGACATCGGTGCGAATGCCCTGACTACGGAAGGCTCCATCCATACCGCCGATCTGATGGACACGAAGGCCGAACGCTTGCGCATCGCCGGAGTAGGCTGGGACGTCGCTGGCCCGATCATCAAGCGTGCGAGGTTCGACGAAGCTAGACGCTCGGAACGCAAGGCTGGGCACAGGATCGCGATAGACCCGATGGACGATGCCATCGTCCTCCGGGAACTTGGTCGGGACAATCAGCGACCGGCTGAAGGAGATAGGAACGATCGGCCCGACAACCGGATGGACGCTGTCGAACGGAAAGCCTTGATCGATCTCGACCCCGCGATCATTGGCGACAGTGACGCCTTCGTTCGCAACGCCCACGTAGAGACGACCGGTGACGGGATCTACCCCTACGCCAGTCAAATCCCGGTCGCCCGCCGCGACGCTTCCCAGGAACACGCCTTGTTCGGCATCGAATGTCCACACGGCCTGACCGGGCGCCCCCGGCGCGGTCCCCACCAGGAGAAGTCGATTCGCGCGATCGTCAAAATAGCTCTCACCTACCGCGTATCTTCCCGGTAGGAACGAGAATTCGACCCCCGTTGGATCATCGACGGGAATGGACGCTACCGCGGGTACGCCAGGGACGGCGGCGAGGAACGCCCAGCCGGTCCCACAGCCCACGACGATTCGGTTGCCCACCCGCCCGACTGCGGCAGGGCTGTGTCGGCTGATAGCGACCTGGCAGCCTCTCACTGCCTGCGGACCCCATGTCATCTTCCCGCTCTCGGTGTCGATCTCACCCACCCAAACCCCCTGCATTCGGACGAGCCCCACCGTACTGATACCGGGCGCCGCGAAATCAGGAGTCGACTGGCCCACCACGGTAAGTCGCCCAGGGTTGCTGTATTGCATGCCGAAAATGCGAATGCGCGGAAGCAAGCCCCCGGCAATCAAATGATGGCCGCCGATGATGCGAGCGGCCTGCCCCTCTACTTTGAGCGTGAGCAGATACGGGTTCTCCGTGTTGGTCCGCTCTTCTTCGCTTCGATAGCCTATTATGTAGAGACGATCGCGGACGGCGTCGTAGGCATGCACTTCCGGCTGACTCAGGAGACCGCCCTGCAAGAACCAATCCGTCGACGTGACCCGACTCACTTCGCGAAGCGTCTCGCCATCGATAAATCGAACCTCGAGCGGACCCCCTCGAAGAACCGCGAGCGTCCTGCCTTCATTGAGCACGGCAACGGTCTCGCCATCCGCAATTGGAACCGTCCCTTCGAACGACATCTCCCACTCTGAGGCGAAGGCATCGGCGCGTGGGAGGAGAATTGAGCCTAAAGCAACCAAGACAAGCAGAATTCGATACTGGCTAGAACGATGTATAGGAGCCGGAGCCAGGGCGCTTACGCCCTGGCTCCCATACGAACGGCTCTCTAACACGCGCGTCAGACCCCAGCAGCCTCAATAAGGCCGACGAACTTCACTGACCGGAAGCAGTTAGGATCCTCCTCGTTGGGATCGTCACATTGCTCCCCGCCCAACTCGCCCCCCGCCGCGGGGCTAGGGATGGGAACGAAAGTCGCTTCCGCTGCAGCTGCGATGCTGACGAACGACGTCTCGCAACTCATATCGACCAGCAGCGCCGCCGCCGGAACGGTGGCTACTCCACCGAAAGTGATCGAGCATGTAACTGCGCCTACGCCGAACTGCGTCAGTCCTGCTGTCGTCGAAACACTGCCACCAACTTCTGCGATTGGCCCTGCTAACAAGCTGAAGTTGAAACTCGACGGAGTCTGAAAACCGGCAGTGCCGCTGATTGTTCCCTGACACGTGATTCCTGCCAACGTGCTGAACTCACCCGTGCCATCGCTCGCGGACGTGAAGAAGACGTCCTCATTCAGGTTGACATCGCCCGCGATCACGCAAACAGTCGCGTCCTGCGCCTGCGCGCCGCTTGGGATTAGGCCCGCGACCAGCGCCATGGCCGCCACGAGCATCCCGCTTCGCTTGATTCTCATTTCAGATCCCCTCCCTTGGCCAAAACGTCCCTGCTGAACCGCGGGCCTTGAACGCTCGGACCACCCCCTTCATGTCGTCGCCCGCGAAGCCGAGGCCGGTCACGAGACCGGCGCCTCTCGGCTTGATGACGACGGTAGAGAGGTCTCCTTTGTCCCGACAATCCCCATTTGGTTGACTGACCCTGTCCGAACGGCCCGGCGGGCGGACGGCGAACCCTCGCTTCGTGGCCTGATCAGCCCCGCCTGGATGGCCGCCGCCACCGCCTCCGCCCGCGAGTGGACCCCGAGGCGCTCGAAGACCCGCGCGACGTACCGCTTCGCGCTGTGCGACGACAGGCCGATCTGCCTCGCGATCTCGTTGTTCGTCTGGCCGTGGCTGAGCAGCTCCAGGACGCGCAAGTCGATCGGCGGCAGCGTCCGGACCAGCGGCTCCTGCAGCGACGCCCAGTCGACGATCGAGTCGCCGGGGGCTCGTTCGTCCCCCGCGATCACGTCCAGCGCCCGGCGCAGGACGCCGGACGTCATCTCCCCGATCAGGCACGCGCGCGCGCCGGCCATCAGCGGCAGCCACGCGTCGCGCCACGACGCAACGCCGAACACCAGCACGCGCGTCCGGCTGCGCTCCTCGGCGAGGGCGCGGCACAGGTCGACGATCCCGCGGTCTTGCACTCGCGCGTCGACGAGGACGACGTCGGGACGGTGCTCGATCACCATCGTCACGCCGGCCGACCCCGACCCGGCGCAGCCGACGACCTCCGCGCCGGGAATGTTCGCGACGATCGCCGAGAGCCCCTGACGAATAACCTCGCGATGGTCCACGACCCCGACCGTAACGTTGAGTTTCCCGGCGCCTTCGCCGGCGGGCGCCGCTCCCGGCCGCCCCGGCCCGGCTTTCGCCGCGCCGGACGCCACGCCCGACATCTCGATGAGCCCGCGAGCGATTGCCGTCGCCACGGCCTCGGAGCGACGCGCGGCGCCGAGCTTGCGCATGGAGCCGCGCAGCACGGCCTTCACGGTGCTCTCGCTGACGCCCAGCCGCTCGGCGATCTGCCTGTTCGACAGGCCATACGACACCAGTGACAGGACCCGAGCCTCGCGCGGGTCGAGTGAGGAGCCGTGCCGGCCGTCCACGGATCGGACGCGAGGCGCGAGGCTCGACACGACCGAGGGCGAGAAGACGGCGATGCCGTCGCCCATCGTGCGGATCATCGTCGCCAGGTCGCGCTCGCGCGCGTCGCCGGCGATAAACCCTTGCGCTCCCGCGGCGAGGTAGGCCTCCACCGCTTCGCGATTGGGCCGGGCGCTCATCACTGCGATCGCGGTGTCCGGCGAATGCCCGAGGATGGCCCGGCACAATGCGGGGCCGGCGACGTCCTTCAGGCGGTCGGCCAGCAGCACGACGTCGGGACGCCGGTCCAGGACCGCCCGCAGGGCCTCCCGGCCGGTACCGGCCGACCCGAGCACCGTGATCCCAGGCTCGCGGCCGAGCACCCGGGCCATCCCGGCGCGGGCCACCTCGTTACCGTCGACCAGCAGGACGCGGACGATCTAGATCCCCTCCTTCGCGAGGGGATACGCGCGCCGGCTCCGAAGGTTGCACCCGGTCGCCGCCATGAGGTTCCCCGTTCCCGCCGTCAGGCAGCCCCCGGCGGGTCGGTTCCATTGCGGCGGTCCCGACCCGGCCGGAGGCGCATCTTCACGTCCCACCTAGAAGTACGGGCGAGCGCCCAAAAGGTCTCGCGCTCTCAGCCGGATTCTCCGCATCGGCCGGAGGCCGTCTGCATGGCCCGGCCGGGACCTGGCCGAAGCGGCCCTTGGTATCGTGGCCGTCCGCGCCCAGCCGGGCCCAGGGGGAGGAGAGCCATGCCCACGATCTTCACCAGCCGCTACCCCGACATCGCAATCCCGGACGTCCCCGTTCACGCCCACGTGATGGAGCGGGCGGCCGAATTCGGCGACAAGGTCGCGATCCTGGACGGGCCGAGCGGCCGCTCGTACACGTATTCGGCCCTCGCGGGCGGGATCGCCAGCGTCGCGGGTGGCCTGAGCGCGCGGGGTTTCGGCAAAGGCGACGTGCTCGCCATCATCTCGCCGAACCTGCCGGAGTACGCGGTCGTCTTCCACGCCGTGTCGATGGTGGGCGGGACCGTCACGACGGTGAACCCGACCTACGGTCCGGAGGAGATCGCCTTCCAGTTGCGCGACGCCGGCGCGAAGGTCGCCGTCACCATCGGGATGTTCCTAGAGAACGTGCAGAAGGCCGCCGCCGAGGTGGGGCTGGAGGAGATCTTCGTGCTCGGCGAGGCCCAGGGCGGGACGCCGTTCACCGAGCTGCTCGGGCAACCGTTCACGCAGACGGTCGAGTTCGACCCGTCGCAAGACATCGCCGTGCTGCCGTATTCGAGCGGCACGACCGGCTTGCCGAAGGGCGTCATGCTCACGCACCGCAACCTGGTGTCGAACCTCGAGCAGTTCATCCCTCTGAGCGACCTGGTCATCGGCGAAGAGGTCCTGATCGCCGTGCTCCCCTTCTTCCACATCTTCGGGATGCAGGTCGTGATGAACGGTGGTCTACGAACCGGGGGAACGGTCGTGACGCTCCCACGCTTCGACCTCGAGCAGTTCCTGTCCGCCATCCAGGAGCACAAGGTGACGCGCGCCTACCTGGTGCCGCCGATCATCCTCGCGCTCGCCAAGCACCCGCTGGTCGACGACTACGACCTGTCCTCGCTCAAGCAGATCGTCTCGGGCGCGGCGCCCTTGGGCGCCGACCTCGCCGCCGAGGCGAGCGCGCGCATCGACTGCGAGATCGTGCAGGGCTACGGGCTCACCGAGACCAGCCCCGTGACCAACTTCACCCCGCCCGGCGAGTTCAAGCCCGGCACGGTCGGACTGCTCGTCCCAAACACCGAGATGCGCATCGTCGATCCGGAGACCGGCGGCGACGGCGAGGAGGGCGAGATCTGGTACCGAGGGCCCCAGATAATGGCCGGGTACCTCAACAACCCGGAGGCGACCGCGATCACGATCGACGCCGACGGGTGGCTCCACACGGGCGACATCGGAACCGTCGACGCCGGGGGACACCTGCGCATCACCGACCGGCTGAAGGAGCTGATCAAGTACAAGGGCTTCCAGGTCCCGCCGGCCGAGCTGGAGGCGCTGCTCATCACGCATCCCGCCGTCGTGGACGTCGCGGTGATCGGCATTCCCGACGAGGAGGCCGGCGAGCTGCCGAAAGCCTTCGTCGTGCTGAAGCCGGGCGCAGAGGCGACCGGCGACGAGCTGATGGCCTTCACCGCCGAGCACCTCGCGCACTACAAGCACGTGCGCTCGGTCGAGTTCGTCGAGGAGATCCCGAAGTCTGCCTCGGGCAAGATCCTTCGCCGGCTGCTGCGGGACCGCGAGACCGGCTCCTGACGCTCGAAACGGCGGTTCCGGCGGCTTGTCTTCCGGAGCGTCGCTTTCTGCCGTTTTTCGCGGCCGTGTAGCCATAAGGGCAACCTTCCGTACCCGTAGGTACTTGCGCAGCACGTGGGGAGGGGCCCCATCGCTCGCGCGAAGAGGAGGGAACACCATGAAGAAGCTGATCGCCGCGGCGGGCGTCGTCGCGATGCTCGGACTGAGTTCGATCGCGTCGGCTCACACCGCCGACGACGAAGCCGACCTGACCATCCCGGCCAGCGCGGCCGCAGACGCGGGACAGGGCGACATCTACCTGGACGCCGAGACGAGCGCCGCATGGCAGGAGTCCAACGGCCTCGCGGGGCTGCAGACGCAGCCGCACGAGCACGAGGACGGCGAGGTCGTCCCGCCCGACGCACTGATCGGGGCGCTCCCCGCCTGAGGCGAAACGTCCTGCCGGCGGCGGTACCACCTGGGATGAGGGCCTGATGGCCCTCATCCCCTTCCATGCGGACACCGACGGTTTCCGCCGGCAGGGGCGGCGCAGGATCGGCGTAAGCCGGCGCCGAACCCCTCGCCCATGAGACGCGCCTGCGCAGTGGCGGCCCTCATGGCCCTGAGCGCCGCGGGTTCGTCGCCCGGGCGGGCCCTGCCTGCCGCCGCGCCCACGATCGTCGCCGCCGAGTACTTCACCTACCTTCCCGGCGACGACGACGTCCCGATCGAGCTGCATGTGGAGCAGGGCGGCACGCTGCTGTTCGCCAACACCGACTACGTGGGCGGGTGGCACTCGATCGCCTCCCACGACGAAGAGGGTCGCCTGCTGTTCGAATCCGACTGGATCGGGCAGGCCGAAACGTCCGAGGTCCGCGGCGTCTCCACGCTTGCGCCCGGCGCCTACCGCTTCTCCTGCTCGTCGCACGAGTTCATGCAGGGCACGCTCGTCGTCGATCCCGCATAGCGGGTCCGTGCGGCGGAGGATTTCGCGTCGTTCGCGGTGAACCTTTCCCCCATGAGACGCGCCCTTGCCATCACAACCATCTTCGCCTCGGCCGTGCTTCCCGCCCGCGCCGCGCCCGCGCCCGAAACCGGCCCGAAGTGCCGGGTGGCCGAGCCCGCCGCGCCGACCGAGCCCGCGGACGACGGCCTTCGCGTGGCGACCTTCAACGTCCTGCACGGCCTCACCAACAGCGAGCCCGACTACCCGAGCGCCGCGACGCTCGCCGCGCGCACCCTCCTCCAGGCGGAGCAAATCGCCGCCGACGGAATCGACGTGCTCGGCCTGCAAGAGGTCTCGATGATCGAGCCGAACGAGGCCACCCCATCCGACCACCCGGCCGAGCAGGCGCTCGCGCTGGCCGAAGCGCTCGCCGGAGAGACCGGCGAACGGTGGTGGTGGTGCTGGTACCTGGCCAACCCCCACTTTCCGGCAGAGCCCGACCTGCAGGAAGGCGGCGGCGGCCCGGTGTCCGACCTGGAGGCACAGCTCGTCTCGACTTTCACCGGCGCGCCCTACGCGATCTTCAAGGAGGGCCTGGCCGTCATCAGCCGCTACGAGATCGTCGACGCCGAAGGCGTCCATCTGCCCGGCCGGCTCCCGGCCGAGATCCCGCTCTGCTTCGTGGAATCGGACCCGTTCTGCGCCTTGACCGCCGTGGGCGAGACGCGCGCGGCGATCTGGGCTCGGATCCAGACGCCCGGCGGCTCGGTCGAGATCACCTCGACGCACCTCGCGCACGACATCACCTCGGCGAGCGACTACAGCAGCCTCGTGCAAGCCGAGGTCGCGCTTTCCTTCGCGGAGGCGAAGGCGGCGGCCGGCGCGCCGGATCACGCGTTCTTCGTCTGCGACTGCAACTCCGAGCCCGAAGACACGGTCCCGGTCACGCAGTTCATCGAGCAGCGCGGCTGGTCGAACACGCTCCCCGGCGGCTGCGGCGACGGCGTCTGCACCTCGGGCTCGGACGTGATCGTCACCGACGATCCGGCGCGCGCGATGGACGAGCGACTCGACTACGTCTTCACGCGAGCAGGCACGTGCACGGCGCCCTCTACCGCGACCGAGGCCCTCTTCGCGGGCGAGCCCGCCGCGTACGGGACTCGCTGGCTCTGGCCGTCCGACCACATCGGGGTCGCCGCGAACGTCACGGCGTGCGCCTGACAGACCGAGGCGGGCGGCCCGAAGGGCCGCCCGCTCAAGCGTTCCGGACGCCTTACGCTTCGTTGAAGGTGATCGAGTCGAACAGGGCGCTTCCCCCGTCGATGTTTGGGCACGCCGAGCTGACCTGAATGCCGAACCACGCCACGACCTCGCCGGTGACCGGGGGCAGGTCCGGGTCGTCCAGCGTCACCGTGATCGTCCCGTCGCCCAGGTCCAGGTCGCTCAAGCCCTGGCCCGCGCTGACGATCGGCCCGCGAATGTCGGTCGAGCCGAGGAAGTCGCCGTCCTGGCGGAGGCCGAGACGGATGAAGGTGTACGGATCGACGACGGCGTCGGTGTAGGTGACGGTCACCGACTCCAGGGCCGACGCGGCCTCGTGCGCGACTTCGAAGTACGCGTACCCGCCCTGGCCGCCGCACCCGAGCGTCCCGTTGACCCCGGTGAGCTGGTGGCGGATCACGGCCATCTCGCCGGTCGTCTCGTCGACCACGAACGTGTTGTTGCCGTCTCCTCCTTGCGGACCGAGCCCGTAGGCGGGCGTGTACGTCGTCGGCGCCGCGTGCCCGGCGGACGGAACCGCCAGGACGAGCGCACCCACCAGCAGAACCAAACGCTTCATCACGGAGCCCATGGACCCTCCCGCAGCTTGAACAGTTCCTGCGCGTTGCGCGGACCGACGATGGAGTTGGACGCCAGGGGCACGTGCTCCTTCGGCGTCATCTGGTTGAGGATGTAGCCGTCGCGGATCTTCTGCACCTCGTCGCACGCGATCGGGTTCGTCGCCCGGTCGTTGAGGTGCGCATCGGCGTCGACGCCGTAGACCTCGGCCGCGGCTCGCCCAAAGATCCAGTTGCGGATCGTGCGCTTCGGGTTGGGCGCGAGCTGCGTCGGGTCCTCGACGTCGCTGTCCAGCCCGGCGGCAAGTCCGTAGAGCTGGTTCATCTCGTTGCTGAACACGAGCCTGCGGAGCCCGATGATCTCCGAGTGCGGCGAGCCGAACCACAGCGCGTCGGTTCCCCAGCAGATGCGCTTCGGGCCCACGTACCTGATCAGCTTGCCGAGCAGGTGCGCCGCCGAGTTCGGGTTGCCCATGTTGCTCCGCCAGGTCGACCCGATCTCGGCGTACACGTTGGGGACGTTGCCGAAGCCGCTCGATCCTGCGAAGCGCGTCGCGTCCCAGTTGTTCTCACGGAGGCTCTTGATGAACGAGTCGACCGTGCGGTCGGCCGAGTTGACTTTGTCGTCGCCCGGGTAGGCGGTCATCGGCTCGCCGTCGAAGCCCGAGTGGTAGACGATGAAGTTGACGTCGGGGTTGCGCGATGCGGCCGGACCGATGTCGCGCGGCGACGCCGCTCGCTGGTCGAACGCCGGGAGCGCGAAGCCCTTGTGCGTCGCGATGTTCTTCGGCACGCCGTACTTGTTGCCGACGTAGCGGACGTGGTCGATGAAGCGCTGACCGACCAGCTCGTCGTCGAAGAACCAGCCCGAGGCATAGGGGATGTCGCCCCATGCCGGGTAGGTCTTCCACCCTCGGATGAGCCCGCCCCACTGCGCCGCGCGCTCTTCCATGATCTCGAACTCGCGCCGCATGTAGACCGGTTCCTGACCGAACGTGCTCGCGACGGTCCCCGCCGAGCCGCGGTTCGGCATGACGAACGCGTGGAGCACGGTGCGCTGCGAGCCGGCAAGGTTGTTGACCGTCTCGGCGGTCAGCACCGCGCGGTCGATCGGCAACGGCTGGGTGATGTCCGGCGCCGCGGGCACGGCCGACAGGACCGTCATCGTCGTGGCGGAGTCCAGGAACATCTCCTTCAGGTAGTGGAAGCGCGAGAGGTTCTCGATCGGGTCGATCTCACCGCCGCCGAAGCCGCGGATCGAGCCGTCCTCGCGCACGGTCGGCCGGTCGCCGAGCGGGCCCGCCTGGCTCCACACCGCGGCGAAGAACGCCTCGAAGCCGGGGTTCGTGACGCGCCACATGCCGTCGGACTCGACGTGGTGGCTCTGCACGTCGAAGATGAACTCGCCCTCCATGTTGTTGAGCGACTCGATCCCCGACGCGGCCGACCACTCCAGGTCGCACGCGTCGGTGGTGTCGGTGCCGTCGGCCACGGCGTAGCGCCCCCAGCGTCCGCCGTTGACCTGGTTCAGCGCCCAGAAACCGATCGTGTACGCGGCGGCGCTTCGCACGAAGTCGCGACGCGACATGCCCATCCTGCGGCGCACGCGCTCGACCTCGCGATTGGCAATCTCCATCGCCGCGACCTGCTCGCGCGTGGGCGGCGGCGGGACGAACTCGCCGTTCGACGCGGGCATCACGTCGACCGGCAGCTCCTCCGAAAGTTCAGGCCAAGATCGCTTCCAACGGATCATGGAACCCCCTTGATGACGCTCTCCCGCCCAGGCCGGCGGGTGCCGTTGCGCAGGGACTTCGCCCTCGGGGAGCCGATTCCTTCCGCTCGGTCAGGATTTTCTCGCATTTTGCGCAAAGCGGTCTCGGTGCAGGTCACAAGCGGTGGCGAGACCTCCGGTCCGAAAGCCGATGGGGCCCCGGCTCCTGGCCCCATCGGACTTCAGACATGCGCTGCGCTAGACCACTTCAAACACGCCGCGCATCGTCGGGTGGATCCGGCAGAAGAACGTGTAGATCCCCGGATCTTCCGGCACCGTGAACTCCCACTCGGTCGTTCCGACCGTGGAGCACCCCAAGCCGACGCACAAGATCGTCGAATCGAAGTCCACGGGCGTATCGCCGCTCGCGGGGTACGGATACGACGCGCTCGTGGTACCGGTACACGGCGCCGGACACGAGGTGATCGTGTGCCACATCATCGGCGCGGTGTCGGGGTTGTAGAACATCAGCGTCGTTCCCCCGGCTATCTCCGTAACACCGATCGACTGAGCGACCGCCATGTCGAGCTGCCCGTAGTTGAAGCCCTGCATCGTGATCGTCGTGTTCGCGAGCGGCAAGCCGGCGTCCGTCGCCGGGTTGATCGCCGGGCAGTTGCCGGTCATCACGCAGTCGTTGTGGTTCTGGCGCGACGGCATGCTGCCGTGAGTGACGTTGCCTCGCAGGCAGAGCCTGGTCTTGCCCGCGTTCTCGCCCGAAGGAATCGTGCCCGGGACGCACCCGACGTCGATTGCCTCCGGAAGCCCCGGCGGCCGCGACGCGAGCGCCGGACCTCCCGCCCAGCCGGCGTCGAAGATGACGTCATCGCTGAACGGGTCGATCGCGTCGGACTCGTAGCCGGGCGTCAGCCACGACATCACGATCGACATCTGGTCGTACGACGACCCGTACTGCGTGTCGTACACGCCGTTCAGAATCAACTCGTCGCCGGGCTGAACGAGGATCTTCCACCCGCTCTTCGCCCGTCCATTCCCCGCCGCACCTGCGATCTGGCCGGTCATCGACAGGTCCCACGAGTTCGGGGGCGCGCCTCCCAACTCGGGCTGGGTGTAGTCGGAGCCGCCCCAGTAGACCGCGTCGGAGATGAGGATGGGCCTGATCTGGTTGCCGCGTTTGACCGAGATCTCGTCGCGAACGCCGCCGGGGTGCAGGTGTCCACCCATGACGATCAGCACGGAGCACTCCTTCCCGGCTCCAAGCTGGGGACAGTCGCCGAATGCGCTCGGGTCGGTCGAGTTTCCGATGATCTTGGTGCTGACGACGCCTTGCTGCAGCGAGCTTCCCTGCGACGAGTCGAAGCTCGCGCAGTTCTCGCGTGGGAACGTGCAGACGAGTTCACCCGTTCCGGCGTTGTTCTCGATCGGCACGGTCTGGAGCGTGGAGCCCCCGCCTCCCTCCAATCCCCAGAACGCCCCGGTGTCCACGTGCCCGTACCCGCGCTGCGCGTTGAAGATCGGGTTGATCGGCGAGTACTGGCTCGTGCTCGCGGCGCTGCCGTCCCAGGTCTCTTGCGTGCCGCCTGCTCCGGCGTCCATCCAGATCGACACCAGGTCGCGAATGCCCGTTTGAACGTCGCCGTTCGCGTCGGTCCACTCCAAGGCGTCGGCCTCGGCCGTCGCGACGTAGTCGATGTCGTAGGTGATGTACAGGGCTTCGGTGCTGGGAGTCGCGTTGTGGATCATGTAGAGCATCTCCCACGCGCTCATGCCCTGCATCGTCCAGCCGTACCCCTGCGGGAACTGAAGGATCGTCTGCTCTTCACCGGTGGCGAAGAAGGGTCCGACCGCGGACGTCGGGCCGTTCACTCCGCCGAGCCACGTCCCGTGGTGCAGGTGGAGCGCCTCGACGTTCGGAACGGTGCCGTCGACTCGCTGCAGGCCCGGCTTCCAGCGCAGCGTGTAGCCGTCGTACATCGGGTGCTCGAACGTCGTGACGTGGATCAAGGAGTCGTTCATGCCCGGGCGCCCGATGATCGGTCCCATCGTGAACTTCAACCGCCGGCACGCCGAGTACCAATCCGGGTCCGCGGCGATCTGAGCGGCGACCTGGTCGTACTCGCTCTCCGGATCGCACTTGCTCTCTTGGAACACGGTGTTCGGCAACGTGCCGGAAAGCGCGCCCGCGAAGTCCAGCTCGTAGGTTGGGATACAGTTGATGCCCAACTGATCGTGATACCGATTGTCGGGATTCGGATCGTTTGGCGTCGCGCTTTCGTTACCCGGTATCTGCGCCGCATCCAACACGTGCGCGGCCGGCGTACACCGCTGGTCCGCTTGCGCCCCAATGTGAACGCTCGCCGGTGCGATCAAGGTTGCGAGAACCGCAACAAAGGACAGTCTGCGCCGCATGACCCATTCCCCCTCCGGAAGGCCGTGCCGGGTTGCCGTTTCAAACCCGACCAATCGGTAGCCTCTCTCTTTCTCCCTAGGAAGTCAACAGTTCTTTTCGTTTGTTACGATGGCCGATCCGCCTCGTGAAACGGCCGGCCTCACACCACAAACAGATCCCCGACCATCCACGCGTGGATCGTGCAGTAGAACTCGTAGCTCGCTTCGGTTCCCAACGCCGGAACCGACTCGATTCCGAACGTCGGGCTCTGCCCGGCCGCGCCGATGAGCTTGGTGGTGAACAGCGGGCACTTCCCCGAGGCGAAGTTGAACGGGAACTGGGTGCACCACGCCTGGTCGGGGCCCTTGACGCGCGACCGGACGTCGTGCTGGGCGACGTCCAGGTTGACGTAGGTCAGCGAGTCGCCCTCCTGGATGACGATGATGGGCGGTGTGTACGTCACTCCCGGCGGCACCCCGCTCCCGGGCCCGGAGGCGTAGACGAGGTCGTTTGCCTGCGCCGGCATGCTCGACCCCGCCAGCCCAAGAGCCAGGACGACGAGGACCGTTCGAAAGGCTCTGCTCACGCTCTCTCCTCTCATAGCGGGATGACCACGCCGGTCATCTCGGGGTGGACGCCGCACGCGAAGGGGTAGGCCGGCCCGCTCTGCGCAAGCTCGACACCCAGGATCGGCTGGATGCCGCCGAGCGGCAGGCTGAGGTCCGACCAGAACAGCGGGCACTTCCCGATCGGGAAGCGCCGCGGGTTGCCGGGCCCCTCCGGCCCGGGGTTCAGCGGCCCGCACCACGGCTGGGAGTCCGACCCCTTGGCATCGGACCGGACGCTGTGGAACTGGGCGTCGGCGTTCACGAGCCGTAGCGAATCCCCCTGCGCGATCACGACCACCTGGTTGGTGAACGTCGTCTGCGCGCTCCCGGGGCCCGCGACGACGGCAAGCTCCGACGCCTGCGACGGCGTGGCGGCGACTCCCGCCGAAACCACGATCGCGATCAGCGCGCGTCTCACAGGACCGCCGCCGGCTCGTAGGCGATCACGAACCCGTCCGGCATCGAGGGGAAGCCTTCGCCCGCGGTCGTCAGGCCCACGCCGACGCTGGCATAGACCATGTTGCGGGCGACGGTCGTGCCGCCCCAGGACAGCGTCGGGCGGGCGCCGGTGTTCGCACCCAGGCTCATGGGCCGGTGGAGCAGCGGCGCGCCCGTCCCGGCGTCGTAGGCGTCGAGGAAACCCTTCAGGTCCACGGTGTAGATCACGCCGTTGGCGCTCGTCACCGGGTTCCCCCAATGCACGCCGTCGGCCGAGGGCGAGATCCAGTTGGGACTCCCGGTGCCGCGGTCCAGGGATGCCAGGTAGCCCGCAATCGAATGGGGTACGTAGAGCGACGTGCCGTCGTAAGCGGCGGTTCCCACGATCCCGCCGACGAGCGAGGGCACGCCCATGATCTGCTTCCAGACCGGCTCCATCGTCACGGGATCGATCGCGTGGTACACGCCCGACTTCTGGCCGGCGCCGACGACCAGCTTGCCGGTGCGCGTGCGGAACAGGTTCGGCGCGGCGCCGAAGTCGAGGTCGAGCCGGCCGCACTCGAAGCCGGCCATGAAGAAGCCGACCGGGTCGTCCTCGCTGCACGAGGCGTTCTCTTGCAGCTCGGGGAAATACTCCTCGACGTCGCCCTTGTACGAGCCGGCGATCTGGCCGAGATTCGGGTTGGGCTCGCCGCCGACGCGCCGGCGCATGTCGATCTTGACGACGGCGTTGGTGTAGGGATGCTCGTGGTCGTAGTTGAACGGGTTGCCGGTGCCGAGGAAGCCAAAGCCGCTCACCGGGTCGACCGAGATCGTGGACCACATCGCGCCGCCCGCGTCGCCCTCGCCCAGGTCCCAGTCCTCGTCCGGGATCGAATAGGTGTGCGCGAGGATCGATCCGCCCGTCGCGCCCGGCTGCGGGTCGGCGCAGGTCGTGGTGAGCACCATCTGCTCCTCGCCGAGCGGGACGTGCCTCGTCGCGTTCGAGCAGGCGCGACCTGCGTCGAGCAGCACCGAGGCGCCGCGGAAGTCGAAGCGCGTGGCCTCGTCGCCCTCCGCCGCGGTGCCGGAGACGCCGACCCAGACCATGCCGTCGTAGACGATCGGGCTGGACACGGCGTCGGAACCGGGCTGCCGGTCGACGACCGTCGTCCATAGGACGTGGCCGTCACGCTCGTCCAGCGCCACGACGAACGGCGCGCCGATGTCGGACGCGAACGCGTAGACCACGCCGTCCTCGACCGCCACCGTCCCGAAGACGCCGTGGGAAAGCTCGGTGCGCCACGCGAGGTCTCCGCCGTCGGCGTTGATCGCGAAGACCCAGCCCGGGGCGTCGCGCCCGGTCGAAGACCCGACGAACACGCAGCCGTCCGCGACGATCGGGTAGCCGGTGATCTCGCTCCAGAACGTCTCGGCGGCCTTGTTGGCCGAGAACGTCCATCGCGGCTGCAGCAGCGGCGCGACCAGCCGGTCCAGCACGTGCTCGGCCGGCTGATGACGCGAGTGCCCGAGGTCGTAGCCCATCCGGCGCCACTCGCCGCCGGGATGCGCGTCGGGCTCGCAGACCGTGCGAGCGGCGGCGGGAAACGCGACCACCGCGGCGGAGACGAGCAGTCCCGCCGCCGCGATCCCCGCCGAACGCCGCACCGCTCCCCCTACCTGTAGGCGACGACGAAGCTGGCCGAGGCCGCGTAGATCGTGTTGCGCGCGATCGAGACGCCCTGGCTGCTCAGGTCGCCGGCATAGGCGCCCACGTCCTGCGCGAGGTTGCGCTTGAGGACCGGGAGCCCCGTCGCCGCGTCGTAGGCCGTCAGGTCGCCGGCGTTGTTCATCGTGTAGACGACACCGTTTGCCGTGGAGACCGGCTGGAAGTGCGTGCCGCCGACGCCGTCGGCCATCACCCAGCGCGCGCGCCCGTGCTCCTTGGTCAGCGCCCACACCTGTCCCGGCACGGTGGCGACGGTGTAGACCTGCCCGCCGTCGGCCGAGGGCGTCGTGTCGACCGCGGGCGAGGCGGCGTTGCACGCGACGCAGGGCGTGCCGACCTGCGCGGTCCACGCGCGCGACATCGTGTCGGCGTACACCGCGTGATAGACGCCGGACTTCTGCAAGTCCCCGACCATCAGCCGTCCGATTCCGTCGCGGAACAGGCTCGGCGACGCGCCGAAGTCCAAGTCGAGCTGGACGCACGTCGGGCTCCACACGACGGTCGTCGGGACTTGGTCGCACGCGGGCTGCCGGTCCAGACCGGGATAGAACTGGTCGACGTCGCCCTTGTAGGTGTCCACGATCGTGCCGAACGTCGCCGGCCGCGACGGGTTCATGTCGATCTTCAGCAAGGCGTTTGAGTTGCGCGCCTCGATCTGCTTGCTCGCGGGGTTTCCGCCGCACGCGTAGACGTACCCCGCCTGGTCGACCGAGGCGGTGCACCAGATCGAGGCGCCGCGATACCCGGCCGCGTATTCGTCGTCGGTGATGGTCCAGTCCTGAACGATCAAGCGGTCCTCGGGCGCCAGGCCCGCCGCGACGTCGAGAATCGCGTAGCCGCCCCGCGCGACCGAGCTGGCCTCGTCGGCCATGATCCCTTGGAAGAGCAGCCCGTTCCAGACCACCGGAGCCGCGACGACCGTGTTGCCGTAGGACTTGCTCGGGTCGCCGTCCGGGCGCTTGGCGTCGTCGAGCACGACGACCGACCACTTCACCTGGCCCGTGGCCTGGTCGAGCGCGAAGACCTTCGGGTCGTCGCCGTCGGAGACGGCGACGTACACCGTCCCGCCCGTGACCGTCGGCGAACCGGTGATCACGCCGCCGACCAGCGAGCCGGCGGGATCGCCGGCAAGGCTGGTCGTCCAGACCGGCTCCCCGCCCTCGTCGGCGTTCAGCGCCACGACGTTGCCGGTGCTCGTCGCGAGGTAGACGCACCCGTCGGCGACGACCGGCGTGTTCTGCAACGTGCCGAGCCCCGCGAGGTCGAACGTCCATGCCACGCCGACGTTCGCCACGGTCGAGGCGTTGATCACGTCCTCGTTCGGCTGGTTGCGGGCGTTCTCGAGCGAGCCGCCCAAGGAGCGCCACTCACCGCCCGGGTGGACGCCGCCCGAATGCGCCGAGTCGTCGGCGCACGCGCCGGCGGCATCAGCCTGTCCGAAGCTCGCCGCCATGAGCAGCGCGATGCCGAGTGCCAGGGTTCTGGGCTTCATGCTTGTTTCCTCCCGGACGAAGCTCCCCACCAGTCGATGGTCCATCGACTGGTTCTGACCAGTTGGTCGCTTCTTGGTCGCTTCGACGCTCCGGGGTCGTCCTCCTGCCCGCAGGCAGGACATTTCACGTGAATCACCCGTTCCGAACCCCGATCAAGGAACGCCCGTGGGAAGGTCCTTCCCGATGCAGATCAGCTCGTTCGGCTCGCACGCGGTCCGGTCGCCGCTCGAGCACGCGAACACGCCCTCGCCGCCCTTGTTGGACTTCCCGGCGACCCGGCACGTGAGGGCGTCGACGCCCGTGATGAGCCCGAGGGGGCCGCCGGCGGAGAGATCGCCGGTGCACTCCGCGACGCCGAGCCTGGCCTCAGCGCATTCGACCAGGGTCAGCGACTCGTAGGTGGACACCGTCACCCAGACGCGCACGTCGGCGAGCTGGCCGGCGTTGCGATCGGCCTTGCCGTACACGGCGATCGGGAATCCCTGGAACTTGAAGCCGCAGTCCTTGACCGCGGAATTCGTGTGCCAGGACTTGCTGCAGCCGTCGGCCGGGTGGCTCGCGCGCGCACCGGCCGGGAGCGCGGCGACGACGCACAGCACGACGGCGCACACCGCCGTGCCGGACCGCCGCCCTCGCCGAACCATGGAATCGTGTTCGACGACCGAGCCGTGCCCTCCTGCGAATGGGTGCGCCGAAACGGGCGAAGGGCCCCTCGGAGGGCCCTTCTGGAGTCAACGAACGGTTAGCTCGCTGCCTGTGCTTGATGGGAGCGCCACTGCTCGACCTCCCAGGCGGTGCGCTCGTCGAACGACATGTGCCGTGTCGCCGCTCCACACTGACAGACCTTCTGCCCCGCATGGACCTGACGATCGCACGAGGGACACGTTTCAGTCGCGCGCTTCTTGCCGAACATTCGAAACCTCCGCGATCTTGTCCCGTTTCTCGCCCTTTGTGTCGGCGAGCTGAGACACCGACCTTAGGACCCTTCAGGCGCATCGGCCATGAGTCCAGAGGGCTATATTCCCCGTTCCGAAGGAGCCAACGCGCGAGCGGGCGTTCGGTTACGGGCCTCAGGTCCTCAATTCCCGATACCGGGCATATCGCGTGCGGGCGCCGTGTCCCGCGCTTGGGGCAAGATTGGCGGCCATGGACGACCCGCTCGCACGCTTCTCCGCCTCGACGCGGGGCTGGTTCCGAGGGGCGTTCGAGGCCCCGACCGAGGCGCAGGCGGGGGCCTGGGACGCGATCGCGGGCGGCGATCACGCCCTGGTCGTCGCGCCGACCGGCTCGGGCAAGACCCTCGCCGCGTTCCTGTGGTCGATCGACCGGCTGACCGGCGCGCCCGCCCCGGCGAAGGATCGCCGCCTCCGCGTCCTGTACGTCTCGCCGCTGAAGGCGCTCGCCATCGACGTCGAGCGCAACCTTCGGTCGCCGCTCGTGGGCATCCAAGCCTTCGCCGAGCGAGCCGGCGCGGCCCTCACGCCGCTGCGCGTCGGCGTGCGCACGGGCGACACGCCGGCCGACGAGCGCCGGAAGCTCGCGACGAACCCGCCCGACATCCTCATCACCACGCCCGAGTCGCTGTTCCTGATCCTGACCTCGGCGGCGCGCGAGTCGCTCCGGTCGGTGGAGGCCGTGATCGTCGACGAGATCCACGCGGTCGCCGCGACGAAGCGCGGCGCGCACCTCGCGCTGTCGCTCGAACGACTCGACGAGCTGCTCGAACGGCCGGCCCAGCGCATCGGACTGTCCGCGACCGTGCGTCCGGTGGAGGAAGTCGCGCGCTTTCTGGCGACCGGACGGCCCGTGCGGATCGTCCAGAGCGGCGCGCGCAAACGGCTCGACGTCAGCGTCGAGGTGCCCGTGGAGGACATGGCGGAACTGGGGCAGCCGACGGGCGCCCTTCGCGAAGGCGCCGTCACCGGGTCGACCGAGCGCGCGAGCATCTGGCCGGCGATCGAGGAGCGCCTCGTCGAGCTGATCCGCGAGCACCACTCGACGATCGTGTTCGTCAACTCGCGCCGGCTGGCCGAGCGTCTCTGCGCCGCGATCAACGACCTCGCCGGCGAGACGATCGCGCGGGCGCACCACGGCTCGGTCGCGCGCGAGCAGCGTTTGCTCATCGAGGAGGACCTGAAGGCAGGACGGCTCCCGGCCGTCGTCGCGACGTCCTCGCTGGAGCTCGGCATCGACATGGGCGCGGTCGACCTCGTGCTCCAGGTTGAGTCGCCGACCTCGGTCGCGAGCGGCATGCAGCGCATCGGACGCGCCGGACACCAGGTCGACGCGGTCAGCCGGGGCGTCATCTTCCCGAAGTTCCGCCATGACTTGCTGGAGTGCGCGGTCGTCGTCGAGCGCATGCGCACCGGCGCGATCGAGCACATCCACGTCCCGCGCAATCCGCTCGACGTGCTCGCGCAGCAGATCGTCGCGATGGTCGCGATGCAGGACTGGGAGGTCGAGGCGCTCGGCAAGGTCGTGCGGCGCGCCGCGTCGTTCTCGGACTTGCCGGACAGCGCGCTCGAGTCAGTGCTCGACATGCTGAGCGGGCGCTACCCGTCCGACGCCTTCGCCGAGCTGCGCCCGCGCCTGAACTGGGACCGCGTCGCCGGCGTGCTGGCGGCGCGCGGCGGGTCGCAGCGCCTCGCCGTGACGAGCGGCGGGACGATCCCGGACCGCGGCACCTACGGCGTGTTCATGGCCGGCGACGCCGGCAACCGCGTCGGCGAGCTGGACGAGGAGATGGTCTTCGAGTCGCACGAGGGCGAGGTCTTCACGCTCGGCGCGACCGCGTGGCGCATCGAGGAGATCGGCCGCGACCGCGTGATCGTCTCGCCCGCGCCGGGCGAGCCGGGGAAGATGCCGTTCTGGCGCGGCGACGGCGTGGGCCGTCCGGTCGAGCTTGGCCGCGCGCTCGGCGCGTTCCAGCGAGAGATCGCCGCGCTGTCCGAGGAGGAGGCGACCGCCCGGGCGCGAGCGTCGGGCCTGAACGACAACGCCGCGGCCAACCTCGTCCGCTACGTGGCCGAGCAGCGCGCCGCCACCGGCGTCGTGCCCGACGACCGCACGATCGTGGTCGAGCGGTTCCGCGACGAGCTGGGCGACTGGCGCGTGTGCGTCCACTCGCCCTTCGGCGCCCGGGTGCACTCGCCGTGGGCGCAGGCCATCGAGGCGCGAGTGCGCGAACGGCTCGGCGTCGAGGCGCAGTGCATCTTCGACGACGACGGGATCGTCGTGCGCCTGCCCGACGCGGACGAGGCGCCCGCGGCCGACACGATCGTCTTCGAGCCCGACGAGATCCGGGAGATCGTGACCGCCGGCGTCGGCGCCTCGACGCTGTTCTCCTCGCGCTTCCGCGAGTGCGCCGTGCGGTCGCTGCTCATCCCGCGCCGGCGACCAGGGCAGCGCAACCCGCTGTGGGCGCAGCGTCGCAAGAGCGCAGACCTGCTGCAGGTCGCGTCGGCGTTCGGCGACTTCCCGGTCGTGCTGGAGACGTATCGCGAATGCCTGCAGGACGTGTTCGACCTCGGGGCGCTCGTGGACCTGATGGCGCGCATCGAGCGGCGCGAGGTCGTGCTGGTCGACGTCGAGACCCAGTCGCCGTCGCCCTTCGCGACCTCGCTGACGTTCGGCTACGTCGGCGCCTTCATGTACGAGGGAGACGCGCCGCTCGCCGAGCGGCGCGCGCAGGCGCTTTCGCTCGATCGCCGGCTGCTCGCCGAGCTGCTCGGCCAGGACGAGCTGCGCGACCTGATCGACGAAGGCGCGCTCGCCGACCTGGAGCTGGAGCTGCAGCATCTCGCCGACGACCGGCGGGCGCGCGACGCCGACGGCGTGCACGACCTGCTCCGCACGCTCGGCGACCTGTCCGCCTCGGAAGCCGGCGCGCGCTGCGAACGAGCGGCCGACGCGCCGGACCTGCTCGGGATCCTCGTCGCAACCCGCCGGGCGATCGACGTGCGCGTCGCCGGCGAGAAGCGCTGGATCGCGATCGAGGACGCGGCTCGGTACCGCGACGGACTCGGGGTCGCGCTGCCCGTCGGCGTGCCCGACGCGTTCCTGGAACCGGTCGCCGACCCGATCGCCGACCTCGTCGCTCGGTTCGCCCGCACGCACGGACCGTTCGTGCCGTCGGAAGCCGCTTCGCGCTTCGGCGTCGGCGTGGCGGTGGCGGACCACGCGCTCGCCCGCTTGGCCGAACGCGGCACGGTGCTGCACGGCGCCTTTCGCCCGGGCGGGTCCGAGCGCGAGTGGATCGACGCCGAGGTCCTTCGCCGGCTGCGCCGCCGCTCGCTCGCCGCGCTCCGCAAGGAGGTCGAGCCGGTCGAGCCGCCGGCGCTCGCCCGCTTCCTTCCCGCCTGGCACGGCATCGGATCGAGCGGGCCGCACGCGCTGGCCCGCGCGATCGACGCCCTCCAGGGCGCGGTCGTTCCCGCGTCGGCGCTCGAACGGCAGGTGCTCGGCTCGCGCGCGGGACCGGAGACCCCGCGGCTGCTGGACGAGCTGTGCGCGAGCGGCGAGGTGCTCTGGGCGGGAGCCGGCGCCATCGGCCCGAACGACGGGTGGGTCTCGCTGTGCCGCGCCGAGGACGCGCCGTTGCTGCTTTCCGATCCCGCCGACGCCGAGCTTCCGCCCGACGCCGTCCGCATCCGGGAAGCGCTCGAGCAGCGCGGCGCGCTGTTCTTCCGACAGATCGTGGAAGCGATCGGCGCGCTCGACGACCAGGCTGCGCTCCGGGCGCTGTGGGACCTGGTCTGGGCCGGGCACGTGACCAACGACACGCTCCAGCCGTTGCGCGCGCTGTTGCGAGGCACGAGACGGCCGGCCGCGAGCCGCCCGGCGCGCAGGCCGTCGATGCCGAGCCGCTCGGGCCCGGCCAGCGCGGCGGGACGCTGGAGCCTGCTGCCCGGCCGGGCGGACGACCCGACCCGCCGCTCGCACGCCATCGCGCAGCAGATGCTCGCCAGGCACGGCGTGCTCACGCGCGGCGCGGTCGTCGCCGAGCGCGTCACGGGCGGATTCGCGCGCGTGTACCCGGTCCTGAAGGCCTTCGAGGACGCGGGCCGGGCGCGGCGCGGGTACTTCGTCGAGGGGCTCGGCGGCGCGCAGTTCGCCGTGCCCGGCGCCGTCGACCGGCTGCGGTCGATCGCGAGCGCGCGTCCGGCGGCCGTGGCGGTCGTGCTCGCCTCCACGGATCCGGCGAACCCCTACGGCGCGGCGGTTCCCTGGCCCGCGGACGCCGCGGGCGGGCACCGTCCAGGGCGCAAGGCCGGCGCGAGCGTCGTGCTCGTCGACGGCGCGCTCGCGCTGTACGTGGAGAAGGGCGGCAAGACGATGCTCACGTTCGACCCCGGTCTGGTCCCGGCCGCGATCGCGGCGGTGGGCGAGGCGGTCCGCGGCGGCACGCTCGGCCCGCTGCACGTCGAGCGAGCCGACGGCGCGCCGCTTCCGGGCGCGGGCCCCCTCGTCGACGCGCTGCGCGAGGCGGGGTTCGCCGAAACCGCGCGCGGGATGCGGCTCCGGTAGCGCGATGCCCGAAGGCGACACCGTGTATCTGTCGGCCACGAACCTGCGGCGTGCGCTGGCCGGGCACCGGCTGACGCGGACCGATCTTCGCACGCCGCACGCCGCGGCCGCCGATCTCGCGGGTCAGGTCGTGACCGAGGTCGTGCCGCGCGGAAAGCACATGCTGTTCCGGACCGACGGCGGGATGACGATCCACTCGCACCTGCGCCTGGACGGCATGTGGTACCTCTATGCGGCCGGGCGCCGCCCGCCCTTCCCCGCCCACGAGATCCGCGCCATCGTGGCGACCGCCCAGTGGCAGGCCGTCGGCGTGCTGCTCGGCGTGGTCGAGGTGCTGCCGACGGCGCGCGAAGCCGACGTCGTCGGCCACCTCGGTCCGGACCCGCTCGGGCCGGACTGGGACACGGACGAAGCGCTGCGGCGCCTGCGCGAGCGTCCCGAACGCGAGCTGGGCGACGTGCTGCTCGACCAGCGCGTGATCGCCGGCTTCGGCAACGCCTACAAGAACGAGATCTGCTACCTCGCCGGCTGCCACCCGTGGACGCGCGTGAGCGAGGTTGCGGACCTTCGTTCGCTGGTCGACGTGGGGCGGCGCGCGCTGCTCGCCAACCGCACGATCGGACGCTGGGTCACGACCGGCAACCTCGCGCCCGGGCAGGGCCAGTGGGTGTTCGAGCGAGCCGGCAAGCCGTGCCGGCGCTGCGGCACCCCGGTCGAGCGGACAAAGCAGAACGGCAACGGGTACCAGCGCTGGACCTACTGGTGTCCGAGCTGCCAGCCGGGCGCGCCCACGGCCGGTCTCGCCCGCCCGAACCGAACGCCGCCGCGCCTCACGCGCAGGCGCGCGTAGGCGGCGACTCGAGGATCAAAGGATGCGCAGCTTTTCGAGGGCGCGCTGACGGCGGCCCCCGTCGTCCTCGCCGCGGACGGTCCGGTTGACGACCTGCGTCAGCGTGGCGGGGTTGAACGGCTTGGGCAGGTACTCCGACGCGCCGGCGCTCCAGCCGCGGATCTCGTCGTCGCGCTGGACGCGCGCCGTCAGCACGACGATCGGGATGCCGGCGAGCGTGGGGTCGCCCTTGACGGTCTCCAAGACCTGCCAGCCGTCGATCCCCGGCATCATGATGTCCAGCAGCACCACGTCGGGCCGCTCGGACCGAATCTGGTCCAGTCCTTCCTGTCCGTCGGCGGCCTCGATCACTTCGTAACCCTCGAGCTGCAGGTTGACGCGACACATCAGGCGGATGTCCGCGTGGTCGTCGACGACGAGCACCTTCCGGCGCGAGCGTTCGATGGGCGTCACGATTTCTAGGATGCCTGCTCAGGGGCGAAACAGCAGTAGCCAGAAACGGCTATCTCCGTAGCCCCCCTGAGCCACCCGTATCGCCTGCGCGCCGGCATCGCCGTCGAGATAGTGCGCCCGGGAAGCAGGAGAGTCCAGGACCGACCGAGAATCGGTCCCGCTGTGCGGACACTACGCTCGTCGACTCGCGCCTGTTCACGCGCTCGCGACATCGCCAGACTGGCAACGGTTTCGCGGCATCGGGTATTGTGAACAAGTGCCCTGAGGAGTGCTCCGAGGACGGTTCACGGCACCTCGGAACTTCGCCCACGGCCGAAGGTTCGAGCGGACACGCTCTGGCCCGCACGGAGAGAACCGAGATGCCGCCCACCACGGTCAGCCCGTCCCCCGCTGCCACCCGCAGCGGCTCGCGCGTGCGGTCGGCGTGCCATCTCTCCCACAACGGTGAGGGGTAAGGACCGGAAAGGAAAGGGATGGCCACAACCACCGCACCACGGAGGACAACCCGTCGCTCCGAGTTGACGCCGAAGACGTTCCAAAAGATCTTCGAGGCGGTTATCGAGAACGTATCCACCGTCGTCAAGGGCAAGGACGATGTGATCCGACTCGCCCTCGTCGCCATGCTCGCCGAAGGCCACATCCTTTTCGAAGACGTTCCGGGCGTGGGAAAGACCGTGCTCGCGCGATGCCTCGCGCAGTCGCTCAACGCGAAAGCCGGCCGTGTCCAGTGCACGCCCGACATGCTCCCCGGCGACATCACCGGGTCCTCGATCTACGACCAGGACAAGAAGAAGTTCGTGTTCCACGAGGGGCCGATCTTCGCCAACATCCTGCTCGCCGACGAGATCAACCGCGCGACGCCCAAGACCCAGTCCGCGTTGCTGGAGGCGATGGCCGAGCGCCGCGTCACCGGTGACGGCGTCATCCGCAACCTGCCCAGGCCGTTCCTGGTGCTCGCGACGCAGAACCCGGTCGAGCAGGCCGGCACGTTCCCGCTCCCGGAAGCGCAGCTCGACCGCTTCATGTTCAAGCTCAAGATGGGCTACCCCGACGCGCGCGCCGAACGCCAGATCATGTTCGCCAACGCCAAAGAGATGGCGGTCGACAACCTCGGCTCGGTGATCGAGACCGACACCGTCATAGCGATGACCGAGTTCGCGCAGAACGACATCACGGTCTCCGAAGCCGTCGGCGACTACATCGTCGGTCTCGCCGCGGCCACGCGCGAAGAGCCGGGGCTCACGCTCGGCGCGAGCCCGCGCGCCCCGATCAACATCCTGAAGTCGGCACGCGTGCTGGCCGCCTCGGACGGCCGCGGCGACGTGTATCCCGACGACGTGCGCCACATCCTGCAGCCGGTCATGGCCCACCGACTCATCCTCGCCCCGGACGCCATCCTGCGCGGCGAGTCGGTTGAGGCCATACTGGAGCGCGTGGTGGGGCGCGTGAAGGCTCCGTTGATGTCCGACGTTCGGTCCGGTGGGGACGGGCGAGGCGCGGTCCGGGCGGCAGCCACCAGCCTCGACAGCGGCACGTAAGAGCAGCCCGTCCTGGGGGCCGGAGCATGGCGAGGACCAAGGAGCTTGGCCGGCGTCTGAGTGACGCCTTCATTCGAGCGACCGATACACGGCGGCTCAAGTCCACGCTGCTCGAGTTGCAGCGCAAGGTCGGCATCACGCCGATCGGGCTGCTGGGCGTCGCGCTCGCCGCCTTGCTCTGGCTGTTCGGCTTCATCGTCGCCGGCACCTCGCTCTACCTCTTCGCGTACGGCACGCTCGCGCTGATCATCGTCACCTACCTGACGGGCAAGCGGACGCTCCCGCTCACCGGAGAGCGGTCGGAGATCAGGGCGCGCGCGCGCCAGGGCGAGGTCCTCGGCATCGACCTCGTCCTGCACTGCAAGCGCCGCCTGTCGACGATCGTGCTGGAAGAGCAGATCCCGGAGCGGCTCGGGCAACCGGTGCAGTTGCCGCTCGCGTCGATCGCCGCCGGGCAGGACATCGAGCACTCCTACCGCTTGTTCTGCAAGCGGCGCGGCGCCTACAAGCTGGGTCCGCTGATTGCTCGCTGGGGCGACCCGATGGGGCTCACGCAACGCGAGATGACGCTCGTGCCGGAGTTCGAGCTGCTCATCCATCCCAACATCGAGATGGTCAGCAGCCGCCCGCTCACCCGCCAGTTCGAGGACCCGCCGATCCGTCCGCCGGTGTCCAAGCCGTGGCCTTCGGGCCTGGAGTTCTACGGCATGCGCGAGTACCAGCCGGGCGACGACCTTCGCCGCATCGTGTGGCGCGCCTACGCCAAGACCGGCGTGATGATGGTGCGCGAGGCCGAGCAAGGCATCACCGACCAGATCACGGTCGTGCTGGACACCAACCAGCGCTACCACTCGCGCGAGCTGGAGAGCGAGTCCTTCGAGGCCGGCGTGCGCGTCGCCGCGTCGCTGGCCTACAAGCACATCACCGAAGGCTACGCGGTCGGGATCGAGACCAACGAGGGTCAGCTCACGCGCAAGCTTCGCGGTCCGGCAGCTCCCATCCAGGCGCTGGACGCGTGCGCGCGGCTGGAGATGGGAAAGCTGCCCCTGGAGGCGGCGCTGCAGCGCATCCTGTTCAACCCGAAGCGCGACGCGCACAACATCGTCGTCACGCCGCACCTGACGCGTGAAGCTGCCGTCCAGATCGAGCTGCTCGTCAAGCGAGGCCTGTCGGTGCTCGTCGTCGCGCTCATCTGGGACGAGACCGCGGAGGAGACGCTCAACGTCGCGACGGCGCTCGGGTGCCAGGTCGTCGAGCTGCGCCCGGGCCAGTCGATCGCCGGCGCGCTCTACCACGAAGTCGGTGGGGGGATGAGGGGCTGATGAGCGCCGTCCCCAAGGAAGTCCAGGCCTTCCCGCAGCGGGCGCCCGACGAGGCGCCGCAAGAGCAGCGCGAGCGCGTCACCGTCGCCGACCTGCAGCAGGAGAAGCCCCTCACCAAGGACGACATCCTGCGGCCTTCGATCGGCGCGGCGCTGACCACGCTCGGCTGCGCGTTCCTCGTCGGCGGGATGTTCAGCGGCTTCGCGGCGCGCTTCTTCACGAGCGCCGGCGGGCTCGCCGGCGTCGCGCTCGCCGTGTGGGCGGCGTCGGCCAGGAAGCGGCAGGCGCTCATCCAGGGCCTGTCGGTGGCGGGCATCTTCTTCGTCGGTCTGGCCGCCGTCCTGATCCGCGACCCGGGCGGGCTCGGGTCCATGTTCAAGGACATGTCCGAGGCGTACGGCTTCGCGCGACTCAACCGCCCCCCCGTGGCCTTCCTGCAAGGATGGACGGCGATCGTCGTCTGGACGATGGCGCTGATCGGCTTCACGAGCGCCTGGATCGGCTCGATCGGACGCAAGCCCGCCGTGGGGCTCCTGGTGCCGATCCCGGTGCTGGCCTTCGCGGCGGTCGCCCAGCCGGACGAGGCGCAGGTCGTCTCGGGCATCATCGGCTTCGCCACGTTCGTCATCGGCCTGGCGGTCATCTACCGAGCCGACCGCGGCGAGGGCGACGGCGTCTCGACCGCCTACGAGCTGAAGCGCGCGATGCGAACGGCCCCGATCGTCGTCGCGCTGGTCGTCGCGCTGTTCCTGCTCGCGCAGACCAACTTCCTGTTCCCCGAGCCCCGCTACGACCCCACGCAGAAGGCGCAGTTGCCGCAGGCCGTTCGCCTCAGCGACGTCGAGGACCGCATCCTGTTCGAGACGCGGGGCGAGTTCACCGGACCCTGGCGCACCGGCGTGCTGACCGTCTACGACGGCGAGAACTGGCGCCTGCCGGCATTTGCCGACTCCGAGTTCGAGGACGTGCCGCTGACGGGCCGGCTCGGCGACGCGTTCGGCACCGAGTACGCCCCGCAGATCCAGTCCGACGTCAGCGTCCTGGGCCTGCAAGGAGTCGTGCTGCCGCTCCCCGGCCGGATGCACGGCATTCGCGTCGAGGAGGCGCCGCCGCTCGTTACGGACCCGTTGTCCGAGACGATCCGTCTGGACGAAGGGCAGGTCAAGGAAGGGCTGAACTACACGGTCCAGTTCGAAAACTTCCCGAGCGCCGACCGCCTCAAGACGGCGCCGTCGGTTCGCGACCAGCAGTTCCTCGCCGACTACACCGACACCGCCGGCGTGCAGCCCCCGCCCGCCGTCGTCGAGCTGCTGCAGAAGGCGCCGACGACCAGCTTGTGGGACAAGCTCGACTTCCTGCGCCAGGAGCTGTTCGACACCGTCACCGCGACCGGCGGCGGCGTCCCCGTCCCGGTGTCGGCCGATCGCGTGGACGACATGCTCGCCGGCTCGCGGGAAGCGTCACCGTTCGAGATCGTCGCCGCGCAGGCGCTGCTCGCGCGCTGGGCGGGCGTGCCGGCGCGCATCGGCTACGGGTTCGACCGCGGCAAGGACTCCGGCGACGTGATCGAGTTCCGGCCCGTGCACGGCTCGGCCTGGCTGGAGGTCTACTTCGAAGACAACGGCTGGTCGCCGATCACCGGCCTGCCGAAGAAGGCGAAGGCGTCCAACCAGCTCGACGAGCAGCAGCTCGACGTCGAGATCCTGCCGAGCGAGGAGATCAGCATCCAGCTCTTCATCCCGCTCCGCACCGCGCCGCCCTCGAAGCTCTTCAAGCAGATTCAGAAGGTGGCGCTGGTGGTGCTGCCGGTCGCGCTGGTGCTGGGCACGATCTGGGTCATGTGGCCGATGGTCTACAAGTCGCGCCGGCGGACCAAGCGTCACGCGTGGGCGCTCACGCAGGGGCGCACGGCTCGCATCGCCGTGGCCTACGCCGACTTCCGCGACCTCGCGACCGACTTGGGCGTCGGCGACCCGTACGCGACGCCGCTGGCCTACGTCGACAAGGTCGTCCACGACGAGGAGCACCTCGAGCTGGCGTGGCTCGTGTCGCGCTGCCTGTGGGGAGACCTGCGCGACCGCGTAACCGACGACGAGGTCTACGCGGCCGAAGAGCTGAGCCGGTCGCTGCGCCGGCGCATCTTCGAAGCGCAACCGTTCACGATCCGCGGCATCGCGTTCGTGTCGCGCCTGTCGTTGCACAACCCGTACGCGCCGGAGCTGCTGTCGCCGCCGTTGCAGCCCGTCACGCCCGGGCGGCTGGTCAGGGGAACCCTCGGTCTGGTCGGGATCGGCAAGAAGGGACCAGAGAGCAAGGAGATCGGCGATGAAGCCGTCGGGTCTGTCTAAACCGGTGCTCGTGTCGAGCGTCCTCGCGACGTTCCTGACGTCCTGCGGCTTCTTCACCGTGCCGAACGAAGTCGACATCGTAAGGGTGGGCGTGGACCTCACCTTCGGCGGGGACACCATCGAGATCGATCAGCCGGTGCTGCCGCCGATCGCGCTCCCGTCGATCGAGATCCCCGAGTTCCCCGAGCCCGAGCCCGAGCCGACGACGCCCGAGGAGCCGCTGTGCGGCCCGACGACGGCGATCGCGCCGCGGGACGCGGCGACGGCGAACATCAGCCAGGCCAACATCCCGAGCCAGGGCACCTATCTGTTCCAATTCCAAGGCAACAGGGAGAACGGCTTCCCGTTCTTCGATGTCGGCTACCGGACCATCGGAAACATCGTGGAGGCGACTGAGCCCGACGGCTCGCCCAGCTTCAGGTTCGAAATCGAGGATCCGATCGACTACTTCTCCGGCGAGCCGCTCGGTCGCCGGATCACCTACAAGGTCGTGCCCTCGACCGGCGCCGACAACCCGACGGAAGGGCTGTTCCTGACGAAGATCGAGTTCACCAACTACGAGCCCTTCCGCGACCCCGACGAAGGCCCGGCCCGCTACCTCGCCTTCGAGCCCGCGAAGCCGCTGAAGCTGATCGACTTCACGATCGAGCAGGGAGCGACGTCGACCGACGCGGCGGCGGACGTCGCGCCGAAGTCCGAATCCGGGCAGACCGACCCATTGTCGGGCGCGCCGATCCTGGTGCCGTCCAGCAACACGATCCAGTCCGACACCGAGATCCTGGGGCGCGACCGGATCACCGTCTGCGAGGAGCTGGCGCAGGCCTACAAGATCTCCTGGAAGCTCGAGATCAGCGGCGAGTACGAACTGGAGATGTTCGGCCTGTTCTGGGTCGCCACCCAGTACGGCGGTTGGTCGGTCAAGGAGCAGTACACCGTGATCGGCGACGTCTTCGCCGGCAACTACGACACGAACCTGATGAAGATCGACCCGGGTGACTACCTGTGAGACCTGCCCAGCTCAAGGCGCTCGTCGGGGCCGCCATCGGCGTGGCCCTGATCGCGGGGCTGCGTTACGGGCTGGACGTCTTCTACGGCAACCTGCTCATCGGGCTGCTCCCCGCCCTCGCCAGCGGCCTCACGGCGGTGGCCCTCGTGCTGATGTATCGCACCTCGCGGATCATCAACTTCAGCCAGATCGCCCTGGGCGCCCTGTCGGCGCAGCTCTTCTACCAGCTCTACATCCGCAGCCTCTTGCCCTACGGCCTGGCCTTCCTGGCGGCGATCGTCGCCGGGATCCTGGTCGCGGTGCTCGTCGGCACCGTCGCCGCGTTGCTGTTCTACCGGCACCCCCGCCTGGTGATGACGGTCGTCACGATCTCCTTCATCCCGCTGCTGGCCGACGTGCAGGGTCGCGTCAACGGGATCTTCGTCAAGCCGGGTGAGGTGCAGCCGACCGAAGCGGTCACCGGGCCGTTCGCGCCGCTGTTCGAGCTGGACCAGATCCCGATCCGCTTCGTTCACGTGTTCGGGATCGGACTCATGATCGCGATCGCCGTCGGCCTTGCCGTCTTCTTCCGCAAGACCAGGATCGGAATCGCGATCCGCGCCTCGGCCGAGAACGCCGACCGGGCGTCGCTGCTCGGCATCAACGTCAAGCTCCTCCTCGTCGGCGTGTGGACCCTGGTCGGCGTGCTGTCGAGCGTCGGCGCGCTCGCCAAGATGCCCAGGGAATATAACGCCGAGCTGTTCTTCGACCAGACCGCGCTGCTGTTGCCGCTCGCGGCCGCGGTCATCGCGCGCATGAGCAGCATGCCGCTCGCCTTCTTCTCCGCGGTGGGGATCGACCTGCTCCAGCGCGGGCTCAACATCTGGAAGTCGGGCTCGTCCGCGTGGGTCGACCTCGGCCTGCTGGGCGTGCTGGTGCTCGGCTTGCTGCTCCAGCGCAAGCAGCTCAACGCGCGCGTGGACGACACGACGAGCTGGAAGGCCACGAAGGAGCCTCGGCCGACGCCGCGCGAGATGGTCAAGCTCCCCGCGATCGGGCGCACGCGCATCGCGCTGCTGGCCGTGCTCGGCGTGATCCTGCTGGGGCTGCCGTGGATGACGGACATCGTGACGCGCAACACGCTTCAGTTCATCTGGATCGGGACCATCATCGGCGTGTCGGTGACGATCCTCACCGGCTGGACGGGCCAGATCAGCCTCGGCCAGATGGCCATCGCCAGCATGGGCGCGTTCGCCGGGGGCTACGCATGGCAGCACTGGGGCGTGCCGTTCCTGCCCGCGTTGCTGGTGGGCGGGCTGGCAGGCGCGGCGTTCGCGTTCCTCATCGGCATTCCGGCGCTGCGCATCCGCGGACTGTTCCTGGCCGTGGCCACCTTCGCCGTCGCGATCACCCTGCCGGTGTTCCTGTTCGAAGACCGCTTCCTCGGCCAGACGGTCCCCAAAGCCGGGATCGAGCGCCCGTCGCT
Organism: Actinomycetota bacterium; assembly: GCA_036397035.1. GTDB lineage: Bacteria > Actinomycetota > AC-67 > AC-67 > AC-67 > DASWJS01. The sequence continues at coordinate 5,662 of DASWJS010000019.1, read as the reverse complement.
GTTCTTCCTGCACTTCGCCGACGAGCGATCGATGTACTACCTGTGCATGGTCATCGCCATCATCGTCGTCGCATCCGTCTACGCGCTGCGCAAGAGCCGCGCCGGCCGGGTCCTGATCGCCTTGCGCGACAACGAGGCGGGCGTTCAGTCCTTCGGGATCAACATCGTGCGCACGCGCCTGATCGCCTTCGCGCTGTCCGGCTTCATCGCCGGACTCGGCGGCGCCCTGCTGACCTTCCAGCAGCTCGGCATGGGCGACGTCGGCCAGGGCAACCTGTTCGGCACCTCGTTCAGCATCAACCTGTTCGTCCTGGTCGTGATCGGCGGCGTGTCGAGCCCGATCGGCGCGTTCCTGGGCACGCTCTACTTCATCGGCGGCTCGCTGTTCTTCCCCGGCTTCGCGCAGCTCACCACGGGGATCCTGGGGCTGGTCGTGCTGATGTTCATTCCGGGCGGGCTCGTTCAGGTCGTGTTCGGCGTACGCGATTCGATCCTGCGGGTGGTGGCGATGCGCCAGAACATCGTCGTGCCGAGCCTGTTCGCCGACTACAGCCCCGAGGCGTGGGAGAAGCGCCTGGCGCCGCTGTCGCCGCCGGTCGAGAGCCACGGCCTCGCGGCGCTTCGCCACGACCAGCGATACGCGCTGGCATCGAGGATCTTCGGGAGGGCGCACGCGTGAGCAACAAGGACGACGCCGTGACGACCGAACCCACGCCGGAGCACCTCCCGCCCGCCGCCGACGCGCCGACCGTCGAGGTCGAGGCGCACATCCCCGGCACCGCGGGCGCGGTTCATCCGGGGCTGGAGCCGGTGTCTCGGACCGTCTTCGCCCGCGTGTGGGCGCTGTTCCGGGAAGGCCTGAAGCCGAGCAACCTGCGCTCGTCCTACGGCAAGAAGCCACTGGTGATGCTGATGCTGCTCGGCACGGTCGGCATCTTCGGCGAGGCCACCTACGGCGTCGCCCTGCCGGAGATCCAGCGCGACCTGGAGCTGAACATCGGATTCCTCATCACGCTCTCGGCCTACATCGGCCTGCTGTCGGTCGCGCTGTCGCTGCCGCTGGGCTACCTCGGAGACCGCAGGCGCCGCGTGACCATCTACGGGATCGGCAACGCGATCGGCTCGGTCGGCCACATCATGACCGGCATGGCCGGCGGGCGGTTCGGGCTCGCGGCGGGGAGCATCGTGTCGACCGCGGGGGGCCTCGGGCCCGACTCGGTCGGCTTCAGCTTGATCGCCGACTACGTGCCGCCGGAGTACCGGGGCCAGTCATTCGCGTTCCGTCATGCGGCGACCAGGCTGGCGGCGGTCCTGTCGCCGCTCCTCGGCGGCGTCGTGGCGACGGTCTGGAGCTGGCGCGTCCCCTTCGTCGCCTTCGGCGTCGTGGCGGTGTTCCTGTCGCTCTACTTCCTGACCATGCCCGAACCGATCCGTGGCTATCACGAGCGGAAGGCCTTCGGCGCCGACGAGGAGGTTGCTCGACGGCAGCAAGAGCCGCCGTCCTTCGGCGAGGCGTTCCGAGCCGCCTGGGGCGTGCGCACGCTCCGCCGCTACGCCTACTCGACGCCGTTCGAGTCGCTGTCGGTCCGTGGCATCGGGCTCTTCTTCCCCTTCTATCTCGCGACCGTCCACGGGCTCGATACCTGGAGCCGCGGGCTCTACTTCTCGCTGCTGGGCGTGGTGTCGCTGTTCGGCTTGGTGATGGGAGGGCCGCTGGTCGACCGCGTGATCGGGCGGAACCCGGGCCGGGTCGTGATGATCAACGGCGCGCTCGGCATCGCGGGGGCGCTCGCCTACATCGGCATCGCCTTCGCGCCCAACATCTTCTTCGTCTTCTTCATCTCCGCGGTGATCTACTTCGGCAACGCCATCATCATCCCGGCGCGAGTCTCGGTGATCTCCATGGTCATCCCCCCGCGGCTGCGCAACCTCGGCATCGCGATGCTGGAGCCGTGGACCATCCCGACGTTCCTTGCGTTCCCGATCGTCGGGGCGGTGGCCAGCAGCGTCGGGCTGCGCGCGGCGATGCTCGTCTTCGTTCCCTTCGCCATCCTGGGCTCGATCATCATCATCACGGCCGGGCCCTACGTCGAGTTCGACATGCGGTCGGCCGCGGCGGCGGCGATGGCCGCGGAGGAGTGGCGCAAGGCGCGGCGCGAAGGGCGGGCGAAGCTGCTCGTCATGCGCGACGTGGACGTGCACTACGAGTCGGTGCAGGTGCTCTTCGGCGTGGACCTCGACGTCCAGGAGGGCGAGATCATCGCGTTGCTGGGCACCAACGGCGCCGGCAAGTCCACGATGCTGCGCGCGATATCGGGGACGCAGGAGGCCTCCGGCGGCGCGATCGTCTTCGACGGGCGCGACGTCACCCACGTGCCGCCGTACGAGATCGCCGGGCACGGCATCGCCCAGACGCCGGGCGGGCGCGGCATCTTCCCGGGCCTGACGGTCCGCGAGAACCTGCAACTCGCCGGCTGGCTCTACGGCCAGGACGCCAAGCACGCGCAGGACGTCGAGCAGGTCTACGAGTACTTCCCGGTGCTCCGCGAGAAGCTCGGCCAGGTCGCCGGGAGCCTGTCGGGCGGCGAGCAGCAGATGCTCACGCTGGCGCAGGCGTTCCTGGCCCGGCCGAAGATGCTGATGATCGACGAGCTGTCGCTCGGGCTCGCGCCGGCCGTCGTCGAACAGCTCCTCGGGATCGTGCGCGCCATCCACGAGCGCGGCACCACGATCCTGATCGTCGAGCAGTCGGTCAACATCGCGCTCACCCTCGCGCAGCGCGCGGTCTTCATGGAAAAGGGCGAGATCCGCTTCGACGGTCCGACCGAGGAGCTGCTCGGCCGTCCCGACATCATGCGCGCGGTCTTCCTGAAAGGCTCGCGGTCCGTCAGCGTCGGCGGGACCGGCGTGCCGAGCAAGCTCGACGATCGCGACCGCGCGAACATCCTGGAGGTCGAGGGCCTCACCAAGTCCTACGGCGGCGTGACGGCCGTCAACGGCGTGTCCTTCGCCCTGCGCGAGAACGAGTCGCTCGGCCTGATCGGGCCCAACGGCGCCGGCAAGACCACGGTCCTGGAGATGATCTCGGGCTTCAACGACCCCGACGGTGGGCGGATCGTCTACCAGGGCCGCGACATCACGGCGCTCGGTCCCGACGAGCGCGCGTCGATCGGGCTCATCCGCCGCTTCCAGGACGCGAAGCTGTTCCCCTCGCTCACCGTCGCCGAGACGATCGCCATCGCCTTCGAGCGCCAGACCGAGGTCAAGAGCATGGTGCTGCAGGCGCTCGGCGCGCCGCAGGCGCGCCAGTCCGAGGCCAGGATCATGCGCAAGGTGCAGACGCTGATCGAGCTGCTCGGCCTGGAGGCCTACCGCGACAAGTTCATCAGCGAGATCTCGACCGGGACACGCCGCATCGTCGACCTCGCCTGCGTGATGGCGGCCGAGCCGCGGGTCCTGCTGCTCGACGAGCCCAGTTCCGGCCTCGCCCAGCGCGAGGCGGAGAACATGGCGCCGCTGCTCGAGCAAGTCAGGCGCGAGACGGGGTGCAGCCTCATCATCATCGAGCACGACATGCCGCTGATCTCCGCGGTGTCCGACGAGCTGATCGCGATGGTGCTCGGCGAGGTCCTCGTGCGCGGCACGCCGGACGAGGTGCTCGCCGACGAGCGCGTCGTGCAGGCGTACCTGGGAACGACCGAAGAAGTCATCAAACGCTCTGGGAGGTTGGAGCACGCATGAGAAGGATCGCACTGCTGACCATCGGACTCGCCGTCGCGCTGTCCTCGTGCTCGACGGGGAAGGACATCGGCGGCGAGCTGGGAGACGTCGACTCGAGCATCAACCCGACCAACACGGCGACCGAGACGCCGGACGACAAGCCGAGGAAACGCAAGACCAAGACGCCGACGCCCACCGAGACCCCGAAGTCCAGCTACAAGCCCGTCGTGTACACCATCGTGGTGTTCCGCGACGGCTTGCAGGACTTCGAGTGGAAGGGCGGATCGCAGAAGGAGTACATCCCGGCGGACCAGGGTCCGCGCGTGTTCGTCGGCGACGTCATCATCTTCAAGAACCTCGACGACCGGTTCAGCCCGACCGAGCACTCCTTCACCTCGGGCACCGCGACACAGAGCCCCGGCAAGGTGTTCGACTCCGGCATGATCGAGCCGGGCAAGCAGTGGCGCTGGGTTGTCGACGCGGCACCCGGCCAATACACGTACTTCGATCGCGTCGTGAACTTCGCAGACGGCGGCCCGCTCGACGTGGTCGAGAACCCCGCCCTGTGACCCCTCGCATCGCGGCCGTCGCAACGGCGCTCGCGCTCGGGCTCGCCGGCTGCGCCGCGGGCGTCGATCCCAACGCGCCCCAGCCCGAGGACAGCCTCGCGCTGGCCGTCACGCCGACGCTCGGCGGCTTGACGGTGAAGCTGTCGGAGAAAGCGACCCAGCGGGTGAACCGGAAGGCGGCCGAGCGCAACACCTACCTGCGCGAGTCGACGGTCTTCGAGCTGCGCACCGGCAAGGAGCTTGCCGCGGTCTTTCAGGTGATCCGCTTGTCGCCCGACGCGCGCACCGAGGACCTGGAGTTCCGGCGCAGCCTCGTCGCTTCCATCACGCAGACCTCGCGCGCGCCCTTGGACGTCGGCGGCGTGCCGGTCTACAAGGCCACGATCAACAAGCAGATCGTTCACGTGTGGTTCGAGGAACGGTTCCTGCAGGTCCTGATCGTTCGCTCCGACGCGGCAGCCGGGGGCGCATTCGGGCCCGCGATCGACGTCAACCGGCTTCTGGTCGAAACGCTCGCCCTCGAGCTGCGCCCGGTCTCCTGACCCTCAGCGGAACTCTTCGCTCTTGAAGTCGACGACCAGCTTGACCTGCCATTCGGGGCCGCTCTCGTCGTGCAGGTGGTCGTCGATGACGTAGGTCGTGTCGTCCTTGACGTCCGTCACGCGCACGACGCGCGTGAGACCCGCCGGAATCTCCTCGAACACCGCCAGTTCCCGGATGGCGAAGCCGTGCTTGTCGTTCGTGTCGTTCACGACCGTGATCTCGCCGACCCGCCAGTCGCCGCGGATCTCCGAGGGCGTCACCTGCACGCGCCCGTCCGGCCCGAGCGCGATGAAGACGGTGGCCGTGAACGGCTCGGCATCCTTCAGGTAATCGCAGGAGCCGAGCGTCGCCGCCAGGGCGAGCACGGTCGCGAAGATCCTTGCCCTTCCGGTGAAGTTCATTCCACGGGCTCCGTCGTCGGGGTGCGCGGTCGTCGGGCGCGCGCGACAAGGCTAGCCAGTCGGCTCGCCGCGCGCCACGCGGGGTCGGCCCTCACCCTTTCACGTAATGTGATGACTCTCAACGGGAGGCTTCGCTGAACAGAACCGACTTCTCCGCGCTGGTGGCCGAAGGACCGCTGGCGGGCGACGGCGCGACCGGCACCGAGCTGGTAGCGCGCGGCGCCTCGCCCGCGGCGTGCTTCGACGTGCTCTCGCTCACCGACCGCGACCTCGTGCGCGAGGTCCATCGCGCCTACGTCGAGGCGGGCGCGCAGGTCGTCGAGTCCAACACCTTCGGCGCCAACCGCTACAAGCTGGCCGCGCACGACTTCGGCGGGCGGGTTCACGAGGTCAACGTGGCGGGGGTGGCGCGCGCCCGCGAAGCGGGCG
>DASWJS010000018.1:0-100230 GCA_036397035.1 Actinomycetota bacterium | reverse complement strand
GGTCCTCTACTCGGCCACTGGGTCCGGTACCAACGTTGACGGTGCGTGGGACGGCTCCGGCGCGAGCCAGGACGGCGCCTACGACGTGACGCTGGAGATGACCGATCAGGCGGCAAACGTCGCCGTCGTGACCGCGGAGGTGATCCGCGACACGACGCCTCCGGCGATTGGAGACCTCGCAGTGTCGAACGAGGCGTTCAGCCCGAACGGCGACGGCGTGAAGGACACGACCACGATCACGGCCACGCTGACCGATGCCTGGACGCCGATCTCCTGGACGCTGCAGATCAAGCAGGGCACGACGGTGGTCATGACCGCTTCGGGGACGGGCAACGTCCCCTACGCCTGGGACGGCACGAACACCTCGGGCGCTCTCGTCGCTGACGGTTCCTACACCGCGCACCTGACGGCCACCGACGCGGGCAACAACGTGCGAACGCCGAATCCGATCAGCATCCTGCTCGACACCGTGCTACCCGAGGCCAAAGCCTTCACGCCGCAGGACGACGGCAACACCGTTTACGCCTCACAGCAGATTCAGGTGAAGGTGGTCGATCCCGGCAACGTCTCGGAGCTCGCGTCGGCTTCGGTCACGCTCACCGACGAAACCGACGCCTCCGCCTCGCCCAACACCCACGCGCTCTCGCCCTACTTCGGTCGGCAGAACTGGTACCACACCGACGCCCAGTCCCTCACGGTCGGCCATCGCTACCGAGCCGAGGCGTCGCTGTTCGACGCCGCGGGCAACGTCGGTACGGCGACCTGGCGCTTCCTTGCGATTCCCGCGCCCGTCGCACAAGAGGCGCCGGTCGTCCTTTCGGCTGAAGGCACCGACACCGGACAGGCCGGCGCAACGATCGGGACGCGCCGCTGGAGCTTCACACCTCGGCTCACGATCGACCGGCGCACGCTGACGCTTCAGAACGGATCGCAGCACCCCGGCTGGGGCATCGCCACGAGCAGCGTCGACCTCTCCTCGGCCCGGTACACCGTCTCCGTCGCCGGCCAGCCCTCGACGTGGAGCCTCAGCCAGCCCTATCCGGCCGGCACCACGCGCAGCGTCTACCAGCAGTTCTCCTACACCAGCACGGCACAGGAGAGCCGAAACCTGCGCGTCCCGGGGATCACGGTCGGGCTGGCGGAAGTGTTCGTCGATCTACCGGTCGCGGTAGAACGAGCCACGATGGCCTTCTCCTCACCGGTGATGACGACGACCTCAATCGGCAGCCTGTGCCAGGACCCGCTCGCCGGGCTGGCCGGGTGCAACCCCGATCCTCTGCGTGTCCACGTGGCCGACGCCCTCGCCGACCGTCTGGAGGAAACGGCTGCCGAGGTCCACGGCCAAGGCTCGGACATCGATCCATCGCCCGCCCCGGCCGATGAGCCCGCGGCGACATTCCTGTTCACCGTCATGACCGTCGTGCCGGACCCCGACTCCCCGACGAGCCTTGACTGGATGTGGAAGCGGATCGTCCCGGCGTCGGTTCAGACCAGTTGCGCCACGGTCGGCGCCGACGGGATGTGCTGGCTCGACGGCGTCGGCTATCCCTCGACCGGTGGGCTCATGACGACCGCGGACTTCGGCCCGTACTGTGCCACCGTGCTGTTCTGCACCAGCGCTGCGCACACGGAGGAGGCCGACGCCAAGTATGGGTGCGTCAACAAACACAACGGGCACGACCAGGTGACCGATCCGGACGGGTGCCAGCAGCACAGCGCCATGTCCCAGCCCGACGTCGTGCGAAACCCCATCTACTCCTGGGACGATCCGAGCAACTGCCCGCCGATTGGCGTCTGCAGTACGAGAATGAACACGACATACTTGTTTGCCGCATGGAACCACACCGACTGGGGCTTCGCCGACGCGCTGCCGAACGGAACGAACGAACTAGGAATCTCGTGGCAGTCGGTTGTCCAAGACGAGAATGCGAACGGCGACACGTACGTCCGGTATCAGCGATGGGTTCCTGCCGTCATGCCCGACACCTCGGAGCCGCTCAAGCGCGGCGGTGTTCAAGGCGAGTTCTACCCGGAGTACAGCCCGGGAGTACCCGACGAGGAAGCCGTCGAGTCCTACGTGTGGTGTGGTGATCGCGCGCCCGCCGAAACGAACTGGGAGATGAACCCGGTGTTCTACGGCGGGAACGGCAAAGGGCCTCAGGGATTCACGACCGGGCGTCCGGGCACGTACAGCGACGATCCGAACGACCACGGCTGGCCGCAGTGGACGACCAAGAGTTGCCTGAAGCCTAACGGCAACCAGGTCTCCTGGTACAAGCGCATCCTCGACGGCGGCATGGCCGGATACTGGAAGCTAGATGCGGAAGACGGGGGATCCCTTACCCGAAGCGACGGCTATGTCGAATCCGTATTCGGACACGTCATGCGGATTCACGACTGGAGGTGGTCATTCTCAGCTGGGCCGAGTTGCGGTGCGGTGACGACGGGATGCTCGCTTATCGGCATCGGGTTCAACCCGTATGATGAGCAGCGAGAAGAAGAATTCGCCCAGCCCGTTTCACGGGCCTTCAAGTACCAGAGCAACTTCTGATGGTCTATCCGACTCTACCGCCAGGCGGTGACCGCACGGGACGAGGAACGGTCGTCGTCGTGCTCGCTGCTCTCTTGGTGCTCATTCCCTTGGGGATCCTGGTCAACAAGGCCGGTGACGACCCGCCCTCGGAAGTCGCGACCAGTGCCTCGCCGACGCTGGGTCCGCTGTCACAACGCTCCCGTGGAGTACTCCGCACCGCAGACGCCATCGGCGATGTGGTCGATCGGAAGGATCGCGAGGTAGCGGGTCATGAGGGAGTCGACATCGCTGCGGTGCGGCTCGCAACGAACGGCAAGCGGTTCACTGCCACCTTCATCATGGCGGGGCCGATACCCGAGGACAGCGGGCCGGGAACTGCAGACGAGGAGGCGGGCAAGGACCGACTGCTCTGGGTACTGGACACGTGGACACCCGGCACGTTCGGCTCGGCTGGCGGTCTCTACAGCTTCCGCGCTGAGTTGGTTGGAGGAGAGTGGCAAGCCACCATGGTCACATGGGAACCGCTGACGCATGTTCTCTTGCCTGGAAGGTTCCTCGTCGTTGGGCAAAGACTCAGCTGGAGCGTTCGGATCGAGAAGGTTCCAGCACTTGCGAAGCCTTTCGAGTGGTCCGGCTTCGTCGAGTGGGGATATCACTCGCCCGAAGATGTGATTGGCTACTCGGCTGGGGCGGATTACGCTCCCAACGATCGGAACGCCCGCGCGAGCTTCCCGTGAGGTATTCGCGTGCGACACAACGGGCGCGAGTGGCGATTCGGGCTCTCAGGGCCGAGTTGCGGTGTCGCGACGACCGGCTGCTCGCTGATCGGCATCGGGTTCAACCCCTATGATGAGCAACGAGAGGAAGAGTTCGCCCAGCCCGTCTCGCGGGCATTCAAGTACAAGAGCAACTTCTGATGGTCTATCCGACTCTGCCGCCGGGCGGCGATCGCACGGGACGAGGAACCGTCGTCATCGTGCTCGCTGCCCTCCTGGTGCTCGTACCGTTGGGGATCTATGTCAGCAAGGCTCTGAACGATCCGTCGCCCCCGACGCCCGCGACGCGCCCGACGCCGAGTCTCATCCCAATCACAGAGCGGTTGCGTGGGGTGGTCCGTGTGGCCGACCCCTTAGGTGATGTTGTCGACCGTAAGGAGCGGCCCGTGACCGGTCATGAGGGCGTCGACATCGCTGCGGTGCGGCTCGCAACAGACGGCAAGCGGTTCACTGCCACCTTCATCATGGCCGGACCGATTCCGAAGGACAGCGGTCCGGGCACCTTCGACGAAGAGGCAGGCAACGACCGGCTGAAGTGGGTGCTCGACACATGGCAGCCAGGCACGTTTGGGTCGGGTGGTGGCCTCTTCAGCTTCACCGCACGGCTTGTCGGCCGAGATTGGCAAGCCACTTTGATCACCTGGGAGGACGCAAACCAGGTGCTCCTGCCCGGAAAGTTCTTAGTCGAAGGCAAGAGACTCACCTGGAGCGTTCGATTAGAAGAAGTGCCAGCATTGGCGCGTCCGTTCGAGTGGTCTGGCTTCGTCGAGTGGGGATACCACTCGCCCAAGAACGTCATCGGCTACTCGGCCGGCGAGGACAACCTGCCGGATGATCGGAACGGGCGCGAGAGCTTTCCGTGACCGATGCGACTCGCTGAAATCCATGGTCCCCACACTTCCGCCGGGCGATCGCACGGGGCGACGAACCGTCGTCATCGTGCTTGCCGCCCTCCTGGTACTCGCGCCACTTGGCATCTGGATCAACGGCGCTGTGAAGGAACAGTCCCCGAGCCCGACGCCAAGTCGCACACCGAGTCTGGTCCCTGTTCCCGAGCGCCCGCAGGGCGTCGTGCGAATCGAGGATGCCATCGGTGATTTAGTTGACCGGAAGGACAGGCGAGTCACCGGCCACGAAGGGGTCGACATCGCAGCGGTGCGGCTTTCGTCGAATGGCAAACGGTTCACCGCCACCTTCATCATGGCGGGACCGATTCCGAAGGACAGCGGACCGGGCACCGCAGACGAGGACGCCGGCAAGGATAGTTTGCGATGGGTGCTCGACACGTGGATGCCGGGCACCTTTGGCTCGACTGGCGGTCTGTATAGCTTTGACGCCGACCTGATTGGGACAGCGTGGCAGGTCACAATGGTAACGTGGGAGCCAATCTCACACGTCCTTCTTCCCGGGCGGTTCGAGGTAAGGGGGAGAAGACTGACGTGGCAGGTCAAGCTCGACAAGGTCCCCGCCCTGGCAAAGCCTTTCGAATGGTCAGCGTCGGTCGAGTGGGGATACCGCTCGCCCCCCGATACGATCGGTTACTCGGCGGGCGAGGACAACCTTCCCGATGATCGGAACGCCCGCGCGAGCTTCCCGTCAGGCATTCGCGTGCGACACAACGGGCGCCCGAACAGCTCCCAGGCATCCAATGCCAGAAGCCTCGCAGACCAGTTCTTGCCTCACTACATCCGGACGTACCGCCGTACGATTGGCTCCTACCTCTCTCGCGACCTCACCGCCCTATCGCTTCGGGAATTGTGGATATGGAACGCCGGTGGAGTGAGGGGATTGTGAGCAGAGTCTTCGTTAGGCTAGGGGTTGCCGTGTGTGCGTGGACGATGGCCGCGTGTACCACCTCGCCCCCGCCTATTCCACCGATCTCAGCGCCTGTGCGATTGGCTGAAGGATCCTCGGGTTCTGCTGCTTGGACTGCTGACGTTCTCGCGAAGGGAGAAGATCAGCGCTGCGTCTTAGTAAAGCTTCGACATCGGGGGACGACCGTCGAGGACAGCTGCTGGAAGCAGGTCGACGGCATCGTTGGGTGGTCTACGCGAGCCCCGGACAGCATTTCACCCACGTGGCTGACCTTTGGTTGGACGAATGGATTCGTTCCGAAGAGTATCCTCATCAGATTCGAGGACGGATCGACCAGCGCTGCCAAGGTACGAGTTCTTGCAGGATTACCGAGCGAGGCCTTCTTCGTGCAGGTGTTTCCACGAGGGAAGAACATCGCCCAACTGCAGATTCTGCGTGATGGTCGCTCGCCAATCCTGATGAAGAAGCCTCGATCTGATTTGCTCTCCGAGGTAGGGTGGACGGTTCAGATGATTCTGCCCACTGGCGACACACAGCAGCCATAACCAAGGGCACCGATTCACACAAGGTTCACGGAACCTCTCTCTGGACACGTTGGGCCTGCCGTCCGATGTATGAGACCTGTACCAAGCTTCCGATCTCAAGCGAAGGTTCCCTGTCGGTCGATGGTGAACACGTGAACGTGCGCAAACGCATTTCACTGTACTGTGTCGGACCGAAGATCGTAACGTGTCCGGATGACGAATCTCGCAACTCTCCGATCTTATGTTGAAGTTCGTTCGAGGGTGTGACCGTGCGCAGCAGGCCGGCGAATCCGGTGCCGTCCCATACAAACACGGTTCTCCGAAGTCCCGCGTCTTCCCGCTTGTCCTTGAAGTGGACGGGGAACAACAGGCCGGCGAGGGTCTTGGCAAACCTCCTGAGGTGAACGAGTTCGGCCCTGTCCTTACCTTCTTCTCTCACACACCCTACTTTACATCCTCAAGGCAGAAGCTAGATGCGCAGGACGCGGGAGACCACGCGAAGCGACGGCTACGTTGAATCGGTCTTCGGCCATGTGATGCGGGTGCACGACTGGCGATTCGGGCTCTCAGGGCCGGGATGCGCCGTGTCGACCACACCATGCTCGCTGATCGGCATCGGGTTCAACCCCTATGATGAGCAACGAGAGGAAGAGTTCGCCCAGCCCGTCTCGCGGGCATTCAAGTACACGAGCAACTTCTGATGGTCTATCCGACTCTGCCGCCGGGCGGCGGTCGCACGGGACGTGGAACGGTCGTCATCGTGCTCGCTGCCCTCATGGTGCTCGTACCGTTGGGGATCTATGTCAGCAAGGCTCTGAACGATCCGTCGCCCCCGACGCCCGCGACGAGCCCGACGCCGAGTCTCATCCCAATCACAGAGCGGTTGCGTGGAGTGGTCCGTGTGGCCGACCCTTTGGGTGATGTGGTCGACCGTAAGGAGCGACCCGTGACCGGTCATGAGGGGGTCGACATCGCTGCGGTGCGGCTCGCAACAGACGGCAAGCGGTTCACTGCCACATTCGTCATGGCCGGGCCGATACCCGAGGACGGCGGGCCGGGAACTGCTGACGAGGAGGCGGGCAAGGATCGGCTGAAGTGGGTGCTCGACACATGGCAGCCAGGCACGTTTGGCTCGGCTGGCGGACTTTACGTTTTCGCGCCGAACTCATTGGATCGAAATGGGGGAGGGCTCTCACGAGATTGAGATTCTCGGGCGCACTGAGGCTTCACCGAAGGCGCGGCGAACTCTGGAGCGCCCCTTTCCCGGAGGGCGCGGTCGCTACCAGCCGGGTCCGTCGTTAGTGCCGGAATCATTGCTGATGAGGTCGATGCGATCGTCGTTGGTCAGGCTCGCGGCGGTGCCGCAGTCCGGTCTGTCGTCTTCGGGTCCCCGGCCGAAGAAGTAGCGAAGGTTGATCGCTTGGCCGTCGAAGCCGCGCCGCATTCCGCTCACGATCGTGATGTTGTCCGCGAGCACGTTGCCGACGGAAGTACACTCCACCTTCCCCTCCGCTTGCCACTCTGGCGTGTTGGGGTGGAAGTAGTCCTGAGAGGTCGCGTTCAGCCCCGCGCGGTTGAAGAAGCTGAACTCGACGGCGTTGTAGTCCGAACCGTCCCTGAACTTGATTGGATCGCCCGACACGTCCGTGGCGCGGTTGTGATGGAACCAGTTGGCATTGCTGTCGTGCTGCAGGTAGAGGACATGAACGTGCCCAGCCGCCGGCGCGCCGGGGTCGTCCGGATCGTCGGAGGGCACGGTCCCGGTGTTGATGATCTCGTCGAAGCTGCTGTAGCTCACGATGTTGTGGCTCGAGAGCTTCAGGACGATGGCTCCATAGCCGTTCGAGACGCCAGGGTCGAACTTCTTGCCGATGTTGACGAAGTCCATGTTGTGGAACCCGTTGCGGTTCGCGTGATACTGGTTGAAGGAAGCACCCTGGAGCGAGACGCCTCCCTTGCCGAAGTTAGTCACTTCCAGGCCCATGAACTTCAATCTCGTGTCGACATCCCCTTGCAGGCCCAGACCGCTGGCGTTGAAGTAGAACCAGAACCCAGGCCGGTTTGCTCCACTTCCTCGGAACACCGGGCGAGTCCCGCTCCACCGCCCGTCGGTCAGGTCGCACAAGTCGGGCCCGTACGGAAGAAAAACCGTGTCGTGGGCGGGATTGAAATAGGTCCACGTGTTCTCGCCCGATTCGCTTCCGTTGTAGACGAAGTCGCCGCTCGCCGGGTCGATCCGGATGTGCGCGTCGGTGGCCGGCTCGTACTGGTGCAACAGCTCGTTCGCCCTCTTGAGCGTGCGCAACGGAGCAAGGATCGAAAGCCCGGAGTTCGAGTCGCTGCCGGCCGGGCTCACGTGGAGCGTGAATGCCTGGGGACTGCAGAGCTTGAATGCCTGCGCCGCAGGCGGTGTCAGCGTCAGAGCCACAAGCGCCGAGACGCCAATTCCCACGAAACGAGTGCGTTGTCCTTGCATCGCTCCCCCCTGACGGCGCGAAACCCGGAGACCGCCGGCTCGGCGGCCACGGTCCTGAGGCCTTGGCTGAGAATGCTACCGCGCTCAGGCGGGGTCCACGAGCGCCAGTCGCGGTTCCGGGAGCGGTCGATCCGTTGCGCCGTACGCCTCGTAGCGAGCAAGCCAGGGCAGGAGCTTCGTCGCCGGCGTCGGCCGGCCCAGCAGGAACCCCTGCGCGACCTCGCAGCCCAGTGAACGCAGCCTGCGCCATTGCTGCTCGCTCATCCCGGTCACGAACGATCGGTCGATCTTGATCTCGTCGACGGGGAGCCGCTTCAGGTACGACAGCGACGAGTAGCCGGTCCCGAAGTCGTCGATCGACAGCGCGACGCCCGTCGCGCTCAGGCGCTCCAGGATCCCGATCGAGCGCGCCGGGTCGCCCATGATGCTCGTCTCGGTGATCTCCAGCGTCAGGGAGCTCGACATCCCGCGAGGCGAGACGCTCGAAGCCTTCCTTCGCGCACACCCCTTCGCGCGCGACGGCGACGCCGCTACGACTTGAGGATGCGGAAGCTCTTCACCACGTCGTTCAGGCGCGCCTTGGCCGCGTCGAAGCGGGACGGCACCGTCCACGCCACGACCTGGGCGTAGCTCCCGCGACCCCGGAAGACGGTGTGCAGGTAGACGACGTTGATCCCGTCGACCGACGCGCGGATCTCGTGCTGCAGGCCCCACAGCCGGCCGGCTCGCACCACCCGCGAATTCCTCGTCGTGCCCCCGGAGTCGAACGACTCGGCCAGCAGCCCGCGCGTCAGCTCGGAGAACTCACGCAAGCCGTCGACCGCCAGGTCGCGCTTGTCGTCCACGATCACGATGGCGAACTCGGCCCCGAACTCGTCGCCGGCCTGGATCGTCGCTTCGTCGTTCAAGTCGTCGAGCGCCGACCACGACCCCGGGATCCGAAGCGAAAAGCGCCCGTCGGAGCTGACCACCGCCGTCGGCTGACCGGTGCCCGATTGCCGGACGGCCGAGCCGACCAGGAGCATCCCCACGAGGGCAAGCGCCGTGAGCCCGACCCAGACGAGCAGCCCCGCGATCCCCCAGTTGCGCTGCGAGCGGCGGAAGGTCTCGACGTCGGGCCACTTCCCGCGCTGCCAGGCCCACTCGTTTCCCTTCGCCCCCAGCACGAAGACCATGATGAAGCCGAGGAACGGAACCAGGGCGAGCAGCGAGACGTACACGCCGTTGCCCAAGCCCCAGATCCAGGAGAGCAGCATGGCGCCCCAGTTCCACCGCTTGATCTCGGGGGGAACCGGCGAATTTCTGCCCTGCCCCGACGCGGCGAACACGGCCGCGGGACGTGCGTCGGCGCCGAGGATGTCGAGGTGAACCGGCTGATTAGTCGGGGACACGGTCGAGCCCTTTCTGGATCGCGTATCGCATCAGCTCGTATCGCTTTCGCATCTGAAGCTTCGTCAGGATGTTCTGCACGTGATTCTGCACGGTCTTGACCGAGATGAACAGCTTCTCGGCAATCTCGCGGTACGTGTAGCCCTTCGCCACGAGCGTCAGCACCTCGTTCTCGCGCGGCGTGAGAGTCGGCTCGGGGCGGCGCGCGGTGCCGCCGGTGACGCGCCGGAACTCGTTCAGGACCAGGCCCGCCAGCGACGGCGTGAAGGCCGGCTCGCCCGCGCCGACGCGCACGAGCGCCTCGGCGACCTCGTCGCTGGTCGCGCTCTTGAGCACGTACCCGCTCGCGCCGGTCTTGACCGCCTCCAGCACGTCGGCTTCCTCGCCCGAGGCGCTCAGCACCAACACTTTGATGTGCGGCGACTCCTCGAGGATCAGCCTGGTGGCGTCGGCGCCGCTCACCGTCGGCATCTGCAGGTCCATCAGGATCACGTCCGGCATCGCCTCGCGCGCGACCTCGATCGCCTCCCCGCCGTCGGCCGCTTCCGCCACGACCTCGAACCCGCGAGCGGTCAGGTCGTTGCGCAGGCCGTCCCGCCACACCGGATGGTCGTCGACGATCATCACACGCGGCTTCTCGCTCATTGCCCCTCCACCGGGAACGCGAACTCGATCTCGGTCCCCGTCGCCGAAGACGCCACGTGCATGGCGCCCCCAAGTGCCTCGACTCGTCCCTTCATGCTCTTGAGCATCCCGAGCTTGCCCGCCGCCTGAAGGCCGGCCTCGTGGTAGTCGAAGCCCCGCCCGTCGTCGCGCACGCTCACGACCATGCCCTCGCTCGTGCGATCGGCGAACACGGTCGCGCGGGTCGCGCCCGCGTGCTCGACGACGTTGTCGAGCGCCTGGCGCACCGCGAGCGCGACCTCGTCCCCGACGTGCGCCGGGACCCACAGCGCTCCCGTCGCGCTCACGGTCGTCGCGATGCCGTCGACCGCGCGGGCGACTTCCTCCAGGGCCGAGCGCAGCGACACGCGCCCGCCGGAAGGCGCCTCGGGCTCGCGCACGATGAGCGCGCGCAGCTCGGCCTCCTGCCGGCCGGCCATGTCCGCCAGCGCCGTCACCTCCGGACCCGGGACCGAGGGGGCGCGCCCAAGCTCGCGCCCGCGCTTGTGCACCAGGGCGAGCGCTTGCAGCACCGAGTCGTGGATCTGGCGCGCGATCGACTCGCGTTCCTCGGACCGCGCGACCCGCTCTCGCGCGCGCATCGTCACCTCGATCAGCGCGCGATACTCGCGCGCAGACCGTTCGAGCAGCCGCCCGACGAGCCCAACGGCCGCGCCGGCGAGGACGAACACGAGCGTGCCGCTCACCAGCGTCTGCACCTCCACCTGCGTCAGCTCCCACGGCGGGATCTCGTTGGTCCACCGGCTGAGCGTGAGCGCGACGCCGATCGACAGGCCCGCCGCGATGCCGCCGAAGGGCCCGCGCGCGATTCCCCACACGGCGACCGCGGCGACCGGCCAGGCGGTGGCGAAGAACGGGCGCGCGGTCGCGACCGCTCCGGGGGGCGCGACGGTGCCCGACAGCACGACGAGCGCGAAGGCGAGCACCAGCTCGGTCCACGCTCCCAGGAGCGAGGCCTCCCGTCGCGTCGAAGCCGTCGCGGTCCACAGCGCCGCGACCGCCAGCGCGGGCCAGCCCAGCCCGGGCAACGCCAGGCCGCCCTCGACCGTCGCGGCCAGCCCGATCATCCACGCCAGCGCCGCCCACCGGTAGACGGTGACCGCCGTCCAGAGCGCCTCGCGCGCCCGCTCGGCCTCGGAGCGCTCGATCGACTCGCCCAGCCCGGCGCCCGGCCCTGTGCTCAGCGCGCGCTCGCTTCGCCCCACAGCCGCTCCATCTCCTCCGGCGCGAGCGCTCGCGGATCGAGCCCGCGCTCCCGCGTCAGCTCTTCCACCGCGACGAGGCGATCGCGAAACGCCTTGGCCGCGCGCCGCAGCGCCGTCTCGGCGTCCAGGTCGAGCCTCCGCGCGAGCGCGACCACCCCGAAGAGCAGCTCGCCCAGGCTCGCTTCGTCCTCCACCGTCTCGCCCGGCTCCGACTCGCCCGGCTCCGACTCGCCCGCCTCCGCGGCGGGCGGCCGGCCGAAGCCCGCGGCGCTCGCCCGCCGCTGCAACTTCTGCGCGTAGGCCAGCGCGGGGAGCGTGTCCGGGACGCCCTCGATCGCGCTCGATCGCTGCTTCTCGTGCCGCTTGATCTCGTCCCAGTTGGCGACGACGTCGCTCGCTCCGCCGACCTCGGCGTCGCCGAAGACGTGCGGGTGACGCCGCACGAGCTTCTCGATCAGCTCGTGCGCGACGTCGTCGACGTCGAAGGCGCCCGCGTCGGTTCCCATCTGGGCGTGGAACACCACCTGGAGCAGCAGGTCGCCCAGCTCCTCGGCGATCTCGGCCTCGGCGCCCGACTCGATCGCCTCCAGCAGCTCGTAGGTCTCGTCGAGCAGGTGCTTGGCGAGGCTTTGGTGGGTCTGCTCCGCGTCCCACGGACAGCCCCCCGGTCCGCGCAGGCGCGCCATCACGCCCACCAGGTCGAGCAGGCGATGCCCGCGCGGCGCGCGGCCGACGACCACCTCGACCTCGTCGCCGGTTTCCAGCGCGCGCTCGAACACGGCGCGGATCACCGCCTCGTCGTGAACGACGAAGGCGACTTCGCCGTGCTCGGCCGCCAGGACCGAAAGGCGCGTCGCGAGCGTGCTCGCCCACGGCGGCGTCTCGCCGTGCGCGTGCGGCGCGAGCAGGTTCCGTCCGCGAAGGCCGCCGGGCGAGGCGGTCTCCGCGCTTGCGGCGGGCTCGCGCGGCGAGGCGGCTGCGGGCGCGCTCGCTTCGGGAAGCTCGCCGACGTCGTAGCCCTCGTCGCGCAGCCGCCCGGCGAGCGGCTCGCCCGGCGCGGCGAACGCGGGAACCCTCGTCAGGGCGTGCCAGACCTCGAGCGGGACCATGTCGGGGGCCCCGGCGCCGGGACGAACGAGCAGCACTCGCGCCATCGCGCGCCAGCGTAGCGGCAGCGGAGGCTCGGAAATCGTTGCGAGCGCGGGCTCGGGCGCCGATAATGACCGCACGCGAGGAAGGAGGTGATCCAGTTTGCACAGACCGCACTGGACCCGCGAGGTGCCTGAACCGTAGGGGACCGCTCGGGATTCGCGGGAGGATCACCTCCCTCGCCGGAAACACCCGAAACCGAGTGGCCCGGCGGTAATCCCATTCAGGACACCGACCCACGTGGGGACCGGACTCGTCCACCGGTCGCGAGCGCGAAATCCAGCCCGCATCGGGCGCGCTCACCCAAGCGGAGAAGCGACTCGGGGGGCCGGCGAAGCCGGCCCCCCGAGCACGTCCCGGGACGACCGGGCTACAGGATGCCGGAGAGGTCGGGGACCTCGGGCTCGTCGGCCGGCGTGTAGAACTGGTGCGGGACGATGTCGAGCTGACTCGGGTCCCAATCCCCGTACTTCGGGTTCACGACGACCTTGGCTCGGTTCGCCGCGTCGGCCAGGAGCTGCTGCGTCGCCTGCTGGCCGGCCTGATCGCTCAGCTCGCCGCGAAGCGTCTCGGCCGCGCGCGCGTACGGGTCGCTCTGGCGAGCCGTCACCACGATCACGCTGAAGCCGAAGGCCGTGCGGACCGGGTCGGTCGGCCGGTTCAGCTTCGCCGTCGAGAGCGCCTCGCCGAACTCCTCGCCGAAAACGCCCACGAAGTCGCTCACCGCGATGAAGCCGGGGAACTGCCCGTTGGGCCGGGCGAACTGCTCGTCGTCGGATCGCTGCTTGGCCAGGGCCGAGAAGTCCGCGCCGCCTTGCAGCCGGCGCGCGATCGTGCCGGCCTCCGCCCTCGCCTCGGCCTGCGTCGTCTTGTCGTCGACCGTCACCTGGATGTGCCGGGCCTTCACGCGCGTGAAGCGGCCGGGGTCGGCGTCGAAGGCCTGCTGCACCTCCTCGTCGGTGACCTCCGGGGCGACGGAAGCGAGCAACTGCTCGAACTGCACGCCCTGGTAGATGATCTCGCGGATCTCTTCTTCGGTGAGGCCGGTCTGGGCGATGATGTCCTCGATGCGCGCGCCGCCGAGCTGTTCCTGAAGCGACGCGTCGACCTCCTCCTCCGTGGGCGCGATCCCGCGCGCGTCGGCCTCCTGACCGACGATGGCCTGGTTGATCAGCCCGCGCAGCACCTGCAGCTCGACCGCGCGGCGATCCCCCGCCTGTCCGCCGGACGCTTGGACCTGCCGGTCCACCTGGTCGTTCAGCTCGGCAGGGGTGATCTTCACGCCGTTCACCACGGCCGCGGCGGCATAGAAGGTCGAGGCGCACCCGCCCAGCGCGAGCACGAGCAGGACCGAAAGGGATACCCGGCGGATCACGAGGCGCAAGGATAGCAACGCTTTACTCCCCCGACAGCAGCTCCACCAGGGCCGCGTGCAACCACCGCGCGACGCCGCCCTCGGGCGACGGGGGAACCGGCAGGACCATCGTGTAGGTGGGCGTCTTGAAGATCGAGCCGGGGTGCAGCCGCTGGAGCCGCACCTGCTCGCTCATCTCCAGCACGCACGGCTCGATCCGAACGGCGCCGGCGGCGTGAGAGACGACCTTCGCGCCGCGCGGGCCGACGAGGAACTTGATCCGCGCGATGGTCAGCAGCTCCTCGGCCTGGCCGGGCAGCGCGCCGAAGCGGTCCAGCAGCTCCGCGCGAACGTCGGCGAGCTGCTCGTCGTCCTCGGCCGAGGCGATGCGCCGGTAGGCCTCCAGGCGGAGCCCTTCGCGCGGGATCCACTCGGCCGGGAGGTGCGCGTCCACCGGCAGGTCGATCTTCACCTCGGGCTTGGGCTCCTTGCGCCTGCCCTTCGCCGCGTCGACGGCTTCGGAGAGCAGCTTCATGTACAGGTCGAAGCCGACGCTCGCGATGTGGCCCGACTGCTCCCCCCCGAGCAGGTTCCCGGCCCCTCGGATCTCCAAGTCGCGCAGCGCGATCTGCAAGCCCGAGCCCAGCTCGGTGTGCTGACCGATCGCGGTCAAGCGGGCGTGCGACTGCTCGGTCAGCGAGCGGTCGGGTGGATAGAGGAAGTACGCGTAGGCCCGCTCGTGGCTGCGCCCGACGCGCCCGCGCAACTGGTAGAGCTGCGCGAGCCCGAGACGGTCGGCGCGCTCGACGATCAGCGTGTTCGCCGTCGGGATGTCGAGGCCGCTTTCGATGATCGTGGTCGAGACCAGGACGTCGAACGCGCGGTCCCAGAAGTCGAGCATCATCTGCTCGAGCCGCTTCTCGTCCATCTGTCCGTGCGCGACGCCGACGCGCGCTTCGGGCGCCAGCTCCTTCACGCGCGCGGCGACCCGGTCGATGTCGTGGACGACGTTGTGGACGTAGAAGACCTGCCCGTCGCGGAGCAGCTCGCGCCGGATCGCCCGGCCGACTTGCTCGGGATCCTGCGGACCGACGAAGGTCAGCACCGGGTGCCGGTCTTCGGGCGGGGTGTCGATGACGCTCATGTCGCGAAGCCCGCCCATGGCCATCTCCAGCGTGCGCGGGATCGGCGTGGCCGTCATGGTCAGCACGTCGACGCTCGCCTTCAGCTTCTTCAGCTTCTCCTTGTGCGCGACGCCGAAGCGCTGCTCTTCGTCCACGATCACCAAGCCGAGGTCGGCGAACGCGACGACCTTGCCGAGCAACCGGTGCGTGCCGATCACGATGTCGACGTTGCCCGCCGACAGGCCGTCGATCACGCGCTTGGCCTCGGCGGTGGACAGGAAGCGGCTCAGCATCGCGACGCGAACCGGGAACGGCGCGAAGCGTTCGGTGAACGTCGCGTAGTGTTGCTGCGCGAGCAGCGTCGTCGGCACCAGCACGGCCACCTGCTTGCCGTCGATCACCGCCTTGAACGCGGCGCGGATCGCGATCTCGGTCTTGCCGAAGCCGACGTCGCCGCAGATGAGCCGGTCCATGGGCGCAGGCCGCTCCATGTCGTTCTTCACGTCGTCGATCGCGGCGAGCTGGTCCTTGGTCTCGACGTAGGGGAAGGCGTCCTCCAGCTCGCGCTGCCACGGCTGGTCGGAGCCGAAGGTGAAGCCCGTCAAGCGCGCGCGCTTGGAGTACAGGGCGAGCAGCTCGTCGGCCATGTCCTTGACCGCCTTGCGAACCTTCGCCTTCTGGCGGTTCCAGTCCGAGCCGCCCAGCTTGTGGATCTTCGGCGTCTCGCCGCCGACGTACTTGGTCAGCGCGTCGAGCTGGTCGGCGACGAGGAAGAGCCTGTCGCCGTCGGCGTATTCGATCGTGACGTAGTCGCCCACGCTCGCGCCGACCGCGCGCGTCTCCATGCCCGCGTAGCGCCCGATCCCGTGGACGTCGTGCACGACCAGGTCCCCGGGCGTGAGGTCGAGCGGCGTCACGACGCGCCTGGCGGCTTTCGGCTCGCGGTGCGCGCGCCGCGTCCCGAACAGGTCCTGCTCCCCGGCGATCGCGATGCCGAGCGCGGGCGACCAGAACCCTTCCTCGATGCCGGCCACGACGACCTCCGGCGCGGCTTCGTGCGCGGCCATCACCTCGCGGATGCGCTCGGCCGCGCCGTCCGTCGAGCCGCACGCGACCACTCGCACCCCGGCGCGCTCGAGGTCGCGCATCGCGGCCGCCATCTTGGCGACGTCGCCGCGCTGCACGTCCCACACGCTCGCGTCGAGCGCGGGGTTGTCGCCTCGGAATGGCGTCAGCTCCGCGCGCCGCTCGCCGAGCGCGCGATCGACGCCGGCGAAGCCACCGCCCGCGGGCGCGGGACGCCCCTCGCTCGCCGCCTCCCACGCCGCGCCGCGCAGCTCCTCGACCTCGCGTCGCAAATCCTCCGCGCGGTCGTACGTGCGCTTCGGGTCGGCGATCAGCACGCGGGTTGCGGGGCCGAGCACGTCGCGCAGCAGCGGGGGATTCTCCCACAGCAGCTCGATCAAGGACTCGACGCCGTCGAAGGTCATCCCCTCGGCGAGCCGGTTCAGGTCGAGCGCCTCCTTCGGGTTCGCGCGCGCCGCGGCCATCGCCCGACCGCGTACTTGCTTCGTCGGCAGCAGCTCGCGGCACGGAAACGCCTCGACGGACCCGACCTGTTCGAGCGAGCGCTGGCTCGCCACGGCGAACGTTCGGATGGACTCGACCTCGTCGCCGACGAACTCGATCCGGACGGGGTGCTCGGCGGCGGGAGGGAACAGGTCGACCAACCCGCCGCGAACGGCGAACTCGCCCCGCCGCTCGACCAGGTCCGTACGCGCGTAATCCAGCGCCGTGAGCGCGCGCGCGATCGCGGCCGGATCGTGCTCCTCACCGACAACGAGCCGCAACGGCTCGGCGTCGCCGGTGCCCGGCGCCATGTGCTGCATGGCCGCAACGACCGGCGCGATGACGAGCCGCGCGCTCCCGGCCTTCACGCGGCGAAGCGCGTCCAGGCGGCGGGCCACCGTCTCCGGTCGCGGCGACATGCGTTCGTGCGGGAGCGTCTCCCAGGCCGGGAAGACGACGGCCGCGTCGGTAAACGCCGCGCACTCGTGGCCGAGCCGCTCGGCGTCCCGGCCGCTCGGAACCACGACGACCCACGTGTCGCCGTCCCGCGCGAGCGCCGCGAGCAGCAACGCGCGCGCGGGTCCGACGCACGTCAGCGTCCCGTTTCCGCGCAGCACATCGCAGGCCTCGTCCAGGGCGGACGACGGCCCCAGCAGCGATCCGAGCGCCGGTTCGAGCATGCGAAGGTAGGCCCCGATCACCGCGACCGGGGCCCGCGCGGCAGTCTAAGGCACGGCGGTAGCACTAGTAGGTGTTTTGAGCGCCAATCGGCGATCAAGGCCGACAGCCAATCTGTGTTCAAAAGCACCCAGTGGCCGGGGCAGACAACCGCTGGCTCAGCCCACTCGGCGCCCTATTCGCGTCTATTCGCGCCTATTCGGCGTCCCAGTCGATCGGGCCCTCGGCGAACCTGCGCGCGAGCCGGCCGAGCACGGTGTCCCATGCACGCTCGAAGTAGGCAAAGGCCTCGTCCCAATCCTCACCCTTGCCCCAACCCACGTGCGCCAGCGAGACGCGCGTGCCCTCTCCCTCGCGCTCGAGCCGCACCTCGACGCGAGTCTTGCGCCTCGCGGCGCGGACGGTTGGGATGCTGGGCGGCGCGTTCCACGTGAACACCAGGAACCGGTCCGGCTCGAACGCGACGACCGTGCACCCCTCGCTCCCTCGCTCGCCGGGCGGGTTGTCAGGCAGGAAAACGATCTCGTAGGCGCCGCCGGGCGTCAGCTCGATCCGAGCGTCGGGCGCGAAGAACGTGCGGGCGCCCTCAGCCGTCGTCCAGGCACGGAACACCTCCGGCGGCGCCGCCCGCACCCACACGTCGTGGCGAATCGCGCGCGGGTGCGGCTTCGGCGGCCGGGCGCGGGCGTTGATGCGTTCCTGCGTCGCCTCCAGGCCCTCGCGCACGAGGGAGAAGACGACGTCGGCCGCTTCCCGGATCACGATGTCGGCTTCGGCGCGCTCGCGCGTGGAGAACGCGCTCAACACGTGGTCGACCGCGCCGGGGCCGCTCGGGCGCCCGACGCCCACGCGCACGCGCACGTAGTCGCGCGTCCCGAGCGAGCGCGTGATCGACTTGAGCCCGTTGTGGCCGGCGTCGCCGCCCCCGCGCTTGACGCGGACCTGGCCGAGCGGCAGATCGATCTCGTCCTGGACGACGATCACGTCCGCAGCTTCGACCTTGTAGTAGCGCGCGAGCGGCGCGACGGCCTCGCCGCTCGCGTTCATGTACGTCGTCGGCGTGGCGAGCACGACCTGGGCGTCGCCGATCTTCGCGGTTCCCGCCATCGCCCGGCTGCCCTTCGCGGGCCGAAGGCGGGCCGCGAGGCGCTCGGCCAGGACCTCGACGACGTCGAACCCGACGTTGTGGCGTGTGTGGCGGTACTCCGGCCCGGGGTTGCCGAGCCCGACGACGAGGACGGTCCCGGACGGCACCGGGTCCGCGGGCTAGCCTTCTTCGCCGGTCGGTTCGCCCTCTGCGGGCGCCCCGGCGGCGGCTTCACCTTCGGCGGGAGCGCCCTCGGCCACGCCAAGCGCCTCCTCGACGACCTCTTCCTCAGTCTTGAGCACCTGCGGCACGACGACCGAGGCGATGATCTCGTCGGCGGGCGTCAAGATCGTCACGCCGGCCGTGACCGGGATGTCCCCGACACGCACGGAGTCGCCGATCCCGAGGTTCGAGATGTCGACGGTCAGCCGGTCGGGCACCGCGGTCGGCAAGCATTCGACGTGGACGTTCCAAAGGTGGTGCTCGATCACGCCGCCTTCCTTCACGCCGTGCGACTCGCCCTCGATGTGCAGGGGCACGTCCGCCGTGATCGGCTTGTAGCGGTCGACCACGACGAAGTCGATGTGCACGTAGGAGCCGCGGACCGGATGCTTGTGCAGCTCGCGCGCGAGAGCGAGGTGCGACTCGCCGTCCACCTTGAGGTCGATCAGGACGTTCAAGCCCGCCGAGGTGCCGAGCGTCTGCCGCAGGGCGCGCTCGTCGACTGCGAGGCTCAGTGGCTCCGCGCCCGCCCCGTACATCGTGGCCGGCACCTTCCCGGCCGCGCGCAGCCGCCGGGCCGGACCCTTGCCGGTTTGCGTGCGAATCTCCGCGCTCAGCGCTACTTCGGACACTGCCTGGTCACCTCCGGACGAGCCGCCTGCGGGCCCGAACGCGGGATTCTACCAACGGCGCTCGACCTTGGCGAAGCGCCGCGACGACTACAGCTTGCCGTTTCCGCCTTCGTGGTGGACGGCCGCGGGGGCGTGCTCCTCCTTGGTCACCTGCTCGACGACCTTGGTGGCCGCAGCCTTCACCTGCTGGCCCGCCTCCGAAGACATGAGCCGCTGGGTCGCGGCGAGCATCTGCTCGTAGCGCTCCTTGCCGGCCTTGGTGCCCAGCACGTAGCCGACGCCGAGCCCGATCACGAGTCCGGTCTTGAATCCCATCCCGACACCTCTTTCTAGTTCTCGCCCTGGAAGATCTCCGAAACCGACTCGTCCTGGAACACCGCCCGGATGGTGCTGGCGACGACCGGCGCGATCGACAGCACGGTGATCTTGTCGATCTGCTTCTCCGCCGGGAGCGGCACGCTGTTGGTGAACACCAGCTCCTTGATCGGCGAGTTCTTCAGCCGGTCGATCGCGGGATCGCTCAGGATCGCGTGCGTCGCGCAGCCGTACGTCTCGATCGCGCCGCGCTCCAGCAACGCTTCGGCGCCACCGGTGAACGTGCCGGCGGTGTCGACCATGTCGTCGACGAGCACGCAACGCCGCCCTTCGACGTCGCCGATGACCTCCAGCGTCTCGGTGGTGTTGCGCACGTCGGTGCGCCGCCGCTTGTGCAGGATCGCCAGCGGCGCGTGCAGCCGCTTGGCGTACTTGTCGGCCAGGTGCACGCCCCCGGCGTCCGGCGACACGACGACCAGGTCCCCGTCGAAGCGCTCGGCCAAGTGGTCGGCGAGCAGCGGCAGCGCGGTGATGTGGTCGAAGGGCTTGTCGAAGAAGCCCTGGATCTGGCCCGAGTGAAGGTCCACCGACAGGACGCGGTCGACGCCCGCCGCGACGAGCAGGTCGGCGAGCAGCCGCGCGCTGATCGGCTCGCGCCCGCGCGCCTTGCGGTCCTGTCGCGAGTAGCCGTAGAAGGGGATGACAGCGCTGATGCGCTTGGCCGACGCGCGCTTGGCCGCGTCGATCATGATGAGCTGCTCCATCACGTTCTTGTTGAGCGGCTCGTAGTGCGACTGGACGATGAAGACGTCGGCGCCGCGCACGTTGTCACCGAAGCGCACGTAGATCTCGCCGCTGGAGAAGTCTTCGATCTCGATCTCCGCCAGCTCGATCCCAAGCTCGGCGGCGATCTCGTCGGCCAGGTCCGGGTTCGAGCGCCCGGCCGCGACGACGAGCTTCTTCTTGGTCGATATCTCGATGTCGGTCACGTCGTTTCCCCCTTGCGCCGCCGCAGCGTGCGCGCCGGCGCGCCGACGACGAAGTCGCCGGGCGCCACGTCTCGCGTCACCACCGAGCCCGCTCCCGTCCCCGCGTTCTTTCCAACCTTCACCGGCGCTACGAGCATCGTATCGGACCCGATCTTCGCGCCGTCGCCGATGACGGTCTTGGACTTCTTCTTCGTCTCGCCGTCGTAGTTCACGGTGACGGTCGCAGCCCCGACGTTGACGTCCCTGCCGATCGAAGCGTCGCCGACGTAGGACAGGTGGGGGACCTTCGAATCCTCGCCGATCGTGGACGCCTTGACCTCGACGAACGTGCCCGCCTTGGACCGGGCCTTCAGCGTCGCGCCGGGCCGTAGGTAGGCAAAAGGCCCGACCTGCGCCTCGCGGCCGACCTTCGCGCCGTCGAGCACGGCGAACTGCACGCGCGCACGGTCGCCGATCGTCGAGCCGGCCGCGCGCACGTTCGGACCGATCGAGGCGCCGCGCCCGATGCGCGTGTCGCCCGTCAGGATCGTGTTGGGGTGGATGACGGTGTCGGCGCCCGCGCGGACGGTCGCGTCGACGAACGTGGACGACGGATCGACGATCGTCACGCCCTTCGCCATCAGCCGTCGCGCGGCGCGCGCGCGAAGGATGGCCGCCAGATCGGCGAGCTGCGCGCGGTCGTTGACGCCGAACGCCTCCTCCGGCGCCGTCGCCGGCACGGCCTCGACGGTGCGGCCGCTCGCGCGGGCCACGGCGACGACGTCCGGCAGGTAGTGCTCGCCCTGGGCGTTCGCCCTGCCGATCTTCGGAAGCGCCGCGCGCAGGAACGCGGCGTCGAAGACGTAGACGCCGGCGTTGATCTCGTCGATGCGGCGCTGCGCCGCGCTCGCGTCGCGCTGCTCGACGATGGCCTCGACCGAGCCGCTCGGGGCGCGCACGACTCGTCCGTAGCCGCTCGGGTCCTCGACGCGTGCGCTCAGCACCGTCACCGCGGCGCGGGTCCGCTCGTGCGTCCCGACGAGCGCGCGCAGCGTGGCGGGCTCCAGCAGCGGCGCGTCCGCCGGCAGGACGATCACGTTGCCGTTGAAGCCCTTCAGCGCCGTGAGCCCCGCGCGGGCCGAGTCCGCGGTCCCGAGGAGCCGCTTCTGGTCGGCGAAGCGGAGCCTGGGCGACGCGCCCCGCGGCCACAGCCCGGTCGCCGCCTCCCGCACGGCCTGCGCCGCACTGCCGAGCACCACGACGACTTGCGCGGGCTTGAGCGCGCGCACCGTCGCCAGCGGGTAGGCGAGCAGCGGCTGCCCCGCGAGGTCGTGGAGCACCTTCGGGGTCGAGGACTTGAACCGCTTCGAGGCTCCGGCGGCGAGCACGATCGCGGCGAGCGGACGCCGGGCGCTCACGCGCCCGGCGAGGGTCGGCAGTTCCTCATGCGCTGGGGGAGAGGGACTCGAACCCCCATTCCCAGGACCAAAACCTGGTGGCCTGCCACTTGGCCGATCCCCCAAGGGGTTCAATCATCCCACAATCTGCGGGCCGTGGGCGGTGGTTTGGACCACCTCGACGCGGGCGAAGGCGCTTTCGGCGTCACGCGCGACCGTGCGAGCGTGCTCTTCGTCGCGGGCGAGGCCGAGCCACGTCGGCCCCGACCCGGCGAGCAGGACGGCCGCGGCGCCGCCCAGCGCGTCCCGCCCGCGCTCGAGCCCCGGCGCGAGGGAAAGCGCCGCCGGCTCGAGGTCGTTGCGCAGCGCGGCGGCGAGCCGCCCGACGTCCGTTCGCGCGAGCGCGTCGGCGACCTCGAAGGGGTCGGCTTCGGCGAACGCCTCTCGCCCGCCCAAGCGATCGAACTCGGCGTAGACCCCGGCGGTCGACAGGCCCTCCCGGCCGATGCCGAGCACCCACCAGAACGGCTTCGGGCAGGCGAGCGGCGCCAGGTCCTCCCCCGCGCCTCGCGCGACCGCCGCTCCCCCGCGCACGCAGAAGGGCACGTCCGCTCCGATCGAGGCCGCCACCCGTTCCAGCGCCTTCTTCGACACCGCGAGACCCCACAGCTCGCGAAGGCCCCACAGCGCGGCGGCCGCGTCGGCGCTGCCGCCGCCGAGCCCGCCCGCGACCGGGATTCGCTTCGCGATCCGGATCACGACGGTGGCGTCGCGGCCGTTGAGCGAGGCGAGCGTCGCCGCCGCTCGCGCCGCGAGGTTCGTCGCGTCCACCGGCGCCACCCCCTCGGGCTCGACCTCGACGCGCAGGCCGGGACCGGGCGCCAGCTCGACCTCGTCGGCGAGCGAGACCGACTGCATGACCGAGACCAGCTCATGCAGGCCGTCGGCGCGCCGCGGCCCCACCGCGAGGAACGGGTTGATCTTGGCCGGCGCCGAGATCCTCACCGCGCCGCACCGCCCGAGGGCCGCGGCGGGAGCGCGCGCGCCAGGCGCGCGAAGTCATCCAGCGACAGCGTTTCGGCGCGCGCGCTCCCGCTCACGCGAGCAGCTTCCAGGGCCGCCTCCACCTCCGCCGCGCTCCAGCCCCCGCCGCGGAGCGCCCGCCGGATGGTCTTGCGCCGCTGCGCGAAGCCGGCCCGGATTACCGCGAAGATCCGCGCCCGCCCGCCGGCCACCGGCGGCCGCTCGCGCCGGCGCAGCCGGACGATCACCGACTCGACCTCCGGCTGCGGGTAGAACACCCGGCGCGAGACGCGCGCCACGATGCTCGCCTCGGCCAGGTAGGCGACCTTGGCGCTCACCGCGCCGTAGGGGCCGGTCCCGGGCGTCGCCGCCAGCCGCTCGCCCACCTCCCGCTGCACCATCACGGTGTAGGACCCGATCCGGGGGAAGCGTTCGAGCCATCCGATCAGCAGCGGCGTCGCGATCTGGTAGGGCAGGTTGGCCACCACCGAGGCCGGGCCCGGGACGACCCGCGCGACGTCCAGCTCCAGCGCGTCCTGCCAGACCACGCGCGCGCCTGGCGCGACCTCCTCCAGCACCGGCCGCAGCCGTTCGTCGCGCTCGATCGCCAGGACGTCGTGCCCGGCTTCCAGCAGCGCGATCGTCAGGGCTCCGAGCCCCGGCCCCACCTCGATCACGGTCGAGCCCGGCGCCGGCTCGGCCAGGGACACCATCTTGCGGACCGTGTTCGGGTCGGTGACGAAGTGCTGCCCGATCGCCGTGCGCGGGCGCAGCCCGTGCTTGTCGAGCAGCGCGCGCGTGCGCGCAGGACCCAGGAGGCTCACGCCAGCAGGCTAGCCGGACCCCGGGCTACCAGCGGATGCGTACGTTGATGACGCCCTTGGACAGGGGCGCGAGCCGGGCGAAGGCCTCGTCGCTCAGGTCGATGATGCGCCCTTCGCCGTAAGGCCCGCGGTCGCGGATCGTCACGTTGACCCACGCGCCGTTGGCCAGGTTCTCGACGCGCACGACGGTCCCGATCGGCAGTGTCTTGTGCGCGGCCGTCATCCCGTCGGCCTCACCGTACCAGGTCGCGTCGCCCACCTCGGTGCCGGCGTTGCAGACGCAGCCGGGATAGCCGGCCCCGACCGCGACGATCTGATCGCGCTTGGCGGTCAGCACGGTCCGCCGGATCACGCGCCGGGACACCCGCTCGCCGTTCAAGAATCGATCCTGGTAGCGCACCCGGTGGATCCCCGCCCGGCCGGACTGGACGACCTTGCGCTCGCCGTACTCCATGTTGCTCTCCCGGCGAAGGATGGTCGTATACGGCACGCGCTCGCGCCGGGTGACCTCGCGGAGCTTCACGCGCAGGACCCGGATCACCATGCCCTCCAGCGGCTCGAGCCGCTGCGCGGGCACGACGTAGTCCCTCGCCCGCAGCTTGATCCCCAGTTCGGCCACGAGCCTGTGGATCGAGTCGGCGTTGGTGATGACCCGCCGCGAGCGGCCGTCGTGCTTCACCACCACCGACACCGCTCGCTCGAGACTGATCGTCATGCCCGCCGCGACCGGCGCCGCGGGCCCGGGGAGCAGCTTGTCGGCCGGCCGGGCCGCGAGATCGGCCTCCTCCAGCACTTCCTGGATGGTCAGGCCGGTGGTCAGGACGTCGCGGGGCTTGCCGTCGAGCAGGAGCGTGACCGTCTTGGCCCGGCGGACCTCGATCACGGCGCCGTCGGCGACGGGCGTGGGCAAGGGCGGCTCGACCTTGTCGTGGGTGCCCAACGCCACACCGGCGCGCTCGAGCACGGTCTCGACGGTGCCGGCCGTCGTTCGGACCGCGACCGGCTCGCCCTCGATGCGCACGGTCACGCGCTTCTCGGCGGCGCTGTATGCAAACGTCGCGATCCCCAGGCTTACGATGATCGCTGCGCGAAGGATCCTTCGTAGCATTCGGTTTCCCCCCTCTCCCGGCCGGTTTCGCTACCCCGGCCGAAAGACCCGTCGAGGCTACCAACCCCCCGGAGGGGCGCCAAACCAGCCGGAGCGAACGGGTGTTCGGCCGCTCAGGGCAAGCCGAAGAGCCGGGCCGCGGTCGCGGTGGTACTCGCGGCGACTTCAGCCTCGTCGACGCCTTTGACCTGCGCAATCGCGCTCGCCACGAGGCGCACGAAGGCCGGCTCGTTCTGCCTGCCCCGGTGCGGGACCGGCGTCAGGAAGGGGGAATCCGTCTCCACCACGATCCGGTCGAGCGGCGCCAGCCCAGCCGCCGCTCGCACGTCGCCGGCCGAGTTGAAGGTCACCACGCCGCTGAAGGAGAGCGCCGCTCCGGCGGCCAGGGCCCGCTCGGCTTCGGCCGGTCCGCCGGTGAAGCAATGGAAGACGACGCGATCGGGCAGGCCCTCGTCGGCCAGGATCGCGAAGGTGTCGTCCCACGCCTCGCGCGTGTGGACGACGAGCGGCGCCGCCAGCGCATTCGCGATCCGGACCTGCTCGGCGAAGACCGCGCGCTGGACGTCGCGGGGCGAGTTGTCGTAGTGATAGTCGAGCCCCGCCTCCCCGATCCCCACGACCTTCGGGTGCTCGGCCAGCTCGGTCAAACGCGCGATCGCGGCGTCGGTCCTGGTCTTGGCCTCATGCGGGTGGATGCCGACCGTTGCGAAGACCTGCTCGTGGGCCTCGGCCAGCGCGACCGCCTCCTGCATCGACCCCTCGACGCCGATCGTGACGCAGCGGTCCACGCCGGCCTCCGCCATGCGCCCGAGCGCCGCGGCGACGTCGCCGAGCATGTCCAGGTGGCAATGGGTGTCGACCAGGCCCATCGGTCCAGTATCGCAGCTCCGCCGGTTGATCCGGCCGCCGAGCGCGCACTCACGGGACGGAACCCTCGGGCGCCGACCCGGCGTCTGAGTGACCGGGAGGTGGGAACCATGCGCGTACGAATCGTCACCGCGACCGTCCTAGGGGTCGTTCTTCTGCCCGGCGTCGCCCTCGCGTGCGGCGGACTCGTGGCCCCCAACGGGGCCGTCAACCTGAACCGGACCACGACGCTCGCCGCCTACCACGACGGCGTCGAGCACTACGTCACCGCGTTCGAGTTCTCCGGCCTGGGCGGGGCGAAGTTCGGGTCGATCGTGCCGCTGCCCGGCGAACCGTCGGATGTGAACCGAGCCGGACGCTGGACGCTGCAGCGGCTCGTTCGGGAGTTCGCGCCGCAGCCGACGGTCGCCGTGACGCTCGCGGCGGGCGCGGGCTCGGCTCCCGACTCGGTCGAGATCATCGTCGAGAAGAGGATCGACGCGCTGGACATCACGGTGGTGAAGGGCGGCGCCGACGAGGTCGCGGCCTGGGCGACGCAGAACGGGTTCGCACTGTCGGCCGACGCGCCGGGGGTGCTGGACTTCTACGCGAACCGCTCGCCGTACTTCATGGCGGTGCGATTCGACGCCAAGGAAGCGCGCCGGCGCGGGATCGCCGCCGGGGACAGCACACCGATCCACCTCGCCATCCCGATCGAGCGGCCGTGGGTGCCGCTGCGCATCCTGGCCCTGGGCAAGGGCGAGCTGGCGCCGGTCGAGGCCGACGTGTTCCTGATGACCGACGAGGCGCCGGCCATCCTGCCCGCGCCCCGCGGCTCGGGCGACCAGGCCGGCCTGCTCGTGGCGAAGGGACTCACGCTCCTGCGGTCGGAACGGGCGAGCCGCCTGCTCACCGACGACCTGCGCTCGGACCGCAACATGGACTGGATGCCGGCCAAGCGCATGTGGGTGACCTACCTCGGGCTCTTCGCCCGAGCGGGCGACCTCGGCTACGACCTCGCGATCGCGCCGGACGGCTCGCAGCCGTCGCTGCGCGACGCCGGACTGCCGCGCGGTCTGCTCGCGCCCGAGCGCAACCCGGTGCGCGGGCCGGTGATCCAGATCGTCCCGACGCCCGTGCCGGTCGGCGCAGCCGATTCGGCGCCGGCGCCCGTGCCAGGCCGAAGCGGCTGGCTGGCAGCGTCGGCGGCCGCGGTCGCGCTGGCCGTCGGCATGGGGATCCGGCGCCGCCTCCCGGCATGACCGCGACATCGCACACAGGGGGACGGCTCATCGCCGCCGTCCTCCTGTGTGCGAGCCCCCTGCTGGCGAGCCTCGCGTGCACGGGCGAGCCGGGCGATCGCACCGTCCGGATCGGCATCCGCCACTCGCGCTTCGATCCGGCCGCGCTGAGCGTTCGGGCGGGCGAGACCGTGACGTTCCGGCTCGACAACGGCGACCCGATCGCGCACGAGTTCATCATCGGCACGGAGGCGGAGCAGGCGAGGCACGAGCGCGGCCACGACGAGACCCACGACGGCACCCCCGGCGCCGCGTCGCTGGATGCGGGCGAGACCGACACGATCACCTACACGTTCGAGAAGCCCGGCGAATTGGTCTTCGCCTGTCACCTTCCCGGCCACTACGCCTACGGCATGCGCGGCACGATCACCGTCCGCTCGCCGTGATCACGGCAGGATCCCGACCGAGCCGTGCGAGCGCACCGATCGGACCAGCCGCTCGTCGGCCGTCAACAACTCCGCTCCCAACGACTCGGCGAGAGCGACATAGGTGGCGTCGTACGCGCTGAAGTTCGCCCGCAGTTCGAATATCCGCCCGAGCAGCGCCACGTGACCGTGTCTGAGCAGCGGGAGATCCCGGTAGTCGTCCAAGGCGTCGCGTGCGCGCGTTGCGGAGAGTCGCTTCTGGAGCGTGGCGCGGCGGAGGCCGGACGTGACTTCGACGTCGCACAGTGCCGGAACGTGCAGATCGATGCCCGGGATCCGGAGCGTCTCCCGGATGGGACC
Organism: Actinomycetota bacterium; assembly: GCA_036397035.1. GTDB lineage: Bacteria > Actinomycetota > AC-67 > AC-67 > AC-67 > DASWJS01. Next base: position 72,506 of record DASWJS010000018.1, on the reverse strand, counting down.
GGCCCGGTCCGCTCCCAGCAAGTACTCGAGGATCGCCGACGCGTCCGCGACGATGCTCCTCAGGAAGCTTCCCTTCCTGCTCGCTCGTCGCGGATCAGTTGCGCGGCCGAACCACGCAACCGCACACGGGGTCGCGCCTCGATCCGATCGAACACTTCGGACGCCGGCGGCCTGGCCACTTCGTGCTCGAGCAGATCTTGGATGTATTCGGTCAGAGCCTGGCCTCGCGCTTTCGCCCTGCGCTTCAGTTCGCGGTGCAGCCGATCGGGGACGTTGCGCACCTGGATCATCTTCGACATGCGCGAAGCATGTCACATGTGCTGCACATGGTCAAGAACGTGCGCGGCGCCTCGCTCAGGGTGCGATCAGCTCGAGTGAGGGAAAGTACGTGCGATAGCGGGACGCGTCCCGCGTGAGAAGCCGGTAGTCCGCGACCGCCGCGTGCGCGCCGATGAAGAAGTCGGGCAGCGGCGTGGCCCGACTTCCTCCGCGGCGCCGGTAGTCGACAAATACCTTGCCGGCCAGGAAGGCAGCTTCGTACGGCAAAGGCTCGCGCCGGAAGACGTCGGAGGGCAGGACGGATTCGAGTTCCTCGATGGTCGCGTAACGGATGGAGACCTCTGCGTAGACGATTGCGTTGATCGCAAGAGCGCTGGTTTCGGCAGCCTTCTCAAGCGCGTCCGACGACCAGGCGCCCCACGCTGGATCCTCTGTCGCGACATCGAGCAACACGTTGCTGTCGACGAGGATCGTCGTCATCGCGAGCGCGTCAAGCCCATGATTTCGTCGGTGCCCATCCGGACGGTTCCCGTCCCGCGCAGTCTGCGCACGACCTTCGCCCCACGACTCTCGCGACGAGGGACGGCCTTGCGCACGATCCGGACCGTTTCGCCGTCCACGACGAAATCGACCTCCGTATCGGGGAGCAGACCCAACTGCTCACGAACCTCCACCGGAATCGTGACCTGGCCTTTCGCGGTGATTCTCAAACCGACCTCCGGGGATACTCTTACATGTAAGACTCTACCCCCCGGACCCCCCGACCGGCAAGAGGGGCCCGACGCCGCGTCGTTGAGTCAGGCCTCGACGCGGGGGAAGAGGGGCTCGCCCTTGCCGACGCGCGTGCCGGGGGCGAGGCCGCCCCAACGGGCGGCGGCGGGGAGGCGCTGCTCGGCCAGGGAGTCGGGGATGCCCAGGCTGGTCCAGAGGCGCCCGCAGGCGTCCGGGGTCACGGGCGAGAGCAGCACCGCGAGCACGCGCAGCACCTCGGCGCACGTGTACAGGATCGCGTTCACGCGCTTGTCGGTGTTCGGTTCCTTCACCAGCTTCCACGGCGCGGTCTCGACCAAGTAGCCGTTCGCGTGGCGAACGATCGCATCGACGGCCTCCAGTGCCTCGTGGAACGCCAAACGCTCGAAGGCGTCGTCGTAGGTCGCGACCGCCTTCTCCACGGTCGAGCGCACGGCCCGCTCAGGATCCTGCTCGCCGCCGTCGGGGCTCGGCACGAAGCCGTCGCGGTTCGACTCGATCAGGGTCAGCACGCGCGAGGCGAGGTTGCCGAACCCGTTGGCAAGCTCGGACGTGTAGCGCGCGTGCAACGACTCCCACGAGAACGACCCGTCCTGCCCGAAGGCGACCTCGCGCAGGAAGTAGTAGCGGAACGCGTCGGAGCCGAACGTTCCGAGGAGGTCGTCGGGATGGATGCCGGTGAGCTTGGTCTTGCTCATCTTCTCGCCGCCGACCAGCAGCCAGCCGTGCGCGAACACCAGTTGCGGGGGGTCGACGCCGGCGGCGTGCAGCATCGCCGGCCACGTCACCGCGTGGAAGCGCAGGATGTCCTTGCCGACGATGTTCACCCCCGGCCAGAAGGTCTTGAAGTTCGCTCCGTCGGGGTAGCCGAGCGCCGTGACGTAGTTCAGCAGCGCCTCGACCCAGACGTACATCACGTGCTTGGGATCCCACGGGACCGGGATCCCCCACGTCAGCGACGAGCGCGTGATCGAGGTGTCCTTCAGGTCCTGGCAGAACGCGATCACCTCGTTGAGCCGCGCCCGCGGCTGCACCGGCGCGGGCGTGCGCGCGTAGTAGTCGTTCAGCAGCCAGTCCTTGTACTTCGACAGGCGGAAGAAGTAGTTCTCCTCTCGCAGTTGCTCGACCGGGCGGCCGTGAACGGGGCACAGGTTGCCGTCGAGGAGCTTGTCGGGCGCATAGAACTCCTCGCACGCGATGCAGTACGGGCCTTCGTAGGTGTCCAGGTAGACGTCGCCGGTGTCCTTCAGCGCCTGCCAGAAGGCCTGCGCGCGTTCCTTATGTCGCTGTTCGGTCGTGCGAATGAAGTCGTCGTTGGAGATGCCGAGCCGCCCCCACAGCGCCTTCCAGTCGGGCACGATCTCGTCGCACCACGCCTGCGGGTCCTTACCGCGTTCGCGGGCGGCACGCTCGACCTTCTGTCCGTGCTCGTCGGTCCCGGTCAGGAAGAACGTCTCGTGGCCCCGCAGCCGGTGGTAGCGCGCGGCCGCGTCCGCGGCCACGGTCGTGTAGGCGTGGCCGATGTGCGGCACGTCGTTGACGTAGTAGATCGGCGTCGTGACGTAGAAGGTGTGGTCCACTGCCGTCCTCACTCCCAGGGGGTTGCGCTCCGGGGCATCGCGCCCGCCGGTTCAGGCATTATAGGGAGCCCCCGAACGGGACGGACCGAGTTTCAAAGGGGGCGGAGGGCCGGAGAGGAGCGAGCAGTGGCCGCACGCACGACGGGCGTGAGTCGCAAGATCGACGATCTCGGGAGGATCGTGCTCCCAGCCGAGCTTCGGCGTTCCTTCGACATCCGCGAGGGCGACCAGATGGACATCGCCGTCGAGGAGGACCGAATCATCCTGCAGAAGAAGCGTCAGCTCTGCACGTTCTGCTCGGGCTACGACGGCTTGCGCGAGTACCGCGAGCACCAGGTGTGCGCGCAGTGCCTCGCGGAGCTGAAACGGTTCTAACTCGCCGGCCTCACGACTCCGGCCGGTCCAGCACGGCCTGATACACCGCGCGCTTGGGCACGCCGGCGGACGCCGCGACGGACGCGATCGCGTCGCGCTTGGTCTGCCCGCCCGCGACGCGGGCGGCGACCGCGCCGGCCAGATCCGCCGGAGCGGGTACGCTCGCCGCCGGGCTCGCCCCTTCGATGACGAGCGTCATCTCCCCGCGCGCGCCCGTGCCCGCGATCGCATCGGCCAGCTCGGGCAGAGTGCCGCGGAGCACCTCCTCGTGGAGCTTGGTCAGCTCGCGGGCGAGCGCCGCCCGTCGCGGCCCGAGCGCCGCGGCGAGGTCGGCGAGCGTCGCGGCGATGCGGTGCGGAGCCTCGAACAGCACGACGGTGCGCTCCTCGCCGGCCAGCGCCGCGAGACGCGCGCGCCGGGCCGTCCCCGCGCGCGGCAGAAACCCCTCGAAGACGAACCGCGCCGTGGGAAGGCCGCTTGCGATCAGCGCGGCCGGGACCGCGGACGGGCCGGGGATGACCTCGATGCGCACACCCGCATCGGCGCACGCCTCGACGACGCGTCGCCCGGGGTCCGATAGGCCCGGCATCCCCGCGTCCGTGACGAGCGCCACCCGCGAGCCCGCCCGCACCGCCCGCACCAGCTCCGGGATGCGCTCGCGTTCGTTGCGCGCATGACAGGCGACGAGCCGCGCGCGGTGCGCGTCGGGGTGCATCGCCCGGACGCGCGCCATCAGCTTGCCGGTCACGCGCGTGTCCTCGCACGCGATCACGTCCGCGCGAGCCAGGGTCGCCGCCGCGCGGATCGACAGGTCGTCAAGGTTGCCGATCGGGGTCCCGACGATGGAAAGAATGCCGCTCACGCGCGTCGCTCCGGCGATCGAAGGATCCGTCCCTGTACTCTACGACCGCTGCCGGGATTCGAATCTTCGTGAGCGAGGACCAGCCGACCACCGCCGACGAGCGCGCCGAGAACGACGACGCTCATCCGTGGTTCGAGCAGCCCCCGGAGGACGCCGCTCACCCCTGGCTCGAGCCGGAGGATGCCGAGCCGCCGCGCGGCTCGCGCAAAGACCTGATCGTCGTGCTGGTGCTGATCGCCGTTTCGGCGAGCGTGCACTTCGCCCGGCTCGGCGATCCCGGCGCACTGCTGCCCTCGGACGACCAGCAGTGCGTGGACTACCCACCGCGCCCCCGCGCGGCGTGCTACGAGCTGATCCCGCTCGACGAGATCCACTACGTACCCGACGCGCGCGACGTGTTGACCTACGGGACCGAAAGCGACAAGCGCGTGGAGGACGACGGCGGCAAGAGCGGGGCGTTCGTCGTGCATCCGCCCGTCGGCAAGTGGTTCATCGCCGCCGGGATACGGCTGTTCGGGGATCGTCCCTTCGGATGGCGCTTCTTCGGGGCTCTGTTCGCCACCCTGTCGACGCTGCTGATGTACCTCATCGGACTCCGGCTCTGGCACTCGACGTGGTGGGCCGCGCTCGCCGCATTGCTGCTCACCGTCGAAGGGCTGTGGTTCGTGCAGTCGCGGGTAGCGATGCTCGACATCTACGCCGCGGTGTTCCTGCTGGCCGCATTCTGGCTGCTGCTGGAGGATCGCGCGCATCGCGGGACCGGCGCGGCGACGCCGGGCGTGCGGCGCGTGCTCGCCGCGACGATGCTCGGGCTGGGTCTTGCGAGCAAATGGACGATCGCGCCGCTCGTGCTGGCGTGCGTGACCTTCGCGCTGGTGAACGAGTTGGGCCGGATGCGACGCGCGCAGCGGTCGCGATGGGCGGCGCGTGCGGCCTCCTTCGGGTTGGTCTTCGTGCTGGTGCCCCTCGCCGTCTATGCGGCCACGTTCCTGCCGTGGCTGCTCAACGACAACCGCTACCTTCCGCCGAAGTGCCGGGGCGAGCAGATCGTGCTCGACCTGAAGAAGGAGTTCACGGTCGGCGCCAACCCCGTGACGCAGCTCGCCTGCTACCACGGCGAGATGATCGGCTTCCACCAGAACCTGAAGAAGTACGACGTGGAGAAGCCCGACGAGGAGTCCGGCCGGGACGGCCCGACCGTGGTCCGGCCCGGCCACCCCTACTTCGGCGAGGCGTGGTCCTGGCCGTGGATCGGCCGTCCGGTCGTCCACCACTACGAGACGCTGAACGACGACACCGACGCCGAGCGCAACAGCGAGGTGATCGGCATCCCGAACCCCGCGATCTGGTTGGCCGGGTTCGCGATCGCCTTCCCGGTCCTGTGGTGGGGGACGCTTCGGCTCACGAATCGCCTGTCGCCCCTGCTGCTCGCCTTCTTCGTCGTCGGCTGGGGCACGTGGCTCTACGGCGACCTGGTGGGCCGGCCGGTGTTCCTGTTCTACGCGCTGCCGATGGTGCCGTTCCTGGTGCTGGGCGTCGTGCACGCGTTCAACCGGCTCGTGCGGCTCTGGTCGGGCGCGCGATGGATCGCGATCGCCTACGCCGTGGTGGCTGTCGGGATGTTCGCCTACTTCTATCCCGTGCTGGCCGCGCACCCGCTGGCCGACGACGGCGTGTTCGGCTGGCGGGCGCACATCTGGTACAGCGGCGCGCTGTCGGACTGTTCCGCCGCAGCGAGGATCAAGTACTTCTGCTGGATCTGACGCCTCAGGCCGGCGGCTCGGTGGGGATCGCGACGGGCGGCTCGGATGGAACCGGGGGCACCGGCGGAGGCTCCGGCTGCGGCACGATCACGCCGACGAACACGAGCGCGCTGGGGACCTTGGTCGGCTGCGGGGGCGCGCAATCACCGACCGGGCAGCCCGCCGGCGACTGCGCGTACGGGTTCGGCGTGTCCACCCACGCCCACGGCCGCATCAGCGTGGCCGTCGCGCCGTGCGCCGAGTAGAAGCCTTCGATCGACCAGCCGTTGGTGGGCTCGGCGGGGCTGACGTAGGCGGCGAAGGCGCCGCTGTCGTCGTCCGCGGCGGCGAACCACGGGTTGCGCACGGTCCAGCGCCGCTCGGCGTAGCCGTAGTTCCACTCCACAAGTTGCACGCGCGTGTCGTCGGGGTCGATCAGCAAGACGTTGCCGAGCCGATCGACGTAGGACAACGCCCACGACGCCGGCGCGAGCAGGATCTCCGCCGACGCCCAGCCCGGCTTGTGGGTGAGCGCCGCGCCGCAATTGCCGAGCCCCTCGACGGTCCCGTTATCGCAGCGCCCGTCGGACCGGTGCCCGTCCGCGGACACCGTGACGATGCTGACCGAGTACTTGCCGTCCGCCGCCAGCGTCTCGCCCGCCGCGGTGGTCAGCGGGAACTCCAGGGTCGTCGAGCACGCGCCCGCCACGCACGGGTAGTCGCCCCCGGCGAAGAGCCGGCGACTGTAGACCTTCGCGGGGTTCAGCTCGCCCGGTTGCGCGACGGTGAGAATGTGACCGGCGAGCGCCTCGGCGGAAGCGTCCTCCTCCCACTCCACGGCGACCTCGTCGACACCGGTCAGGACCGAGCCGGGAACCGGAGTCAGCAGCGTGCTAATCGGGTGCGTCCCGCCTTCGGGCAGCGTGATCGTGATCGGTACGGTCCGCGTCACGCTCTGACGACCGCTGATGCAGTTGCCGTAGTCGCCCGCGTCGGGCGCCCCCTCGCCGGGGCACGTCTCGAACGTCGCCCGGAAGTCGTAGACGCCACCCCCGACCGGGTTCAAGCCGACCGGGCCAGGAGGGGTTTGCCAGTTGCCCCGCGAACGCGCCGCGAAGAAGTTCGCGAAGCGGGTAATGCTCAGCTCGAGATCCTGCAGAATGGCGTCCTTGACGATATCCCGCAGATCCGCGACGACCTGCCAGGTGTCGTCTACTCGCTCGACCTCGTACTCCGCCGTGACCTCGGTCACGTCCTCGATTGTGAAGGGTGCGCCCTCGGGAAGCTGCAAGTTTGTTACCCGCTGATCTTCGGTAATCAGCAGGAGGCACATCAGCGCCGTCTGGGTGCTCTCGTTCCACGAGATGAACGCGTGCTCGCCGTCGAAAACCACGGGCGGGCCTGTCGGCCGGGTGAAGACGGCGTTGATAACCGTTTCATTCGTTCCGACGACCTCGGCCCGCACAAAATGCGCATCGGAGTTCTGCCCGTTCCCCAGTCCGTCGATCACGTGAGAGCACCTTGTCGCCGCCGTCCCGTCGGGCTTCTGACCCGGTTTGATCTGAGCCATCGACTCGTCAAGGCGCCAGGCGCCGGGGATCCGGAGGTCGGCCAGGATCACCGGATCTTCATGGTCGGCTTGCTCGAGGGTGATCTCGAAGGCGCTGGCCTGTCCGGCAAGGCTGTTCGCAACGCCGGCCTCGAATCGCGGGTTGAACGTGCCGGTCGAGCCGTCGCCGTCGAAATGGGTCGCGGACGCAGCCGGCGCGATCAGCATGACCGCCGCGATCGAGACCATGAGTCGTCGTCTGCGCATCGAGTCCTCCGAAGCGTGCTCGTCGTCGGAGTTCGATTTCGTGACGGATGTCCGATAATCCTGCTTCGCCCGAGTTGGAACGGACGACGAAACGGCGCGGACCGGTTACGACAAGGAGTAGCTGAAGGTGAAGTCCGCGTCGGCGCCGGTCTTGAGGACCACCACGACCCAGCGGACGACGTCCTCGCCCGGGCAGATGGTCGCGGTCTCGGTGTTGCCGTCCTCGTCGAGGTCGTCGGGCAGGTTGCAGGCGCCGCCGGGCGCGTCGGGATCGCCGCTCGCCTCGTAGAAGTACGCGTCGGGGTTCTCCACGCCCGTCGCCCCGGTCGCCGTAAGCGTGTAGGTCCTCCCGTCCGCAGCGGGCGGGATCTTGAACAGGTACCCGACTGTCCCCTGGCTCCCGTTGTCGTAGGCGTGGATCGCGACTTGCGGGTGAACGGCGGGGAGCAACACCGAGCCCTCGACGGGACTCGAGTCCGGCACGGCCGTGGGCTCGGCCGACGCGAAGGGCGCGACCGCGAGCACGGTCGCCAGCGCAAGCCCGGCAAGCCTTTTCATGGTCGCTGAGTCTTCGCCGTGCCGAGCGGGCGCTCCTGCCGCTCGCCGCGCGCCTTGCCGCGCTGCGCCGAGCATCACCTATGCCCGTTTCGCGCTGGGTGCCCGTCCCGTCTGGCTGGGTGCCCGTCCGGCCTGCGCCAGCGCCTCGTCGTCCGCGCGGAAGTCCTCGCTCGCATCGGACGGAGGGTTGGCGAGATGCCACGTCACCGACCGCTTGACGGTCTCGGCGGGGTCCGAATCGGTCCAGCCGAGCCGCGCGCGCGCCTTCGCCGAATCGGCCAGCAGGTGCTGGTTGATCGTGCCGGTCATCGCGAGGTCCGCCGGGAGCGAGTCGTCCGGGACGCGAACCAGTTCGGCGCCGGAGCCGGCGGCATCGAGAATCATGCGCACCCACATCCGCGTGCTGCACGAACTCCTCGCGGCGCTGGTAGTCGGGGCGTTCGTGCGCGAGAGCCCGAGCATGTCGACCACGGCGTCGGGACGCGTCTCCGCCGGCGACCAGCGCTCGCACGAGCGCGCGGCCGATGAACCTCGTCCCGCCCAGCACGGTCACTCGCATGACCGCACACGCTACCGGTCGAGCTGGGCGCGGGCCTCCTCCAGGCGTTCCTTGCGGGCGGCGTGACGCTCGTCCACCGACATGGCCGCCAGCGCGCGCACGCGCTCGGTCAGCTCGTTGATGCTGAACGGCTTTGTGAGGTACCCGTCGCATCCCAGCTCGTAGCCGCGCACGAGATCCTCCGGGCTCGACTTCACGGTGCACATCAGCACGGGGACGTCGGCGCCCGGTCCGCCGTCGGACCGCAGCTCCTCCAGCGCCTCCCAGCCGGTGAAGTCGCGCATCTGCACGTCGAGCACGACGACGTCGGGGTGTTCGCGGGTGACGGTCGCGGCCGCGGCCCGGCCGTCGTTGATGCGGATCGACGCGATGTCGGCCAGGCCCAGCGCCCGCTCGATCAGCAGCGCGATGTCGTCGTTGTCGTCGACGACGAGGACTCTCACGCGCGTCCCGCCACGATCGGCTGCGGGGCCCGGTCGGCCGCGCGGTTCCAGTCAGACAGCGTTCCCCTGTAAAGCGCCCACACGACCCAGAGGAAGTACGCGGCCGCGGGGACGGCAAGCCAGTCGATCGTGAAGCCGTGCCACTCGTATTCGTAGAGCCCGGTGGACATGTAGGTCGCGTGCACGGTGTGCATGAGTCCGCACGTCGGGAACACCACGCCGAGCGAGAGCCCGGACACCGACCACCCGCCCTCGATCGGCCGGTTCTCGAACTGGGTCTTGAACAGCACAGCGCCGATCGCCGCGTACAACCCGAGCAGCAGCAGGTTCGGAACGGCCGTCCGCGCGAAGCCGACCTCCGAGGTGCGAAGCAGCGTCAGCGCCGCCGCGCCGAGCGCGGTGACGTAGACCGCCGCGACCATCGGACCGATCGCGAGGTACCAGGGCGTGCCGCTGATGAACCGGTCGCCGCGACCGCCCGAGAGCGCCTCCAGGCGGAGCAGCAGCCAGATCACGCCGAACGGCAGGCCGATGGCGACGGCCGCCAGGTCGAGCGGGCCGCCCACCCTGCCGGCGAGCGCGAGGTGGAGCCCGTGTTCGAGGTGATGGGGCCCGCAGGTGAACGCCATGAAGATCCAGGCGGCGCCGAAGTGCGAGAACCCCATCGTGCGCCATCCTCGCTTCATGTCGATCGCGGTGATGATCCCGTACGAGGTGTACGCGATGCCGAGAACGATGTTTGCGGCCGCAACTGCAGCAGTCATCTTCGCCTCCCGTCGCGGATGCCAACCTGACGCATGAACTCTCTGATCACCGACTGCTCGCCGACGCCCTGCGCGGGCTCCGCGCGGGCGGGCGGCGGCGGCTCGACGTCCCCACGGTTGAGCGAGACGGTAAAGCGCGAGCCTTCGCCGCGCGCACTCTCCACGCCGACGCGCCCGCCCATCGCCTCCACGAGCGAGCGCACGATGTAGAGCCCGATCCCCGTGCCGCCGAAGCGGCGCCGGTCGGTCGATTCCGCCTGCCAGAAGCGGTCGAAGCAGTGCCCGGCCTCTTCGGCGTCCATCCCGATGCCAGAGTCGGCGACTTCGAGGGCGATCCGGCGCTCGTCGTGGGACAGGCGCGTGCGAATGGGCTCGCCGTTCGGCGAATACTTGACCGCGTTGTCGAGCAAGTGGTCGAGCACCGTGACGAACGCGTCGGGATCGACCATCGCCTTGGGCGTCGCGCCGGCGGTCTCGATGACCACGTCGCGCCCGGAGGCGGCGCGCAACGACTCGCACCGCTCGCGGAAGATCGGGTCCAGCTCGTACGGGCCCGTCTTCAACTCGGTGCGACCGGTTTCGATCTTGCTGGACAGCAGAAGCCGGTCGACGATCTTGGCCAGCTCGTCGGTGCGACGCTCGATGGCGACCAGCGCCTCGCGCCGTTCCTCCGGCGCCGCCTTGTCGCCCACCTCCGACAGGATCTGCGCGAAGCCCTTGATCACGGTCAGCGGCGTCTTCAGCTCGTGGGACGCGGTCGCCAGGAACATCGCCTTGGCGTCGTCGGCCTCCTTCAGCTTGGTGATGTCGCGGAAGGAGTGGATGACCTCGAACACGTTCCCCTCCGCGTCGTCGATGCGCGCGACGTTGGCCAGGATCGGCTGCGTGCGCCCGTTGCCGCCGGCTCGCCAGAGCTGCCGCTCCTCCAGCGAGTCCTGTTTCAACAGCGGGCATGCGGTCGCGCAGGCGACGGGCTGATCGTCCATGTTCAGCCCGAGCACCACCGAGCACGAGCGTGCGATCGCGTCGCGCGCTCGCGTGCCGAACATGACCTCGGCGGCGCGGTTCCATTCGACGATGCGACCCGAGCGGTCGGTGATCACGATCGCGTCGCCGACGCGCCCGAGGATCGCCTCGGAGCGTTCGCGCCGCGACTCCGCTTGCTCGTACGTGGCGGCCAGCTCGAGCGCCGCGCCGGCCTCGTTCGACACGTCTTCCAGGAACGTCATGTCGGCCGGGCTGAGCCGCGCGCCCGCCACGCCCAGGACGCCGAGGAAGCCCGCGCGGGGTCCTGCGATCGCGACGGCCTTCTCCGGCCCCCGGCCGGTTTGCGCCTCGATCGGCCGACGCCGGGCGGCGGCTTTGCGCACCGAAGCCGGGACGCCGTCCGCGTCCAGGTTCGACAGCGCCGCGCCCAGCCGGACCGCGAGCTTCGGCATGGCCTCGCCCGCGGCGAGCCAGACCTCGACCGACTCGGCGGGGACGGCGTCGCGCACCTCGCGCACGAGCCCCGATACGACCTTCTCGGTGTCGAGGTGCGAGCGCATGCGCCTGCCTGCCTCGAGGACCTTCAGGCGGCGCTCGGCGGCTTCGTCCGCGTTCCGTCGACGTAACATTCGATAGGCGGGGGCGCCGGAGAGTGATGAAGACGACGGCGATGGCCCTCGTTCCCGCAGTGTAGGACCCTTCCTACGGAGTGGGAATAACAAGGGTAACGCTCCGATCGCGTGATGCCATGAGCAGGACGGACTAGTCCCCTCGTACACTCGCGCCGTGCTCGTCCACCTGGTCGACGGTACCTACGAACTGTTCCGTCACTACTACGCGGTCCCGCCCGTGACCAACGCGCACGGCGAGGAGGTGGGCGCGGTCGCCGGCGTCGTCCGCTCGATCGTGGGCTTGCTGGAGTCGGGCGCGACGCACGTGGCCGTCGCGACCGACCACGTGATCGAGTCCTTCCGCAACGACCTCTACCCCGGCTACAAGTCGAGCGCGGGGATGGACCCGGTGCTGCTCGGCCAGTTCGTCCCGCTGGAGGAAGCGCTCGTGGCGATGGGCGTCACCGTCTGGCCGATGGTCGAGTGGGAGGCCGACGACGCCCTCGCCGCGGGAGCGGCGAGGGCGTCGTCGGCCGGTCCGGTCGAGCAGGTCCTGATCTGCACGCCCGACAAGGACCTCGCCCAGTGCGTGCGCGACGCTCGCGTCGTGCAGCTCGACCGCAGGCAGCGGATCGTGCGCGACGAGGACGGGGTGCGCGCGAAGTTCGGCGTCGGTCCGCGCTCGATCCCGGACCTGCTGGCGCTGACCGGGGACTCGGCCGACGGCTTCCCCGGCCTTCCCGGCTGGGGCGCCAAGTCGGCGGCGGCGGTGCTCGGCCGCTACGAGCACCTAGAGGCGATCCCCGCGCGAGCGAGCGACTGGGACGTCTCGGTGCGCGGCGCCGAACGGCTCGCCGCGACGCTCGCCGAGCAGATGGCCGAGGCGCTGCTCTACCGGGACCTCGCGACGCTGCGGGAGGACACGCCGGTCACCGGCGAGGTCCAGGACTGGCGGTGGACGGGTCCCGGCGAGGAGTTCGGCGCCTGGTGCGATCGCCTCGCGGACGCCGAGCTGCGCGCGCGCGTCGAGGGGATGGCGGCTCGCGTGTAGCTCGCTACAGACCCAGCGTCGGAACGGCATTGGCGCGGATGGCGAGCACCGCCACGACGATCACGACCAGGTAACCGGCGAGCGCGACCGGCGCGCGCTGGGGCGAGCGGCCCGCGTACTCCAGGCCCGTCCCGATGACGAAGCCGGCGGCGAGCCCGCCGAGGTGCGCGGCGTTGTCGATCCCGCCCGCCGTGAAGCCGATGGCGAGGTTGATCGCGACCAGGAGGAACAGGCTGCGAAGCTGCGCCGCCGCGCCCGGCATCGACCGGTGCGCGAGGTAGATCGCGATCCACGCGCCGAGCACGCCGAATACGCCCCCGGACGCGCCGGCCGAGATGAGCGCGTCGGTGAAGACCAGCGACGCCGCTCCGCCGCCGAGCCCGCTCAGCAGGTACAGCGCCAGGAAGCGCGTCGTGCCGTAGCGCCTTTCGACCGGTGTGCCGAACAGGAACAGCGCGTACATGTTGAACGCCAGGTGCAGGAAGCCGATGTGGATGAACATCGACGTCGCGATCCGCCACCACTCGTCCAGCGGCAACACGCCGCCGACGAGCGCGCCGAATCGAACCAGCGTCCTGGCGCTCGTCGGCTCGCCCGTCAGCAGCATCGCGGCGAAGACCGCGAGGTTGATCCCGATCACCACGCGCGTCGCGGAGATCGCGGCGATCCTGCGTCCCGTGCGCGTGCCGCCGATGGCCGTGCGCGCGCGATATGCGGCCTGCCCCATCGCGCCCTCGCGCATCCGCCCGGCGCAGATCGGGCATTGGATGCCGACCGGCGCGTCGATCATGTCGTCGGGACAGATCGGCCGCTCGCATCGCGTACACGAGACCAGCGTCATGCGGTCGGGATGAAAGAAGCACGGTTGTTCGGGCATGAAGGGCGAGTCTAGCGGCGTGGGCGCGGCGCGGCGGTCGCGCTCAGACGCCTTCGAGCCCTTCGGTGGCGCGCTTGAGGTTGCGCGCGCGCTCGGCGGCTCGCTCCTCGGGCGTGCGCGCGAGCACCTCGTCGATGAGGGTCTGCAGCTCCCACGGGTTGAAGGCTTTGATCATGAAGCCGTCGCAGCCGAGCGTCCACCCGCGCTGCTGGTCCTCGCTGGAACGCTTGACCGTGCACATGATGACCGGCAGGGCGGCGGACGCCTCGGTCGCGCGGATCGTCTCCAGCGTTTCCCACCCGTCCAGTCCGCCCGGCAGCAGCACGTCGAGCAGCACGATCGAGGGCAGCCCTGCCGCGATCGAGTCCAGCGCCTCGCGCGCGTCCGACGCGTGAGCGACGGTGTAGCCCGCCGACATCAGCACCCGCTCGTAGAGCATGCGCACGTCGGCGTTGTCGTCGACGATCAGCACAGGCCGGGAAGGCTTCATCGCGCGCCATCATCGCACAGCGAGCGGGCGGTGAACACCGGGCGAGCCGCACATCCTGAGCTAGAGTGCCGCGCGTGCTCGTCCTGGAGACGCTCGGCCTCCGGTGGTTCGCCGTCGCATTCCTCGCCGCCCTGCTGTGGGCCGCCTGGCCGGAGGGCGGCGCCCACCGCGCCTTCCGGTTCCTGGCCATCGCAGCCCTCGCGTCCTTCGCCGCCGAGTTCTCCAGCACCCACACGGGCTTCCCCTACGGCGACTACGCCTACGTCGCGGACACGCGGGGGCGCGAGCTGTACCTGGCGAACATCCCGGCGTTCGTCCCGCTGTCGTTCGGCTCGGTCGTCTACGCCGGGCGGGCGCTCGTGCGGGGGACGGCGATCGCGCGCACGCACACCGGCCTCGTCCTCGGCAGCGCGGCCGCGGCGACGATGCTCGACCTGGTGATCGACCCGATCACGCTGCAGGGGGATCGCTGGTTCCTCGGCTCGCTCTACGCCTACGGTTCCGGCGGTCCGTGGTTCGACGTCCCCCTGTCCAACTTCGGCGGCTGGATCCTGGTCTCGTCGGTGATCGTCGCGCTCGACGAGGCGCTCGCGCGCGGCGATCGCCGCGACGCGCCGAGCTTGCGCGGGCGCGTGCTCGCGATGGGCATCTGCGTGTTCTTCGTCGTGCTCGGCCTCTGGTTGCGCGATTGGGCCGCGGCGGGAGCGGGCGCCGGGATCACGCTCCTGGTCGCCCTGCTCGCCTTCGCCGTGCCGCGCGACCGGCCGGCGGCGCGCTCGCCGTAGACTTGCCGTCCATGGCGCTGGTCGAGCCGTTCGCACCGGAGGCGATCGAGGACCCGTTTCCCTCGTGGGAGATCCTTCGCCGCGAGGCGCCCGTTTACTCGATGCCCGAGACGGGAATGTGGCTCGTCACTCGCCACGCCGACTTGGTCGAGGCGGCCGCGCGCCCGGAGGTCTTCTCGAGCCGCATCTCGGCCGTGATGTACGCGGGGCAGGGAACGAACCCCGCCGTGATCGAAGCCGACCCCGACGCCATCGGCGCCGTCGACGTGCTCGCCACGCAGGACCCGCCGGCGCACACGCTTCAGCGCAAGCTGATCGGGAAGCGGTTCACGCGCGCGCGCGTTCGCGCGTTCGAGCCGTTCGTGCGGCGCTTCGTCCGCGACGCGCTGGCCGGCGCGCCCGGCGAGGTCGAATGGATGACCGCGGTGGCGACGCCGGTCCCGCTCGCGATCATCGCCGCGATGCTCGGCTTGCCCCGGGACCGTCGCGACGACGTCCACCGGTGGGCGGACGCGGGCATCGACCTGCTGTCGGGCGTCGCGTCGCCCGAGCGCATGGCCGAGGCCTGGGCCGAAATGGTGTCGTTCTTCGACTTCCTGGGCGCGCAGCTTGCGGACCCCGCGCCGGAGACGGTCACCGCCGACGTCGCCGGCGCGATCGCACACGGCGAGTTGACCGATCGCGAAGGCGCCTCGCTGATGCTCCAGCTCGTCATCGCCGGGAGCGAGTCGACCGCGAGCCTGATCGGCAGCGCGGTCGCGCTGCTCGGCGGCGAGCCCGGGTTGCAGGCGCACGTGCGCGCCGACGCCGGACTCCTGCCGAAGTTCCTCGAGGAAGTCCTGCGTCTGGAGTCGCCGTTCCGCGGGCACTTCCGCGTCACGACCGAGGCGACGACGCTCGGCGGGGTCGCGCTGCCGAAAGGCGCGCGCGTGATGCTGATGTGGGGCTCTGCCAACCGCGACGAGCGCGCCTTCCCCTCGCCCGGCGCGCTCGACACGGGGCGGGCCCGCCTCAGCTCGCACGTCGGCTTCGGCTCGGGCATCCACACGTGCGTCGGGGCGCCGCTCGCGCGGATGGAGGCGGCCGCCGCGATCGCAGCCCTGCTGGAAGAGACGCAGTCGTTCGAACTCTTCGAGCCCGTGCGCCACGTGCCGAGCCTCTTCGTGCGGCGCCCCGCCCGCGTGCCCATCCGCCTGCGGTGACGGCGCGCTCCCGCGACCGCACGCTTACGCGCGGTTGCGGAGTTCCATCGCGACGAGCGAGCGGGTCAGGCCGTCGTGCGTCCACGGGTCCCAGCCGGTCAGGGCGCGCCACCGCGTGAGCCGGTAGCGGAAGCTGTTCTGCGACACGCCCAAGCGCCGGGCGCCTTCGGCCACGGAGAAACGCGCACGAGCGAAGAGCCGCACGGCGTCGGCCAGGTGCGGGCGGTCGCCGGCAAGGCGAATGCCTTCGCGCAACAACGCTTCGACCGATGGACGCTGCGCGAGCGCCACGCACGACAGCCAGTCGAGGTCGAACCGCGCCGGCGCCTGGCGGACCGTGCCGACCTCCAGCGCGCGCTCGGCTTCGGACAGGCTCGCGCGGGCGCCGGCGAGCCCGTCGCCCCACATGCCGACGCCGATCGCCGTCGCGTCGTGCTCGTCCAGCGCGCCGGCCAGTGCGTCGTCGGGCACGCCTTGCGCGATGACGACGGCGATCCGTCCGCGCTGCCCGCTCGCCACGACCCCGCCTTCCGATTGCAGCCGGTCGACGATCGCGCGCGCGACGTCCACCGACGTGATCGGCCCCACGAGCGCCAGGACCAGGAACGCTCCGGCGGGATCGAACCCGATCTCGGAGGCCAGGGACCTGGTCTCCTCCGACGCCGGGTCGCGCACCAGCGCGTCGATGAAGTGAACGGTCGCACGAGCCTCGAGCGCCTCGCGTCGAGCAAGCTCCGCCTGGAAGCCTTCGGCGACCGCATCGATCGTGGAGTGCATGCGCTCCCAGATGCGCGAGCCGCCGCCGAGCAGCAACACCGGCGCCTCGCCGCCCACGGCCGCCGCCTCGTCGACCAGCACCGCCCACAGCTCGCGGTAGCCGATGTGGAACGAGGCGATCAGCGGCTGCAGCGCGATCCCGCGGATCGCGCTGCGTTCGCCGACGAAGCGACGAAAGCTCAGCTCGTCCTCGGTGGGCGCCCGGTTCTCGGCGAGGCCGAGAAGGAACCCTTCGGTGTTGCGCCCGATCGACCAGCGCAGGTCCTCGGCGGTGAAGGCGGACTCCGGTGGCGCGAACTCGGCGATCTCGGTCGTGATCGAGGCGATGATTCGCTCGGTGACGGCGGGCAGGCGCTCGAACACCGCGCGGCAGACCTCGCCGACCGGCTCCCACCCCGGCGGAGGCGAGGCGATCCAGACGTCGCCTGCGATCTTGGTCATTTCCACCAGATATTCGGCTCAGAATGGCCGATTCCTTCCGAGGAATCCGTTGGCGGTTGGAGAAATCGTCACACCATCGGCGCCGGACGAGCGTCGAGCGCACGATGGACGAGGGGGAGGACATGAACCACAGGCGATTGATCGCCGCCATGGCGATCGCGGCGGTGGCGTTGCCGTTCGGGGCCGCGCCGGCCGAGCCGCTCTCGACGTGGGAGACCTACCCGGGCTACGACTGCACCGGCGACCCGTTCAACCCGATCGACCCCGAGACGGGGCTGCGCGACCCGAACGGCGATCCCGAACCCGGGTCCGAAGAGTGGACGCAACGCGACGCCGAGCACGTCGCGTGCACCGACCAGCGCGACCACGACAGCCGAACGAACCCGATGCGCAACGTCGGCACCGCCTTCTACGGCGAGGACATGTACCGCCAGCCCTCCCGCCACGACGGCGTGCGGTTCCACTTCGATCACTTCAACGTCCTTGACATCCCCGACGTGCCCTCGACCGAGGTCTACCGGCCGTGCTCGAACGCGCCGGGCGACTGCCCCGGCTTGCCGGCCGGCCTGCCGCGCTTCGACCCGCCCTACCCGGTCGTCATCGTCATGCACGGCGTCATCGCGCAGAACTCGCACCACCGCTTCAACACGCAGGTCTTCGCCGAGCACGGCTACATGGCGGTCGGCGTGGACGGCATCGGCGCCGGCTACGCCTACCTGGGCTCGGGTCCCAACTCGCAGCGGTGCGAGAACGCCAGCGACGTCCTGAACTGGCTCGGCTCCGAGGCCTCGGGTGTCTTCGGCGAGCAAGCCGACCTCAGCCGCGTCGCGCTCGCCGGCCATTCCCAGGGAGCGGGCTGCGCGCTCGGTTACCAGGGCGACCCGCGCGTGCACGCGATCATCGCGTGGGACGGCGGCGACTCCATCGCGGAGGACAACTGCACCGGCGACAACCCCTGCGCGCCGATCATGTACCAGCGGACCGACGGCGGCTTCGCGACACCGAGCGAGCGCACCGACTACCCGTCAAACCGCGACCGCGGGCTCGCCACGTACGCCTCGCACACCGAACGCGGGATGGACGTGTTCTTCTTCACCGCGCGCGCGACCGTCCACACCGACTGGAACGGCTACGGCGTCGGGCTCGCCGGCAACCGCTACGCGGAGCTGCTGTTCAACTACTACAACCTCGCGTGGCTCGACCGGCACCTTCGCGGCGCGCTCGTCTTCGACGGCGGCGACGTCGTGACCGCGGGCGGGCGCACCGAGGCCGAGGAGCGCGCCTTCCGGCAAGCCGTCGCGCAGAGCGCGTTCGACCGGCTGACCGCGCGGTTCTTCGACGACTCGGCCGACGTCCACAACGTCAGCATGGGGTACTGGGATCCCGAGCTTGCGGCCACCTCGGGCGATCCGCTCTACGGGGGCAACGTGCCCTACGCGATCGAGGGGCTCGAGACGCGGGACCGCTTCTCGCCGTACTTCTACCACTACTGCTCGGTGTCGGTTCCCGACTACGTCGGCGGCAGCGACGGAAGCCCGGGCTCGGCCGTCGCCCACCGCGCCGACACCGGTCCCACCGGAGACATGCGCTTCATCGGCTGCCCGCCGGTCTCGTAGCGCCGCGGCGCACCCAGACTCGGGCGGCTCGGATTCGACTCCGAGCCGCCCGATTTTGCGGCGAATCTGGTTCCTTCTGCCCGCGCGGGGCGCGGTAGGCTACCCGGCGGATGGAAGACCCTGTCGAACTCGCCGACGCGATCGTCCCGGCGAGCGCCGAGCAGACGTCCCTCGTCGTCGTCTTCTTCGACGACATGAAGGGGTCGACCGTGCTGAAGGAGCAAATGGCGGCCGCGTCGGACGAGCAGGCCTTCCAGATGCTCCGCAAGGAGCACGACGCGCTCGTGACCGAGGTCATCACGCGCGACGGCGCCGGCGAGGTCTTGAAGTCGACCGGCGACGGCGTGCTCGCGGTCCTGTACAAGCCTTCGGTCGCGGTCGAGCGCGCGCTTGAGATCCAGGAGCGCCTGCACACCCACCCGCACCTGAAGGTCCGCATCGGGATGGACATGGGCGAGGTGAGCATGGAGTCGGGCGGGCTCAACCTGCGCGACGCGTTCGGCCGCCACGTGGACTGGGCGGCGCGGGCGATGGAGCTGGCCGAAGCCGGGCACATCTGCGTCACGCGCGCGGTCTACACCGACGCGTTCTCCTGGATCGGCAAGCGCCGCATCGCCTGGAAGGAGCACGGGCCGCATCGCGTGAAGGACGGCGACCCGCCGCTGGAGATCTTCGAGCCGCACAACGCGAACATCGTCGCGCCGCTCGAACGGCTCCGCGGCGTCAAGGTCGAGGCGGAGGTGCCGGAGACGACCACGCAATGGCCGGCCTCGCTCGCGCATCCCGACGCCGTTCACGTGGCTCGGTCATGGGAAGCCGTCGCGCGGGACGGCCGCGACTTCGCCTCCGGCGGCGCCGGAATGATGTACTGGTTCAAGGTGCCGCTCGGCGGCATCTCCTATCCCGAGGGCTTCCGCAACTTCCTGCAACCCGCCTTGGAGAACCCCAACGTCGGCAAGATCCGCTTCCTGCTCGACCAGTCCTCGCCGCTGATTCCCAAGGTGTGGGCCGAGCTGGTCCTGCCACAGGTCGAGCGGTGGGCGAACGACCTGGGCGTCCCGTACAAGCTGGAGCCGGAGGACTGGTGCGGCCATTTCGAGGCCGAGGGCGAGCGCAAGACGTCGCTCGGCTGGGTCTTCGGCGACCTGTCGCAGGAATACACGCCCTGCTTCAAGCTCTTCGTCGCCGACCCGGACACCGACCATCCCACCGCGGCCGAGGCCCAGATCTTCCTCGCCACGGTGCAGCGCACGGTTCGCTTCGCGGACGGCTCGATGCAGCAGGTTCGAATCCCCGACGCGGTCCTGCGCGTCAAGGAAGAAGGCAACGCCGGCCTCCTGCAGGCGCTCAACGTCGTCGCCAACCAATGGGACGCAATGTTCCGCTGACCGCCGGTCACGGATCAGGCGCTCGAGCGGCGGGCGACGAAGTCCAGGACGCGCTCCCAGGCGTCGGCGCAGGCGCCGGCGTGCTGGTCGAACGAGCGGTCGAAGAAGCTGTGCGGCGCGTCGGGGTAGACGTGCATCTCCACGTCCACGCCGTTCGAGCGGACCTCGCCCGCCCACCGCTCGACCTCCTGGACCGGCGTGAAGTCCTGGCCGGCTGCGAGGATCAAGATCGGCGCGCGCATCTGCGCCTGCACGTCCGCGACGCGCGAGGGCACGCCGTAGAAGCCGATGCAGCCGTTCATTGACGGGTCGGCCGCCGACTGACGCCAGGCCATCGCGCCGCCCATGCAGAAGCCCACGCAGAACACCGACGTGACGCCGGCGTGCTCGCGCAGCCACGTGGTCGCAGCCTTGGCATCCTCGGCGACGGTCGGGAACTGGAGCTTCTCGACGTGCTCGGCGAAGGGAAAGTCTTCGCCGCGATCGTGCGTCGCGGCCGTGCGTCCGAAGTAGTCGAATGCGATCGCGTGCATCCCGGCGTCGGCGAACCGGACGGCAAGCTCCTTGTAGAAGGCGTGCAGGCCGCGCACGTCCGGCATCACGACCATGCCGGCGCTCGAGGGTCGGTCGGGCGTGGCGAAGAAGGCGTCGACGAGCGAGCCGTCACCCGACGTCAGAACGAGATCGCCTGCGTCCTGCGCCGCGCCGCTCACCGGTGGCAACGGCGGCCGCGCGTCATCCGAATAGCACATCCGGCTCTCCTGTCTCGACGCGCCTCGATTCGGCGCGGCCGTCAGGCTAGTCCGTCCGGCCCTCGCCGAGGAACGAGCCCGGCAGCGAGGTGCTCGGGTCCGAGCACGCATACGCCGCATCCGCTTCGCTCGCGAACAGCAGGCTCGTACCCAGGAGACTCGACCAGATGATCGTGCCGGGCACGCAGATCTCCTCCCCCGCGCCGGCCGAAGTCCCGACCGCCGCCGGGTCGCCGCCGGGTCGCAGCCGAACGACCGTGCGGTGCGCTCGAACCGGCGGAAACCCCAGCTTGATCAGGGCCTGCACGCTCGCCTCCAGCAGATCCTCGGTCGCCGCGCGGAACTTCTTGCACAGGCTCTTCGTCGGCGCCTGCACGGGAAACGCCATCACGAGCTTGTTCGCGCCGTCGGCCGCCGAGAACTTCGCGGTCGGCGCGCCGTCCACCGCGCTGCTCGCGCTCGTGAAGGAGTCGCGCCACGTCAGGACCTTCTTGACCGACGAGGTCCAGATCGAGCCGGACTTGCGACACGTCCCGAGCGTCGTCTTCACGATCGGTTGGGAACAGAATTCGCCGGCGCCCGACGAGACCACGGTTTCGTTTCGCGCGGCCGGCTCGCGCCAAGACCAGGACGCGCTTCCGCCGGCGCATTGCGCGCCGGCGCCCGCCTGTGGCGGCGCGACGAGCGTCGCCGCGAGCGCGGCGAGAATCAGCTTCGCAGTTCCAGCGCGCATTGACGCTTCCCCCATCGATTCGGCCCGGGTGCTCGGCGCTGTATTCGCCGGCTCTTGCCAGGTTCCTCCACGGGAGCATAGGTTGCCGGCGACCAGCGCAGACGCACGAAGGAGGTAGCCCGATGCCGGAACTCACCGGGGTGGCGCACGTCGCACTCACCGTCACCGACGTGGCCAGGTCCGCGGCGCTGTACAAGGATCTCTTCGGTCTGCAGACCGTCGTCAGCGGCGAGGACCAGTACGGCGCGATCGAGGTGATGGCGAGCGACCGGCTGATGATCGGGCTGCGCGCGCACAAGACGACGGCGGCGTCCGATCGCTTCGACCCGGCGCGGGTCGGGCTCGACCACGTCGCGTTCAACGTCGACTCGGTCGAGGAGCTGGAGAAGTGGCGCGCTCGCCTGGACGAGCTGAACGTGTCGCACTCGGGCGTGCAGCCCGACGACTACGGGACGCACCTGAACGCGAAAGACCCCGACGGGATCGCCATCGAGTTCTACGTGCTGCCCGGCGCGTAGGGGCCCGCGCCGGGCTAGGAGTTCTGGAACTCGACCCACAGGGGCATGTGGTCCGAGACGCGCCAGGACAGCGACTGGCGGTCGAGACCGGTCAGGACGTGAGGCGTGAAGTCGAATCCGCCCGCGCTCCGGTAGTCCAGCGACAACTTCGGCACGCCGTCCTCGCCGGTGAACCAGGCGATCTGGTCGTAAAAGCGTCCCTCGCCGTCGTCGAAGATCGTGCGCGGTACGTCGTCCAGCTCTTTGGGCGCGCGCAGGCCCGTCGAGGTGAACGCCGCGTGAAGCGGGTCGTCCTTGCGGTCGATGTTGAAGTCGCCGAGCGCGATGAGGTTGTGGTGCCACGCGTTGGCGTCGCGCGCCCATTCGGCGAGCCATTCCGCGATCGCGCCCAGCTCGCCCACGCGATCCTCCGGCTTCTTGCCCCACAGCACGTGCAGCGTCACCAGGATGAACGTGGTGTCGCCCGCAAGGAAGCTCACCGCGTAAGGCGTGCGGGCGAACTGCCGGTTGAACGCGGAGGGCTTGATCTTCGCGGGGTCGCGCTCGACCGGCACGACCAGCTCGGCGGCAAGGCCGCTCGGCTTGGCGCGGCGCGTGTCGAACAGGAACGCCATGCGCTCGTCGTTCCCGTCGCTGCCCTTGGTGACGTCGGTCAGGATCATCCCCCAGTCCGGGCCGAGGCACTTCAGCGTGTGGCGCAACGCCTTGATGTTGCCGCGCACCTCCTGCAAGCCGACGACGTCGAACCGGCCGATCACCTCCGCGATGCACCGGACGGCGTGCAGGTCCCTCTTGGGCGTGTCGTCGTCCCCGGCCGTCCACTTCTCAGTCAGGTCCCCGAACGCGCGCAGGTTCCAGGTTGCGACGAGCAAGTTGCGGTCGAGGTGGCGCGGCGGGATCTCCGCATCGAGCGCGCGGCGCAACCGGTCCAGATCGTCCACGACGTATTGCGGCGGTGGGTCGGTGATTACGGGCATGTGGTTCCCTCCCCCACTCGAATGTCGTGCTCGCGCATCATACGAGACGGCCCGCGAGCGCCGCGATCATTCGCAGTTGTGGAAGGTGGACTCGGCGTTCGCGCCGCTCGTCACCGAGCCGGCCGGCGAGCCCGGAAGACCGGCGCGCGCCGTCACTCGCTGATAGACCCACGTGTACAGGCACCCGTCCAGCAGCCCGCTCTCGGACTCGGCGAACGGCACCTCCAGGCCGCACTCGTGGCCGTCGAGGCCCCAGGTGCACTGACCGGACGCGCCCTCGTACCCCGTCAGCTTGCAGAGGCCCGCGCCCGCGCAGACGCCAACCTCGGTCTCGACGGTGACGCTGAGCTGGCCGGGCAACGCCGAGTCCGACGACCCCACCGCAAGCGCCGGCGCCGCGTACTCGCACGCGAAGGTCGCCTGGGTGACGTGGCAGTCGACGGCCGGAGCCGAGGTCGCCTCCGCGCAATACAGCTCCGTGCGGCCCGCGTTGCAGCTTTCCGCCGCGGTCGCAGCGGCCGGCATCAGCGAGAGCCCCGCCAGCAACGCCAGCCCGGCGAACCGGCTGCGGTTCCATCCCCTCCGCGTCACGCTCGTTCCCCCTCGATCGAGGGTTCGACGCCGTGAGCCGCGTTCCTGCACGGTGGAGCGCGCGACCGTCCCGGGTCTACAATCGCCGGCGGCCGTCCGAGGGAGGGGCAGATGGACAACCGGCACCGCCTCGCAGGCGCACCGGCGGGGCTCCTCGTGGCGGCGCTGGTCGCGGTCTCACTGATCGCCGGTCCACGCGCGGCGATCGCCGCGTGCCACATCGCCGCGTTCACCGAGGACGAGCAGACCGTCGGGGAGGGCGCGGGCAGCGTGCGGCTCGTCGTCGAGCTGGTGGGCGGGCAGCCGACCTGCTCGGGCAGCGTGCGCTACGAGACCGCGGACGGCACCGCCCGAGCCGGGCGCGACTACCGCGCGCGCTCCGGCGAGCTGACGTTCTCCGCCGGCGACGACCGCCGGGAGACCGTCACCATCCCGATCGTCGACGACGACCGAGCCGAGCGGGACGAAACCTTCACCGTCCGGCTCAGCCCGGGCACGCAGTCCGGGAACATCTCGCCCTCGTCCGAGCCGGCGACCGTGACCGTCCGCGACGACGACGAATCGACGCCGGAGCAGACCGAGGACGAGACGCCGGAGCCCGCGACGACGACCCCCGCGCCGCCCATGCCCGTCGGCGGCGACGAGGGCGGCGGCCCCCCGCTCGCCCTGATCCTCGCCGTCATCGTCGCGGTCGCGCTGGCTGGAGGCGGCCTGGCGTTCGCGCGGGGCCGCGCGACTCCCTAATCTCCCCACTGGCTAATCCCCTCACTGGCTAATCGCCTCACTGGCTCCGTAGTACAAATTGTCCTGTGAATTTGCGCATTCACGGCACACCCCTACAATCACGTACTTCGCCGGACCGGACGACGACCGGCGGCGCGGGACTGATACAGGAGGGGAACCGATATGAGATCCAGTTCGACTCGACGTTGGCTCAGCCTGATCGTCGCGGCGGCGACGCTCGTCACCGCCGGCACCGCCGCAGCGGACCCCACGGATCCCGCGCTCGACTTCTCGGCGACGCCGGGCCGGTCGTGCGGCGCGAACGACCTGCCGGAGACGACGCAGGGCCGCGTGCCGCTCGCCGACTTCGACAGCGGCCGGGCCGCGCTCGGCTACACGTGCAACGCGTCGGAAGTGAGCCACATCGGCGGAGACGACGGACCGAACGCCGGCAGCCAGGGCGGTTATCGCGTTCACCGGTACGTCGACTCGACCGGCCAGGTGTGCGCGTTCTACGACACGACGCTGCTGTTCCCCGCGAACTCGACCGCGGCCGGGCCCGACACCGGCGTCTGGGTCCTGGACATGAGCGACCCGGCGAACCCGGTGCACACCGCGACGCTGTCGAGCCCCGCCATGCAGTCCCCGCACGAGTCGTTCAGCCTCAACACCGCGCGCGGCCTGCTGGGAGCGGTCTTTGCGAACCCGGCCTTCTACCACGGGCAGTTCGACCTCTACGACGTCAGCAAGGATTGCCTGCACCCGAAGCTGCGCGCGTCGCTGCCGATGGGCGTGCTCGGGCACGAGGGCTCGTTCGCGCCCGACGGAAAGACCTACTACGCAAGCTCGCTCTACGGTCACACGCTGACCGCGATCGACACGTCGAACACGCTCGCGCCGCGCATCGTGTGGACCTCGACGCAGTGGAACGTCCACGGCATGAACCTCAGCGAGGACGGCAACCTGATGTACTTCGCCGACCTCGCCCGCAACGGCGCCGATGCGGCCGGCGACCCGGCGGGAAGCGAGACAAAGGGTCTGACCGTCCTTGACGTCAGCCAGGTCCAGGCGCGCACGCTCAACCCGCAGGTGAGCGTGGTGAGTCACCTCACGTGGCCGCACGTCAGCACCCCGCAGACGAACCTGCCGATCACGATCGGCGGACGCGACTACCTTGTGGAGGTCGACGAGTTCGGAAGCGGCGACAACGTCGGGGCCGCGCGCATCATCGACGTCGAGGACCCGGCCGCTCCCCGCGTCGTGTCCAACATCCGGCTCGCGGTGAACAACGCCGACCACCAAAACGACGGGCAGCAGTCGCAGGACCCGAACTCGACCAACTCGCTGGCCGGGTACACCGGGCACTACTGCTCCGTGCCGCGCACCGTGAACCCGGGCATCGTCGCGTGCTCGTTCATCCTGTCGGGACTGCGGGTGTTCGACATTCACAACCCGAAGCGGCCGATCGAGATCGCCTACTTCAACAAGCCCGCGACGACGACGCAGCTCGGCACCGAAGGCGAGGGCCCGCAAGGCTCCTACGCCATGTCGCAGCCCGCGTTCGACGTCGCCCGCCGGCAGATCTGGTACTCGGACGGCAACAGCGGGTTCTACGTGGTCCAGATCGAAAACGGCGTCTGGGAATAGCGAGCGGCCGGCCGCCTTCCCCGCCGCGCCTCCGGCGCGGGCACGGTCGACCGGGAACGGTCGCCGGGTCTACGATGCCTCCCTTCGGCCTCGGCGACGGATCGGGCGGCCATCGGGCGCGCGGGTCCCGACGGGCCGCGACGCGGGGGAGGTGGCGGGTGTGAAGGACGCATCGGTCGAGGCGCTGCGCGCACGGTTCAGCGGTGCGCTGCTGCGCGAGGGAGCGGAAGGCTACGACGCCGCTCGACGGGTTTGGAACGGCGAGATCGACCGCAAGCCGGCTCTCATTGCGCGGTGCGCGGGACCGAACGACGTCGTGGAGGCGGTCCGCTTCGCGCGCGACCAGGATCTCCCGATCTCGGTCAAGGGCGGCGGCCACGCCGTCGCGGGACACGCGGTCGGCGAGGGAGCGATCATGGTCGACCTCTCCCTGATGCGCGAAGTCTCGGTCGAGCCCGGAGCGAAGACCGCGCGCGTCGCCGGCGGCGCCCTCTGGGCGGACGTCGACCGCGCGACGCAGGCCGCCGGGCTTGCGACGGTCGGAGGGATCGTCAGCCACACCGGCGTCGCGGGGCTGACGCTGGGCGGGGGGATCGGGCACCTGATGCGCCGGTTCGGCCTGACGGTGGACAACCTCACCGCGGTCGACCTCGTGACGGCCGAAGGCAAGCAGATCCGCGCGGACGCCGACGACGAGCCCGAGCTGTTCTGGGGGTTGCGCGGCGGCGGCGGGAACTTCGGCATCGCGACGGCGTTCGAGTTCGCGCTCCATCCGCTCGGCCCGCTGGTGCTCGCCGGCGTGATCGCCTGGCCGATCGAGCACGCGCCCGACGTGCTCGCCGCCGTTCGACACCTCCAGGCGGAGGGACCGGACGAGCTGGGTCTGACCACCGCGATGAGGCGAACGCCGCCGATCCCGTTCTGGCCGCCCGAGCGCTACATGCAGCCCGCCATCCTGGTCATCGCGACCTGGACCGGCGAGCCGGCGGCGGGCGCGCAGGCCCTCGCGCCGCTCCGCGCAATCGGCGGCAGCTTCGCCGACGCCGTCCAGATGGTGCCCTACCTGTTCATCCAGTCGATGCTGGACATCGGCATCCCGCACGGGATGCACTACTACTGGAAGTCGCACGAGCTGCCGGCGCTGCCCGACGCGGCGATCGAGCTGCTCGTCGACCGGGTGGGCACCGCCACGTCGCCGTTCAACCAGTTCGCTCTGTTCGCCAAGGGCGGAGCGGTCGCGCGCGTTCCCGACGACGCGTGCGCGGCGCGCGGGCGCTCGTCCGCGTTCGACGTCAACATCGTCGCGCAGTGGCCCCGAACGGACGACCAGGGGGACGCGCACAAGGCGTGGGTGCGCGACGCCCATGCGGCGATGGCCCCTCACGGGTCGGGCACGTACGTCAACTTCCTGTCCGACGAGGGAGCCGAAGGTCTCGCGGCCGCCTACGGCGCGGACGCGTTGCGGCGGCTGACCGCGTTGAAGGATCGCTTCGATCCCGCAAACGTCTTCCGGTTCAACGCGAACATCCCGCCGGGAACCGGCTGAGCGACCCGACCGCGCTCAGCCGGTTCCCCAAGCGGGCGTCAGCAGCCCTTCCTTCCCTTCCCGCCGCACGTCGCGTTGAAGTACGCTGCCCCGAGTGATGGGGGGAAGCTCCGCCGCGAACGAGCCCGTTCGAGCCGCGGAGATCATCGCCGCCGCCTGCCTTGCGACCGACCTCGGGATGGGCTTCCCGTTCGAGCACGGCCTGCGCGGCACGCTGATGGCCATGAGGCTTGCCGAGCGGCTCGACGTGGATGCCGCGACCACGTCGCAGACCTTCTACACGTCGCTACTGATGTACGCGGGGTGCACCACCGACTCTGACGTCGCCGGTCGCATCTTCGCGGGAAGCCGGACCGACAACGTCACGCCCGTGCAGTTCGGCTCGCCGGCGGAGGCGGTCGCGGGCCTGATCCGCTCCCTGCCGGCGCCCGGCGAGCCCCCGCACCGCCGCGCGTACGCGGTCGCGAGGCGCGTGGTCCCGGCGGGGAGGTTCATGAGGCCCCACTTCGCCGCGCTCTGCGAGGTCGCCGAGATGATGGCGAAGCGGCTCGGACTCCCGCCCGAGGTGCACACGTTGTTCGTCCACCTCACCGAGCGCTGGGACGGCAAAGGGCTGTTGAGGCGAGCCGAAGGCGAGGAGATATCCCTGCCGCTTCGAATCGTGCACGTCGCCCGGGACGCCGCGTACCAACGGATGATCGTGGGCGACGATCACGCCGTCGAGGTCGTCCGCCGGCGATCCGGCCGTGCCTTCGACCCGCGAGTCGCGCGCCGCTTCGTCCAGGACGCGCCGGAGATCATGGCCGCCGCGGACGAGCCGGACTCGGCATGGGAAGCGGCCCTTGCCGCCGAGCCCGAGCCCCGCCTCACCCTGGACAGCGCCGACGTGGACCGAGCCCTCGCCGCGATCGGCGACTTCGCCGACCTGGTGTCGCCGGACCTCTCCGGCCATTCGGGCGGCGTCGCCGAGTTGGCGAGCGCCGCGGCGCGCATCTGCGGCATGGATCCCTCGGAGGTCGCGCACGTGCGGCGCACCGCGTTCGTGCACGACCTCGGGCGGGTGGCGGTCAGCCCGCGCATCTGGCAAAAACCGGCGGGCCTGACGCTCGACGAATGGGAGCAGGTGCGCCTCCACCCCTACCACACCGAGCGCGTCCTGCTGCGCTCGGGATTCCTCGCCTCGCTCGCCGACGCGGCGTGCGCTCATCACGAGCGGCTCGACGGGACCGGATACCACCGCAGGCTCGCCGCGGCCGCGCTCCCCGAAGGCGTGCGCTTGCTGGCCGCCGCCGACGCGTTCCACGCCATGTGCGCGCCGCGTCCGCACCGCCGCGGGCTCCCACCGAAGGCGGCGGCCGAAGAGCTGGGCGAGGAGGCGCGGGCCGGGCGGCTCGACTCCAGGATGGTCGCCGCCGTCATCGAGGCCGCCGGGCAGGAAACACCTCAGATCGAGCGGCCCGCGGGTCTGACCGAGCGGGAGGCCGAGGTCATGGGGCTCGTGGCTCGGGGCTTGCAAACGAAGCAGGTCGCCCGGCAGCTCGGCATCTCGACCAAGACCGCCGATCGCCACATCCAGAACTCCTACCGGAAGATCGGGGTCTCGACGCGGGCTGCCGCGACGCTGTTCGCGATGGAGCACGGGCTCTTGCCCCCGCAGGGGCGGCCCGGACCGCAGCCGGAGCCGCACCCGTCTCGCTGAGCCCAGCGCCGATCGCGCCACGAGCGCGGCAAGCCGCGCCTATATGGGGAGGATTCCCGATTTCCCCGCCGCCGCGCCCTCCATACGGTCGAAGCCAGGACCATCGGCCGAGGAGCGAGGGAGGGCGACATGGACACGCATCGCGTGGAAACGCTGGTCATCGGGGGCGGCCAGGCGGGGCTGGCCGTCGGGTACCACCTCACGCGGCACGGGCTGCCGTTTCTGATCGTGGACGCGCACGATCGGGTCGGAGACGCCTGGCGCGCGCGCTGGGACTCCCTGCGGCTCTTCACGCCGAACCGATTCAACAGCTTGCCCGGGATGCGCTTCCCCGGTCCTCGCTGGGCGCTGCCGACGAAGGACGAGTTCGCCGACTACCTCGAGAGCTACGCGCGACGGTTCGACCTGCCCGTGTGGACCGGCGCCCGTGTGGAGCGTCTGGCTCGAAACGGGAAGGGCTTCACGGCGATCGCGGGCGGCCGTCGCGTGGACGCCGACAACGTCGTCGTCGCCATGTCCTCCTGGCAGCAGCCCCGCGTGCCCGCGTTCGCGGCGGACCTCGACCCGAAGATCGTCCAGCTCCACGTCGCGGACTACCGCAACCCCCGGCAGCTCCGGGAAGGCGACGCCTTGATCGTCGGGGCGGGCAACTCCGGTGCGGAGGTGGCCTTCGAGCTGGCGGCGAGCCGAAAGGTGTGGCTGTCAGGGCCGGACACCGGTGGTGTGCCCTTCCGGCCGGGGACCCCCCTCGCGCGCGTGATGATGCCGTTCGTCGGGCGGGTCATCTTCCACCGCGTGCTCACGACCAGCACACCGATCGGAAGGAGGGCCCGGCCGCGGATGCTCGCCAAAGGCGATCCCCTCATCCGGGTCAAGCCGAAGGACCTGGCGGAAGCGGGCGTCGAGCGGGTCCCGCGAACGACCGCCGTCGAAGACGGGATCCCCACGCTCGAAGACGGCCGTCGCCTCGACGTGGCCAACGTGATCTGGTGCTCGGGGTTCCACCCCGGCTTCTCCTGGATCGAACTTCCGGTGCTCGGATCGCGGGAGCCGGACCACGACCGGGGCATCGTCGCGTCCCAGCCCGGCCTCTACTTCGTCGGACTCAAGTTCCTCTACGCCAAGTCCTCCGAGCAGATCCACGGCGTCGGCCGCGATGCCGCGCGGATCGCCGGCCACATCGCGCGCCGAGCCGCCGGCGCGAGAACCTAGCGAGCCGGAGAGCCCCTGACCACCGGGCCGACTGGCCCTCCTCGGCCGGGCCATCCGCCCGTGGCTCCGCAGCGCCCAACCCGCGACTCTTACCTCGATCGAACGCGATCAACCCGAACGTGTTCCAGCGCCACCGAGGAGGATCCGATGGCAACAACTCTGGGGAGAGCGAAGCCCCGCGTCGAATACGGTTCGCCCTCCCTTCCACTCCACGCTCACCACGGGTTGCGGGCCGCGATGGGTTTGCTTCTGATCCTGACTGCCGTCCTGGCGTCCGCAGCGCTCGTTGGAGGAGGCGACTCGACCCCGGAAGTCCGATCGGCCACGCTGAGGCTGACGCCGAAGTCCGAGCTGCCGGTGATCGAGGCGAAGGAAGGCGTCAACTGGACCCATGCGCCGGCGGTGCCACCGCGCGTCGAGCGCGCCGGCCAGGCCCGCATCGTGGTGAGCTGGAGCGCGAACGAGTTCACGAAGAATCTCGACCCGGCGAATGGCGTCCGCTACGCCGCGTGGGGATTCGAGGGCGCTTCTCCCGGGCCGCTGCTGCGCGCCCGCGTCGGCGACCTGATCGAGGTGCGCCTGACGAACGACGCGAAGGCCGAGCACTCCCATAACATCGACTTCCACTTCGCCACCGGCCCCGGCGGCGGCGCCTCGGCGCTCAACGTCGCGCCCGGCCAGACGGCGACGGTGGAGGTGCGTGCGCTCGCGCCCGGCATCTACATGTATCACTGCGCGACGCCGGACATCCCAACCCATATCGCCAACGGCATGTACGGGTATGTGATCGTCGAGCCGGAAGGCGGCCTTCCCGAGGTCGACGAAGAACTCTACGTCGTGCAGTCGGAGTTCTACGCCAAAGGCGGCGGCGTCAGGACGCTTGACGTGGCCAAGCTCGACAACGAGGAGCCGACCTACGTCGTGCTCAACGGAGCAGTCGGCTCGCTGATGGGCGACAACTCGCCGAAGGTCCGCGTCGGCGACCGGGTGCGCATCTGGTACGGCAACGCCGGTCCGCAGTTGATCTCGTCGTTCCACGTCATCGGTGAGATTTTCGACCGGGTCTACCGCGAGGGCGATCTGGTCTCGGCGCCGGCCCAAAGCGTGCAGACCACGATGGTTCCCGCCGGCGGCGCGACGGCGGTCGAGCTTACGATCGACGTGCCGGGGACGTACTTGCTCGTTGATCACGCAATCGCACGCACGTTGCACAAGGGTGCCGTGGGCGCCATCGTCGCCGACGGCGACACCAACGACGAGGTCTACGCGGCAGGAGCGAACAACCCGCCGGGTCGCGCCGACGACGGCCACGGCGGTGGGCAGACGGTGGGCACCGCGGTGTCGATCACCGAAGGCGCATGGGATCCGGCCAACGCGGCCCGAGCGTTCACCCCCCGCGAGGTCACGATCAAGGCCGGCGAAACCGTGACGTGGACCAACGATGACGCGCAGGCGCACACCGTCACCGCAGACGACGACGCGTTCGATTCAGGGTTCATCGAGGCGACCGAGTCGTTCAGCCTCACCTTCGAGGAGGCAGGCACCTATCGCTACTTCTGCACGCCGCACCCGTGGATGAAGGGGACCATCATCGCCTCCTGACGAGGCACGCAGACCGCCTCAGGCGATGTCGCGCCACATCGCACCCGTCATATCCGCGGGGTCTCAGGCACGGCGCGTCGAGGAGACGCTCAAGTACGAGGACACCTGGCACAGCGGCGCCGAACTCTCATCGTTCGAAGGGCCTGAAGAGTGGAGGTGAGCGGACACTATCCGAAACGGTTCCCACGCCTCCTGCTGCTCGCCGGTTTCTATGACTCCCACACCGAACTCATCGGGATCGCAAACAGATTGCTCCCAAAGGTCAAGGGCTCGACTCCCGTGTAGAGGACGACGCCGCATGCGAAGGCCTCGTTGGTCTTGTTGGCCAGATAGCGCAAGCCGGCGAAGTCAGCGCTGCCAACGGTGGCCGCGGCCTTGACCTCAACCCCGCTCACTCGTCCATCCGCGGCTTCGATCACAACGTCAACTTCGAGGTGTTCTTTCGTTCGCATGTGGTACAGCGATGCTCGCTCCTTGCTCCATCCGACCTGACGCCGAAGCTCCATGGTGATGAAGGTCTCGAGAACTTGACCGGCGCTTCCGGTCGGTCGAGCAAGGCTCGTTGCGGTCGCACCCAGTAGATGGGCGGCGAGTCCGCTGTCGGATAGAAAGATCTTTGGCGAGCGGACAAGGCGCGTCGTCTTGTTGTTCGACCAGGCCGGAACCGCCGTGAAGATGAACGCCGTTTCGAGCAGGCTCAAGTACCGCCGAAGAGTGGATGGCGCCATTCTGCAATCACGAGCAAGTGCGTCAAGGTTGAGAACGCCAGCGGTGCGCGCGGCTAGGAGGCGCAGGATCCGTGGGACCTCACCGAGGCGCTCGATATCCGCAAGCTCCTTGATATCTCGCTGGACGAGGGTTCGGACGTAGGACTCGAACCAGCGAGCGCGACGATCCGGGGCTCGACGAGCGGCCTCCGGAAAGCCGCCGGCCACGGCCAACTCCAGATAGTCATGTTTCTCGAGCGAGCCTTGAACGTGAAGCATTGATCCCCCCGCAAGTAGCTCGTCGACAAATCGCTCCCGCCGGCGTCGAAGCTCGCCCTGCGACAACGGCCAAAGCTCGACTATCTCCATGCGCCCTGCCAGCGAGTCAGAGAGTCGAGGAAGTGAAAGAACCTGCGCCGACCCGGTAAGCAGGAACTGGCCGGGCCGGACATCTCGATCGACGGCCGCCTTGATAGCCAGGAACAACTCCGGGACGCGTTGCACTTCGTCGATGAGCAAGGTGCCCTCGTGCCGAACGAATGAGACGGGATCGGCACGTGCGGCCTCAAGAACCGGCTGGTCGTCGAGGGTGAGCTGACGCGCTCCTCGCTGCCCACGGAGCACCTCGGCGGCAAGGGTGCTCTTGCCGACTTGTCGGGCGCCATTTATCAGGACGACGCGCGTGTCATGGAGGGCGCGTTTGACTTCCGAGGAGGCGTGGCGGGGGAGCAGGGGTCTGGCCGCCTTCGTATTGGACATGAAGCGATCGTACCGCTTGGTGGCGGATTCGTCGCTCACGTCTGGCGGATTCGTCGCCCTCCGCTGGTGGATCAGTCGCTCAGCCGGAGACCGATTCCCAAAGTACACAGATGTGATTCGGTGGAGGTGAGGCGGATTCGAACCGCCGACCTCTGCGTTGCGAGCCCCAACTCCTTCGCCATCGACAACGCCTCCCACGACAGGCGGCAGCGCCGCTGCGCCTCAGCCCACATCCGATCTCGATCCGCTCGACTCGTCATCGGCGCGCCTCCTTCGCGTTTCTCAGCGCCGGCCAACCACCATGTGTCGGCGAGATGCTCCCAGCCGGCCGGTTGAAGGTCAACCGCCACGGGCATCCGTCGAGGGTGAGGAGCAGACTGCCGCCGTCCGTCCTTCATAGATGGCTTCCTCAAGCCTCGAACTTGGCTTCCACAGCCAGCAGTATCCTCTCGCCCAACTCCAGGAGCGTGTTTGAGTGTCGCACCATGGCGGCCCGTGAACGGCTTGCGCGGTTTCGGTTTGGCGCCGTCAGTTTGATGTCAAGCTCGTGGATTATCTGATTCCTAATATCGAAAATGGGCTTCAACCCTGACTTGTCGATTCCTATCTCGGCTACTTTGAGGCCCAGAGCAACCGAAGCCTTCGCAAGCTCGTCAGCCGATTGCAGACTCGAACCGGTGAGGTCAAGGATGTACTGCTCGATCAGTTCGTCCAGTCGGGAGGGTGCCGCCAAGATCTTGGCGAGGAATCTTCTCCCCGCTGCAGCCTCACCGTCACCGGGCTCGCCTCGAAGTTGTCTGGCGATGAATGTCTCAAGCCCATTTCTCACGTCCTCATCAACCTGAACGAGGCGCGGGAGCCCGTCGCGGATCAGCTGTTTGAGCGTCGAGTCCAGTCCAGCGGCAGCGAACACAACCGATGCCCGCAAGAGATCCTGTTCCTCGTCTCTGGTCGTCCCTTGCCCCGCGCCGCGATCGCGTCGGACAGCCGAGAATGAGTCGATGAATCCTTCTGCAGCATCGTGAGCATGTTTCAGGATTGTTCGCGCCTTCGAAGTTTCGGCGCAGTCCGCCTCGGGCGGTTCGAATTTGCGAATCGAAACAGAAGGCATGGGTTCCTTCTTACTCGGCGTCGAAACGGGTCCTGATGAACTCTGCCGTGTTGGCAGAATCTAGTCGGACGGTTCCAGGGCCGGTGCGGACGTAGAAATCGCCCTGGGAAGCATCTTCGAGACCCTTCCACTTCAGGAACACCGGCTCTGGGCTCCGCTGGCATGAGACGAGGCAGATGGTCTTGCCTTCGACGATCTGGGTCGTTGGGTCGATGCACGTTGCGGCGCGGTCGCCGAGCCCGTTGCGCACGACTTGGGTCAGGTGACGCATGAACTTGTCCTCGTCGTCGAGCCGATCGTGGTCGATCCCCAGCACGGTTCGGTCATCCGCCACGCCGATCAGGAGGTCGCCGCCTTCGGTGTTCAGGAAGGCCGCGATGGTCTTGAGGACTGCATGCGTGATGTTCGTGTCGTCCTTGCGATCCTCCTTCAGGTCCCACCGGAGGCTGGACTTGAACTCCAGGGTCTTGGACTCCTGGAGCTTGAGCAGCTCCTCCGCGCGCCGATGGCGGCGGATGTAGTCATCGAAGAGCAGGTTCTTGAGCGCTTGACCGAAGCCCGGATCGTCGGTGATCCGCTTGTAGAAGTCGAAGTTGGTCTCAACGATCTCCTGGATCTTGTCCTCGACCTTCGGGTCGAAGGTGAGCCGCACGTTCTCCCGCGTGTTGACACGCGCGCTGGCGTCGAGTCCTGAATCACTGTCGAGCGCGTCGCGGATCTGCTCGAGGGTGACCCGGTGCTCCGGGCCGAGGTCAAGGCCGAAGCGCTCGTTCAGGTCGGCGATGATCTGAGAGAGCGGCTCAAGGTCCTCATCCGAGGCGCTCCGACGGTCGTTCGTCCGCATCGGGTCGAGCTGACCTGCCCGCCGCTCGAGCGGGATCTTGCCCCGGCTCGTCTCCTGGATCCGATACGACTCCATGTCGATGTTCTGCTGCACCTCGCGGGGGAGCTGCTCGTTGTCAGCAGGGATGAGACGCCGCAGACAGCGTGCAAAGACGTACAGCTTCTCCAGATCGGCATCGGCAAACGTCAGCACCTGCGAGAGGAAGACGTAGAGGCGCACGTAGTCAGTCAGACCGCGACGTACATCGTTCTGCCCGTCTCGCGACAGATCGCCGAATCGCGCGCGCACGTCAGAGAGCGCCGCGTACAGCCGATCCTGCGTCGCGGAGCGATCGAAGTACACGCGGGCGAAGGCCTCGACGTCGGCTTCAGTGTAGATGCCGAAGTCCAGCAGCAGGCTCTGGATCTCGTACAGCAGGTTCGGGTCGGTCGCCTCAGAGAGCAGCGTGGTCTCGTAGTAGGGCTCGAACGCGGCACGGATGTCCTCGGCGTCGTTGGCGAAATCCAGGACCATCGTTCCCCGCTTCTCCGGATGAGTGCGGTTGAGCCGCGACAGGGTCTGGACTGCGTTGACGCCCCCCAGCTTCTTGTCGACGTACATCGTGTGCAGGAGCGGCTGGTCGAAGCCGGTCTGGAACTTGTTCGCGACGATGAGGAACCGGTAGGCGGGCTTGTCGAACTCGGCAGCGGTCTGCTTCTCTCCGATCGTATGGTCACTTCCGGCCGAGTTCATGCCGGACTCGGTGTAGGACTGGCCTCCGTCCTGAACCGAACCGGAGAAGGCGACCAGCGCCTTCCACGGATACCCCTGCTCCCTCAGATAGGCATCGACGGCGAGCTTGTATCGCACCGCATGCAGGCGAGACCGCGTGACGATCATCGCCTTCGCCTTGCCCCCGATCTCGTTCTGCACCTGTGCCGCGAAGTGCTCGACCATGATGCGGACCTTCTCGGCGATCGCCTGCGGATGCACCTCGACGAAGGACTTCAGCAGGTACTGCGCCTTCTTCTTGTCGTAACGCGGGTCGTCCTCGATCGTCTTGAGCAGCCGCCAGTAGGCACGGTACGTCGTGTAGTTCTCGAGCACGTCGAGGATGAAGCCTTCTTCGATCGCCTGACGCATCGTGTACAGGTGGAACGGCTCGAACTTCCCGTCGGGCCGCTTGCGGCCGAACAGTTCAAGGGTCTTGGGCTTCGGCGTAGCGGTGAACGCGAAGATCGAGAGGTTGGGAAGCGGGCCGCGCGCGCGGATCTCCTCCATGACCGCATCCTCGATCTCGTCCTCGGGGCTCTGCGCGTCCTGCTCCTCGCGTTCGGCGTCCTCGAGATCCTCCACCTTCAGCGTCTTCTTGAGGCTCTTGGTGCTCTCCCCGCTCTGCGAGGAGTGAGCCTCATCGACGATCACGGCGAAGCGCTGGCCCGGAAGCGCTCCGATCTCCTCGGCGATCACCGGGAACTTCTGCAGGGTGGTGACGATGATCGTCTTGCCCGACTCCAGCGCGTCGCGGAGCTGGCGGGACGTCTTGTCGATGTTCTCCACAACCCCGAGTGTCTGCTCGAACTGGCGGACGGTGCTCTGGAGCTGCCGATCGAGGACTCGCCGGTCGGTCACGACCACGATGGAGTCGAACACCCGCCGGTCCTCGCGATCGTGCAGAGTGGAGAGCTGGTGCGCCAGCCAGCCGATCGTGAAGCTCTTGCCGCTCCCGGCCGAATGCTGAATCAGGTACCGCTGGCCGGTCCCGTGCGCTCGCGCGTGCGAAACGAGCGAGCGTACGGCGTCGAGCTGCTGATAGCGCGGGAAGATCAGGAACCGCTTGCCGGTCTTTCGCCCGCGCTCGTCCTCCTCTTCGACCTCGTGGATGAACTGACGTATGAGGTCGAGCACGCTGTCCCGCGCCCAGATCCGCTCCCACAGGTAGGCCGTCGCGTAGCCGTCCTGAGTGGGTGGAACAGGTGGGTTGCCGGCGCCGCCGTAGCGCCCCTGGTTGAGGGGCAGGAACCTGGTGTTCGCGGCACGCAGGTGGGTCGTGACGAAGACCAGCTCCGGATCGACCGCGAAGTGGGCGAGGCACCGTCCATACGTGAAGAGGGGCTCGCGCGGATCACGATCGGTCGCGTACTGGCGGATCGCGTCTTCCACGGTCTGAGCGTTGAGAGGGTTCTTCAGCTCGGCCGTGAAGATAGGTAGTCCGTTGAGGGAGATCGTCAGGTCCAGCTCGTGGTCGGTCTTCTCGCTATAGCGGAGCTGACGAACCACCGAGAAGATGTTGGCCGCGTGCAGCCGCTGAACCTCCTCGTTGAGTCCGCTCGCAGGACGGAAATACGCGAGTCGGAACTTGCACCCCGAGTCCTTCATGCCATTGCGAAGCACGTCGAGCGAGCCTCGGCGCCCGATCTCTCGCGAGAGCCGGCCGAGGAAGCGCTCCTTCACCTCGGCACCGTGATGCTGGCCAAGCCGCTCCCATTCCTTGGGCTGCGTCGCAAGGATGAAGTCGATCACGTCTTTAGGGACGAGACAGATCGCGCGGTCGTAGTCCTGTGGGCGCCGCCTGTGGTATCCGCCAGGAACGGGCTCGTCACCGTAAGGTGCGGGAGGTTCACCGCTCTTGGCTGCATCAGGCTCGAGCGCGTCCGGGCCACTTCGAAGGAGCTCCCACTCGATGGCCTCCTCAAACCTCAGTTCCGACACCCAGACCGTCATGCCACCCCCTCCGCTTGGACGTCGATCTTTCCTGTCACCGCGGCCGAGATCAGAGCAGTTCGGTGTTCTTCCAGAGATGAGATCCCATTCAGGATGCGGCTGATAAGCGAGTCGATCCCCGCAGTCTGCTGATTCAGGTAATCAACGATCTCCTGCTGTTCTTCGACCGGAGGGACTTGGACGCGGATTGAACCGAGCATCGATCTGCTGACACGATCGCGTGTGCCGCCTCTGCAGATAGCCCCCATCCATGATAGGTAGTTCGGGTTCGAGAGCGCGTAAACAATGAATGGGCCCACACTCTGTTTTGCGTGCTTCAGAATACATACGTCGACTGATGTGATCATGCGAACTCCAAGCGTCGGCGTAAGACACGCGCGCCCAACAGGGTCAGCCAGCCTACATATGAGGACGTCGCCGGGTTCTACCTCGGTACACCGGAGCGACGAGAATGTTTCCTCGTCGATGTAACGGTACCCTTGCTCCTTGTAACGACCTACCCCTATGTTCCCCGTCTGAATTAGCCGTATGCCGTCGGAGCGTATGAACGGAGCCTCGATCCAATCGCCGTCAGTGAAGGTCTTGTAGCCGGGTCGCGCAAGGAGCCTGAGGGGCTTGGCATCCCAATGCGAGGGGATCTCGCCGAGCCAGTCGATACCGGAGTCTTTCATCGGGACCGAGGAGTCGATTCCCTTGGTCACGGCGCGCGTGATGAGCGCCGTACGCTTCTCCTGGAGGAGGTCGATCAGTCGCTGCTTCTCGGCGATGAGCACGTCGATCTTCGCGGTCTCGCGATCGAGAAAGTCTGCGATGGCCGCCTGCTCGTCGAGGGGCGGAACCGGAAACCAAGCGGAAACGATGTCGTCGACAGAGAGCCCATAGCGGGTGATGCCGTTGGCCGCTACGAAGAACTGATCACGGATGCCCTCGGAAGCGAACGCGCGCGCAAGAAAGCGACCCTCCACCCATGGGCCCGGCCGAACCTGGGCAAGGTGGTATCCACAGAGAACGCCTTCAAGGTCCTCCATCACGACCGCTGGCACTGCGATATCAGACCAGGACTCGGAGTCCTTGGTGATCAGAACGTCGCCCTTGCGGAGGCCAAAGCGGGCAACTTGATCGTCGGTTGCGGTGGCGGGCATGAACTCGATCGCCTCTGTGATCTTCTCGTTGTAGTAGACGTCTGTGTAGTTACAAAGCCGTACCGGCGGCTCGCCCGCGACGGACTTCTTATCCACGTTGCTGAGACGCACATCCGCGACCATCTTGAGCCGGCTGCTCTTCCAATGGGCCGGCAGTACATCGATGAACGCCACCCGTGCGGGGCTGTAGTTATCGTAGGGTCGGAACCGGCGACGAGCCGCCGTTTCCATTGCCCGCCCGCTAGCCACGTCGACCTCCCTCTCCCGTCCGCGAAACTGTAGGGAGCCACGAACCCCCGGCAGGCCATTCACTCGTGAGGGGCGAGTCCTGAGCTACCGATTCACGCACAGGACCAAGGAAGGCCCGCACGATCTCGCCGACTGCGTCGAATCGCGCCGGGACATCGGTCTGATCCGAGACGGTCTGCTGGAACGCCTCCCAGCGCTGGACCCGCTCTCGTTCCTGGTAGAAGGCCGGCCGCAGAGCCACAGGTAGATCCATGATGGATGAGCCCCGTCGCTCGAACGTCTGCGCGACGGCCTCGGCGAGCGTCTCCCCGGCGAACGCGAATCTGCCAGCGACGGCGGCGACGTCCCAGAAGTCCTTCATCCGCGAGTTGGTCGCGCCGAATCGAACCATGGCCTCGAACTTCTCGGCGACGAAGGTTTCCCTCGGGTACGTCCACACGATCGGGGCAGGCGCGTCGAGCAGGGTTGGATACTGCGCCTGCTCGCGCTGGGGGGTGATGGCATCACCGAACCCGATGTCAACCTGAACCGGGATCCTCGCCTTGTCGAGGAAGGCGACGAGCTTGACCCGCACGCCGTCATATTCTTGGTCGTCGCGGATGTCGACGACGCGGATGCTGTCGGTGTCGAAGACGAGACCATCATCCGGTGACTCCACTCCGCAGATCCTCGCGATGGCCTCCCCCACCGCGGCATGGTCTGCGGGGCCGGAGCCGAGGAGATCCACGTCACGGGTCGGTCGAAGCTCCGTTCCGGCCCACAGCAGGAGCAGCGACGCACCCTTCAGCGTGAATCTGTCCACTTCGCTCGATGTGCCGAGTCGATACAGGAATCGCTCCGCCGCGTAGCGAGCGAGCACGAAGTTGAAGTCGAAACCATGCTCGCGTGCGCGGTCCAGGAGTCGCTGCCGCACCGAGGCAGCGACGTTGCGGACCTCCCGCGGCGTCATCCTGCAAGCGCCTCCAGATAGGGGGTGACGACGGTACGCGCTCGGCATACCTCGGCTGCGCGCAGGATCTCGTCCGGCGTCGCCTTCCGTTCCTCGAGGACATCGCGGAGCGCTTCCTTGGCCGCATCGAGCCCTACGAGCC
The DNA here is from genome assembly GCA_036397035.1 of Actinomycetota bacterium. Lineage (GTDB taxonomy): Bacteria > Actinomycetota > AC-67 > AC-67 > AC-67 > DASWJS01. The sequence goes on along the minus strand of DASWJS010000018.1, from coordinate 31,947 downwards.
GCCGGAACCGGAAGCAATCCACGACCGTGCGCGCCGCGTTCGTGATGCGTGCCGGCACACCCTCGAACGCGATCGGCTCGACCCCGTAGCGGAGGGACGCACCCGTGAAGCGGACGATTCGAAGCCGGAACTCGGGAATCTCCGGCGGACGGGCCTTGTGCGCGATCCCGATCCAGACCTCAGCGGGAAGCTGCGTGCCGATCCCATGCACCCCCAGCGCCGACAGCAGGCAGACGATGGCATTCGGCACGCGAGCGGCGACGGCGGCCAGTGCGAAGTACTCCGAGGGCTCGCTCCCGGCGAGCCTGTAGAGCCCCCGACTGACCCGCTCGACGTCGCCGGCAGACAGAAGGGCCTGGAGGTCCCGGAAGCCAAGCCCGAGCGCGTCTAGGTCGCGAGCGCGAAAGAGGCGCCCGACCCCGGCCTCTCGAAGCTGCTGCTCAGTAAGCGTCTTCATGGGGTGTCCTGAAGTGAAATGTCGGCATCGCCAATCGGTTGCCCCTCTATCCATAGCAAAGAGGAGGCCGGTGAGTCAATAGTAGGCATCTAGCGTTGAATGCCGACTATTTCCCTCCCGTCAGTTGGCTTCGTAGCTTCCCCTGATCAGGTCCTGGGCTCGCTCCAGGTCGGTCCGCGTGCGGAGGATGATCTCCAGGTCGCCGGTCCCGTAGTGTCCCACGTCCCGAACGTCGCGGGTGAAGCCGGCTTCGAGGGGCATGGCCCCCGGATCGGCCTTGACGTAGGCGGTCACGCATCCCTTACCCGGGTGGACCTCCACACATGCGAAGTTCTTGAGGCGTTTGAACGCCACGTAGTACTTGAGGGTCTTCTCCTGCACGTCGTCGCCCAAGGCGAGCACGAACGCCCGAAGCTCTTCGTAGAGGTCGCGCAACGAACCGTCGAGCTCGGCCAGGGTCTGGGAGATCGTCTTGGAGGCGCCGGAGGTCGCGGCCGCAGCCTTGGGCGCCGTTGCCCCGGAAGCCGTCGCAGCGTTGACGAGTTCGAGAAGGAGAAGCCCATCGCCGAACTTCCGGTACCGGATGAGTTCGATGTTGCGGTTCATCTGCTTGACGGCATGCTCATCGTAGCGAGTGAAGTTCCCGGCTACGCAGACCAAACGTGGTGCGGACCAGTCGATGTCCGCCGCCGCTTCGCGACCAAGCTTCCGTTGAACCAGCAGCTCGAAGTCGGCCTGGTGATCGAGGAGCCAGTCGAGGTAGAACAGCCCTTGGTTGATGACGTTCTCGTTGGTCGCCCGCTTGTACTCGACGATGACCGGGTTGCCGTTCTCGTCGATGCCGAGCGAATCGATCCGCCCTCCGTGTTTCGGACCGGTCGAGTACTCGGATTCAAGGAATCGGACGCCAAGGAATGCCTCCAGGTTGTTCTCCATGAGCGTCTGGAGGGAGCGTTCGAGGGCGACGGCCTCTCCCTGCAATTCGGCTGCGCGACCACCGTTGATCTGGAAGAGCTTGAGGTCGCTCATCCAGCCAGGTCCTCTGGCCTCGATCCCGTCACATCGGCAAGCATCCGCACGATGTCTTTCTCGATCGCCTGGAGGTCTGTCTCGATCTCTTCGAGAGGACGCGGCGGCATGTAGCGATAGAAGTAACGGTTGAAGTTGATCTCGCACCCCACTATGCCGACCTGCCCGTCCTTGGCGTCGCGGCGATCAGAGTCAATCCAGGCATCGGCCACATGGGGACGGACTTCGCGTTCGAAGAACTCTTCAACGGACTCCGAGAGAGGTACGTTCTCCGTGTCCCGCAGCTCCGGGTCCGGTTCGGGGTTGCCGTTCCCATCCACGCAGACGGCTGCTTCCTCGTTCCGTTCGGACAGAGCAGCGAGGATGGCCTTCCGGATGGGTGCTGAGAGCTTCATCTTGGCGTTGCGGGCGGCGGCCTCGAGAGCCTGCTCGAATTCAGCCCGGTCGAGAAAGACCTTCTCGGGGAGGGAGCGCACGAGCTCCCGGATCGCATCCTGCTGCGCGCGTCCCTCTGCCTCTTCCTTCTTCTTGGCCGATCCCCTTTTCCTTGAAACCGCGAGGTTCTGGAACGCGCGCTGCTCGTTGAGGCGCGCGATGCGATCGGAGGAGGCCTGGAAGTCGAGCCGCAGCGGGCGCTCGACGGTGACCTTGCGGTAGCCGAACTCCGAGATTGGGAAGATCCTGCTGACGACAACCTCCTGTTCCTCTCCGTCCTGCTTCACGACACACGAAACCCCGTCGCGGTACTCGCGGAGGAGCTGCAGAACGTCTTGAGACTTCTCGAAGGGAACATCCCGAAGCTTGCTTCCGAGTGAGCGCTGCCTCCGAATCCAGAACCCGCTCGCGTCGATCAGCTGTACCTTGCCCTTGCGCTCGGCGGGCTTGCGGTTCGACAGGACCCAAATGTACGTGGCGATGCCCGTGTTGTAGAAGAGCTGCTCGGGAAGGGCGATCAGGGCTTCGAGCCAGTCGTTCTCCAGTATCCAGCGACGAATCTCGCTCTCCCCGCTGCCGGCATCTCCCGTGAAAAGCGGAGAGCCATTCATGATGATGGCAACCCGCGATCCGCCCTTCTCCGGTTCCTTCATGTGCGAGAGCATGTGCAGGAGGAAGAGGAGTTGCCCGTCGCTGATCCGCGGGAGCCCCGGTCCGAAGCGTCCGGCAGCCCCGCGTTCATGTTCCTTCCGGACGTCGGTCTCGTCCCGTTTCCAGTCCTTGCCGTAGGGCGGATTAGCGATCAGGTAATCGAACTGGGTCCCGCCATGCTTGTCACTGGAGAGAGTGCTGCCGTATTCGATGTTCTCGGCGTCGCGGCCATCGGCCGACTTCATGTAGAGGTCTGACTTACTGACGGCCCAGGTCTCCGGGTTGACCTCCTGCCCGAACAGATGGACGTCCGCGGCTTCGTTCACCGGTCCGCGGAGGACTTCTCCGTTCTTGCGCACACCGATATTGATGTGCTCTTTCGTGATCGTGAGCATGCCCCCGGATCCGCAACATGGGTCATAGACAGTAAGGATGAGCCCCTTCGTCCCCAGCCGCCTCTCATCCCCGGCAAGCATCAGGTCCGCCATGAGGTGAACGACGTCGCGCGGCGTGAAGTGCTCGCCCGGGTTCTCGTTCAGGGCCTCGTTGAACCGCCGGATCAGGTCCTCGAAGATCAGCCCCATCGTCGGGTTGTCGACGTCGTCGGGATGCAGTGCTGCGTTCTTGAACCGCTCCATCACCTGGAAGAGAAGCCCGGCCTCATCGAGCTTGCTGATCGTGTTGTCGAAATCGAACTTCTCGAGTACCTCCCGCATGTTCGGCGAGAAGCCGGCGATGTAGTTGCGGAGGTTCGCGGCAAGGTGGGGCGCGTCGGCGAGGAGCTTCTCGAAGTCGTAGCGGGACGTGTTGTAGAAGGCGAAGCCGGATGCTCGGCGGAGCTGCTCGTGCGGGTTCTCGAGCTTGCCCTTGAACTTCGCCTGGGTCTCGAGAACCTTCGCCTTGGTCGGCGCCAGCACGCAGTCGAGCCGACGCAGCACGGTGAACGGCAGGATCACGTCCTGATACTTCCCGCGCTTGAAAGTGTCCCGGATCAGATCCGCGACACCCCAGATGAAGCTGACGATCTGGCTGTAAGTCATCGCTCCCTCTCTGAAGCTTCGCGCAAGAATCTATCGTGCCAGGTGACAATCATGACCCATCGCGTTGATCACGAGGCCTTCGTCGAGAAGATCCTGGCCCGCGGCGGTCAGGTCGTGACCTGGGGCCAAGGGCTTTCCGAACCCTCGTGTCACTCGGCGAGGTGTTTTGGATCAGAGGTGTCGGAGGTGTCGAGGTGTCGGATGGATAAGAGGCTTCTGGTGGAGGTGAGCGGATTCGAACCGCCGACCTCTGCGTTGCGAACGCAGCGCTCTACCAACTGAGCTACACCCCCGGTCGGATCGCCGATGCTAGCACGCCGCCTGGCCCGAAAAAGCGCTTGCGCGCCCGCCGGGGGCGGGTTCAAACTAGCCCGCGAGCCCGCGCGCGCCCCTTCGTCTTTCCCTGCCCTCTTTCGCCTGCGCTCAGGGGAGCCGACATGTCAGCCACACAAGAGTCTCCGCACGCTCGAAGAACGTCCGTCGCCGCGATCAAGCTCGCGGTGCGTCACTACCTGCGCCAGATTGCCAAGGACTGGAAGGTCGCGATCCCGGGCATGCTCTTGCCCGGGCTCGGCAGCATCCTGGTCTTCTACGTCCCGGCCCTGATCATCGCGCGCGTCCTGGGTCGGTTCACCAGCACGAACGGCACCGGCCTCGGCGAGCTGACGCCCTACGTCGTCACGTTCGGCCTGGTGTGGTTCGGCGGCGAGATGCTCTGGCGCGTCGGCATCCACTGCCTCATCCGGCTCGACACGCGGGGCATGCAACGCCTCTACGAGGACGGCATGGCCGAGCTGTGGCGCAAGGACATCGCCTTCTTCCAGGACAACTTCGCGGGATCGCTGACGAAGAAGGCGCTGGCCTACGCCCGCATGTTCGAAGGCTTCTCGGACACGATCTCGTTCAACGTCGTGGGCAACCTGCTCCCGCTGGTCTTCGTGGTCGCGGTGCTGTGGCGGTTCTCGCCCTGGCTCGTGCTGACGCTGGTCGTGATGCTGGCGCTGACGGCGATGCTCGTCATCCCGCTGGTGAAGCGCCGGATGCGCCTGGTCGTCGCGCGCGAGACAGCGAGCAACGTCCTGGCCGGGCACGTGTCGGACTCGATCATGAACATCGACGCGGTGCGGGCCTTCGCGCGCGAGCCGCACGAGGCCGCGGTCCACGCTCGCAACGTCGGCGACTACATCGCCAAGGCGAAGCGGTCCTGGGACTACCAGAACCGCCGCATCGACATGGTGACCTCGCCGATGTACGTGCTGACCAACGTCTTCGGACTGCTGATCGCGATCGCGATCGGCGGGCGGTCCGGCCTGAGCTTCGAGGCGGTGTTCGTGACCTTCAGCTTCTACGCGAACACAACCCAGGTCATGTGGGAGTTCAACCGCATCTACCGCAACTTCGAGTCCACGGTCACCGAAGCCGCCCAGTTCACCGAGCTGCTGCTCGAGCAGCCGACGGTGAACGACCCGGTCGCGCCGGCGGTCTTCGCGCCGCGGGACGCGAGCATCGAGATGAACAAGGTGACGTTCCGCTACAGCGACGGCGCGGGCGAGCACCTGTTCCGCGACTTCGACCTTCGGATCGCCAGCGGCGAGAAGGTCGGGCTCGTCGGGCGCTCGGGCGGCGGCAAGTCGACCGTCACGCGCCTGCTGCTGCGGTTCATGGACATCGAGCGCGGCGAGATCCTGATCGGCGGGCAGAACGTCGCCGCGATCGCCCAGGCCGACCTGCGCTCGATGATCGCCTACGTGCCGCAGGACCCGGTGATGTTCCACCGCTCGCTGGCGGACAACATCCGCTACGGGCGGCTGGACGCGACCGAGGCCGAGGTGCGGGAGGCGGCCCGGCTCGCGCACGCGGCCGAGTTCATCGAGGCGCTGCCGTCGTGCTACGACACGCTGATCGGCGAGCGCGGCGTGAAGCTCTCGGGCGGCCAGCGCCAGCGGGTCGCGATCGCGCGCGCGATGGTTCGCAACGCTCCCATCCTGCTGCTGGACGAGGCGACTTCGTCGCTGGACTCCGAAGCCGAGGCGCTGATCCAGGAGGCGCTCTGGAGGCTCATGGAAGGCAGGACGGCGATCGTGATCGCGCACCGGCTCTCGACGGTCCAGCGCATGGACCGGCTGGTGGTGCTGGACGCCGGCGAGGTCGAGCAGCAGGGCTCGCACGCCGACCTGCTCGCGCTCGGCGGGACCTACGCGACGCTGTGGACCCGCCAGAGCGGCGGGTTCCTGATGGACGAGCCGGTTGAGGAGGGCGCGCTCCTCAGCCGGTGAAGTCCTCCTTCGCGCGCTCGATCGCGTCCTGGATGCCGCGCTGCGCGATCGTCATCGACAGGTCGCCCCGGCTGCGCTCCATGATCGAGCGCGCGACGTCGGTCGACCGGCGCAGCCCGCCGGTGATCGAGTCGGGATAGTCCATCGACACCAGCACGTAGTAGATGTCGTCCATCGCGTTGAGCAGTTGCTCGCCGCGCGCGAGATCCCCGTGGCGGATGATGTCGAGCATGTTGCGGCGCAGCTCGCCGATCACCTCGCTGAGTCCGTTGAGGTACGCGCTGTCGCCGACGCCGATCTCCTGCGGGCCGGGCAGGTCCTCGCCGTTGATGATCGCGTAGGTACACAGCGCTTCTGCGTACTCCTTCTCCGCGTCGTGCAGGAACCCGGCGTGGTAGATCTCGGCGAAGGGGCGCATCGCCTCCTGCGCCGCGTCCAGCTCGGCGCGCGCGCTCGCCTGCAGTTCGCGCGCGAGGTCCATCTCGCCCCGGTGGACCGCGCGGATCGAGTTGGCGCACTGGCGGATCGCGGCGCGCGAAGACCGAAGGCCGGTCTCGCGCGCGGCGAACTTGGCGTCGTACCGTTCGCGGATCTCGGTGGCGATGCTGGTGAGGTCCATGGGAGCGGCAGTGTAGTGGAGCCGCTACCCGAGCTGGGACATCGTGTCGGGGCGCGCGGGCGCCTGGTCGCGCGAGGGAAGCGGGCGCACGACCCGCGCGCGCCGCTCCTCCTCCAGGTGCCAGCGGCGGAGCTGCATCACGTAGAGCACGAGCGCCGCGTCGAGCGCGAGGTGCGCGACGAGCACCACGCGCATCGCGGGCACGATCCCCAGCGCGAGCGTCACCAGCGCAGCCCAGAGCAGGCGCACGAACACCCGGCGGCGGCGGGCCATCACGCGCTGGCGCCTGGTCCTGGGCGAGCGGATGCCCTTCGGGCTCATCACCCAGCGGCCGGGGGCCGTTCCGCCCTGGCTGCGTGCGTTCGCGAGGATGCCCATCGAGCGCTCGAACTCACGAACCCCGTTGACCGGGGAGGTCTCGAATCGCGGCCGGAGCGCCGAGGGGAGCAGAAGCACGGCCCATGCCAGCGCCAGCAGTCCCACGATGACAGCGCCCAGGTGCGCGCCCCCCTCTCAGTTCGAGAGATGGACGGGTCGGCATTGCCCGTCCGTGGGCAAAGGTAACACCGGCGTTGACGGTTTCAAGGACCATGGAAACCCCGGTTTACACCAACTTGTGGCGCGCGGCGAAATCGGCGACGAAGCGTTTGAACTCCTCGCCGAGAACGGGGTCCTTGGCGGCAAGCTCGACCGTGGCCTGGAGGTAGTCGGGCTTGCGACCCACGTCGTAGAGCTTCCCCTCGTACAGGTAGCCGAAGACGGCCTGCGCCGGCGCCAGCGACCGGATGGCGTCGGTGAGCTGGATCTCCCCGCCCCAGCCCGGCTCGGTCCGTGCCAGCGCCTCGAAGATGCCCGGCATGAACACGTAGCGCCCGATCGCGGCGAGGTTCGACGGCGCCTCCTCCACGGGCGGCTTCTCGACGATGTCGAGCACCTTCACCAGGCGCCCGCCGACCCCCTCGACTTCGGCGATGCCGTAGTTGGGGACCTGATCGCGCGCGACTTCTTGGAGCGCCACGACGCTGCGGCCGTACTCGTCGAACGCCTTGATCATCGGCTGCAGCAGCGGGCGGTCCATGATGTTGTCGCTGAGCAGGACGGCGAAAGGCTCGTCGCCGACGTGGCGCTCGGCGAGCGACACCGCGTGCCCGAGGCCGCGCGGCTCGTGCTGGTCCACGTAGTGGATGTCGGCCATCTCGGCGATCGCGCGCATCTGGTCGGCCAGGTCGTCCTTGCCGCGCTCGCGCAGGAAGGCTTCCAATTCCCACGAGCGGTCGAAGTGGTCGGCGATCGCGCGCGTGTTGGCACTGGTGACGATCAGGATGTCGGTGAGGCCCGCCTCGACGGCCTCGGCGACGATGTACTGGATCGTCGGCGTGTCGACCACGGTCACGAGCGGCTTGGGCACCGCCTTGGTCGCCGGCAGAAATCGGGTTCCGAAGCCGGCGGCGGGAATGACCGCCTTCGTGATGCCCATAGGGCTGGCGAGTCTAGGCCCCGGTCCCCCGCTCGGCAAAGCCTCCGTTGCGGCCGTCCACCTCGTCGGCGCCGACGATCCGGTTCTTGCCGCGACGCTTCGCTTCGTACATCGCCTGGTCGGCGGAGCGCAGCAGCTCCTCCTGGGTCTGGCCGTGCTCGGGATAGGTCGCGCAGCCGATCGAGACGGTGAGGTCCAGCGGCAGGTCGCCGGCGTCGCCGAACGGCTCCTTGGTGACCTCGTTCAAGATTCGCTCGGCGACGATCCGCGCGCCGTCGCCGTCGATCTCGGGCAGGACGAGCACGAACTCCTCGCCGCCGTAGCGCGCGAGCGTGTCGACCTCGCGGACGCCGGGGGCGAGCCGCGCCGCAAGCTCGATCAGCGTCGAGTCGCCGCGCTGGTGCCCGTGCTCGTCGTTCACAGTCTTGAAGTTGTCGGCGTCGATCCAGAGCACCGACAGGTGGCGGCCGAACCGCTTGGCGCTCGCGAACTCCTGCGTCAGGCGCATGTTGAGGAAGCGGCGGTTCCAGATGCCGGTCAGACCGTCGGTGATCGACAAGCGTTGCGCCTCGCGGTGGAGCAGCACGTTGTCGATCCCGACGCCCGCTTGCTGCGCGAGCGAGGTGATGATCTCCAGGTCCTCGTCCCTGAACGGCGCGATCGTGCGCCGGCCGTAGAGCGCCAGCACGCCGAGCATCTGCGACTGCGACCGGAGCGGCACCGCGAGCGCGGTCGGCTCGACCGGTTCCGGGTCGGCGAGCACGACGTCGGGACTGCCCGGCAGCAGGACGGCCCGGCCGGAGTCGGCGACCGTCCCGACCAGGCCCTGACCGAGCGCGATCGGCGATTCGGCAAGGCTCGCGTCGAGCTGACGTCCCACGCGCAGCGTCAGCTCGGACCGTCCTCCGGTCAGCAGGAACACGCCTCCCGCCTTGCCGTCGACGGCGACCAGCGCCGTTTCCAGTACGACGGCGAGCAACTTCTGCAAGTCGTGGGTCGCCCGCAGCGCCTCGCCGAGCCGCGCGACCGAGCCCCGGATCTCGCCCCGGGAGCGATCGACGTCGGCGGCGTGACGGCGGATGCGTTCGGTGAGCAGGTTGAACGAGGCCGCGAGGTCGCCGATCTCGTCGTTGCCCGTCGCCTCCAAGTGGACGTCTTTGTCGCCGCGGGCCGCCCGGCGGACGGCCGCCGTCAGGCGAACGAAGGGGCTCGCCACGATCCGGGCGGCGATCGCGCCGGCCACGACGCCGACCGATCCCGCCACCGCGAGGATCAGCAGCTCGGTTCGAACGGGGGCGTCGCCCGCGAGCAGGCCGATCGAGAGCGCGCCGAACAGGACGCCGATGACGGCGACCGCGATCCGCGTGCTGAGCTTCATCCCGGACCGGTACCTTTCTGGCGCGACGCCCGTGGCCGCATACCGCGATGCCCCGCGAATTGTTGCGGGGCAGGGCTTTCCCTGCTTATCGTCCGGCCCCGCGACGAACTGTATCGAGCCGCCGGTTTTGAGTGTTTCCTCCCGCCAAACGTGGACATCCAGCGACGCAAGGACGAGCTCCGCCGCCTGATCCTCTCGCGGCGCGAGCGGACGACTCCCCAGGAGCGGACCGAGCGCGCGGCGGCCATCGTCCGGACGCTCACCGGACTCCCAGAGCTGGCCGCCGCGCGCTCGGTCCTGGCCTACGCCTCGGTCCGCAGCGAGGTGCCGACCGCCGAGCTGCTCCGCTGGATCCTCGAGTCGGGGAAGTCCCTGGCCGTCCCGGCGGTGACCGGCGAGGGATCGATGATCGCCGCGCGCGCCGGCTCGCTCGGGCATCTCGCGCCCGGCTTCCGCGGCATCCCGGAGCCTCCGCTCGAACCGGCGGGGCCGGTCGACGTCGCCGTCGTGCCCGGGGTCGCCTTCGACCTCGCCTGCGCGCGGCTCGGCCACGGCGGCGGCTTCTTCGACGCCTTCCTGGCCGCCGTGCCCGCGACCACGAAGATCGGCGTCTGCTTCGACTTCCAGGTCGTCGACGAGCTTCCGGCCGAGCCCCACGACGTGCGCATGGACCTGGTCGTGACCGAGTCCCGAGTCCTGCGCCGATAGGATGAGCCGGCGATGCCCACCTACGAATACGCCTGCACGAAGTGCGGGAACCGGATCGAGGTCTACCAGAGCTTCACCGACGAGCCGCTCACCGTGTGCGACGTCTGCGGGAGCGAGTTGAAGCGCGTGTATCACCCGGTGGGCATCGTGCTGAAAGGCTCGGGCTTCTACGCCACCGACAGCCGCGGGAAGAAGACCGCCTCCTCGCCCAAGCCGTCCTCCGCCGAGACCAAGAAGGCCGACACGACCTCGTCGAGCGGCGTCAAAGACGGCGGCGCCAAGGAAGGCGGCGCCAAGAAGGCCGACCCGAAGAAGTGAGCGCGCGCGCCGAGATCGGGATCTTCGGCAGCTCGGGCTTCTACACCCTGGCCGGCGAGGTCACCGAAGTCGAGTTCGACACCCCGTACGGCGAGCCGAGCGCCCCGATCGCGCTTGCGACGATCGGCGAGCGTCGCGTCGCGTTCCTTCCCCGCCACGGCACTCGCCACGAGTATCCGCCGCACCGCATCCCCTACCGCGCGAACCTCTGGGCGTTCAGGGAGCTGGGTGTGACGCGGGTGCTCGCGCCGACGGCCGCCGGCTCGCTGCAAGCGCACGTTCGTCGCGGCGACTTCGTCGTGTGCGACCAGCTCGTCGACCGGACGAGCGGGCGGCTTTCGACGTTCTACGACGGTCCGGCGACGACGCACGTCTCGCTCGCCGACCCCTACTGCCCCGAGCTGCGCGCCGTGGCGATCGACGGGGCGCGCGCGCAGGGCATCGGCGTCCACGAGCGAGGCACCGTCGTGGTGATCGAGGGGCCGCGCTTCTCGACGCGGGCCGAGTCGGCCTGGTACGCGCGAATGGGCTGGGACGTGATCAACATGACACAGCACCCGGAGGCGGCGCTCGCCCGCGAGCTGGAGCTGTGTTACTGCAACGTCTCGCTCATCACCGACTACGACGCCGGCGTCGAAGGCGTCGAACCCGTGAGCGTGGGCGAGGTCGTCGCCGTGTTCCGCGAGAACAACGAGCGCCTGCGGACGCTGCTCGGCGCGGTCGTGCCCGCGATCCCCACCGAGCGCGCGTGCGCGTGCGCGACCGCCCTGCAAGGCGCCGTGGTCGGGCACTCGTGAACGTCCTCGTCGCGCTGCTGCTCGGCATCGTCCAGGGCCTGACCGAGTTCCTGCCGATCTCCTCCAGCGGCCACCTGGTCGTCGTGCCGTTCATCCTCGGCCTGGACGAGCCGACACTCGCGTTCGGCGTCGCGGTCCACCTGGGGACGCTGATCGCCGTCGTGCTGTTCTTCCGCGAGGACATTCGCATGCTCGTTCGGACCGTCGCGCGCTGGAAGGAGGCCGACGCGGGCTCGCGCACGCTCGCGGTGGCGATCGGCGTCGGGACGGTGCCCGCCGCGCTGATCGGCGTCGCCTTCAACTCGTTCTTCGAATCGTCGTTCGAGCGGCCCGGGGTCGCCTCGCTGCTGCTGGGCGTGACGGGCTGGTTCCTGATGGCGACCGAGACGAAGCGCGAGCGCGTCGTCGCGGGCGCGCGCGAGGATCACGCGCCACAGTTCCGCGATCTCGCCGAGATCGCCGTGACGGACGCCGCGATCATCGGCGCCGCGCAAGCCGTCGCGATCCTGCCGGGAATCTCGCGGTCGGGCGCGACCATCGGCGCCGGGATGCGCCTCGGGTTCGACCGTCACGCGGCCGCCCGCTTCTCCTTCTTGCTGTCGGCGCCGATCATTCTGGGAGCGACGCTCGTCGAGATCCCCGCGATGATCGACCAGGGCGTCGGCGGCGACGGCGTGGCCTTCCTCGTCGGCATCGTCTCGGCGGCGGTCTCGGGCTTCGTGGCGATCCGCTGGTTCCTCGGCCTGGTCGAGCGCCGCACGCTCCGTTCCTTCGGCGCCTACCTGCTGCTGATCATGGTCGCCGGCCTGATCACCGCCCTGGCCCGCGGCTAGGCTCACCGTCCACTCGGAGGGCGCCCACTCGGAGGGCGTCCACCCGGAAGGCATCCAGCCCGGACCCGACGGCATCCGCAATCCGGCACGCCTCCCGGAAGCGAAGCTCGAGCAGGCCTCGTTCGATCTTGCTGAGCCGCTCGCGACGCATGCCGGCCGCGTCGGCGAGTTCAGCTTGCGTCAGCCCCGCGCGGGATCGCTCCGCAGCCACTTGACGCCCCACCGGATGCTCGATCTGTGCGGGCGTCGATGGAGCCGAGGCCGCCGCCGGTTCGGACCTCCCGTTGGGCCCAATCTTGGCGAACAGCTTGTTCTTGCGCCGCTCCCGATAGCCACCGTGGAGGTAGTCGTCGATGAACATCGTACGAGCCCACGCGTCGGGATCCTTCTGATCGGTTTCCACGGCCGCGTGCCAATCCACCAGCGCTTCCTCGTCCCCTCGCCACCGCAGCTCGGCTTCAAAGCGATCCCAGTGGGTCGTGCTGTCCATGTCCACTCACCTCCGCGAAGCTGGGAAGGCCGACACGAAACTAGGAAGGCGGACGCGGGAAGGCGCCGACGGCATATCCCACCGAAGGGCGCGGGGACCATCAGAGTCCACGGCGGACACATACAGTCCAAACTGAGCTCTATGTGACCGCCATGGTCCGGGACAGTCCGCAACGGCCCCGAGAGCATAGTGCCCGCGGGGGACACTCCTGCCGGCCTCGGCTGTCAACCTGGGCGGGGTCTCGGGCGTATACCGGGCATGAACGGCACAGCCGAGGCCACGTGGAGGGCGCAGATCGGAATCTTTCAGCCGGCACGCTCGCGGCTCGAACGGCTCGGTTCGTGGTTCGACGCCGAGTATCCGGGGCTCCTTCGCTTCGCGTACTTCGTGTGCGGGAGCCGGGCGCAGGCCGAGGACCTGGTCCAGGACGCGTTCGTTCGCATGTACAAGGCGGGCGCGCGCGTCGAGGAGCAGGGCATCGGCGCCTACGCTCGCCGGACGATCGTAAACCTGTCTCGAAGCGGCTTCCGCCGCGCGAGCCGCGAGACCCGGGCCCTGCGCCAACTCGACGCGCGCGCCGCGTCCGATCCGGACGTCGACACCCGGGACGAGATGTGGCGCGCGATCCAGGAGCTGTCCGCTCGCCAGCGCGCGGTCGTCGCGCTGAAGTTCTACGAGGACATGAGCGAGCGGGACGTCGCCGCCGCGCTCGGCATGAGCACGGGGAGCGTGAAGAAGCACGCCGACCGCGCGCTGACTCGGTTGCGCGCGCGGCTCGGCGAAGGGAGGCAGTCATGAGCATCGAGAACGAGATCAAGGAGGCTCTCATGCGACACGCAGAGGACGTCGAGCCGCGCACCGAGTCCTGGGGCGAGGTCGAGGGAAAGGTGCGCTCGGTCCACCAGCGTCGCATCGCGACGACCGTGTTCCTGGTGGCGCTGATCGCGGCCGCGGGCGTGATGGTCCCGCGCCTGCTGCCGAGCGGCGCGCGTGACGGACTCGTGAACCCGGCGACGACGGGTGGAACCGACGGCGTCGCGACGTTCCGGAACGAGCTGCAGGGGTACCAAGTGACCATTCCCGACGACTGGCACGTCGGCGGGTTCGAGGGTTCGGTCGAGTTCAACCCACCCGGCCTGCCCGGGCTTACGGTCGGCGAGGACACCTTCGCCGTGGAGTCCTTCCTGTTCTACGACGAGGCCTACGACGACACCTCGGAGATGTTCGGCGACGTTTCCTTCGAGCCGGCCACGCTGGCGGGCCTGAACGCGGTGCGGTCGGAGGACGGCGTGCGCCGCATCGTGTATCGCCTCGATTGGAGCGGGCGCTCCTGCCCCACCCAGACGTCGTGCCCGGGGCCACAGACGCTGCAGTTCATCGTGGTGGGATCGACCGACGATCTGTGGTCGCGCTATGCCGAGATGGGCCGTGACATCGTCGGCAGCCTGACGCCGACCGGCGACGCGGACTTCCCGACCGGAGACGTCTACACCCCTCGTGGATTCGTCCCCGCAGGGATCGTCTACGACGAGCTGACCGCCTCGCTGATTCGGTTCATGGAAGCGCGCATCGAAGGCGCGCCGACGCAGGTCGAGCCGCCCGCCGGAATCGTGGTGGCCTACGAGGTGCTCGAACGCAACGAGGTCGACGCGAACAGCGTGCAGTTCGAGGTTCGCGTCGAGGGCGACGGAACGCGCACCGAGACCGTCGGCGTCGGTCCCGACGGGGTTCGCTTCGCGAACGAGAGCTAGGAGACCGCGCCGCGCGCGATGGCCGATTCGACCTCGCCGCGGCGCGCGTCGTACTCCTCGGCGATCAGCTCGTCGGCGACCAGCAGATCGTCGGGCACCGCGTCCTGGAAGTCGATGACGCCGAGGTCGGCGAAGCAGCGCTGGACCCGCTCGCCCCACAAGCCGATGTCCTTCACGGTCGGCACGATCCGGCTGAAGAGCATCCGGCGGAAGTTGGCCAGGATCTCGCTCGACTCCACGTGCTCGCGCACGTTCTTCCAGCCGATGCCGAGGTTGTCCCAGACCTCTCGCGCCATCAGCCTGCCGTACATCAGCCGCGACGCTTCGGCGACGAACTCCTCGCGCTCGCCGCGCTCGGCCTGGGTCAGCTCCGGGTAGTAGTCGCGCAGCGCGAGCCGCCCGAAGGCGACGTGGCGCGCCTCGTCCTGCATGACGTAGGTGTTGATCTGCTTGGCGAGCGGCTCGGCCGTGTAGTCGCGGATCAGCGCGAACGCCGCCAGGGCAAGCCCCTCGATCATGATCTGCATCCCGAGGTAGGTCAGGTCCCAGCGCGCGTCGCGGATCACCTGGTCGAGCAGCTCTTGCAGGAACGGGTTGATCGGGTAGGCCATCTCGATCTTCGTGCGCAGGTACCGGTCGTAGACCTCGACGTGGCGCGCCTCGTCCATCACTTGCGTCGCGGCGTAGAACTTCGCGTCTATGTCGGGCACGCCCATGACGATCTTGGAGGTGCACACGAGCGCGCCCTGCTCGCCGTGGAGGAACTGCGAGTTGAGCCACGCCGTCATGTGGTGGCGCACCTCGGCTCGACGCTCGTCGTCCATGGCCTCCCAGATGTCCGAGCCGTAGATCGGCACGTAGACCTCGGGCATGTCCGGGGAACGTGGGTCGACGTCCACCGACCAGTCGATCCTCTGCTCCGCGTCCCACTGCTTCTGCTTGCCCTTGCCGTAGAGCGTCAGCAGTTGCGCGCGGCGCTCGTCGTATTCCCACTGGAACGTGGTGCCGAACCCGGTCGGGATCTCCCAGACCGAGCCGCTCCGCAGCGGGATCGCATAGTGGTCCGTGCTCACGAGCGCCGAGGATAGCGCAGGCGAGCCGGACGAGGTCGCTACACTGCCCGGCATGGGCAACCGCGCGGCGTTCTTCGACTGCGACAAGACGCTGATCCCGGGCTCGTCGCTGTACCTGCTCGCGCGGGGCCTGTATGCGCGGGACTTCATCCGAGCGCGCCAGATCGCGTCCTTCGCCTGGACCCAGATTCGCTACCGGCTCTTCGGCAAGGAGCTGATGGGCAAGGTGGACGACATCCAGGCCGGCGCCCTGGAGTTCGTCGCCGGACGCCACCAGGACGAGCTGCGCGAGCTGGGCCGCGAGATCGCCGAGGAGCGCATCCTGCCCCGCGTCTACGAGGACATCGCCCGCGTGATCGAGCACCACGCCAAGCTCGGAAGCGAGACCTGGCTGCTGACCGCCGCCCCGCAAGAGCTGGCCGAGGTGATCGCGCAGTCGCTCGGGATGACCGGGGCGATGGGCACCGTGTCCGAGGTCGACGACGCGGGCTTCTACACCGGGCGACTGGCCGGTCCGCTGTTGCACGCCGAGGAGAAGGCCAAGGCGGTGGCGGCGGTCGCCGCCGAGCGCGACCTGGACCTCGCCGAGTGCCACGCGTACTCGGACTCGAAGAACGACCTCCCGCTGCTGGAGTCGGTCGGACACGCCCACGCCGTGAACCCCGACCCCGAGCTTCGTCGCATCGCGCGCGCGCGGGGTTGGCCCGTGCAGGACCTGCGCACGCGCCGTCGCGCCCTGCTGATCGGCATCCCGTCCACGCTCGGCGCGACGGCGCTGATCGGTCTCGGCGTCGCGATCGGCATCTGGGCCCAGCGCGCCCGAGACCGCGACTGAGCGGCTACGGCTGGGGGCGAGCGCGACTGGGCGAGCGCTACGCGGCGAGCGCGCCGCTCAGGACGCTCCGTAGGCGATGCGCGAGATCCGGTCGAGCTTCTCGAAGTGGTGCTCGCTGAAGATCCTGCGCACGGTGCCGGTCCTGGATCGCATCACGAGCGACTCGCTCGTCGCGCCGCCCGCGGTGTAGCGCACGCCTTGCACGAGCACGCCGTCGGTCACGCCGGTGCACGCGAAGAAGACTTCTTCGCCGGAAACGAGGTCCGCCGAGGACAGCACCCGCGCGAGGTCGTAGCCCGCGGCCTCCGCGCGCGCGCGCTCGTCGTCGTCGCGCGGCCACAGGCGGGCTTGGATCTCGCCGCCGAGGCAGCGCATCGCCGCGCCGGTGATCACGCCCTCGGGCGAGCCGCCGATCCCGTAGACGATGTCCACGCCGGTCCCGCGCATCGCCGCGGCCAGGGCCGGCGCGGTGTCGCCGTGCATGATGAGCTGCACGCGGGCGCCGGCCTCGCGGATCCGCCCGATCGCCTCCTCGTTGCGCGGCCGGTCCAGGATCACCACGGTGATGTCGCGCTCGTGCATCCCGCGCGCCTTGGCGACGGCGCGCAGGTTCTCCTCGATCGGCGCCGTGATGTCGATCACCGCGCCCGCCTCCGGTCCGGTGATCAGCTTCTCCATGTAGACGCACGGCCCGGGATCGAACACCGTGCCCCGCTCGGCGACCGCGACGACCGACAGCGCGCCGCTCTGCCCGCGCGAGGTCAGCTCGGTGCCTTCGAGCGGGTCGACGGCGATGTCGACGCCGGGCGGCTCGCCGGTGCCGACGTGCTCGCCGTTGTAGAGCATCGGCGCCTCGTCCTTCTCCCCCTCGCCGATGACCACGACGCCGTCCACCGACACCGTGTTGAACATCAGGCGCATCGCGTCGACGGCCGCCTGGTCGGCGGCGATCTTGTCGCCCCGCCCGACCCAGCGTGCGCTCGCCAATGCAGCGGCCTCGGTCGTGCGGACGAGCTCCATCCCGAGGTTGCGGTCCGGGACGGCTCCTTCTCCTCGCGGCATGCCGCCTACGTTAGTCGGCGAGCGTGAGCTGAACCAGGAAGGAGACGACTCGCGGCTTCGGCGGCGGCGCGACGCGAACGGGCTCGGGTGCGGTGGTCGGAGCGGCGGCCCGAGCGGTCCCGGATCCGGCGGGCGAAGCCGCCGCCGGAGCCGACTTCCCAGCGGGAAGCCGGAAGATCTGCGTGACGTAGATCCACTTGCCGCCGTAGGCGACGCCGACGCCGACCTCGGTCACCTCGGCCCACAGAATGTTCCCGCGATGCTCGGCCGAATCCATGAAGTATTCGTGCGTGATCGCGACCGACGTGCCTCGCCCGACGTTCTCACCGAGCTTCTCCCAGTTCGAGACATCGGACCCGAGAGCCGGGTTGTGGTAGATCGCATCGCTGCGCGCCATCTCAGCGCTGTGGCGACGCGCGACCGCGACGAGGTCCGAGGCGACGCGCAACGCGGGGAGACCCCGGTCGGCGCGCGCGCCGTTGATCTTGCTCACGAACGCGGCCTCGTCCGAGGCGGCGTTGCCCGCAGCGGCCGGGACGGCCGCGACGGCGACCGACGCGACGCACAGCGCGACCGCGATCGTCCATCGTGAGAGGGGTGTCATCGCTTCTCCTCGTGCCGTTCAGGTGTGTGAACGAGCACGTTGGAGAACCGTTATGCGCCGGACCCGTCACCTCCTTCCCGCTCTCGTCACTTTCTGCCGGAATCTCCCGCACCCACTAGCATGACCAGGCCGAAGTCCTCGAAGATCAAGGAGGCCGCCGTCTGTACGTGTGCCTGTGCCGGCTCGTCACCGACGCTACGATCCGGTGTGCCCTGGAGAACGGGGCCCGCACGTTCGGCGACCTGGCACGGCGGTGCGACGTCGGCAAGGTGTGCGGGAGCTGCCGGCCCGCGGTCGAGGAGCTGCTCGCCGCCTACTGCGAGAAGAACGGGATCGAGCGCCGGTCCTACCGGGTTCGCGACGCGGAGATGTAATCGGCGAAGGGGGTAACCGATGGAAACGAGCACACGGATCGTCGAATCGCTCAACGAGCTGCTCACGATGGAGCTGACCGCGGTCAACCAGTACTTCTTGCACTCGCGACTGTGCGCGTCGTGGGGCTACGAGTCGCTCGCCGGCCACCTGCGCGACATCGCGTTCGACGAGATGCGCGACGCCGAGCAGCTCATCGACCGGTTGCTCTACGTCGGCACGATCCCGAACGTGCAGCGGATGGGATCGGTCAAGATCGGCGAGACCGTCCCGGAGCAGTTGAGCCTGCAGCGCGAGACCGAACGCAGCGCGCTCGAGCTGTTGAGCCGTGCGATTGCGGTGTGCGTCGAGGACGGCGACCAGGCGACGCGCGAGTTCCTCGCCGCCAAGCTCGCCGACGAAGAGAAGCACCTGGAGTGGCACGAGACGCAACTCGGGTTGATCGAACGCGTCGGCGAGCAGAACTACCTGACGCGGCAGATCTAGAGCAGGATCTCGGCGAGGCTCGCGAGCCCGTCGAGGTCGTTCAGGTCCAGCCATTGCACCATCAGCTCGTCGGCGCCCGCCTTCTCCAGCGCGGCGAGCTGGTCGCGCACGTCGCCGGCGTCGCCGGCGAGCGCGCCGCGCGACCGAAGCAGCTCGCCGATCTCCTCGTCGTTCTTGCCCTGCAGGCTGGGGTTGGCGCGCAGGCGATCCCACGCCTTCTCCCCGACGTAGGCGCCGGTCATCATGGTTCGGCGCACCGCATCCGGCGAGCGTCCGGCCGCGGCGCACAGCTCGTCCAGCGTCGCGCAGCGCGCGGCGAAGTCTTCCGGCGTGAGGAAGATGCCGTTCCACACGTCCGCGAACCGAGCCGCGAGCGGAAGCACGCGCCGCGGGCCGTTGCCACCGACCAGGATCGGAATCGGATGCGCCGGCGCCGGCAGCATCGGCGCCTCGCGCAGGGTGAAGAAGCGGCCCTCGAAGCTCGCGGGCGCGGCGCGCAGCAGGCGCGTCACGACCTCCAGCCCCTCCTGCAGTCGCGCGAACCGCGACGGCACGTCGCCCAACTCGTAGCCGAACGCCTCGTGCTCCCGGTCCTGCCATCCCGCACCCAGCCCGAGGATCATGCGTCCGCCGCTGAGGTCCGCGATCGCCGCGGCCTGGCGGGCGAGGTGAACGGGATCGCGAAACGACACCGGCGCCACGAGGGGGCCGAAGTGGAGGCGCTCGGTCGCGGTGGCCAGGTAGGTCAGCGACGTGATCAGCTCGAGCGCGTCGTCGGGATCGCCGCTCGGGTTGGTGAAGTGGTCCGAGCGGAAGATGCCGGCAAACCCCAAGCGCTCGGCCTCGGCGGCCACGGCCCGCCAGCGCGGCCAGGTCAGTCCCATCTGACCCTCGATCATCACCGAGACCTTCACAACGCCCCCCGCCCGCGGCCGGTCACGGCGCGAAATCGTACAAGAGCGCCCCGCTCGCCCCGGCGGTGGGCCGCCGGTCGGCCCGACCGGGCGACCAAGGTCCCGGTCGCGTTCACCCGAAGCGGCTACGCGCAGATTTGACCCCCAAGGCGGGCCTGGGAGTGCCGATAATCGGATTGAGAGAGGAGGAGGAGGAGGACTGAACGCCACGCAGCGGGCGCTCGCCGAAGCCGCCTACGCCAAGACGCTCGAGATGGAGCGTTCCCTGTCCTACATCCGCGCGCTCGTCATCATCACCAACGTCACCACGTTCCTGCTCCTGCCGCGCGCCGATCGAACCCGGCCCGCGATCGCCTTCACCGTCATCGTGATCGCGCTGCTGTACGCCGTGTGGTCGGTGTTCGAACGTCCCTACGAGCGTTACCCGCTGCTGCACTTCGGGTGGTTCACGCTCGCGGTCGACGCCGGGCTGATCTCGTTGTGGGTCTACGGGACCGGCGGCTGGCAGAGCGAGTACTGGGTCATCTACTTCATCAGCGTCATCTCGGTCGCGATGCGATGGGACCTTCGGCCGACGATCCTCGCGGCGACCGCCGAAGCCGGCCTCCTGCTCGGCGTGTACGCCGTGGACCGCGCCCGCTTCGCGCTCGGCATGGTCGTGCGGCCGTCCTACATCGTCATCTGCGGGATCGCAGCCGGGCTTCTGGCGCGACAAGAGCGCATCCATCGCGAAGAGAGCGCCGTCATGACGCGCATCGCCTTCGATCACGCCGAGAAGCTCGAGCGCGAGCGCGAGCTGAGCGAGATGAAGAGCCAGTTCGTCTCCAACGCCGCCCACGAGCTGCGCACGCCGCTCACGTCGCTGGCCGGGCTCGCGCAGCTCCTCGCGCGACGCAAAGGCAACATGACGCCCGTCGACGTCGAGCGCGCCCTGGAGTCGATGGATCGGCAGGGCGCGCGGGCGAGCAAGCTCATCAACGACCTGCTCGACTTCAGCCGCCTGGAGGTCGGGGCGACGGTCTTCGAGCGCCGTCCCGTTCCCCTGCGAGCCGCCGTGGACTCCGCGATCGAAACCGTGGGAATCGCGGACGGAACCCCGATCGACAACGAGATTCCCCCGGACGTGCGGGCGACGGCCGACCCCGCGCGGCTGGAGGAAGTGCTCGTCAACCTGATCGCAAACGCGAGCAAGTACGGGGGCTCGCGCGTCGACGTCCGAGCCGAACGGCTCGGGGACGGCGTCCGGCTCATCGTCGCCGACGACGGCGAAGGAGTTCCCGAGGAGTTCGTGCCGGTGCTCTTCGAGCCTTTCACGCGCGCCGACGGACACCGCGACACCATCGGGTCGGGGCTCGGGCTCGCGATCAGCCGCCGCTCGGTCGAAGGCATGGCGGGCACGCTGCGATACGAGCCCAACGAGCCGAACGGCGCCCGGTTCATCGTCGAGCTGCCGGCGGCCGACTAGCGGCCGCCGCGCTCAGGCGCTCTGGGTCGTCAGCGCTTCGACGTCGGGGTACACGTGGGTCAGGTGGAGCCGATACTTGCGCGCCACGCGGTTCGGCAGGTCCTGGCGCAACCACCGCGAGATGCCCGGTGAGTGCGTCGAGATGATGATCTCGTCGTAGCGGTTCGGCATCACCTCGTCGTCGATCGCCAGCATCGGGTCGGCGTCGCCGATCACGCCGCGCGCGCTGATCCCGTGCGAGCGCATGCGGTCGAGCGCCTCCTCCATGCGCTCCTGCGCATACTCGTGCGCACCCGCCTCGGTCCACGTGAGCGTCGCGGGCGGCGCCCCCGCAGGCACCAGCAACGTGAACGCGCACGGCCCCTCGGAATGGCGCCGGAGCACGGCGCTGAGCAAGTGCCATCGATCGGCGGTCTCGTTGGCTACGACGAGGACTTGTTTGGCATCCATTGCCGCCTCCCTTCGCCGGTGCGGTCCGGTCTGATTACAGCACGTCAGAACGGGCGGCGCAGCCGCCCGTTCTGACCAGACCCGGGCCGGCTATCCGGCGCGCGCGCGTTCGCGCGCGCGCCGGTCCCGCACCCGCTTGCGGATGCGCAGGCCGGCGGGCGTGACCTCGACCAGCTCGTCCTCGGCGATCGTCTCGATGGCCCGCTCGACCGTCAGCTCCACGGGCGGGTCGAGCTTGATCGCGTCGTCGTGGGCGTGGGTGCGGATGTTCGTCTTCTGCTTCTCGCGCGTGGGGTTGGCGACCATCTCGTCGGGCCGGCTGTTCTCGCCGACGACCATCCCCTCGTACACGCGGTCGCCAGGCTTGACGAAGAGCGTGCCGCGCTGCTGAAGGTTGTCCAGCGCGTAGCCGGTGGCGCGCCCGGCTCGGTCGGCGACGATGGCGCCGCCCTGGCGGTGCGGAAGCTCGCCGGCCCAGCGCATCCAGCCCGCGGCTTCGGTGTGCGCAAGCGCGGTGCCGCGCGTCGTCGTCAGCAACGTCGTGCGGAAGCCGAGCAGCCCGCGCGCCGGCGCCTCGAACACCACGAGCGAGCGGCCCGTCCGTCCGCGCACGACCTCGACGATCGTGCCCTTGCGCGGCGCGACGATCTGGCTCACCGTGCCGACGTGCTCGTCGGGAACGTCGACGGTCACGCGCTCGCGCGGCTCGTGCAGCGCACCGTCGATCGTCGTCGTGATTACTTCGGGACGGCTGACCTCCATCTCGTAGCCCTCGCGCCGCATCGTCTCGATCAGCACGGCGAGCTGCAGCTCCCCCCGGCCCGCGACCTCCAAGATGTCCGGCGAGGCCGTGGGACGAAGCTTGATCGACACGTTGCCGAGCGCTTCGCGCTGCAGCCGTTCGGCGATGTGACGCGCCGTGAGGAAGCGACCCGCGCCGGCGAGCGGAGAGGTGTTCGGTCCGAACGTCATCGTGAGGACCGGCTGGTCCACGGTCAGGCGCGGAAGCGCCTCCGGCTCCGCAGGGTCGCTGAGCGTGTCGCCGATCTCGATCTCGGGGATGCCGGCGGCGACGAACAGGTCGCCGGCGTCGATCGCCTCGGCGTCCGCGCGCCCGAGCCCGGCGAACCCTTGAAGCGACGTCAGCTTGGCGGGCCTCGGCTCGCCGTCGGCGCCGATCACCGCGAGCGCTCCGCCCGCGGCGAGCCTGCCGGAGAACACGCGGCCGATGGCAAGCCGTCCCAGGTAGTCGCTGCCGTCCAGGTTCGTCACCAGCGCGCGGAGCGGCCCGCCGAGGTCGCCGGCGGGCGCGGGCACCGTCGCGAGGATCGCGTCGAGCAGGGGCGCCAGGTCGTCCTGCTCGTCCGGCAGCCCGACGCCGGGTACCGCGCGCCCCTCGCGCGCGACGCAGGAGAACGCGGGGAAGTCGATGTGATGGTCCTGCGCGTCCAAGTCGAAGAACAGCTCGTAGATCAGGTCGAGCACCTCCGCCGTGCGCGCGTCCTTGCGGTCCACCTTGTTCAGCACCACCACGACGGGGAGGTGGCGCTCGAGCGCCTTGGACAGCACGTACCGCGTCTGCGGGAGCGGGCCCTCGGCCGCGTCCACCAGCAGCAGGATCCCGTCCACCAGCGCGAGGCCGCGTTCGACCTCGCCGCCGAAGTCGGCGTGCCCGGGCGTGTCGACCAGGTTGACCTTCACGCCGCGCCATTCGACGCTGGCGGCCTTGGCGAGGATCGTGATCCCCTTCTCGCGCTCCAGGTCGCCCGAGTCAAGGATGCGATCGGTGGCGGGCGCGCCGGCGCGGAGCACCCCGGTTTGACGAAGGAGCGCGTCGACGAGCGTCGTCTTGCCGTGGTCGACGTGCGCGACCAAGGCGACGTTTCGAATGGGGCGGCTCATGGCCGCGTGCTCCGGCAACGACGGGCTCCTCGCAGGAAGAACGGGCCGGCGCACTGCCGGCCCGTTCCGCAAGGCTACCAGGCTCAGCAGTCGGGTTCGTCGGGAAGAAGCGGCCGGACGTTCAGGCGAAAGTCCTTCCCGTCGCTCGTCCAGGGCGTGAGCTGGTTGGAGCTGCGGACCTCCGGCAGCAGAGTCGCGAGATCCTCGCCTTCGACCGCGCCGCAGCGGATCCCGAACGCGGTCTCCTGGCCGAAGCTCGCGAGCGGCGTCGCCAGCGGCCAGTCCTTCGCCCCCTGCGGCACCTCGGGATCCCCCGCGTAGTCCTGCACGGCGATCCGCAGCCGGTCGATCTCCCACTCGCTCTCTTCGCCGAGGTCCTCGGCCGGCAGCCAGCTCGCGAGGTCGGTCATGTCGTTCTGGAACTTCGTGAGCGCTGCGCGCTCGGCATCGTCGTCGAACCCGAGCGCGTAGGCCCTCGTGGTGTGCGTCTCGTCGCCGTAGTCCACGGTGAAGACCGTGTCGGCCGCGTCGGCGATCGTATCGTTTGTCAGCTCGCGGTCCGGTCCGGTGAGGCCGGCCTCGCGCGCGCGGTCCAGGATCAGCTCGACCGCGTCTTCGCTCACCGTGCGAACCACGACCGACGGCAGCGCCGGCGAGGGGTAGATCTCGATCTGCGGGCCCTCCGTCACGACGCGCCCGTCGCCGAAGACCGACACGATGGGCATCCGGATCACCTGGTACTCCGGAGGGGTGAAACCGCCTTCGTAGGCGACCCGAAGGAGCAGTTCGTCTGCGCCGCGCGGCGGCTGGTCCTGAACGAGCGAGCCGCCGGACGTGCAGGCGGCGGCGGCGAGCAGCGAGGCAACTGCGACGATGCGTCTCATTGCGCTTCCTCCCGGGGACGTGGGGACCTCCCCCTCAGACGTCCGCCGGGGTTGGGCGGTTCCTCTGCCCGGGGGCGTCTACTCCAGCAGGTCGGGCTGCTCGCGCACGATCCGTTCGTAGAGCGGCTGGAACTGGAACCAACCCGCGGCGTGCGAGCCGATCTGCTCCTGGGTGGCGGCCGCCGCCTCGTCGTCGATCTGGATCGGCGTGCCGGCCGCATAGGCGATGAGCTGGGACTGGCAGCTCCGCTCCATCGAGATGAACCACCACGCGGCCTCGTCGACGGTGTGCCCGACGGTCAGCAGGCCGTGGTTCTGCAGGATGACGGCCTTGTGCTCGCCGAGCGCGTGGGCGATCTTCTTGCCCTCGGCGACGTCGAAGACGACGCCGGTGAACTCCTCGAGCCTGCCGTGGTCGCCGTAGAAGGCGCATGCGTCCTGCGTGATCGGCTCCACCATCATCGGCATCGCGCTGAGCGTCTTGCCGTAGAGCGAGTGGGCGTGCGCGGCCGCCACGACGTCGGGCCGCGCGGCGTGGACCTGCGAGTGGATCGCGTAGGCGGCCTGGTTCACCAGCTTGTCGCCCTCCACGACTTCGCCGGCGTGGTTGACCAGGACGAGGTCGCTCACCCGGATGTGGGAGAAGTGCATCCCGAACGGGTTCACCCAGAAGTGGTCGAGCCGCTCGGGGTCGCGGGCGGTGATGTGCCCGGCGACGCCCTCGTCGAAGCCGCACTTGCTGAACATCCGGAAGGCGGCGGCGAGGCGCTGCTTGCGGTGCAGGCGCTCCTCCTCGACCGATCGCTCGGGCGGGGCCGGCAGCGGCGTGTCGTCCAGTTCGCTGGTCGCGAGCGGCTTGGGCATGGCTCCTCCTCGACTCGGCGGGCGGGACGCCAGCGTAGCGGGCGTCCTCGGCTCGGGCACATCCGGGCAGGGAAAGCGGGGCGGGTGTCGAATCAGGACAAGACGGACCCGACTGCCCGGTCGAGTTCGTGCACCGCGTTCGCTACCGACAAGGAGAACCCATCGTGCGCCGCTTCCGTGCCTCCGCCATCGCAGTCGCCCTCGCCGTCGTCGTCACGCCGGCCGCCGCCCGTTCGTCGGCCGAACCAGACGCAGTCTTGCGAGCCGGGGTCGGCGTCGCGGACGCGACCTACCAGGTCGGCATCGGCTCCGGTCAGTACAGCGACAAGAACCCGAACGCGCTCGGCTTGGTTACGGGCGAGGAGTTCGACCCCTTCAACCACAGCAACGTCCAGCAGCACTCCTACGGCGTCCAGTCCCGGCTCACCTACCGCGCGCTCGTCGTCGAGGGCACGAACGGCAAGCGGATCGCGCTGGTCAAGAGCGACTCTTACCTCGCGCAGGACTTGCTGGTCCGGCGAGTCGCGCAGATCCTGGACGCGAACCAGACCTCCGGGATCGGCTACGACCAGATCCTGCTGCACGCCTCGCATAACCACTCCTCGCCCTACTACATGAGCCCCGCGTGGGGCGTCTGGCTCTTCCAGGACGCCTTCGAGATCCGCGCGTTCGAGTACCACGCCCGCCAGATGGCGGCCTCGATCGAGCAGGCGGCGGCGGCGCTGCGCCCGGTGCGCATCGGCGCGACGACGATCAAGCACACCATCTACAAGGGCAACATCACCGGACGCGGCCTGGCCGACGACGGCACGCCGCGCGGCTACCCGGAGACCTGGGGCGGCGAAGGCGGCTGGGCCGACTTCGGCGTCACGGTCATGCGGATCGACGACGTGACCAACCCCGATCAGCCCGAGCCCTACGCGATCTGGATGAACCACGGCCAGCACCCCGAGTCGCTCGACGGCTACGACCTCATCACGGCCGACTTCCTGGGACCGCTGGAGCGCTTCGTCGAGCGCGACACCGGCGCGACGCTCGTCTACAGCCAGGGCGACGTCGGCTCGTCGGAAGGTCCCTACTTCCGCAGCAACTACGAGACGCTGCCCGACGGCGTGATCCGCGCGTGGGCACACGTCGGCCACGCGCAGACCGAGCGCGGCGCTCGGTACCTGGCCGACACCGTCGTCCAGGCCTTCGACGAGATCGGCGACGGCGAGGGGGCCGTGCCCTTCACGACCCAGGCGCCGGTCGACTACCTCAGCATGTTCTTCCCCGGACCGCTCTCGCACCCGTACCCCAGCGTGTCGAACTGCCGGACGGAGAGCACGGTCGAGGGCAACCCCGGCTCGCCCATCCTGGGGCTGCCGGACTGCGAGCGCGCGGGCGGCAACGACCCGCAGAACATGGCCTGGGAGAACCTCAAGGAGCACGGGTTCCCGGTGCCCGACCACTACGACGCGCCGGGCTTCGCCGCGGTCGAGGAGAACCTTCGCTTGCGCCTGCAAACCTTCCGCATCGGCGACGTCGTCCTGGGCTCGTGCGCGTGCGAGGCGCAGATGGACCTGATCCTGAACTTCGAAAGCCGCGCGAACGACGTCGCCGGCGACTTCGTCAACGGCTTCGACTGGACCGAGCTGCCGGGCAACTGCGCGCAGAACCCCGACACCACCTGGACCTGCTCGCTGCCGCAGACGACGACCTTCAGCAATGCGCGCTACGAACGGATGCGCGCGCAGGTTCACAACCCCGCCGACGGGTGGGACGCGGCCGAAAACGCGGTGGCCGCGAACTCCGAGCCCGCCGACCCTGCCGCCATCTGGGGCAACTTCGGGCGGGAGGAGCTTGACGAGAACACGGGCTACAAGCTCGTCGTCGGCATCGGCCACGCCACCGACTACAACGGCTACACCGTCAGCTACCGCGAGTACATGGCCTACGACCACTACCGCAAGGCGCTGACCTCCTACGGCCCGCACACCGCCGACTACATGGTGACGCGGCTGGTGCGGATGGCCGGCCAGCTCCACGGCGGGCCCGCGGTTCCGGCGGAGCCCCACTCGGCGCTCGTCGCCGTCGACGAAGCTCGCCAGGAGGCGATCGCGATCGCGCTCGGCCAGGCGTCCAACGCCGCCTACAACACCTGGCTCGCGGCCCTGCCGAACGACGTCGGGCCCGCAGCAGCGGTCGAGCAGCCCGCGGACGTCACGCGCTTCGACGCGGCCGCCTTCACCTGGCGCGGCGGCTCCAACGCCGTTGACAACCCGGTCGTGGCCGTCGAGCGCCTGGTGCGCGGCGACTGGGTGCCCTACGCCGACCAGAGCGGCGAGGTGCAAACGAAGGTGCGCTTCCCCGCCGGGGGCCTCAACGCGCTCACCGACACCTACTCCGGCAACCAGGAGTGGCTCTGGACCGCGAACTTCGAAGCGTTCGACGCCTTCCCGGTCACCGTGCACCCCGACCGCCAGACGCCCGACGGCGACTACCGCTTCGTCGTCGGCGGCGTGATCCGGCAGGGCGGCTCGAACGTCCCATACTCGTTCGAAAGCGAGCCGTTCCACGTCGGCGCCTGGGAAGGAATCACGGCCTCGGGGTCCGGCATCGACGGCGGGACCGCATGGGTGACGGTCGGCTCGATCGTCTACCCGCGCACGTACGGCTCGGCCTTCCGCTATGTCGGCGACGACGGGAACGCGGTGCTCTGCAAGACCTGCTCGTTCCGTCCGTGGGCGGCGACGAGCACCGTCGAGTCGGTGACCTTCACGGTCAACGGCGCCGAGGTGCCGGGGGCAATTTCGGACGGCCGGTGGGAAGTCCCGTATCAGCCGGGCGACTCGGTGATCGTCGCCGCGGGCGGGATCCGGGACTCCTACGGCGAGACCAACGGGGCGCCGATCCCGATCGCGTAGACGCGAATCCGCCGGACCCGACCGAGCACACGCTCGGGCCCGGCGGACTCAGCTTCAGTACTGGCCCGCCCGAAGGCAGCGGAGCGCGTCTTGCTGGTCGCAGGTCGGGCCCGGGGTCGCGAGCGGCTTGACGTTGACCGCGCTCGCCGGGATCACCGGCAGGGTGATCTTCGAGCTCGCCCCGAAGTAGACCGTGTTCAGCCCGACCGGCCGCTTGGGCACGTAGGCGTAGTAGTTGTCGAACAGCGGCGGCGTGGTCACCAGGATTCGAAGCTGGTGACCGGGACGGAAGACGTGCCCCAGCGGCCAGACCTCGACGGCCAGCTCGTACCGCTGGCCCGGCGTCAGGTAATCGGCCTGCGCGTGCGGACGGTAGGGCCGGTACAGGTAGGCGTTGGGAGCGTTGCAGCTCCCGTGCTCGTTACCGGGGAGCAGCACGCAATCCGAGTTGGAGGGCAGGATCGCCCGGTGCGACGCCTTGAGCACCCCGCGCTGCAAGTACGCGCGGGTCCCGTCCGGCGCCTGGTCGATGACTTCGACGTACAGCTCGGTGTCGATCGCCGTCGTGGACAGGTCGAGCGACGCCATGATCGGTCCGGCGACGATCGTGTTCTCGGTTTCGCTCAGCACGGTCGAGAACTGCAGCTCGTCGGGCCCCTGGTAGGTCGTGAACGGCGTGCCCTCCGTCTCGCCGAACTCGCGGAACCAGCCGTGACGCGGGCTGCCCGAGACGTAGGAGATGCTTCCCCCGGCCGGCGGGCTCGCGGCAAGCGTCTCGTCGGGACCGAAGAAGTAGTCGGTCCACTGCGTCTGCGGCAGCGGGAAGTCCGTGGTGTCGATGATGCCGTTCGGGTATCCCTTGCCGGTGGCCGGGAGGTGTGTGGACTCGAGGTAGATCCGAACGCGCTTGTGCGGGTTGATCGCACCGAAGCCGCCGTTGTCGACGGCCGACAACCCGTCGTCGAACTCCGTGCCGAACAGGTAGTGGTTCAGCCAGTCCACCCGGTCCCGGCGGATGTTCGTTCCCGCATACAGCCCGGCGGTGTCGTGGTTGCCGTTGCTCAGCACGAGCCGCTTGTCCACGGCCGGGTCGAGCGCCTCCCACACGTGCGTCGGCCCGCGCGGGCCGGTCTGCTCGTCCTGGTAGGCCCCGACGACGTGGACCGGTACATCGATCTTGCCGACATGGTGGATCAGCGAGCGGGCGCGGTACCAGTCGGTGTCGGTGTCGCTGATGCCTTGCACGATCGCGTCGTTCAGGACGCTACGGTTCTTGGTGCTCAGGCTCTCACCGCACTCCAACGCCTGGTCTTCGTAGCCCTCGTTCAGCGGGCGGTAGATGCGGGGCGCGAGCCCGCCGCCGACGTCGTAGAGCGTGCGGATGCCGCCGGTCCACAGCAGCGGGAACCCGTAGTTGCTCACGCCGCCCGGGTAGACGATCCCGCGGTAGAGGTCGTCGATCAGGCCGGACACCGAGATCACCTTCAGGTGCTCGGGCCTGGTCGCGGCGATCAGCGTGCCGGTCAGGCCGCCGTAGGAGTGCCCGATCAGGCCCACGTCGCCGTTGGACCACTCCTGGTCCGGGATCCAGTTGTCGATGATGAACTTGCCGTCGAGGGCGCCCTGCCAGGTGAACAGGTCGAACTCGCCGCCCGAGCACCCCGAGCCCCGGACCGAGGCGTGCACGACCGCGTAGTCGCCCGCGCCGTTCTCGACCGCATCGTCGAAGTGCCGCGTGAGCTGGCGCGAGTCGTCGCCGAGGCCGATGTACTCCTCGGTACCCAGCTCGCGCGAGAGCGTTCCGCGATCGTCGGCCGCCGCGCCGCCGCCGTCGTAGCCGCTCATCTCGAAGATGGTCGGACACGGCGTCGTGTGGCAGGACGCGGGAACCTTGACGCTCACGGCGATCTTGACGCCGTCGGGCATCTCGACGAACTCGTAGCCCGACGGGCCCTCGGCGTTGGCGCCGAGGCTCGGCAGGACGGTCGCGCCGATGACGAGCGCGAGCAGGACTCGGGCGGTCTTCCGCATTGGCTTAACCCTTCCTCGACCGGGAACGATCCCGGGACCTGCGCGCTAGTTCTCCCCGGTCGGCTCGATTTCCTGCGCTTGTCACGAGGGGGCAGGCGCCACGGCGTTTCGTTCCTGCCGAATCTGCCGGTTCGGCGGACTGAGCGCGGTGAGCGGCGAAAGGGGAGGCCGGGTGGCTCTCCGCGAGAAGCGGGCAAGGGGTCTCTTGGCAGCAACTCCGCAGGAGTGGATGACGCCGTTGCCCCGGCCTCCCTTTCGCCGAGCCGCCCGCTGCCACGCGCGCGGCATCGTCTCATCTATCCATACGACCGAGGGCGCCAAACGTCCCTCTCCCCTCGCCGCCGCCGCCCCCGATCTGGTACAAACTTCTCCTAAGCCGCTCCGTGCGGCTGGGTGAAGGGGGTCTCGTGACGGTAGCGTCGTTCCACGCGCCGCGTAGCTCGGCCACTACCCTCAGTGACGCCGAGGCCGTCGCGGCGGTCAGAGCGGGCGATCGAGCCGCGTTCGAGTGGGTCTACCGCCGGCACCGCCCGGCCATTCACCGCATCTGCCGCCGTCGTTTGCCGAGCCCCGAGCTTGCCGACGACCTCACGCAGGAGACGTTCGTCCGGGCGCTCGCCTTGATCGAGTCGTTCGACGCGGAGGCCGAGCTGCGTCCGTGGCTGTCCCAGATCGCGCGAAACCTTTGCATCGACGTCGTCTCAACGGGAGCGCGCCGGTTCGAGGAGCCTCGCCCGAACGCGATGCTCGCGCTTCACACGGGCGCCACGAGCCCCGATGCGTTCGAGGCCTCCATCGAGCGTTACCGGCAGCGCCGGATCCGCCAGGAACTCCCTCGCGCGTTCGCCGAAATCTCCGAACGCGACCGGGCCATCGTCTGGAGGACCGTCGTCGCGGACGAGCCCCAAGACGCGGTGGGCAGGGACTACGCACTAACGGTCAAGGCCACCCGGAACGCGCTCTGGCGGGCCAGGACCCGCCTTCGCGCGCGCCTCACCGCGCTGCGCGAAGAGATGCGGACGCTCGGCGCGATCGTCGCGCCGGCCCCGTGGTTGCGGGCGCGCTCGCGAAACGCCCGCACGTGGATCGCGAACGTCCCGGGTTATGCGTGCGACGTGAGCGTCTTCATCGGCCTCGCGCTCGCGATGACGATCGCTCCTCAACCGCAGACCGAGTCGATCGAGCAGGCGGCGACGCCCGAGGCGATGCTGCGGCACGCGGCTCCGGCCCCACGCACAGAGGCGGGCCGGGACGCAGTCACCCGATCCCCGCACCGCGACGCCGGCGCGGTCGCGGTCGTCCGTACGTCATTCGACCGCGACCACCGCGATGGGGCGGTCTTGCCGCGTCGTTCCGCGCTGACCATTCGGGTCTACGACCCGACGAGTCCCGACGGCGAGCCGCTCTACGAGGAGCGAACGTCGATGGAGTGCGGAGACGGCGAAGGCTGGGACCGGCTCCCGCGAAACGACTACTTCAGCGCCACCTGCTGAGCGTCACAGGTCGAGCAGTTCCGTGGACACCTCGAGGCACACGCTGGTCTGCGCGGGCGGCACGCTCTTGCAATGCTCCACCCAGAAGGGGAAGTCCATGGGTTCGGGGTTCGACGACCCGACGCACACCTCCGCGAAAACCGGGCCGCTGACCGGCGTCGTCCCGTGCATGCCCACACACGTGCGTGCGCCCGCGTGAGCGGGCGCAAGGATCGCCGCCACCGCGAGAGCCACAAGCACCAGATTCCTCATTCGGACTCCTTTCGCTCGTCCTTCTCTCATGGGTACGAACGAGTGGTCCGGATGTCCCTCGGGTGGGGCGGGTACGCAGGGGGGCGGCGCGAAGC
>DASWJS010000017.1:0-305337 GCA_036397035.1 Actinomycetota bacterium | reverse complement strand
CAGCAGCACGAGCATCGCGCAGTGTCCTGCGACTACGTAGGCGGT
The DNA here is from genome assembly GCA_036397035.1 of Actinomycetota bacterium. Classification (GTDB taxonomy): domain Bacteria; phylum Actinomycetota; class AC-67; order AC-67; family AC-67; genus DASWJS01. The sequence goes on along the minus strand of DASWJS010000017.1, from coordinate 305,292 downwards.
TCGGGCCCGCCGGGTGCGCGTGCGCGCGTGAGAACGGTGCTCGGCCATGGTGGTTCTCCCCCTTCGTTCGTCGCCTGCGATCGTGCAAAGGTGCTGTTCAGCCGCCCTCTAGCGGATCGGGCCCGGTGGGGTCCCGACCCGCCGGAGGGGGCTATCAGAGGCCCTCACTTCCTCCCGTTACCTCAGTCGTACGTAGGTGGCGCGAGGATGTCTCGCTTCAACCGGACGAATCCATGTGAACTTCTCCGTCACGGGTTCTGCCGTTGCCGGTTTGTCGCGAACCTCGGCCCCCCCTGGGAGGTCGCGAGCCCGATGCCGCGGGTCATCCTGCCGAGCACCGGGCTCTCGACCCCGTGCGCGAAACTACCCCGCCTGAGGGCGGGCTGGCAATGCACACGTTTCGCCAACTTTGCCGAAAAGGTTGGCACGGATTGTGCGACCGTGCGGTCGGATCACCCTTCGACCTGGTGGAATGTTCAACTCTTCGACCCGCAACTCCGCGCCGGCGCGCGCGTAACTCGGCGATGACGCCTGCCGTTCGCAGGGACGTTTGACCTTCCGGATCGTATGGAAGGACAGGAGCAAGTCGAGCCGCCTCGGGTCGATGAGCGGAGGGCAGAAGGGGCATGGGTACGGAACGAAACACGGTGTCCGGGTACGACGACCGGGTGGTATCGGATTTCGCCCGCCTTCTCGAAGACGACGCCCAGCGCCTCATGGCGACCGGGTTCGTCCCCTCCGCCTGCCACGTCGTTGTGATGGTCGCCTCCGGGCCCGGGTCCGTCGAGCCGTCGGCGGCGATGGCAAGGGTGGCCGGGCGCCTTCGGGCCCGGCTCACGCCGGCCGGGCGCAACGTCGTCCTGCGCGAAGGCAGAGCGCGTGCGGTGGGGGTCTGCGGCCTTGACGAGGCTGCGGGGTACGGGCAGCTCATCGCCGAGATCGATCGCGTCCTTTGTGAACTCTCCCGGCGCGAGCGCGTCCTGGTGGCCGCCGCCGGTCGGCCCGTGGCGGGTACGGCTGGCATCATCGACTCCTACCGGCAAGCGGCTCGTGCCCTGGATCAGCGAATGCGCATCCGCCAGCGCGCGCCCACCCTGACTTTCGACGATGCAGTGGCCTACGAGGTGATCCGAGCGAGTCCCGCGTGGGCTGCCGAATTGATGGCGCCGATCCGGCCGCTGCTGGACGGCGCCTCGCCCGCGGAGCGATCGGAGCTGCTGGACGTCCTGCAGGCGTATCTCGACACGAGCGGCAACGTCCTTGCGGCCGCCGAACTCGTCACGATGGGCAGACGGACCTTCTATCGGCGGCTTCAACGCATCGGCGAGTTGCTCGAGTCTGATCGCGCCGATGGCAGGGTCCGATTCCGCCTCGAACTCGGCCTGCGCGCCTACCGCCTGTGGGACGGGAAACTATGAACGCATTCGGAACGAGGGGGGTTCGAGCCATGTTCGATCGCAGGCAGCGACGGATTCGCCGCCGGCTGGAGCAATGGGCGCCAAACGATGATCACTCGCTTCGTCTCACCCGGCTGCTTGCGCGCCTACGGGCGCAGACCTCGGGACCCGAGCCGATCGATCCGGCGAGCAGGCTCCTCGTTCGGACTGCGCGGAGCTTCCTTGACATGGCCGAGGAGTTCCGAAGCGAGTCCCGAGCCGTGCTCGGTCTATGGGTGGGCGCCTTGGCGGCGATCCGTCAATGGGGAGCCCGGCTGCGCGAGCGCACCGTGCCGGTCGCCGGCGACGGGGTCAGCGGCCTCGCCGCCGCCGCGGTGAGCGCTGTCGCGGCGCTTGCGATCGCGGGCACGATCATCGCGCAGTCGATCGCCGGCGGACCGCAAATCGCCGAAGCGGGCGAGCCCTCGCCTGAGGGAGCCGCCGGGTCTTCATCCGCCTCGCGAACGAGCGGCGTCCTCGTGTTGCGCGGAGCCGCCGCAGGCGCGACTGCCGCGGACGTGCCCATGGTCCAGGCCCGCATCGACCTCGGCGCCGGCGGGGTGGACGGTGCCGCCGACGTCGGCAGGGACGATGAGCGCGTCGACGTCGTGGGCTCGGTGTCGGGCTGGCTCGGGCCGGCGGAGCCGTTCGTCGATGACCTTCAGGTCGGAATGGAGTGCGATCAGAACTCCCTCGTGCTGAGCACGACTTGCACGATCGTCAAACTCATTCCCCCGCCCCCGGAGAACGCTTGATGGTGCGCTCCGCGCCGCCCGTCGAGCCGGGGTATGAGTTCTGGTATCTGCTCGGGATTCTCGAGGAGATTACGACCAAGGCGATTCAGGACGAGGGCACCGATCCCGCCTTCGCGCTGGAACGCCTGTCGCTGTTTGTCCACGGGGAGCATGAGGCGGTCTTCAACTCGCTCGAGCTGATGGTCGTGGGACTCGACTTCGTCCACGAGCTGCTGGAGGCGATGCGCGCGCGCCGGTTCGCACGCGGCTGGCGGCGGCGACTCCGTGACCTTCCCGCAGCCACACCAGAAGTGCATGAGCGCGTTCGGGCGATCACCGAGACCACCGAGCGTTCGGCTGAGACAGCCCCGCGCTCGATCCTCCTGCCGGCGACCGGACCTACGCCTGAGGCGCATCGAGCCGTTCGAACCGTCCTCGGCGTGGTGGAAACGGCAGTCTCCACGATGGGCAAGAAGGCCCGTATCTCAGGGCGGGCGATCGCGGCCCGGCTGGACTCGCCCAGCAGCCGGGATCTGGCCTATCTCGTTCACGGAACCGTCGTCGTAGAGACGGCGATCGGGGCACTGCTCGCCGCCCTGGAGAGCGAACTCGGCTGATCGCCGGCTCTGGGAGGGAAGGAGCCTGGTGCGTCGAATCCCCAAGGAGCGGGGGCGGAAGCCTGCGCACGTCGAAGGGGGGGGGCGATCATGGCGCACGCCGGCATGCACGAAACGAACTCCGGCCGAAGGCGGCGCGGGCTGAGCCGAGGCTTCGGCAGGCGGTTGCTCCTGGCAGCGTTCCTGGTCACGGCGTTCTCCGGTCAGGCGGCGAGCGCCGACCCGCTCGTCTGCGCAAGTCTCTCCTACCGCGTTCTCGGCGGCACCGAGCACCACATCCTCGAGGATGACTGCTACGTACCGACTCCATGGACCGGGAATGCTTGGCTCGGACCAACGTGCGGCGGCGTGAACCCCTTCGCCAAGATCTGCTACACCGTCACCGTCACCGTCCCCTGAGGCTCATGCCGTGAGAACTAGCCGCGCGGCGGGACCGAGCAGCGGATGCTCGGGTCGCGGCGCTCGTAGGTCACCGACAGCTCGTCCTGCCGCGTCAGGCGCCACCCGCCGTCCTGCTCGAGCAGTTGCGCGAGGGGGTGCGTCGGCTTGACCAGCGCGTGCGTGACGCCGGCGTCGTCGAGGTTCTCGCGCCACTCCGGGTAGCCGCCGAGCGTTCGCAGGTAGCGCTGGGCGCGCGCGCGCCCGTAGACGTCCTGGCGCAAGTCCATGTAGAGGTGGACGTTGGGCCAGGTCCGGTCGATCACCATCCCCGACCAGAAGTCCGCGACGAACAGGCACGTGCCCGGCCGGTCGAGGGCGTCGATCGCGGCGACCGGGTAGGTGTCCTCGACGACGTCCCCGATCGCCGACGAGCGCGGATACCAGAGCGCGACGGGGATGGCCAGGCCCACGATCGCGACGGCCAGCCCGGCGACGCCGAGCGCGACCGAGCCGGCGTCGCCCACCTCCTGCCGGCGGGCCGCGCGCGCTCGCCGGGGAATGGACGACAGCGCGCCGGGGAGATAGCCCGCGCAGACGAAGCCGAGCACGATCGAGGCGAGCGCGAGGTTCCGCACGGCTTGCAGCCCGAGCACGATGAAGGCCAGCGCGTAGGCGAGGTCGAGCGGGTCGGGCCGCTCCGGGCTCATCACGAGCGCCGCCACCGTGATCAGGATCAGCAGCAGGAACGCCTGCGTGCCGAGCGCGTGGAAGTTGGGCGACGCCCATTCGGTCACCAGGCCGACGACCGTCTGGATCAAGCCGAAGCCGTGCGCGATCAAGCCCGGGCCGGAGGGATTGGCGAACGTGGCGAGCACCGCGGCGCCCGTGACGAGCCCGAGCCGCCGCGCGTGCGCCCCGTCGGCGCCGTCCCACCGCAGCGCGCTCTTGAGCCCTTCGGTCGCGGCGGTGAGCGCCACCAGGCCGATCCCGAGCAGCACCATCCCGTGCAGGTTCGCCCACACCGCCGTCAGCGGCACGATCCACCAGACGCGCGCGCTCTTGCGTTGCAGGATGGCCAGCGTGATCACGAACAGCAGGTAGGAAAGGAGGTTGGGGCGCTCGGTCCAGTTGGTCGTGCCGGCGTAGGCGGTCAGCGTGATCAGCGCCCACGTCCCGAGCCCGTGTCCCATGCGCCGGACGACGAGCCGCGCGACCACCGCGTAGACGGCGAAGAGAACGAGCGCCCGGTACCACACGATGCCGTAGAGACCGAAGGTCTCGCGCAACGCGTGGAAGAGCACCTCCGGTCCCCACTCCTGCGTCACCCATCGATCCCCGTACGCGGTGAAGGAGTAGACGTCGGTACGCGGGAAACCGTCCTCGACGATCAGGCGTCCCGTCCGCAGGTGCCACCACAGGTCGGGATCCCCGAGTCGCGCCGACAGGTTCTTGGTCAGGATCGATGCCAGGACGACGAAGCCCATGACGTGCGCCGGCGACAGGCGCTTCGCCCAGCGCGCGAGCGCGGGGCGAGCGGCCGCGGGACTCGTGCTCATCCGGTCGCGCCAGCATAGGCGGCGGGGCGCGGCGTTCGGGGAGCCACGCGTCCGTCCGCGGCCAGCCTCCACGTCGCCGCGAGGGCGACGACGCTCCGCGCCGCGACGATCGCGACCGGGAGCGGGTGCGACACCGGGAGGTCGATCGTGGCGACGAAGTAGAGCGCCGACACTATGCCGCTCGCGACGTAGAGGCTGCGCGCTCGCTCGCTCATCCAGCCGGCGAAACCGAGCGGCCAGACGAAGAACTGCGGCGAGGCAACCGGCCCGAGCGCCGGGATGGCGAGCAGCATCGCGGCCCACGTCGAGGGCGACCTGCGGTCCCCTCGCCACCAGATCCACAACAGCGCCGTCGCCATCAGGATCGCCGGCGCGACGGTCGACCACGATCCCAGTCCCGCGACCGCGATCGAGCGATGGTCGTGTACGAGCCCGGCCGGATTGCCGCTCAGGACTCGGCGCAGCACCACGAAGCTGCCCAGGGTCGATTCGGCATGGAGCGGACGGCTGCCCTGGAACGTCAGGGGATCGCCGCCCCCCGAGGCGAACGCATGGGGCCAGACGACCGCGATGGCGATCGCCAGCGCGGCCCAGGCCGTTGCGACGACCAGCCGTCTCGCGCGCGGCGGGTGCGGCAGGGAGAGCAGCAGGAGCGGCGCGGTCACCCACTTGAACACCACCCCGGTGGCGACCCACGCTTGCGAGCGCGTCGTCGCGCCGCGCGAGAGCGCCCGCCATGCCAGGAAGGCGAGCAGCGCCACCAGGACGTCGTAGAGCGCGAAGAGGATCCACGCGTAGGCGAGCGTCGCGGTCATGAACCCGCGCCGGACCGCGGCGTCGCCGGCGCGCCGCACCAGCAGGGCGAGCCCCACCCACCCCGCGCCCATGAGGACCCGGAAGACGAGCAGGTACGGCATCGGCCCTTGCACCAGCGCGACGAGCGCGAGCACCAGCGCGCCCCCGGGCGGGTACTCCAGTGGGACGTCGCGGTAGGGAAGCTCTCCTCGGAGGAAGGCGCGACCCGTGGCCTCGGGGTCGAGCCCGGTGAAGCCGCTCGGCCCGACGGCGACGAAGGCGATGACGGCGAGGATCGCGACCGGGACGAGGATGCGGTCCCAGCGCACCGGAGGCGACGCCGCCGGGTTCGGAGGCTGCTCGTCGGGCACGAAGGCGATGCTACCCGAGCGAAATGCTAGGTCTCGGTGCGCAGGGCGGCCGAACGCGAGGGATGGCGGAGCTTCGCGAGGGCCTTGGCCTCGAGCTGGCGGATGCGCTCGCGCGTAAGGCCGAACCGCTTGCCGACCTCTTCCAGCGTGAGGGGCTCCTCGCCGGTGAGGCCGAAGCGAAGCGCGAGGATCGTGCGCTCGCGCTCGGTCAGCGTCATCAGCACGTTCTCCAGCTCTTCGCGTCCGATCCCGCTGAGCACGTCTTCGAACTGGACGTTGGCAGCTTCGTCGGGGACGAACTCGCCGAGCGTCGCCTCGCCGGCCTCGCCGACGGGCGTCTCCAGCGACAGCAGGTTCGCCGCGAGGCCGCGCAGCTCGCGCACGCGCGCCAGCGGCAGGCGCGCCGCCTTGGCGACCTCCTCGTCGGTCGCCTCCCGGCCGAGCTGCGCCTCCAGCTCGCTGCGCGCGCGGCGCACGCGGACGAGCAGCTCGTGCACGTGAACGGGAAGGCGGATGGCGCGGCCGCGGTCGGCGATGCCGCGCTGGATGGCCTGACGGATCCACCAGGTCGCGTAGGTGGAGAACTTGAAGCCCTTGCGCCACTCGAACTTGTCGACGGCTCGCATCAGGCCGATGTTGCCCTCCTGGACCAAGTCCAGCAGGGGGATGCCGGTCGCTCGATACCGGCGCGCGATGGACACGACCAGGCGCAGGTTCGCCTGGACCATCTCGTGCTTGGCGGCGGCGCCGTCGCGGCGCAGCGCCTCGAGCTGGCGCCGCTTCGTCGCCGGCAGCGCGCCGTCTTTCTGGAGGCGCGTCTCGGACTTGACGCCGTTCTCGATTCGCTTCGCCAGCTCGACCTCTTGCGCCGCCGTCAGCAGCGGGTAGCGTCCGATCTCGCGCAGGTAGGTTCCGAGCGCGTCGAGGTCGCCGAGGCGCTCCGCCTCGTCGGGACGAAGGGGAGTCTCTTCCTCGGTTTCCGCCGCAGCGGCTGCTTCCGCCAGCAGTTCTGCGTCGTCGAGATCGAGCTCGTCCGGCGGAGGCATTCCGTTCTCGCTCTGGGCCACCGGTGAGATGGTCCCTCCTTTCGTCGGCGGGCGTCCTGCGTCGCTCGGGCACGGCTCGCAGGGATGAACCCCCCGAGAACGTGCGAGGCAGCGACAGTATTCCCGCTCCGGCCTCGAAGTCCCTGCTTTGCGCCCGAAGCGCGGTGGAAGCGGACCGGACGGAGGCGGACGCGCAATTGTACCCTCCGGCTCGGCGCTCCGCGCGCAGCGAGGTCGGCAGGGGCGATGAGCGGCGAATTGTCCGATCGAACGGTCGGATCAGCCCAGCAGCGCGGCAAGCTCTTCGGGGCGCGTGACCGGACGCCGGCACAGGAAGTTCTCGCAGACGTACGCGGTTGCCGAACCGCCGACTTGGGGACGGTCGCGCAGCAGCGCGGGCTCGGTGCTGCCGGGCTCACCCGCGGCGATGACCCGGTTCGGGATGTACCGGCCGTGCGCCGCCTCGACGAGCGCGCGCGCGTCCGGCTCGCCCGGCGTTCCGACCACGGCGATCTCCCGGCCGGGCGAGAGCATGCGGTCCACGGCGCAGAGGGCGTTGCCGAACGCAAGGGGAGCCCGCGCGGCGAGGGATCCGGCGGTCGCGAGAAACGCGGCGACCGGCGCGGCGGGCGCGGGCTCGCCCGAGAGGGCGCCGATGCGCAGCAGGACATCGCACGCGGCCGAGCTGCCGCTGGGCGTGGCGTTGTCGAACGGGTCGCGCGGCCGCACGACGAGCGGCTCGGCGTCGACGCCTTGGTCGGCGAAGCCGCGGTCCCCGGCGAACAGCGCGAGCATCGCCTCGCCGAGCGCGCGGGCTTCGCGCCACCACGACGGCTCGAACGTCGTCTCGTAGAGCGTCAGGCACGCATCGGCCATGTGCGCGTAGTCGTCGAGGAAGGCCGGTCCGCTGGTGCGACCCTCGCGCCAGGACCGCAGGAGCCGTCCGTCCTCGCGCCGCATCCGCCCGAGCACGAAGCGCGCCGCGGTCTCGGCCGCCGCGAGGAAGTCCGTCCGCCCGAAGACCCGGCCCGCCTCCGCGAGCGCCGCGATCGCCATGCCGTTCCAGGACGCGATGACTTTGTCGTCGGTCGCGGGCCGCGGCCGCTGCGCCCGCGCCTCCGCAAGCCGGGTGCGCACGCGATCGAGGGCCGCGCGCAGCTCGCCGGCGCCGATCCCCGCCTCGGCCGCGATCGCCTCGTCGGGATCGGGCCGCCACAGCACGTTGACGCCCTCCCAGTTCCCGCTGCCCGACAGCGCGAACGCGGCGACCGCGACCGGCATGTCGTCGCCGGCGATCGCGATGATCTCCTCGTAGGGCCAGACGTAGAACGTGCCCTCGGCGCCGTCGCTGTCGGCGTCGAGGGAGGCGAAGAGCCCGCCGTCCGGATGCCGCATCTCTGCGAGCAGGAAGTCCGCGGTGCGCTCGGCCGTTTCCCGGTAGAGCGGCGAGCCCGTGACCTGCCACGCGCGCGCATAGAGCCGGAGGAGCTGCGCGTTGTCGTAGAGCATCTTCTCGAAGTGCGGCACGAGCCAGATCCGGTCGACCGCGTAGCGGTGGAAGCCGCCGCCGACCTGGTCGAAGATCCCGCCCCGCGCCATCCGGTCCAGCGTCAGCGTGACCGCGCCGAGCGCGCCCTCCGCGCCGGCGAGGTGCATGCGAAGCAAGAACTCCAGCGTCATCGGCTGCGGGAACTTCGGCGCGCCGCCGAACCCTCCCCACTCGGGGTCGAGCTGTTCGAGCATCGACCGCGTGGCGTTCGCGAGCGTCTCGCCGGACGGCTCGCCGGAGGCGCTCGGCAGGGCGGCCGCTCGATCGATGTGCGCGGTGATGTCCGCGCTCTGGGCGAGCACGGCGTCGCGCTTGGTCGTCCACGCGTCGTGGATCGCGGCGAGGACGTCACGGAAGGACGGCATCCCGTGACGCGGCTCGGGCGGGAAGTAGGTGCCGCCCCAGAACGGCTCGCCCGCGGGGGTGAGGAACACCGTCATCGGCCAGCCGCCCTGCCCGGTCATCGCCTGGACCGCCGCCATGTAGACCCCGTCGACGTCGGGGCGCTCCTCCCGGTCGACCTTGACGCAGACGAACCGCTCGTTCATCAGACGCGCGGTTTGGGCGTCCTCGAAGGACTCGTGGGCCATCACGTGGCACCAGTGACAGGCCGCGTAGCCGACCGACAGCAGGATCGGCTTGTCCTCGGCCCGCGCCCGGTCGAGCGCCTCGGGTCCCCACTCGTACCAGTCGACGGGGTTCTCGGCGTGCTGGAGCAGGTAGGGACTCGTCGCGTCTTTGAGGCGATTGACCACGCGAGCACCGTAGCGCACGCCGCACGCCGCGTTGCATCGCCGCACGCGGCTCCCTACCGTTGCCGCGCATGTCTCCGGCGACGAACGGCGACCGACCGCGGCGCGCGGGCCCGATGGGCGTCTTCGCGCGCGCGACGCGCGCGAAGACGCTACCCCTCGTGCTCGTGCCGGTGGGCATCGGGAGCGCGCTCGCGTCGGCGGACGGCCCGCTCTCGTGGGGGGTGCTCGGCCTGTGCGTCGTGGGCGCGGCCGGACTGCACCTGGGCGCCTACCCGGTCTGCGACGTCTTCGACGCGCGCTCGGGCGTCGACCGGCTGACGCGCATGGATCGCGCCGGGATCGCCACCTCGCCCGGCTTCGTCGACGACGGCACGCTCGGAGTCCGCGCGACCCTGTCGATCGCCGCCGGCTGCTACGCGGCGGCCGCGGCCTCGGGCGCCGCGCTCGCGGTCGAACGCGGCGCGGGCGTCCTGGCCTTCGGTGCCGCGGGGTTCCTGCTCGGCCTTTGCTACGCGGCGCCGCCGGTGCGCTACGGGTATCGGGGGCGCGGCCTCGGCGAGGCGGGCTTCTTCGTCGCGTACGGGCTCCTGCCCGTCGGGGGCTCGTACTTCGCGCAGACCGGCCGGCTCGACGCGAGCGCGATCTGGGCCTCGCTCGTCCCCGGCCTGCTGACCGCCGTCGCCCTGGGCGAACACAACCTGCTGCACCCGCGCGCGGACAAGGGCGCGGGGCGAAGGACCCTCCCGGTCGTGATCGGGAGCGAGGGCGCCCTTCTCCTCTACGGGCTCGGGATCCTGGCCGCCTACTCGGCGTTGCTGCTGCAGCCGGTTACCGGCTTGTACCCGGCCTGGGCGGCGGCGGGGATCGTCACGGCGTTCCCGGTCGCGGCCGCATGGGTTCGCGCCTTTCGCGACCCGCTGCCGCAGCGATGCCTGCAGCTCTTCGGCGCGTCGCTGGGCGCGAGCGTGATCGCCGGCGCGATCATCGCGCTGTCGCTCGCGACGCGCTGACCGGGCGTCTACAGGAGCCGGTCGACGACCAGCATGACGAGCAGCGCGGCCAGCGGCGGCACCCAGACCTTGAGCGAGATCCGCTGACGGCGCAGCCACAGCCGGAGCCGGCCGGAGGAGTCCCACTGCGTGACGCGGTCGCACCACTGCTGGACCAGCTCGGGATGGTGGCGGCTGCTGCCCGGCACGCGCGCTTCGCCGACCGCGGCGCGCACGACGGCGAGCAGCTCGCCGCGCATCTCGGTCGCGGGCACGAAGTCGAGGATTTCGATCGGCGCCTCGATCCAGATGGTGCGCTTGCGGAGCGTGACCCCGGTGACTTCCTCGAGCGGGATCCACTGCACCGCGCGCTTGCGGCCGCGGACGAGCGCGACGCGATAGTTCGTCGTGACGAGCCACGCCCGTCGCTCGCGTGAGGAGCCCTTCGCCGTGTGGAGGATCTCTTCGCCCTCGCACATCGCCAGCGCATCGGCCAGCCTGTCGAGCCGCCGTTCTTCGCGCGAGCGTTTGGAGCGCCGATCGACCACGGGCGCTTCGACGACCGGCGCTTCGACGACCGGCGCTTCGACGGCGGGCTGCTCGACGACGGGTGCTTCGGCGACCGGTTCCTCGGCGACTGGCTCGGGAGCGGGCACGGGCACAGGCACGGGTTGCGGCGGCGGCTCGGCCTTCGGCGTGACGGAGATCGTGCCCGTGCGCATGGCCGGCTGCGGCGATGCGGGAGCCGCCGGGGCCTTCGCGGGGGCGGGCGGCTGCACGCGCTGAGGCGGCGGCGCCGGCCGCGGCCGCGGAGGGGCCTCGACGGTTGCAGTCGCCGCGCTCGTAGTGGTCGCCTGCTCGCGGTTGGATCGAGCGAACGTCGGGACCCGCGGCGACCGCGGAGCCGGGGTCTCGGTGCGCGCGGCCGCGGGCCGTTGCGTCTCGGGCCTGGTGGTCTCGGGTCGCTCCTGGGGCCGGGGTCGTTGCGCCGGGCGCGGAGCGTGCTCGGGCGCGGCGGGCTGAGGCGCGAGCGCGGAGCTACCGCTCGTTCCCATCACGAGCGGGCGGTCGCCCCGCGGCTTGGGGGCCGGGCGAAGCGGCTGCAAGGGGGGCCGGGCGGCTCGGGGCGTCCTGGTCCCGGCGGGACCGACGCGCGCGGCGATGCGCTGCGCGGGCGAGCCCGCGCGTCCGGCGAGCGCGTCTTCGAGGGAGATTCGGCGTTCGGGCGGGGAGGCGGTGCGACGGTCCCACTGGCCCATCTCCCACAGGATGCGCTCGTCCTCGCTCGCGACCGAGGTGGGATGCCCGCACGCCGAGCAGAACGACTGCATCGGGATGCGGGTGTTGCACGATGAACAGGTCAGACGCTTACGGGCCACGGGTTCTCCCTCCCGCGCGGTGCGGCGCCGGCCTGTCGAGCGGTCCCCAAAGAGATCGGGTGCCCCCGCACCCCAACGCCATCCGCGTTTCCTATTTCCTCGTCACCATCGGCGCGGGACTTGAACGCGGAAAGTGGTCAAAGGTCCCACTACTCCCGGACTTTCGCCGCCGCCGCCGTCGGCGTGCGGTGGATCGTCGGGAAGGTCCGGTTTCAGCGGGCGATCTTCGGCAGCGTCACCGGCGAGCCGGCCTCGATCGCCTCCGCCGCCGCCCGCGCCGCGCCGGCGAGCGCGCCGACCGTGATCCCGCGATGACGCTCGCCGTAGGCGTCCAGCCGCTTCGCTCCGCGCCGCAGCAGGGTGACGGCTCCCGTGCGGTTGCCGCGCCGCAGGTGCGTGAAGCCCACCGCGACCTGGGTAATGCCCTGCCAGAAGTCTCGCTCGGGCCCGGGCGCGGAGTGCCAGGCCGTCTCCCACGCCTCGTGCGCCTGGAAGAAGCGCTCCGCGTTGAAGTGCTCGACGCCGACGTCGAGCAGCGCCTCGGGATCGTCGGGCAGTTGCTCCTCCACGAGCGAGCCTTGCTCGTCGCGAGGAAGGGGGCGCCCCAACTCGTCCCGCGGGCGCGCGCTGCGCGCCCGTCCCCGCGCGTCGCGGTCTCGGTCGGCCCGGTCTCGGTCGGCCATCGCCGAGACCCTATACTCCTCGGCTCGTGCGAGCCCACGTCACGATCGAGCTGTACGTCGAGGCCCCGCAACGCGTGGTCGCGCGGCGGCTGCTCGACCTCGCGGAGGATTCCTCGTGGTGGCCGGGCGCGCGCGCCCGCGGGGAGTACGGCTGGCTCGAAGTCGCGGTCGGGGTCGGCGCGCTGCGCCGGCGCGTGACGTTCGGCGCGGTCATCGGCCCGGTGCGGGAGTGGGAGGGCTTCACCTGGCACCTGAAGCGGGGCGAGCTGCGCGGCGCCGGCGAATGGTGGCTCGAGGCGTTCGGCCGCGGCACGATCGTGCACTACTTCCTCGACGCCGAGGCCGCGCCGGAGGGACGGGGAACGCTCGCCGCCCGTGCCCGGCGGCATCGCGCCGCGGTCCGCGACGGGCTCTACGCGCTCAAGGACGCCCTTGAAGGCCGGCCGAGCAACGCGGAGCGCGGCACGAGCATCGCGAGCCGCTTGCGCGCGGGCTGAGGGGCGCGCTACAGCGAGGCGACGACGTCGAGGATCTCGGGCAGTCGCGCGATCACGTGGTCGGGCTTGATCTCGCCCGGCTCCTCTCGCCGATACTGCTGCGTGAGCACGGTCCTCATGCCGAGCGCCTGCGCGCCCGCGATGTCGTCCACCAAGCGGTCGCCGACGAAGACCGACGCTTCGGGCTTGGCCCCGCACGCGTCGAGCACGGTCTGGAAGATCTGCGGCCGCGGCTTGCGCACGCCCACCTCGCTGGAGAACGCGACGCCCTTGAACAGGTGCTTGATGCCGAGGTTTTCCAGGTCGCGGTGCATCAAGTCCGGCAGCAGCCAGACGTTCGACACCAGGCCGAGCGCATGGCCGTCCGCACGGAGCTTCTCCAGCGCCTCGATCGTGTCGGCCTCGATGCGCACGGACGTGGCGAGCACGTCGTGGTCCAGTTCGGCCACCTCGCGCAGCAGCTCCGCCGGCAGCTTGTAGCCGATCGCGGTGAAGGCCTCGTCGAACAGCGTCAGGATGTCCAGCTCCTCCAGCGCGCTCTGCTGATAGGAGCGCTCGACCTGGCGGTCGATCTCCTCCGCGATGCGCTCGACCAGCTCGTCCACTTCCGGCGGAGACTGGTCCTCGACCCAGTGGGCGAGGCGTTCGCGGATCACGCTGTAGGCGCCGCGCAACGCTTCTTCCGTCCGGCGGAAGTCCATGAGGGTGTGACCGAAGTCGAACAGGATCGCATCGAGGCTCATGGGCCGCAGGATACTCGGCGGCCGTGACAGAATGACAACCGACCCGGGGGAGGAACGATGGCCGAGCGTACCGAGGGCAGCATCACGATCATGGCCGACAAGGCGACGATCATGGCCGAGATCGCCGACTTCGAGTCCTACCCCGAGTGGTCCAGCGAAATCCGCGCCGCCCGCGTCGAGGAACGTGACGCCGGCGGCCGCGCGATCACGGTGTCCTACGAGGTCTCCGCCGGTCCGATCCAGGCCAAGCACACGCTCGCCTACAGCTACGCGCCCGACGACGGCGGGGTCGCCTGGACCTTCGTCAAGGGCAGCCCGATCCGCAACTTCGAGGGCGAGTACGTGCTGGAGGACGACGGCGACGCGACGCTCGTCACCTACCGCGCCACGATCGACCCCGGCATCCCGATGCTCGGCTTCCTCAAACGCCAAGCCGAGCGCAAGATCATCGACACCGCCCTGAAAGGCCTGAAGAAACGGGTCGAATCGACCTCCTGAGGCCATAACTCCCGGTCTGCCTGGCGTGAGTGAACGCCCGCCCTCGAGTTGTCGATAGTATCCGTTGGGAGGTCGGGGCTTGGTGATTCCTGCGCCGACTCCGACGAGGGACGTCAGGACGTGAAGGGGTGCAATTCGAAGTGCCGCGCAGACGGGTGTCCGGGTTTGTCGATCTGACGATCCGGATCCACAGGGAAGGCGCATCTTACGTTGCCGATTGCCTGGAGTTGGACATCTCGAGTTTCGGTAGGACCGTAGAGAAGGCGATGCAAGCGGTGCAGGATGCTGTTACGACGCATCTGAACTCCTTGGCCGAACTAGGAAGCGAGGAAGTTCTTGGTTTCTTGCGTTCTCGTGGGATCGATCTTGCGGAAACTCTCGACACCAAAAACGATCTGAAGGCGCGTCCGGCTGAGGTAGCCTATGACGAATTCACGTCACGGATGAAGATCGCCATTCCAGCGTAATCTCGTGGGCTAGAATGGCGCGGCTTGAATCAGCTACCTCTTTGCTCAAGCCGCGAAGTCGTTCGCGCTCTTCGGCGATTGGGTTTCGCCGATCGCCCCGTCCCCAAGACGGGCGCGAGCGGTTCGCATCGTACGTTCGTGAAGAAGCAGGATGGCGCGACAACATCGGTGACTGTGCCTCTGGGGGCAAGGGAAATCCCTAGGGGGACTTTGCGCTCGATCCTTCGTCAGGCGGGCCTGAGCCCACGACAGTTCCGTGACGCCTTGGGCATCAGGTCCAAGGGCGGGTCAAAGAAAAGGAAGCGTTGACGCAACGCGGTGGTATCGCGACAATCACTTCGCGTGCCGGGTAGAGTGCAACTCCTTCCTTATGCGGATCCTGCTGTTCACGGGCAAGGGCGGCGTCGGCAAGACGACGGTGGCCGCCGCCTCGGCGCTGCGCGCTGCGCGCTCGGGGACGCGGACGCTGGTGATGTCGACCGATCCGGCGCACTCGCTCGCAGACTCGTTCGATGCGCCGCTCGGCGGGACGGCGACGCAGCTCGAGGCCAACCTTTGGGGGCAGCAGATCGACTCGCAGGCGCGCCTGGAGGAGGGCTGGCGCGAGATCCAGGAGTACGTGCTGTCCCTGCTGGACTGGGGCGGCGTCGACGCGGTCGCGGCCGAGGAGCTGTCGATCATCCCGGGGCTCGACGAGATCTTCAGTCTGACCGACGTCAAGAAGGCGGCCGAGTCCGGGCTCTACGACCTGCTCGTCGTGGACTGCGCGCCGACGGCCGAGACGTTGCGGCTGCTGAGCCTTCCCGACGCGCTCAGTTGGTACATCGAGCGCATCTTCCCGGTCGAGCGGCGGATCGTGAAAGCAGTGCGCCCGCTGCTGTCGCGCGTGACCTCGATGCCGATCGCGGACGACAAGATCTTCGGCGCGATCGAGCGGCTTCACCGGACGCTCGAGTCGGTGCAGCGGCTGTTGTCGGACAAGCGGTTCAGCAGCGCGCGGCTCGTCGTCAACGCCGAACGGATGGTCGTCGCCGAGGCGCGCCGGACGTTCACCTACCTGAACCTGTTCGACTATCGGGTCGACGCCGTGATCTGCAACCGCTTGTTCCCCGACGCGGTGACCGATCCGTACTTCTCGCAATGGAAGGACATCCAGAAGGAGCACCTCGGCACGATCGAGGAGTCGTTCGCGCCGGTCCCCGTGCTCACCGTCCCGCTCTACGAGCGGGAGATGGTCGGCTTCGAGCTGCTCGACCGGCTGGGCCGCGAGCTGTACGGCGAGCGCGACCCGGCCGCGATGCTGCACGAGGACGACCCGATCCTGATCGAGAAGCAGCCGAGCGGCTACCGGCTCGCGTTGCGCTTGCCGTTCACCGGCAAGAGCGACCTGGACCTGATGCGCAAGGGGGAAGACTTGTACGTCAAGGTCGGCCAGTACAAGCGCACGCTGATGCTGCCGGCGGCGCTCGCGCGGCTCGACATCGCCGGCGCGGCGTTCGAAGACGATCGCCTGATCGTGCGCTTCACGCGCCCGAGCGCCTCGGCGGAAGGGGGAACCGCATGAGCGAGTCCAGTGCAGCGTCCGGGTCGCCGGGCTTTTCGTTCCAGCCGGGCGCCTCGCCCGAGTGCATGGCGTGCCCGTTCGGGCTGATGTTCTTCGCGATGCGTCACACGAAGCCCGAAGCGCTCGAGCACCTGATGAAGGCCGGCTACGAGCTGTTCCTGGCGGCGAAGGTCTTCATGGACGCAGCGGCCGAGCGGTGGGAGCACGCGCAAGGCTCGACCCTCCAGCACATCCCGATCGACTGACGTGGACGCGGCTCCGGCGATCGGGGTGGACGTCGGCGGGACGAAGATCGCCGCCGGCGTGGTCGACGCGACGGGAAACGTTATCCTGCGCCGCCAGATCCAGACCGAAGCCGCCGACGAGCGGGCCGTCGTCGCCGGGATCGTCAAGGTCTGCCGGGAGCTGCAAGCGTCGGCGCCCGGCGCCCTGGCGCTCGGCGTCGGCGCGGCGGGCTTGGTCGACCACGAGCGCGGGGTCGTGATCAACGCGCCGAACATCTCGTGGCGCAACGTGCACCTGCGCGCGATGCTCCAGGACCGGCTGAACCTTCGCGTCGCGGTCGACAACGACGCCAACGTCGCCGCGCTCGGCGAGGCGCTCTACGGCGCGGGCCGCGGCGCCGGGGACCAGGTCATGGTGACGGTCGGCACCGGCGTCGGCGGCGGGCTCGTCATCGGCGGCCGGATCTACCGCGGCGCGCGCGGTCTGGGCGCGGAGATCGGCCACATGGTGATCGCCGCTGACGGGCCCGCGTGCGCGTGCGGCAACCGCGGTTGCCTCGAGGTGATGGCGAGCGGCAACGCGATCGGCCGCCTCGCGCGAGAACGAGCCGGCTCGCCGGACGCGGCGGCGCTGGTCGAGCGCGCCGGCTCGGTCGAGGCCGTCACCGGCGAGGCGGTGACCGAGGCGGCGTCCGCCGGGGATCCCTTCGCCGCCGGTGTCGTCGCCGAGGCCGGAGGCTGGCTCGGGCTCGGCGTCGCCAACCTCGTCAACGTGCTCGACCCCGACGTGGTCATCGTGGGCGGGGGAGCGGCCGCCGGCTGCGGCGAGCTGCTGCTCGGGCCCGCGCGAGACTCCATGGCCGCCCATCTGCTCGGGCGTCCCGACCGGGCGCCGCCGCCGATGATCCCGGCGTCGCTCGGTCGCGACGCCGGCCTCGTCGGCGCCGCCGCCCTCACCCGAGCCTGACGCGCATACCCCCAGGGGGTATAATGACTCCCATGGCGACCGCGACGCGCGTGGCGGCGGACCGGGTCATCGACCTGGACGTCCAGGGGATGACCTGCGCCTCCTGCGCGACACGCATCGAGAAGGTCCTGAACCGCACGGAGGGTGTGTCGAAGGCGAGCGTCAACCTGGCGACCGAGCGCGCGCGCGTCGAGACCGCCGGCGCGGTCACCCCGGCGGACCTCATCGATGCGATCGAGCGCGCCGGCTACGGCGCGACGCCGCACGGGGGCGAGCGAGCGAGCGCGTCGCCCGAGCGCGCGCTCGGACGCCGGCTGGCCGTGGCGGCCGGCTTCTCGCTGCCCGCGACGGTCATCGGCATGAGCGTCGGCGCGGCGTGGGGAAGCTACGTCGCGTGGGCGCTCGTGACGCCGGTGCAGTTCTGGGCGGGCTGGCCCTTCATCGCCAGCGCGCTGAAGAAGGCGCGCATGGCCGAGGCGAACATGGACACGCTCGTCACGGTCGGGACCGTGAGCGCGTACCTGTACAGCGCGTGGGCCGTGCTGACCGGCCGCGATCACGTCTACTTCGAGATCGCCGCCGTGGTGCTCACGTTCATCCTGCTCGGCAAGTATTTGGAGGCGGCCGCGCGCGGTCGCGCGTCTGCTGCGATACGCGCGCTGCTGGAGCTGGGCGCGAAGGACGCGCGCGTCCTGCGCGACGGGCGCGAGGTCATGGTGCCCGTCGCCGAGGTCGTCGTCGGCGACCGCTTCGTCGTCAAGCCCGGCGAGAAGGTCCCGACCGACGGCCGGATCGTGGCCGGCTCCTCGGCGATCGACGAGTCGATGGTCACCGGCGAAAGCGTTCCGGCCGAGAAGGGACCGGGCGACGCGGTCATCGGCGCGACGATCAACCGGCAGGGCGTGCTGACCGTGGAGGCCATGGCGGTCGGCGCCGACACGGCGCTCAGCCAGATCGTGCGCCTCGTCGAGGAGGCGCAGGACTCCAAGGCGCCGATCCAGCGGATGGTCGACCGCGTCGCCGGGATCTTCGTGCCGGTCGTGCTGACGATCGCCGCGGCGACGTTCGCGGCGTGGATGCTCGGCGGGCATCCCGTCGGCGAGGCGCTCATCCCGACGGTCACCGTGCTGATCATCGCCTGCCCCTGCGCGATGGGCCTCGCGACGCCGGTGGCGATCATGGTCGGGACCGGGCGCGGCGCGCAGATGGGCATCCTGATCCGCGGCGCCGAGGTGCTCGAGCGCTCGCACGGCATCGACACGGTCGTGCTCGACAAGACGGGCACGGTCACCGAGGGCGCGATGCGCGTAACCGACGTCGCCGTCGACACGTGGAACCAGGGCACGGCGTCCGTCGAGGACCTGCTCGCCAAGGCCGCCGCCGTCGAGGCCGGCAGCGAGCACCCGATCGCGCGAGCGGTCGTTGCGTACGCGGAGGCGCAAGGGGTTCGTGCCGCGCGCGCGAACGACGTGACGGTGGAAGGCGGATCCGGCGCGCGCGGCACCGTGGACGGGACGGAGGTCTTCGTCGGCCGTCAGGGATTCATGGGAGCGAGCGGCCTGATGAGCTGCGCGGAACTGGACGACCGCACGCGCGAGATGGAGGGCCGCGGCGTGACGGTGTTCGCCGTCGGATGGGATCGTCGCGTGCGCGGGATCATCGCGGTGGCGGACACGATCAAGCCGTCGAGCGGAGCGGCGGTGCGCGCGCTCGGGCGGATGGGCCTGGACGTCGTGCTGCTTACCGGGGACAACGAACGAACCGCGCGCGCGATCGCCGGTCAGGCCGGCATCGAGCGCGTCGTCGCCGACGTCCGCCCCGAGGAGAAGGCCGCGACCGTCAGGGGCCTGCAAGCGGACGGGAAGCGCGTGGCGATGGTCGGCGACGGGATCAACGACGCGCCCGCGCTCGCGCAGGCCGACCTCGGCGTGGCGATCGGCAGCGGCACCGACGTCGCGATCGAAGCGAGCGACATCACGCTCGTGGGTGACGACGTCGCCGGTGTGCCGGCCGCGATCGCCCTGTCGCGACGCACGCTGCGCACGATCAAGCAGAACCTGTTCTGGGCGTTCGGCTACAACACCGTGCTGATCCCGCTCGCTGCGCTCGGACGGGTGAACCCGATGCTGGCCGGGCTCGCCATGGGTCTGTCGAGCGTCTCGGTCGTGACCAACGCGTTGCGACTCAAGCGATTCCAACCGGAACGATTCCAACCGGAAAGGGAGAACCGATGACGACGATCGCGTTGAACGTGTCGGGAATGACCTGCGACGGCTGCGAGCGCAGCGTGACCAAGGCGCTCCGGAACGTGGACGGCGTCGGCGAGGTGACGGCTTCCCACGCGACCGGGCTCGTGGAGGTGGAGGCCGAGGCCGGGATCGCCCGGGATGCCCTTGTTGCGGCGGTCGAGCAGGCCGGATACGACGTGCTCCCCGAGGGCACCTCGCAATTGCCGATGGCGTAGCCTGACTTCGCAGCGGGCCGCTCCTGTAGCATCTGACCAGTGAGTGAGAGCCTTCGTCGCCGCCGGGTCGTGATCATGGGAGCAGCCGGCCGCGACTTCCACGACTTCAACACCGTGTTTCGCGACGACCCCGACGTCGAAGTCGTCGCCTTCACGGCCACGCAGATCCCGTACATCGACGACCGCACCTATCCCAGCTCGCTCGCGGGCCCGATGTACCCGAAGGGGATCCCGATCCTGCCCGAGAGCGAGCTGGGCGATCTCGTCTGGGGCGAGAAGGTCGACGAAGTGGTGTTCTCGTATTCCGACGTGAGCCACGAGGACGTGATGCACGCCGCCTCGATCGCGCTCGCGGCGGGCGCGGACTTTCGGTTGCTCGGACCCGACCACACGCAGCTCCATTCCTCGAAGCCGGTCGTCGCCGTCTGCGCGGCGCGCACCGGCGCGGGCAAGTCGCAGACGACCCGGCGCGTCGCGGACATCCTGCGCGAAGCCGAGATGAACGTCGTCGTCGTGCGCCACCCGATGCCCTACGGTGATATCGAAGCGCAGCGCGTGCAGCGGTTTTCGTCCTTCCACGACCTGGACCTGCACCGAGTGACCATCGAGGAGCGGGAGGAGTTCGAGCCGCACCTCGCTCGCAACACCGTGGTGTATTGCGGCGTCGACTACGAGGCGATCCTGGCCGAGGCCGAAAAGGAAGCCGACGTCATCATCTGGGACGGCGGCAACAACGACTTGCCCTTCATCCGCGCGGACGTCCACATCACGGTGGTGGACCCGCTTCGCGCCGGGCACGAGCGCCGGTATCACCCGGGCGAGGCGAACGTTCGGATGGCGCACGTGATCGTGATCAACAAGATCGACGCGGCCGCGCCCGCGCAGCTTGCCGAGACGGAGCGCTCCGTGCGCGAGCTGAACCCGACCGCCTCGATCGTGAAGGCGCGCTCGCCGATCACCGTCGAGGGCGACATCGAGCTGAAGGGCAAGCGCGTCCTGTGCGTGGAGGACGGGCCGACGCTGACGCACGGCGAGATGCCCTTCGGCGCCGGCGTGGTCGCCGCTCGCGAAGGCGGCGCAGCCGAGATCATCGACCCCAGGCCGTGGGCGGTCGGCACGATCGCGGACGCCTTCACGCGCTATCCCGGCATCGGGACGTTGCTCCCGGCGATGGGCTACTCCGACCAGCAAGTGAGCGATCTCGCGGCGACGATCGCGGCGACGCCGGCCGACGTCGTCGTCATCGCGACGCCCATCGACCTTCGGCGGATCATCCCGATCGAGAAGCCCGCCGTGCGCGTGCATTACGACCTCGCCGAGGAAGGCGAACCGACGATCGCGCAAGGGCTGGACCGCATCACGTCCTGAGCGGATGCGCATCGTCGTCGCGCTCGGCGGCAACGCGATCCTGAAACGGGGAGACCGCGGCACCATCGCACAGCAACGCGCGGCCGTCCGCGAGGCGTGCGAGGAGCTGGCCGTCCTCGCAGCCGGCAACGAACTCGTCGTCACGCACGGGAACGGCCCGCAGGTGGGCCGGCTCATGTTGCAGGACGAGGCGATGCCCGACGCGTTGCCGCGGTTCCCGCTCGACGTCCACGTCGCCGAGACGCAAGGACAGCTCGGCTACCTCATCCAGCAGGAGCTGTCGGCGGCGCTGGTGCGCGCACGCGATCCGCGCCCGGTGGTGACGCTCGTGACGCAAGTCGTGGTCGACGCGGGCGATCCCGGCTTCATCCGGCCGACGAAGCCCGTGGGTCCGCACCTGTCCAAGAAGGGCGCGGCCGAGTATCGCGCTCGCGGCGTCCCGATCGCGGAAGTCCCCGGCGGGGGCTGGCGCCGGGTCGTCGCCTCGCCCGAGCCCGTCGCGATCGTCGAAGCCGGGACGATCCGCGCGCTGGCCGATGCGGGCGCCGTCCCGATCGCGGCCGGGGGAGGAGGCGTCCCCGTCGTGCGCGACGGGAGCGGCGTGCGCGGCGTGGCCGCCGTGATCGACAAGGACCTGACTGCCGCGGTGCTCGCGCGGGCGGTCGGGGCCGACGCGCTGCTGATCGTGACCGACGTCGACGCCGTCTATCGGAAGTTCGGCACCGACGACGCGGAGCCGATTTCCATGCTTCGCGCGGCCGACGCGCGAGCGGGCGTCGAGGACGGAACGTTCGCGCGCGGCTCGATGGCTGAGAAGGTGCTCGCGGCCGCCGCCGCAGCGGAGGCCGGGATGCGCGCGGTGATTACGAGCCTCGGGCGCGGGCGCGAAGCGCTCGCGGGCGAGGCGGGCACGAGGGTTGTGCTCGACGAGGAGATTTCATAGCGTGTCTTCGTGGGAAGGGTGTTGCGCGTGCGAGACCCTGCGCGGTTAGTGGAGCGGGTTCGAGACCCGGAGTTTCGGGAACCGGGCGAAGTCCCGATCGACCGACCACAGCTCGCGGACCCCGTGCGACAGGCAGATGGCCGCGACACGGGCGTCGTGCACCCGACCACCGCGAGCGGACGCTGCAACGGCGATCTCCTGGAGCTGCGTAGCGTGGTCCTGCGCCTCGGACAACAGGACGAGCGAGGGCGACTCCAGCCATGCATCGACCTGCTCGAAGGCTTGGGCGAGGCTGCTGGGTGGCGCGTAGATTCTGGGGTGCGTCGCGATCGCGACGAACTCGTGCAGGCACGGCCACGGAATCGCCCAGGCCGCCGGGCTCTCGGCAAGCTCGCGGACCGCGGTCGCCGCGGGTTCGTGGAAGTCGGAGTCCATGCGGTGGGCGTAGACGAGGACGTTGGTGTCGACCGCGATCATCCGCCGCGACCCGAGTAGGCGGCGTCTCGAATCTGCTCCCAACCCGCGGACGCGAACGCGTCCGTCAGCCCCGTGCCGCCCACGCCGGCGTCGCGCAAGGTGAACGGCCGCGGCGTCTGACGAGCTTCGAGCGCGGCGCGAAGGGCCGCCTCGATGATCGCCCGCAACGTCGTTCGCTCGGCGGCTGCCACGCGCTTTGCCGCAGTCACGAGGTCGGAGGGCAGCTCGATCGTCGTCTTCATACAGGCCACTGTATCATACAGCCCGTACATACGGGCCATCGACCCCACTGAAGTCGCCATGGACGGATCATGGACCTCGGTACGAGGGGAGTCACGGATGGGCGGAATCCGACGATTCGGCCGGAGGCGACGGAGGCGGACCTGCTACGGCGCGCAGCCGAAGCCGGCGAGGGGGGTCGTGCTCGCGCTCGGCGGGCGGGCCTCGGGGCCGGAGCCCCACGCGCTCGGGGCGACGCCCATGGCGAACTCGATCGATCCGCCGGGCTCGAGGGCGTCGTGGCCGAACCACACCGCCTCCAGCGGATCGCCGTTCAGGCTTGCGGACTGCACGAACTTGCTCGTGGCCGAGGCGCCGGGCGCGCGTACGACGAAGTCGCCGCCGGGCAGGTGGATCGTCGCCTGCTCGAACAGCGGGCTCCCGGCGACGTACAGCGGCGCGCCGGGGATCATCGGGTAGAAGCCGAGCGCGCTCCACACGAACCACGCGCTCATCGTGCCGAGGTCGTCGTTGCCGGGCAGGCCGTCGGGCAGGGGACGGTAGAGGGCTTGGTAGGCGCGCTGGATCGCCTGCGTCTTCCACGGCTCGCCGGTCCAGTCGTACATCCACGGGGCCTGGAGGTCGTGCTCGTTAGAGGGCGCGTACTGGTTGCCGTAGTAGGCGATGCCGTACGCGGTGAGCTTCTGCTGCGCTTCGGCGGGCGGCATCGTGCCCGTGAGGGCGCCGGAGAAGAACGTGTCGAGCCGCTGCAGGACCAGGTCGTCGCCTCCGCGACCCTCGCCCATCGCGTCGTAGAGCCCGCGCACGTCGTGGGGGACGAGCCAGGAGTACTGCCACCCGGTTCCTTCGCGGAAGCCGTCGGGCAGCTCGGGCCGGTAGTTCTCCTGCCATTCGCCGGTGGCGGGGTCCCGGGGGCGGACGAAACCGCTTTCGGGGTCGATGAGGTTGCGCCAGTGGCCGGCCTGGGCGACGAGCGCGTCGCGGTCGGCCTCCTCGCCGAGGGCGTCCGCCATCAGCGCGAGCGCGAAGTCGCCGAGCGCGTACTCCAGCGTCGCGCTCGCCTCGGCCGTGTAGCCGGGGGCGTAGAAGCTCGGCTCGCGGCGGGCCTCCAGGGCCACCCGCCGGGCCTCGCCGTAGAGCGTGCCGAGCGCGTCGGCCGGCACGAGCCCGCGGCAGAACGCGTCGGCGATCACCTGCAGGCCCGGCTCGCCGTTCATGTAGTTGGGGTTCTTGTACTGGAGCGCCCAGCGAGGCATCTCGCCGCCGTGGGCGACGATCGCCGCCATCGATCGCATCATGTCGGGGATGCGCTCGGGCGCGATCAGCATCAGCAACGGCATCTCGGCGCGGTAGGTGTCCCACATGCTGAAGTTCGCGTAGTAGGTCGAGTCCGCGGGCATCGGGTCGCCCGGCTCGCCGATCGCGTGGACCGCGTCGTCGTGCCCTCGGTAGCGGCCGTCGGCGTCGCTGAAGGCGTTCGGATGGTGCTGCGCGTGGTAGAGCGCGGTCGTGAAGGACGTCAGCTCGGACGGCTGCGCGGACGGACCGACCTCGATCACCGACAGGGCCTCGTTCCAGCGCGCACGAGTCTTCGCCCTCAGGGCGTCGAAGTCGAAGTCCTCGCCCGGCAGCTCGTCCTCGAGGTTGGCGAGCGCCCCGGCCACGTCGACGAACGAGATGCCGACCTTGACCACGACGTCGCGGTCGACGGTCGTGTCGAAGGTGGCGTAGGCGCCCGCGCCCTCGCCGCCGACGGCCTCCGCGCCGGGGTGCGGCGCGCCGCCGCGCGCGTCCCACACGCCGAAGGAGCCGAACGGCCGGTCGAAGCGAGCGGCGAAGTGAACCGTGTACTCGTCGCGGTCCTCGGGATCGGTGTTCGCCGTCCCGGTGATCGTGCGGTCGCCCACGACGGTGACCTCGGCGCCGACCGCGCCGGCGCCGCCGTGCGGAAGGTTCGCGGTGTCGCTGCCGCCCGCGATCTGGCGCCCGACGTCGAGCAGCACGTTCGACTGGGTCGTCGCCGGGAAGGTGTAGCGGTGCATCCCGACCCGCGTGCCGGCGGTCAGCTCGGCGCGAACGCCGTACTCCTCCAGCGTGACCGCGTAGTACCCGGGCTCGGCTTCCTCGCTCGCGTGGGAGAAGACCGACTCGTAGTCGAACACGTTCGTCGACACCGCGCCGGTCGTCGGCATGAACGGCACCGCTCCTCCCTCCCGCACGCCCATCGACTCGACGTGGACGTGGGAGAAGCCCCGGATCGCGTCGTCGATCCACTGGTAGCCGGTGTATGCGAAGTAGCCGTTCGTGTCGGGGGAGAGCTGCACCATCCCGTAGGGGGCCGCCGGCCCCGGAAACACGAAGCCCGAGCCCATCGTGCCGATGAAGGGGTCCACGTTCGAGGCGGGATCGGCGGCGCTCGCGGGCGTGCCCGCGCTCGAGGCGACGACGACGGACAGCGCGAGCAGCGCGCGAGTCATGTGGGATCTCATGCGGGCAAGGGTTCTGCGGGCCGGCCGGGAATCCTTCCGGTCTCGCGCGGCGCGTCAGGCCAGCGCGCCGGCGAGCTGGCGCAGGAACAGCCCGACGTCGGTCACCATGCCGACCGACTGGATGCTTCCGCGGTCGACGAGCTTCGTCACCGCGGCCGGGTTGATGTCCACGCACACGATCGGCACCGACGCCGGCAGGAGGTTTCCCGTCGCGATCGAGTGCAGCATCGTGGAGACCATGATCGCGAGCCCCACACCCGACAGCCGCGCGCGCATCGCCCGCTGGGCCTCCAGCATGTCGGTGATCACGCCCGGCATCGGCCCGTCGTCCCTGACCGAGCCGGCGAGCACGTAATCCACGCCGTGCGCGACGAGCGCGTGCATGATCCCGCGCGTCAGCACCCCGTCGCGGACGGCAACCTCGAACGAGCCCGCGCGCCGCAAGCGGTTGATCGAGCGGATGTGGTGCTCGTGCCCGTGGTCGGTCGGCACGCCCTCGGCGAGCGAGACGCCGAGCGAGGTGCCGTACAGAGCCCCTTCGGAGTCGTGGGTGGCAAGGGCGTTCCCCGCGAAGACGCAGTCGACCCATCCGCCGTCGATCAGCTCGCAGAACGCCTCGACCGAACCCGTGTGGACGACGGCGGGCCCGAGCACCCACAGGATCTTCTCGCCGCGCTCGCGCACGTCGCGCGCCATGCGCGCGATGCGCTCGACCATGAGGCCCTGCGGCTTCTCGCTGGAGACCTCGCTGGACATGAAGGAGAACGTGCCGTCCAGCGACCGCGGCCGTTCGAGCGGGGTCACGCGAACCCCGCGATGCCCGCACACGATCAGGTCGCCGGCGCGCACGCCGGACATGGGTACCGTCGATGCCCGCGCGCCGGCGACGCGGATCGCGCAGTCCATCTCGGGCCGCTCGACGTCGACCCAGGCGCCGTCGATGCGCACGGCCGTCGGCAGGTTCGTCGTGGAGTAGAAGTCGTCCGGGAACACGCCGTCGGCATCGGCGGCGCGTGTCGTCGCGTCGGCGTCGTCGGGCCGGGTCGCGCCGAGGTCGCCAAGCCGGCCGAGCAGCGGCTCGAGCACGGCGCGCTCCGCGCGCAGCTCGATCCGCGCGAACGACGGGTCGGCGTTCGTCCTGCCGACCTCGAACGTCGTGATGGCGTAGTCGGCGCCCGCTTCGACGATCTCGTCGAGCACGCGGGGAAGGATCAGGGAATCGATGACGTGGCCGCGAAGCTCGACGACCTCAGAGTCCACCGTCGTCCTCGGCGGACCCCGTCTCCTCCATCGCATCCATCGTTCGCCGGATCGCCTCGAGCTGTGCGGGAAGCTCGCGCTCGACGACCGTGCGGGCCTCGCGCTCGCGGGCCGCGTCGACCATGACGACGCCGATGTCGCTGAAGGTCGGGCCGTAATCGATCGCGGTGGTGTGGTCGCCGCGGGACGCTTTCGTGAACGCCTCGATGCCTTCGGCGCGCAGGATCTCGACGACGAGCTGCGCCTCGTACTCGTCGTACCGGCCGAAGAATACGCTGCGGAAGCTGTCGGAAGGCATCGGTCCCCCTACGAGGCGCGCTCCTTGATGAACGTCACCGTCCGCTGCAGGATCTCGTCCTTGTCGTAGTCCAGCGTCGCGACGTGATACGAGCGCTCCAGCCACACCAGCTCTTTGTCGGTCGAGGAGATGTGCTCGAGCGCGTACGGCCCGTTGTCGGGGTGCACGACGTGGTCCTGGCGCGCGGTGAAGATCAGCGCCGGCGTCGTAATGGACCCGAGGCTTCGCTTGACGCCGTCCAGCCACGCGAGCAGCGCGGCCGACGCCTTCGTCGGGACCTTGCCGTAGGCAAGCTCGGCTTGCGCGGGATCGGCGATGTCGCTCGCGACGCCCTTGAGCTTCAACGGCAGCTTCCCCAGCAGCGGCGCGAGCTTGACGCGGGGATCGCGCGAGAAGAGCAGCCCGTTGACGGTCACGATGCCCGAGAGCCGGTCGCCGAGGCGCGCGGCGAGGTCGAAGGCGATCGAGCCGCCGGCCGACAAGCCGCACACGAAGATGCTTCGGCAGCGCTCCTGGAGACCGCGCAGCGCCATCTCGGCCTCGCCGACCCAGTCGGCGGGCGTCGTGTGCTGCAGGTCCTCGACGCTCGTCCCGTGGCCGGGGAGCCTGGGCACGATGACCGTGTGTCCCTCGCGAGCGATGCCCTCGGCCCAGGTGCGCACGCTCTGCGGGCTGCCGGTGAAGCCGTGGAGCACCAGAACGCCCACGTCGTCGCCCTCGTGCCCCCAGGGTTCGGCCCCCTTCATGATCCCTGCCATGCGCCCCCTCCGTTGACGAATTTCACACGTTGTTCACGAGCCCGATACAGCGCGGTGACCTGCGCCGATTACGCTAGCACCATGAGCCCGGAACGGTACGTCGCGGTTGAGGATCGCCACGGGGAGCCGGTAGGCTTGGCTCTGGTCGCGCCCCTGGGAGCCGCGCGACCCAGGGAGAGCCGGGGTGGTGCCATGTTCTACTGGCTGCTGAAGCACATCTTCATCGGCCCGATCTTCCGTCTCGTGTTCCGTCCGCGCGTGGAAGGTCTGGAGAACGTCCCCGACGGGGGCCCTGTCATCCTGTGCGGAAACCACCTGTCCTTCATCGACAGCTTGCTGATCCCGCTCGCCGTCAAGCGCAAGGTCGTGTTCCTCGGCAAGAGCGACTACTTCGGGAAGTGGTACTCCTGGTTCTTCGAAGGAGTCGGCGTGATCCCGGTCCACCGTGAGGGCGGCTCGCGCGGAGAGTCGTCGCTGAACGCGGCCGTCGAGCAGCTCGCCAAGGGCAACATCGTCGCGATCTATCCCGAAGGAACGCGCTCGCCCGACGGGCGTCTGTATCGCGGCAAGACCGGGCCGGCGCGCATGGCGTTGCGCGCGCGCTGCCCGATCGTCCCCGTCGCCGTCGTCGACACCGACAAGGCCCTGCCCTCGGGCAGATACGCGCCGAAGCTCGTGCGCGTCGGCGCTCGCTTCGGCAAGCCGCTCGACTTCAGTCGGTACTACGGCAAGGACGACGACCGCTTCGTCCTGCGCTCGATAACCGACGAGCTGATGTACGAGCTGATGCTGCTCACCGGCCAGGAGTACGTCGACGAGTACGCGTC
Source organism: Actinomycetota bacterium (assembly GCA_036397035.1). Lineage (GTDB taxonomy): Bacteria > Actinomycetota > AC-67 > AC-67 > AC-67 > DASWJS01. The sequence goes on along the minus strand of DASWJS010000017.1, from coordinate 276,917 downwards.
GAAGTTCAAGAACGGTCCGCAGCCGGAGGAGGAGAAGCCGGGCGCGGGCAGCTCCACGCCGCGCGCCAGCTAAGGCTGACGGGCTACGGCTTGACCCAAGCGCGCGCCCGTTCGACCGCGCGCCTCCAGCCTTCGTAGGCGGCCGGGTCGGGCGGCGACGGCTCGAAGGCGCGATCGAGCTGCCATGCGCGCGCGACGTCCTCGGCGGACGACCACACGCCTTCCGCCAGCCCGGCGAGGAACGCCGCGCCGAGCGCGGTCGTCTCCTGCACCTTCGGCCGCCGGACGGTTACGCCGAGCTGGTCGGCTTGGACCTGGCAGAGCAGGTCCATCGCGCTCGCCCCGCCGTCCACGCGCAGCTCCTTGAGCGCCACCCCCGCCTCGCGCGTCATCGCCTCGACGACGTCGCGCGTCTGGAAGGCCATCGCCTCGACGACGGCGCGCGCCAGGTGCGCCTTGGTCGTCCCGCGCGTGATCCCGACGATCGTCCCGCGCGCGTACGGGTCCCAATAGGGCGAGCCCAGCCCCGTCAGCGCGGGCACGAAGTAGACGCCGCCGGTGTCGGGAACGCCGGCCGCCAGCGGGCCGGCCTCGGCGGCGTGGGCGATGATCTCGAGCCCGTCGCGCAGCCATTGCACGGCCGCGCCCGTGACGAAGATGGCGCCTTCGAGCGCGTACGCGACGTCTCCGGCAGGCCCGCACGCGATCGTCACGAGCAAGCCCTCCGGCGGCGCCGGCGCGGACGAGCCGGTGTTCATCAGCACGAACGAGCCGGTGCCGTAGGTGTTCTTGGTCATGCCGGGCTCGACGCACGCCTGCCCGAACAGCGCCGCCTGCTGGTCGCCGGCCACCCCGGCGATCGGCACGCGGGCGCCGAACAGCTCGGCTTCGCCGAACCGCCCGCTCGACGGCAGCACCTCCGGGAGCAGCCGCACGGGGACGTCGTCGAAGACCTTGAGCAGCTCGAGGTCCCAGTCGCGCCGGTAGATGTCGTAGAGCATCGTGCGGCTCGCGTTGGTGTAGTCGGTCACGTGGGCGCCGCCGGTCAGCTTGGTGACGAGCCACGAGTCGATCGTTCCGAAGGCGAGCTTGCCCTCCAGCGCGTCGAGCAGCGCGCCGTCGACGTGCCCGAGGAGCCACTCGATCTTCGTCGCGCTGAAGTACGCATCCAGCACGAGGCCCGTCTTCGCGCGGACGAGCGGCTCGACCTCGCGAAGCTCGTCGCACCGCCCCGCCGTGCGCCGGTCCTGCCACACCAGCGCGCGATGGATCGGGCGCAGCGTGGCGCGGTCCCAGATCACCGTCGTCTCCCGCTGGTTCGTGATGCCGATCGCCGCGAGGTCGCGCGCTTCGAGGCTCGCGTCGGCGATCGCGTCGCGCATCGCGGCGAGCGTCGCGTCCCAGATCTCGTCGGGATCGTGCTCGACCCAGCCGGGTTGCGGGAAGTGCTGCGGGAACTCGCGATAGCCGCGGGCGCGCACGGAGGCGTCCTCGTCGATCACGAGCGCGGTGATCCCGCTCGTGCCCGCGTCGATGGCGAGGACCGCTCCCATGGGAGGGCTAGGGTGCCGGAGGCGTGCGCGACACGCAACAGGAAATGAGAACGACCGGCCCGTCGGCCGGTCGTTCTGCTGAGTGGAAGGTGAAGCTGCCCGAAGGAGGGAGGGAGGTGCTCCTACGGCGTGGGCAGCGCCGTAGGCAGATCTGACGGGACCGGGTTCTCGACGCCGGGATCCTCGTCGGGAAGGTTCTCGGCCGGGTCGCCGTCCGGGTCGGGAAGGCTCTCGGTCGGGTCTGCGCCGCCGGTCGGGTCTTCGGGGACGCCGGGGTCCTCGCTGGGCGCCTTGGACGCCGCGTAGTTCGGTCCGGGCGTGGTGAAGACCTGGATGGAGGCAGAACTCTCGTTCCCCGCGAAGTCCGCTGCTACCACCGACAACTCGTGCGAGCCGGGCGTCGCCTCGGAGAAGTCGTAGGAGCCGTCCGCGTTGGGCGTGATCTCGTCGCCGTCGAGGTACCACACGAGCGATGCGATGCCGCTCATCTCGTCCCGCGCGTCGGCGGCCAGCAGGGCCGACCCGACGATGACGGCCGTGTCGGGCGACTGGCCTTCGACGACGATCTGAGAGGCGGTCGGGGACGTGATTCGCACCTCGGGGTCGCCGTTGTCGACGAACAGCGGGCTGACCACGGAGTACGCGGGGGAGTGCTTGACCCTGACCTTGATCGCGTAGGCATAGTCGTCGACGCTCGTGGTGTCCCACGTGAACACGCCGCTGCGGATCGGGATGTTGGCGGCGATGCGGTTCCAGACGTAGCCGTTGGTCGTGACGTAGACGTGAACGAGCGAGGACGAGGACACCTTGTCACCGCGCTTCCAGGCCCACTCCACGTCGACAGAGTCGGAGAGGTAGTCGTGAGCCGCGAGAGACGTGATCGTGATGGAACCCGGGCTCGTTGCGCCGATCGCGGGGACGGTGGACAGAGCCAGCACGCTGAAGAGGACTCCCCAGCCGATCTTTCGTGCCTTCGTCGCGGGCATCGCGCGTTCTCCTTGAATCGATGGCTTCCTCACGTTGAACGAGGCTTGCGCGGGATGGGTTCGCGTCGCGGCTCGAATAGTCACAAAGGACTAGGGAGAGCCGGTCCGGTTTGGCATGACATCGATGGGTTCATCCTGGTTGAACGACGCGACCGCCGCACGTGCGAGCCCCTATATCCTTCCGCCCGTGGGCAGCGAGCGACGTGAGAGCGGGACGTCGGGAGCCGCCGTCCTGGTCGAGCACCTGCGGGATCACCTCGGCGCGCGCGTCGTGTTCGGGATCCCCGGCGTCCACAACATGGCGATCTTCGACGCGCTGTCGCGGTCCGGCGTCCGCACGGTGCTCGTCCGGCACGAGCAGAGCGCGGTCTACGCGGCCGACGGCTATGCGCGGGCGACGGGCCGGATCGGCGTGGCGGTGACGACGACCGGCCCGGGCGCCGCCAACGCGGCCGCGGCGATGGGGGAGGCGCGAGCCGCGCGCAGCCCGGTCCTGCACGTCTCGACGCAGGTGGACTCCCGGATCCTCGACGGCCGTAGCGGCCGCTTCTCGCTGCACGAGAGCCCCTCCCAGCGCGAGCTGATGGCGGCGGTGAGCGTGTGGTCGGCGGGCGTGGCCCGGCCCGACGCGATCGCGTCCATGGTCGTCAAGGCGGGCCGGGAGGCGATGAGCGCCCGCCGCGGCCCCGTCTTCCTGGAGATCCCGCACGACTTCCTGTCGGTCTCGGTTCGCGCGCCTGCCGCCCCGCGCGGCGGCGCGCGCCCGATCGAGGCGGACGCACGATCCCTCACGCGCGCCGCCGCGCTGCTCGCGGACGCGAAGCGCCCGGTCCTGTGGGTCGGAGGCGGAGCCGTGTCGGCGGACGCGACGGCCGCGGTGCGCTCGGTGGCCGAAGCGCTCGGCGCGCCGGTCGTGACGACGTTCAACGGCAAGGGCATCCTCGATCGAGACCACCCGCTGCTCGTCGGGTATCCGCCCCACCAGCCCGAGGTGACGGCCCTGGTCGAGCGCGCGGACGCGGTCGTGGTCGTCGGGAGCGACCTGGACGCGATGAACACCCAGGGCTGGCGCGTCCGATTGCCGCGGCCGCGCATCGGGATCAACGTCGTGCCCGAAGACGCGCGTCGCAACTACGCCTGCGACGTCGTCGTCGAAGCCGACGCGCGCAGCGCCCTGGAGGCGTTGCTCCCGCTGCTCGAGCCGCGTTCGGGCGCAGCCGCCGAACGCCGCGTCGCGACCGTTCGCGAGCGAGCCGAGGAGCGGTTGCGCTCGACGCGCGAGTTCGCGGGTCCGCTCCGGTTCGTCCGCCGCCTCGAGAAGCTCGTGCCGCGCGACACGGTGGTGTTCGCCGACATGGCCGTGGCCGGGTACTGGCTCGCCGGCTACTTCCGCCCGTCCGCTCCTCGCCGGTTCGCGTCGGCGGGATGGGGGACGTTGGGGTTCGCGCTCCCGGCGGCCATCGGCGCGGCCGCGTCGGGAGCGCGGGCGCTCGCGGTGTGCGGCGACGCGGGCGCGCTGTTCGCGATCGGCGAGCTGGCGACCGCCGTACAAGAAGAGCTGCCGCTCGCCGTGCTCGTCGTGAGCGACGCCGGCTACGGGATGCTCCGCTTCGACGCCCGCGAGCGTTACGGCGCCCCGGTGGCGACCGACCTGCGCGCGCCCGACTTCGTCGCGCTCGCAGAGAGCTTTGGCGTCCCCGCGCGCCGGGCGACGCAGCGCGACGCGGCCGCCGCCCTCGAATGGGCGACCGCACACCGGGGTCCCGCCCTGGTCGAGTTGCGGGCGCGCTTCGCGCCGCCGCTCACGACCTCGCCGCGCTGGCCGCTGAAGGCTCGTCCCGAGGCTCGGCCGTGAGCGCGCCGCTCGACGGCGTGACGGTCGCAGACTTTTCGCGCGTGCTGTCGGGACCGTGGTGCACGATGACGCTCGGCGACCCCGGCGCCGACGTGATCAAGGTCGAACGGCACGGCGCGGGCGACGAGACGCGCGGCTGGGGCCCGCCGTTCGCCGGCGGCGAGAGCGCCTACTTCCTGTCGGCCAACCGCAACAAGCGATCGATCGCGCTCGACCTCGCGCGCGATGATCACAGGGACGTCGCGCGCAGGCTCGTCCGGCGAGCCGACGTCGTCGTCGAGAACTTCCGCCCGGGGACGATGACGCGCCTCGGCCTCGGCGTCCGGGAGTGCCGCGCGCTGAACCCGTCGGTCGTCTACGCATCGATCAGCGGCTTCGGCGTGCGCAGCCCGGCAAGCAGTCGTCCGGGGTACGACTACATCGTCCAGGGCCAGGGCGGCCTGATGAGCATCACCGGCGAGCGCGACGGCCCGCCGATGAAGGTCGGCGTGGCGATCAGCGACATCACCGCAGGGCTCTACGCGACCATCGGGATCGTGGCCGCGCTGCGCCGGCGCTCCGAGACCGCAGAGGGCGCGACGATCCACGGATGCCGTCCGGGCGCTCGGCATGGTCGTCGAGGTGGCGCATCCGACCGCCGGCCCGTTGCGGCTCGTCCGCGCGCCGCTGGACGTCGACGACGCGCCGGCCCCGGTGCGGCGCCCGCCGCCGCTGCTCGGCCAGCACACAGGCGAGCTTCTGACCGAACTGGGCTACTCGCCCGCCGAGATCGCCGCGCTCGGGGACGACCAATGAGCAAGCGCGCGGCGTTCGCGCTCGCGGGAGCGACTTCACTCGGGCTGCTCCTCGCCGCGCCGGGGCGCGCGACGGCGTGCTCGTGCGTGCAGGCGTCGCCCGCGCAGCACTTCCAGCGCGCGGCTGTTGCTTTCGTCGGCGTCGCGGTGGCGACGCGCGAGCCGCTCTTCTTCGAGGAGACCACGGCCACCGCGTTCGCGGTCGAGGAGGTCTACAAGGGCACGGCGCCTCGCGCGGTGCTCGTGCGCACCGCGCGCTACGGCGCCTCGTGCGGGATGTCCTTCCACCCCGGCGCTCGGTACGAGGTCCTCGCCGCCCCCGGCTTCGAAACGAGCCTGTGCTCCGGCTCGGCGATCGCGCCCGGCGCCCTGTCGGCGCTCGGGCGATCTCCCCTGGAGGTCTACGACCTCGCCGGCCGGACCCCGGAGGAGGTCGTCGGGGCGTTCCTCGGTTCGGGCGGCCGGAGTTTGGTGGGACCGATCGTCGCGTCCGGCCTGGCGCTGCTGGTCGCGGCCGCGGCGTTCCTGGGCGCGACGCGGACCGGCCACGTGGTGCGCTTCCGTCGTTAGGATGGGCCGATGCGCATCGGGATCCTGACCGGCGGCGGCGACTGCCCGGGCCTGAACGCGGTGATCCGCGCGGTCGTTCGCAAGGGCGAGCAGCACTACGGCGACGACTTCGTCGGCTTCCGCGACGGGTGGAAGGGCCCGATCGAGGAGTACACGATGCCGCTGGACGTCGAGCGCTGCCGCGGGATCTTGCCGCGCGGCGGCACGATCCTGGGCTCGTCCCGAACGAACCCCTACAAAGTCGACGGCGGACCGGAGAAGGTCGCCGCGACGCTCGAGCGTCTGGGGGTCGAGGCGCTCGTCGCGATCGGCGGCGAGGACACCCTCGGCGTCGCCGCCAGGCTGCACGCCGAGCACGGCGTGCCCGTCCTCGGCGTGCCCAAGACGATCGACAACGACCTCGGCGGGACCGAGGTGACCTTCGGCTTCCACACCGCGGTGCAGATCGCGGTCGACGCGATCGACCGGCTGCACACGACGGCGGAGTCGCACGACCGCGTGCTCGTCTGCGAGGTGATGGGCCGGCACGCCGGATGGATCGCCGTCTACGCGGGCATCGCCGGCGGCGCCGCGCAGGTCCTCGTACCGGAGCGTCCGATCGACCTCGACGCCGTGTGCGAAAGCCTGATGGCCCGGCACAACAAAGGCCGGTACGCCTCGATCGTCGTCGTAGCGGAGGGCGCCACGTTCAAGGAGGGCTCGACCGTCACCACCACCCAGGAGCTGGACGAGTTCGGCCACGTGCGACTCGGCGGCATCGGCGACGCGCTCGCCAAGGAGATCCGCTCGCGCACGGGGTTCGACACGCGGGTCACGGTGCTCGGCCACATCCAGCGCGGCGGCACGCCGACCGCGTACGACCGCGTGCTCGCGACGCGCTTCGGGATCGCGGCCATCGACGCGGTTCACGAGGGGGCGTTCGGCATGATGGTCGCGCTGCAGGCCGACGAGATCGTCACGGTGTCGATCGCCGCGGCGACCAGCGGTCTGAAGACGGTCGACCCCGCCCTGGTCGAGGTGGCCGAAGTCTTCGTCGGCTAGCCTCGGCGGGGATGACGTCGTCAGCGCTCGTGCAGGAGTCCATGTACGTCGAGCAGGGCTGCGTCGAACTGCGCTCGGACACCTTCACCAAGCCGACGCCGGCGATGCGCGAAGCGATGGCGGCGGCCGAGGTCGGCGACGACGTCTGGGGCGAGGATCCCACCGTCAATGCGCTGGAGGCCGAGTGCGCGGCGCTGTTCGGCAAGGAGGCCGGGTTGTTCGTGCCCTCGGGTTCGATGGGAAACGAGGTGTGCATCAAGGCGCAGACCTCGCCGGGGGAGGAAATCGTCGTCGGACACGATTCCCACGTCGTGGACGCCGAGGTGGGCGCGCCCGCGACGATCAGCCAGGTGATGCTGCACCCGCTCCGCTGGGAGCGCGGGGTCTTCGACCCGGCCGACCTCGCCGGCGCGATCAAGGCGCCGAGCCGCTTCTTCACCCACACCGCGCTTCTCTGCCTGGAGAACACGCACCAGGCGGGCGGGGGCGCGGTTGTGCCGGTGGACGTCTTCCGGGGGATGAGCGCCGTCGCGCGCGAGCGCGGCGTGCGCGTTCACCTGGACGGCGCGCGCATCTTCAACGCCGCCGCCGCTGCCGGCCTGGACGTGCGCGACTACGCGGCCGAGGTGGACACGCTTTCGTTCTGCTTCTCCAAGGGCCTCGGCGCGCCGGTGGGATCGATGGTCCTGGGCGACGCGCAAACCGTCGCGCGCGCTCGCCGCGTGCGCAAGATGCTCGGCGGGGGCATGCGCCAGGCCGGCGTCATCGCCGCGGCGGCGCGGGTCGCGCTGGAGACCGGTCCCGGGCGGCTGACGGAGGACCACGTCAACGCGCGGCGCCTGGCGGACGGCATCGCGTCCTTCTGGCCCGAAGCGGTCGACCCCGCCGCAGTCGAGACGAACATCGTCTACCTCGACACGGGCGAGCGAAGCGCCGCGGAGATCGCGGCGGCCCTGGACGCGCAGGCGGTGAAGGTGGGGGCGCTCGGCCCGCGCCTCATTCGGTGCGTGACGCACAAGGACGTCGACGCCGCCGGCATCGAGCGCGCCGTCGACGCCTTCCGCGCCGTGCGGGGCTGAGCGCGCCACCGTCCACGTTGGACCGTCGCACGGGACCGGGCCCGGGGCGCGCCGGCGGATCGCATTCCGCTTCGCCCGGTACGCCGGTCACGGCTCGGCGACAACACGTGCGCAACCGGACAGGTGACTAGTCAGCACGAGTCATCTTCGGATCTGGCCCTTGCATCGCACTTATCGGGCGTGTCTTCCGCGCCGAGACAGTCGTTGTACGCACCAGACACGGCACCCACTTGGGGGAGACCACGATGAAGAAGGCGACGGAGCAAGTCCTGGGAGACAAGGCGCAATGGGGCTTCGTCGGCTACGCGGGTGAGGCGCACATGCCGGCAAACGGCACCTACCCGGGCATCGACGCGATGAGTCTCCGCTACACCACCCAGCACGACTCCGGCGCCTACCCGATGCCGGGCGAGCGGTCGCCGCTTGCGAACCTCACTCCGCTGATCATGGCCGCCCTGAACGACGTCGGCTTCGCATGGGAAGCCGGCCCGCTGAGCACCTGGAGCAACTGACATGCGCATCCTCGCCCTCGTCTTCCAGCAGGTCGCCTGGTTCCGCAGCCGCCGCGCACGTCGCGAAGCGCTGGTCGCGAGCTAGAGCCGCTCCCGGTCCGGCCCCAGCGCCGAGACCACCAGGATCCCGACCAGGATCAGCGCGGCGCCGGCGATGCCCCGGCCGCCGATGCGGTCCCCCGCCAGCAGGTACCCGAACAGCCCAGCGAACGCGGGCTCCGCGCTCAAGATCACGCCCGTCCGCACCGGCGGCAGGTCTTGCTGGGCGCGCACCTGCACCCAGAAACCGACCACGGTTGCGCCGATCGCCGTGACGACCACGGTGAGGACGACGCTCGCGTCGGCGTCGAAGGCGGCCGACCGCTCGGCGAGCGCGCCGACCGCGCCGGTCGCGACGGCGGTGACGGCCACTTGGACGCCGGTGATCCGGAGCGCGCTCGACCCGCGCGCGAACAGCGCAATCAACACGATGTGCAGCCCGAAGGCGAAGGCCGTCGCGACCTCCAGCGCGTCTCCCTTTCCGAGCCGGAAGCCCGCGGGCATCGCGAGCAGGACGAGCCCCGCCGTGGCGAGCGTGACCCCGGTCAACGCCGCTCGCGAAGGCAGGGCTCGGAAGACGGCGGCGCCGATCAGCGGCGTGAAGACTACGAACATGCCCGTGATGAATCCCGCGTTGGAGGCCGACGTGTACTGCAGCCCGACGGTCTGGAAGGCGTAGCCGGCCGTCAGCGCCCCGCCGATGACGGCGCCCGCGCGAAGCTCGCGGGCCGTGAGGCCGCGAAAGGCGCCGAGCGCGGCCAGGACGGCCGCGGCGAGCGCGAAGCGCGCGGCGAGGAACGCGAAGGGCGGCAGACGCTCGACGGCGTCCTGGACCATCGGGAAGGTCGCCCCCCAGACGGCCGCGATGCCGACGAGCGCGAACTCCCACCGGTAGCGCGCGCGCATCCGCTCACGCTACCGGCAGCAGGATCAGCAGTAGGAGCCGAGGCTCATGAAGGCGGTCACGACCGAGCGCTTCGGCGCCTTCGCGCCCGGCGACGGCGTTTGATCCACGACACGCTCGCCTTGTCCGCTGAACTCGACCTTCAAGCCGCGCGAGACGAGCTGATCTTCCGCCTGCTTGCGCGTCATGCACTCGAGGTCGGGCACTTTGACCAGGGGCGGGCCGAGGCTCACGACGAGACGCACGGTCGACCCCTTCTCGATCGAGGCGCCTTGCTTCGGCGACGTCGAGATGACCCTGCCCGCGGGGACCGCGCCGCTCGTGCGGCGCTCGACCTTGACCTCGAAGCCTTTTGCTTCGAGGTCGTCGACGGCCGCGGCCTCGGGATCGCCGACCACGTTCGGGACCGCGACCATCTCCGGGCCGCGGGAGACTTGCAACGTGACGATGCTGCCTTCCTTGATGAGGTCGCCGGCGTGCCGGTCCATGGACACGACGTGGAGCGGTTCGACGTCGGCGTCGTAGACGTCGTCGCGCCGCACCTCGAAGCCGAGGTCGGACAGCGCGCGCTCGGCGTTGCGGTACGTGCGCCCGACGACGTTCGGAACCTCGACCAGGCGTGGCCCGAGCGACAAGACGATCGTGATCTCCGCGCCGCTGCGCGTCACCGTGCCGCCGAGCGGGTCTTGGGAGATAACGCTGCCCGCCGGCACGGTCGCGCTGTTCTGGAGCACCTCGTCGACGGTGAACCCCTCCGCTTCCAGCGCGCGCTTTGCCGTCGCCTCGTCCGCGCCGACGACGTTCGGCACGCCGATGCGCGCGAGGGGGCCGTTGATCGCGTACCCGGCCCCGACGAGCAGCGTCAGCGCCACCGCGATCGCGACTCCGCGCCGGCGCGAGCGCCGGCGCGAGCGCCGCTGTGAGCGCCGGGGCAGCGCGACCGTCTCCTGTCCCGCGATCGGGATCGCGCTCGTCAGGTGCACGAGCCCGCTCAGGTCCACGTCCGGCGCCTGCTCGATGTGTTCGAGGTCCTGCAGCATCTCGGCGGCGCTTGCGTACCGCTCGTCCGGGTCCCGCGCGGTGAGGTTCTGCAGCACGACGTCCAGGGCGCGCGGGACATCGGGGTTGACGCCGAGCGCGCTCGGCACGTCTTCGTTCACGCGGCGGTAGGCGACGGCGGGCGCGCTGTCGGCCGGGAAGGGCGGCGTTCCGGTCAGCATTTCGTAGAGCACGACGCCGAGCGCGTAGAGGTCCGCGCGATGGTCGACGCGGTCCCCGGTCACCTGTTCGGGCGCGAGGTAGTGCGCGGTGCCCATCACCATGCCAGCCTGCGTCACCGTCGAGTCGGCGTGCGTCCGGGACAAGCCGAAGTCGGTCACCTTCACCGCGCCGTCGGCGGTCACGATGACGTTGTCGGGCTTGACGTCGCGGTGCACGACCCCCTGGCGTCGCGCGTGCTCGAGTGCCGCGCCGACCCGCGCGACGATGCGCGCGGCGATCGCCGGGGTCAGCGCGGTTCGCGATTGCAGGATGTCGCGCAGCGTTCGTCCGTCCACGAACTCCATCGCGATGAACGGGTCGGCGTCCGACGCGCCGAAGTCGTAGACCTGCACGATGCCGGGATGGGACAGGCGCGCGGCGTTCGTGGCCTCGGACCGGAAGCGCGCGCGGAAGGATTCGTCGCCGTCGCGCAGGACCTTCAGGGCGACGATGCGTTCCAGGACGGTGTCTCGCGCTCGGTACACCTCACCCATGCCGCCGCTCGCGACGAGACCGGTGATCTCATAACGACCACCGACGAGCGAGGCGACCATACGGTCGGGGGAAGTGCCCACGTCGCTCAAGAGTGTACGAGCGCGAGGGGCCGGGAGCCTGCAGCGCGGAACGCTACACTTGCGCGGCCATGAGCGACGCCGAGTCCTTCCGCAGCGACCTGCTCGCGCTCGGCTTCCGCCCGGTCCAGGATCGCGGGACCGGCACGATCAGGCTCTCGATGCGCGCGACGAGCTTCCTCACCTACTGGGTCCATTGGAGCGAGCGCGAGGGGACCGTCCTGTTCACCTGGGAGCACGCGCTCGCCGAGATGATGAGCGCGCTCGGGCTGCAGCTCGGCGCGAACGAGGACCTGAACCAGTTCCTGTTCCCCAAGCACGACGCGCGGGGCCCGCAGGAGATCGCTTTCGTCGTCCAGGAGATGGACCGGACCGAGCAGATGCTCCGCTCGATCGACCTGCTGGGCGACTAGCGAGGGCATTTCGGCAGGGCGGGTCCGGCTCGCTAGGATGGCCGCTGACGGGGAGCTCGGGGAACCGGGCTGAGAGGCCGCCTGAGACCGGCGGCGACCCAGCGAACCTGATCCCGGTAATGCGGGCGGAGGGAGGCATGAGCGAGAGCAACGGCCCCGGCGATCGGCTCGTCATCGGCGCTCGATCGTTCGAGTCGCGGCTGATCGTGGGCACCGGCAAGTTTCCCGACGGGCAGACCATGCGCGCCGCGATCGAAGCGAGCGGGACCGGCATGGTGACGGTGGCGCTGCGACGCGTCGACCTGGACGCCACCGGCGGTCCCGACATCCTGACGTTCATCGATGCCGAGCGCGTGCAACTGCTGCCCAACACCTCGGGCGCCATCGACGCGGACGAGGCGGTGCGGCTCGCGCGGCTCGCGCGCGCGATGGGGTTGCCGGCGTGGGTCAAGCTGGAGGTGACGCCCGACCCGCGGTACTTGCTGCCCGACCCGGTCGAGACGCTGAAGGCGGCGGAGACGCTCGTCGCCGACGGTTTCACGGTCCTTCCCTACATCAACGCCGACCCCGTGCTGGCAAAGCGCCTCGGGGAGGCGGGCTGCGCGACGGTCATGCCGCTCGGGTCCTGGATCGGGTCGAACAAGGGCCTGCGGACGGCCGACGCCATCGGCGTCATCGTCGAGCAGGCGAGCGTCCCGGTGGTGGTGGACGCCGGCCTCGGCGCGCCGTCGCACGCCGCCGCCGCGATGGAGTTGGGGGTGGACGCGGTGCTCGTCAACACCGCGATCGCGGTGGCGCGCGACCCGGCCCGCATGGCGCGCGCGTTCAAGGCCGCGACCGAAGCCGGGCGTTCGGCGTTCCTCGCGGGGCTCGCGCCGGAACGCGCGGACGCCGAAGCGTCGAGCCCGCTGACGGGCTTCCTGTCGTGAGCTTCGCCGAGCAGCTCGCCCGCACGCCGGTGCGCGACCTGGCCGCGTTCGCGATGCGCGCAACCGGCGCCGACGTCGAGCGCGCGCTCGCGCGCCCGCACGGCTCGCGCGACCCGGCGGACTTCGCGGCGCTGCTCGGGCCCGCGGCCGGCGAGCGCATCGAGGACCTGGCGCAGGCCGCGCACCGCCTGACGCTCGCGCGCTTCGGCAAGACCGTGCACATGTACGCGCCGGTCTACCTGTCGAACGAGTGCCTCACGACCTGTACCTACTGCGGGTTCGCGAAGGACTTGCCGATCGCTCGGAAGACGCTGGGGCCGGCGCAGGCTCGCGCGGAGGTCGAGCACCTGCGGGCGGCGGGGTTCCGTCACGTCCTGCTGCTGACCGGCGAGCACCAGGCGCGTACCGGCGTGGACTTCCTGTGCGAGCACGTTTCGGCATTGCGCGACCTCGTGCCGCAGATCTCGATCGAGGTGCAGGTGTGGGACGAGCGGGACTATCGCCGGCTTGCGGACGCGGGGGTCGACGGCGTCGTGATCTACCAGGAGACCTACGACCGCGATTCCTACGCGCGCTTCCATCTCGCGGGAAAGAAGCGCGACTACGGCTTCCGCCTGGGCGGTCCGGAACGCGCCGCGCGCGCAGGCATCCGGCGCGTTGGCGTCGGGGCGCTGCTCGGGCTGCACGAACCGTGGCGCGAGGACGCGATCGCGACGGCGGCGCACGCCCTGTACCTGATGCGCGCGGCCTGGCGCAGCGAGCTGAGCGTGAGCGTCCCGCGCATCCGCCCGAGCGCGAGCGACTACTCGCCCGCGCACCCCGTGACCGACCGCGAGCTTGCGCAGTACGTCTGCGCGCTGCGGCTGCTGCTGCCGGACGTCGGGATCGTGATGTCGACGCGCGAGCCGGCGGCGTTCCGCGACCGGCTCGTACGGCTCGGCGTCACGCACACCTCGGCCGGGTCACACACCGATCCCGGCGGCTACACGCATCCGGGCGAAGCCGAGGGGCAGTTCGAAGTGGACGACACCCGCTCGCCCGCCGAGGTCGCGGCGGCGTTGCGCGACCTGGGCTACGAGGTCGTGTGGAAGGACTGGGACCCGGCGATGCGGGCGTCCGGTAGCGCGCCCGTGTCGCAGCCGGCGGGGGTCTGAGCGTGGCGGTCGTCGTCGCCAACGGGGCGCCGCGCGAGGTGCCGAGCGACGCGACGATTGCCGACCTGCTCGCGTCCATCGGCTGGAAACCGGAGTGGGTCGTCGTGGAATACAACGGCGAGCCGCTCGAACGGGCGCGCCTTGCGAGCGTGCGGCTGAGCGACGGCGACCGCCTGGAGATCGTGCGCGCGGTCGCCGGCGGCGCGTGAGCGCCGGCGTATGACCGGAGCGGAGCGGCGCGAGCGGCTCGCGCGCGCGCAGCTCTACCTGTGCGCGCCGATTCGCGACGACGGCTTCCTGGAGGCGGTCCTGGGCGCGGGCGTCGACGTGGTGCAGCTCCGCGACAAGCAGGCGGGCGACGCGGCGCTCGCGCGAGCGGCGGAGCGCTTCCGCGCCGCCGCGGACCGGCACGGGGCCCTGTTCGTCGTGAACGACCGCGCCGACGTCGCCGCGGTGGCGGGGGCCGACGGCGTGCACTTGGGCCAGGACGACCTGCGGCCCGCGGAGGCGCGGGCGATCCTCGGGCCCGGCGCGCTCGTCGGACGCTCGACCCATGCGGTGGCCGAGCTGGCGGCGGCGTTGCGCGAGCCCCTGGACTATCTCGGCGTCGGGCCGGTCCACGCGACGCCGACCAAGCAAGGCCGCCCGGGCGTCGGGCTGGACTACGTGCGCGAGGCGGCGGCCCGCGCGGGCGACGTGCCGTGGTTCGTCACCGGCGGGATGAACGCGGAAACCATTCCCGTCGCCGTGGACGCGGGCGCGCGCCGGTTCGTGGTCGTGCGCGCGATCACCGGGGCGCCCGACCCGGCGCGGGCGGTCGCGGCGATCCGCGCGGTCCTTCCTCCGCTCGATGCCTGATCGCGCGTCCCAGCGCGGTGGTAGCGTCCGGGCGAAAGGAGATCGCGATGCTTCGATACGGATCCGTGGAGACCCCGGTCGGCAAGGCATGGGTGCTCTCCAACGAGCGCGGGATCGTCACGCTGGACGTCGGCCGGACCGAGCGCAGGTTCCTGGACGACGCGCAGGCCCGATTCGGCGAACGGCCCGCGCGGGCCGAGCTGCCGGCGGCCTCCGCGCGCCGCGTCCGGGACGCGGCTCGGGCGGGGGACGGCTCGGGCGTGGACTGGTCGGTGTTCCCCGCGTTCCAGCGGCGCGTGCTGCGCGAGACCGCGCGCATCCCGGCCGGGACGGTGCGCTCGTACGGGTGGATCGCGAACGCGATCGGGAGCCCGCGCGCCGCGCGGGCGGTCGGTACCGCGCTCGCGACGAACCCGGTCCCGTTGATCATCCCGTGCCACCGCGTCGTGCGCGGGGACGGCTCGCTCGGCCGCTACTCGATGGGGAAGGGGACCGAGACGAAGCGTTCGCTGCTCGAGCTGGAAGGCGCGCTCGAGGGCGCGCTGTTCACGTGAGCGCCGCGATCGCGGCGCGGGCGTCGACCTCGTCGATGCCGCTGAGGTGACGCTCGACGATCGTGCCGTCGGCGCCGATGTAGTACGTGGCCGGCTCCTCGGTCACGTTCCAGGCGACCGCGGCGGGCGCGATCGGGCTGCCCTCGTAGTCGCTCGGACGCTGCCCCGCGTACGCGGCGACGGTGTCGTCGTGGTCGTCGCGGAGCAGCTCGGCGTGGACGAACGTGACGCCGGGGAACTCGTCGCGGACGCCCTCCAGCACGTCCACGACCGGTCCGCAGGTGGCCGACTGGCAGAAGCGCGGCGTCCCGATCGTGAGCACGACCGGGCTCCCCGCGGCGAGCGCGTCGTCCAGCGACGTCTCGTGCATGCCGCACGGCGGCCGGCGCGTGCAGATCGGGTCGACGCCGCGGTGCTTGCGGGTCGTCGGCGTCGCGACGGAAACCGCCGCGTCGCCCGGCTTGGGCATCTGGTTCGTCGCGCCCGCCTGGATCTGCGCGACGCCCAGGGCCGGGGTGGCGCCGCCAGGAGGAGTCGCCTCGACCGCCAGGAGCCAGAGCCCGTCCTCGGGCACCGAGACCTCGCCGACGTACAGCCCGCGCTCGCCCAGCTCCCCGCCGACGTGCCGGAAGTCGTATGGACCCAAGGCTTCGCTTTCGCGATTGCGGGCGATCCAGAACCGCCCGGTCGCGCCGTTGATCGGTCCGTCGGCGCCGATCAGGGCGAAGGGCAGGCGCTCGGTGCGGCCGGACAGCAGCTCGACCTGGACCCAGATCACCTGGACGCCCTGGGTGCGGTTCGCGATGACGTCGTTCAGCGTCGTCGTCGCGGGCGGGGCAGGCTTCCTGGCGCAGGCGCCGAGCACCGCAAGGCTGCCCGCGAGGATGAACTCGCGCCGGGTGAGCATGCCGGGCATGTTAGGGGAAGCGCG
The DNA here is from genome assembly GCA_036397035.1 of Actinomycetota bacterium. Classification (GTDB taxonomy): domain Bacteria; phylum Actinomycetota; class AC-67; order AC-67; family AC-67; genus DASWJS01. The sequence continues at coordinate 260,913 of DASWJS010000017.1, read as the reverse complement.
CCGTGAGGCGCAGCGAGACCTCTCCGCCGGCCCGCACGGGCCGAAGCTCGCCGCCGTCCTTCAGCCACGCCGCGCCCGCGCCGGCGACCGTCCAGGCCGAGCCGTCGCCGTAGAGCGCCGTGTCCTCGTCGAGCCCGACCATGGTCGCGCTCTCGGGGGTGTGCTCGACGAGCATTCGCTGCAGCCCGGGGACGTAGCCGTCCAGCGCATCGAAGTGCGCGATCACATAAGCGGACTCGAGCAGCGCGAGGCCGGGAACCCACTGCCGCAGGGCCGCGCCGTTCACGTCGGGCGCCTCGACCCCGAAGGCGACCGAGCCGGCGCTGCAGCCCCCGAGCGCCGTCCCCGCCGCGACCGCGTCCAGGATCGCGCGCCACAAGACCGTGTCGCGCAGGGTCTCGGCGAGGTAGCCCGGGTTGCCGCCCGAGAAGAACACCAGGCGCGCGCCCGCGACGGCCGCGGCTCGCGCAGGGTCCTCGGCGTGCTCGCGGGTGCGCACGTCGAGCACCTCCGGCTTCATGCCGATCGCGCGGTAGTGCTCCAGCCCCATGCGCGCCCAGCGGCGGAAGCTTGCTTCGCCCTCGGGCGCGGATGCGGTGGGGGCGACGAGGACGCGGTCGGAGCCGACCGGCGAGGACTCGATGCACCACCGGTCGACCGCGGTCGCCCAGGGGAGGAACTCGCCCGAGCCCAGGAGCGCGATGGAAGCCATGTGCGCGCGAGCGTACGGCAATCCGGCCTCGCCAGGCCGCGCGGTGCGCATAGACTCCATCCGGCAGACGAAAGGGAGGGACCATGTTCGGTCGTGTGATCACCGCCATGGCGACGCCGTTCGCCGCCGACGGCTCGCTCGACCTGACGCGCGCGCGCGAGCTGGCCGCGCACCTGGTCGCGAACGGCTCGGACGGGCTGGTCGTGTGCGGCTCGACGGGCGAGTCGCCCGTGCTGTCCTTCGAGGAGAAGCGGGACCTGATCGGCGCGGTCGCCGACGAGGTCGGCGCGCGCGGCGACGTGATCGCCGGCACGGGCACCTACGACACGCGCGCCTCGATCGCGCTGTCGCAGACGGCGGCCGAGCAAGGCGCCGCCGGCCTGCTCGTCGTGACGCCGTACTACTCGCGCCCTCCGCAGAGCGGGCTGCTGGCTCACTTCACGGCCATCGCCGAGTCGGTGGACCGGCCGGTCATCCTGTACGACATCCCGTCACGCACCGCCCGCAAGATCGACCACGAGACGCTGCTCGCGCTGGCGGCGGTCCCGAACATCGTCGGCGTCAAGGACGCGGCGGGCGATCTCGCCGGCACGGCCAAGCTGATCGCCGAGAAGCCGGACGACTTCACGATCTGGTCGGGCGACGACGCCCTGACGCTGCCGATGCTCGCCCTCGGGGCGCACGGGGTCATCAGCGTGGCGAGCCACCTCGCGGGCAACCGGATCGCGGACATGATCGCCACGTTCGTCAAGGGCGACACCGAGGGCGCCGCGGCCATCGCGGCGGAGCTGGCCCCGCTGTTCGAGGTGCTCTTCATCACGAGCAACCCGATCCCGCTGAAGGCGGCGCTGGCGATGATGGGCCAGCCGGTCGGCGAGCCCCGATTGCCCCTGGTTCCCGCCACCGAAGCCCAGCGATCCCAGGTGCGTGCGGTACTGGAGGGGCTTGGGTTACTCTAGAGCGATCCTGTTGTTTGAGAGGCACTGTTGTTTGACAGGCACTACCCCGCGAGTGGGAGCCGCAGATGGCGAAACCGAAGCGGGGGGCACGTACTGGGGGAGCGCGCGCCGCGCAGGACGGCGGGCTCGCGCGCTCGATAGGGAACGCGCTCGGCGCGCAGGTCGGCGATGCCTACGGCATCGGGCTGGCCGTGCTCGCCATCGTCAGCGCGCTCGGCATCTGGTTCGACGCGGCCGGTCCCTTCGGACGCTTCTTCGAGCTGGCCGCGCGCGGGTTGCTCGGCGCGGGCGGGATCGTCACGCCCCTGATCTTCGCTTACCTGTCCTACGCCATGTTCGTCACGAGGCCGGGGCCCGATCGTCCGCGGCTCGCGATCGGTATCGGGGTGCTGATCGGCGGGATGCTCGGGCTCTGGCACCTTGCGAAGGGAACGCCCGACGTGACCGACGGGGCGGACCGGCTTCGATCGGCCGGCGGACTGCTCGGCGCGCTCCTGGCCGGCCCGATGCGCGGGCTGCTCTCGGTGTGGGGCGCCACGGTCGTGCTGCTCGGGCTGACCGTGCTCGGCGTGCTGATCGTGACCAAGACGCCGGTCCGGCGCGCCGTGGAGATGACTCGCGCGCGGCTGCGATCGATGGGCGAGTCGGCGCGCGCGCTGGCGGAGAAGCGCCGCGCCGGCCGTGAAGAGCCCGACGAAAAGCGCCTGATCGACTTGGTCGAAGGCGCCGAAGACGAGCCGGCCCCGACGGAGGAAACGGAGGAACCGTCCGATGATGATGCTCGTGCTGATCCTGTTCACGATCCCGCGGAAGCTGGCCTCGCGGAAACGCAGGCAATCGACCTGACTTTGACGAGCCTGGGGCAGGAGGCCTTCGAGCCCGGCCCGGCCCCCGGCCCGTACCGCCTCCCGCCGCTGGACCTGCTGCGGGCGGGGACGACGAAGTCCGGTCCCGCCAAGGCGTCGACCGAGACCATCCGCACGCTCGAGGCGACGCTGCGGGACTTCGGCGTGGACGCCGCCGTCGCGCGCGTGACGAGCGGCCCGACCGTCACGCGCTTCGAGGTCGAGCTGGCGCAGGGCGTGAAGGTGAACCGCGTGATGTCGCTGTCCAACGACATCGCCTACGCGCTCGCCACGCCCGACGTGCGGATGCTCGCGCCGGTCCCCGGGCGTTCGGCGATCGGCATCGAGATCCCCAACCGCGAGCGCGAGCTGGTCACGCTCGGCGACATCCTGCGATCGTCCAACGCGAAGAAGGACGCGCACCCGATGGTCGTGGGGCTGGGCAAGGACATCAACGGCGAGGCGGTCCTGGTGAACCTCACGACCATGCCGCACCTGCTGATCGCCGGCGCGACCGGCGCGGGCAAGTCCACGTGCATCAACGCGATGGTGACCTCGGTGATGATGCGCGCCCGGCCCGACCAGGTGCGCATGATGCTCGTGGACCCCAAGCGGGTCGAGCTGAACCATTACAACGGCATGCCGCACCTGCTGGCGCCGACGATCACGCACCCGAAACGCGCGGCCGACGCGCTCGGCTGGATCGCCAAGGAGATGGACGATCGCTACGAGCTGCTCGCGACGAACAGCGTGCGTCAGATCGACCAGTTCAACGACGCCGTTCGAGCCGGGCGCGCCACCGACCGGGGCGTGCGCATCGTCGACGAGATGCCCTACATCCTGGTCGTGATCGACGAGCTTGCCGACCTGATGATGGTCGCGCCGCGCGACGTGGAGGACGCCATCTGCCGCATCGCGCAGATGGCCCGCGCGGTCGGCATCCACATGCTCGTCGCGACGCAGCGCCCGAGCGTCGACGTCGTGACCGGGCTCATCAAGGCCAACATCCCGTCCCGGATCGCGTTCGCGACCGCTTCGCAGGCCGACTCGCGCGTGGTGCTCGACCAGGGAGGAGCCGACAAGCTGATCGGATTCGGCGACATGCTCTTCCTGCCCGCCTCGATGGGCAAGCCGCACCGTGTGCAGGGCGCCTACGTGACCGAGTCCGAGATCGAAGCGGCGCTCGCGTTCGTTCGCCGGCAGCGCGACCCCGACTACGTGCCGGAGATCGCAACGGTCGTCGCCGGCAACGCGCCTCCCGACCCCGACCTGCTCGGTGACGACCAGGACCTGCTCACCCAGGCGATGGAGCTGGTCGTGCGCAGCGGGCTCGGCTCGACCTCGATGCTCCAGCGCAAGCTGAAGGTCGGCTTCGCGCGCGCGGGCCGTCTGATGGACCTGCTGGAAGAGCGCGGCGTCGTCGGCCCGAGCGTCGGCTCCAAAGCCCGCGAGGTCTTGGTCACGCCGGAAGAGCTGCACGAGATGCGCACCCGCGCGTAGCCGACGGAACCGCGCCGCCCGGGTGCTTTGGCCGGATCGAGTCCTGGACCTATACTTGCTGCTCGTCGGCACTCAGATCGGTTCCGGACCGTGTCTCCAACCGCCCCCATCGGATCGAAGCTCAGGAACGCGCGCATCGAACGCGTGCTTTCCATCGAGGAAGCCGCCTGGCGCACACGCATCAGGCCCGACGTGCTGCGCGCACTGGAGGACGGCGAGTTCGAGACCCTGGACGAGCAGACCTTCGTCCGCGGACACCTGACCTCCTATGCCCGCTTCCTGGGCATGGACGCCGCGAACCTCGTGCAAGAGCTGAACGAGGTCGAGGGGCCGCCGCCGTCCCAAATCGGCGAGCTGGACAAGCAACGCAAGCGCGAGAAGAAGCCGCCCCGCGCCAAGTGGCTCGTCGCGGCGCTTGCCTCGCTGACCATCCTGGTGGGCGCGGGCGTCGCCGGCATCATCGGAGGGCAAGCCGAGCGCCCGCCCGGCGATCCCGCCCTGGAGGTGCCCGCGGTCGCCGCGCCGGTCGAGGACGGGCGCGTTCCCGTCGCCGAGGCGAAGGTGCGCCTGCGCGTGCAGGTCGCTGAGACGACTCTCGTGTCGGTGATCGCCGACGGCGAGGAGCTGTTCGAGGGCGAGCTTGCCGCCGGGACCGAGCGCTCGTTCCGGGCCCGAGACGAAATCAGGATCCTCGTCGCGAGCGGCGGCGTCGCGCGCCTGACGCTCAACGGCGAGGACGTGGGGATCGCGGGCGAAAAGGGGTCGGTGTACGAAGGCCGCTTCGGTCCCGACGGCCCGCTCGACTGACGCGCGTGAGCGCTCCCGCGCGCGCCGCGCACCCGATCCACTGGCCCGCCGTCCTCACCGTCGTCCGCATCGTGCTCGTCGTGCCCGTCGTCGTGCTGACGCTGCAACGCACGGCCGCCTCGGACTGGCTCGCCTTCGTCGCCTTCGGCGTCGCCGCCCTGACCGACGGGCTCGACGGTCTCGCCGCGCGCCGCATGGGCCTGGTGAGCGCGGCCGGCCAGCTCTGGGACCCCATCGCCGACAAGATCCTGGTGCTCGCCTCGATGACCGCGCTGGTGATCGTGGGCGACTTCCCCGCGTGGGCGGCCGTCGTCATCGTGACCCGCGAGATCGCCGTCACCGTCCTGCGGTGGGCGGCGGACCGGCGTGGGCGCGGCTTCCCCGCCAGCCCGGCCGGGAAGGCCAAGACAGGCGCGCAGCTCGTCGCCGTGCTGCTGTTCATCCTGCCCGCGGGGACGGTGCCCCAGGCCTGGGAGACGTCGGTGCTGTGGCTGGCCGTCGGTCTGACTGTGGTCTCGGGCGCGCAGTACCTGCTGCGCGCGCCGGCGCTGCTGAAGCGGGCCTGATGCGCGTCGAGGTCGTCGCCGTCGGGACCGAGCTGCTTCTCGGGGACATCGTCAACAGCAACGCAGGCGAGATCGGGCGGGCGCTGGCCGAGGCGGGGCTCGACTGCCATCACCACGTCTCGGTCGGAGACAACGAGGAGCGGATCGCCGAGGCGCTCGCGACGGCGCTCGCGCGCGCGGACGCCGTCGTCGTCACCGGCGGGATCGGCCCGACGCAGGACGACGTCACCCGGGAGGCGGTCACGCGGGCGACGGGCCGCGCTCTCGTGCGCGATCCCGCGATCGAGCGGTGGCTGCGCGAACGGTTCGCGTCCTTCGGGCTTCCGATGCCGGAGATGAACCTGCGCCAGGCCGACGTGCCCGAGGGCGCCACGGTGATCGAGCAGAGGCTCGGCACGGCGCCCGGCTTGATCGTCCCGCACGGCAATGGCGTCATCTATTGCATCCCGGGCGTGCCGCGCGAGATGCGCGAGATGCTCGCGCGCGCGGTCCTTCCCGACCTTCGCGCGCGCGCCGGCGAGGTCTCGCCCATCGTCACGCGCGTGATCCGCACGGCCGGCGTCGGCGAGAGCGGCGTCGCCGACACGCTGCGCCCGCTCTGGGACGGGATCGACGATCGCGTGCGCCTGTCGTTCCTCGCGGGCGGGGGAGAGGTGCGCGTCCGGCTCACCGCGCGCGCGACCGACGCGGACGCGGTCGAGCAGACGACGCTGCTCGTGCGCGAGGCGCTCGGCGTCGCGGTCGTCGGCGTCGACGACCAGACCTTGGAAGTGGTCGTCGGTGAGCTGCTGCGCGCCCGGTCGTGGACCCTGGGGGCGGCCGAGTCGCTGACCGGGGGCGCGCTCGGCGCGCGCGTGACGTCGGTCCCCGGCGCGAGCGACTACTTCCGAGGCAGCGTCGTGGCCTATGCGAACGACGTGAAACACGCCGCGCTCGGTGTGCCGGCCGCGTTGCTCGAGGAGCACGGCGCCGTGAGCGCGGAGGTCGCTCGCGCGATGGCCGCCGGCGCGCGCGCGGTGCTCGGTTGCGACGTCGCGGTCGCGCTCACCGGCGTCGCGGGGCCGGCCGCGCTCGGCCGCGAGCCGGGCACGGTCGTGCTCGGACTGTCGAGGGCCGCCGGCGAGGACCATCGCGAGCTGCGCCTGCCCGGTGACCGCGAGACCGTCCGCCAACTCGCGGTGTCGGCCGGCCTGAACTTCGTGCGGCTCGCGTTGCTGGAGGCGTAGGCATCCCGCGGCTGTTCGTGGCGATCGAGCTGCCGGAAGGCTTGCGGCGCGCGGCTGCGCGCGCGATCGAGCGTGCGCGGTCCGCCGCGCCGGAGGCCCGATGGGCCGATCCGGCCGGCATCCACCTCACGGTCGCGTTCCTCGGCGGGGTGGACGGCGCCCTCGTCCCGCGCATCGAGGACGCCGTCGAGCGGGCGGTCCGCGGCCACCGGCCCATCCCGTGCGCGATGACCCGCCTCGGCGCGTTCCCCAGCGAGCGGCGCGCGCGCGTCGTCTGGGCGGGCCTCGAGGAGGACGGCGCGATCGGCGTCCTGGCGAGCGCCGTGCAGCAGGGCCTGGTCCCGACCGGCTACGAGCCCGAGAGGCGGGCGTTTCGCGCGCACGTCACGCTGGCGCGTCTGCGCGAGCCGCGGCCCGTGCGCCTTCCCGCGATCGAGCCGGCGACCGGCACGCTGGAGAGCGTGGCCTTGTTTCAGAGCCACCTCCACCCGAAGGGCGCGCGCTACGAGGTGATCCACCGTTTCCCGCTGGCGGGCTGAGGCAGGTTCGAGCCGCCCGCGCCACCCGAGCCGTTCTGCTCGACCTGCTCGAACGTGACCCGGCCGAGGCCTCGCCGTACCGTCTCCCCGGATCGTTGACCTCGAACACGCGTTCGAGTACGGTCGCCGGAAACCGCGAATCACAACGGTGTCGTCTTGTCGGACCCGGACCCTATACTCGGCTTCGGGTGGGGAGGAAGGAGCAGGTCGTGGCGCAGCGAAAGACGCAGGAGAAGGAAAGCAAGCCCAACGGGACCCCGACGGGCCCGCGTGAGGAAGCGCTGGACCTGGCCCTTTCTCAGATCGAGAAGAACTTCGGCAAGGGCTCCATCATGCGGATGGGCGACCGGGAGCACCTTGAGGTCGCGACCATTCCCACGGGATCGCTGGCGCTGGACCTCGCGCTCGGGATCGGCGGCGTGCCGCGCGGGCGTGTCGTGGAGATCTTCGGCCCCGAGTCCAGCGGAAAGACCACGCTTGCGATGCACATCATGGCCGAGGCCCAGAAGTCGGGCGGCATCGCCGCGCTGATCGACGCCGAGCACGCCTTCGACCCCACCTACGGGCAGGCGCTCGGGCTGAACCTGGACGAGCTGCTCATCTCCCAGCCCGACACCGGCGAGCAAGCGCTGGAGATCGCCGACACGCTCATCCGGTCGGGCGCCGTGGACGTCGTCGTGATCGACTCCGTCGCGGCCCTCGTGCCTCGCGCCGAGATCGAGGGCGAGATGGGCGACTCGCACGTCGGCCTGCAAGCGCGGCTGATGTCCCAAGCGCTGCGCAAGATCACCGGCAACCTCAGCCGCTCGCGAACGACCGCGGTGTTCATCAACCAGCTTCGCGAGAAGATCGGCGTGATGTTCGGCAGCCCCGAGACCACCCCGGGCGGCCGCGCCCTGAAGTTCTACTCGTCGGTGCGCCTGGACATCCGGCGGATCGAGAACCTGAAGGACGGCGCCGAGATGGTCGGCAGCCGCGTGCGCACGAAGGTCGTCAAGAACAAGATGGCGCCCCCGTTCCGGACCGCCGAGTTCGACATCCTCTACGGCACGGGCGTCTCACGCGAGGGCTCGTTGATCGACGTCGGGGTCGAGCAGGGCTTCGTCAAGAAGTCGGGCGCCTGGTTCACCTACGAAGGCGAGCAGATCGGCCAGGGTCGCGAGAACGCGCGCCAGTTCCTGATCGAGAACCCCGACGTGGCGCTCGACATCGAAAAGCGCGTGCGCGACGCGCTGGGCCTGGTGCCGAAGGAGATCTTCGGCGACCCGGGCGTCCCGGCCGAGCCGTCCGCCGCACCGCCCGCCGGGGCCGGGAGCGAGGACGACTAGCGAAGGCCGGCGCATGCCTGTGGCACGAAACGCGCAGCGCGCTCGGAGGAAGACCAAGCCCCCCCCGAGCACGCAGCCGTTCGCGGAGCAGCTCGACGCGGCTCGTGCGATCGCGCTTCGGCTCCTGTCGCGGCGCGAGCGTTCCGAGGCCGAGCTTCGCCTCCGGCTGCGGACGCGAGGATTCGACGGGGACGTGATCGAGCTGTTGCTCGAGCGGCTTCGCGAGACCGGCCTGCAGTCCGACGACCGCTTCGCAGAACGCTTCGCGGAGGCGGCGGGGACCCGAGGCGTCGCGGCGCGCAAGATCCAGGCCGACCTCCGCGCGCGCGGCCTCGACGCCGAACGTGCCGCGGCCGCTTCGGCAGAGGCGCCCGAGGTCGAGGCCGCGCGCGCCCGAGCGCTCGCCGAACGCTGGCTTCGTCAGATGGACGGCCTGCCGAAGGAGGTGCGCCTCCGGCGCGTCATGGGTCGTCTCGCCCGACGAGGTTTCGACCACGAGGAGTGCGCCCGCGCGGCGCGATCGGCGGCCGACGCGCTCGAAGTGCGGGAAAACCTTGACCCTCGTTCCGGGCCGGACATACGATGACCGAGCACGACGAAGGAACGCTTTCCCAACTTCACCGAATTGTTTCTCCTGAGACGACAGAGACCCGTACCCGATGAGGAAGACTCAGACCACGACAGGCCCCTGAGGGCTTCTTCTGCCGTACCTCTGCCGCCGTTCGGGCGGGATTTCGGCTCCTTCGCCGGGCGTAGACGTTCACGTTTCTTTGTGAACCGGACGCCGGCACGCGGCCGGCCTCCGGCTGGGAAGGAGTTGACCGGCCATGTGGCTCATCATCGGCCCGCTGATCGGCGCCGCAGTCGGCGCGGCGATCGGCTACCTCGTCCGGCACCGCCGGGGGATCACGCAGATCGGCTCGTCGGAGGAGCGCGCGGCGGCGCTGCTCCAGGATGCCGAACGCGAGGCGGAGACTCGCAAGCGTGAGGCGCTGCTGGAAGCGCAGGACGAGATCATGCGGCTGCGCCGCGACGCCGAGGAGGACATCGCCCAGCGACGCACGGAGCTGGACCGGCGCGACAGCCGGTCCGATCAGCGCGAGGATCTGATCGGCGCCCGCGAGCGAGAGGTGGACGAGCGCGCGCGCGCCGTCGAGCGGGCGACCGAGGCCCTGGAGGCGAAGGGGCGCGCGCTGCAGGAAGGGGAGGCGCGGCTCGGCTCGGCCCGAGCGGAGATCGAGGAGCAGCTCCAGCGCGTCGCGGGGATGACGGCGAGCGACGCGAAGCAGACGCTGCTCAGGCGAATCGAGGACGACGCCAAGCGTGAGGCGATGGCGATGGTGCGTACGCTGGAAACGCGCGCCCGCGAAGAGGGCGAGCAGCGCGCCCGTCGCATCGTGACGCTGGCCATCCAGCGGGTAGCCTCCGAGCAGACGACCGAGTCCAGCGTCGCGGTGCTCAGCATCCCGAACGAGGAGATGAAGGGCAGGATCATCGGCCGGGAGGGCCGCAACATCCGCGCGTTCGAGGCGGCGACCGGGGTGAACATCATCATCGACGACACGCCGGAAGCAGTCCTGCTGTCCTGCTTCGACCCCGTGCGCCGGGAGATCGGGCGCCTGACGCTCGAGAAGCTGGTCGCGGACGGCCGGATCCACCCGTCGCGCATCGAGGAGATGGTCGAGCGCGCCAAGGGCGACGTCGAGGAGCAGGTGAGGCGGGCGGGCGAGGAGGCCGTGCTCGACGTCGGCCTGACCGACGTACACCCGGAGCTGGTTCGGGTGCTCGGGCGGCTCCAGTTCCGGACGTCGTACGGACAAAACGTGCTGAAGCACCTCATCGAGACCGCTCACATCGCAGGAATGATCGGCGCCGAATTGGGTATGTCTAAGGACGAAGTGCGGCTCCTGAAGCGGTGCGGTCTCATGCACGACATCGGCAAGGCGTTGACGCATGAGGTCGAAGGCTCACATGCGCTCATCGGGGCCGAGCTTGCGCGCAGGCTGGGAGAAAAACACGATGTCGTCCACGCGATTGAGAGTCATCACGGCGAAGTGGAGCAGCGCACCATTTACGCCGTTCTGTCCCAAACAGCCGACCAGATCTCCGGTGGTCGGCCGGGCGCTCGGCGTGAGTCCCTGGAGGCGTACGTCAAGCGCTTGGAGCGCCTCGAAGCGATCGCCACGTCGCACGCCGGCGTGGAGAAAACCTTCGCTATGCAGGCAGGACGCGAGATCCGCGTGGTCGTGCAGCCCGGTGACGTCGATGATGTGGGCTGCCAAGTCCTCGCGCGGGACATCGCGAAACAGATCGAGGAAGAGTTGCAGTACCCGGGTCAGATCAGAGTCACGGTCGTGCGCGAAACCAGGGCGACCGAATACGCCAAATGACAACAGGAAGGGTTGTTCCGTGACGTGAGTGCACTTATGCTTTGGTGCCTCAGGACGCAGTTTGGGCCGCTGCGAGGCTTCGACGGAGGGTTGCATGGAGATCCTGAAGGTTTCGGGACGCTCGAGTCCCAACGCAGTGGCCGGCGCGATCGCGGGGATTCTCCGCGAACAGGGCCATGTCTGTGTGCAGGTCATCGGTGCGGGCGCGCTCAACCAAGCCGTCAAGGCCGTCGCGATTGCCGGCTCGTTCGTGGAAGAGGAAGGCATCGAACTCGTGTGCCGTCCCGCGTTCCACGAGCTTGATTTCGACGGCGAGATCAGAACGGCGATTCGCTTGCTGATCGAGGACCGCACCGGCGCCCGCCACGAAGTCTCTTCCGGGGCCGAGGTGACCGCAGGAGAAGCCTGACCGCCGGTCCCAACTCGAGGTGGTCGCGGTGATAGCCTGACGAAGGGCCTGTTGGGCGTTCGCCGGAGGTGAGGCGGCGTGGAGTCTGCGGACGCGTTTCCGATTCTCGGTATCGATCACGTCGAGTTCTGGGTCGGCAACGCCACCCAATCCTCGTACTACTTCGAGCACGCGTTCGACTTTCACCGCGAGGCGTTCGCCGGGCTGCAGACCGGGGTGCGCGACCGTGTCTCGCACCTGATGACGCAAGGCGAGATCCGGTTCCTGATCACCGGGTCGCTCGAGCCCGACTCCGAGATCACGCGCCACGTCGCCCGGCACGGCGACGGCGTGAGAGACGTCGCCTTGCGGGTGCCCGACGCCGAGGAGGCCTGGCGCGTGGCCACCGGGCGGGGCGCGCGAAGCGTCATGGAGCCGGCCGTCTTCGAGGACGAGCACGGCAAGGTGGTCAGGGCGGCGATCGCGACCTACGGCGACACCGTCCACTCCCTCATCCAGCGCGAGGACTACTCCGGCATCTTCCTTCCCGGCTTCGCACCGACGGAATTCGATAACGACCGCGCGGTGGCGCTGGTGTCGATCGACCACGTCGTCGGCAACGTGGAGCTGGGGCGGATGAACACCTGGGCGTCCTACTACGCCGACGTGATGGGCTTCACCAACATGGTCCATTTCCGCGACGATCAGATTTCGACCGAGTACACGGCTTTGATGTCGAAGGTGATGTGGGACGGCGTCGGCCGCGTGAAGCTGCCGATCAACGAGCCCGCGCCGGCGAAGAAGAAGTCCCAGATCGAGGAGTACCTGGAGTTCTACCGCGGGCCGGGCGTCCAACACCTGGCGCTGCGGACCGATCACATCCTGCGGACTGTGAGCGAGCTGCGCGCGCGCGGCGTTGAGTTCCTGCGTGTGCCCGACGCCTATTACGACGAGGTCGCGGACCGCTTCGCGGACCTTCGCGACGAGGTGGACGTCGACGCCTTGCGCGACCTGGCGATCCTGGCGGACCGCGACGAAGAGGGCTACCTGCTGCAGATCTTCACCAAGCCGGTGATGGATCGGCCCACGGTGTTCTTCGAGATCATCCAGCGTCACGGCTCGCGCGGATTCGGGCTGGGAAACTTCAAGGCGTTGTTCGAGGCGATCGAGCGCGAGCAGGAACTGCGGGGGACCCTGTAGGTGTTCCCGCTGTCGCGAGGCCGCGTCACGCGGCAGGCGCACGTCGACCTTCCCGAGGGCACGTTCGAGGAGGAGCACGGACGCGAGTCCTTCGCCGGACGCGCGTCCCACCTGTACCGCACGCACCCACCGACGGCGTGGACGAAGGTCGACGGGCCGCTCCGGCCGCGCGCGTTCAACCTGGGCGATCTCCCCGCCGGCCAGTGGACGCCGGTCGCGCACAACGACGACGTCCGGCTGTTCGTGTCGAAGGCCGCCGAGCCGTTGCCCTACTTCATCCGCGACGCCAACGGCGACCTCTGCTACTTCGTGCATCGCGGCGAAGGAACGCTGGAGACCGACTACGGGCCGCTCGCCTTCGAACGCGGCGACTACCTGATCGTGCCGAAGGGGACGACCCACCGGCTGGTGCCCGCCGGCGAGGTCTTCGTCTACGTGATCGAGGGATCCGGTGAGTACCGCCTGCCAGACCGCGGGATGCTCGGGCGCCACGCGCAGTTCGACCCCGGCGTGATCGAAACGCCCGAGCCGAAGGCACACGACGAGCAAGGGGAGTTCCACGTCGTCGTGATGCGCGGCGACGCGTCCACCCGGCTCACCTACCCGTACCATCCGCTCGACGTCGTCGGCTGGCAGGGCGACCTGGTGCCGATGCGATTGAACGTGAGGGACTTCCGGCCGGTCGTCTCGCCGCGCTACCACCTGCCGCCGAGCGTCCACTGCACGTGGGAGAACGACGGGTTCGAAGTGTGCACGTTCGCGCCGCGACCGACCGAGACCGGCGACCCGGGCGCGCTGCGCGTGCCGTTCTTCCACGCGAACATCGACCGCGACGAGGTGCTCTTCTACCACGACGGCGAGTTCTTCTCGCGGGCCGGGATCTCGCCGGGGATGATCACGGTTCACCCCGCGGGCCTTCATCACGGGCCGCAAGCGGCGGCGATGGAGGCGGGCAAGACCAAGGAGTTCGCCGACGAAGTCGCGGTGATGGTGGAGTCCGAGAAGCCGCTCGCGCTGGCGCCCGACCTCAAGGACGTCGAGGTCGATGGCTACGCCACGAGCTGGGCCCGCGGCCTCGGCCTGCTCGACTAGCCGCTCGTCGACGGGGCGTTACTCGACCAGCTCGTCGGCCCGGGGACCGTACGGGTAGAACAGGTCGAGGACGGGCCCGGGATCGCCGTCCCAGTCGTAGGCGCGAATCTGCTCGGGGCTGCGGCGGCCGCTGACGGTGCGCGACAGCTCGAATGGATCGGCGGTGAGCGTCGCGACGGGGTCGCCGTTGCCGATCACCCACGAGCGGGGTCCCGCGATCAGCGTGAAGGCGGGCCGCCCCTCGGCGGCGGAGCGGAAGCGCATCGCCTCGACGTAGGAACGCAAAGCGAGCCCGGTCGCAAGCGAGTCGCGGTCGCCCGGCACGCCGATCGCGCCGCGCAGGTCGTGATGGTGGATGGCGGCGTCGGTCATGACGATCCATTCCGGGAACGGCGGCGAGCCGTCGGGGAACGGCCGCTCGCCACGGATCATGGCGTCGACGACGAGGCCCGACTCCTCCCACTCCTTGACGATCTCCTCGATGGGCAGGTGCTCGCGCTGCGCCAGCGTCTTCGCGATGTGGGCCTCGCGGATCACCGCGCGCTCTTCGTCGATCATCGAGCCGACCGGGTCGAAGTCCGGGGGGATCTGGCCGCCTGCGAGCGAACCGGCGACGCTCGTCACGTGGGCGATCAACTGCTTGACGTTCCAGTCGGGGCACGCGGGCACGCGCGCCGTCAGGTCCGCGTCGCGCGCGAGGTCGATCATCGACCGTCGCGTGTCCGCGTACGCCGTTGCGAGATCGGGCATGGAAGGACTCCTTTCCGTTGGGCGGACCCTAGCGTGCGGCCTTTACGAGTGCGAAACGACGGGGGTTCGCAACGTGCCGATCCCGTCGATGCGAAGCTCGACGACGTCGCCGCGCGCGATCCAGCGATCGAGGTCGAGCCCGCATCCCCGGTGCGCGGTGCCGCTGCCGTAGACGTCGCACGGGAAGACGTCCTCGTCTCGGGACACGTGCGCGATCATCTGCTCGAAGGTCCAATGCATCGTCGCGTTCGTGGTTTCGAACCATGTCTCGTCGTTGACGCGAACCGCCATGGACAAACCGTTCCACGGCTCGAACTCGTCGGCGGTCACGATGCACGGACCGAGGCTCGTCGCGAAGTCCTTCGACTTCGCCGGGCCCAGCCGCATCGCCATCTCCGCTCGCTGCACGTCGCGTGCGCTCCAGTCGTTCATGATCGTGTAGCCGAAGACGTAATCGCGCGCCTGCTCGACCGACAGGTCGCGACCGCGCGCGCCGATCACGCACGCCAGCTCCAGCTCGAAGTCGAGTCGCTCGCTGAACGACGGCCACGGGAGAGGCTCGCCGGGCCCGAGGATCGAGCGGTGGTTTCCCTTGTAGTAGACCGGCGCGTCGTACCAGGCGGGATTCAGGTCTTCGCCTCTGCGCGCGGCACCGGCCTTCGCGTGGTCCTCGAACGCGAGGAAGTCGCGCAGAGACGCGGGGCGCAGCGGCGCCAGGAGCCGCACGGCGCCGAGCGCGCGCGCCGGACCGTCCACCGCGGCGGGCAGGCCCTGCGCGATCAGCGCTTCCATCGTCGGGGCGGCCGCCGACAGGTCCACGACCGTCTCGCCTTCGAGCCGCCCCGGCCGCGCGCGCCCGTCGCCGCCGTCGAATCGGACCAATCGCATCGCGGGCGATGCTAACGGGTCGGCCCGGTACCATGGCTCGCGATGCCCAAGACGTACTTCATCCGCACCTACGGGTGCCAGATGAACGAGCACGACTCCGAGCGGATCGCGGGTCTGCTCGAACAGCACGGCTACGCGCGCGCGGACGCGTTGGAGGAAGCCGACGTCGTGCTGTTCAACACGTGCGCGATCCGCGAGAACGCCGACAACCGGCTCTACGGGACGCTCGGTCACCTCAAGGCGCTCAAGGAGAAGCGGCCGGAGCTGCGCCTGGCGGTCGGCGGCTGCCAGGTGCAGAAGGACAAGGGGCTCGTGCTGGAGAAGGCGCCCTGGGTCGACGTGGCGTTCGGCACCTTCAGCGTGGCCGAGCTGCCGCGCCTGCTGGACGAGCGCGAGGCGACCGGCGTGCCCGCGTTCGACTTCGCAGAGCAGACCGAGATCTTCCCGAGCGCTCTTCCGGCGCGGCGCGAGCAGCGCTTCCACGCGTGGGTCTCGGTCAGCGTGGGGTGCGACAACGCGTGCTCGTTCTGCATCGTGCCGCACGTGCGCGGAAGGCAGGTCTCCCGGCGGCTCGGCGAGGTCCTCGGCGAGGCCCACGACCTCGTCGCCGACGGCGTCGTCGAGGTGACGCTGCTCGGGCAGAACGTCAACACCTACGGGCGCGACCTGGACGGCCGCCCGATGTTCGCCGAGCTGCTTCGCGCGCTCGACGGCGTCGCGGGCCTGCGCCGCGTCCGCTTCACCAGCCCGCACCCGCACGACTTCACGCCCGGCGTGATCGAGGCGATGGCCGAAAGCAGCGTCGTATGCGAGCACATCCACTTCCCGATGCAGTCCGGGTCCGACGACGTGCTGCGCCGGATGCGCCGGAGCTACCGCAGCGCCCGCTACCTGTCGTGGCTCGACGAGCTGCGCGCCGCGATCCCGGGCCTCGCCGTCTCGACGGACATCATCGTCGGGTTCCCCGGCGAGACCGAGGAGGACTTCGCGCAGACGTTGCGCGTCACCGAGGCGGCCGGCTTCGACTCGGCCTACACCTTCAAGTACTCGCCGCGGCCGTTCACCGACGCGAGCGCGATGCCGGACCAGGTCCCGCCCGCGGTCGTGCAGGAGCGCTTCGAGCGGCTGGTGGCACTGCAGGAGCGCATCTCGCTGGCGCGCAACGAGGCGACGGTCGACGCCACCGTCGAGGTGCTCGTCGAAGGCCCGAGCCGGAAGGATCCCGCGCGCGTCACCGCGCGGACGCGGACGAACAAGATCGTGCACCTGCCCACCGGAGGACTGGACGCGGGCGCGTTCACCCACGCGCGGATCACCGGCGCGCACCCGCACCACCTGGACGGCGTCCCGGCGTGACGGCCGAGCCGCGCACGCTCGCGATCGTCGGGCCCACGGCGACGGGCAAGTCGGCGGTTGCGCTCGGCATCGCTGCGGACTTCCGCGCCGAGATCGTCTGCGTCGACTCGATGACCGTGTACCGGGGGGTGGACGTCGGGACGGCGAAGCCGACGGCCGCGGATCGCGCGCGCGTCCGGCACCACCTGCTCGACCTGGCCGAACCGAACGAGACCTTTACAGTCGCGCGCTTCCAAGCCGAGGCGCGCACGGCGATCGAGGGCATCGCCGCGCGCGGATCGACCCCGCTGCTCGCCGGCGGGTCCGGCCTCTACTTCCGAGCCGTCGTCGACGAGCTGCGATTCCCGCCGGCCGACGCCGCCGTTCGGGCGGGCTTGCAGGCGCGCCCGCTCGCCGAGCTGCGCGCGCTGCTCGTCCGGCGCGACCGCGTCGCCGCCGCGGCGATCGAGGCCGGCAACGCGCGCCGGATCGTGCGCGCGCTGGAGGTGATCGAGCTGACGGGCCGGCCCTTCTCCTCGTTCAGGGACGAGTGGGAGCGGCACGCGCCGGGCGTGCTCGTCGCGGGGCTCGACCTGCCGGCGGAGCCGCTGCGCGAACGGATCCGGGCGCGGCTCGAAGGGATGCTGGAAGCCGGGTTGCTCGACGAAGTGCGCGTGCTGGTCGAGCGCGGGTTTCGCGAGGCGCTCACGGCGTCGCAGGCGGCCGGGTACCGGGAAGCGCTCGCGCTGATCGACGGCCGGATCGATCGCGCCGGCTTCCTGGAGGCGGCGACGCGCTCGACCGTCCGGCTCGCGAAGCGGCAGCGCCGGTGGTTCGCCGCCGACCCGCGCGTGCGCTGGTTCGACGCCACGGAACTCGAGCGCGCGGGCGAGGAGGTCCGGGCATACTTGCGTGGCTCGCTCGTCGGGAGCGGGCGGGCGTGAGAATGGAGCCGGCATGCGGTTCGTGAAGGCGCACGGGGCGGGGAACGACTTCGTCCTGATCGAAGACCTCGACGACACCTTCACCCCGACCGCGCGGTTCGTCGCGGCGCTCTGCAACCGCCACAAGGGCGTCGGCGCCGACGGGCTCATCCGCATCGTCAGGGCCGAGACCGCCGACTTCTTCATGGACTACTACAACGCCGACGGCGACGTGGCAGAGATGTGCGGCAACGGCATCCGGACGCTCGCGAAGTACGTGGTCGATCGCGGGATCCACGCGGGCGACGCGCTGGCCGTCGCCACGCGCGCGGGCGTCAAGCCGGTCACGGTCGAGCGCGACGATCGGGGCGTGGTCGCGCGCGCGCGCGTCGACATGGGCGCGCCGATCCTCGAACGCGCGGCGATCCCGATGACCGGCGATGGCGACCCCCTGCACGAGAAGGTCGAGGCGCTCGGCTACACGTTCGAAGCGGCGTGCGTGTCGATGGGCAACCCGCATTGCGTGCTGTTCCTCGACGCTCTGCCCGATTCCGGCGTGGTTCCCTTCGAGCGGCTCGGCCCCGCGATCGAGACGATGGACCTGTTTCCCGCGAAGACCAACGTCGAGTTCACGCGCGTGCTGAACGACCACGAGGTCCGTGTGCGCGTGTGGGAGCGCGGGGTCGGGGAGACGCAGGCGTGCGGCACGGGCGCCTGTGCGACGGCGGTCGCCGCGAACCTGCGCGGCCTCACCGGGCGGAGCGTCGCCGTACACCTGCCCGGCGGCACGCTCGAGATCGAATGGACGTCCGAGACCGTGTTCATGACCGGCCCGGCCGAGGAGGTCTTCGAAGGCACGCTCGGCCCGGGCATCACACGACTGCTGGAATCGAAAGGGTGATCGAACTGAGGCTCGCGCGACGCATCCAGAACCTTCCCCCGTACCTGTTCGCCGAGATCGACCGGAAGGTGGCGGAGAAGCGCGCCGAGGGCGCGGACGTGATCTCCTTCGGCGTCGGCGACCCCGACCGCCCGACGCCGCCGCACATCGTCGCGGCGCTGAAGGAAGCCGTCGAGGACGCGAGCACGCACCAGTATCCGTCCTACTACGGCCTGCCCGCCTTCCGGGAGGCGGTCGCGCGCTTCTACGGCCGGCGCTTCGGCGTGACGCTCGACCCGGCGACGCAGGTGCAACCGCTCGTCGGGTCGAAGGAGGGGATCTTCCACCTGCCGGTCGCGTTCGTGGACCCGGGCGACGTGGTGCTCGTGCCCGATCCCGCCTACCCGGTCTACGAAGTCGGCACGCTGATGGCCGGCGGCGAGGTCGTGTTCCTCCCGCTCTCGGCGGAGAACGACTTCTTTCCGGACTTCGACGCGGTGGACGTGCCGGCGAACGCGAAGGTGCTCTGGCTGAACTACCCGTCCAACCCGACCGCGGCCGTCGCGACGACCGAACAGCTCGCGCGCGCGGTCGCCTTCGCGGCGGAGCACGACCTGCTGATCGCCTACGACAACGCCTACTCCGAGCTGTGCTACGACGGCTTCAGCGCGCCGAGCATCCTGGAAGTCCCCGGCGGCATGGACCGCGCGATCGAGTTTCACTCGCTGTCGAAGACCTACAACATGACCGGCTGGCGCATCGGGTGGGCGTGCGGAAATCCGGTGGCGGTCGAGGCGCTCGGACGGGTAAAGACCAACGTGGATTCCGGCATCTTCAACGCGATCCAGCGCGCCGGCGTCGCCGCGCTCGACGGGCCGCAGGAGTTCCTGGACGAGCTGCGCGCGACCTACCGGCGCCGCCGCGACCGCGTGGTGGACACGCTGCTCGACGTGGGCGTACCGGTCGAGTCGCCGAAGGGCAGCGTGTTCGTGTGGGCGCCGGTGCCGGACGGGCACGACTCGGCGTCCTTCGCGACGCTGCTGCTGGAGGAGGCCGGCGTCGTGGTCCCGCCCGGGCGCGGGTACGGCCCGTCGGGCGAAGGCTTCGTGCGTTTCAGCCTGACGGTCCCCGACGACAGGATCGAGGAGGGGTTGGAACGGATACGCAAGGCACTGGGCTGAGCGGCGCTGGGCCGAACGGCACCGGGCCGAACGAGCGCGGGCGCGATCAGCGCCGCTCGGCCGTCCGGCGGCGCACGCCACTGCCGGTCGAGATGCAGGAGCTGCAGCTCGAGCGCGCGGTCCTGGTCGGGCTGACGATCGGCGGCACGATCGACGAAGCCGAGGAGCACCTTGCCGAGCTGGCGCGCTTGACCGAGACCGCCGGCGCCGAAGTCGCCGAAACGCTGCTCCAGCGCCGGAGGAAGCCCGACCCAGCGACCTTCCTGGGCAAGGGCAAGGCCGAGGAGGTGCGCGGCGTGGCAAAGGCCGCCGGTGCCGACACGGTCATCGTCGACGAGGAGCTGTCGCCCGGCCAGCTCCGCAACCTGGAGGAGCTGTGCGGGTGCAAGGTGATCGACCGCACCGCGCTGATCCTCGACATCTTCGCGCAGCACGCCCACTCCTCGGAGGGAAAGCTCCAAGTCGAGCTGGCGCAGCTCAACTACTTCCTGCCGCGGCTTCGCGGCTGGGGCGAGTCGCTGTCGCGCCAAGCCGGGACCGGGCGTGGCGCGGGCCGCACCGGCGGGCTCGCCGGGGGCGGGATCGGCACGCGCGGGCCGGGCGAGACGAAGCTCGAGATCGACCGCCGCAAGATCAAGACCCGCCTGGCAAAGCTCAAGCGCGACCTCGCCGACCTCGACCGGGTGCGCGACGTGAAGCGGCGGCAGCGCACGCGCCGCCACGTTCCCTCGGTCACGATCGTCGGCTACACCAACGCCGGCAAGTCGACGCTGCTGAACGCGCTGACCGAGTCCGGCGTGCTGGTCGAGGACCAGCTCTTCTCGACGCTCGACCCGACGACGCGGCGGCTCGACCTGCCCGACGGCCGCGCGGTCACCCTCACGGACACGGTCGGCTTCGTGCGCAAGCTCCCGCACGCGCTGGTCGAGGCGTTCAAGTCGACCCTGGAGGAGACTGCGCGCGCCGACCTGCTCGTCCACGTGATCGACGGGACGGTCGCCGAGCCCGACCACCAGTACGCCTCGGTCCGGGAGGTGCTCGGGGAGGTCGGCGCCGCGGCGGTCCCCGAGCTGGTCGTGGTGAACAAGGACGACGCGATGGACGAGGTCGCGCGCGCCCGGATCCGCCGGCTCTTCCCGGACGCGGCGCTCGTGTCCGCGCTGCAAGCCGAGGGCTTGGAGGCATTGCTCGGGGCGCTCGCCGCCCGCCTCGCCACGCAGGAGGTCGAGGTCGACCTGCTCGTGCCCTACGACCGCGGCGACGTGGTGGCGGCGCTCCACGCGGCGGGCGCCGTGCTGGCCGAGGAGTTCACCGACGAGGGCACCCTCGTCCGCGCGCGGCTCCGTGCGGATCAGGCGGGACGGCTCGAGCAGTATCGCGTCCGGGGGCGGGGGGCCGGGCGCGCCAAAGCCGACGGATGAGCGCCGGTCAGAGCCGGCGCATCACCGACACGACCTTCCCCAAGACCGTGACGTCGTCGGCTTCGATCGGTTCGTAGCGCTCGTTCGCGGGGAGCAGTCGCACGCGCCCGCCCCGGGTGGACAGGTGCTTGACCGTCGCCTCCTCGCCCTCGACGAGCGCCGCGACGATCTCGCCCTCGTCCGCGGTCGGCTGCTGGCGAACGATGACGGTGTCGCCGTCCAGGATGCCCGCGTCGATCATCGAGTCCCCGCGCACCGTCAGCGCGAAGAGCGTGCCGGTGGGCACCAGGCCCTTCGGCACGGCCAGCGTGTCCTCGATCTGCTCGTCGGCCAGGATCGGGCTGCCCGCGGCGATGCGGCCGACGAGCGGCACGGACACGACGTTCGGCGGCTCGCTCGCCCGCACGTCCTTGCCCGAGGAGTCGGTCGTCACCACGATCGCGCGCGGGCGCGTCGGGTCCTTCTTCAGGTAGCCGCGTTCGGCCAGCGTCGCGAGCTGCGCGTGGACGCTGGACGGGGAGCGAAGCCCCACCGCATCCCCGATCTCCCGGACCGAGGGCGGATAGCCGCGGTCGCGGTGCGTCTTCAGGATGAACTCCAGGATGGCCCGTTGCCGCTTGGTCAGGTCGCTCACGGTGTACCTCCGGTGCTCCGCCGTCTCGCGGTCGAACGCACGTTCGTTGTCACCGGCGCACGGTAGCATCCGCCGAGGCGGAAATCAAACATCTGTTCGACCTTGACGAGCGAACAGGCGTTCGATACGGTGGGGTCCCGAGCGAACAGGAGTTCGACATGAGGAAGCTGATCACGGTCGGTCTGCTGGTGACGGTGCTGCTCGGCATCGGGGCGACGACCGTTGGCGCGCGGCAGGATCACCCGGCCCCGACGGTCTCCTACGTCGTGCAGGCGGGCGACACCATATGGGGGATCGCCGGGTCGGTCGGCGGCTCCGAGGACCGTCGCGCGGTCGTCGACCGCATCATCGCGCTGAACGAGCTCTCCTCGGCGCTCGTTTTCCCAGGTCAGGAGCTTCAGCTCCCGGCCGCCGGCTAGCTCGCGCGCCCGGCTCCCCACATGCTTGCCCTACATCATCTAGTGTGCTACTGTCGCGCGCGCCACAAGATGTTGTGTTCACCTGCGGAGCCCGCAGCACAAGATGTAGTGGGTGCGGGCAACCGGAAGGGAGGGAGGGCCGAGCAGATGATGCCCGGCACGACCACGGATGCGCTGTCCGTACTGCAAGGAAGTCGACGACAAGGTCGTGGACTCCCGGCTGGCCGAGGACGGGCACGCAATCCGGCGACGGCGCGAGTGCCTGGCCTGCGGGCGGCGGTTCACCACGTTCGAGCGCAGCGAGGCGGCGCCGCTGACGGTGGTGAAGCGGACGGGCGAACGAGTGTCCTACGACCGTGCGAAGGTGGTCCAAGGCGTCGCGAAGGCATGCGTGAACCGGCCGGTGAGCGCCGATGAGGTCGAGCGCGTCGCCGACGAGATCGAGGAGGCGATCAGGGCCAGCGGGACGACCGAGGTGTCCACGCAAGAGATCGGGCTGGCGGTCCTGGACCGGCTTCGCGATCTCGACGAGGTGGCGTACGTGCGCTTCGCGTCCGTCTACAAGGACTTCCAGGAGCTGACGGATTTCGAGCGCGAAGTAGGGCAGTTGTTGCTGAAGAAGGGCGACGGGACCGAGCAGGCGACGACCGGTGGGGAGCCGCGAGAATAAGGGGAGGGTCGGCAGTGGCGAAGACCGAGCAGGCGATGACGGTGAAGGGGAAGGGCCTCACGCTCAGGCGGTATTTCACGCACGAGGGCGTGCACCCCTACGACGAGATCGAGTGGGACGTCCGCGACGCGGTCATCCCGAACTTCAAAGACGGCGGCTTCGCGTTCGAGCAGCGCGGCGTCGAGTTCCCTGCCTCGTGGTCGCAGAACGCCACGAACATCGTCGCGCAGAAGTACTTCCGCGGCCCGCTCGGCTCGCCCCAGCGGGAGCGCTCGGTTCGCCAACTCGTGGACCGCGTCGCCGACACCATCACCGGCTGGGGATGGAAGGACGGCTACTTCGCCGACGAGCAGTCCCGCGACGTCTTCAACGCCGAGCTGAAGCACATCCTGGTGAACCAGAAGGCGGCGTTCAACTCCCCGGTCTGGTTCAACGTCGGCTCCGAGCGCGATCCCCAGTGCTCGGCCTGCTTCATCCTCGCGGTCGAGGACAGGATGGACGCCATCCTCAACTGGTACGTCGAGGAGGGCACGATCTTCAAGGGCGGCTCGGGCTCGGGCATCAACCTGTCCACGATCCGCTCGTCGAAGGAGCACCTGTCCTCGGGCGGGGAGGCGAGCGGGCCGGTGTCCTTCATGCGCGGCGCCGACGCCAGCGCCGGCACCATCAAGAGCGGCGGCAAGACCCGGCGCGCCGCGAAGATGGTGATCCTCAACGCCGACCACCCCGACGTGGAGGAGTTCATCTGGTGCAAGGCCGTCGAGGAGCGCAAGGCGCGCGCCCTGGGCGAGGCCGGCTTCGACATGGACCTGGACGGGCGCGACTCCCACTCGATCCAGTACCAGAACGCGAACAACTCGGTTCGCGTGACCGACGAGTTCATGATGGCCTACGTTGAGGATCGCGACTGGGCGCTGAAGGCGGTCAAGAACGGCGAGGCGGTGAAGGTGCTGCGCGCGCGCGACCTCATGCGCGAGATCGCGCAGGCGGCCTGGGAGTGCGCAGACCCCGGCATGCAGTACGACACTACGATCAACGCCTGGCACACCTCGGCCAACACCGGGCGCATCAACGCGTCCAACCCGTGCAGCGAGTACATGCACCTGGACAACTCCGCCTGCAACCTGGCGAGCCTCAACCTGATGAAGTTCGTCGACGAGAACATGGTGTTCGACATCCCCGCGTTCAAGCACGCGATCGACGTCGTGTTCCTCGCGCAGGAGATCATCGTCGGGAACTCCTCCTACCCGACGCCGAAGATCGAGCAGAACGCCAAGAACTTCCGCGAGCTGGGCCTGGGGTATGCGAACCTCGGCGCCTTGCTCATGGCGCGCGGGCTTCCGTACGACTCCGACGGCGGGCGCGCGTGGGCGGGCGCGATCACGGCGCTGATGACCGGCTGGGCGTACCGCAACTCGGCGCTGTTCGCCGAGCAGGTCGGTCCGCACGCCGGCTACGCCGTCAACGCCGAGCCGATGCTGAACGTCGTGCGCAAGCACCGGGCGGCGGCGGACCAGATCGACGCCGAGCTGGTTCCCGAAGGCCTGCTCCAGGCGTCGAAGTCCGCCTGGGACGACGCGATCGCGCTCGGCGAGCGCCACGGCTACCGCAACGCGCAGGCCTCGGTGCTCGCGCCCACCGGCACGATCGGGCTGATGATGGACTGCGACACCACGGGCATCGAGCCCGACCTCGCGCTGGTCAAGACCAAGAAGCTCGTCGGCGGCGGGACGATGAAGATCGTGAACCAGACGGTCCCGCGTGCGCTCGGGCGGCTCGGCTACGACCCCGACCAGGTCGCCGAGATCGTCGCCTACATCGCCGAGCACAACACGGTGATCGGTGCTCCGCACATCGCCGAGGACCACGTCTCGGTGTTCGACTGCGCGATGGGCGACCGCACCATTCACTACATGGGGCACGTGAAGATGATGGCCGCCGCGCAGCCCTTCATCAGCGGCGCGATCTCCAAGACCGTGAACATGCCGGAGCACGTCACGGTCGAGGACGTCGAGGACCTGCTGATCGAGGGGTGGCGGCTCGGCCTGAAGGCGCTCGCCATCTATCGCGACAACTGCAAGGTCGCGCAGCCGCTGTCGGCCGAGAAGAAGAAGGTCGACAAGGCGCCCGACCCGGCCGTGATCGCGACCGGGCAGCCGCAGCGCAAGCGCCTGCCCAAGAGCCGTCCGTCGCAGACGACCTCGTTCCGGGTGGCCGACGCCGAGGGCTATCTGCTCGCGGGCTCCTACCCCGACGACGGGCTCGGCGAGATCTTCCTGAAGGTCTCCAAGCAGGGCTCGACCCTGTCGGGCGTGATGGACGCGCTCGCGATCAGCATCTCGCTGGGGTTGCAGTACGGGGTGCCGCTGGAGGCCTACGTCGCGAAGTTCATGAACATGCGCTTCGAGCCCTCGGGCATGACCGACGACGAGGACATCCGGTTCGCGACGAGTCTCGTGGACTACGTGTTCCGCCGGCTCGCCATCGACTACCTGGACGAGGAGGCGCGGGCGCGGCTCGGCATCATGACCACGGCCGAGCGGCGCGAGGACCAGACCGCGAAGGAGGCGGGCCCGGCGCAGGCGACCGGCCCGGCGCCGGTGGCCGACCCGGTCTCCACCTCGGTCGCGGCGGCGGCGGAGGCGATCCGGCTGGCCGACGCGCCCCTGTGCAGCAACTGCGGGAACAAGATGCAGCCCGCGGGGTCCTGCTACGTCTGCCAGGCGTGCGGGACCACCAGCGGCTGCTCGTAGGAGCCGCGGTCACGGCCGGCCGGGCACGCCGGCGACCGCGTCGCGGATGATCTGCGCGGCTTCCTCGATGCGGTCGCGGTGGGTGCGGTGGCTCACGATGCACGCGCGCAGGGTCGTGCGTCCGTCCAGGACGGTGCTGGACAGGAAGACGCGCTTGGATGCGTTGATGCGCTCGAGCAGCGCGTGGCTCGCATCGTCGCCGGCGCGCGCGCGGAAGGCCACGATCGTCAGCTCGGGCTCCCACGGGACCTCGATGTCCGGGATCGCGCGCAGTTCGTCGTAGAGCAAGCGCGTGAGGTCGAGCTTCTCGTCGAGCGCCTCGCGGAACGCCCGCACGCCGTGCAGGTGGAGCGGGATCCACATTCGCAGCCCGCGGTTGTCGCGCGACAGCTCCGTCGAGTAGTCGGCGAAGTTCACGGCGTGCTCGCCGGTCGCGAGGTCGCGCAGGTAGTGCGCGGCGGACTCGCTGTGCGCGCGTCGCATCGCCTCGCCGTCCCGGACCAGCAGCGCGCCCGTCCCGTAGGGAAGGAACAACCCCTTGTGCGGGTCGAGCGTGATCGAGTCGGCCTCGGCGATCCCGTCGAACGCACGCCGTCCGCGCTCGGTGAGCTGGAAGAAGCCGCCGTAGGCCGCATCGGCGTGCATCCACATGCCCTCGTCGCGGGTAAGCGCGCGAATCGGCCGCAGCGGATCGATCGACCCGGTGTCGGTCGAGCCGGCGGACGCCACCACGCAGAAGGGGCGCACGCCGCTCTCGCGGTCCTTCGCGATCATCAACCGGAGCGCCTCGGCGTCCATGCGCAGCGCCGTGTCGGTCGGAACGGTCCGCACGGCCGCCGGCGGCATGCCCGCAATGCGCGCGGCCTTGGCCACCGAGGCGTGCGTGCGCTCGGTCACGTACAGCGCGCCGTCCGCGATCCGATCGCCGAGCACCGCCTGCCGCGCCGTCACCAGCGCGGACAGGTTCGCGGTCGAGCCGCCCGAGGTCAGCACCCCGCGCGCCTCGGGCGGGTAGCCGAACAAGTCGGCCATCCACCGCACGACGCTCCACTCGATCTGCGCGAGCGCCGGCGCGGGCGCCCACAGCGCCGTGTAGCGATTCACGGCGCCGGCGACGAACGTCGCGAGCGCCGAGCTGTAGAGCCCGCCGCCCGGGATGAACGCCAGATAGCCGGGACCGGCGGTGTTGAAGCTCTTGTCCACCGCGGGCGCGATGCGCGTGAGCAGCTCCTCGAACGCCCGCGGCTCCTCCGGCGGGGAGTCGCGGAAAGTCGCGGCCAGGTCGTCCGCGCCGTCCAGGTCTGCGGCCGGCGCGTCCGGCAAGCCTTCGAGGTGGCCGACGACGTACGCCGTCGCGGCGCGCGCCATCGCCTCCATCTGCCCGGCGTCGGGCTCCAGCGGGAAGGCGGTCACGGCGGGGCAACTCTACCCGTGCGGGCGAGCGGCTCTCGCGCGCGGCGAGGCGGCGCCGGCCGCGGTACGCTCGCGCCGGGACGCGGGAGGAGCGATGGACGACCAGACGCAGATGCCGGCCACGGACGAGGAGTGGCGCGAGCGCCTCACGCCCGAGCAGTACGAGATCCTTCGCAACAAGGGCACCGAGCGGGCCTTCAGCGGCACGTACTGGGACGTGCACGAGGACGGGACCTACCGCTGCGCCGGGTGCGGGGCCGAGCTGTTCGGCAGCGACACGAAGTTCGACTCCGGGACCGGCTGGCCCTCCTACTACGAGCCGCTCACTCACGACGCCGTCGTCACCGAGGTCGACCGCTCGTACGGGATGGTGCGCACGGAGGTGAAGTGCGCGCGCTGCGGCGGGCACCTCGGGCACGTGTTCGACGACGGCCCCAACCCGACCGGCCTTCGCTACTGCATCAACTCCGCGGCGCTCGAGCTAGACAGCGGCGCGTGAGCGACGAGCTGCTCGTCACGCGGCTGCACCCGGCGGCGAGCCTGCCGGCCCGCGCGCACCCGGGCGACGCCGGGCTCGACCTCACCACGGTCCAGGACGTCTCGCTGAAGCCGGGGGAGCGGGCGCTGGTCCCGACGGGCCTCGCGGTCGCGATCCCCAACGGGTACGCGGGGCTCGTGGTCCCGCGCTCGGGCCTCGCGGTGCGCCTCGGCCTGGGTCTCGTCAACGCGCCCGGCTTGATCGACGCCGGCTATCGGGGCGAGGTCAAGGTGCTCCTGGTGAACCTGGACCCCGACGAGCCGATCGTGCTCCGCGCGGGCGAGCGGATCGCGCAGCTCGTGCTGGTCCCGGTGCCGGCGATCACCGTGCGTGAGGCGGGCGAGCTGCCCGCGAGCGCGCGCGGCGACGGAGGCTTCGGCTCGACCGGCCGCTAAGTCGAAGATGGTTGCTGGTGGTTACGGCCGCCCGGTAGAATCGGTCCTCTTCGCGGACGTGGCTCAGTTGGTAGAGCACTACCTTGCCAAGGTAGGGGTCGCGGGTTCGAATCCCGTCGTCCGCTCGCACAGAGCCGGATGCCGTCCGGCTCTCGTCATGAACGGCGGCGTGGCCGAGTGGTGAGGCAAGGGACTGCAAATCCCTGTACTCCGGTTCAATTCCGGACGCCGCCTCCAGCCAGGTGCGGGGGTCGCTGATACCGCCTTCGGTCGTCGGTGGGGAGGTGGACGGTGAAGGTGCTTCCTCGCCCGAGCGCGCTGTCCAGCTCGATCCGCCCGCCCATCGCCTGGGCCAGGCTGCGCGCGATGTAGAGCCCGACGCCGAGGCCTTCGCCGGGGCGCGTCAGGTGGTCGCCGGACCGGTAGAAGCGCTCGAAGACGCGCCGCTGCTCGTGCTTGGCGATGCCGGCGCCGTAGTCCCGAACCGCGATGAGGACCTCGTCGCCGCGCTGCTCGGCCACGACCTCGATCCGTTCGTGATCGGGTGAGTAGCGGACGGCGTTCTGCAACAGGTTGCCGAGCACCTGCTCGAGCCGGTAGCCGTCGGCGAGCGCCACGCGTCCGGGAGGATCGAGCCGGACGTCGAACTCCCGGTGCGGGTGCGCGGCGCGGAAGTCCTTCACCATCTGCTCGACCACCACGTCGACGTTGACGGCCGAGAGCGACACGTTGGTCCCGGAGGACTTCAGGCGCGCCACCTCCAGCAGGTCGTCGACGAGCCGTTCGAGGCGCTCGGTCTGGTGGAGCATGCGCTCGTGGAAGATCGTCACCTCGGCCGGGTCGAGCTGTCCGTTGGACCGCAGCAGCGTGAGAAGGAACCCCTTCAAGGGCGTCAGCGGCGTGCGAAGCTCGTGGGAGATCGTGGAGGTGAAGTCTTCCTGCATGTCGCGGAGGCGCTTCTGCTCGGTGATGTCGCGCACGACGACGACGTCGGACACGGCGCTGCCGTTGGCGTCAAGGACCGGCGAATGGCTGTAGCTGATCCAGCGCTCCGCGCCGTCCTTCGTCATGACTTCGGCCTCGCGATCCTGGTGCGAGCCGGAGTTGCAGGCAGCAAGGATCGGGCACGCGCCGTTGCAGAGGTTGACGGCGGCGGCGTCGCGCGCGCGCAGGATGTTGAAGCAGTACTGCCCGATCGCCTCCTGGGCCGTGTAGCCGGTGATCGTCTCCATCGCCGGGTTCCAGCTCATGATGCGCCGGTCGGGGTCGGTCTGGTAGATGCCGTCGGTCGTGTGGTCGACGATGTCGGCGAGCTTCGCGCGCTCCTCGCTGACCGACCGGAACAGGCGCATGTTTCGGATGCGGATGGACAGCTCGTCGGCCAGGAGCCGGATGAGGTCGCGTTCGCGCTCCGGGAACGGCTCGGGGCCCTCGGCGCCGCGCCGGTCGTACACGGCGAGCACGCCGGTGGTATCGCCGGCCCCGGCGATGACGGCCGTCAGCGACGAGCGGGCGTCCCGGGACCGGATCCTCGCGTCGAGTTCTTCGATGACGTCCCGCTCGGTCAGCAAGGGGACGGTCAGCCGGATGGTCTCGACCGGCCCGGCGTCGCGGAAGACGCGCAGCGTGCGTGGATCGTCGACCAGGACGATCTCGGCCTCGGTCGCGCGGAAGAGGTCGCGCGCGCATTCGAGGAACGGGTCGAAGTCTTCCGCGGCTTCCATGCTGGTGATGAGCGCGGAGCCGGCCGCGTAGAGATCCCGCATCCTGCGCGACTCGATCTTGGACCGGACCGACGCCCGGTAGGCGGCGAAGGCGAGCCCGCCCGGCACGACCAGCAGCGGCAGCGCGAACGGGTCGGCCGCGTGCAGCCGGGCTGCGAGCACGCCGAGCGCGACGTTGCCTCCCCAGATCGCGACGATGACGCCGGCGAGCGCGCCGATCACCTGCAGGAAGGGCTGCCCTTCGACGAGGGTGACGACCAGCGAGACGAGCAGCTTGTTGCCGAGGAAGAAGACGAACATCGCCGCGAGCGCCGCGAGGTAGGTGCGCATCTCCTGCAGCTCCGGCGCGCGAAGCAGCGTGAAGACGCCGACCGCCGCGGCGGCGGCGAGCGCGTACATGCCCGTGTTGAACGCCGCCTTCGGCAGCGGGCGGCGCCGGAGGAGCTGTCCGCCGGCCATCCCGCTCGCGGTGGCGAGCACGACCGAGCCGGCCGGCAGCACGAACAGCGCGAAGGTCATCACGATCTCGACGAGCGAGAAGGACACGGTCTGCTCGCGGAACGGCAGGTGGATGACGAAGCGCTCGGCCATGATCATCGCCGCCGAGAAGCCGGCGAGCATGATGGCCTCGCGCGCCGTCCACCCGCCGCGCGGGGCCGCCGCCAAGACGACCGACGCTCCCCCTGCGATGACACCACCGATGTACAGGCGTGCGCGTTGGCTCATCGTTCCGGGATCCTTCGTCGCGATTGCATCTCCGGATGAGGTTCGGGCCCGGGGCTAGGGCGTCCGGATCCGAGGCGCGGGCCGGTAGGGCTCGCCCGCCAGGTACACGCCCGGCGGCGGGCGGCTCCCCCAGAAGGCGGTGAGGAACTCGTCGTACTCGCCGGTGGTCCACTCGTCGTACTCGCCGGTGGTCCAGGATGCGCCGGTCCACGATGCGCCCGTCCAGGATGCGCCGGTCCACGAGCCGCCCGTCCAGGATGCGCCGGTCCAGGAGGCCCCGGTCCACGACGCTCCGGTCCAGGACGCGCCCGAGAAGTCGGTCGTCGTCCACGACGCGCCCGTCCACGAGCCGGCGGTCCACGACGCGCCCGTCCACGAGGCCCCCGTCCAGGACGCGCCCGTCCACGAGGCCCCGGTCCAGGACGCGCCCGTCCACGACGCGCCCGTCCAGGATGCGCCGGTCCACGAGGCCCCGGTCCACGAAGCGCCGTCCCAGGCTTGGCACTGCGCGGTGATCTCGCCCTGGATGACAGTCGCGACGCCGTCGCCGTCGCAGTCGGTCTCGACGTGGGTCCCGCCGCGAGACAGCTCCAGCGATCCCAGTCCGTCACCGGGCTGCGTCGTCGCGTTCGCGTACCCCTCGTCCGTCGAGGCGGCGGCGGCGGCGAGGTTGATCCGGCCCGCTCCTTGGATCGTGGAGCTGGTCGAGGCAATCGGGTTCGCCGTCTGCTTGAGGGCGTACTTGACCTGCGCGGGGGACAGGTGCGGCTTCTGGCGGATCAGCAACGCGGCCGCGCCGGACGTCGCCGCGGCGGCTTGCGAGGTGCCGCTGCCGCGGATGTAGGACGGCGCGTAGAGCGCCTTGGGGTAGGTCTGCTCGACCGTGGAGCCGTAGGAGCGGGCGGAGATGATCAGGCGTCCGGGCGCCACGACGTCGGGCTTCGCCAGACCGTCCGCGGCGGTCGGACCGCGCGAAGACCAGCCCGGAACGCTGTCGTCGGCCGGGTCGGTGTTCTGCGCGTCGTTGTAGGCGCCGACCGTGATGACGAACGGGTCGTCGGCCGGCTTGGTGATCGTGCCGTTGGTCGGGCCGCTGTTGCCCGCGGCGACGACCACCGTGACGCCGAGCGCCCAGAGGCGCTCGACCGCGTAGTTCAGCGGGTCGTAGCGGTAGCTCTGCGTGCCGCTCGTGCCCCAGGAGAGGTTCACGACGCGGATGTTGAACTGGTCGCGGTAGGCGGCCACCCAGTGCATCGCGGCGAGCACCGTCGAGACGTCGGTGACGCCGTTCGCTCCGGCGACCTTCACCGACACGATCCAGGCGCGCGGCGCGACACCGACCCGGGCGCCGGCCGCGTTGCTCTGCGAGTCGTAGCCGTCGCCGGCGATGATGCCGGCCATCACGGTGCCGTGCCCGTAGGAGTCCACGAGGTTGTTCTCACCCGAAAGGTCGGGTCCGTGAACGATCCGCCCGCCGTTCGCGACGAAGTCGTTCATGGGCGAGACGCCGGTGTCGATGACCGCGATGCCGACGCCCTGGCCGTAGTTGCCACCGGACCACAGCGAGGTCGCATTGATCAACTTCGGGGTGGTCGAGGCCACCGAGGAACTCTCGTCGTAGGAGAACTGCTCGAACTTCCCCGTGCGGTTCAGCGACAGCGATCGCAGGTTCGCGTCGGCCGCCAGCACCGGGACGAGGCGCGCGGGGAACGTGGCGGAGAACCCGTCGACGATCGGGAGCTGCTCGTCGATCCGGCCGCCGCCCGCGACGACGGCTTGCTCGAGGCTCGCGCTGCCCGGCGCGCGCTTGGAGACGATCGCCGAGACACCCTCGTCGGGCGTGCTCGCGGCGCGCTGCGCCAGGATGCGCTCGATCTTGTCGCCGAGGTCCTCCAGCGGCGCGGCCACCAACGCCGGCGCGCCGGCCAGGAGCGTGGCGAGCAACGCGAGCGCGGCCGTGGCGCTTGTGAAGCGAGGCCGGAGGGCAACGGTCGAGGTCATAAGGCAGCCTCCTTCAGGATCCGGCCGGGCTTCTTTCGGGGCGGGTGCCCCTCACGGTGTGGGCGGACCTTCAACCCTTCGAACGAAGAGCGCGACGGCCGTATAGACCGCACGAGTAGATTCGACCGGCACGATTCGACTAGCCCGGGACGTCGCTATCCCACGATGCCGGACACGTCACTCGGCGCGGTTGGGCCTAGAGCGCCGCAAGTGCCGCGCGCCAGGCGCTTTGATCGCGAGCTTCGCCCACCGTCGCAAGCGTGTTGTATTCGGCGAAGCGGACGACGCCCTCCTTGTCCACCAGGAAGGTGCACCGCATGGGCGCGCCGACGATTTCGTCGAAGGTCCCGTACGCGCGCGAAACCTCGCCGTGCGGCCAGAAGTCCGACACGAACCGGTTGATGTAGGACTCCTTGTTCTTCCACGCGCGCAGCACCCATGTGGGATCGCACGAGATGCCGAGCACCTCCAGGTCCGGATCCTGGACCATGTCCGCGTTCTCGTCGCGGAGCTGACAGAACTCCGCGGTGCACGTGCGCGTCAGGGCGAAGGGGACGAACACGAGCAGAACGTTCTTCTGCCCGCGGAACTCGCTGAGCGTGACAGATACGCCGTCGGTGTCGCGCAACGTGAAGTCGGGTGCGTGCTGACCGATCTCGAGTGCCACGGCGTCTCCTATTCCCACATGCCGAGCTGCGCGTCGCGCGCGGCGTACTCCCAGCGCGCGAAAAGGCCGGCGTACTCGTCGTTCGGGGCGATCGTGAGCTTGGTCGCGAGCCCGGCTCGGATCAAGCGCGCGTTGAGCATCCGGGTGCGGACGGCGGCGTCGGTGCGTCCCGGCTTGCGCAGCCATACCCATGCGAGCAGCCGTCCGTGCTCGTCGCGGCGATCGGGACCGTACTCCAGCCACACGGTCGCCCCTTCGGCGACGAGCTGCGCGGTGAGCGCCGTCGCCTCGCCGGCGTAGGGCTCGCCCGCCTCCGGCGTGTCGATGCCCGTCAGGCGAACGCGCTCGGTCTTGCCCTTCAGCCGAACCTCGATCGTGTCGCCGTCGAGGACGCGCACGGCCGTGGCCGTGCGCGCTCCCTGCGGGCCTTCCGCGACGGGCTGTCCCGCGATGCTGAAGCTGCCTCTGCTGGTAAACGTGGCGCTCGTCGTCCGGCCGACGCACGAGGACAGCAGCAGCGCCGCGGCGATCGCGCCGGCCGCGCGCGTCCCAAGCTGCCGGCGCATGTGGGCGGTCGTTCGTGCGGACGTGCGAGACATGGTGCGGTAGGCTACCCGCTCCCAGGGCGATTAGCTCAGTTGGCTAGAGCGTCGGCTCGACACGCCGAAGGTCAGAGGTTCAAGTCCTCTATCGCCCACTGGGCTTCCATTGATAGAAGGACCGGCGGCGTCTCACGTATGACGATGGGTCTCGGAAGAGGCGCGCGTGATTCAGGGCCTGGGCAGCAGACCGGCGATGGCGAAGCCTGCCTGTCGGCCTGCGTGTGCGAGGTCTCGATCCCACGTCGCGAGCACGACATCTTCGACCCCCAGGGCTAGTGCCGACGCGAGGTGGACGGCGTCATAGCCTCGCAGGCCGTGGCGTTCGGCGAGATCTCCGGCCGACCGGACGACGTCGGCGGTGACCTCGATGAGTTCGATCTCTCGCATGCGGGTTTCTAGTGCGTTCTTGGCTTGTCCGAGCGTCGCAGCGGTCAAGCGTTTGGCGCGGCGAGCCGCGGCGAGGGCTGCTCGCGCTTCGGCGTAGGAGAGCATGCTCGTGAGGACGAGGTCCGATGCGTCCCACAGCGCTCCCGCGTGTGCTGAACCGGCTTCTTCGATGACGAGCTTGATGATGGCCGACGTCTCGAAGTAGGTGTTCACCGACGCTGTTCAGCGACCAGGTCGGACACGGTTCCTCGTGCTCGCACGCGGCGATGGGTTCGGTCCGGTCGTCTGGGCCGTTTCGCCGGCATCACCACGCCTTCGGCAATCAGGCGGTCGAGCGCCGCAGGCGTCGACACGCCGACGAGCCGCGCAACGGGCTTGCCCCGCGCCGTAATCGTTACTTCGTCGCCTCGCTCGACGACCTCGAGCCAACGGCGCAGCCGGTCGCGCAACTCCCGGACTCCTACCTCTAACGGTACACTTCCCATATTCTGAATGGTACATGTTGTACGAGCAGGCGGCAAGGCTCGGCCGCGACGCGCGGCGCTCGGTAGCCTTCGTCGGCGATGGGACTGATCGAATCGATCCTGCGGCTGCCCGCGCTCGCGGTGAGGGCGTTGAGGCCGTCCGTCCTCCGGCGATCGGATCCCCGGCGGCTCGGCTTGCTGATCGGGGCGCTGCTCGTGCTGTCGACGACGGTCGCGGTGGCTTCCGACCGGTATCCGGAGGACGTGCCGTTGACCCGCGAGCGCGCGGCGCGCGTCTTCGAGGACGAAGGCTACGAGCCGCTGTCGTGCGGCGCCGACCTCACGGCCGAATACCCGTGCGTGGAGCTGCACCTGACGAACTTCACCGCGAAGGCGCGGGTCATCGGCGCGGCGTTCGTCGTCGCGCTCGGCATGGTGTTGATCGCGATGCGCCCGCGCTACGACTCGCGGCGCTCGTAGCCGACTCGCGCCGTTCCCGGCCACGCGTCCCTAGCCGGACGAGCAGGCGTTCAGACCCAGCTCGGTCGCGACGTTGCGGAACCGCTCCTTGGCGACCTCGGTCGCGGCGAGCGCGGCGTCGACGCCCGCACGATCCCCCGCCTCGATCGCGTCGCGCAGGTTCGCCAGACCCTCGTTCGCCGCGCGAACGTGGTCGACGAGGTCCTGCAGCCGCGACTCCAGCGCCGCCGGCGGCGTCAGGGTCTCGAATCGACGTTCCGCCCTGCGGTTGGCTTCCAGCGAGGAGTCCAGGAACGCGAGGTATCCCTCCACGTCGTCGGCGTCGGGAGGCCGCACGAGCCCGAGTTCCAGCGAGGCGTCCGCGCACACGGCGTCGGCCCGCTCGCGAAAGCGCTCCAGCGCCGCGTCGTCCTGCGAGAACACCGCGATCGCGCCCAGGATGAGCACCGCGATGACGCCGGCGAGCACTCGTCGACCCACGCGCCGAACTGTAGCCGCAATGCCGGTTCGAGCCGGCCCGCGCGGGGCTATACTCCCTGCCCGAGCAGGGCGCATAGCTCAGCGGGAGAGCACTGCCTTCACACGGCAGGGGTCCGAGGTTCAAGTCCTCGTGCGCCCACCACCGATCGCCGAAGGAGCCGTGGTCGTGGACGGCTCGTCCATGCCTGTGAGAAGATGGAACGTCCGCCGGGAATCGAGCCGGCGCGGAGCAAGGGGTTTCCACGATGGCGAACATCTTGGTGGTCGACGACGATCCGGATATCCGATACCTGATCAAGGCCACCCTGGAGATGGACGAGCACACGGTCACGCTCGCCGAGAACGGCGAGGAGGCAATCGACCGCATCAAGAAGCGCCGGTTCGACCTGGTGGTGTTGGACATCATGATGCCGCGCAAGGGCGGCTTCGCGGTCCTGGAAGAGCTGCGGCAGCTCAAGGGGCGCGAGACCACGCGCGTGATCGTCG
Source organism: Actinomycetota bacterium (assembly GCA_036397035.1). Taxonomy (GTDB): domain Bacteria; phylum Actinomycetota; class AC-67; order AC-67; family AC-67; genus DASWJS01. Next base: position 225,144 of record DASWJS010000017.1, on the reverse strand, counting down.
TCACCGCCAAGCACGATCCGGGCGGCGTGACCAAGGAGGTCGGCCTCGGCGCGCTCGACCACATCGCAAAGCCGTTCCTGCCCTCGGAGTTGCAGGCCGCCGTGGAGCGGGCGCTCGGCGGCGGCGACGAGATCGAGGAACGGCGCAAGACGTTGTGGTCGGATGCCCAGACCTACGGCTCGCTCCACGACCTGATGGAAGGCATCCAGGAGACCGAGGAGAAGCCGAAGCGGCGGCGATGAGCCGGACTCGGGCCGCCGCTCTCGCGATCCTGGCGGCCGGACTGCTCGCCCTGGCTCCGTCGGCCGCTCGCGCGCGGGAAGCAACGCCGGCCTGGCGGCGCGAGGTTCTGCGCTTGCTGGAAGCGCGGGCGAGCGCGGTGCTCGATCGGGATCGCGAGGCGTTCGCCGAGACGATGGCCGGCGCGCGGCCCGGCTTCCGGCGCGCGCGGCTGGCGTGGTTCGACGGCATGGGCGAGCTTCCGATCGACCGCTACGCGCTCGCCTATACCGAGGACACCTATCAGGACCTCGCGCCGCTGCTCGAGCGAGCGCCGGCGGGAAACGAGGTGCATGTCGTCGCCGTGGAAGAGTTCATCGGTTTCGAAGGCTTCGACGCCGAGCCGTTCAACGACGCGCTCTACCTGACGGTCGTGCGCCGCGGGGGCGTGTGGCACGTGCACGACGATGCGGGACTGGAGGACGCCGGCCTGCTCTCCGCGCGCAGCCCGTGGGACTTCGCGCCGGTCGCGGCGCACCGCCGGGGACCGGTGCTCGTCCTGCACCACGGCGAGCCGTCCACCGCGGCGCGGATCGCGCGCGACACCGAGGCCGCGATCGCGCACGACGCGCGGACCTGGCCCTTCGGCTGGGACCGGTCGATCGTCGTCGTGATCCCGTCCTCGGTCGGCGAGCTGCAACGCACGTTCAAGACGACGCAGGACCTGTCTCCCTTCGTGGCCTTCGCCGCGTCGAGCGTGCTGCTGCGAGACGGCTCGATCGAGCTGACCGCCTCTCGAGTCTTCCTGCAGCCGGCGACGTTCTTCGGCTACCAGGACTCCTTCCGGCGCGACACGCTCGGCCACGAGATGCTCCACGTCGCGTCCCGGAACCGCATGGGACCCTCGACGCCGGCGTGGCTGATCGAGGGCGTGGCGCAGATCTACGGCGAGCAGGGCGCGCAGGCGACCGCGACGCTGGCCGCGTTCGTCCGCGCGGGCCAAGCGCCGGGACGGCTGCCGCGCGACGAGGAGTTCGGCCGTCCGCCGAACGAGCGCATCCACTTCTCCTACCAAGCGGCGGCCGACTTCGCCGCCTTCGTCGACGAGCGGTTCGGCGACGGGTCCTCGGCGCGTCTGCTCCGGGCGCTCGGTCGATATCGGCTCACCTCGCCGGGGACCCCGGGCTATCATCTCGACCGAGCGTCGCGCCGCGTCCTGGACAGGCCGTTCGAATCGGTCGAGCGGGCGTGGGTGCGGGTCGTGGAGAAGCGGTTCGGCTGACGGCGGAAGGACGCGGGACGATGGCGGGGCAGATCACGCTCACCGACGGGCGGCAGGTTGCCGCCGATTCCGGCGAGGGGCGAGAGGTCCTGCGCCACTCGGCCGCGCACGTGATGGCGCAAGCGGTGTGCGCGCTGTTCCCCGGCGCCAAGTACGCGATCGGGCCCGCGATCGAGGACGGCTTCTACTACGACTTCGACATCGGCCGCCCGTTCACCCCGGAAGACCTCGAGGCGATCGAGGCGAAGATGCGCGAGATCATGGCCGAGTCCCAGGCGTTCGAGCGCGAGGAGCTGTCCACCGCCGACGCGCTCGTGCGCTTCGCCGACCAGCCGTTCAAGATCGAGATCATCCAGGGCGTCGAGGAAGCCGAAGGCGCCGGCGAGGCGATCAGCGTCTACCGCAACGGCGCATGGGCCGACCTCTGCCGCGGCCCGCACGTCGAGCACACCGGCCGCATCCCGGCGTTCAAGCTGATGCGCGTGGCCGGCGCGTACTGGCGCGGCGACGAGCGCAACCCGATGCTCCAGCGGATCTACGGCACCGCGTGGGAGTCGCCGAAGGCGCTGAAGGCGCACTTGAAGATGCTGGAGGAGGCCGAGAAGCGCGACCACCGCAAGCTCGGCCGGGAGCTGGAGCTGTTCTCCTGGCCTGAGGAGGTCGGTCCCGCGATCGCCTTGTGGCATCCCAAGGGCGCGATCGTCCGCACCACGCTGGAGGACCTCTCGCGCGAGATGCACCTCGCGCGCGGCTACGAGCCGGTCTTCACCCCGCACATCGGGCGGGGCACGCTGTGGGAGACCAGCGGCCACCTCGGGTTCTACAAGGACAACATGTTCCCGCCGATGCAGGACGAGGACGGCTCGGAGTACTACGCCAAGCCGATGAACTGTCCGTTCCACGTCTTGATCTTCCGGTCGCGCACCCGGTCGTACCGCGAACTCCCGCTGCGCCTGTCGGAGCTGGGCACCGTCTATCGATACGAGCGGTCGGGCGTGCTGCACGGACTGCTGCGCGCGCGCGGACTGACCCAGGACGACTCGCACATCTTCTGTCGCGAGGACCAGGTGGTGGACGAGCTGGTCGGCGTGATCGACTTCTTCCGCGAGCTGTACGCGACGGTGGGCATGACGCCGGACCGCGTGCGCTTCTCGACCAAGCCCGACAAGTACGTGGGATCCGACGAGGGGTGGGCGCACGCCGAAGCCGCTATCCCGCAGGCGCTGGAGCGGGCGGGGCTCGCGTTCCAGGTCGACGAGGGCGACGGCGCGTTCTACGGGCCGAAGATCGACATCGACGTGCGCGACGCGATCGGGCGCTACTGGCAGGTGGCGACGATCCAGGTCGACTTCAACCTGCCCGAGCGTTTCAACCTGGAATACACCGACGAGGACAACGTCAAGCGGCGCCCGGTGATGATCCATCGCGCGCTGTTCGGATCGATCGAACGGTTCGTCGGCGTCCTGGTCGAGCACTTCGCGGGCGCGTTCCCCACCTGGCTCGCGCCGGTGCAGACGGTCGTCGTGCCGATCGCCGACCGGCACGCCGGCTACGCGGAGAAGGTCGCCGCCGGCCTGCGCGCGCGCGACGTGCGCGTCGAGATCGACGATTCGCGCGAGACCATGCAGCACAAGGTGCGCAACGCCGAGGTCGCGAAGGTGCCCTACGTGCTCGTCGTGGGGGACAAGGAGGTCGAGGCCGGGACCGTCGCGGTTCGCCCGCACGGCGGCAAGCCGCGGTTCGGCGTCGCCGCCGACGAGTTCGCGGGCGTCGTCGCCGACGAGATCGCCGCGCGCGAGCTGACCCTGCGCTACTGATGCGGCGCCTCTGGACCCCCTGGCGCATGGCGTACATCAAGGGCGACGAGCGGCACGAGGGCTGCCTCTTCTGCGAGCTGCCGGCGCTCGGCGCGTCGCAGGACGAGCCGTCGCTGATCGTGCTTCGCGGCGCGCTGGCGTTCGTGATGCTCAACAAGTTCCCCTACAACGTGGGTCACGTGATGGTGGCCGCGTACCGGCATTGCGGGCGTTACGACGAGCTGACGCCGGACGAGCATGCCGAGATGGCCGCGCTCACCGCGCGATGCGTGCGCGCCCTGGAAGAGGCGTACCGCCCGCACGGCTTCAACATCGGCGTCAATCAAGGGAGCGCCGCTGGCGCGGGCATCGTCGATCACCTCCACACCCACGTCGTGCCGCGGTGGTCGGGCGACACGAACTTCATGAGCACGGTCGGAGATACGAAGGTCATGCCCGAGACGCTGGACCAGACCTACGCGAAGCTCGCAGGGGTGCTCAAAACGTCCGAACGCGGGTAGTCTGACCGCTGCATGAGCGCCGCCGGATTGTTCGGAGTGCTGCGTGAGGCCGTTCGCGAGGCGGTCCACGCCGAAGACCTCGGCGAGGCGCTCGCGGCGATCGCGCAGACCCTGAGCGAGGACTTCGTGCTCATCGAGGCGCACGTCGGCACGTTCGGCCCGCCCGGCACGTACCGGATCGTCGCCGTCTGGCCGCCCGGGGGCGTCGCGCTCGGCCCCGGCACGGAACTCGCGGCCGACATGACGCCCGACACGCGGCGCATCGCCGACGAGCTGGCAACGGGCGGAGCCGTCATGGTGAAGGTGCGCGAGCGCGACCTCGGGCTCGTCGGGGACGTGCTCACCAACGAGGACGTCGCCTCGCTGATCGCGCTGCCGCTGCTCGACGACGATCGCATGTGGGGCGTGCTTTCGCTCGGCAGCAGGCTGGAGCGCGTCTTCGAGGGCAAGGCTGCGTTCTTCACCGGCTTGGCCCGCGGGCTCGAAGGGCGGCTGCGCCGGCTGCTGGCCGGCGCCGAGCCGGACGGGCTGCGCGTCGTGGCGCGCGAACCGCCGGCGGACGTGCGGACGACCCCAGTCGATCCCGGCGACGCGGGCGCCGCGCCGCCGGCCTGACGCGGGCTACTTCTTCTCCGCCTCGGCCTTCTGCGCCCGCGCTTCGGCGACGACCTTCTCCTGTACCTGCCCGGGCGCCTCTTCGTAGTGGCTGGGGGCGAGCGTGAAGCTGCCGCGCCCGCCGGTCTTCGATCGCAGGTCGATCGCGTAGCGCAGCATCTCGCCCATCGGCACCTTGGCCTTGATTTGCGTCCAGCCCTTGCCGATCGCGTCGGTGCCTTCGATGCGCGCGCGGCGCGCCGAGAGGTCGCCCATGATGTCGCCGACGCTCTCGTCGGGGATGATCACCATCAGGTTCCCGACGGGCTCCAGCAGCACGAGCCCCGCCGCGGTCGCTGCGTCCTTGAACGCCATGCCCGCGGCGATCTGGAAGGCGATGTCGGAGGAGTCGACGTCGTGGTACTTGCCGTCGTAGAGCTTGACCTTGAAGTCGACGAACGGGTAGCCGGCGAGCGGGCCTTCCTCCATCGCCTTGCGGACGCCCTTGTCGACCGAGGGGATGAAGTTGTTGGGGATCGAGCCGCCGACGATCGCGTCTTCGAACTCGTAGCCCTCGCCGCGCGGCCGCGGGCTCATCTCGATCGAGCACCGCGCGAACTGCCCGCGCCCGCCCGTCTGCTTCTTGAGCTGGCCGTCGGCCTTGCCGGTCCCGCGAATGGTCTCCCGGTAGGGGACCTTCGGCGTGAAGGATTCGACCTCGACGTGGTGGCGGGCGAGCCGCCGGATGACGACCTCCAGGTGGGTGTCGCCCATGCCGCTGATCACGGTCTGCTTGGTGTCGGGGTTGCGCTCCCAGCGGAAGGTCGGGTCCTCGGCCGCGATGCGTTGCAGCCCGGAGGAGAGCTTGTCCTCGTCGCCCTTCGACTTCGGCGCGATCGCCAGCGAGTACACCGGCGGCGGCAGCTCGAGGCGCGGCAGCTCGATCGCCGACCCCTTGTCGCCGAGCGTGTCCCAGGTGGTCGTCTCGCTCAGCTTCGCGACGGCGGCGATGTCGCCGGCCGGCACCTCGGGCACCGGCTCCTGCTCCTTGCCGCGGATCGCCAGGACGTTGCCGATGCGCTCGTCGGCTTTCTTGCCGACGTTGGTCACGGTCGCGTCCGGCCGCAGCGTGCCGGAGAACACGCGGAAGTAGCTCAGCCTGCCGACGTAGGGGTCCGAAAGCGTCTTGAACACCTGCGCGACGAGCGGCCCGGACGGATCGCAGCCAAGCTCGATCTCCTCGCCGGCTTTTGTCGCCGCGACGGTGCGCTCTCTGGGCGAGGGCAGCTCGTCGACGATGAAGTCGGCGAGCACGTCGACGCCGATCGCGGACGTCGCCGCGGTGCACAGCACCGGCACGGTCGTGCCCGCGGCGATGGCCTTGTGCAGGCCGGCGACGATCTCCTTCGGCTCGATCGTCTCCTCGTTGAGGTAGCGCTCCATCAGCGACTCGTCTGCCTCGACGACGGAGTCCATCAGGCGCTCGTGCAGCTTGTCGATCTCCGCGGCGTGGTCGGCGGCGAGCGGCGCTTCGGACGCCGTGCCGCCCTCGTAGGTGATCTCCTTCTCGTTGAGCAAGTCGACGACGCCGCGGAAGTCGTGTTCTTGCCCGACCGGCATGTGCACCGGCGCGATCCGGGCGCCCCAGGTGTCGACGAGCTGGTCGAGCGTCGCCTGGTAGTCGGCGCGCTCGCGGTCCATCTTGTTGATCACCACGATGCGCGGGAGCTTCAGGCGCTCGGCGACGTCCCAGGCGACGCGCGCCTGCACCTCCAAGCCGTCCACCGCGCTGACGACGAAGATCGCCGCGTCGGCCGCGAGCAGGCCCGCCTCGGTGTCGCCGAAGAAGTCGGCGAAGCCCGGCGTGTCGATCAGGTTGACCTTGTGCTCCTTCCATTCAAAGGGGAGCAGCGACAGGGACACGGAGATCTGCTTCTCGGTCTCGTCGGGGTCGAAGTCCGAGACCGTGTTGCCTTCCTCGGTCTTGCCCATGCGAGTCGTGACGCCGGCCTTGTAGAGGAACGCCTCCGCCAGGGAGGTCTTGCCGGCCGAGGAGTGGCCGACGAGCACGATGGTGCGGATCTTCTCGGGAGCGTAGGTCTTCACGGTTCCTCCGGAGTCGACGCCAGACATGCCCGAAAACGAGCGGGTTCGCGATTATAGCGAGGCGGTTCGGAGCGGCGACGGGCGAGCCGTATGCTTGCGCCGTGCTAGCCGACAAGCTCCGGCCGGTCATCGAGCCGATCACGACGGGCACCGGCCGCGTCCTCGCGCGCGCGCGCATCACCCCCGACGCGCTGACGATCTTCGGGCTCGCCGCGATGACCGGCTGCTCGCTGCTGGTCGCGGCCGGCCGCACGGTGCTCGGCGGGATCCTGCTCATCCCCGCGTTCCTGATCGATGTCTTCGACGGGGCCCTGGCGCGCGCGACCGGACGCGTCACGCCGTGGGGCGGATTCCTGGACTCCGTCGCCGACCGCCTCGCCGACGGGGTGCTGTTCGGAGCGGTCGTGTGGCTGGGCGCCGCGCGCGAGGACCGGATGATGGTCGCGGCGGCGCTCGTCGCGCTGGTGCTGTCGCTCGCGGTGCCGTACGCGCGCGCGAAGGCGGAGGCGCTCGGCTATCGCGCGAGCAGCGGCCTGGGGGAGCGCGCGGAGCGCGCGGTCGTGATTTGCGCCGGGCTGATCCTGGGCTACGTCACCGTCGCGATGTGGATCACCGCCGCGCTCACGCTCGTGACGCTCGCAGGCCGCACGCGCTCGGTCTGGAAGCAAGCGCGAGGGGCATGATCGCGCGCGTTCGCTCCTTTCTTTCGGGCATCGCGTGGCTGGTCGGGTGGCGCCTGGCGCGGCTGCTGCCCGAGCCGCTCGTTCGCGCGGGCTTCGAGGCGATGAGCATGCGCTCCCACCGCACGAACGAGCGGCGGCGAGCCGTCGTGCGGCGCAACCTCGAGCCGCTCGTTCCCGCGGCAGATCTCGAGGCGACGGTGCGCGAAGCGTTTCGCTGGTACGGGCGCTACTGGGCGGAGACGTTCCGGATGGAAGACTTGACCTCGGCGGAGCTGACGGCGCGCTTCACGATCGAAGGCATCGAGCACATCGACAAGGCCTACGCGGAGGGCAAGGGCGTCGTGCTCGCCACGCCGCACATCGGCAACTGGGACGCGGGCGGGCGGTGGGTGGCCGAGCGCTATCCGCTCGTGGCGGTCGCCGAGGTGCTGAAGCCGCGCATGGTCTTCGAGCGGTTCATCGCCCACCGGCGAGCGCTCGGCATGACGATCATCCCGCTGGAGCGGGGGACCGACGCGACCGGGCAGTGCCTGGAGTACCTGCGCGCGGGGCGGCCGGTCGCGCTGGTCGCCGATCGCGACCTCACCGCGGCCGGGGTCCCCGTGACGATGTTCGGACGGCCGACCTCGATGCCGGCCGGGCCCGCCGTGCTGTCGCTACGATCCGGCGCCCCGATCATCGCGGCGGCGATCTATCAGCGCGAGGATCGCAACTGGTTCGCGCGCGTGCTGCCCCCGCTGCCGGCGCGAACCGCGGACGACCCCGACGCGGTGCGCGAGCTGACGCAGGGGATCGCCGGCGCCTTCGAGGAGCTGATCGGCGCCGCGCCCGCGCAATGGCACATGTTCAGCCGGTTCTGGACCGAGCAATGAAGGTCGCGATCGTTTCGCCGTACGCATGGACGACGCCCGGCGGGGCCAACGCCCACATCGCCGACCTTCGCCGGCACCTGGCCGGGCGCGGGCACGACGTCTCGGTGATCGCGCCCGCGAACGGGCCGGCGGACGTCACCGGCGTGGGGCGCGCGATCGGCATCCCCTTCAACGGCTCGGTCGCCACGATCGGCTTCAGCCCTGCCATGGCCTTTCGCGTGCGCGCCGCCCTTCGCGCGATCGACCCGGACGTCGTCCACGTGCACGAGCCGTTCGTGCCGAGCGCCTCCATCCTCAGCCTGCTCGCCGCCCGCGCGCCGGTCGTGGCGACCTTCCACGCCCACATCGACTCACTGCTGTACCGCGCGGCCGGTCCGGCGCTGCGGCCGCTCTTCCGTCGCATCGCGAAGCCGGTCGCGGTGTCGGAGCCCGCCGCGTCGAGCGTCGAGCGCGTCTTCGGCGTTCGGCCCGCGATCGTGCCCAACGGCGTCGACTGCGCCGCGGTCGCGGACGTGCCGCCGCCTCCGCCGGGCCCGCCGACGATCCTGTACTTCGGGCGGCTCGAGCGGCGAAAGGGCCCGCAGGTGCTCGCCCGCGCGATCCCGCTGATCGCCGAGCGGGAACCCGGCGCGCGCTTCGTCTTCGCCGGCGACGGGCCGCTTCGGGCGAGCCTCGAACGCGCCCTGCTCGCGCACCCGGAGCCCGCGCGCGAAGCGCCAGTGGCGGAGGAGCCCGCGCGCGCCGCCGTCACGTTCACCGGCCGTTTCACAGAGCAACGGCGGCGCGCGCTCCTCGCGGAGTCGACCATCGTGTGCCTGCCCGCGATCGGCGGAGAGAGCTTCGGCTTGACGGTGGTCGAGGCGCAGGCAGCCGGCCGGCCGGTCGTCGCGGCCGCGAACCCCGGCTACGCCTCGGTCGTCGAGGACGGGCGCACGGGCGTGCTCGTGCCCGTGGACGACCACGAGGCGCTGGCCGCCGCGATCGTCGCGCTGATCCGCGACCGCGCGCGGCTCGAACGCATGGGGCCGGCCGCCCGCGAGGGAGCCAAGCGCTTCGACTGGCCGGTCGTCGCGGGCCGCATCGAAGCGGTGTACCGGCAGGCCCTTGGAGGATAGGAGCGCGCCGAGCCATCCTTGGTAGGATTCGCCCGTGCTCGCTCTGTGGATCGTCCTGGGTGTCGTCGCGCTCCTCGTCATCTTCGTGATCGCCACCTACAACGGCCTGGTCGGACTGCGCAACCGCATCGACAACGCCTGGTCGCAGATCGACGTGCAGCTCCGGCGCCGCTACGACTTGATCCCGAACCTGGTCGAGACGGTGAAGGGCTACGCGGCGCACGAGAAGCAGCTCTTCGAAAACGTGGCGCACGCCAGGTCGGCGGGGATCGCGGCGACGAGCGTGACGGAGCAGGCGCAGGCCGAGAACGCGATCACCCAAGCCCTGCGGCAGTTGCTCGCGGTGAGCGAGGCCTATCCGGACCTGAAGGCCAACCAGAACTTCCTCGCGCTGCAAGAGGAGCTGACCGGCACCGAAGGAAGGATCGCGTTCGCTCGCCAGTTCTACAACGACCAAGTCCTGATCTTCAACAACAAGGTGCAGCAGTTCCCGTCCAACGTCATCGCCGGGATGTTCTCGTTCGCGGCGCGCGACTTCTTCGAGGTCGAAGAGGCCGCGACCGGCCCGGTCAACGTCCAGTTCTAGCCCGGCGCGCGACCGCATCCGCGGTGCCGCGTGCCCTGTGAAGGATCATGTACGAGCAACTCGAGAAGAACGTTCGTCGCTCCGCGCTGCTCATCGCCGCGTTCGTCCTCGTCGTGCTGGCGTTCGGCTGGCTCTTCGGCTGGCTGTTCGGCTACGGCCCGCTGGGCCTGGGCATCGCAGTCGTGTTCGCGGTCTTCATGGCGTGGAACTCCTATCGCAACGGCGACAAGATCGTGCTGCGTCTCAGTCGCGCCCGCGAGGTGACCCATGCCGAGCAGCCGCGCCTGCACAACCTGGTCGAGGGTCTCGCGATCGCCGCGGGCATCCCCAAGCCTCGCGTCTACGTCGTCGAGGACCCGGCGCCGAACGCCTTCGCGACCGGCCGCGACCCCGCGCACGCCTCGATCGCGATGACGACCGGATTGCTGGAGAAGATGAACCGGGTGGAGCTGGAAGGCGTCGTCGCGCACGAGCTTGCGCACGTGAAGAACCGCGACACCCTCGTGATGGCGATCGTCGCGACGCTCGTCGGCGTGATCGTCCTGCTGGCGGACTGGTCGCTGCGCGCGTTCTGGTGGGGCGGCGGCCGGCGCCGCGGCGGCGACGGGGGCGCGGTGGGCATCCTCGTGCTGGTGGGCATCCTCGCGTCGCTGCTGATGCCGCTCTTCGCGAGCATCATGCGCGCCGCGGTGAGCCGGCGCCGGGAGTTCTTCGCCGACATGAGCGGCGTCCAGCTCACGCGGTACCCGCCCGGCCTGATCTCCGCGCTGGAGAAGCTGCGTGCCGACACCACGGTCGTGCGCACCGCCGCGCACGCGACCGGTCACCTGTGGATCGAGTCGCCCCTGGACGAGCAGAAGGCCACCCTGCAGAGCCGCGTCAACCGGCTCTTCCACACCCATCCGCCGATGGACGAGCGGATTCGCGTGCTGCGCGAGCTGTAGGACCGGGCGGGCTGTAGGGACGGGCGAGCCGTCGGGAAGGTTCGGGCTTTCCGTTTCGCCCTGAGATGCCTCGGAAGGGGCGGCTCGCCCTTTGTCGAACTCTTGGTGAACAAACGTGCCTTATGACGGCCAGAAGGGATATCCAGCCATGAAGCGAACCATCGGATCGGCCGCGGTCGTCGCCGTGCTCGCGCTTGCCCTCGGGGGCGCACCGCCGGCGCAGGCGCAGGTGCCGTGCGCCGGGAACCCGCATGCGACGCCGCTCCCCACGACGGCGTGGGGCTACGGCGGGCGGATCGCGTTCCCCGCGGAGGCGCCGAGCGCGCTCGTTGTGATGATGCACGGCTACGGGCACACCAGCTCGTCCTGGCTCGGCCACTTGAAGGAGGCCGCGATGGCCGGGGCGATGGCCTTCGCGCTGGACTACACGGGCACCTACGTCGACGACGACGGCAACGTGCGCGGCTGGTTCGTGCAGGAGGGCGCCGACGACTCGATCGGCCTGGCGCAGAACGTGCTCGGGTCGTGCTCGACGATCGACACGGTCATCCTGCTCGGGGTGAGCATGGGCGGGAACGCGTCGGGGCTGGCCGCCGCCGCGGGCGCGACACGCGGGGACGGTTCGCCGCTGTTCGACTACTGGATCGCGGCCGAGCCGGCGGCCAACGTGATCGAGACCTACCTCGAGGCAACCGCCGCCGAGCCCACGGACCCGTTCATCGCGCGGGCGAAGGCCGACATCGAAGCCGAGCACGGCGGCACGATCGCCGATGAGCCGATGTCCTACGCCGAAGGCGCGGTCGTGCTGCGCACGCCGGACATCGCGGCGAGCGGGCTGCAAGGCATCGCGGTGATCCACGGCCTCGACGACGGCCTCGTTCCCTACGACCAAGCCGTCGAGCTGGTCGCGGGCCTGCGCGCGAACGGAGCGGTGACCGACTTCTACACGGTGGCGCGGCGCGAGCCGGGCGGCGGCAACGCCGACAACACGTCGCTGACGCGCCACGCGATCGGCCGGATCGACGAGACCTATTCCTCGCCGGTGGCGGGTCACGCGACCGAGTCCAGCTCGAGCCATATCGTGATGCGGACGGCACTCGACCTGATGCTGGCGCTGACGGGCGACGGCGACGGCCCCAGCGGGGCGAACTACGTCGTCGACGGCGAAGAGGGCACGATCGGCTGAGGCACGACCTTCCGGCGCGAACGGGGCCCGTCGGGCCCCGTTCGGCGTTATCGGCTCGAACGCGGGTCGCGCGCGCGGCTAGCATGAGTGCGGCGTACGAGGACCGGGAGGCGAACGTGACCACCGAACGAGGAACCGCGCGCGTGAAGCGCGGGCTGGCCGAGATGCTGAAGGGCGGCGTCATCATGGACGTCACCACGCCCGAGCAGGCGACGATCGCACAGGCCGCGGGAGCGTGCGCGGTGATGGCGCTGGAGCGCGTGCCGGCCGACATCCGGCGCGAAGGCGGCGTCGCGCGCATGGCGTCCCTTGAAGTGATCGAGAAGATCATGGAGGCCGTCAGCATCCCGGTCATGGCCAAGGCGCGGATCGGCCACTTCGTGGAGGCGCAGGTGCTCCAGGCGATCGGTGTCGACTACGTGGACGAGAGCGAGGTGCTCACGCCGGCCGACGAGGCGAACCACATCGACAAGTGGGAGTTCACCGTCCCCTTCGTGTGCGGCGCGACGAACCTGGGCGAGGCGCTGCGAAGGATCGGCGAGGGCGCGGCGATGATCCGGTCGAAGGGCGAGGCCGGCACCGGCAACATCGTGGAGGCGGTGCGCCACCTGCGCGCGATCGTGGGCGAGATCCGCCGTCTGCACGGCGTCTCCTCCGACGAGCTGGCGTCGGCCGCGAAGGACCTGCGCGCGCCGCACGAACTCGTGCGCGAGGTGGCGGACCTCGGCCGGCTGCCCGTCGTGATGTTCTGCGCGGGCGGCGTCGCGACGCCCGCCGACGCGGCGCTCGTCATGCAGCTCGGCGCGGAGGGCGTGTTCGTCGGCTCGGGGATCTTCAAAAGCGACGACCCCGAAGCGCGCGCGAAGGCGATCGTCGAAGCGACGACCTTCTCCAACGACCCCGACGTGCTGGCGAAGGTCTCGCGCGGGCTCGGCGAGCCGATGCGCGGGATGGACGTTCGATCGATGCCCGAGTCCGAGCGCCTCGCCGGCCGCGGCTGGTAGGGACGTGAAGGTCGGCGTGCTCGCCCTGCAGGGCGACTTCGAAGCGCACGCTCGCATGGTTCGCGCGGCCGGCTCCGTCCCCGTCGAAGTGCGCACCGAGGACGAGCTTGCCGGCGTCGACGCGCTCGTCGTCCCCGGCGGGGAGTCGACCACGTTTCGGATCCTCGCGCGGCGGCGCGGGCTGGTCGCCCCGGTGCTCGACCGGGCGAAGGCCGGGCTGCCGATCCTCGGCACGTGCGCGGGCCTCATCGCGTGCGCGCGCACGATCCTGGACGGCGACGAGCCGATCTGGCCGCTGGTGGACCTGGACGTTCGCCGCAACGCCTACGGGCGGCAGGTGGACTCCTTCGAGACCGACCTGGACGTCGCGGGCGTCGGCGCCATGCACGCGATCTTCATTCGCGCGCCCCGGATCGAGCGCGTGGGCGACGGCGTGGACGTGCTCGCGTCTTACGATGGCGCGCCGGTCGTCGTGCGCCGGGGCGCGATCACGCTCGCCGCGTTCCATCCCGAGCTGAGCGGCGACCACCGCCTCCACGCGCTGCTCGGGTAGGCTCCCCGGTCGCCATGGGCGGTCATTCCCACTGGAAGGGCATCAAGGAGAAGAAGGGCGCCGCGGACAAGAGGCGCGGCAAGCTCTTCGCCAAGCTGCTGCGCGCGATCGAGATCACCGCGCGCCAGGGCGACCCGAACCCGGCCAACAACCCGACGCTCGCCGACGCGGTCCAGCGCGCGAAGGATGCCAGCGTTCCCAAGGACAACATCGAGCGCGCGCTCGCCCGCGGCGCGGGCGAGACCGGCGAGGGCGAGGCGTGGTCCACGGTCTTCTACGAGGGCTACGGCGCGGGCGGCGTCGCGCTGCTCATCGAAGCGCTGACCAACAACCGCAACCGGACCTCGCAGGACTTGAAGGCCATCTTTCGCCGCGCCGAGGGCAACTTGGCCGAGCCGGGCGCCGTGCAGTGGCAGTTCGAGCGCAAGGGCGTGATCTTCGTCCCGCGCGACGGGGCCGACGAGGACGCCGTCATGACGGTCGCGTTGGAGGCCGACGCAGAGGACGTGATCGACACCGGCGACGGCTGGGACGTCGTCACCTCGCCGGCCGCCTACGAAGGCGTCAAGACTGCCCTGGAGGACGCGGGCATCTCGCTCGCGTCCGCAGAGGTGACGCAGCGCGCGCAGAACAGCGTGCCGGTCGACGGGGCAGACGCGCGAGCGGTGCTGCGGCTGATCGAGGCGCTCGAAGACCACGACGACGTCCAGGCCGTGTACGCGAACTTCGACATCCCCGACTCGGTGATGGCGGAAGCGGGCTGAAGAACGCCGTTGACGGCGCGCGCGCGCCCGGCTAGCGTTCGCTCATAGCGAGAGCCGCCGTCCGAGCGGCTCGCCGTGAAAGGGGTGAGGACCGGATGACGACCGTCTCTGTGCGCCTGCCCCGCGACGCGCGCGCCTAAGCCGGCCGCGCCCCCGCCACTTGCCGCGATCGTTCGCGCGCGCTCGCAGGGCTCCACGCACGCATCCACCGAGCAGAAGGAGCCGAACGTTGACGCGCATCTACGAAGGCGAGCGCCCCGCGCCGCCGCACGTGATCACCGAGGACTACGTCGAGGACGTCGAGCTGGGGATCGTCAAGACCGGCAAGGAGGCCGACGTGTACCTGGTCGAGCGCCGCGCGCCCGGCCGCTCGTGCCTGCTGGCGGCGAAGCGGTACCGCGCGCCCGACCACCGGGCCTTCGCCAACGACGCCGCGTACCGGCAGCGGCGCACCCGGCGCGTCCGCGACGGCGCGCGGGTACGCGCCGCGACGAAGCTGCGCGTCGACCGCGCGGTCGAGGGCAGCACCTCGTTCGGTCGCGAGGTCAAGCACGGCGCCTGGATCGAGGCCGAGTTTCAGACGCTGTCGCGGCTCTGGCAGGTCGGCGCGCCGGTGCCCTACCCGGTCGAGCGGCTGGAGAGCGGGGTGCTCATGCAGTTCATCGGCGAGGACGGTGTCGCGGCGCCGCGCCTGCAAGAGGCTCGCGTTCCCGCCGGCGTGCTGACGGCGCTGTTCGAGCAGGCGGTGGAGGCGCTCCGGGCCATCGCGCGCGCCGGGATCGTCCACGCCGACCTCTCGCCCTACAACGTGCTGGTGTGGGACGAGCGGCTCGTCGTGATCGACGTGCCGCAGGCGGTGCCCTACCTGGACAACACCGAAGCGACCGGCTTCCTGCACCGGGACGTCACGAACCTGGTGGGCTGGTTCCGGCGCCGGGGGCTGGACGTGGACCCGGAGGAGGTCTTCGTGACGGTGCTCAACGACCTGTTCGACTACCGGATGGAGGACATGTTCTTCGCCCACTGACCCGGCTTCCGGGGACCGGGCCCGCCCCGGCGCTATCCTGTCGTACATATGTTCGAGGGACCGCCATGCGCGTGATGGGGATCGATCCCGGCCTGACCAGGACCGGGTACGGCGTCGTCGAGGTCCGGGGCTCGGCGCTCGCCGCCGTCGAGTCCGGCACGGTCCACGCCGCCCGCGGCCGGAGCGCGCCCGAACAGCTCCGCGACCTTCGCGCGCGCCTGGCGGAGGCGATCGCCCGCACCGCTCCCGAGGCGGTCGCGATCGAGCGGCTCTTCTTCAACAGCAACGCGCGGACCGCGATCCGGGTGGGTCAGGCGAGCGGCGTCGCGCTGCTCGCGGCCGCGGAGGCGGGCCTGCCCGTCGTCGAGTACACGCCCACGGAGGTGAAGCTCGCGGTCGTCGGCGTCGGCAACGCGTCCAAGGACCAGGTGGGTTTCATGGTTCGTCGTATCCTCGGCGCCGTGGACCCCGACACGCCCGACGCGGCCGACGCGCTCGCGCTTGCGATCTGCCACGCGAACGCCTCGCGCATGGAAGCGGTCGCCGCGCGCGCGCGAGGGTCGGCGCGATGATCGCGCTCCTGGACGGCGTGCTGGTGTCCGCCCGCGAGGACGGCTGCGTGCTCGACGTGAACGGGGTCGGCTACAAGCTCGCGATGCCCACGCCCGCGGTCGCCGCGCTGCCGCCGCCGGGCAAGCGGGTGCGCGTGCACACCCACCTGCACGTGCGCGAGGACGCGCTCACGCTCTACGGCTTCGACACGATCGAGGCCCGCGACCTGTTCGCGGTGCTGCTCGGCGTGGGCGGGATCGGCCCCAAGGGCGCGCTGGCCGTCCTGAGCGCCTACGCGCCCGACGCCTTCCGCAAGGCGCTCGTCACCGAGGACCTCGACGCGCTGACGCTGATCCCCGGCGTCGGGAAGAAGACGGCCGCGCGAATGATCCTGGAACTGCGCGAGAAGCTGTCCCTGCCGGAGCTGGAGGTCGTGCCCGGGTCCTCCGGCGCGCGCGCCGCGCTGGTCGAGGTGAAGGGAGCGCTGATCAACCTCGGCTACACCCCGGCGGAGGCGCGCTCGGCCCTCGAACGGCTGCCGTCCGACGGGGCCGGGCACTCGGTCGAGGACCTGTTGAAGCTGGCGTTGAAGGAGCTTGCATGAACGTGGAGAGCGTCGCCCGCCCCGACCTCGCGCCCGACGAGGTGGAGTACGACCGGTCGCTGCGGCCGCGGACCCTTGCCGAATTCGTCGGCCAGGACAAGATCAAGCGCCAGGTCGGGCTGATCGTCGAGGCGTCGAGCAGGCGGGGCGGCGCGCCCGACCACCTGCTGTTCAGCGGGCCGCCGGGCCTGGGCAAGACCTCGCTCGCGCACATCGTGGCGACCGAAGCCGGCGCGACGCTGCGGCCGACGTCCGGTCCCGCGCTCGAACGGGCCGGCGACCTCGCGGCGATCCTTACCAACCTCGAGCCGAACGACGTGCTGTTCATCGACGAGATCCACCGCGTCCCGCGCCCGGTCGAGGAGGTGCTCTACCAGGCGATGGAGGACTGCAAGCTCGACGTGATGATCGGCAAGGGCCCGAGCGCGCGCAGCATCCGCCTGGAGCTGCCCGCGTTCACGCTGATCGGGGCGACGACGCGTACCGGGCTGCTGACCGGACCGCTGCGCGACCGGTTCGGCTACCACGGGCGGCTCGACCACTACCGGTCCGAGGACTTGGAGGTCATCGTCACGCGCAACGCGGGCGTCGTGGGGGTCACGATCGACGCCGAGGGCGCGGCCGAGATCGCGCGCCGCTCGCGCGGCACGCCGCGAATCGCGAACCGCTTGCTCCGCCGGGTCCGCGACTACGCCGAGGTCGAGGCGCAGGGACGTGTGACGCTGGCCGTCGCGCGCGAGGCGCTGTCCCTGTTCGAGATCGACGAGCTGGGCCTCGACGGGCTCGACCGGGGGCTGCTGCGCGCGATCGCGGAGAAGTTCGGCGGCGGGCCGGTCGGGCTGACCACGCTCGCGGCGGCGCTCAGCGAAGAAGCGGACACCATCGAAGACGTGATCGAGCCCTACCTGCTCCAGAACGGCTTCCTCCAGCGAACCGCCCGCGGTCGCACCGCGACCGACCGCGCCTACGACCACCTCGGCATCGACCGCCCCGGCCGCCTCGGCCTGTCGCAACCCGCGCGTTGACCCTTGTGGGCGGCGCTCCTATCATCGGGGCGCCGCGGCCCGGGAGTCGGGCCGCTTTTTCCGGGGGTTGGAGTGCTCTCATTCATCCTGGCGCAGACCGCGTCACCGTCGCCGGGCGCCGGAACGTCGGGCGGCCTCGGCGGCCTTGTCATCTTCCTGCCGCTCATCCTGGTGATGGTCTACATGTTTCGCAAGCAGGGCAGGCAGCGCCGCATGCACCTGGAACAGATACAGAGCTTGAGCATCGGCGATGAGGTCGAGACGATCGCCGGCATGTTCGGCCGCATCCGCAAGCTGTCGGACAACGAGGTCTGGGTCGAGCTTGCGCCGGGGACGGAGGTCAAGATGGCCCGCATGGCCATCCGGCGGCGCGTGATCCCGACCGACGAAGGGCAGCCGGGGGCGAGCTGATGGCTGCCTCCGCCTCGCGGTACTGGCGTTCGCTGATCATGATCGTGCTGATCGTGGGCGCGGTGTGGGGTGGCGGCTACCTCGCGCACAACGGCAAGCGCGCGCAGGCCGAGCGCGACGGGGTCGAAGCGCCGGGGCTCGTCAACCTCGGTCTGGACCTGCAGGGCGGGATCTCGGTCGTGCTGTCTCCGGCGGAGGGCCAGGCCGTGCAAGAGGGCTCGCTGGAGAAGGCGCGGGACATCATCGAGCAACGTGTGAACGGTCTGGGCGTGGCCGAACCCGAAATCTCGATCGAGGGCAGCAACATCGCGGTGCAGCTTCCCGGTGTGACCCGCGCGACGCAGGCGCTGGAGCTGATCGGCACGACGGCGAAGCTCTCCTTCCGTCCGGTGCTGGGGGAGATTCCGCCGCCGGCCGCCGGCGTCGAGCCGGAGCCGGGCTTGCCGGACTGCAGCGATCCCAACACCTACCCCGAAGACGACCCGAGCCAGGAGGTCATGCTCTGCGCGCGCGCCACGGTTCCGCAGACGGGCGAGGAGATCGACCGGGCGCTCTGGTCGATGCTGCGGCTCGGGCCGGCCGCGCTCGGGGGCGACGAGGTGTCCGGCGCGCGTGCGGAGATTGACCCGCAAGGCGTGCAGGGATGGTCGGTCGCGCTGGACCTGACCGGTGAGGGGTCGCAGAAGTTCGCCGAGATCACCGGCGACCTGGCGTGCAAACGGGACGCGGGCGATCCCGGCGGCGGGCGCCTTGCCGTCGTGCTGGACAAGGTGGTCGAGTCCAGCCCGACGATGGGGGAGGGCGTCAACTGCGGCACCGGCATCACCGGCGGCACGGCCACGATCTCCGGGTCCTTCACGCAGCGCGACGCGAGCGACCTCGCGCAGGTTCTGCAATACGGTGCGTTGCCGGTCGAGCTTGAACCCGCGACGACGACGACGGTGAGCCCGACGCTCGGCCGCGACTCGCTTCGGGGCGGCTTGACGGCGGGAGCGCTCGGCCTGGCGATCGTGCTGATCTACGTGCTGGTGTTCTACCGCGCGCTCGGCATGGTGATCTGGCTGGGCCTTGTGTTCCACGGGCTGTTCACGATGGGGATCATCGTGCTGCTGGGCAACACCGTCGGATTCACGCTGACCCTGGCGGGCATCGCGGGTTTGATCGTGTCGCTCGGCATCGCGGTGGACTCGTTCATCGTCTACTTCGAGCGAATCAAGGACGAGGCGCGCCACGGCAAGTCGGCGCGCGCGTCCGTCGATCGCGCCTGGACGAGCGCATGGCGCACGATCGTGGCCGCCGACCTGGTGACCGCGCTCGCGGCGGTGATCCTGTACCTGCTCGCGGTCGGAAGCGTCCGCGGGTTCGCGCTCATGCTCGGGCTGGCGACCTCGCTCGACATCTTCATCTCGCGGCTCTACATGCACCCGGCGGTGTGGCTGCTGGCGCAGAAGCGGCTGTCCACGTCCAAGACGCTGGGCGTGCGGGGCTCGCCGGCGCTGGAGGCGGGGGCATGAGCGGGGGCTTTCGGGCGCTCACCCGCGGCGAGTCCTCCTACGACATCGCCGGCAAGCGAAGGGTGTGGGCGATCGTATCCCTGGTCGTGATCGCGATCAGCGTGATCGGGATCTTCGGCCGCACGCTGAACCTGGGCCAGGAGTTCACCGGCGGAACCTCGATGCGCGTCGTGGCCCTCACGGAGGGCGTGACGGTGCCCGACGTCGAGGAAGCGCTCTCGGAGTTCCCGCTCGTGGACGTGAAGGTGCAAATCCAGAGCAGGACCGAGCCGACCGGCGAGGTGCAGCGCGAGATCTTGGTTCGCACGCAGCACATCGAGGATCGCGACACGTTCACCGCGGTGCAGACCGCGCTGGCGGAGGTGGCCGGACAGGTGGACGCGAGCGGCGACCCGGACCCTGACCTGGTCGACATCAACGACGTCGGGCCGACGTGGGGCGGACAGGTCTCCTCCAAGGCGCTGCGCGGGCTCGTCATCTTCTTGATCCTGGTCACGATCTACATCAGCTTCCGCTTCGAGTGGAAGATGGCCGCGGGCGCGATCCTGGCGCTCGTGCACGACCTGGTCGTGACGCTGGGCCTCTACGCGATCGTGGGATTCGTGGTCACGCCGGCGACGATCATCGCGCTGCTGACGCTGCTGGGCTATTCGCTCTACGACACCGTCGTGGTGTTCGACAAAATCAGGGAGAACACCGCGACCCTGTCCTCGACCGGACGGGCGACGTACACCGCGATGGTGAACCGCAGCCTGAACGAGGTGCTGATGCGGTCCATCAACACCTCGCTGTCCACGATGTTGCCGATCGGCGCGCTGCTGTTCGTCGGCGTGTACCTGTTCCGAGCCGAGACCCTGAAGGACCTTGCGCTTGCGATGTTCATCGGCACGATCGCCGGCGCCTACTCGTCGATCTTCGTGGCCTCGCCGTTCCTGGCGTTCCTGAAGGAGCGCGAGCCGCGGTATCGCGCGCTGCACGCTCGCTTCGCCGACGCGGGGACCGGGGCCGAGATCGCCGAGCCCGTCGTCGAGACCCCCGTGCGCGAGCGCCGCCCGATCCAGACGCGCCCGGCCGCCTCCGCGGGGCGCAAGCGCCGGCGGGGGAAGCGCAGGCGGTGAACCGGGCGGAGGAGCTGCTGCGGGAACGGGTCCGCGACATCCCCGACTTCCCCACGCCCGGCATCGTCTTCAAGGACATCACGCCCCTGCTCGCCGATCCCGTCGCGCTGTCCACCGCGATCGACGAGCTGGTGGTCGCGCTCGGGCGGGGCACGGTGGACAAGGTCGTGGGCATCGAGGCGCGCGGGTTCATCGTCGCCGCGCCCGTCGCCTATCACATGGCCGCCGGTTTCGTGCCGGTCCGAAAGGCCGGGAAGCTCCCGTGGAAGACGACGGCGCGCACCTATGAGCTGGAATACGGGACCGAGACGCTCGAGATCCACGAAGACGCGGTCGGGCCCGGCGATCGCGTCGCGATCGTGGACGACGTGCTCGCCACGGGCGGGACCGCGCACGCCACGGCCGAACTGGTCGAGAGTCTGGGCGCCTCGGTGGTGAAGATGGCGTTCCTGATCGAGCTGTCGTTCCTTGCGCCCCGCGACCGGCTCGCGGGACGCACCGTCACCAGCCTGCTTGCGTACTGAGCGCGGCGCCTGCGCGGCGGGAGCCGCCGCTACACTGTCCCCCATGGAGGTCCCCTCTGAGTCGAAGCACGACGTCAGACGTCGCGGGGTCCTCGCCCGGCTGCGGCCGCTTGATTCGGCGCATCGGTCGCCGAGCCTCGAGGCGCTCGTCCGTGCGATCAAGACCGACAGTCCGAAGGTAGACCTGAAGGCGGTCGAGCGCGCCTACGCCTTCGCGGAGCGCTCGCACGCCGACCAGTTCCGCGCCTCCGGCGAGCGCTTCATCGAGCACCCGCTGGAGGTCGCGCGCATCCTTGCCGGACTCAGCATGGACACCACGACGATCGTCGCCTCGCTGCTGCACGACGTCGTCGAGGACACCGAGATCGGATTGGAGGACATCGAGCGCGAGTTCGGGCCCGGCGTCGCGCACATCATCGACGGCGTCACCAAGCTCGACAAGATGACCTTCGCCTCCAAGGAGGCGCACCAGGCCGAGACGATCCGCAAGATGATCGTGGCGATGGCCAAGGACATCCGGGTCCTTTTGATCAAGCTCGCCGACCGGCTCCACAACATGCGAACGGTCGGGCACCTCAGCCGCGCGACGCAGGAAGCCAAGGCGCAGGAAACGCTCGACATCTACGCGCCGCTCGCGCACCGGCTCGGGATCCACCAGATCAAGTGGCAGCTCGAGGACCTGTCCTTCGCGACGCTGCACCCCAAGCGGTTCGACGAGATCGTGCGCATGGTCGAGGAGCGCACGCCCGAGCGCGAGCGCGTCCTGGCCGAGTTCGTGGAGGAGCTTCAGGGCGAGCTGCGCGAGGCCAAGATCAAGGCCACGATCAGTGGGCGGCCGAAGCACTACTGGTCGATCTACCAGAAGATGACGATCCACGGCCGGGAGTTCGGCGACATCTTCGACCTCGTCGGCGTGCGAATCGTGACCGACACGGTGAACGACTGCTATGCGGCGCTGGGCATCATCCACCGCATCCGCAAGCCGGTGCCGGGTCGCATCAAGGACTACATCGCGATGCCCAAGATCAACATGTACCAATCGCTGCACACGACGGTGCTCGGGTCGCAGGGCAAGCCGCTGGAGATCCAGATCCGCACCGAGCAGATGAACCGCACCGCCGAGTACGGGATCGCGGCGCACTGGAAGTACAAGGACCGCACGCGCGGCAAGGCGGGGACGCGGGAGGAGGCGGACCTGGTCTGGCTCCGCCAGCTCATCGACTGGCAGCAGGAGGAGTCCGACCCCGGCGAGTTCATGCGGAGCCTGCGGATCGACCTCTACGCCGACGAGGTCTTCGTCTTCACGCCCAAGGGCGACGTGCGGGCGTTCCCGATCGGCGCGACGCCGATCGACTTCGCCTAC
Organism: Actinomycetota bacterium; assembly: GCA_036397035.1. GTDB lineage: Bacteria > Actinomycetota > AC-67 > AC-67 > AC-67 > DASWJS01. The sequence goes on along the minus strand of DASWJS010000017.1, from coordinate 202,781 downwards.
GCGATCCACACCGAGGTCGGGCACCGCTGCGCGGGCGCGCGGGTGAACAACCGGCTCGTGCCGCTGACGACGCCGCTGCAGTCGGGGGACACGATCGAGATCATCACCTCCAAGGCGCCCGACGCCGGTCCCTCGCGTGACTGGCTGAACGTCGTGAAGACCTCGCGCGCGCGCAGCAAGATCCGAAGCTGGTTCACGCGCGAGCGCCGCGAGGACGCGATCGAGCAGGGCCGCGAGGAGCTGGCGCGCGCCTTGCGCAAGGCCTCGCTGCCGATCCACGAGACGATGTCCTCGCCGGTGCTGCGCCAGGTGGCCGCCGAGCTGCACTTCCCGAGCATCGAGGCGATGGAAGCCGCGATCGGCGAAGGCCACGTCTCCGCGCAGGTCGTGGTGCAGCGGCTCGCCCACGAGGTCTCCGACGACGAAGACGTGATGCCGGCGCCGGCGAAGCCGGCGCGGATGCGAGCGCCCGCCGAGCACGGCGTCGTCGTCACCGGTCTCGACGACGTGCTGGTGCGGCTGGCGAAGTGCTGCACGCCGGTCCCGCACGACCCGATCATGGGCTTCGTCACCCGGGGCCGGGGCGTGTCCGTGCACCGGCAGGACTGCCCGAACGCCGAGGCGCTGGCGGCCGAGGAGGGCGAGCGACGCATCGACGTCGCGTGGGACGGCGCGCGCGCGGGCTCGTTCACCGTCGGGATCATGGTGCACGCGCTGGACCGCACGCGGCTCCTGCAGGACGTCTCGACGGCGATCAGCGAGATGGGCGTGAACATCGTCGGCTGCTCGACGATGAGCGACCCGCGCACGCGTACCGCGACGCAGCGCTTCACGGTCGAGCTGGCCGACGCCGCGCACCTGACGCACATCCTCGGGCAGATCCGCCGGATCGACGGCGTCTACGACGCGACGCGGATCGTGCCCGGACAGGCGCGCGCCCGAACATAGTGCGAGCGGTCGTCCAGCGGGTGCGCCGCGCGTCGGTCGCCGTCGACGGCGAGATCGTCGCCGCGATCGGGCCGGGTCTGCTGGCGCTGGTCGGCGTGGCCGGCGACGACGACGAGGACGACGCCCGGCGGCTCGCCGGCAAGGTTCGCACCCTGCGGATCTTCCGCGACGAGGGCGGCGTGATGAACCGCTCCGTCGAGGAAGCCGGCGGCGAGATCCTGTCGGTCTCGCAGTTCACGCTGATGGGCGACGTGCGCCGCGGCCGCCGGCCGAGCTATGCGGCGGCTGCCGACCCCGAGCAGGGCGAGCGGCTCTATGCCGCGTTCCTTGCGACGCTGCGCGAGGGCTCGGTCCGGGTCGCCGACGGCCGCTTCCGCGCGATGATGGACGTGGAGCTGGTCAACGACGGGCCGGTCACGATCCTGCTGGACACCAAGCGCGCGTTCTGAGCGCACGCCTCGCTACGGCGATCTCGCCGCTCGCAACGAGACCGTGAACGTCGTGCCGGCGACCTCGTCGCTGGCGACCGCGATCGAGCCGTTCATGGACTCGCAGAGCCGCCGGGCGAGATACAGGCCGATCCCAAGCCCGCCCCCCGAACGGGTGTCGGCCGGCTGGAGCTGGGTGAAGCGATCGAAGATGTGCGCGAACCGCTCGGGAGGGATCGGATCACCCTGGTTTCGGACCGAGATCTCGACGGCGTCGCCGTGCTTGCGCGCGCTCACCTCCAGCGGCGTCCCGGCGGGGGAGTGCTTGGAGGCGTTCGACAGCAGCTCGACCAGGACGCGCGCGAGCCGCTCCTCGTCGGCCAGCGCGAGCAAGGGGCCCCTGGCGACCGAAACGCGAACGTCCCGCTCTTCCATGCCGGCGAGTTCGCCGGCGACGAGGGCGTCGACCGGCACCGGCCGGAGCGCGGGTCGGGCTCCTTCCTCCAGCCGCGAGAGCAACTGCAGGTCTTCGACGATGCGCTGCAGGCTCCGCGATGACTGCACGATTCGCTGCGCCATGTCGGTGACGAGCTCCGGATCCAGGTCGGTGCTGTGATCGGCGATCGTCTGGGCGAAGCCGATGATGGCGGTGAGCGGCGTCCGCAGCTCGTGCGAGCCGACCGCGAGGAAGTCGTTCTTGAGGCGCTGCGTCTCGCGGAGGCGCTCGATGGTCTGCAGCTCGCGCTCGAACAGGCGCGCGTTCTGGACCGCCGCCGTGATCGTGGGGAGGAACGCAATCACTTGCGCCTGCGTCTCGGCGGAGAAGGCGTCGACGACGTGCGAGTCGAACTGCACGATGCCGATCGGGTGACCGTGCTCGATCAGCGGCGCGGCGAAGTAGGACCGCACGCCGGCGGTGGACGCCTTGGCCCGGCCCACCGGATGCGCGCGCGCGTCCGTCGTCGCGTCGGGGCTGTAGATCGGCTCGCCCGTCACGGCGACCCGCCCCCCGAAGCCCTCGCCGAGCGGGAGCCGGAACGCGTAGGCCTCCGGCGTGGCCCCGGGTTCGGCGGCGACCAGCCGCAGCGCCCCGTCCTCCACGAACTGGATCGAGCCGCCGTCGAAGTTGATGATCTGGTGGAGCGCGGCGAGGCTCAGGTCGAGGACCTCCTGGACGTCGAGCGAGGTCGAGACTTTCCTGCTCAGCTCGAGCAGGAGCCGCCCTTCCTGTCGCGCCGACCGCTTCCGCCGCGGCTTCACCCCATGCGCCATCAACGGCCATTGTCGGGACCGGAGCGAGGGTCCGCCATGACCCGCTTGGACGGTTTCGCCCCTGGGAGCGGACCCGGACGCGCCCGCCGGGGCCGGCCCCAGGCGCCCGGGATGCGCCGAATCCGGCCCCCTGAGTGCCGCCGGACCCGGTTGCTAGGATGCGCGCCCATGAGCGCCGGAAGAATCGTCGAGGGGTACACGCTCGGCATCTTCCAGTCCAACACCTACGTCGTCGCCGCGCGCGCCGGCGAGGGCGCGGTCGTCATCGACCCGGGCCAGGACGCCGACGCGCTCGTCGCCGAGCGGCTGGCCGCGCACGGCCTGCGCCTGGAGGCGGTCCTGCTCACGCACGGCCACGTCGACCACGTCTGGACCGCGGCCGCCGTGGCCGACGCCGCCGGCGTGCCCGCCTTCCTGCACCCGGAAGACCGCTACCTGCTGGAGCGGCCGGGCGCGGCCGTCGGCGGGCTGGAGCAGTTCGAAATCCAGATTCCGGCCGACCTCCAGGACCTGCGCGACGACCAGGTGCTGACCTTCGGCGGCGTGCGGCTGGCCGTTCGCCACACGCCCGGCCACACGCCGGGCCACTGCGTCTTCCTGACCGACGGGGTCCTGTTCTCCGGCGACCTCATCTTCCAGGGCTTGATCGGCCGCACCGACTTCCCGCGCGGGTCCTTCGAGGACCTGATGGACTCGATCCGCCGGGTCGTGCTGCCGCTCGGGGACGAGGTCGTGGTCCTGTCGGGCCACGGGCCGGAGACCACGGTGGGCATCGAGCGCCGCACCAACCCGTTCGTGCTCGCCGACGAGCGCGGGGACCTCCCTCGCGCCCGCGGGCTCTAGGCGATGGAGGACGACGTCCGGCCGCCGCGCGGCACGCAAGACCTCGTCCCGCCGGTCTCCGAGCGATACACGCGCCACGTGGCCCGAAGCGCCGAGCTGTTCGACAAGGCCGGGTACCGGCGGATCATCGGCCCGACCTTCGAGGACACCGCGCTGTTCGAGCGCGGGGTCGGCGCCGGCAGCGACATCGTGCGCAAGGAGATGTACACCTTCACCGACCGTTCGGGGAACTCGCTGACGCTCCGCCCGGAGGGGACCGCGGCGGCGCTGCGAACGGTGATCTCCGAGCACCTCTGGGACGAAGGCCTGCCCGTCAAGGTCTGGTACGAGGCGGCGATGTTCCGCTACGACCGGCCGCAGAAGGGCCGCTTCCGCGAGCACCACCAGCTCGGCGTGGAGGCGATCGGCTCCGGCGACCCCGCGCTGGACGCCGAGGTGATCGAGATGGGCGCCCAGATGCTCGCCCGAGCCGGCGTCGGCGAGACGACGCTTCTGCTCAACAGCATCGGCCACCCGGGTTGCCGCGCCGAGTACATGCCCGCGCTCACCGCGTTCCTGGACGAGCAGCGCGACCGCCTGGACGAGGAGTGCCACCAGCGCATCGTGCTGAACCCGTTGCGGGTGTTCGACTGCAAGAACCCCGACGACCAGAAGGTCCTCGCGGCCGCGCCCTCGATCGACGAGTGGCTGTGCGCGGACTGCCGCTCGCACTTCGAGGCGGTGCAGGGATGGCTGAAGGACGCGGGCATCGACTACGAGCGTGCGCCGCGCATGGTGCGCGGCCTCGACTACTACACGCGCACCGCGTTCGAGTTCCAGACGCCGCTGCTTCAGGCCGCGCAGAGCACGGTGTGCGCGGGCGGCCGCTACGACCTTCTGTGCGAGCAGCTCGGGGGGCCCGACCTTCCGGGGATCGGCTTCGGCTCGGGCATCGAGCGGATCCTGATCGCCGCCGAGGCGGCGGGTGTCGCAGACGAGCCGTACGCGCTCGGCTGCTTCGTCGTACCGCTCGGCGAGGACGAGCGCGCCGCGGCCGTCGCGCTGGCGCGCGCGCTGCGAGCCGCGGGCGTGAGCGCCGACCTGGCCTACGTCGAGCGCGGACTGAAGGCGCAGATGAAGCAGGCGAACAAGACCGGCGCGCGCTACGTCGCCCTGATCGGCGCGAAGGAGCGCGAGGCCGGCGTCGCGACCGTGCGCGACATGGAGAGCGGCGAGCAGACGGCGGTGGCGTTCGGCGACGTGCCCGCGTGGCTGGAGGAACGGGTTCGATGAGGAGAACGCACGGGTGCGGAACGCTGCGCGCGCAGGACGCGGGCGAGCAGGTAGCGCTGGCGGGCTGGGTCCATCACCGTCGCGACCACGGCAAGGTGATCTTCCTGGACCTGCGCGACGCCTCGGGCACGGTGCAGGTCGTCGTCCACGCCGACGAGGCGCCGGACGCCTACGCCGCGGCCAACACGGTGCAGCGCGAGTTCTGCGTGCGGCTTGACGGCGCGGTCGCCGCTCGTTCGTCCCACGCGGTGAACGACAAGCTGCCCACCGGCGCGATCGAGGTGAAGGCCGCGACGCTGGAGGTGCTGTCGGCCAGCGAGACGCCGCCGTTCCTGATCGAGGACGGCATCGAGGCCGACGAGGTCACGCGCCTGCACTACCGCTACCTCGACCTGCGACGGCCGGAGATGCAGCGGACGATTCGCCTGCGCACGAAGATGGTGACCGAGATCAGGCGGTTCCTCGACGAGCGCGACTTCGTCGAGATCGAGACGCCGATCCTGTTCAAAAGCACGCCCGAGGGCGCGCGCGACTATCTGGTTCCCGCTCGCGTGCAGCCGGGGTCGTTCTACGCGCTCCCGCAGTCGCCGCAGATCCTCAAGCAGTTGCTGATGGTGGCCGGCTTCGAGCGCTACTACCAGATCGCGCGCTGCTTCCGCGACGAGGACCTGCGCGCAGACCGTCAGCCCGAGTTCACGCAGCTCGACCTGGAGATGAGCTTCGCCGAACCGGACGACGTGATGGGACTGATGGAGGAGCTGTACGCGCACGTGTGGCGCGCGTGCGTGGGCGCGGAGATCGAGACGCCCTTCCCGCGGATCCCCTACGCCGAGGCGGTGGCGCGGTTCGGCTCCGACCACGTGGACCTGCGCTACGGCATGGAGCTGACCGACGTCGCGCCGGTCTTCGCCGAGACGACGCTCGGCATTTTCCAGAAGGTGATGGCCTCGGGCGGGATCATGCGCGCGATCGCGGTGACCGGCGGCGCGGACCTTCACCACAACGACCTGAAGCGCTACGAGCGTCAGGCGATGGAGCGTGGCGCGAAGGGGCTCGCCTGGATCGCGCTGCAGCACGACGGCGAGGTGGACTCGCCGCTCGCCAAGCACCTGAGCGAGCGCGAGCTGGCCGGTCTCCGGGAGGCGCTCGGGGCCGGACCGGGGGACCTCGTCCTGCTGGTGGCCGACGAGCCCTCGGTCGTGAACCCGGTCCTGGGCGCGCTGCGCCGCCAGATCGCGCACGAGCGCGGGCTTGCCCGGCCGGACGACTGGCGTTTCTGCTGGGTCGTGGACTACCCGTACTTCGAGCGCGAGGGGCAGGAGTGGATCCCGATCCACCATCCCTTCACGCGCATGGAGAACCCGGAGACGTTCGGACGGGATCTGGCGAAGGATCGCGCGCTGGCCTACGACGTCGTGCTGAACGGGTCCGAAGTCGGCGGCGGCAGCATCCGCATCCACCAGCCCGAGGTGCAGGCGAAGGTGTTCGAGGCCCTCGGCATCGACGAGCGGACGGCGAACGAGCGCTTCGGCTTCCTGCTGGAAGCCTTCCGCTACGGGCCGCCGCCGCACGGCGGGATCGCGCTCGGGCTCGACCGGATGGCGATGCTGCTCGCCGGCACCGACAACATCCGCGACGTGATCGCGTTCCCGAAGACGCAGTCGGCCGCCGACCTGCTGTCGGGCGCGCCGAGCCCCGTCGATCCCGCGCAGCTCCGCGAGCTGGGCATCCGGGTCGTCGAGTGAGATGAGCCCGCGCGCCCCCCGAAGCCAGCCCTCGCTGCTCGGCCGCGGCGAGGCCCCGCCGCAGGCCCCGCTCGCGGCGCGCATGCGCCCGCGCACGCTGGAGGAGTTTGCCGGGCAGGCAGACCTCGTGGGGCCGGGGAGCGTCCTGCGGTCGATGATCGAGGGGCACGCCCTGCGATCGATCCTGCTGTTCGGACCGGCCGGCAGCGGGAAGACCACGCTCGCCTCGCTCGTGGCCGCGCACGCCGGCGCCGCGTTCATCACGCTCTCGGCGGTGACGGCGGGCGTCAAGGACGTGCGCGCCGCGGTCGAGGAAGGGCGCGAGCGTCTCCGCGCGAGCGAGCGCCGCACGGTGCTGTTCATCGACGAAGTCCACCGCTTCACCAAGGCGCAGCAGGATGCGCTGCTGCCGGGGGTGGAGGACGGCTCGGTGGTGTTCATCGGCGCCACGACCGAGAACCCGTTCTTCAGCGTGATCGGTCCGCTGCTGTCGCGGTGCACGCTGCTGCGGCTCGAGACGCTCGGGCCCGGCGACCTCGCGGCGATCCTGGAGCGCGCGCTCGCCGACCCCGAGCGCGGGTTCGGCGGCGCGACGCGCGCGCACGACGCCGTGCTGACCGCGATCGTCGAGCGGGCCGAGGGCGACGCGCGCGTCGCGCTCAACGCGCTGGAGGCGGCGGCCGACCGGGCGCGGGCGCGCGGCTCGGACGCGATCGCCGCCGAGGACGTGGCCGACGCGATGCGCCAGCGCGTGCTGCGCTGGGACCGCGCCGGCGACCGGCATTACGACGTGGCCTCGGCGTTCATCAAGTCGATTCGCGGCTCCGACCCCGACGCCGCGCTCGCGTGGCTGGCGCAGATGCTCGAGGCGGGGGAGGACCCGCGCTTCATCGTGCGACGGCTGGTGATCCTGGCCTCGGAGGACGTCGGCCTGGCCGACCCGGACGCGCTCCGGACGGCGGTGGCGGCCGCGCACGCGGTCGAGCTGGTCGGGCTGCCCGAGGCCCGCCTGAACATCGCGCACGCGGTAATCGCGCTCGCGCTGGCTCCGAAGTCGAACGCCGTCACGCGCGCGCTGGGCGACGCCGAGCGCGATCTTCGCGAGCGAGGGCAGGGCGACGTCCCGCCCCACCTTCGCGACGCGTCGTATCGCGGCGCGAAGACCCTCGGTCATGGAACCGGGTATAAGTACCCCCACGCCGATCCGGAAGGCGCGGCCGGGCAGGTGTACGCGCCGGCCGGGTTCGAGGGCCGCCGGTACTGGCGGCCGGGCCTCGGCGACGTGGCCGGCGACGTGGCCGGCGAGGAGGAGGGGAACACGAGATGACGACGCTGGCGTTGACCGCGCGCGACTGGGCGATGGTGGCGTTGATCGCCTCGGCGGCGCTCGTGCTGTTCGTCATCGCGACCGTGATCACGAACCTGTATCGCGTGGTCGGGAGCATCAAGGCGCTCATCGACGGGGTCAGCGCCGAGACGGTCCCGCTGATCGGCGAGGTCGGCACCTCGGTCCGCCACGTCAACCACGAGCTGGAGCGAGTCGACTCGATCGTCGGTTCGGTCGAGCGCGTGGCGAAGAACGTCGAGGTCATCTCCGACACCGTGCAGACGACGGTCACCAACCCGCTCGTGAAGGCGCTCGCGTTCCTCGCCGGGACCCGCCGCGCATCGAAGCGCTTCCGCGAGAAGAAGGAGCGCGAGAAGAAGGACCGCGAGTGATCAAGCGCTTGTTCTGGCTGGTCGTGGGAGTCGGCGCCGGCGCCGCGGTCGGGATCGCGGTGACGCGCTGGACGGGCAAGGCGGCCGCCCGGTACTCGCCGGGCGGGATCGCGAGCCGCGCCTCGGCCGCCGTGGCCGAGCTGGGCGACCGGGTCCGGGACGCGCTGGACGCGGGACGCGAGGAGATGGTCGTCCGCGAGGCCGAGCTGCGACGCGACCTGCACCTCGACGACCCTCGCTGAGCGCGACGAACCCGGGCCGGCTCGCCGCGCCCGGTTAGAATCCCAAGCTCAGTGAACGCCTCCGAGATCCGCGCGACCTTCCTCGATTTCTTCAAGGAGCGAGGCCACAAGGTCGTGCCGGCCTCCTCGCTGATCCCGGAACACCCGCGCGCGCCCCTGCTGACGACGGCCGGGATGGTGCAGTTCATCCCCTACCTGACCGGCGAGAAGCCCGCGGAGTTCCCGCGTGCCGCGTCCTGCCAGCCCTCCGCGCGCACGACCGACATCGAGGCGGTCGGGCTTGACGCGCGCCACCAGACGCTGTTCGAAATGCTCGGCAACTTCTCGTTCGGCGACTACTACAAGCAAGAGGCGATCGTGTGGGCGTGGGAGCTGGCCACGGGCGACTTCGGCCTCGACCCCGAGCAGATGTGGGTCTCGATCTACGTCGACGACGACGAGGCGTTCGACGTCTGGACCCGGGTCGTGGGCGTGTCGAAGAGCAGGGTCGTGCGCTGCGGCAAGGACGACAACTTCTGGTGGATGGGCGTGGCCGGGCCCGGCGGCCCGTGCACCGAGCTGTACTTCGACCGAGGGCCCGACTACGGCCCCGGCGACGGCTTCGAGCCGGGCGACCGGGTCCTTGAGTTCTACAACCTGGTCTTCACCGAGTCGCAGGTCGACGACCGCGGCGAGATCGTGGGCGCGCTCCCGCAGAAGAACGTCGACACGGGGATGGGCCTGGAGCGCATGGCGCAGATCTTGCAGGACGTCCCGACCGCCTACGAGACCGACACCTTCCGCCCGATCCTTCGGAGGGCCAAGGAGCTGACCGGCCGCGCGTACGGCGAAGACGAGGCGACCGACGTGTCGCTTCGCATCATCACCGAGCACGCGCGCGCGGCGACCTTCCTGATCGCCGACGGGATCATGCCGAGCAACGAGGATCGCGGCTACGTGCTGCGCCGGTTGCTGCGGCGCGCCGTGCGGCGGGCGAAGCTGCTCGGCGTCGACGACCTTGTCCTGCCGGCGATGGTGGAGTCGGTCGTCGGCACGCTCGGCGAGGCGTATCCGAACCTTGCGGCCGGCAAGGCGTTCATCACGCAGGTCGTCACCGGCGAGGAGGAGGCGTTCCGGGAGACGCTTCGCTACGGGCTCGCCATCCTGACCAACGAGATGGACGCGGTGAAGAAGGCGGGCGCCTCGACGATCGGCGGCTCGGTCGCGTTCAAGCTCCACGACACCTACGGCTTCCCGCGGGAGCTGACCGTGGAGATCGCGCAGGAGGCGGGGCTCGAGGTCGACGCGGAGCGCTTCGAGGAGCTGATGAACGAGCAGCGCGAGCGCGCGCGCGCAGCCCACAAGGTGGACGCGGTCGACGAGGCCGCGTTGCGAGAGATCCTCGCCGGGCACGGAGCCTCGACGTTCCTGGGGTACGAGCTGGACGAGGCCGAGGGGAAGGTCCGCGGCATCGTGCTCGACGGCGAGCTGCACGCGAGCGCGGGTCCCGGCGCCGAGATCGAGCTGGTGCTGGACGCGACGCCCTTCTACCCGGAGGGCGGCGGTCAGGTCGGCGACACCGGCGTCATCGAGTCCGAGGGCGCGCGCCTGGAGGTGCTGGACACGCAGCGACGGCTCGACGACCTCATCGTGCACCGCGCGCGGGTGACGGAGGGCAGCATCGGCGTGGGCGAACGGGCGCGCGCGCTGGTCGACGCCGGGCGCCGCCGCTCGATCCAGCGCAGCCATACGGCGACGCACGTGCTGCACGCGACGCTGCGCGCGGCCCTGGGCGAGCACGCGCGCCAGTACGGTTCGCTCGTGGAACCCGGCCGCCTCCGGTTCGACTTCGCGCACAACGACCGGGTCCCGCAGGAGGTGCTCGCGCAGGTCGAGCGCGCCGTCAACGATCACGTTGGGCAGGACGACCTCGTCAAGCCCTACGAGACGACGATGGACGAGGCACGTTCGCGCGGCGCGATCATGCTGTTCGAGGAGAAGTACGGCGAGATCGTGCGCGTCGTGGAGATCGGCGCCTATTCGATCGAGCTGTGCGGCGGGACGCACGTGACGCACACGAGCCAAGTGGGCGCGGTGAAGGTCCTCGGGGAGGGGTCGATCAGCTCCGGCGTGCGCCGGGTCGAGGCGCTGACCGGCGCGGAGGCGCTGGAGGGGTGGCGTCGCTCGGAGGCGGTGCTGCACCACGTCGCCTCGATCCTGAAGACGACGCCGGAGGAGGCGCCGGCGCGGGTCGAGCGCCTGCTGGAGGAGTTGAAGGACGCGTCGCAGGCGCGCAAGCGCGCGCAAGCGGCGGCCTCCGGCAAGCACGCATCGCAGCTCGCCGCCGCCGCCGAGCAGGTGGGCGGGACCGGCGTCGTGATCGCCGAGGTGCCCGGCCTGGCGGGCGGCGATCTCCAGAAGCTGGCGGCCGCCGTGCGAGGCGAGCCGGGCGGGCCTGCCGTCGTGATCCTGGCCTCCGCGAGCGACGGGAAAGCCGCCGTGGTGGCCGTGATCGGCGACGAGGTCGCCGCTCGGGGGATCAGGGCGCCGGACCTCGTGCGCGACGCGGCGCGCGCGATCGGGGGCGGCGCCGGCGGAAGGGATCAATCCGCGATCGGCGGCGGGAAGAACGTCGATGCGATCGCCGAGGCGTTGCGGCTCGCCCGCGCCGCCGTCGAGGACGCGCTGCGGTGAGGGCGCGCGTGGCCGGGATCGCACCGCGATGACGCGCGCGCTCGGCGTGGACCTCGGCTCGCGGCGCATCGGGCTCGCGATCTGCGACGAACGCCGCAGCGTCGCCACGCCCTACGCGGTGCTCCCGCGCACGAACGACGAGGAGGACGTCGCCGCGTTGCTGGACTACGCGCGCGGCGAGGGCGCGACGACGATCGTGCTCGGCCATCCGCTGTCGATGGACGGCAGCGTCGGGCACGCGGCGCTCGTCGTGCAGCTCTTCGCCGAGAAGCTGGAAGCGGCCGGTGCGAAGGTGGAGCTGTGGGACGAGCGGCTGACGACCGTGCAGGCCGAGCGAACGCTGCGGTCGGCCGGTTTCGACCCGAAGCGGCAGCGGGAGATCATCGACAAGCTCGCCGCGGCGAACATCCTGCAAGCGTGGCTCGATGCGAACCCGCTCCCGCCTCCCAAGAAGACCCGCGCCGCGCGCACGCCCAAGAAGAAGGCCGCGCCGAAGAAGGCGGCGGCCAAGCGAAAGACCTCGGCGCGCACGCCCAAGAAGACGGGCGCAGCGCGAGCGCGGACGGCGGCGACGACGGCGGCCGCGCGACGGACGACCGCCACACGCGCCGGCGGCGCTCGGAGCCGCGCGAAGCCGAAGAAGTGACGGTCGAGACGACGGACGACCAGGCGCCTCCCCGGCGCCGCCGGACGCGGCGTGTCCTGCTCGTCGTGCTGCTGGCGGCCGCCGTCGCGCTCGCCTCCACGGGTGCGTACGTCTCCTGGGCGCTCGGCGGGACCGCGGAGGGAACGGCCGTTCGGGTGATCATCCCGGTGGGCGCCACCGCGGTGGGGATCGCCGAGATCCTCGCGTCCAAGGACGTCGTGCGGTCGGCGCTGATGTTCCGCATCGTCGCGCGGTTTCGCGGCGTCGGCGGCGACCTGAAGCCCGGCGCCTACGAGTTGCGCACGGGCCTCGGCGTGAGCCGCGCGATCGACGAGCTGCTCGAAGGCGTCCCGCTGAAGGTCGAACGGTTCACCGTGCCGGAGGGCCTGACGGTCGCGGAGGTCGCCGCGGCCGTGGCCGAGCAGACGCACATCGGGGCGGGCGCGTTCTTGCGTGCGGCGCGGTCGGGCAAGCACCGCATCGACCTGATGCCCGAGGGCGTCACGAGCCTGGAAGGCCTGCTGTTCCCGAAGACCTACGAGATCGTCGAGGACGCGACGGCGGGCGAGGCGATCGAGCTGATGCTCGCGCAGTTCGAGCGCGAGGTCGAAGGCCTGTCCTTCCAGCAGGCCGCAAGGGCCGGCCTCAGCCCCTACGAGGTCGTGATCGTAGCGAGCATGATCGAGAAGGAGGCGCGGCTCGCGCGCGAGCAGCCGCTCGTGTCCTCGGTGATCTACAACAGGCTGGCCCGGCCGCAGCGCCTGGAGATCGACGCGACGGTCCAGTACGTCTACATCGTGCGGACCGGCAAGCCCAAGGACCCGCTCACGACCGACGACTACGAGCTGGACTCGCCCTTCAACACCTACCGCATCGACGGGCTGCCGCCGACGCCCATCGCCGCGCCCGGGCTGGGCGCGCTGCGCGCCGCCGCCCGCCCCGCCGACACGCCGTACTTCTACTACCGCCTGAAGGACGAGCGGACCGGCGCTCACTGCTTCAACGAGACCTTCGAGGAGCACTCCCGGGGCTGCGCGTGACCAGGGTCGCCTGCGTGATCGGCTGGCCGGTGGACCGAAGCCGATCGCCCGCCATCCACAACGCGGCGTTCGAAGCGCTCGGCCTGGACTGGCGATACGAGCGTCTGCCGGTCCCGCCGGAGGAAGGCGCGACGATCCCGGACCGCCTCCGCGCGATGGGCGCCGAGGGTGCCAGCGTGACCATGCCGCACAAGGAGAGCGTGATCCCGATCCTCGACGCGATCGACGACGTCGCCCGGCGGATCGGCGCGGTGAACACGATCGTGGCGCGCGACGGCGGGTTCGCCGGACACAACACCGACGCCGACGGGTTCCGGCGCGCGGCGGGCGACGCAGGCATCGCGCTGGCCGGCCGGGACGTGCTGGTGCTCGGCGCGGGCGGGGCGGCGCGTGCGGTGGTGGCGGCTTTGGCCGGCGCTCGCGCGCGTGCGGTGGTGAGCGCGCGCCGCCCGGACAGGAGCGCCGCGCTGGCCGAACGCTTCGGCGCGACGGCGCTGCCGTGGGAGGCGCAGGGCGCGTGGGACGTGCTCGTCAACGCGACGCCGGCGGGCGACGAGTCGGTCTTGTGGGCGTTCGCCGGACGTCCCGCGGTGCTCGACCTGGTCTACGGCAGGCCGACGAGGCTCCTGGAGGCGGCCCGCGCCGCCGGGGTGCAGGCGACGGACGGGCTCGGGATGCTCGTACACCAGGCGGCCATCGCGTTCGAGCTGTGGACGGGCGTCCGCGCGCCGCTCGCGGTGATGCGAGCCGCCGCGGCCGGCTGAGCCGCGCCCGTTCCGAGACGGTTTGGGCCCTCCGGAAGTCAAGGCCGCCCCGTCGCGTGCCGAAACTGGAATCAGGAGACCTCACAGGGGAGGGGCCATGCTCAAAGGCAGCCTCGATGCGTTCGCGCTCGCAGACGTACTCGGGTTCATCGCGTCCGGCTCGGTAACGGGCCGGCTGGAGATCGTTCGGGACGAAGTCGGGGGCGAGCTGTCCGTCGACCAGGGCAAGTTCGTCGCCGCGCGGCTCACCGACGAGGAAGCGCCGTCCACCGTGGACGAGGCGCTGGACGTCGCCGTGCTGCTGTTCGACGGCAACGGCGGCAGCTTCGAGTTCTTCACCGAGGACTGGGCCGGCGGGCCGCTGGACCTGGACGCGCCGCAGCTCGTCAAGGCGGTCGAGCGCCGTCGCGAGGAGTGGGCGGAAGTCGTCTCGGTGCTCGGGCCCCTGGACGAGCCGCTCGTGCTGACCTCCGACCTGCCCGACGGGACACAGAACGTCACCTTGCGAGCGGAGCAGTGGCGCCTGGTGACGCTCGTGGACGGGTGCCGCAGCGCGCAGGACATCGCCCGCGACGCTGCGTCCAGCGTGTACACCTCGGCGCGCGCGCTGGCGGAGCTGGCCGAGAAGGGCATGATCGCCCAGGGCGCCGGCGTGCAGTGGCAGGCGACGTCGACGGCGAAGCGCGCGCTGAAGCAGCAGGCTGAGGCGGCCGAAGCCGAGGGCGCGACGGACGACGAAGAGGTCGCGGGCGAGGACGCCGAAGACCCCGCGTCGATGCTGCGTGAGCTGGGCGGGGGCGAGGCGGAGGACGCCGACGACGACGACGAAGCCGGCGATGAGGAAGCCGAGGAAGCGCCCGCGCCCCCGAAGCGCGCGGTCCGGGCCACCGTCCGGCCGCTCCGTGCGCCGACGCGCGAGCAGCAGCGAGTGAGGCTGCGGCGCTGAGTGAACCCAACCGATGATCGATAGCACCGCGCCACGGCCGGTCATGCCGGTCGACGATCGCCCCGGCGCCCCGGCGGCGCCGGACGCAACCGTCCGCCCGACCCGATCGTTGGGCGAGATCCTGCTGGAAGGCGGGGCGATCAGCCACGAGCAGCTTTCCGAGGCGCGCGCCGAGCACGACCGCTCGGGCAAGAGCCTCGGGCGCATCCTGCTCGAACGCGGGATGGTCGACGAGTCGGCGCTGGTGCGTGCGCTGGCGACGCAGATCGGGCTGAACTTCGTCGACTTGGAGGAGATCCAGGTCGACCCGTCCGCCGCGTCGCTCATCCCGGCCGACGTGGCCAAGCGCTACATGGCGATCCCGATCGCCTTCGAGGAAGAGTCCCTCGTCGTCGCGATGGCCGATCCGGGCAACGTGTTCGCGATCGACGACATTCGCACGCTCACCGCGCGCGAGATTCGCATCGTCGTCGCGACGCGCGGAGACATCGGGGGCGCGCTCGAGCGCGTCCAGCGGATGGACCGCGACGTCGAGGACATCGCGGCCGCCGCGGCGGAGGAGTCGGAGGAAGAGGCAACCGCCAAGATCGCCGACGCGATCGACGACGCGCCGATCGTCAAGCTCATCAACCTCTTGATCACGCAGGCGGTCGCCGACCGCGCCTCGGACATCCACATCGAGCCGCAAGAGCGCGACGTGCGCATCCGCTACCGCATCGACGGCGTCCTGCACGAGGTGATGCGCTCGCCGAAGTCGATCCAGAACGGCGCGCTGTCGCGCCTGAAGATCATGGCCGACATCGACATCGCGGAACGCCGGATCCCGCAGGACGGGCGCGTCGGCCTGGTCGTCGGGGGCAAGTCGATCGACTTGCGCGTCGCCACCATGCCGACGGTCTACGGCGAGAAGGCCGTCATCCGCATCCTGGACAAGTCCAATGCCATCCTGAACCTCACCGACCTCGGCTTCAGCGACCACAACATGGAGCGCTACGAGCGCTCGTTCACCAGGCCCTACGGGATGATCCTGGTGACCGGCCCGACCGGGTCCGGAAAGTCCACGACGCTCTACGCGACCCTGAACATCCTCAACCAGGAGGACAAGAACATCATCACCGTCGAGGACCCGGTCGAGTACCGGCTCGCCGGCATCAACCAGGTGCAGATGAACAACAAGGCGGGGCTGACGTTCGCCTCGGCGTTGCGCTCCATCCTGCGAAGCGACCCCGACATCGTGCTCGTCGGCGAGATCCGCGACCGCGAGACCGCCGAGATCGCGATCCAGGCGGCATTGACGGGCCACCTGGTGCTCTCGACGCTGCACACCAACGACGCGCCTTCGGCCGTGTCGCGCCTTGTCGAGATGGGGATCGAGCCGTTCCTGGTCACCTCGGCGGTGGACTGCGTGCTCGCCCAGCGCCTCATCCGCACGCTCTGCGAGAAGTGCAAGGAGTACTACCAGCCGACGCCGGAGGCGTTGCGCGAGGCGAAGGTGCCCCTGCTCGCCGACGGCAGCGCGCCGCGCTTGTTCCGGCCGGTCGGGTGCTCGCACTGCTCCAACACCGGCTATCGCGGCCGGATGGCGGTCCACGAGGTCATGACCATGAACGAGGAGATCGAGCGCCTGACCGTCGAGCGGCGCTCGGCCGAGGAGATCGGCCGCGCCGCGATCGAGGACGGGATGATGACGCTGCGCCAGGACGGCATCTTGAAGGTGATCGACGGCCAGACGTCGCTGGAGGAGACCTTCCGGGTGATCGTGTAAAGGCAGGCGCCGCGCGCGCCGACCCATGAGAGGGGGGCGCGCCTCCGCGCATCCCGGACGAAGCAGAGGGAACCGATCCATGGCCGGACAGAAGCCGCTGGGCGAGGTGCTGATCGAGCAGCGCCTGATCTCGCGCGAGCAGCTCCAGCAGGCGATGGGGCGCCAGGAGGAAACCGGCGCGCCGCTCGGCAAGATCCTGATGGAGATGGGCGCCGTCGGCGAGGACGCGCTGGTCGAGGCGGTCTCCGGGCAGCTCGGGATCCCCTTCGCGGACCTTGCCGGATCGCCCCCGCCGGCAACGATCGTCACGCTGATCCCGCGCGATCTGGCCGAGCGCCATCACGCCCTGCCCTACCGCCTGGAAGCCGGCGAGCTGTACGTCGCGATGGCCGAGCCGACCAACATGGCCGCCCTTCGCGAGATCGCGACGGTGAGCGGCTACCCGTGCAAGGCCGCGCTGGGCGTGCGGTGGCGGATCCTTCAGGTGCTCTCGGCCGTCCATGACGGCGCCGCGTCGGCCGACCCGATGGGCGACGTCCTGGCCGAGGTGGTCGGCCCGCCGGTCCCGCCCGAGGACGAGGCCAAAGAGCTTTCCATGCACGACCTGCTGGAGCGGCTGATCGACGAGGGCGCGTCGGACCTGCACCTGTCGGTCGGCACGCAGCCGGTGCTCCGCCTGCACGGCGAATTGAAGCGACTGCACGACTGGCCGGTCCTGCAGCCCGCAGAGCTGCGCTCGCTCGTGTACAGCATCCTGACCCAGCGCCAGCGCGAGACGCTGGAGGCGAACCTCGAGCTGGACGCGTCCTACGCGCTGCCGGGCAAGGCGCGCTTCCGGCTCAGCGTCTTCTTCCAGAAGGACGCGCTCGGCGCCGCCGTGCGACTGATCCCGATGGAGATCAAGCCGCTCTCCGAGTTGCGCGTGCCGGCGAAGGTGGCCGAGTTCGCCCACATCCCGCGCGGGCTCGTGCTCGTCACCGGCCCGACCGGGTCCGGAAAGTCGACCACGCTCGCCGGCATCGTGGACATCGTCAACAACGAGCACCCCGCCCACATCCTCACCGTGGAAGACCCCATCGAGTTCGTGCACACGCACAAGCGGTCGGTGGTCAACCAGCGCGAAGTCGGCGGCGACACGAAGGGCTTCGCCAACGCGCTGAAGTCCGCGCTGCGGCAGGACCCCGACGTGATCCTGGTCGGCGAGATGCGCGACCTGGAGACGATCTCGACCGCGCTGACGGCGGCCGAGACCGGACACCTGGTCTTCGCGACGCTGCACACGCAGTCGGCGCCGGAGGCGATCGACCGCGTGATCGACGTGTTCCCGCCGCACCAGCAGCAGCAGGTGCGGGTGCAGCTCGCCGCGACGATCCAGGGGATCGTGACCCAGCAATTGCTCAAGACCGCCGACGGGATGGGCCGGGTGATCGCGTGCGAGGTCCTGGTCGCGACGCCCGCCATTCGCA
The DNA here is from genome assembly GCA_036397035.1 of Actinomycetota bacterium. Taxonomy (GTDB): domain Bacteria; phylum Actinomycetota; class AC-67; order AC-67; family AC-67; genus DASWJS01. Next base: position 185,012 of record DASWJS010000017.1, on the reverse strand, counting down.
ACCTCATCCGCGAAGGCAAGACCCACCAGATCTTCTCCGCGATGCAGGCCGGCGGCGCGTTCGGCATGCAGACGATGGATCAGTCGCTCGCGGACCTGGTGCGCGCGGGCACGATCACCCACCAGGCGGCGCTCGAGCGCTGCCACAGCGCCGACGAGTTCAACAGGCTCGCGGGACGGATGTAGGGAGAGGGTCGATGGCCACCACGTTCGCGTACCGCGTTCGCGACCAGCAGGGCAAGCTGGTCGAGGGCACGATCGAGGGCGACTCGCAGAACGCGGTCGTCGGGCGCCTGCGCGAGATGGGCTTGATGCCGCTGGACATCTCCGAGCAGACCGCCGGCCTGGGACAGACCGAGATCCGCCTTCCGTGGGCGAACAAGGCCAAGGGCAAGGACGTCGCGGTCATGTCGCGCCAGTTCGCGACCATGATCAACTCGGGGTTGTCGCTGCTGCGCGCGCTGACGATCCTGTCCGAGCAGACCGACAGCAAGCCGCTCAAGGACGCGCTGGGCGCGGCGCGCGCCGACGTCGAGAAGGGCCAGAGCCTTTCGGCGGCGCTGCAGAAGCATCCCAAGGTCTTCAACCGCCTGTACATCTCGATGGTGCGTGCCGGCGAGACGAGCGGCTCGCTGGATCGGTCGCTGCTGCGCCTGGCGGAAACGCTGGAAAAGGAAGTCGCGCTCCGCCAGAAGATCAAGAGCGCGATGACCTATCCCATCGCCGTCTTCGGCCTCGTCGTGCTGATCGTGTCGGCGATGCTGCTGTTCGTCGTGCCGATGTTCGAGGAGCTGTACGCGGACCTTGGCGGCACGCTGCCGTTGCCGACGCGCGCGCTGATCGCGCTGTCGGGCGCCATGACGAAGTTCTGGTTCCTGTGGATGCCGGCGCTCGGCGGAGCCATCTTCGGGTTCGGCAAGTGGAAGGCGTCCGAACGCGGAAGCGAGATGTGGGACGTGGTCAAGCTGCGCATCCCGATCTTCGGCTCGCTCGTGCACAAGACGGCGCTCAGCCGGTTCTCGCGCACGCTCTCGACGCTCATGCGATCGGGCGTGCCGATCCTGGCCGCCTTGGAGATCGTGCGCGAGACGGTGAACAACCACGTGCTCGCCACGGCGATCCGCGACGTGGGCGCTTCGGTGCAGCAGGGGACCGCCCTGGCGAAGCCGCTGGAGAACCACAAGGTCTTCCCGCCGATGGTCGTGCAGATGATGCAGGTCGGCGAGGAGACCGGGGCGCTCGACGAGATGCTCGAAAAGATCGCCGAGTTCTACGACCAGGAAGTCGACGCGGCCGTCGAGTCGCTGACGTCGCTGATCGAACCGATCCTGGTCGCCGTGATGGGCGCGACGGTCGGCGGAATGGTCGTGGCGCTCTACATGCCGATGTTCAACATCATCAACCTCATCAAGTAGAGCGAACGCCCGCACATTGGCAACCTCGTAGTCATCGAGGACTAGCGGGCTTTGGCACGAGCTGTGCATTCGCGCGCCGACTGCCGAGAAGTGACCAAAGAATCCCGATCGGCGGCCTCAAGGGGCACGGACCGTGGTCCGATAACCACTGCGAGTGGAAGGTAATCCTGGACGACGCCAAAGGAGGTGCACATTGTTCCAGGCCATCCAACGGAGGCTGCAGGGCAAGCGTGACGAGGGCTTCACCCTCATCGAGCTGATGGTGGTCGTTCTGATCATCTCCATCCTGATCGCCATCGCGATTCCGACGTTCCTGGGTGCTCGTACCCGGGCGCAGGACCGCGCGGCTCAGTCAGACCTCCGCAACGGGGTCGTGTCCGTCGAGACGCACTACGTCGACACCGAGAGCTACACGGTAACGGCGGCGCAGCTCAGCGCGATCGAACCGGAGATCACGTTCGAGGACGGCGGTCCCGTGACGACGGGCAACGTCGGTGTCTACGACGACGCGGTCGCCGGCGCCTACGTGGTGCTCGTCCGAGAGAGTGCCAGCGGAACGTTCTTCTGCATCCACAAGGACGCTTCGACTGGAACCAGCTACGGCAGCGGCGCGAACGCGGCTGCGGTGGACACACCGGCCGAGTGCGCGGCAGCTTCCTGGTAACGCAGGAGCCGATTCTCGAAGGCGGCGGGGCGACCCGCCGCCTTCGGCGTTTCGGCGACATCCGGCCGGGTCAAGGGCCATCGCGGGAATGTCGATAGAACCAAGAGAAGGGGGCTGCGCGCCTTCGCCGTCGCGCGCGCCGGGCAAAGGGGAACCTTGCGTGAACACGATTCGAGCGCTGCGCCGGAGGCTCGGCCGGGATGAGGAGGGCTTCACCCTCGTCGAGCTGATGGGGTCGCTGACCCTGCTCGCATTCGGCTTCATCGCCCTGGCCACCGCGTCCTCGACCGGCTCGCGCCTGCTGGCCCAGGGCAAGCAGCGCCAGGCCGCGACCGAGGTCGCGTCGCGCCAGGTCGAGCACATCCGCAACATCCCCTACGACAACGTGGCCCTGTCCTCGACGCCGGCTCACTCGGCCGACCCCGACAACCCCGACTACTGGGTGAGCGGCGACGGCTACGACCACGACGAGAACGCCACGTACGAAACCCTGGTGACCGACACGAGCGACGGGCACATCGAACACGTCGAGGACGTCACGGTGGGCTCGACGCTGCTGCGTGCCTACCACTACGTCACGTGGGTCGACGACCCGGACGTGACGGGGACCGAGGACTACAAGCGAGTGACGGTCGTGGTGAAGTACCTCGCCCCCGCAAACCTCGGACGCCCGCAGACGGTTCGCGCCTCGACGCTGCTCACGACGGGAACCGTGTCCATCGGCGGTACCGCGATGACTTCGCAGGCCGGGACCGTGCCGCTGCCGAGCCCGAGCCCCGCGCCCGTACCCAGCGGGACCTGCTCGGGCGACACGACCGGACCGACCGGGACCTTCACGATCCTGTCGGGCACGGGCGCCGACGAGGGCTTCACGGCGAGCACGACCGTGACGCTGTCGCTCGCGCCCTCGGACGCGTGCCTGCCGATCACGGTGAAGCTGTCGAACAACAACGTCAGCTACGGCGACTCCGTGACTTACGACCCGAACAACCCGACGACGACGTGGACCATCGCCTCCGGCGACGGGCAGAAGAGCGTCTGGGCGAAGTTCGTCGACGGGCTCGGCAACACGCGCACGGTCGGGCCGAAGACCATCACGCTCGACCAGACCAGGCCGGTCATGCCGCTCGGGCTGAACGTCGCGTCGGTGTCGTGCTCGGGGAGCAACCGCACCGTCTCGCTCACCTGGGGCGCGGCCAGCGACACGAACCTGGTGGGGTATCGGCTCTACCGCAGCATCGACTCCGAGCCGTGGACGATCGTGAAGGTGACGGCGTCGTTCACCGCTTCGGACACGCACATCAAGACGCTGGACTCGGTCCGCTTCCGCGTCGTGGCCTACGACAAGGCCGGAAACGAAAGCGACCCTACCCAGGAGCAGGCCTTTGCCAAGAACCAGTGCTCGTGAGGACGGCTTCACCCTGGTCGAGCTGGTGATCACCGGCGCGCTGATGATGGTCGTCCTCGCCGCGATGCTCGGCATCTTCTCCGGACTGCAGCGCTCGGCCGTGCGACAGGCTTCGCGCAGCGAGACGGCCGACCAGGTGCGGCTGACGATGGACCGGATGATCAAGGAGATCCGCCAATCGACGGCGATCAACGCGGCCTCCACGGCCAGCTACCTGGACATGGAGACCTTCATCGGCGGCACGCCGGCAAACGTCGTCTACGACGCCACGACTCCCGGCATCCTGAAGCGGACCGAGGACGGCGTCACCTTGATCGTCCTGGAACGCCTCACGGTGAACGCGCTCTGGACCTACTCGCCGGACGCCGCCAACCCCTCCACGATCACCGTGACGCTGACGGCGAAGCCGGAGAAGTTCCTGGCCGACATCGCCGAGGTCTCTCTGGCTTCCGAGGTCGAACGGAGGAACCGCTGATGACGCGCGCCCTTCACCGCCGCCTTGCCGGCGACGAGTCGGGAGTGACGATGGTCATCGCCGTGCTGCTCTCGGGCGTCATTGCGATCCTTGCGGTAACGATGCTCGCGGTAGGGCTGCACACCGACCAGGCGACCGCGCGCGGCCGCCACTTCACCCAGGCGCTGCACGTCGCCGAGTCGGGCATCGAGGAGGCGCTCGCCCTGATCGAGGAAGCGGACGGCGTGTATCCGTCGGGCACGTTCACCGGGACGACCGAGCTGGGCGCCTACGAGGTGACGGTCGTGCGGCAGCCGCGGAACCGCTACGAGATCACCTCGGTCGGGGGCGTTCGCGCCGGCCGCCAGCTCGGCGCCGAACGCTCGATTCGCGTCGTGCTCGAGCCGCCGCTCTCCTTCGACAAAGCGTTGTTCAGCTACACCACCGTCGAGACCAAGAACAACGACATCATCGAGGGCGACGTGTGGGGCAACCACAACGTGATCCTGGCCCTCGGCACCCAGGTGCACGGCTCGGTGATCGCGGCGTCGGGGTACGTCGACCTGGGCGGCGGCGCCTCGGTCGACGAGGACGCGATCTCGGGCGGGTTCAACTCCTCCCTCAGCGAAGCCGTCCACCTGGGCGCCAACGCGACCGTCGGCGGAAACGTCACCGCGAGCGTGGTTCCGGTGGCGTGCGTCGGCGCCGACAACGCCGACTACAAGGTTCGCCTGGACTCCGGCGCCGTCGTCGGCGGGAACGTCAAGACCTGGGGCAACGTCCAGGGCGCGGGCACCGTGAGCGGGACGATCGCAAACTCGGTGTGCACCTCGGCGCTGGCCGCGGAAGAGCTGCCGGCGTTCACCTTCAACGAGAACAACTACGACAGCGTGACATACTTCGGGACCCCGTCGACGCCCTCGGCCACCGCGGTCAACAACTTCCACACGTACGTGCTGAGCCAGGCCTACCGCATCAGCGGCACGTTCTACATCAACCAAGCCTCGCCGGTGAGCCAGGCGACGCAGGTGGACCTGACCGGCATGACGATCACGGGCGACACGACCATCATCTCCAACGCTCCCATCTTCGCCAACGGCGTCACCGACGACACGACCGACGCGATCTTCGCGCTCATCGACAGCTACGACCCGCCCTCGGCGAGCGCGTGCGACGTCAACAACGACAAGAGCGAGTGCACGATCCACTTGAAGAACAGCTTCGACGTCAGCGGCACGACCGCGGTCGTGGTGTACTCGCCCTACGGTTCCGTGGCGATCAAGAACAACCAGGCTCAGTTCGGCTCGGTCTACGCCGACAGCATCCAGATCAAGAACAACCAGACGCTGACCTTCGACGAGCGCATCATGCGCATCGCCGGCTTCGGCGAGGTGACGATGGAGATCACCGAGTGGGTCGAGCTCTGAGCTTGCGGAGACGAGCCCTGCCCACGCGCTAGCCTTCGCGTGTGAGCGCGATCATCGGGGTGGCCGCCGGTCTCGGCGGCCTGCTGTTCGGGTCCTTCGCCAACGTCGTCATTCATCGAGTGCCGCGCAAGGAGTCGGTCGTGCGGCCCGGGTCGCGGTGCGGCTCGTGCGGCGCGCCGATCGCCCCGCGCGACAACATCCCGGTCGTCTCGTGGATCCTGCTGCGCGGACGGTGCCGGTCGTGCGGGGCCGGCATCTCGATCCGCTATCCGGTCGTCGAGGCGCTGACGGCCGCCGCCTTCGCGCTCGCCGCGATCCTGATCGAGCCGGCGACGGACCTGATCGCGTACCTGCCGCTGCTGTGGGTGCTGATCGTGCTGAGCGCGATCGACCTCGACCTGAAGATCCTGCCGAATCGGATCGTGGTGCCTTCGCTCGCTGCCGGCGTCGTCCTGGTTGGGGTGGCGGCGCTGCTCGGCCCGGGTGTCGGGGCGTGGGTGCGAGCGCTGCTTGCGTCGGCCGTGAGCTTCGGAGCCTTCACGATCCTGGTGCTCATCTCGCCCCGCGGCATGGGCATGGGCGACGTGAAGCTGGCCGCGGTGCTCGGGCTGGCCATGGGCTACCTCGGGTGGGCCCGGGTGTTCGCCGGCTTCTTCGTCGCCTTCGCCGCGGGCGCGATCGGCGGCGTCCTGCTGCTGCTCGGGCGGCGCGCGGGTCTGAAGAGCCAGATTCCGTTCGGGCCGTACCTGGCTCTCGGGACGGTCGTCTCGGTCCTTTGGGGCCAGGGCATCGTGGATCTCTGGTTGGGCTCGCAGGCCCTCTGAGCAGGGCTTTCCCTCCTCCTGGCGCGTGACTCGTGGGATCAGAGTTTCAGAACGTGCTCCTTGGTGCCGAAGTTCTCATTGACGTGAAGGAGTAGAAAAGACTACTGTTGCTCATGTTGTTGTTCCTGGGGTACATGTTGCTACTGTTGCAACACCCATGATCCGAGGCGGGGGAGAGCTCGGCGATGGCGAAGGCGGAGCGCGCTGCGGGCGACCGGCTGCTGGTGGTGGCTGAGGTCGCGGCATTGATGCGCGTGTCCAACATGACCGTCTACCGGCTGATCAAGACCGGCGAGCTTCCCGCGCTCCGCGTCGGCAAGAACTACCGGATCAAGGAAAGCGACGTCGTGGCCTACCTGGACGGGAGCGCGGTGCACCCGGGCGGTGAGGGCTGATGGCGCGCACGGCGATCGGGCTGGACATCGGGACCGCCGGCGTGCGGGCCGCCGAGCTGCGCGGCAAGGACCCCGCCACCCTGGTGCGCTTCGCGCAGCTCACGCTGCCGCCCGGCGCCGTCTCGGCGGGGGAGATCGCCGATCGCGACGCGGTCGCGAGCGTCCTGCGGGATCTCTGGCGCCGAGGCGGCTTCAAGAGCCGCCAGGTCGCGCTGTCGGTCGCCAACCAGTCCGTCGTCGCTCGCCAGATCGACCTGCCCCGCATGGGCGCCGACGAGCTGCGCGGCGCACTGCGCTTCCAGGTCCAGGACCACATCCCGATACCGGTCGAGGACGCGGTGCTCGACTTCATCATCCTGGAGGAGTTCGAGTCCGAGGAGAAGCAGCCCAAGATGCGCGTGCTCACCGTCGCCGCCCAGCGCGAGATGGTCGACGGCGTGGTCGACGTCGTCGGCCGGGCGGGTCTGGAGCCGGTCTCGATCGACGTGGGGCCGCTCTCGCTGATGCGAGCGCTGGTCGAATCCACGCCGCTCACGGCTGCGGGCGAGGCCCGCGCGGTGGTCGACGTCGGCGCAGGCGTGACGACCGTCGTCGTGCACGTCGACGGAACGCCGCGCTTCCTGCGGATCCTCACCGCCGGAGGCGGGGACGTCACGGCTGCGCTCGTGGCCGACCTCGGCATGGGCGCCGAGGACGCCGAGGCGCAGAAGATCCACCTCGGTCTGGGCGCCGAGGGCGAGTCCGTCGACCCGGGCGCGGCGACGGTGATCGAACAGCGCGCGCGCGCGTTCATCGACGACGTGCGCCGCTCGATCGAGTACTTCCAGTCTCAGCCCGGCGGCTCGAAGGTGGCGCACGTGACGGTCGTCGGCGGGGGCTCGCGGATGCGACGCCTGCCCGAGCGCCTCGCGACGGCGCTGCGCATCCCGGTCGAGGAGGGCAACGCGCTCGCGCGCGTGAAGGTCGCGGCCGAGCTGGGCCTGACCGACGAGCAGCTCGACCAGGTGTCGGCCGTGGGCGGCGTGGCGATCGGATCGGCGCTGGAGTCGTGATGGACGACCGGCGAATCAACCTCCTGCCGCCGGAGATCGCCGAGCGGCGAAAGGCTCGCCAGCGCGTCGCCTCGCTCGGCGTCGGCGTGCTCGTGCTCATCGGCCTGCTCGGGATGGTCTACGTGAGCCAGGAGATTCGCCTGCGCGGGCAGCAGAACGCGCTCGACCGGCAGCTCGACGACAACGCCGGCCTCCAGGCGCGGCTCGACCAGCTCACGCAGTTCGACGAGCTGCAGCGAGAGCTGGATCGCAAGGAGCGGCTGCTCGAGTCGCTGACCGAGAACGAGGTCCGCTGGAGCGTCGTGCTGGCAGACGTGAGCTTGGTGATCCCGGACACCGTCTGGCTCACCGACTTCAGCGGCCAGGTGAACCTCACGCCCGACGAGAACGACAACCCGCTCGGGACGATCTCGGTGAACGGCACCACGTTCACCCATCCCGACGTCGCTCGCTGGCTGGTGCGGATCGGGACGGTGGACGGGTTTGCCAATCCGTACCTGTCGCTGTCGCAGAAGGTGGAGGAGGAGACGGCGGTCCTGGTGAACTTCACCTCGAGCCTGGAGCTGTCCGAGGGCGCCTTCCGCCGCAACCAGCCCGGCGCGCGGAGGTCGTTGTGAGCGGCCGCCGCCTTCTCGCCGTCGCGGTCGCCGGCGGCCTGGCGATCGTGGTGCTGTTCACGTTCCTGTTGCTCGCGCCGAAGATCCGCCAGATCGGCGAGGTTCGCGACGAGATCGCGGCCGCCGAGGACGAGGGCGCGACCCTGGCTGCGAACATCGCGCGCCTGGAAGGCATCCAGGGCAACGCACCGGAGATTCGCGCGCGCCTGGCTCGCGTGTCGGACCTGTTGCCCTCGACGGCCGAGCTGCCGAGCTTCATCCGCCAGCTCCAGAGCGCGGCGAGCAAGGACGGCATCGACCTGGTCTCGATCGCGCCGGCGCCGCCGGCCGACACCGAAACGGCCGGGGTCCAGAGCGTCGCGCTCACCACGACGATCGGTGGCTCGTTCCACCGCATCGAAAGCTTCCTGGCGCGTGTCGAGACGCTGCGGCGCGTGGTGGAGATAACCTCGATCTCGCTCTCGGTCGAAGAGGACGAGCTGAGCGGCACGACCGGATTGGTCGGCACGCTTGGGATGCGCATGTACGTCGTGCAAGAGGACGTCCCGACGGTGATCTCCACCGAGCGGCCGGTCGCGGAGTCGGCGCCGTGACGCTCGGCGGAGGCAAGGGCGTGTCCAAGCGCGAGCGCACGATGCTCCTGGCGCTCGCGGGCGTCGCCGCCGCCGCGGGGGCGTACTTCCTGATGACGACGGTGCTCGGCGGCGAGGAGGAGTCCGTCGACATCCCGCAGCCCACGCCGGTTCCGACCGTGACCGCGTCCCCGCCGGCCAAGAAGCCCCGGGCGACGTCGGACATCTTCGAAGGACGCGACCCCTTCGAGCCGCTCGTCGACCAGACCGGCGGCGACGGCAACGGGAGCGGCGTCGTGCCCGGCAACGGCGGGGGAACGTCCAAGCTGGTCCTGCTGGTGGACATCTTCGAGCAGGACGGCGTCTTGATGGCGGTCGTCGACGTCGGCGGGGAGCAGTTCACGGTCGTGGAGGGCGACACCTTCGACGACAACTTCCAGCTCCTCGACCTCACGAGGCGGTGCGGGTCCTTCTCCTTCGGCGACGAGGCGTTCACGCTGTGCATCGGGCAAGAGGTTCGCAAGTAAAGGTCCGGTCGCGGAAGTAGGATTCGGACTCGATGCTGCGCTTCCTTACCGCCGGCGAGTCGCACGGGCCCGGCCTGACCGCCATCCTCGAGGGGATGGTCGCCGGCGTGCGCGTCTCGGAGAAGGAGGTCAAGGCCGAGCTGGCGCGCCGCCGCCACGGCTACGGACGCGGGACGCGCATGAAGTTCGAGGAGGATCGGCTCGCGATCACGGGCGGGGTGCGCCACGGCCTGACGCTCGGCAGCCCGATCGCCTTCACGATCGCGAACACCGAGTGGCCGAAGTGGGAGCAGGTGATGGCGGTCGGCTCGGACGACGCGGCGCTGGACGATCCGCCGCTCAGCCGCCCGCGTCCCGGCCACGCCGACCTGCCCGGGATGCAAAAGTTCGGCTTCGACGAGGCGCGGCCCGTGCTGGAGCGCGCGAGCGCGCGCGAGACCGCCGCGCGCGTCGCGGTGGGGACGGTGTGCAAGGCGTTCCTGCGCGCGCTCGGCATCGAGGTCGTCTCGCACGTGACGGCCATCGGCGAGATCACCGTCCCCGAGTCGACGCTGCCCGGGCCCGCGGACGCCGAACGCATCGACGCATCGCCGGTCCGCGTCGCCGACGCCTCGGTCGAGGAGGCCATGACGACGCTGATCGACGAGACCCGCAAGCGCGGCGACACGCTCGGCGGCACGTTCGAAGTCCTCGCGCACGGCCTTCCGCCTGGCGTCGGCTCGCACGTGCACTGGGATCGCAAGCTCGACGCGCTGCTCGCGTTCGCGATGATGAGCATCCCGGCGATCAAGGGCGTGGAGATCGGCCCGGCGTTCGCGGTCGCGCGCGCGCCCGGCTCGCGGGCCCACGACGAGATCGACTACGACGACGCGCACGGCTTCCACCGGCCGACGGACCGCAGCGGCGGCACCGAGGGAGGGATCTCGACGGGCCAGGTCCTGCGCGTTCGCGCGGCGATGAAGCCGCTGTCCTCGCTGGCTCGCTCGCTGCCGACGGTGGACGTCGCCACGAAGGAGCCGGTCGCGGCGATCAAGCAACGATCGGACGTCTGCGCGGTCCCGGCCGCCGCGGTCGTGGGCGAGGCGATGGTCGCCTTCGCGCTCGCCTCGGCGATGCTGGAGAAGTTCGGCGGCGACGCGATCGCCGAGACGCGGCGCAACCTCGACGCCTACCGGGCGTCCCTTCCGGGCTGATGACCGCGCGCAACGTCGTGCTGATCGGGTCGATGGGGTCGGGCAAGTCGACGGTGGGCGCCGCGCTCGCCGCGCGCCTGTCCTACGAGCTGGTCGACACCGACGCGCTGGTCGAGCGAGAGGCCGGCCGGTCGATCGAGGAGATCTGGGCGAACGGCGGGGAGCCCGCCTTCCGCGCCCTGGAGCACCAGGCGGTGCTCCGGGCCTGCGCGGGCAGCGGTCGCGTCATCTCCTGCGGGGGCGGAGCCATCCTGCAGCTCACGAACTTCGGGATCCTCAAGGACGCGGGCGCGGTGGTCTACCTTCGTGCCCCGGCCGAAGTGCTCTGGGAGCGCGTGCGCGCGGCGGGCGGCCGCCCGCTCGCCACCGACGAGCATTCGTTTCGCAAGCTGCTCGCCGATCGCACCCCCGTCTACGAGTCCGCCGCCGACCACGTCGTCGACGTCGACGGCGACGAGCCCGACGCCGTGGCGCGGCACATCGCGGAGCTGGTCGCGTGAGCAGGCTCGAGGTTCGCACGGGCGCGGCGAGCTACCCGGTCCTGATCGAGGCGGGTCTGATCGACCGCGCGGGCGAGGTGCTGGAGCCGCTCACCGGCGCGCGCGAGAAGGTCGCGCTGATCGCCGACGCGTCGGTGTCGGCGCTGCACGGCGAGCGCCTGCGCGCCGCGCTCGCGCCCCTGGGTGCGGTCGCCACCTTCGACGTCGAGCCGGGGGAGGCCTCGAAGTCGCGGGCGACGGCCGGGGCGCTCTGGGAGTGGATGGCGGAGGCGGGGCTCCATCGCGGAGACCTCGTCGTGTCGTTCGGCGGCGGCGTGACCTCGGACCTCGCCGGCTTCGCGGCGGCGACGTTCCACCGCGGCGTGGACGTCGTCCACGTGCCGACGACCGTGCTGGGTCAGGTGGACGCCGCGATCGGAGGCAAGACGGGGATCGACCTTCCCGCGGGCAAGAACCTCGTCGGCTCGTTCCACCATCCGCGGGCGGTGCTGAGCGACGTGGACGTGCTCGCAACCCTGCCCGACGCGGCGTTCCGGACCGGGATGGCGGAGGTGATCAAGCACGGTCTGATCGCTGCGGGCGCGCTGCTCGACCGCGTGGTGGCCGCGCGCGACGCTCTCCTCGCGCGCGAGCGCGGCACGCTGGAGGAGATCGTGACCGAGGCGGCCCGGGTAAAGGTCGCGATCGTCGAACGAGACGAGCGGGAGGCCGGCGAGCGCGCGTTCCTGAACTACGGGCACACGCTCGGGCACGCGCTGGAGGCGCACGCCGCCTACGCGGGCCGCACGCACGGCGAGGCCGTCGCGGTCGGGATGATGTTCGCGGCGCACCTCGCGCGCGAGGCGGGCCTCGGCGACCGGGTCGAGCTGCACCGCGCGGCGCTGGAGACCTACGGGCTGCCGACGACCGGCGCCGGCGCCTCCTTCGACGATCTGCTCGCGATCATGGCGCGGGACAAGAAGTACGACCGGGGCCTTCGCTTCGTGCTGCTCGAAGACCTCGGCCGGCCGGTCCTGCGGGGCGATCTCGGCGAGCAGGCCCTGCGAGCCGCGTACGATGCGATCCGATGAACGTCCTGGTCCTGAACGGTCCGAGCCTCGGGCGGCTCGGCACGCGCGAGCCGGCGCTGTACGGCACCACGACGCTGGCCGAGCTCGAGCGGCGGCTCCGCGAGATCGGCGCCGCCGCCGGGGTCCAGGTCTCCTGTCGCCAGCACGACGACGAGGAAGCCTTCGTCGAGAGCGTGCGCACGGCGGCGGCCGACGCGATCGTGATGAACCCCGCCGCGCTCACGCACACCTCGCACCCGCTGCGTGAGGCGGTCGAGGCGTACGGCGGACCGGTCTTCGAAGTGCACATCACCAACATCCACGCGCGCGAGCCGTACCGCCGGCGCTCGATGGTGTCGAGCCTCTCGCGGGGCTCGGTGATCGGGCTGGGCGTCGACGGCTACGCGTGCGCGCTCGAGGCCGCCATTCGCGCGATCAAGGACGCGATCATGGAGGAAGGGTCATGAAGCCACGACGCGACGCGGTGCGGGCGCAGCTCGACCGGCTGGGCGTGGAGGGCGTGCTCGTCACCAAGCCCGTCAACGTTCGCTACCTGACCGGGTTCAGCGGGTCCAACGGGCAACTGCTGGTCGGGGACGCCGACGCCTTCCTCACCGACCCGCGTTACGAGGAGCAATCGGCGCGCGAGTGCCCGGACGTCGAGCGCATGATCTACTCGACGAGCGCGAAGACCATCGGCGAGGCGGCCGGGATGCACGCGGCGCTCGGGACCCTGGTGGAGCGGCTCGGCATCCAGCGGCTCGGCGTCGAGGCGGGTCACATGACGCTCGCCGCTGCTCACGCCATCAGGGAGAAGCTCCCCGTCCTCACCTTGGTCGAGACGAACGAGGTCGTGGAGACCCTGCGGCGCGTGAAGGACGAGGGGGAGATCTCCTCGATCGGACGGGCGTGCGCGTACGCCGACCAGGCGCTCGGCGAGCTGCTGGGGGCGCTGCGCGACGGAATGACCGAGGTCGAGTGCGCGGCCGTGCTGGAGGACGCGATGCGCCGCTCGGGATCGGAGGGAGCGTCCTTCCCCACGATCGTCGCCTTCGGCGAGCAGGCGGCCGAGCCCCACCACCAGCCGGGCCGCCGCGCGCTTCGGGCGGGCGACCTGATCAAGCTCGACTTCGGCGCGATCTGCGACGGGTACTGCTCGGACATGACGCGAACGATCGCCTTCGGCACGCCGAGCGAGGAGATGACCGAGGTCTACCGATTGGTCGCGGGCGCGCAGCAGGCGGGCGTCGAGGCGGTGCGAGCCGGCGTCACCTGCGGGGACGTCGACGCCGCGGCGCGCGGGTACCTGCGCGAGAAGGGCTACGAGTTCGGTCACGGGACCGGCCACGGCCTCGGGCTGGAGGTGCACGAGGCGCCGCCCGTGCGCGCCGGCGCCCAGCAGGTGCTCGAGCCCGGCATGGTCATCACGGTCGAGCCGGGCATCTACCTGCCCGGGATCGGCGGTGTGCGCATCGAGGACTCCGTGGTCGTGCGCGAAGGCGGCTGCGATATCCTGACCGGCTCGACGAAGGAACTCGTTACCGTCTGACGGAGGCGCCGGCGGCTGCCGGGCGAGAAGACATGGTTTCCACGAACGACCTGAAGAACGGGATGGTGCTGAACCTCGACGGCCAGCTCTGGTCCGTCCAGTGGTTCCAGCACCACAAGCCGGGCAAGGGCGGCGCCGTCGTGCGCTCGAAGCTGAAGAACGTCATGACCGGCGCCGTGGTCGAGCGCACGTTCCGGGCCGACGAGAAGGTCGACCAGGCGATCGTGGACAAGCGCGAGATGAGCTACCTCTACCACGACGGGACGCACTACGTGTTCATGGACTCCCAGACCTACGAGCAGCTCTCGGTCGAGGAGGACGAGGTCGGCGACGGGAAGAGTTGGCTGACCGAAGGGCAGACGGCGGTCCTGTCGATGTACGAGGGGCGCCCGATCGCGGTCGAGCTGCCCGCCTCGGTCGAGTTGGCGATCGTCGAGACCGAGCCCGGCGTGAAGGGCGACCGCGTCTCCGGCGCGACGAAGGCTGCCACGCTCTCGACGGGCTTCGTGGTGCAAGTCCCCCTTTTCTGCGAGCCGGGGGAGACGATCAAGGTGGACACGCGCACCGGCGAGTACATCACGCGCGTGTCGTGAGCACCGCGACCTCGTGAGCGCGGGGATCTCGTGAGCGCAGGGACCGAGCCGCGCGCCCGCGCCCGCAAGCGCGCGCTCGAGATCCTCCATGCGGCCGACGTCTCCGGCGCCGCCCCCGACCTGGAGGACCGGCTGGATCGGTTCACCAGGTCCCTCGTCGACGGTGTGCAAGCGCACCGCGAAACGCTCGATCGCGCGCTCGAGGACGCGGCCGAGCACTGGACGGTCGAGCGGATGCCGGTCGTGGACCGGAACATCCTGCGCATCGCCGCGTTCGAGCTGTTCCACACGGATACACCGACCGGGGCGATCGTCGACCAAGCGGTTCGACTGGCGAACCTGCTGTCGACCGAAGGGTCCGGCCGGTTCGTCAACGGCATCCTCGGCCGTCTCGCGCGCGAACACCCGCGGGCCTGACCAACCCCTCACATCGGTCCGGTTACCCCCCGCTACCCCTCCTTTGGCCAGATGCCGGTGGAGACCCCCGTCCACCTTTCGTCACGCAGCCGAACCGATTGGCGTGCGGCACCCGTACCAGTCGGGAGCCCATTAGTAACCGTCAGGTAACCATGGCACCCGTCACCATTCCGTCCGGTTGGAATCTGCCGAGAAACGCAGTGCGCGAGCACGGCCGGGATACATGCCACCAATGGCGATCGCGTTTGAGACGCCAACGCGAGTCATCCGTACTCCTCCTTACCGCGTGCGTTTTGCGCACGAGAGCGGTCCTCGGGAGGAGGAGTCATGGAGAAGCGAGGAATACGCGTCGCGATCATGGGACTGGTGGCGGCGGTGAGCACTCTCGGGTCGACGGCGCCGGCCGCCGCGACCCACGCGTGCGTGACCTACAGCGTGACCACGCCCGTCACGGGAACGATCACCGACACGAAGTGCTCACCGGTGAACCTGCCGCCGTTCTTCAACGATCCGTTCACGCATCACAGTTGCAAGGGTTCGGGCACGCTGGGTGTGGAGGTGTGCGTGGACATCGATGCGCACCTCTTCCTTCCCTGAACGCATCAGGTCAGCAGTACGCGGTTATCGGTCCTTCCGTGGGAAGGATTGCACTCTCATCGTGAGCGCACGTGTACTCGTCTTCGGAGTAGAGCAAGGAGTTGCCGTCGGGATCCTTGACGTCGATGACGAGCTTGCCTCGCTTCGGGCCGACCGCGCCCGGGTTGTGGTCGGTTTCGGTATAGAAGGGGAGGTCGGGCTCATCGGACGGCGCGGTCGCCGGCTGCCGCGATGCAACGTCGACCGGTGGGTTCGACTCGCCGTCGTGATCGTCTAGCCAGGACTCGGCGCCCGCCGGACGCTCGTAGGAGAACGGGGCGGCGGGCTCTACCAGCTCGGGTGGGGTGCCGTCCGCCGCGAGGCCGAAGCTCGCGACGACCAAGCCGAAGCCGACCATCACCGCGGCGACCTGATCGCTCGCAAGCCGCGCGTCCGAGATGCTCGACAGCCGGGAGGACACGTCGGTCATGCGATAGCGCATGCGGCTTGCGAGTCGCTTGAGCGCGTGCAGGCCCGGGAACAGGGCGAACGGCGAACGCCCCTCCTCGACCACCGTCTTCAGGTAGCGACGGGCGCGCCAAGCCGCGTTGCGAACGGAGTTCGAGGTCGACCGGTCGGCTTCGGCGATGGAGTCCCAGTCCCACTCCTCGACGGTGTGCAGCCAGATGATGCGCCGGTCCCTGGGCGTCAGGGCCGCGAACCCGCGGGCGAGCGTCCTGCGCAGCTCCGCGCACTCCTCCCTGCGAACGATCTCCTCCGCGACCGTGTCCTCGATCAGGACCGGAAGCGTCTCTTCTTCCGGGAACTCGTCGTCGGCGTCGGTGCTCAGGTGGGCGGTCTGGCGCAGACGAAGCTCGTCGATGCAGACGTTGCGCGCGATCACCATGAGCCACGGCCACAGCCGCTGGCCCGGCTTGAACCGGGGAAGGTGCTTCAACGCGCGAAGGAACGTCTCTTGCGCCAGGTCGTCGACCCGCATGGGGTCGTTGAGGAACCGGCGGCAGTATCCGCGGACGTCGCCCCAGTAGCGTCCGTAGAGTTCGTCGAAGGCTCGGGAGTCCCCATCCGTAGCGGCGGCGACGAGTTGCGAATCGGTCATCTCGGCGAAAGCCACGCTCACGACTCGCCGCTTGCGGCGAGTCGAACGGGGAGCCGTCAGCATCTCTCCTCCACCATCGGCGTCGGGGCCTGCGAACTCTATTCGTCAAGGCGGGCGGAAGTCCTCTCGGCACCCCCTTTCGATTTGGTTGGACCATTTGGCCAATGAGCCGGCGCCAATGCTCCCTGACCTGCACCTGTCTACCCCCGAGAGACGCGTTCGGCTCATTCCCGTACTACCTGGTGACATCGAATCGACGTTCGATCTTGGTTGGGAGGCGAGATGTCGCACTCGATCGCAGGGGGGCCGTGGGCTCACGAGGCATCCGGATCGGCCGACCCGGACGCCAGGCCGGCGCGCCCGATCCGGCTGCTCATCGTCGACGACCACGAAGTCGTGCGCTCGGGTCTCGCGACGCTGCTGGAGAGGGAGCCCGGGATCGCGATCGTCGGTTCGCTCGCGTCGGGTGAGGAGACGCTGGCGCAACTCGACGAGCTGCGCCCCGACGTCGTGCTGCTCGACCACCGGCTGCCGGGGATGAGCGGCTCGGCCGTGTGCGCCGAGATCACGCGACGCAAACCTGAGATCTCCGTGGTGATCCTCACGACGTACGTCGACGACGACGTCATCCACGCGAGCCTCGTGGCCGGGGCGCGCGGGTACGTGCTGAAAGACGCGCTCGGGCAAGACCTGATCCACTCGATCCGGGCCGTCGCTCGCGGCGACGCCGTGCTCGCGCCCCAGGTGACCGACAAGGTGCTCGGGTGGGCTCGCTCGTCCCGGGCGCTCCTGGAAGGCCACGAGGCTTTGACGCCGGTGGAGAAGACCGTCCTGCAGCTCGTGTCCGAAGGCTTGTCGAACCCGGCGATCGGCGAGCGACTGAACGTCAGCGCGCAGAGCGTCAAGCTGACGCTGCGCTCGATCATGGAGAAGTTCGACGTGAGCACGCGCTCGCAGGCCGTGGCCGTCGGCATCCGCAAGGGGTTGATCTGATGATGCAGCGAAGCCACGGCATCGGCGAAGCGAGGCTCGGCCGGCGCGTGGTCCTTCCCGACGGCGACGAGGCGGCGGCGGTCGCGATCGACCTCGAGCAGGACGAGCTGGAGATCCTCTACGAGGTAGGCGAGACGCTCGGAGGCGGCGCGACGAACGAGATCCTCCAGCGCTTGGCGGGACTCGCCCTGCGCGCGACCGGCGCCGAACGGTGCGGGATCCTGCTGAGCGAGGAGGGCGCGAACGCGCTGCGGCCGGTCGCGGGCGCCGCCCGCAACGGAAACCAGGCCGTGCTCGACCGGCAGTTCAAGTCGATGGAGCCGATCGACCTGTCGTTCACCGGACCCTCGGGCATCTTGCGGAGCCACCCGGGCCCGCTCGTCATCGAGGACGCGCAGACCTCGCCGGTCATCCCCGACCCGTGGAAGTCGCTCGGCTCGAAGTCTGTCGCGCTCGCGTTCATGCGCGCGCAGGGCGCGCGGTTCGGCCTCATCGCCGTCGACTACGTCTCCGAGCGCCATGAGTTCTCGCACGTGGAGCAGCGTCTGCTCGACGCGATCGCGTCGGCGGCCGGCATCGCCCTGTACACCGCCCGGTCGATCGAGCGCGAGACCAGGGCGCTGGAGGTGCAGCGGCACGTCCTGGAGTGCTCCGCGGCGATTCGAGCGGGCAAGAGCCTCCCGCGCGTCATGGCGCTGGTCGTCAAGGGAATGGCGCGCCTGCTGTCGGGCACGCACGCCCGGGTGTTCCTGCTCGACGAGCGCGAGGAGGTGCTCCGCCTGGTCGCGGCGACCGGATCGAAGACGCCGCCGCGAGGCGACATCGTGCTCGCCGACCTCCCGCAGGACGGCGTGGCGTACTTCCGCCGCACGTGGGAGGGCGACCCGAATCGCCCCATCCCGATCCGCGACGTGCGCACGCTGGCGGAGTGGCGGGACCTGGTGCCGACCGACGTCGACTACGGGCTCTTGCTTCCGCTCTCCGAGCGTGGGAGGGTGCTCGGCGTCGCCGTTGTCGGGCGTGAAGGGGGCGGCTTCGACGACGACGACATCGCGTCCGGCCGGGCCCTGGCCGATCAAGCAGCGGCCGCCATGTCCTACGCCCGGATCAATGAGGAGCGGCAGGGCAGGCTCCGCCTGATCGAGTCCGTCTACGGGCTCCACGACACGGTCGCCGGCGCGCTGAACTTCGGAACCCTGATCGCGCAGCTCAACACCTGGATGAGCGGCCGCGTGGGGATCGACTGCGTCCGGGTGAGCTTCCTGGACCCGGTCCTGTGCGACGTGTTGGACCTGGAAGCGCCCACCGAGCGCGACGACGAGGTCGTCCGGCGCTGGCGGAAGTCGCGCGGCGCCACCGTTCGCGCGTCGGGCCTGGCGCCCGAGCGCGAGGGCGAGAACCTGGGATTCCCGATCGTGATGGACCGGAGCATCGCGGGCGTGTTCTGGGTGCGAGCGCCGCACCGTCCCCGCCGCGACGAGCTGGCGCTCATCCGGGTCCTGGCCAAGGGGATCGGCGAGGCCGCGATGAAGCTGAAGCTGCGCAAGGTGGTCGAGCGCCGATCGCGCGAGCTGGCGGTCGCCCAGGAGCGCGAGCGCATCGCCCGAGACCTGCACGACACGGTTGGCCAGGCGCTCTACGGCATTGGCCTCAAGTGCACCGACGCCATGCACGAGAGCCAGGAGCCGGAGATGCTCCGCCGCCTGATCGAGCTGCGCGGCCTGGCCTCGGGCGGGCTGTCGGCGGTCCGCAGCGCCGTCTACGCGCTGTCGTTCCTGCACGTGCGCCAGCGCGGCCTGGTCGCGTCCCTGCGGACGCTCGCGCGCCAGTTCACCCGCAACACCCAGGTCCCGGTGTTCGTGCGCATCGACAAGAGCTTCCCGAAGCTCTCCGAGGACACCGAGAGCGCGCTGTACCGGACGGTCCACGAGGCGCTGGTGAACGTGGATCGCCACGCGCGAGCGACGGGCGTGATCCTGTCGCTCGAACGGCAGGGTGGCGTCGTCGAGCTGGTCATCCGCGACGACGGGATCGGCTTGGATCAGCGCGACGTCAAGGACTGGCGCTCCGCCGCGCACTTCGGCCTGCGGACGATGGCCAAGTGCATCGAGGAAGTGGGCGGGACCTTCCGAGCCGAGCCGGCGACGCCGCGGGGGCTGGAGGTGCGGGCGCGCGTGCCGGTGCGGGATCCCGTAGGGGCTGCATGACGGGACGGCGGCTGCGTGTGTTCCTGGTCGACGACCACGAGATCGTACGGATGGGGCTCCGCAGCTTCCTCGAGCGCGGAGACGGGATGCAGGTCGTCGGCGAAGCCCGGTCCGCCGAGCAGGCGGTCGAGATGCTCGCGGCCGCCGACGCCGACGTGGTCGTGCTCGATCACCGGCTCCCGGGGATGGACGGACACGAGCTGTGCCGCGAGATGGCCGAACGGCGCCTCCCGGGGCGCGTGATCATGCTCTCGGCCTACCTGGACGACGACGCGGTCCAGGGCGCCTTCCTGTACGGGGCGAGGGGCTACGTCATCAAGGACATCGACGGCGTCGAGCTGCGACGGGCGATCCGCGCGGTAGCGGACGGGGGCAGCTACCTGGACTCGAAGCTCGCGGGCCGGATCATGGGCTGGGCCGCCCGGCGCGATCGTGCGCGGCTTGATTCCCTCCGGCCGAAGGAGGTCGAGATCCTCCAGCACCTCACCGCGGGGAAAACCAATCGGGACATCGCCAAGATCGTGGGCGTGTCCCGGGACCGCGTCGCGTCGCGCCTGGTCGTGATCTTCCAGAAGCTGGGAGTGAAGTCGCGAGCCGAGGCGGTGGCCGTCGCGATCCGCCAAGGCCTGGTGCGGGTCATGACCGAGATGGACACGCCCCGAGCCGCGGGCCAGTAACCGCTCTCGCGCGACCGCTGAAACCCACGCTCTTCCCAGGCGCTCTTTCCCGGCGCTGACCTCGGCGTTCATCGCCCGTTCACGGATTTCCCACCTTTTGTACAACGCCGACCGGCCTGATGGTCGGGAAATCCTGGCCGGTTATGCCTTCCCAATCACCGCTTCGGTCGCTTGAATCCCGAATTGCCCGAACGGGACCGGCGCGCTTTGAGGGGAGGTGCCGAGCAGCGAAACAGGCCGATTGAAATGCGGCTGCGTCCAGCTTCGGGAAGAAGGTCGGAAGGGACCGAACAGGTCCCAGAGGAGGGAGAGCAAGATGAAGAAACTGCTGTTGAGCGCCATCGCGGTGGCGCTGGTGGCTTCGGCCGCACCTGTTGTGCAAGCCGGTCCGCTCGTCGGTGCATGGGCATGCCCGCTGCCGATCGACTCGCCCATCGGCAAGCACCCGATTCTGCCGATCAAGCCGAAGAAGGCCACGGTGAAGGATGCGCACTGCGCCGCGACTATTCCCGACTTCCCGATAGCTCAACCCGGGGGAGACGTCGGTCTGGTGCAGGGGAAGATCTACTTCTACGGAGCCGACCTGATGGGCCCAACTGCTCCCGTGATCAAGAAGTACAACCTTGGGAACGGCGGACTCCACTACGATGAGATCACATGCCTCCAAGGCAATGCGTCCGGCACGCTCCTGCTTGACGACAAGACCGGAGCGGATCCTTACGAGTTCAGTTACATCCGTGTCGGCCCAGTGGCCGTTGTCACGGCCGTCGGTGACGCCGGCACCGTGGTCGGCGTGGTTGCTTTCTTGCCCAAGGAGCTCGATCCAACAGCCGCGGAATTCGATCCCGTGAAGTTCCTCGAACGTTGTGAGGGCATCGGCACAAGCGATGATCTCAAAATCAACTTCTACGGCGGCGGGGTCGTCGTTCCGGCGTGAGGATCGCGCACCTCTAAGAATCTAGGATCAGCCGTCATTCCTGGTGAGGGATCTCGGTTGACGGAATTGAATGGAAGGGGAGGAGTTGTCCTCCCCTTCCGTTTTGCCCGAGCTTGAGACGCTCTGAGGTTCAGAACGTACCTCCAGGTGAGGTCAGATCGCGCCTACGGATGGAGGGGAGGAGTCGGGCTCCGAAGTTCGTAGTCGAGTGTTGGATCCCAGTCAAGGAGGTTTTGGATGAACGTAACGGCGAAACGACGGCCAAGAACCTTGATGCTCGCAGTTGCTTCCATGCTTCTCTTGGCGCCGCTTGCTCAAGCCACTACGACGGTGCGCGGCAGCGTATTGCTCCCCTTCGGCACAGCTATGCAAGCGGAGCGCCTCCAGTTCGCCGCATCAGGATGCGCCGAGACGGACGACACGCGCAACGGGGCCTTTGGTGCTTACTTCAACGTGACCGGATTCAGCAAGGTGCGAATCAAGGTAGACGGCGCCGACCTGACGACTCCAGGGGCAAACCCAAGCGCGGATGGGCGGCTGTGGGGCTCGTGCGACCCGACGGACCGTGCCTTCGCAGAGGACTGTCGCGCATTCCTCGAGAACAGCGCCACATGCACAATGGACGTCAAAGGAGCGCGGTACCTCGAAGTAGCCTTCACTACCAACGCGTTCGCATGGGCTGGCGTGAACGTCACGATTACCAAGATCAGCTAGAGGCCATGAGAATCCGATGGATCTTGACCCCGCTTCGCCGCGGTGCGGTCGTCATCGTGCTCGGGTCCGCAGTGTTACTGCCGGCCCAATCCGGTCTCGCGAAGCCCGCCTACAAATCCGGCCTGGTCTATCAGGGTCTCGTTACGGAAGGCGCGGCAAGGCCATTATTTGTCGACGCGCCCCGCCGGAGGCTCTATGTCAAGGTGGAGAGCGACTTCGCGGAGTACGATCTGGACGCGCCGTACGGGAAGATGTTTCTTCGTTCGCAGCAAGTGGCGGGTGACTTCGGGGACAGCACGGTAGCGCCGGATCTCCCCCGCCGACGCGTCTTCGTCGCCGACCGCGACAGTGCGCTAGGCGGGGAAGAGCACTCGGTGATCCGCGTGCTCGACCTCCGAACGTTCCAGCTGAGCGCCGGATGGGACATCAACAAGATCATACCGGGTTTCTTCATCCAAGCACTAACATACTCCGCGGAAGATGACAGAGTCTATGTGGCCGGAACGGTCATCGGATCCAGCAGTGAGCATACATTGACATTCTTCCGAGCTCCCTACTATCCGGTTACCGTGCTCGCACTGGACGCTGCGAACGGTACCCTCGCCTGGATGCGCAACCTCAAGATGTGCGTCCGCCCGATGACATACGCTGGCGACGAGGGACACATCTTCCGCAGCGTGCGACATGAAGCGCTGTACGTACTGTGCGCTCGCCCGGACGCCTATCAGGACGCCACGATGTATCCGGGGCCGGCCGGTGTGCTGAAGCTTACGATCTCGCCGATAGCAACCTCGGTCGAAGCGGCTTCCTTCCCGGAGGAGTTCTACCGTGCGTCAGGCGGCTTCTTCGAGCAAGTTGGGGCGGTCTCGCGGGCAGTCTTCGATCCTACGACCGAGCGCTTGTCCTTCCTCAGCAGCTCAAGGGCGAACCCGGGTGCGTGGGTCTTCGACGGGGCGATGTCGGCGTGGGTGGGCTTCGTGCCGACGACGAGCCCGAAGAACTTCACGTTGGGCGCCGACCCTGCGACAGGCCATCTTTACACGCTCGATGGACCCCGCACAGGAATACTGGTGACAGACCTTCGCGCCACTCCCGTGCCGAGAGGGCAAGTCCATCAGACTGCGTCACAGGCGGGGCTCCTTCAAGCCCATCTCGCCAAGAACATCGTGGTCGATCCGGCGACGCGCCGGATCTTCGTGGGAGTGCAAGGCATCTCAACCGAAGGGCTTGTCGATTCACAGCACCGATTGGTCGCTTTCAAGGACGTTACGCCTTTGGCACCGCCCGAACCCGCCGCGGAGTTCGATCAACTCACCGAAGGTGTGCCCGAGGGTCCGAACACGCTGACCAACTACTCGGCCACGGCGCGAGGCTTCGGCATGCGTGGGTTTCTCGTCGGAGGCATCAGCGGCCTAACCTCGCCGGCTCGAACCGGCGCCGTGGGAGGACAGGTCGATCGTGAGCTTGCAACACCCGGGGATCGAGGATTCTGGGTCGCTCGACTTACCTCGATGGACCTGCGCAACGTGGGGGCTTCGGCGACCGCTCAGGCGGTCGTCACCGACGATGTAACGAGGGACCAGCTCCGAACGCTGCAGAACGACGTCGAGAGTGGGAACTTGACTGGTGCAGATCCGGATGCGCTCCAAGAATCCCCTGTCAGTGACAGGCGAACGGAGGTCGCGTCTGCGCTCGAGTGGCGCTGGTCGCCTGCCTCCTGTCTTGACCCGGGAGGTGAGCCCGCTCGCGAGGACCCATCGGGGCCCGCTGGCCGCGCCACCGTTGAATGCGATCTCTCGCAAGAGCGAGCCGTTGCGGAGTCCCGCGCGAGCGCGTTCGGGGCCGATCACCTATCGGTCGGTACGATTGCAGTCGGGAGTGCTCGATTCAAGGCAACGGCAAATCGACGCATTGGGGAGGGCGCGTCGCTCGGGACGCTGGCAGTGGTGGACAACCTTAGCATTGAGATCCCGGGCGTTGGCGAGTTGCGTATTGCTGAGATACGTAACGCAGTGACCACGGCGGCTGCGGGCATGGACGGCACCGCCGATGTCGCAGCGAGGGCAACGATCTCGGGGGCCCGGATCCTCGACGCGTCGGGGGCCGTGGTCTATGCGTGCGAGGAGTGCGACGCACGTGTTCTCGCCCGCCATGTGAACGACGAGTTTTCACACCTAATGCGCATACGCGTGCCCAAACCGGACGTGATCGAAACCAAGGGAGGCGCGTTCGCTGCGTACCGGGAACAAATGGCGGACTACATCAACGACCTGGTCATGAACAATGACTCATCAGCCGCCGTTCCAGCGTTGCACGTAGAGATCTACAATGACTGGGCGGAGAAGTCTCGCTTGGTGCTTCAGTTTGCGGCGATCGAGTCTTCCGCGCTCTACGGCGTGACGTCGTTGCCGACGGCAGGGGATCCCCCACCGATCCCCTTGCTTCCCCCAGTCCTGGGCCCATTCGGTGGCGACACGCCAGACGCCGGAGTGATCGTCGAAACGACGGCGCCACCCGCACAGGGCCTCGTCCCTCGGATCATCGAGGCGGCGATGTTCCTGGCTCGATCGCCGGGCGACCTCGCCTCCATGCTCACGCTGTGGTTGTTGCTGGGGTGTGTCGGAGGCCTCTGTGCACGGAGGAGCACACTGTCGAAGTCACTCTCTTCGCGCTAAGGGTTGGATCACTCAGCGGCGGGCTAATACCCGCATCAAGCACGTGCCGCGGCGGAGAGGGAAACCCGACCTGGTGGACGAGGAAATCCTGTCCAGTTGTGGCTTCCCAATTAGCGTCTCGATCAGTTGAATCCTGACTCGCCTGAAGGCACCCGCCGAGTCTGGACGCCAGAGCCGCAGTCGACGAGTGGCGTCTGCATCCGGCTTCGGGAAGAAGGTGGGAAGGGCCGTACAGATCCCAGAGGACCAGAGGAGGGAGAGCACGATGAAGAAACTGCTGATGAGCGCCATCGCGGTGGGGCTAGTGGCTTCGGCCGCACCTGTTGTGCAAGCTGATCCGTTGGTGGGGGTGTGGGCGTGTCCGCTGCCGCTGGATTCACCCATGGGCAAGCACCCCATACTGCCGATCAAGCCGAAGAAGGCGACCATGAAGGACGCCCACTGCGGCACAACCGTTCCGGAATTTCCTACCGGAGGAGCGACCCTCCCGGTAGGATCGATTCAAGGGAAGCTCTACTTCTATGGGGCCGACATGATGGGCCCAACCGTCCCCATCATCAAGAAGTACAACCTCAGCAATGGAGGCCTCAGTTACAGCGCGGGTGACTGCTTGACGGCGTCTGCGTCCGGGACCGCTCTCTTGGACGACAAGACGGGAGCGGACCCGTACGCCTA
Source organism: Actinomycetota bacterium (assembly GCA_036397035.1). Classification (GTDB taxonomy): domain Bacteria; phylum Actinomycetota; class AC-67; order AC-67; family AC-67; genus DASWJS01. The sequence goes on along the minus strand of DASWJS010000017.1, from coordinate 159,783 downwards.
TAACTACAGCGGCCTGGGCCCGTTCGCAATCATGACAGCGAGCGGAGCGGCCGGTACAGCAATCGGAGTTGTGTACGTTGTGCCGAAGGAACTCGATCCGACAGGCGTAGATTTTGATCCCGTTAAGATGTTTGAGCGCTGCCAGGGCATCGGTACCACCGATGACCTGAAGGTCAATTACTATGGTGGAGGCGTTGTAGTCCCCGCTTGAGTAACTTGGCACACGGCGACGCCGCGATGCAAGAAGGTGGTCTGCAGCACAGCCAGCAAGAGCTTCGCGAAGATTCCAGCCTTCAAAGGGTTTGTACTGTGGTGGCTGATTCGCTGAGTGCGATCCGAACGAAGGCGCGGTTATCATCCTTCGACGTTTCGAGGATGTCGTCGTGTGGGTTGATGGTCACGACAAGTGCGTAGGAGCCATCCGGCACCTGACTTGGGTCGATGGGAATCTGCTGCCCGTATAGATGGTAGCCGTACTCATCGGCCCATCCGGGCGAGATGCCCTGAACGTACTCTGAGCAGAATTGATAGATGCCGTACCGCTTCAGTGGGTCGTATCCGGGCGGCTGCTCGTCCATGGTCTCGTAGTCCATCAGGCAGAACGACACCTTCTGGCCCGGCACGACCAGGCCGGCCGGCGTCATGTCGGGTTCGCCCTCTGCGGTCAGTGTTCTGAGTTCGTAGAGCGCATACCGCATCAGGTGCCAATGAGCATGAGCTTCGTGCCAGACGAAATGTCCCACGGGAGTTGTCTGCGTGCAGACTCGGGAAACCCACCAGATGCACTGCTCGGCGGCACGAATTGCCTCCCCGGCTTCGTTCTGCTCTTCCACGGGTGACCCGTGAACCTCTAGCGCGTAGGCGCCCATGTTGGCGCTTGTCGTCGTGAATCGGAGGGCAACGGTCCCCGGTGGGGACTCAGAGGGTTCGTCAAGTTCGCCAATCTGGACGAAGGCGGGGCGCAGCGCGACGAGGTTGGGAAGTTGCTGCACTTCGTCCGCAACGGCTGAGGTCGGCAAGGATAGGGCGGCCGGCAGCAGCGCAAAACCGAGAGCCCATGCAAGGCGTTTCATCAAGTCGTCTCCTTGGCGCATCGGTGGTGGGAGCCCAAAGGTACGACCGGGATGATTCGGACAGGGAGCCACATCCGGGTAGAAGTGGGGGTCCGGCAGGGTGACCAGGTGTGGGGCGCTGAGTTCTGTTCATTCCGGATAGTCCGATTCCGTGAGACAAGATCGGCTCTGATCCGTACCTAGAGACGTAGACCGGCAGGACCGATCGAGGAGGAGTTGTCATGGCAGCGCCGGCGTGCGAGGCGAGTGAGCTGTGCGCGTACGTGGCGCGCCCGCTTCGATTGCGGCTCGTCATGGCGGTCTTGGCAGGGACGGTGCTCGCGGCGGCCGCTTGCTCGCCACAGCGTTCCGCTTCGGACGGTGCCTCGACCGCCGCAGAGACGACTCCGTCAACCTCGGAGAACGTTCCAACGACTCCAACAGTGACGGGCCAACCCGACACGTCTACGAACCCTGGGAGATCGCCCGCAGCAGCGTCGGGAGACGTCACAGAAATCCCTGCCGGCACGCCGAATCCTCGGGCTCAGGGGACGCTCACGCCCAACTGCGTGATGCGCGGACAGGCGATGCAACTGTCGGTGCAAGTCGAGAAGTACACGGCCCTTGTGTACGTGGCCCACTACGCAAACGGGGAGAGTGGGGCCGAGAAGCCGTGGGGAGATGGGCATGGCGGGAACGGTGGCGGCATGGCCGACGAGAACACCGGCCAGTACTCCGACCAGTGGCTCGTAAAGCCGAGCGCCCCGGCCGGACCGGGATGGGTTCAGGTCGAGATCGCCTATCCGAGGCCCGACGACCGCGAGACGCTCATCTTGCCGTTCTCCGTGGCGGGGAAGTCGGGTACGTGCTGAAGATGCCAAGACTCTGAAGTGGACGGCTCAGGACTACAGGAGGACAAGCGGCGTGGCAACATCGAAATCCAATAGACGTGTCTGGACCCTGACGACGATCGGCTTCGTGCTGGGTGTGGTCGTCGGGGCAACTTCGGCGGTGCAAGTCGCACCGCAGTTCACGACGTCACAAGCGGCGGTCGGGGATACCGCGCTCGACCCCACCGCGCCCGGTGTCGGCTCATCCTTGGGTCCGATAGACAACCCGACCGCCGGCGAGGGCGGCACGGGGAACCAACAAGCGGACGACGTCGTGGCGTCGCAGTTCGAGTGCGCGCCGGGCCGAAACGGCGGTGCGACCGACGTCGGTGTGACCGACAACAGCATCAGGCTCGCCACCACGGTCGTGCAGAGCGGCCACGGCGCCTCCTTCCTGGGCGAGGTCAGGTTCGCCATGGAAGCGGTCAAGAACAAGGTGAATCGCGAAGGTGGAATCTGTGGCCGCCTTCTGGACATCCAGTACGTGGACGACGCATGGGATGCGGCCCGCGGAGCCGAGTACTTGAAGAACTTCATCCAGAGCGGCGTCTTCGCGATCCCGGTCGGGGCCTCGAGCGAGGGCCTGGGCTCGGTGATCACGACCGACGTGATCGCCAAGGCGGGGATCCCGGTCGTCGGCACCGACGGTCTGGTGTTGAACCAGTACACCGAGCCGTGGGTGTGGCCGGTCGCCGTCGCCACGGTGTCGTCGGCTCGCATCATGGCCCGCAACGCCTTTGAACGCGGCGCGACCAACTTCAGCATTGTCTTCGACAAGAACTACAAGTTCGGCGTCGAGGCCGCCGAGGCGTACAACAACGAGGTGCGGCGCCTGACGGGCTCGAACGTCAAGGGATACAACAAGCAGAACAACTGCGATCAATCGTTCTGCGGGATCCTTCCCAAGCAGAGCAGCTACACGAACGAGGTGAACCGTTTCGACGACGGCGACTTCATGGCCATGTTCCTCGAGCCGACGACGGCGCTGACCTGGATGGGGACGGCGGGTTCGCCGAAGCCGTCGACCGTGACGTACGGCATCGGCGCCGCGCAGCCTCTCTTCACGCGGAACTTCGCCGAGAACTGCCAGAAGGCGTGCAACGGCATGTGGGTGTGGACCGGCTACCGGCCTCCCATCGAGGCGTACAAGAACGAGACGGCCGTCCGGAGGTTCGTCACCGACATGCAGCAGACCAAGCCCGACGCCGACATCTACAACGCCTTCTCCATGGGCGGCTACACGGGCATGGAGCTGCTCGTCTCGGCGCTGAAGAAGGTCGGGCCCTATCTCACGCGCGCTCGATTGCTCAAGGAGCTGGACTCGATGAACTTCGGCAACGGGCTGACGATCCAGAAGAAGCTCGACTGGAGAGGGTCCCACTTCGCCAACGCCACGATGCAGGCGTTCGAGATCGGGTTCTCGACGACCTTCAGCGGCTGGCGGGCGGGGGTCATCGTCCGCGACCCGACGCCTGAACGCGGCAAGGATTAGCGAGCAGCCATGCCCGCAATCTTCACCTACGCCCTGCTCACCATTCCCCTGATCGGGGCCTACGCGATCTTCGCCCTGGGCATCTCGGTGATCTATCGATCGTCGCGCGTGCTCAACCTCGCGCACGGGGCGATGGCGATGACGCCGGCGTACCTGACGTACTCGCTCGCGACTGCCGGCGTCCCGGTGCTCGTCGCGGTTCCGCTCGGCGTCGCCGCGGGGGCCGGCCTTGGGATGCTGGTGGAGCGCCTCTTCGTACGGCGGCTGCGGACGCAGGGGCCGACCGTCCAGACGGTCGGCACCGTCGCCGTCACGGGATTGCTGATCGCGCTCGTCGCCAAGATCTGGGGCTCGACGCCGAAGGTGGCGCCGGAGATCTTCCCGACGGGAACCGTCGATGTCGGACGGAGCGGGATCCACTACGGCGAGATCGGCTTGTTCCTCGTCGGCGCGATCGTGTCGGCGTCGCTGTTCGCCTTCTTCAACCGAACGCAGTTCGGGCTCGCGATGCGGGGCGCGGCGCAAAACCGCCGGGCGGCGGCGCTCATGGGAATCGACCCCGACCGTGCCGCCGCCGCGGCCTGGGGACTCGGCGGGGGCCTGGCCGCGCTGGGAGGGATCCTCCTCGCCTCGGTCACGAATCTCGACCCCTACACGCTCTCCTTGCAGGTGCTGCCGGCCTTCGTCGCCGCCCTCATCGGCGGGCTGGAGAGCCTTCCCGGCGCGTTGATGGGCTCGACGATCGCGGGGTTGACGTTTGGGCTCGTGCCCTACTTCTCGGACACGCCGCTGATCGGGGAGGTGGCGAGCCTGTCGGGCTCGCCGCAACTGGCGCTGACGATCCTCGCGCTGGTGGTGCTTGCGACGCGCGGACGCCGGCTGTCCGGCGCCGACGCGGCGGGGTCGGCGTTGTCGACGTCCCACGGCTTCCGGGCGATCGGCACGCGGACGATCGGACGCAAGGCGCTGATCATCGGCGTCGTCGTCCTTGTCTGGCCCCTCGTCGTGCCGTTCTCGGTCCTGGGCAGCTCGATCGTCGCGCAGCGCAACGCCTTGATCGCGATCTCGCTCGTCGTGATCACGGGCTGGGTCGGTCAGATCTCGCTCGGCCAGGCGAGCTTCGTAGGCATCGCCGCCTTCGTCACGGGGCTGTTCGCGCGGGACCTCGGCGTTGGCTTCCCGCTGAACATGGTGCTTGCGGCCGGGGCGGCCGCGCTGGCGGGGACGCTCCTTGGGACCGTGGCGCTTCGCGTCCGCGGCCTCTACCTCGCGGTCGCGACGCTCATCTTCGCGTGGATGACGGACGCCTTCCTGTTCAAGACGCCGCAGATAGGAGTCATCGACGGGCGCTCGACGATCCCGCAGCAGATCATCGGTGTCCCCGGCGGCATCCCTACCTTCGACCTCACGAACCGCACGACGGTCTTCTACGTCATCTCCATCGTGCTCGCGATCGTCGTGCTGACGATGGCGAACATGCGAGACACGAAGGCCGGCCGGGCGTTCTTCGCCGTGCGCGGGTCGGAGATGGCGGCGGCCTCGCTCGGCATCGACGTCGTTCGCTACAAGCTCGTCGCGTTCGCGATCTCAGGCGCGCTCGCCGGGCTGGCGGGCAGTCTTCTGATCATCGAGCACCAAACGGTCGTGCCCGACCAGTTCATCTTCACGGTGTCGCTGCAGTTCCTGGCCATCGCGGTGGTCGGAGGGCTCGGCTCGCTCGGGGGCGCGATCGCGGCGGGCGGGCTCTTCGCCGGCTTGGAAGAGCTGTTCTTCCGGGTGTCGGCGCTCGCCGGGTGGCTCGAGGTCGTGTCCGCGGGTCTGCTGACGCTCGTGCTGCTCGCCTACCCAGGAGGCATGGCGGCGCTCCAAGATCCCCTGCGTCGCCTGGGAGCGGTGCTGCGCGCGCAGCTCGCCCGCCTCGGGTCGGCGCCGCAGGTGCGAGCGCTCGTCGCGAAGCTGAAGACGCTGCGCGCGCCGGCCGAGGAGGAGGCGAGCGCGGAGCCCGCGGAGCGGCGGCCGCTGGCGGCGCTTGCCGGGCGGATGGAGCCTGTTCGTGCCTGGCTCCGCGCGCGGCTGCGGCGCGAGGAGCCGATGCCGGAGCTGGACGACTGGTACGCCGACGCCGCGAAGCACGACGAGCAGGCCGAGCGCGAGCCGGTCGAGCCCGAGGTCGTGAAGCAGAACGGGCATGCCAAGCGTGCGAAGCTCACGCTCGGCGACGCGTTCACCGTCCGGGAGCCGGGCTCGCACAACGTCCTTGACGTGGAGGGCGTGACGGTGAAGTTCGGCGGCCTCACGGCGGTCGAGGACGCCTCGCTCGCGGTGCGGGAAGGAACCATCACGGGCCTGATCGGCCCGAACGGGGCCGGGAAGACGACGCTGTTCAACGCGATCCTCGGTCTGAACGACCCGGCGGCGGGCCGCGTGATGATCCGGGGACGGGACGCGACCGCCCTGCCGCCGCACATGCGCGCGCGCCTCGGCGTCGCGCGAACCTTCCAGGTGCTCCAGCTTTTCAACGAGCTGTCGGTCTTCGACAACCTGCTCGTCGCCACGCACCAGCACAACCGCTCGGGCGTGTGGTCCAACCTCGGCGCGATGCCGAAGACGGTCTCCGCCGAGGAGGAGGCCCGCGGCCGCGTCACGGAGATCCTGCGGCTGCTCCAGTTGGAGGACTACGCCCACCGGTCGGTGCGCGGGCTGCCGTTCGGGGTGCTGCGCATGGTCGAGCTGGGCCGGGCGCTCGTGACGGGCGCGCGGCTCGTCATGCTGGACGAGCCGGCCTCTGGCCTGAACGAGGCGGAGACTGACCGGCTCTCGGACGTCGTGCGCGCGATGCGAGGGCTCGGCGTGTCGGTCCTTTTGATCGAGCACGACATTCGCATGGTGGTCGGCGTGTGCGACTACATCTACATGCTCGACCGCGGGCGCATGCTCGCGCAAGGGCGACCCGCCGACATCCAGCGCGACCCGCACGTGATCGCGGCCTACCTCGGCGAGCCGGACGCGGAAGAGGCGGTGGTGTCGTGACGCTGGAAGTCGAGAACATCGACGTCTACTACGGTCCGGTGCAGGCCCTGCGCGGCGTGAGCCTGCGCATCGAGGAAGGCGAGATGGTCTCGCTGCTCGGCGCGAACGGCGCCGGGAAGACGACGACCTTGCGCGCGATCTCCGGGCTGCTGGCGCCGCGGTCGGGCTCGATCCGGCTGAACGGCGCCGAGATCGCCGGGCGCTCGGCCCAGCAGGTCGTGCGGCTCGGCGTCGCGCACATGCCCGAAGGGCGCGAGCTGTTCCCGGAGCTGACGGTGGTCGAGAACCTCCAGCTCGGTCACTGGACCAGCCGCAAGGACCGCGCCGATGAAGCGGCGCGCATCGAGGAGATGTTCGAGCTGTTCCCGCGGCTGCGCGAGCGCGCGAACCAGGCGGCGGGGACGATGTCGGGCGGCGAGCAGCAGATGCTGACCGCGGCTCGGGCGCTGATGAGCCGCCCGTCGCTGCTGCTGGTCGACGAGTTGTCGCTCGGGCTCGCGCCGCTCATCGTGAACCAGTTGTTCGAGGCGCTGGCGGCCGTCAACCGCGCGGGGTGCGCGGTGCTGCTCGTCGAGCAGTTCGTTCACCTGGCGCTGAAGTACACGACGCGCGCCTACGTGCTGGCAAAGGGGGAGGTGGCGGTCGAGGGCAACAGCGCGGACCTGCTCGCATCGCCCGAGGTCATGGCCGCCTATCTCGGGGACACGGAGAAGCCGCCGGAGGAGGGGAAGCCGCCGGAGCCAGCGCGCCCGCGGCGCAAGACCAAGCGGCGCTGAGCCCGCCGCCTGGTACACTGCCCGGCTGAACGCCCTTTAAGGACGGGTCCGGAGAGGCCCGGAAGGGAGACGAGCTGAGCTTCAGCCCAACCTCCACGATCCTGGACGCGGGAGACGTCGCCCGCGCCATCACGCGCATCGCGCACGAGATCGTCGAGCGCAACAAGGGCGCCGCCGGCCTGGTGCTCGTCGGGCTGCTGAACCGCGGGCCCGACATCGCCGCCCGCCTCGCCTCCAAGATCGAGCAGATCGAAGGCGCGCGTCCCGCGACCGGCTCGCTCGACATCGGGCTCTACCGCGACGACATCGGCTTGCGCGAGCCGAGCCCGCTCGCCCCGACCTCCGTCCCCGCCGTCGACGGCAAGGTCGTCGTGCTGGTCGACGACGTCCTCTACACCGGGCGCTCGGCCCGCGCCGCGCTCGACGCGATCCTGGACCACGGGCGGCCGCGGGCGGTGCAGCTCGCGGTCCTGGTGGACCGGGGACATCGCGAGCTGCCGATCCGCGCCGACTACGTGGGCAAGAACATCCCGACGCGTCGCCGGGAGGCGGTGCAGGTGCGCCTGGCCGAGGTGGACGGGACCGACGAGGTGCTGCTGGGCATCGAGCAACCGGCGACGGAGGCCCGAGCGTGACGCTCGCCGGGCAGGCACGAAGGATCGCGCGGGAGGCCCGGGCGTGATCGCGAGCCTGCTGTCGATCCGCGACCTCGACCGCGCGGGGATCGAGCGCATCCTCGCCGAGGCGGCCGTCTTCCAGAAGGACGGCCCGCGCATCACGCGCAAGTACCCGACCCTGCGCGGCAAGACGGTCGTGAACCTGTTCTACGAAGCCTCCACCCGCACGCGCACCTCGTTCGAGCTTGCGGCCAAGCGCCTCAGCGCCGACGTGGTCAACTTCACCGCGGGAGGCTCGGCCGTGGAGAAGGGCGAGTCGCTGAAGGACACGGCGCGGACGATCGAGGCGATGGGCGTCGACCTGATCGTGTGCCGCCACGCTTCCTCCGGCGCGCCCCACCGCCTGCACGAGTGGGTGAGCGCCGGCGTGATCAACGCGGGCGACGGCATGCACGAGCACCCGACGCAGGCGCTGCTGGACCTGTACACGATGCGTCAGCACTTCGAGTCCTTCGACGGGCTGCGCGTGGCGATCGTCGGCGACGTGCTGCACTCGCGCGTTGCGCGCTCGGAGATCTGGGGGCTGCAGACGATGGGCGCCGAAGTGACGCTGGTCGGTCCGCCGACGCTGATGCCTCCGCAGGCCGAGGGTTGGGGCGTCGAGGTCACGCCGGACGTCGACGCGGTGCTGCCGAAGGCCGACGTCGTGTACCTGCTGCGCATGCAGCTCGAGCGGATGGACGCGGGGTACGTGCCGACGCTGCGCGAGTATGCGCGCCTCTGGGGCCTCGACGCGGCCCGCGCGGCGATGCTGAAGGAGGACGCGATCATCATGCACCCCGGCCCGATGAACCGGGGCGTCGAGATCGCGGCCGACCCGGCCGAGCTGCCGCGCTCGGTCATCACGAGCCAGGTCGCCAACGGCGTCGCGGTGCGGATGGCGCTGCTCTACCTGATGCTCGGCGGACGCGACGCCCGCGCAGAGGTGCCGGTCGAGTGAGCGTGCTCTTGAAGGGTGGCCGCGTGATCGACCCCGCGGCGGGCGTCGACGAGATCGCCGACGTGCTGGTCGAGGGCGACGCCGTTGCGGGCGCCGGTCGCGGTCTCGACGGCGCGGAGACGATCGACTGCGCGGGCCTCGTCGTCGCGCCGGGCTTCGTCGACCTGCACACGCACCTGCGCGAGCCGGGCCGCGAGGACGCAGAGACGGTCGCCTCGGGAACGCGCGCCGCCGCGCGCGGCGGCTTCACGGCCGTCTGCGCGATGGCCAACACCGACCCGGTCGCCGACTCGGCCGCCGTGGTCGAGCAGGTCGCCGCGCTCGGCCGCGCCGCCGGGTTCGCCGACGTGTACCCCGTGGGCGCGATCACGATCGGCCTGCGGGGCGAGAAGCTCGCGGAGATGGGGGAGATGGCCACCAGCGGCGCCCGCGTGAACTTCTTCTCCGACGACGGCAGGTGCGTGCAAGACGCCGGCCTCATGCGCCGCGCGATGGAGTACGCGCGCACCTTCGACGGCATCGTCGCGAACCACGCGGAGGACCGCGGCCTTGCCTCCGGCGGGCACATGCACGAAGGCGAGGCTTCCGCGGAGCTGGGAATCCGAGGCATCCCGGCCGAGGCCGAGGAGATCGTCGTGGCGCGCGACATCGCGCTCGCGCGGCTGACGGGCGCGCGGCTGCACGTCCTGCACGTATCCGCGGCGCGCACGGTCGAGCTGATCCGGCGCGCCAAGGCCGAGGGCGTGCGCGTGACCGCGGAGGTGACGCCGCACCACCTCGTCCTGACCGACGAGCGCGTCCGCGGCTACGACCCGGTCTTCAAGGTCGCGCCGCCGCTGCGGACGCAGGCCGACGCCGACGCGCTGCGGGCGGGGCTTGCCGACGGCACGATCGACTGTGTCGCGACCGACCATGCGCCGCACCCCCGCGAGGACAAGGAGCAGGAGTTCGATCGCGCGCCGTGCGGGATGCTCAACCTGGAGACGGCGCTCGGCGTGGTGCTGACCCATTCGGGACTCGACCTGCCGCGCGCGGTCGAGGTCCTGTCGAGCGCACCCGCCCGCATCCGCGGTCTCGCCGGCCACGGCGGACCGATCGAAGCCGGCGCGCCCGCGAACCTGGTCGTCTTCGACCCCGAAGCCAACTGGACGGTCGAGCCGGGCGCGATGGCCAGCCTGTCGCGCAACACGCCGTTCGCCGGCGAGAAGCTGCGCGGTAGAGTCGTGCACACGATGCTCCGAGGGCGGTTTACCGTCCGCGACGGAAAGGACGCAGATGGGCAGGGGTGACCGCAAGCCGGTCCGCTGGGCGCGCGACCGCGAGCGCAAGAAGGCCGTGCGCGAGCTGCGCAAGGCCGAGGAGAAGGGGAAGGCCCGGAAGGGCAGGTAGTGGGCGACGCGATCCTGGTCCTGGAGGACGGCAGCGTCTTCCGCGGCCGTTCCTTCGGCGCGACGGGGACCGCCTTCGGCGAGGCGGTCTTCAACACCGCGATGACCGGGTACCAGGAGGTCCTGACCGACCCCAGCTACCACGCGCAGATCGTCGCGATGACCTACCCGCACGTCGGCAACTACGGGGTGAACGAAGACGACGTCGAGTCGAGCCGCGTGCGGGTGGCCGGGTTCGCCGTCCGTGAGCTGAGCCGGGACTACTCCAACCATCGGGCGACCGGGTCGCTGGACGCTTACCTCGCGGCCGCGGACATCGTCGGCATCGACGGCGTGGACACGCGCCGGCTCACGCGCCACCTGCGCTCGCAGGGCGCGATGCGCGCCGCGATCTCGACCGAGATGGACGAGGAGGCGCTGCGCGCGCAGGTCCTGGCCTCGCCCGGGATGGAGGGGACGAACCTCGTCGATCCCGTGACGACGACCGAGCCGTACCGCGCGACCGACGTGCTCGGCGCCGAATCGGCGAGCGCGGCGACCTACCGCGTCGCGGCGTACGACTTCGGGATCAAGTTCAACATCCTGCGGCTGCTCGCCGCGCACGGCTGCGACGTGACGGTGTTCCCCGCGTCCACGCCGGCGAGCGAGCTGACCGGCTTCGACGGCGTCTTCCTGTCCAACGGGCCCGGCGACCCGGCGGCCGTTCGCGCGGGGATCGACGACGTGCGGGCGCTGCTCGGCACGGTGCCGATCTTCGGGATCTGCCTCGGGCATCAGATCCTGGCGCTCGCGCTCGGCGCGCCGACCTACAAGCTTCGCTTCGGGCACCGCGGCATCAACCAGCCCGTGAAGCGCCTGGAGGACGGGCGCGTGGAGGTGACGAGCCACAACCACGGCTTTGCGGTGGATCGCGCGTGGTTCGACGAAGACGGCGTTGCGCGGACCGAGCACGGCGCCGTCCGCGTCACCCACGTGAACCTGAACGACGGCTGCGTCGAGGGGATCGCGTGCGAGGACGTCCCGGCGTTCGGCGTGCAGTACCACCCGGAGGCGAGTCCCGGCCCGCACGACGCGAGCTACCTGTTCGAGCGGTTCACCGCATCGATGAGAGGGTGAGGAACGTGAGCGACCAAGAGCGAGTCAAGGTGGGCGGCCTTCGCACGCTCGGCGGCGTGGGTGGCGAGGGCGCGAAGCCCGAACCCGTGCGGGGAGAGCTGGCCGAGAAGGCGCGCGCGCTGCTCGGGGACGAGTTCGACAAGGCGCTGATCCTGAAGGAGAAGATGCGGGCCGAGGGCGTGATCGGCGCCAAGGAGAAGGACCGCGATTCCCAACGGCCCGACGAGCGCTTCCGCGGCCTGGTCGCGTCCCTGGAGGGCATGAGCAAGTTCGCGCTCAAGATGGGCCTGATCACCGCGGCCGAAGCCCGCCGCTTCTACGAAGACGCGATGGAGAAGGGCTTCTACGAAGGCTGGTGAGCGGTCAGGTCAACTCGACCGTGCGCATCATCTTGCCGAATCGGTCGCGCGTGACCGCCCACTCGCTTCCAGGGGAGAGCGCCATGAACGCGAACAGTCGGCGCTCTGGTTGCGTCACGACGATCCGCCCGCGGATCGGGACCCCTTGGACGCTTCCGCTGAGGTCGAAGCGCCGGGCCGTCACGCCGTCGACCCGCACCTTCGTGGACCCGGTGATGTGCCAGTCGAGTGGGACATCGCCCTCGTCGATCCCCGCCACGAACTGCCTGGCGAGCGCCCGAGGCGGAAGCTTCGCGCTGTAGGTCGTCGAGACGGCGATGGCGCGGCCCAACCGAGGCTTGCCCCATCCGACGTCGATGCCGGGTTCGTTGAGTCTGGCCCAGCCCGGCGGTGGGACGAGCGAGTATCGCTTGCCGTAATAGCGGCGAGAGTCCTTCGGCGCCTCGGCCGACGTGCCGGGATCGGGCGCCGGGGCCGGAAGGGGATCAGGCTTGAGAACGGTCGCGTAGAGGCCCCAGCCGATGAGGCCGAGCGCGATGACGGCGCCGACGAGCGCCGGCAGCGAGAGCGCGACCCGCTCGTCGGCGACCGTCCCCTTGGTTATGGTTTCGGATGGGTTGTCCATGCGCGAAGCCTATACGAGCGCGGTCCGCGCTCCGAACCCGCAGGGCCGGAGCATCCCGGGTGCGCCTGGTATCATGCGCCGAGCACCCTTTAAGAGCGGGTCCCGTGAGGCCCGGAAGGGAGAAGAGTGGTCGAGACGCTGGTCCGCGCGCGCGCCGTGCGGGCCTTTCTTTTGCCGGTGACCCGTTTTCCAACGGAGCCTTTCCCCGCTAACGCATGGGGGAGGGGAATCCGCTAGGTGCCAAGACGTGACGACATCCGCACGATCCTGATCGTCGGCTCCGGGCCGATCGTCATCGGGCAGGCGTGCGAGTTCGACTACTCGGGCACGCAGGCGTGCCGCGTGCTGCGCGACGACGGCTACCGGGTCGTGCTGGTGAACTCGAACCCGGCGACCATCATGACCGACCCCGAGTTCGCCGACCGCACCTACATCGAGCCGATCACGCCGGCCTCGGTCGCGCGCGTCATCGAGCGCGAGAAGCCCGACGCGCTGCTGCCGACGCTCGGCGGGCAGACGGCGCTCAACGTCGCGGTCGCGCTGGCCGAGGACGGGACGCTCGCCGCCCACGGCGTGGAGCTGATCGGCGCGCGGCTCGAAGCGATCAAGCGCGGCGAGGACCGCCGGACGTTCAAGGAGACGATGGCCGCCGCGGGGATCGACCTGCCACGCTCGGGATGGGCCTCCTCGCTGGAGGAGGCGCGCGAGATCGCCGCCGGGATCGGCTACCCGCTCATCGTCCGCCCTTCCTACACGCTGGGCGGGCACGGCTCGGGCTTCGCGACGAGCGAGCGCGAGCTGGAGCGCATCGCGGCCGAAGGCCTGGCGCTGAGCCCGATCACCGAGGTGCTGATCGAGGAGTCGGTGCTCGGCTGGAAAGAGTTCGAGCTGGAGGTGATGCGCGACCTCGCCGACAACGTCGTGATCATCTGCTCGATCGAGAACGTGGACGCGATGGGCGTGCACACCGGCGACTCGATCACGGTGGCGCCGGCGCAGACGCTGACCGACCGCGAGTTCCAGGCGATGCGCGACGATGCGATCGCCTGCATCCGCGCGGTCGGCGTGGACACGGGCGGCTCGAACATCCAGTTCGCGGTGGACCCCAAGACCGGGCGGCGCGTGATCATCGAGATGAACCCGCGCGTGTCGCGCTCGAGCGCGCTGGCGAGCAAGGCCACCGGCTTCCCGATCGCCAAGATCGCCGCGAAGCTGGCCGTGGGCTACCGGCTCGACGAGATCCCGAACGACATCACGAAGGAAACGCTGGCGAGCTTCGAGCCGACCATCGACTACGTCGTCACCAAGGTCCCGCGCTTCGCCTTCGAGAAGTTCGCCGGGTCCGACGAGACGCTGTCCTCGACGATGCGATCGGTCGGCGAGGCGATGGGCGTCGGGCGCACGTTCGCCGAGTCGCTGCAGAAAGCGCTGCGTTCGCTGGAGCAAGACCGCGCGGGCCTGAACGCCGACGCGAAGGAGCCGCGCGCGCCGCTCCCCGAGCTGATGCGCGCGCTGTCGCGTCCCACGCCCGAGCGCATCTTCCTGGTCGAGGCGGCGCTGCGGGCGGGCGCCCGTCGCACGGCGGTCGCGGAGGCGACCGGGATCGACCCGTGGTTCCTGGCGCAGATCGAGACCATCGTCGAAGTGCGCGGGCGCCTCGAGGCGGCCGCGGAGCTTGACCCCGCCCTGCTGCGCGAGGCGAAGCGCCACGGGTTCTCCGACGTGCAGCTCGCTTACCTGCGGGCGACCGACGAGGCATCCATACGCGCGCTGCGGGCGACCAGCGGCATCGCGCCGGTCTTCAAGTCCGTGGACACGTGCGCGGCGGAGTTCGAGGCCCAGACGCCGTACTTCTACTCGACCTACGAGGAGGAGTCCGAGGTCCCCGCCGACCCCACCGACACGATCGTCATCCTGGGCGCGGGCCCGAACCGGATCGGGCAGGGCATCGAGTTCGACTACTGCTGCGTCCACGCGTGCTTCGCCCTGCGCGAGGCCGGCTTCAGCGTCGTGATGGTGAATTGCAACCCGGAGACCGTCTCGACCGACTACGACACCTCCGACCGGCTCTACGTCGAGCCGCTGACGTTCGAGGACGTGATGGCGATCGTCGAGGCGGAGCGGCCGGTCGGGGTGATGGTGCAGCTCGGCGGGCAGACGCCGCTGAAGCTCGCGCGCGCGCTGGAAGCGGCGGGCGTGCCGATCCTCGGCACGCCGCCGGACGCGATCGACGCGGCGGAGGACCGCGAACGCTTCGGGCGGCTGCTGGCCGAGCTGGGGCTGCCGCACGCGCCCTGGGGCGTCGCGACGTCCTTCGCGGAGGCGAAGGAAGTGACCGCGCGCATCGGCTACCCGGTGCTCGTGCGGCCGAGCTACGTGCTGGGCGGGCGCGCGATGGAGATCGTCTACGACGACGCGATGCTCGCCCGCTACATCGAGACTGCCGCGCAGGTCTCGCCCGAGCACCCGATCCTGATCGACCGCTTCCTGGAGGACGCGATCGAGGTCGACGTCGACGCGCTCTGCGACGGGACCGAGGTGCTGATCGGCGGCGTGATGGAGCACATCGAGGAGGCCGGCATCCACTCGGGCGACTCGGCGTGCGTCCTGCCGCCGCACACGCTCTCGCGCAGCCAGGTCGCCGAGATCGAAGACTCGACGCGCACGATGGCGCTGGCGCTGGGCGTGCGGGGGCTGATGAACGTGCAGTTCGCGATCCGCGGCGCGCACGTCTACGTGCTGGAGGCGAACCCGCGGGCCTCGCGGACGGTGCCCTTCGTGTCGAAGGCCACCGGCGTGGCGCTGGCGAAGGCGGCCGCGCGGGTGATGGCCGGCGCCAGCATCGCGGACCTGCGCGCGGCCGCCGTCCTGCCCGCGGAGCCGCCGGTCCTTTCCCACGTCGCGGTCAAGGAAGCGGTGCTGCCGTTCGGGCGCTTCCCTGGGACCGACACGCTGCTCGGCCCGGAGATGAAGTCCACCGGCGAGGTCATGGGGATCGACCGCACGTTCGGCATGGCCTTCGCCAAAGCGGAGGAGGCGGCGAGCGCGACCCTGCCGCGCGGGGGCGTGGTGTTCGTCAGCGTGCGCGACGAGGACAAGCGCACCGTGATCCTGCCGGTCAAGCGGCTCGCCGACCTGGGCTACGACGTGATCGCCACCGAGGGGACGGCCGAGATGCTCGAGCGCAACGGCGTGCGTTGCCAGACGATCGCCAAGATCGGCGAGGGGAGCCCGCACGTCGGGGACCTGCTCGCGCAGGGCAAGGTCGACCTGGTGATCAACACGCCGCGCGGCTCGGGTCCACGTCGCGACGGCGACTACATCCGCACGGCGGCGGTGCGCTACGGGGTCCCGTCGATCACGACGATGGCCGGGTTGCAGGCGGCCGTGCAGGGGATCGAAGAGGCCGCGGCCGAGCCGACCGTGCTGAGCATCCAGGAGTACCTGGGCATCAAGGAGCGCCGGCCGTGAGCGCGATCGTCGACGCGCCGGTCACCGGCCGGTCCCGGATCGGCGTCTACTGGGTGCTCACGCTGGAGGCGCCCGAGATCGCCGCGCGCGCGGAGCCGGGTCAGTTCGTCACCATCGGCACCGAACCCGTCGGGCTGCTCCGCCGCCCGTTCTCCATCTACCGGGTCGAGGGCGAGCGCGTGTCGATCGCGTTCGACGCGGTCGGTCCCGCGACGCGCTGGCTCGCCTCGTGCCCCGTCGGCGCGGAGCTGAGCGTCGTGGGTCCGCTCGGCCGCGGCTTCGACCTCTCCGGGCAGGGCGACGCGATCGTCGTCGGCGGCGGGTACGGCACGGCGGCGCTCGTCTTCATCGCCGAGCGTCTGCGCGCGACCGGGTCCCCGCGAGCCGTTCACGCGATCGCCGGCGCTCGCACCGCCGACCGTCTCTTCCTCGACCACGAGCTGGGCATGCGGTTCGCCTCGCTCACCGTCACGACCGACGACGGCTCGGCCGGACGAGCCGGCGTCGTGACCGACGTGCTCCCGGGCCTCGTGGCGAGCAGCGGCGCGGAGATCGTCTACGCCTGCGGGCCGAACAGGATGCTGGACGCCGTCGCCCGGACCTGCGCCACGGAAGGCGTGCGCGCGAACCTCGCCTTCGAGGAATTCATGGCGTGCGGGATCGGCGTCTGCTGGACCTGCGTGCGCGCAGTCAAGACGCCCGAGGGGATCAGGAACCTGCGCGTGTGCACCGAAGGGCCGGTCTTCGACGGCGCCGCCCTGCCGGACGGCGCGGCCGCCGCGCCCGAGGCCGCCGTGGGAGGCGCGGCCGGATGAGCGCGCTGGAGGTGAGCCTCGCCGGCATCGGGCTGCGAAGCCCGGTGCTGACGGCGAGCGGCTGCTTCGGCTCCGGCCGGGAGGTCGCGCGCTTCGGCTCGCTCGACCACCTCGGCGCAGTGGTGTGCAAGACCGTGACGCCGAACCCGCGGCAGGGGATCGACCCGCCGCGGGGCGCGGAGACCGCCAGCGGGATGCTCAACGCGATCGGCCTGCAGAACCCGGGCGTGGACGCTTTCCGCGCGAAGGACCTGCCCTGGCTCGCCGAGCGCGGGACCCCCGCGATCGCCAGCGTCGGCGGGCACAGCGTCGAGGACTACGTGACCTGCGTCGAGCGCCTGCGCGGCGCGGGTCTCGTCGCGATCGAGCTGAACCTGTCCTGCCCGAACCTGGAGGACCGCGGCTTCATGTTCGCGCTCGACCCGGCCCGCGCCGCCGAGGTCACGTCCGTGGCCGTCGCGGCCGCGGACGTTCCGATCCTGGTCAAGCTCAGCCCCGACGTCACCGACCTCGTCGCCGTCGCGAGCGCCGTCGCCGAGGCCGGCGCCCCCGCTCTGAGCCTGGTGAACACCACGCTCGGCATGGCGATCGACGTCGACACGCGCATGCCGAAGCTGTCCACGACGACCGGCGGCCTCAGCGGTCCGGCGATCAAGCCGATCGCGCTGCGCTGCGTCTGGCAGGTCCACCAGGCGCTGCCGCACGTGCCGATCGTCGGCATGGGCGGCATCCGCACGGGCGAGGACGCGATCGAGTTCGTCCTCGCGGGGGCCACCGCGATCGCCGTGGGCACCGCGAACTTCGTGGATCCGCGGGTGACCGCGCACGTCGCCGAGGGCATCGCTCGCTACCTGGACGCCCACGGCATCGAGAGCCTCGACGCGATCAGGGGAGCGACGAAGCAATGGTGAACCCGATCCTGGTCGCGCTCGACGTTCCGTCGCTGGAGCACGCGCTGGCGCTCGTTGACGTGGTCGGCGACGCGGCGGGCGGCGTGAAGATCGGCATGGAGCTGTTCGACGCGGAAGGACCGCGCGCCGTCGAGGCGCTGGCCGAGCGCGGACTCTTCCTCGATCTCAAGCTGCACGACATCCCCACCACGGTGCGGCGGACGGTGGCGGCGCTCGCGCCGCTCGGCCCGGCGATGCTGAACGTCCATGCGCTCGGCGGGCGCGCGATGCTGGAGGCTGCGAACGAGACGAAGGGCAAGACGAAGATCCTCGCCGTCACGATCCTGACGAGCCTCGGCGACGGCGACCTGAAGGAGATCGGTCTGCCGCCGGCGGCCGAAGCGGTCCCGATGCTCGCCGCTCTTGCGCGCGAAGCGGGATGCGACGGCGTCGTGTGCGCGCCGGCCGACGTCGCGGCCGTGCGAGCCGTCGCGCCGGCGCCGTTCCTGATCGTCACGCCGGGCATCCGGCCCGCCGGCAGCCCCGCGGACGACCAGGTGCGCACGATGACTCCCAGGCAGGCGCTCGACGCGGGCGCCGACTACCTGGTGGTCGGGCGGCCGATCACGCGCGCGCCCGACCCGCGCGCGGCGGCCGAGTCGATCCTGCGGGAGCTGGCGTGACCGACGTCCGCGCGCTGCTGGAGGAAACGGGCGCCCTGCTCACCGGCCACTTCGAGCTGTCCAGCGGCCGTCACAGCGACGTCTACGTCCAGAAGCAGCGGGTCTTCGAGCACCCGGAGGCGACGAGCGCCATCGGAGAGGCCATGGCCGAGCAGTGGCGGCCGGCGGGCCCGACGGTCGTGGTCGCACCCGCGGTCGGGGCGATCACGCTGGGCTTCGCAACCGCGCGGGCGCTGGGGGTTCGCTTCCTGTTCACCGAGCGGGCGGACGGCCGGATGCATCTCCGCCGCGGGCAAGCCCTGGATCCGTCGGACCAGGTCCTGGTCGTCGAGGACGTGGTCACGACAGGCGGGTCGGCGGCCGAGGTCGTCGAGGCGGTGCGCGCTACCGGCGCCCGGGTGATCGGCGTCGCGGCGATGGTCGATCGTTCGAACGCGCCTTCGAGCCTGACCTTCACGGCGCTGCTCGCGATCGATGCCGACGACTGGGACCCGGCCGATTGCCCGTTGTGCCGGGACGCCAGGCCCCTGGAGAGCCCCGGAAGCCGCCACCTCTCCGGCACCTAGCGTCACATCCGCACCATGAGCAACATCCGCCACTCCCACGCGGCCCCAGCAGCCCTCTGACCTGCGCGAATCCTTGCATCGGCGAACCCCGCTGCTATGGTGACTTTCGTTCGTGCGGCCCGAGAAGGAGGGAAAGCGTATGCCGCTTCCGACCCTGACTGAGGAGCAGCGACGCGATGCATTGGCAAAAGCGGCTGAGGCGCGGAAGGCTCGCGCCGAGATCAAGCAGCAACTGAAGGCGGGCACCCTCAGCCTTCAGAACATGCTGGATCGTCAGTCGGACGGGACGGTCGGCAAGATGAAGGTGTCGGCCGTGCTGGAGGCCCTGCCCGGCGTGGGCAAGGTACGCGCGAAGAAGATCATGGAGCAGCTCGAGATCGCGCCGACTCGCCGGATCCGCGGCCTGGGCGACAAGCAGAAGGTCGCCCTGCTGGACGTCTTCGCGGCCAAGTAGCGATCGCGGGGATCACCGTCGTGTCCGGCCCGTCGGGGGCCGGCAAGACGACGCTCGTCAGCGCCCTGTGCGCGAACCGGCCCGAGGTGGTCCTGTCGGTCTCGGCGACCACGCGTCCCCGCCGGCACGACGAGGTCGAGGGCCTTTCCTACCTGTTCGTGGGGGAGGAGGACTTCGCCGCGCTGGAAGCCGGCGGCGGGTTCCTGGAGAGCGCGATCGTCCACGGGCATCGCTACGGGACGCCGCGCGCTCCCGTGGAAGACGCGCTGGCGGCGGGCAAGGCGGTGGTCCTGGAGATCGACGTCCAGGGCGCCCGGCAGGTCAAGGCCGCCCTGCCGGAAGCGGTCCTGGTCTTCGTCGAGCCGCCCAGCATGGAGGTGTTGCGCAGCCGTCTGGCCGCCCGGGGCAGCGAAGACGCGGCCGCGCTCGCCCTTCGCGTTCGCAACGCCGAACAAGAGATGGCGGCCGCGGGGGAGTTCGACCACCGGATCGTGAACGACCGGCTCGGGGATGCCCTGGCGGAACTCTTTCGTATACTGGACGAGCCCGGAACGGCCGAACATCCAGCAAGGAGCACGCGTTGAGCCTCATCGAGCCCAAGATCGACGACCTGGTCGACCAGGTGGACTCCAAGTACACCCTGGTCGTCATGGCCGCCAAGCGCGCCCGCCAGATCAACTCCTACTACACCCAGCTCGGCGAAGGGATCGGCGAGTTCGTGCCGCCCCTGGTCTCCTCGGACCCCGGCCGCAAGCCGATCTCGATCGCGCTGGAAGAGATCTCGTTGTCCAAGGTGGCCTACGAGCGGCAGACAGACGAAGCGAAGTGAATCGAGCCGGGCACACCGACCTGGGCGCCCTGCGAGGCGCCCGCGTTCTGTTCGGCGTCACCGGTGGGATCGCGTGCTACAAGGCCGTCGAGGTCCTTCGCCTGCTCACCAAGGCGGGCGCGCAGGTCCAGGTCGTGATGACCGAGGCGGCGACGCGTTTCGTGGGCCCGCTCACCTTCGCCGCGCTCAGCGGGCGTCCGGTCCACCGCTCGACCTTCGACGACGAGCACCGCGTCCTGCACGTGGCCCTCGCGCGCGAGGCCGACGTGGTCCTGGTCGCGCCGGCGACCGCGAACGCGCTGGCGAAGATGGCGAACGGCATCGCGGACGACCTGCTGGGCAACGTGGTGCTGACCGCGACCTGCCCGGTCGTCGTGGCGCCCGCGATGCACACCGAGATGTGGGAGCACCCCGCCACGCGCGCAAACCTGCGGACGCTGCGCGATCGCGGCGTCGTGGTCGTCGATCCCGAGGAGGGCGAGCTGGCCGGTGGGGACGAGGGCATCGGGCGGCTTGCGGAGCCCGCAGAGATCGCGAACGCGACCGCCGCCACGCTCGCCCACGGCAAGGACCTCGCCGGGCTTCGGGTCCTGGTGACCGCCGGAGGGACGCAGGAGGCGATCGACCCGATCCGCTTCATCGGGAACCGATCGAGCGGGAAGATGGGCTTCGCCGTGGCGGCCGAGGCGGCGCGCCGCGGCGCGGAGGTGACGCTCGTCACCGGACCGACCTGGCTCGACGCGCCGGATCTCGTGACGGTCGTGCGGATCAGGACCGCCGCGGAGATGCTCGCCGCGGTGCTCGACCGGTTCGAAGGAGCCGACGTCGTGGTGAAGGCGGCGGCAGTCGGAGACTTCCGCCCGGCGAACCCGCAGGCGGACAAGATCAAGAAGGACGGCGCGCCCCCGGTGATCGAGCTGGAGCCGACGATCGACATCCTGCGCGAGCTGGGCGGGCGCAAGGGCGAGCAGGTCCTCGTCGGGTTCTCGGCGGAGACGCAGGACCACCTCGCCGGCGCGCGCAAGAAGCTCGCCGCGAAGAACCTCGACGTGATCGTGGTCAACCACGTCGGCGGGCCCGACGCCGGCTTCGAGGTCGACACGAACCGCGTCGTGATCCTCGGCGCGGACGGGAGCGAGGACGCCCTTCCGCTTCAGCCGAAGTCCTCCGTCGCTCGGCATATCCTTGACCGGGTGGTAGAACTCAGGCGCGAGCGCGCGGAAGCGACCAAGGAGACGGAATGAGCCGCTGGATGTACACGTCGGAGTCGGTGACCGAGGGCCACCCGGACAAGATCGCCGACCAGATCTCGGACTCGGTGCTGGACGCGATCCTGGCCGAGGACCCGACGGGACGGGTCGCGTGCGAGACGCTGATCACGACCGGGCTCGTGCTCGTGGCCGGCGAGATCACGACCTCGACGTACGTGGACATCCCCTCGCTCGTGCGCAAGAAGATCATCGAGATCGGCTACACGCGCGCGAAGTACGGCTTCGACGGCGAGACTTGCGGCGTGACCGTCGCGATCCAGGAGCAGTCGCCCGACATCGCGCTCGGCGTCGACCATTCCTTCGAGGAGCAGCACGGCGACCAGGACGCGCTCGACGCGCAGGGCGCGGGCGACCAGGGGATGATGGTCGGCTACGCGGTGCGCGAGACCTCGACGCTGATGCCGATGCCGATCTGGCTCGCGCACCGGCTCGCGGAGAAGCTGGCCGAGGTGCGCAAGTCCGGCGCCGTGCCGTACCTGCGTCCCGACGGCAAGACCCAGGTGACGATCGAGTACGAGGACGGCAAGCCGGTGCGCGTGGACACGATCGTGGTCAGCACGCAGCACCAGGCGGAGATCGACATCGACACGCTGCTCACGCCCGACGTGCGCGAGACGGTGATCGAGCCGGTGCTCGGCACGGTCGACCTGGACACGAGCGAGCTGAAGGTCTTCGTCAACCCCACCGGTCGCTTCGAGCTGGGGGGTCCGCGCGCTGACACGGGTCTCACCGGACGCAAGATCATCGTCGACACTTACGGCGGGCTCGCGCGCCACGGCGGCGGCGCGTTCAGCGGCAAGGACCCGACGAAGGTCGACCGCTCCGCCGCGTACGCGGCCCGCTGGGTTGCGAAGAACGTCGTCGCGGCCGGCCTCGCCGACGCGTGCGAGATCCAGGTCGCGTACGCGATCGGCGTCGCGCACCCGGTCTCCATCCACATCGACACGAAGGGCACCGAGAAGGACGTCGATCCGGCGCGGATCGAGAAGGCGGTCGCCGAGGTCTTCGACCTTCGTCCTGCCGCGATCGTTCGCGACCTGGACCTGCGCCGCCCGATCTACTCCAAGACGGCCGCCTACGGCCACTTCGGCCGCGAAGAGCCCGAGTTCACCTGGGAGCGCACCGACCGCGCCGACGATCTCCGCTCGGTCATCTGATCGCCGTGGCGTGAGCGGGCCGGCCTTCGTCTCGGTCTGCCTCGTCGAGTCCGGGCCGCTGCACCTGGATCGCACGTTCGTCTACGCCGTGCCGGACGGCGCGAGCCTGGAGGTCGGGTCGGTCGTGCGGGTTCCCTTCCGGTCGCGCCCGCGCACGGGCGTCGTGGTGGACCTGCCGCGCGAATCGGGCGTCGCCGACCCGAAGCCGGTGACCCGTACCGTCGGTCCGTCGATCGGAGCCGAGGGCGTCGCGCTCGCGCGCTGGCTGGCGGGGCGGACGTGCTCGACGCTCGGGGAGGCGCTCGCCGCCGTGCTGCCCCCGCGCGTGGCCTCGGAGGAGGACGCGCCGCAGCCGGCGCCGGCGCTCGAAACGCCGCCGCCGGACCTGCGGTGGCTGGACGCGATGGCGGGCGGCCCCGCCCTGCGAGCCGGGCTGCGCGGCGGCGGCGGCATGTTCTTGCTGAGCGACGACACCGCGGACGCGCGGCCGGGCTGGATCGTCTCAATGGTGGCGGCCACGGTGCGGGCGGGGCGAGGGGTGCTCGTCCTGCTGCCGGAGGTGACGGTCGCGGGCGGCGTCGCGCGGGCCCTGGACGAGGCGTTCGGCGATGCGCTCGCTCGGGTCGGCAGCGACCGACCGGCGCGCGAGCGCTACCGCGACTGGCTGGCGCTGCACGAGGGGCGCAAGCGGATCGGGGTCGGCGGGCGAGCCGCGTCGCTGGCGCCCGTGCGCGACCTCGGCCTGATCGTCGTCGACGACGAGTCGCACCCGTCCTACAAGGAGGGGCGCGCGCCGCGGTTCCACGCGCGGGCCGTGTGCGCGCACCGGGCGGAGCGTGCGGACGCGGCGCTCGTCTTGGTGGGCGAGCCCGGCTCGGTCGAAGCGGCCGTCACCGTGCGCGCGAACGGGACCGTCGTACGCCGGCCGCGCGCGTCGGTCCGGGCGGACCGGCCGCCGGTCGTGATCGTGGAGCGCTCGCCGTCCGAGCGGCTCGTGCCCGCGCCCCGCTCGCTGCGCCTCGTCAAGGGCGCGCTGGCCGGCGGCGGCCGCGTGATCGTCCTGTCGCACCGCGACGTGGAGCCGGTCGCCGAGCGGACCATTCGTATCGCGAGCCCGAGGAACCCCGCCGTGCTGCGAGCGGGGGACGGGCGCGCGAAGCTCGCCCGAGCCGTGGGCGACGCCGACCTGATCGTCGCGACGCCGTTCATCGCGAAGGACCTGCGCCCGGAGGGCGTGACGCTGCTGGCGCTGGTCGACGTGGACTCCGCGCTCGCGCAGCCCGAGTTCCGCGCGCCGGAGGACGCCTTCGCGACGTGGTGGCGGGCGGGCCGGTGGGTTCACGGCGGGACCGTCGTCGCCGAAACCGCCGACCCGGAGCATCCGGCCCTGCGGGCGCTCGTGCGCTGGGATCCCGGCGTCCTGTGGCGCAGCGAGTCGGAGCGTCGTCGCCATGCCGGATACCCGCCCTTCACGGCGCTCGCGCGCATCGACGTCAAGGCCGGCGCAGACCGGATCGCCGCGGAGGTCGCCGCCGCGGGGCTCGAGGTCGCAGGCCCGGCGACCGCGCGTGACGGATGGGTGGTGCTCGCCCGCGCGAAGAAGCGGACCGCGCTGCTGGACGCGCTGGCGCCGCTCGTGTCAGGCTGGCGCGCGCAAGGCGAAGATGTGCGCGTCGACGTCGACCCGTGGGAGGTGCTCGTTCCGAAGTGGCGCTCTTGACCGTTCGCACCCTGGGCGACCCGATCCTGCGCACGAAGGCCGCGCCCGTGGCGACCTTCGACGACGAGCTTCGCGCCCTCGCCGAGGACATGCACGAGACGATGGCGGCCGCGCCGGGCGTGGGGCTCGCCGCGCCGCAAGTCGGCAGGCCGATCCGGCTGCTCGTCTTCGACTCGGGCGAGGAGGGCGAGCGCGGCACGATCGTGAACCCGGTGATCACCGCGTTCTCGGAGGAGACGCAAGAGGCGGAGGAAGGGTGCCTGAGCATCCCCGGCGCCTACTACCCGGTCGTGCGCGCGCTTCGCGTGCACGTGCAAGGGCTCGACGTGGAGGGCGCGCCGCTCGAGCGGGACGCCGAAGGGCTGCTCGCCCGGATCCTCCAGCACGAGATCGATCACCTCGACGGGATCTTGTTCATCGACCGGCTGGCGCCCGAGGTCCGCAAGGAGGCGATGCGGGCGCTGCGCGACCAGGACTTCGGGCAGGACTTCGGGATGAAGGCGGCGCCGCCGAACCGGCGGCTGTAGGCGCGTGCGCGTCGTCTTCTTCGGAACGCCCGAGGTCGCTGCCCGGACCCTGGAGGCGGTGCGTTCCTCCGCGCACGAGGTCGTCGCCGTCGTGACCCAGCCCGACCGCCCGCGCGGGCGCAAGGGGTCGCCCCAGCCGTCCGAGGTCAAGCGCGCGGCGGGATCCCTGCCGGTCTTGCAGCCAGAGAGCCCGAAGCAGGACGGGTTCGCGCAGGAGCTGGCGGCCTTCGAGCCGGACGCCCTCGCCGTCGTCGCGTACGGGCACATCCTCCCGCGCGCGGTGCTGGCGGTCGCGCCCGCCGTGAACGTGCACTACTCGCTGTTGCCCGCCTACCGGGGCGCGGCGCCGGTCCAGCGCGCGCTCATGGACGGGGCCGAGCGCACCGGCGTGTCGGTCTTCCTGCTCGAGCCGACCGTGGACACCGGCCCGGTGCTCGCGCGCGAGCCGATCGAGGTCGGCGAGGAGGAGACGGCCGGGGAGGTGCTCGAACGGCTCACGCCGATCGGTGCGCGCCTGCTGGTGGAGGTGCTCGGCGCGCTGGCGCGCGGTGGGGCCGAGCCGCAACCGCAGGACGACGCGCTCGCCTCGCCGGCGCCGAAGATCGCGCCGCACGACCGCGCGGTCGACTGGCGCGAGCCGGCACGCGCGATCGTGAACCGCGTGCGCGCGCTCAGTCCGCGGCCCGGCGCGCGCGCCGACTTCGGCGGCTCGCCCTTGATCGTGCTGCGCGCGCGCCGGGTGTCCGTGGGAGAAACGACTGGAGGGCCCGGAACAGTCGTTTCCGCCGATCCGCTCGTCATAGCCGCGGGCGAGGAGGGGGTCGAGCTGGTGACCGTGCAACTCGCGGGGAAGCGTGCGATGGGAGGCGCCGATTTCGCACGCGGACACGCGCCGGTCGTCGGGCAACCCTTCGGCGGACAATCGGCTCGCAGCGGATAGACTCTGGACCGGATGACGTCATACAAACTTGCCCCATCCATACTGTCCGCCGACTTCGCCGAATTGGGGCGCGAGGTAGCGCGGATCGAGCCGTTCGCCGATCTGCTCCACATCGACGCGATGGACGGGCATTTCGTGCCGCCGATCACGATCGGACCGGTCATCGTTCAGTCCCTCCGCCGCGTGACCGACTTGCCGCTGGAGTGTCACCTGATGGTGACCGAGCCGCTGGCACAAGCCGAGCAATTCGCCGAAGCCGGCGGGACCTCCGTGATCGTGCACCTGGAGGCGGCGCCGGACCCGGCGCCGATCGTCGCGCGCGCGCGCGCGCTCGGCATCGGGGTCGGCCTTTCGCTCAACCCGGAGACGCCGCTGGACGCGGTGCTCCCCTGGCTGGAGACGATCGACGTGCTCAACGTCATGACCGTGCACCCTGGCTGGGCGGGGCAGGCGTTCCTCGACTCGATGCTCCCGAAGATCGAGGCGGCACGAGCGGCGATCGACGAGCGGTCGCTCGACGTCGGGCTTGCGGTGGACGGCGGCATCAACCTCGCGACGGGCAAGCAGGCGCTGGACGCGGGCGCGACGACGCTCGGGGCGGCGTCGGCCATCTTCGGCGCGTCTGACCCGGCCGAGGCTGCGCGCGAGCTGCGCGCGTTGCTGCGGTCCTATGCCGGAGCGTCGGCATGAGCGAGCGCATCCTCGTCGCCGACGACGACCCGGACATCCTGCGCTTCGTCGAGCTGAACCTGCGCCTGGAGGGCTACGAGGTCGTCACCGCCGGCGACGGCGCGGAGGCGATGCAGCACGCGATCGACGACAAGCCGGACCTCGTCATCCTGGACGTGATGATGCCCAAGCTCGACGGCTACGAGGTGTGCCAGCGGCTGCGCGGCGACCCGCGCACGTCGGGCGTGTGCATCATCATGCTCACGGCGAAGGCGATGTCGGCCGACAAGGTCTTCGGCCTGACGCAAGGCGCCGACGACTACCTCTCCAAACCGTTCGACCCGATGGAGCTGGTGGCCCGCGTGCGCACGACGCTCCGGCGTTCGGGCGAGATGCGCGCGGCGTCCCCGCTCACCGGCCTGCCCGGCAACATCCAGATCGAGAACGAGGTCAAGCGACGGCTCGCGCTCGGCGAGCCCTTCGCGCTGCTGTGGCTCGACCTGGACAACTTCAAGGCCTACAACGACCATTACGGCTTCATGCGCGGCGACATGGCGATCAACTACACCTCACGCGTGCTGGAGGACGCGGTTCGCGCCGACCCGTCCAACTTCCTCGGCCACATCGGCGGCGACGACTTCGTCGCGATCTGCGGCGCCGACTCGGGGGAGGATCTGGCCGCGGAGATCCTGAAGCGATTCGACGAGGGCGTGAAGGGGCTCTACGACCCGCTCGACGCCGAGCGCGGTGCGATCAGCGTGAAGGACCGGCTGGGCAACGAGGTCGCGTACCCCTTGCTGAGCATGTCGATCGGCACGGCGTTCAGCGACGCGATCACCGACCACCGGCGCCTGATCGAGGTCGCGACCGAGATGAAGACCTTCGCCAAAACCCAGGAGGGCAGCTTCGTCGGGATCGACCGCCGGCGCCGTGACGAGGAACAGGACGAGGCCGCGGGCTCCGCCTGACCTCCATAACGCAGACGGTCAACCGATGTTACCCCCTGGTAGAGTGACCGCGTGAGCGGCTCGAAGGATCTCATGCGCCGAGCGCTGCGGCTGGCGCAGCGAGGTCTCGGATCGACAAGGCCGAACCCGCCCGTCGGGGCGGTGATCGTCAGCGGGGACGAGGTCGTCGGTGAGGGATGGCACCGTCGCGCCGGCGGCCCGCACGCGGAGATCGAAGCGCTGACCGCCGCGGGCGATCGCGCTCGCGGCGCGACCGTCTACCTGACGCTCGAGCCGTGCACACGGCACGGACGCACGCCGCCCTGCGCGCCCCGGCTGATCGAGGCCGGGATCGCGCGCGCGGTGATCGCCGCGAAGGACCCGAGTCCCGAGGAACGCGGCGCCGGCGTCGCCGCGCTGACCGCCGCGGGCATCGAGGTGGAGTTCGGCGTCTGCCAGGACGACGCGGCCGCTTTGATCGGCGGCTTCGAACGCTGGGTCGCGACGCGCCGCCCGC
Source organism: Actinomycetota bacterium (assembly GCA_036397035.1). Lineage (GTDB taxonomy): Bacteria > Actinomycetota > AC-67 > AC-67 > AC-67 > DASWJS01. Next base: position 131,982 of record DASWJS010000017.1, on the reverse strand, counting down.
GCGTCACGCTGAAGGCGGCCCTGAGCCTGGACGGCAAGGTCGCGGCGGCCGACGGCTCGTCGCGCTGGGTGAGCGGACCGGCGTCCCGGCGCGACGCGCACCGGCTTCGAGGCGCCTCGGACGCGGTCATGGCGGGGATCGGCACGGTGCTCGCCGACGACCCGCGACTGACCTGCCGGCTGCGCGGCTACACCGGCGCGCAACCGACCAGGGTCGTGCTCGACTCGACGTGCCGCACGCCGCTCGACGCCGCGGTCCTGGACGGCACCGCGCCCGCCGTGATCTTCACCACCTCCAAGCCGACGACCGAGGCCGAGCACGCGTTGCGCGAGCGGGGCGCGGAGGTCGTTCGCGTCGGCACGCGCGACGGCCGTGTGGACGTGGGCAACGTCCTGGACGTGCTGGGCGAGCGCGGGATGCTCGAGGTGCTGGTCGAGGGCGGACCGACCGTCGCCGGCGAGCTGGTCGACCGCGGCCTGGTGGATCGCTTCGTGTTCTACCTCGCGCCCAAGCTGCTCGGGCACGCGAGCCTCGACGCGCTCGCCGGACTCGTCGTGCCCAACATCGCCGACGCGCGCGAGCTGACGATCACCTCGGTGCGCCGGCTCGGCGAGGACGTGCGCATCGAAGGGAAGCCAAGGACCTGATGTTCACCGGCATCGTGGAACGGCGTGGATCGGTGGCCCGCGTGAGCCGTCGCGGCGGTGGAGCGCGGCTCGAGATCAAGTGTCCCGAGATGGTCGCCGAGCTGTCGGTCGGCGATTCGGTCTCGGTCAACGGCGCATGCGTGACGGTGACCGAGCGCAACCACGAGTCCTTCGCGTGCGACCTCGTGCCCGACACCGTCGCCCGCACGAACCTCGGCATCCTGGAACCCGACGAGCTGGTGAACCTGGAGATGCCCGTGCGCGCGGCCGGCCGGCTCGGCGGGCACATCGTCCAGGGGCACGTCGACGCGGTCGGGCTGGTGCGCTCGCGCCGCCGGGTCGGCGCGCAGGACGTGCTGGAGGTGACGATCCCGTTCGAGCTGACCCGCTACCTGGCGCCGCAGGGCTCGGTCGCGGTGGACGGCGTCAGCCTGACCGTGACGGCGGTCGACAAGGAACGCTTCCGCGTGGCGCTCATCCCGCACACGGTCGCCGAGACGACGCTCGGCCAGAAGATGCAGGGCTCGTCGGTCAACGTCGAGGTGGACGTGCTCTCCAAGTACGTGGAGCGTCACCTGAGCGCGCGGGCGAGCCGCCCGTCGTTCGCGCCCGTCGAGGAGCCGCCGAAAGAGCGGCCGGACCCGTCGGTCCGGCCGGTCCCGCGCTCGAAGCTGCCGGCGAAGAAGCCTCCGCCGATCCCGCTGAAGCCTGCCGCTCAGAAGCCGGCCGCCGCGAGGCCGGCACCGAAAAAGCCGGCACCGAAGAAGCCCGCACCGAGGAAACCGGCACCGAAGAAGCCCGCGCGGGCGAGGCCGGCGGCGAAGAAGAAAGTCGCGAAGCGTCCGAGCCGCACGGCGGCCAAGCGTCCGGCGGCCAAGCGTCCGGCCAAGCGCACGGCGGCCAAGCGCACGACGGCCAGGCGTCCGGCGGCCACGAGGGTCGCGAAGCGGGCGCGCCCGAGCAGGAAGCGGTAGGAGGAGCCATGTTCGCCACGATCCCCGAAGCGATCGAGGACCTGCGCGAGGGCAAGATCATCATCGTCGTCGACGACGCCGATCGCGAGAACGAGGGCGACTTCGTGATGGCCGCGGAGAAGTGCTCGGCCGAGGCCGTCAACTTCATGGCGACGCACGGCCGCGGCCTGATCTGCATGCCGGTGATCGGAGAGCGGCTCGACCAGCTCGGCATCCCGCCGATGGTCCCGGAGATGGCCTCGACGCACGAGACCGCGTTCTCGATCTCGGTGGACCTGATGCACGGCGGGACGGGCATCTCCGCGCACGACCGCGCGGCCACGGTGCGCAAGCTGCTCGACGCCAACGCGGTTCCCGAGGACTTCCGCAAGCCCGGACACGTCTTCCCCTTGCGCGCGCAGCCGGGGGGCGTGCTGAAGCGCGCCGGGCACACCGAGGCCGCCGTGGACCTCTCGCGGCTCGCGGGGCTGTACCCGGCCGGCGTGATCTGCGAGATCATGAACGAGGACGGGACGATGGCGCGGCTCGGGCAACTCCAGGACGTGGCGAGCGTGCACGGCCTGAAGCTGATTTCGATCGCGGACCTGATCGCCTACCGGCGCAAGGAGGAGACGCTCGTCCGGCGTGAGGCCGAGGCCATCGCGAAGCTGCCGACGCGATCGGGAGAGTTCACGGCGATCGGCTACGAGTCCTTCGACGGGCGTCACCACATCGCGCTCGTGTGCGGCGACATCGGCGACGGGTCGATGGTGCTGACGCGGATGCACTCCGAATGCCTGACGGGCGACGTCTTTCACTCCTACCGCTGCGACTGCGGCACCCAACTGGAAGCCGCGATGGAGCGCATCGCGCAGGAGGGGCGGGGGGTGCTGGTGTACATCCGCGGTCACGAGGGACGCGGGATCGGGCTGCTGCACAAGCTGCGCGCCTACCAGTTGCAGGAGTCCGGCCAGGACACCGTCGAGGCGAACCGCTCGCTGGGCTTCCCGCCCGACCCGCGCGACTACGGCGTCGGCGCGCAGATCCTGGTGGACCTGGGCGTGCAGTCGATGCGCTTGCTGACCAACAACCCGACCAAGCGGGCGGGCCTGGAGGGATACGGGCTGACGATCGCCGAGCGCGTCCCGCTGCAGACGAGCGCGACCGAGCACAACATCAGCTACCTGCGCGCCAAGCGCGACAAGCTCGGCCACGAGCTGGACCTTCCCCCGAAGGACGCCGCGGAGTAGGGATGGCCGGGAGCGGCCCGCCTGCCGGCGATCTCGACGCCCGCGACCTCGTCATCCCGGTCGTCGTGGCTCGCTTCCACCCCGACATCACCGACAAGCTCCTCGACGGCGCGCTGCGCGTTCTCAAGGATGCGGGCGCGACCGACACGGCGGTCCACCGCGTGCCGGGCGCGTTCGAGCTGCCGCTCGCGTGCAAGCGGGTCATCGACGGCGGCGTGCACGCCGTCGTGGCGCTCGGGTGCATCATCCGCGGGGAGACCCCGCACTTCGATTTCGTGGCCTCCGCGTGCGCGCAGGGACTCATGGACGTCTCGACCTCGACGGGGATCCCGATCGCATTCGGCGTGCTGACGACCGAGACCAAGGCGCAGGCGCAGGCGCGCGCGACGGGTCGCGGCTCCTGGAGCAACCGGGCCGGCAACAAGGGATCGGATGCCGCCGCCGTCGCGATCGAGATGGCGCTCTTCGGCCTCTAAAGGGGCCGGGTCCGTTGGAGCCTGCTGCTAGAGTCCGCTCGCGATGCTGAAGCTCGTCATCCCGAAGGGCTCGCTGGAGCCCTCGACGCTCGGTTTGCTGGAGCAGGCCGACCTCGCGGTGCGCCGCGGGTCCGACCGCGACTACCACGGCACGATCGAGGACCCGAGGATCGACCGCGTCTCGATCCTTCGCCCGCAAGAGATCCCGACCTACGTCGAGGAGGGCTACTTCGACCTTGGCATCACGGGCCTGGACTGGGTGGAGGAGACCGGCGCGGAGGTCGAGGTGCTGACCTCCCTGCACTACTCGGGCCGGTCGGGGGGCAAAGCCCGGATCGTGCTCGCCGTACCCATGGCGTCCTCCTGGCAGTCGGCGGCGGACCTGCCCGAGGGCGCCCGGATCTCGACCGAGTACCCCAACCTGACGCGCCGCGCGTTCGAAAAGCTCGGCACGCCGGTGAAGGTGTTCCTGTCCTACGGCGCCACCGAGGCCAAGGTGCCCGAGATCGTCGACGCCGTGGTGGAGGTGACCGAGACCGGCACCTCGCTGCGCCGGAGCGGCCTGACGATCATCGAGACGCTGATGGAGAGCGAGACCGTGCTGATCGCGAACCGAGCCGCCGCCGCGGACGAGCGGAAGCGCCGCGCGATGGAGGACCTCCAGGTCCTGCTGCTGGGCGCGATGGCGGCGCGCGGACGGGTCCTGGTGAAGCTGAACGTCGCCGCGGCGGACCTCGACGGCCTGCTCACCGTGCTGCCGGCGATGAAGTCCCCGACGGTGGCCAAGCTCTCGTCGGGGGACGCCTACGCGGTCGAGACCGTGGTGGAAAAGGCGCGGATCAACGTGCTCATCCCGCAGCTCAAGGAGCGCGGGGCGACCGACATCGTCGAGCTTCCGATCTCCAAGATCGTCCCCTAGAGCGGACGGCCCGGACCATGCCGCCCCCGGCGGCGCCTGTGGTACGGTTTCGCCGCCGCGCCGACGGTGGGCGGTGCTCCGCGCGCGCGGGGCGGGTCGAAGGGAGCAGCGCAGTGGCAGAAGGCACGGTCAAGTGGTTCAGCAACGAGAAAGGCTTCGGCTTTATCTCGCGCGCGGACGGGGACGACATCTTCGTCCATCACACGGCCATTCAGATGGAGGGGTACCGCACGCTCACCGAGGGCCAGAAGGTCGAGTTCGACATCGTCCAGGGCCCGAAGGGCGAGCAGGCGTCCAACGTCCGGGCCGCCGGCTGATCCGGACGGTCACGGGGGCTCGACGGCGCGGACCTCGACAGGGGTCCGCGCCCTCTCTATACTGCACCGTTGCGCGGTACGACCGCGCGGGAAGAAGGAGATCGGACTCCTCACCCCGGTGGGTTCGCTCGCGGGGTTGCGACGAGGTTCGTTCGGGGTGCCTTCGGGCACCTTTCCTCTTCTTCCCGACGGCGACTCGATCGACGAGGTGATGCTGGATCGCACAGGAACCTAGGGTGAACGACCGGATCCGAGCCACCGAGGTGCGCCTCGTGGGCCCGGACGGGAGTCAGGTGGGGATCCTGGGGCTGAACGACGCCCTGCGGATCGCCCGGGAGCTGGATCTCGACCTGGTCGAGGTGGCGCCGCAGGCGCGGCCGCCGGTGTGCAGGCTGCTGGACTACGGCAAGTACCGGTACGAGATGGCGGCGAAGGCCCGCGACGCCAAGCGCAAGGCGGCGTCCTCGGTCCTGAAGGAGATGCGGCTTCGCCCCAAGATCGACGAGCACGACTACCGGACGAAGCTCGGACACGTGACGAGGTTCCTGGGCGCGGGGCACAAGGTGAAGGTCACCGTGTGGTTCCGGGGACGCGAGATGGCGCACACGGAGCGCGGCGCGCAGTTGCTCGGCAAGCTCGCGGACGACCTCACGGCCGTCGCGCAGGTGGAATCGCCGCCGAAGCTGGACGGACGGAACATGACCGTGGTCTTCACCCCGGTCAAGAAGAGCGCCAAGGCGACGAAGGACGGGAAGGCGGAAGCCGAGGCGGAGCCGGTGGTGACGGAAGGGGAACAGTAAATGCCGAAGATGAAGACGCATCGCGCGGCGAAGAAGCGGCTGCGCGTCACCGGGAGCGGCAAGATCATGCGCGAACGCTCGAACTTCCGGCACATCCTGGAGAAGAAGTCCTCGCGCCGGAAGCGGCGCTTGTCGAAGGTCGTCGTCGTGGCGGGTGCGGACGTGCGGCGCGCGCGCCGCATGCTGGGAGGCTGAGATGGCACGGGTCAAGCGAGGCGTCACCGCACGCAAGAAGCGCCGGACGATCCTTTCGCGCGCGAGCGGCTTTCGCGGCTCGCGCGGGCGGCTCTACCGTCCCGCGCGCGAGCAAGTGCTGCACTCCCTGCGCTACTCGACGCGGGACCGGCGCAAGCGGCAGGGCGAGTTCCGCACGCTCTGGATCGCGCGCATCAACGCGGCGGCGCGGGAGCACGGCCTGTCCTACAACCGCTTCATGAACGGCCTTCGCAACGCGGAGGTCGAGGTCGACCGGCGCATGCTCTCCGAGCTTGCGGTCAGCGATCCTCAGGCGTTCGGCGCGCTGGTCGAGGTGGCGCGCACGGGGCTCGCGCAAGGTCAACCCCCGGGGGCGTGATCCGCAGTGCCGCGAACCCGGCCGTCAGGCGCGCGCGCCGGCTCCGAAAGCGGCAGTGGCGGGAGCGAACCTCGCACGTGCTGATCGAAGGCAGGCGAGCGGTCGGCGCCGCCCTCGAGGCGGGCGCGGTAGACGAGGTGTTCTACTCCGGCCGGGCCGAGCGGCGCTCGGCGGCGTTGCTGGAGCGCGCGTCCGCGTCCTCGGTGACGCTGCGTGCCGTGTCGGTCGAGCTGATGGAGTCGATCGCCTCGGGCATGCCGGCGCCCGACGTGCTCGGCGTCGGCACGCTGGCCGTCCAGCCGCAGTCCGAGGCCGGCGCCGCGCCGGGCTTGGTGCTCTCCGGCGTCCACGACCCGCGAACGCTCGCGGCGATCCTGGCGGCCTTCGCGGCTCACGGCGGCGAGGAGGTCGTCATCGGGCCGCGCTGTGCCGACGTGCTCGCCCCGAACGTGATCCGGGCGGCGGCCGGCGCGCACTTCCGGTTGCGGATGCGCGCCGCCGCGCGCGCCGGGGCGGCGCTGGACCGAGCGCGGGAAGCGGGCGCGCGGGTCGTGCGGCTCGGCGAAGGACCGCCCCCGTGGGAGGCGGACCTCGGCGGCGCGATCTGCCTGTCGGTCTGCGGCGACGACGGTGACGACGGCGCGGCGGCCGACGTGGTCGTGGGCGTGGCGGACGCACCGCTGCCGTTATCGCTGTGGACGGCGCAGGTCTTGTATGAATGGACCCGGCAGTCACGCGGAGGGCGCTCCCGTGGATGAACTCTTCGACTTGCTGCCCGATGCGGTGATCGTCGTCGGGCCGGATCGGGCCATCGAAGACCTGAACGGCCAGGCCGAGCGGCTCACCGGTTGGAGCCGCGCGGACGCGATCGGCAAGCCCTACGGCGACGTCTGCCGCTTGCGCGACGCGGCGGGGAGCCTGGTGCACGAAGAGCTGGACCCGTTCGCCGTCGCGCCCCGGCTCTCGCACGGCTCGCCCGAGCGCCACTACATGCTCTACCGCGCCGACGGCTCCGAGCGCCCGGTCACCCTGCGCGCCACGTTCGTCCGCGACGACGCCGGCGCGATCGTGCGCGTGATCGCCGCGCTCCGCGACGGGTCCAGGCGTCACCTCTCGGAACGCTCGGCCTACGACTTGATCGCGACCCTGGCGCACGACCTGCGCTCGCCCCTGACCTCGGTCAAGGGCTTCACCTCGACGATGCGGCGCAACTGGGAGCGCTTCACCGACGAGCAGAAGCTGCACATGCTCACGACCATCGACTGGGACGCCGACCGGATGAACCGGCTGCTGAAGGACCTGCTGGACCTGTCGCGCCTGGAGGCCGGACGGCTCGAGGTCAAGAAGCAGGTGCTCGACCTGGCGGAGCTGGCGACCCAGGTGGCCGAGCGCATCGACATGGACGCCAAGAATCATGCGATCACGAGCACGTTCCCCGAGCCGTTCCCCAAGGTCGTCGCCGACCCGGGCAAGGTCGAGCAGGTGCTCGTGAACCTGGTCGAGAACGCGGTCCGTCACGCCGACCCCGGTCCCATCGCGGTCACCGGCGAAGCGGACGACGAACGCGTGACGGTGCGCGTCGCCGATGCGGGGCCCGGGATCGCGGCGCGGCACGTGCCGTACGTGTTCACGAAGTTCTACCGGAAGGGCACCGGCGAGCGGCACTCGTCGGGCACGGGACTCGGGCTCTACATCTGCAAGGGCATCATCGAAGCCCACGGCGGGGAAATCGCGATCGAACGGACCGACCCCTCGGGTACCGTGTTCGCATTCTGGTTGCCCGCGGGGGACGGTGAGGGATGAGGGACGCGCTGATAGAGATTCAGGAGGAGCGCGACAAGGCGCTTGCCTCTATCGAGAGCGCGGACAGCCTCGCCGCCCTCAACGAGATTCGGGTGCGCGTGCTGGGGCGCAAGGCTCGGCTCGCGAGGATCCAGGCCGGACTCGGCAGCGTTGGCGTGGAGGACCGAAAAATCGTCGGGCAGGAACTCAACGCCGCGAAGGAGCAACTCAGGAAGGCATTCGCCCGGAAAGAACGCTCCATCGGACAAGCCGAGCGGGCCGCCGCGATCGAAGCCGACCGGGTCGACGTCACGCTCCCCGGGCGGCGGCGGCACCGCGGGCACCCGCACCCGATCAGCATGGTCGTCGAGCGGATCGTCGCGGTCTTCGTCGGGATGGGCTACCGCGTGGCCGACGGCCCGGAGGCCGAGACCGACTGGTACAACTTCCAGGCGCTCAACATCCCGCCGCACCACCCGGCGCGCTCCACGCAGGACAGCATGTTCATCGACGGCACCGACCTTCTGCTGCGCACGCAGACCTCGTCGGTGCAGATCCGCGCGATGCAGAAGCAGGACCCGCCGATCTACGTGGTCGCGCCGGGGCGCGTGCACCGCCGCGACGAGGTGGACGCCTCGCACACATCGACGTTCACCCAGATCGAGGGGCTGGCCGTCGACAAGGGCATCTCGATGGCGCACCTGCGCGGGACGCTCGCCACCTTCGCCCGCGAGATCCTCGGCCCGGACCAGCGCGTGCGGATGCGACCGTCCTACTTCCCGTTCACCGAGCCCTCCGCGGAGCTGGACGTGCTCTGCGTGCGCTGCGGCGGCGAGGGCTGCCCGGCGTGCAAGGGGACCGGGTGGATGGAGGTGCTCGGCTGCGGCATGGTCCACCCCAACGTGCTACGCACCGTCGGGTACGACCCGAAGGTGTGGTCGGGCTTCGCGTTCGGCATGGGTCCCGAACGCATCGCGATGCTCGCGCTCGGCATCCCCGACATCCGCCTGCTGTACGAGAACGACCAGCGATTCCTGGCCGGGTTCGCGGGCTGAGGGGGGCCTAGGTGCGCATCTCGCTTTCGTGGTTGAGGGAACTCGTCCCGGTCGAGGCCGAGCCGGACGAGCTTGCCGAGCGCCTGTCGCTGTCCGGGCTCGCGGTGGAGGAGGTCATCCACGTCGGGCGCGGGATCGAAGGCGTGGTCGTCGGCGAGGTCCGGTCGATGCGCGAGCACCCCGACGCCGACAACCTCATGCTCGTCAAGGCCTTCGACGGCTCGGCCGAGCGCGACGTCGTCTGCGGGGCGCGGAACTACGCGCCCGGGGACCTCGTGCCCCTGGCCGTGCCGGGCGCGACGCTCCCGGGCGGGCTCGAGATCGCGCGCCGCACGATCCGCGGCGAGACGAGCGACGGGATGCTCTGCTCGATGCGCGAGCTGGGCATCGCGGAGGACCACAGCGGCATCTGGGTCCTGCCGCGCGAGAAGGCCGACGGCAAGGATCTCGTGACGGCGGTCGGCGACGACCTGGTGCAGGCGCTCGGCCTGCGCGACACGGTCTTCCACCTCGACGTCACGACGAACCGCGGCGACTGCCTGTCGGTTCTCGGGGTCGCGCGCGAGGTCGCGGCGCTCTACGACCTCCGGCTCACGCTGCCGGACGCCGGCGTGCCGGAGTCGGGGAGGGAAGCTGCCGAACACGCGACCGTGACCATCGAGGACGAGCGGGGCTGCCCCCGCTACCTCGCGCGCGTGATCGAGGGCATCGGGATCGGGCCCTCACCGTGGTGGATGCAGCAGCGGCTCCTGACCGCGGGGATGCGGCCGATCTCCAACGTCGTCGACGTGACCAACTACGTGCTGCTCGAACGGGGCCACCCGCTGCACGCTTTCGACCTCGACCGGCTGGCCGGCAACGCGATCGTCGTGCGCCGCCCGGCGAAGGGGGAGTCGATCACCACCCTCGACGGCGTGGAGCGCGCGCTCCGGCGCGAGGACGTCCTTATCTGCGACGCCGAGCGGCCGGTCGCCGTCGCCGGGATCATGGGCGGCGCCGAGTCCGAGGTGACGCCCGGCACGACGCGGGTCCTGCTGGAGTCGGCGTACTTCGACCCGCTGCGCGTCAGGCGGACGGCCGCGCGGCTCGGGCTGCGGACGGAGGCGAGCGTGCGGTTCGAGCGCGGCGCGGACCCCGAGGGCGTCTCGGCAGCGGCGGCCCGCGCCGCGCGGCTCCTCGCCGAGGTCGCCGGCGGCGTCGTGGCGCGCGGGGCGATCGACGTCTATCCCAAGCCCGTCGCGCGCAAGCCCGTGCGCCTGCGAGCCAAGCGCGCCAACGCGCTGCTCGGCCTGGAGTTGGAGACGGCCGAGATCGCCGGGATCCTCGAGCGACTGGGATGCTCCGTCGAGGCGAGCGCGAGCGCGGTGCGCGCGACGCCGCCGGCCTGGCGGCCCGACCTCGCGATCGAAGAAGACCTGATCGAGGAAGTCGCGCGCATCCACGGCTACGAAGCGATCCCCGAAGCGCTGCCCGGCGGCTCGCGCGTCGGCGGCCTGACGCCCGAGCAGCGGGGGCATGCGAGCGCGCGCCAGATCTTGCTCGGCGCGGGGCTGAACGAGGCGCAGACGCAGAGCCTGCTCTCGCCGGCGTTTCCCGATCGCGCGGGGCTCGGTCCCGATCACCCGTTGCGAGCGGCGTGGAAGGTCGCGAACCCGGTGTCGGAGGAGGAGTCGGTGCTGCGCTCCTCGCTGCTGCCCGGTCTGCTGCTCGCGGCGCAGCGCAACGCCTCGCGCCGCGTCCTGCCCATCGCCCTGTTCGAGACCGGCGTGGTCTTCGGCGCCGGCGGCGACGCGCCGGTCGAGCGCCGCGGCGTTGCCTTCGTGCTGTGCGGGCCCGCGCCGGAAGGCTGGCACGCACCCGGCCGGCCGCTGGACTTCTTCGACGCGCGCGGCGTCGTGGAGGCGCTGCTCGACGGGCTTGGCGTCCCCGAGTGGACGCTCCAAGCACCCGAGGTCGGAGCGCCCGAGGACGGCGACTCGATCGGCATGCTCCACCCCGGGCGGCGCGCGGTCGCGCGATCGGCCGGGCGCGAGCTGGGCGCCGTCGGCGAGCTGCACCCGGACGTGGCGGAAGCGCTGGAGCTGCCGGCCCGCGTCGCGGTCGCGTCGCTGGACCTCGACCTGCTCGTGACGGAGACCCGCGAGGCCGACATCCGCGTGCCGGCCCGCACCCCGCCCGTCACGCGCGACGTCGCGGTGGTCGTCGGCGAGGCCGTCCCCGCCGCCGCAGTGGAAGGCACGATTCGCGAGGCGGCCGGTCCGCTGCTCGAAGCGATCGAGCTGTTCGACGTCTACCGGGGCGAGCCTGTCCCCGCCGGTTCGGTCTCGCTTGCCTACGCCCTGGCCCTGCGCGACCCCGAACGCACCCTCACCGACGAGGAAGCCGACAAGGTCATGACCGAGATCGCCGACGCGGCCAAAGCCGCGGGCTGGCAGATCCGCGACTAAGGCTGCCTCATGGTTATGCGCTTGACTGCATAGTCATGCATGGATAGGCTGCGGGCCTCATGGCGAGCGGCAACAAGGTGCGCGTTGGGGTGGTGGGGGCGTCCGGGTACACGGGGGCCGAGTTGCTGCGCCTGGTCGCCGGGCATCCGGGGTTGGACCTGACGCTGGCGACGTCGCGCGAGTTCGCCGGCAGGGCTGTCTCGGAGGTCTACCCGAACCTGCGGATCGACCTGGCGTTCGCCGAGCTCGACGCGGGCGCGCTGGAGGACCTAGACCTCGTGTTCCTCGCGCTGCCGCACGGGGCGTCGATGGAGCCGGGAGCGCGGCTCGTCAAAGCCGGCGTGCCGGTGATCGACCTCTCGGCCGACTTCCGGTTCGAAGACCCGGTCACCTACGCGAACTGGTTCGGGCGCGAGCACGCCGCGCCCGAGCTGCTGCCCGACTGGACCTACGGCCTGCCGGAGCTGCACCGCGACGAGATCGCCGGCGCGAAGGCGGTCGCGAACCCAGGCTGCTACCCGACGGCGGCGCTGCTGGCGCTCGCGCCGCTCGTCAAGGCGGACCTGATCGACCCGAGCGGCATCGTGATCTCGGCGGCCTCGGGCGTGTCGGGAGCAGGGCGCGGGCTGAGCGCGGGCGTTCACTTCTCGCACGTGGACGCGAACTTCGGCGCCTACGGCTATCCCCGCCACAAGCACACGCCGGAGGTCGAGCAGGAGCTGTCGCGGCTCGCCGGCAAGGCGGTGACGGTGACCTTCGTGCCGCACCTGGTCCCGATGCCGCGCGGACTGCTCGCGACGTGCGTGGCGCCCTTCCACGGCGGGGACGCGGCCGGGGCCGCCCGCGCGATGTACGACGGCGAGCCGTTCGTCCACGTGCAGGACTTCCCGCCGCAGACGAAGTACGTGGCTGGGTCGAACCACTGCCTGCTGTCCTACGAGATCGACGAGCGGACCGGCCGCGTGATCGCCGTCGCGGCGATCGACAACCTCGGCAAGGGGGCGGCGGGCCAGGCGGTCCAGAACGCGAACCTGATGCTCGGCCTGGACGAGCGCGCCGGCCTCGCCGCCGCGGGGATCTACCCGTGAGCGCGCTGCCGGCGGGCTTCACCGCGTCGGGCGTCGCGGCGGGCCTGAAGCCGAGCGGCAAGCCCGACCTCGGGCTGCTCGTGTCTGACCGTCCGGCGACGGCCGTCGGGATCTTCACGACCAACCGCGTGAAGGCCGCCCCGGTCCAGCTCACGCAGCGCCTCGTCCGGCGCGGGAGCGCGCGGGCGATCGTCGTCAACGCCGGCAACGCCAACGCGTGCACCGGGCGCCAGGGCCTCGCGGACGCGAAGGCGATGGGCGCGGCGGCCGGGAAGTCGATCGGCGTTCACCCGAAGGACGTGCTCGTCGCATCGACCGGCGTGATCGGCGTGCCGATGCCGATGGAGCCCGCGATCGCCGGGATCGGGTCGGCGGCGGCCTCGCTGAGCGCGGACGGGCTGGGCGACCTCGCGCGGGCGATCATGACGACCGACACCGTCCCCAAGACGGCCGGCGCCGAGGGCGCCGGGTACCGCATCGCCGGGCTGGCGAAGGGCGCGGGCATGATCGCGCCGGAGATGGCGACCATGCTCTGCTTCGTGGCGACCGACGCCACGGTGACGAAGGGCGCGCTGCACGACGCGCTCGCCGGGGGCGGGCGCGTCACGTTCGACCGCATCTCGGTGGACGGGTGCCGCTCGACCAACGACTGCGTGCTGGTCCTGGCGAACGGCGCGGCGGGCGGTGATCCGATCGAGCCGCAGACGCCGGAGGCCGCGGCCTTCGCAGCCGAGCTGCGCGCGGTCCTGTCCTCGCTCGCGGCGCAGATCGTGGCGGACGGCGAAGGCGCGACGAAGGTCGCCACGATCACGGTTCGCGGCGCGACGAAGGAGCGCGAGGCGATGGCCGCCGCGCGCGCGATCGCGGACTCCGTGCTGCTGCGCTGCGCGATCGGTGGCGGGGACCCCAACTGGGGACGGGTGATGGCGGCGCTTGGCACCGCGCCGATCCCGTTCGATCCCAACCGCGTGGACGTCTTCGTCGGCGGGGAGAAGCTCTGCGAGCAGGGCGCGCGCGGGCCCGGCGACCTGACGCTCGCCGCGAAGCACCTCGCGGAGAACCGCGAGGTGTCGATCGCGGTCGACCTGCACCGCGGCGAGGCCGAGGCGAGCATGCTGACCAACGACCTCACCGCCGAATACGTGCGGATCAACACGGAGTACACGACGTGAAGGACGCGCTGGAGAAGTCGCGCATCTTGATGGAGGCGCTGCCCTACATCAAGCGCTACCACGGCAAGACGATCGTGGTGAAGTACGGCGGCGCGGCGATGGAGGACCCGGTCCTGCGCGAGTCCTTCGCCGACGACATCGTCCTGATGCGCTACGTCGGCCTGTACCCGGTGATCGTGCACGGCGGCGGACCGCAAGTGAGCGCGCACGTGCGCGCGCTCGGGCGCGAGCCGGTCTTCGTCGACGGCCTGCGCGTGACGACGGCCGAGGACCTCGAGGTCGTGCGCATGGTGCTGAACGGCATCGTGAACGCCGACATCGTCGCGCTGATCAACCGGCACGGCTCGCTCGCCGCCGGGCTGAGCGGCGAGGACGGCGCGATGATCCGCGTGCGCAAGAAGGCGGGCCCCGTCGACCTCGGGTTCGTCGGCGAGGTCGAGCAGGTCTCGCCGGTGCTCGTGCGGGACATGCTGCGCGACTTCATCCCCGTGATCTCCACGCTCGGGACCGACGGGCGGGGCCAGACCTACAACGTCAACGCCGACGAGGTGGCGGCGGCGATCGCCGAGGCGCTCGGCGCCGACAAGCTTGTCTTCCTCACCAACGTCGAGGGAATCCTGGACCGCGACGGGTCGGTGATCGCGGAGCTGGCCGCCGGCGAGGTAGAGGCTCTGCGGGCCGACGGCACGCTCAGCGCCGGTATGCTCCCCAAGGTCGACGCCGCGCTGCGCGCGATCAAGGGCGGGGTCCCGAAGGCGACCATTCTGGACGGCCGGGGCGAGCACGCCGTGCTGCTGGAGATCTTCACCGATCGCGGAGTGGGAACCATGGTGACCGCATGAGCACCCTCGACGAGCTGATCGCCGCCGAGCGAGCCGTTCACATGCAGGTCTACGGCCGCCAGCCGGTCGCGTTCGTGCGCGGGCAAGGCTGCGTGCTCTGGGACACCGCGGGGCAGGAGTACCTGGACTTCCTCGGCGGCATCGCGGTGATGAGCGTCGGGCATTCCCACCCGCGCGTGGTCGAAGCCGTGCGCGAGCAAGTGGGACTCCTCACCCACGTGTCGAACCTGTTCTACACCGAGCCGCAGGTCCGTCTGGCCGAGCGCCTTCACGATCTGCTCGGCTGGGGGAAGGTCTTCTTCGCCAACTCCGGCGCGGAGGCCAACGAGTGCGCGCTCAAGCTGGCGCGGCGCTGGGCGCGCGGGACCGACGACGGCGCGCGTCCCGGGGTGGTCGCCGCGCTCGGCTCGTTCCACGGCCGGACGTTCTCGACGCTGGCCGCGACGGGACAGCCGGGCAAGCACGATCGCTTCACGCCGCTGCCGTCCTGGTTCACGCACGTGCCGCTGAACGACGCCGACGCGCTGCGCGAAGCCGTCGGGCCCGGCACGTCCGCGGTGTTGCTGGAGGTCGTCCAGGGCGAGGGTGGCGTGCGCGTGGCGAGCGAGGAGTTCCTGAAGACCGCGCGCGCCGCATGCGACGAGTTCGGCGCGGCGCTGGTCTTCGACGAGGTGCAGACCGGGCTCGGGCGGACCGGGACGTGGTTCGGCTTCCAGCACGCCGGGGTCGAGCCCGACATCGTCACGCTCGCCAAGGCGCTCGGCGCGGGCTTGCCGATCGGCGCGTGCGTCGCGCGCGAGGAGGTCGCGGCCGCCTTCGGTCCGGGCGATCACGCGACCACGTTCGGGGGCGGGCCGGTCGTGTGCTCGGCCGCGCTGGCGGTCCTGGACGTGATCGAGTCAGAGGGTCTCGTCGAACGGAGCGCCGCGCTCGGCGCGCTGCTCGTCGAACGGCTGCGCGAGGCGACCGCGTCGAACCCGCACGTGCGCGAGGTGCGCGGGCTCGGGTTGCTCGTCGCCGTGGAGCTGGACGGCCCGTGGGCGGCGGCCGCGGTCTCGGCCGCGCTCGGGCGGCGCCTCGTGGTGAACAACGTCACGCCCACGGCCGTGCGGCTCGCGCCGCCGCTCGTCGTGAGCGAGGAGCAGATCGAGCGGGCCGTGGAGATCCTGGCGGGCGTCCTGGCCGACCCGGAGGTGCGGGATGGCTGAGACGGGCGCGATCAGGATGTGGTTGCTCGCGCTGATCCCGGCGCTCGCCCTCGGGTTCGGCGCGCTCGTCGGCATCGGGTGCGCGCTCGGCGCGAACGCGTGTCCGTTCGGGGCCGACGAGCCCTTCACCTCGACGGTCGGCTCGGAGATCTGGACGGCGCAGTGCGCGCTGTGTCACGGCGTGGACGCGTCCGGGTCGGATCGCAACCCCCGCGCGCCGTCGCTGGTAACCGGGGCGGCGGCGAGCCGGTCGTTGGAGGAGCTGATCGCCGAGATCGAGAGCGGGAGCCCGGGGCTGATGCCGCGCTTCGAAGGGAAGCTGACCGACGAGCAGATCGCGTCCGTCGCTCGGTACGTGATCGAGCTGAGGGAGGGAACCGATGAGTGAGCGTTCGCCGCTGATCCTGGTCGTGGAGGACGATCCGTCGGTGCAGAGCATGCTGGGGCTGCTCCTCGGCGGCGAGGGCTACGACGTCATCACCGCCGGCGACGGGCTGGAGGGCTTGGTGAAGCTCGACCTGCAGCACCCGTCGCTCGTCCTGCTGGACCTGATGATGCCGAACGTGTCGGGGGACCGGATGCTGGAGGAGATCCGGGACGATCCCCGGTTGAGCAACGTGCCGATCCTGATCGTGTCGGGGCGTCACGACGTCCACGACACCTTCGACCCCGTCGTCGGCGTGGAGAACGTGTTCGCGAAGCCGCTGGAGCCGGCGAAGCTGCTCGCGCGCATCGCCGAGATCGTGGGGAAGGTCTGAGCGTGCCGCACTTCCTGTCGGTTGACGACCTCGACGCTGCAACGTTCGGCGCGCTGCTGGATCGCGCGGCGGCGTTGAAGGCGGCCCGCGCGGGTCCGCACTCGCGATGGAAAGCTCCCGCGCTGGCCGGCCGCTCGATCGGGATGATCTTCGAGAAGCCATCCACGCGGACCCGGATCTCCTTCGAGGTCGCGATCGCGGAGCTGGGCGCGACGCCCCTCGTGCTGAACGCCTCGGACCTCCAGCTCGGACGGGGCGAGACGATCGAGGACACCGCGCGGGTGCTCTCGCGCTACCTACACGCCGTCGTCGTGCGCACGTTCGAGGAGGAACGGCTCGCGCGCCTGGTCGCGGCGGGGACCATCCCGGTGATCAACGCGCTGAGCGACCACGAGCACCCGTGCCAAGCGGTCGCCGACCTGCTCACCATTCGCGAGCGGTTCGGCGACCTGGCCGGCCGGACGCTCGCCTACGTCGGCGACGGGAACAACGTCGCGCACTCGCTGCTCCTCGCCGGCGCGCTCGCCGGGATGCACGTCAGGCTCGCGAGCCCCGACGGCTATCAGGCCGACCCGGGCGTTCTCGCGCGGGCGAAGGAGATCGCGGGGGCAACGGGCGGCTCGGTCGAGCAGGGAGCCGACCCGGCGGCCGCCGCGCAGGACGCCGACGCGCTGTACACCGACGTCTGGGCGAGCATGGGCCGGGAGGCCGAGGCCCCGCAGCGCGCCGCCGTCTTCGCGCCCTACCGCGTGGACGCGGCTCTCCTCGCGCGCGCGCGGCGCGACGCGATCGTGCTGCACTGCCTGCCGGCGCACCGTGGCGAGGAGATCACCGACGAGGTGATCGACGGACCGCGGTCGGTCGTCTGGGACCAGGCCGAGAACCGGCTGCACACGCAGAAGGCGATCCTGGAGTGGGCGCTGACATGACCGGGACCAAGGCGATTCGCCACCGCCGCATCATCGAGGTGCTGCGCACGCACGAGGTCGCGAGCCAGGGCGAGCTGGCCCGCCTGCTCCGCCGCGACGGCCAGCGCGTGACGCAGGCGACGCTGTCGCGCGACCTGGAGGAGCTGGGCGCGTACAAGGCTCGCCATCCCGCGGGCGGCGTCGCCTACGTCGTGCCGGAAGAGCCGCACCAGGCCGGCGAGCACCTCACGCGGATGCTCCGCGAGTTCGTGACGGGCGTGGACGCGTCGGGCTCGCTCGCCGTGCTGCGCACGCCGCCCGGGTGCGCGCAGGCGGTCGCGCGCGCGATCGACACGACCGGCGTCGCGGGGATCCTCGCGACCGTGGCGGGGGACGACACGGTGCTCGTCGTCGGACGCGAGCGCGTGCAGGGCAAGACGATCGCGCGGCGGCTCGAGGCGATCGCATCGGGAACGTCGAGGGAGGCCTGAGAGGTGGAACGCTGCGTGCTCGCATATTCCGGAGGACTCGACACCTCCGTCGCGATCGGCTGGCTGCGCGACAAGTACGGGGTCGAGGTGATCGCGATGGCCGCCGACGTCGGCCAGCGGATCGACCACGACGAGGTGCGCGAGCGGGGGCTCGCCGCCGGCGCGAAGGAGGTCGTGATCGTCGACGCGCGCGAGGAGTTCGCGCGCGACTTCGTCCTGCCGGCCCTGCGCGCGAACGCGCTCTACCAGGGCCGCTATCCGCTCGTGTCGGCGCTGTCGCGCCCGCTGATCGTCGCGCACATGGTCCGCGTCGCGCGTGAGCACGACGCCACCGCGGTGGCGCACGGCTGCACGGGCAAGGGCAACGACCAGGTGCGCTTCGAGGTCGCCACGGCTTCGCTCGCGCCCGACCTGACGACGCTCGCCCCGGTTCGGGACGCCGGACTGTCGCGCGAAGCCGCGATCGCCTACGCGGAGGAGCAGGGCCTGCCGATCCCGATCACGAAGGCGAACCCCTACTCGATCGACGAGAACCTCTGGGGCCGCGCGATCGAGTGCGGCGCGCTGGAGGATCCGTGGGCGGCGCCGCCGCGCGACGCGTACGGGCTCACCGTGGATCCGCAGGACGCGCCCGCAAGCTCCGACACGGTCGAGGTCGGCTTCGAACAGGGCGTGCCGGTGAGCCTGGACGGCGAGCGGCTCGGCCTCGTCGAGCTGATCGAGCGGGCCGCCGCGCGCGCCGGCGCGCAGGGCGTCGGGCGGCTCGACATGATCGAGGACCGGCTCGTCGGCATCAAGAGCCGCGAGGTCTACGAGGTCCCGGCCGCGCTCACGCTGATCGCCGCGCACCGCGACCTGGAAGACCTGACGCTCGAGCGCGCGCTCGGCGCCCACAAGCGAACCATCGAGCAGCCCTACGCCGAGCTGGTCTACGACGGCCTGTGGTTCTCGCCGCTGCGCCGCGCCCTCGACGCGTTCATCGCCGAGTCGCAGCGGCACGTGAGCGGCGAGGTGCGCCTGAAGCTGCACCACGGCTCGATCACGGTGGAAGGCCGCCGCTCCGGCGCCGCGCTGTACACCCGCGGGCTCGCCACCTACGAGGAAGGCGACCTGTTCGACCACGCCGCCGCGGCGGGGTTCGTCAAGCTGTGGGGCCTGCCGCTGAAGGTGTGGGCGGAGCGGCAGGGGGAGGAATGACAACGCTCTGGGGCGGCCGCTTCGAACGGGGGCCCGCCCCGGAGATGCTCGCGTTCACCGAGAGCCTGTCGTTCGACGTGGCGCTCGTCGGCGACGACTGCCGCGTGCTGGCGGCGCACGCGCGCGCCCTCGCGCGCGCCGGGATCCTGAGCGAGGAGGCGGCGCGCGAGGTCGAGCGGACGCTGGACTCGGTCGCCGCCGACATCGCCGCGGGACGGTTCGCCTTCCAGCCGACGGACGAGGACGTCCACACCGCGGTCGAGCGGGCGCTGCTCGCGCGCTTGCCCGACGTCGCACCGCACGTGCGGGCCGGCCTGTCGCGCAACGACCGCGTCGCCACGGCCCTTCGCCTGTGGCTCGCGCGAGAAGGCGGGTCGGTCGTCGCGGCGCTCGCAGACCTCGTCGAGGTTCTCGTCGCGCGCGCCCGCGAGCACCGCGACGACCTCCTGCCCGGCTATACCCACTTGCAGCGCGCGCAGCCGGTGACGCTCGGCCACCACCTCGCCGCGCACGCCTTCGCGCTGACGCGCGACTCGGCGCGCCTGCTCGACGCGCTGGACCGCGCGAACGCCTCGCCGCTCGGGGCCGGGGCGCTGGCGGGCTCGACGCTCGGCCTCGACGTCCCGCCCGAAGACCTGGGCCTCCGCGAGGCCATGCCGAACTCCCTGGACGCGGTCTCGGCGCGCGACTTCGTCGCGGAGTTCCTGGCTGCCGGCGCGATCCTGGGCACGCACCTGTCGCGCCTCGGCGAAGAGCTGACGCTCTGGACGAGCGCCGAGTTCGGCTTCGCGGCCTTCGACGACGCCTACGCCACGGGTTCGAGCCTGATGCCGCAGAAGAAGAACCCCGACGTCGCCGAGCTGGTTCGGGGAAAGGCCGGGCGGCTGATCGGCGACTTGACCGGTCTGCTCGCCACGCTGAAGGGCCTGCCTTTGTCCTACAACCGCGACCTCCAGGAGGACAAGGAGCCGCTGTTCGACGCGGTGCGCACGCTGCGCATGATGCTGCCGGCGCTCGCCGGCGCCCTCCGTACGCTCCGGTTCGACACCGGCCGCATGGCGGCCGCGGCGGGCGACGGCTCGCTGCTGGCGACCGACCTGGCGGAGCGCCTCGTGCGCGGCGGCATGCCCTTCCGCGAGGCGCACGCCGCCGTCGGCGAGCTTGCCAAGCGCGCCGCCGTGGAGGGCCTCGACCTCGGCGAACTCGCGGCGAAGGAGCACGGGCAGACGCTGGATGCCGCCGCGAGCGTCGCGGCGCGCGGCGCACCGGGGCCCGCGTCGGTCGCGGCCCAACTCGAGCGGCTGGACGCGGCGGTGGCCGCGGTGCGCTCGCGGCTCGGCTGAGCGATGCCGCGCGCGAACGAAGAGCTGGAGGAGCTGCTCTCGGAGTGGGCCGAGCTGCTCGCGGTGTCCGGCGCGGACGCGTTCCGCGTCCGCGCCTACGAGAAGGCCGCCCGCGCGATCGGCGGCGAAGCCGAGGACGTGCGCGCGTTCGACGACCGGGCGATCCTTGCGATCCCGTCGGTCGGCAAGAGCATGCTCGCGCGCGTCCGCGAGTACCTCGACACGGGCACGGTCCAGGAGCTGGAGGACCTGCGGGAGGCAATCCCCGGCGGGATGCGCGAGCTGCTGCGGATCCCGGGCCTCGGCCCGAAGAAGGCGATGCTGGTGCACCGCGAGCTGGGCGTCGCGTCGATCGCGGACTTGCAAACGGCGATCGCCGGTCAGAAGCTCCGCGGCGTCAAGGGCCTCGGCGCCAAGACCGAGGAGAACCTCGCGCGCAACGTCGCGAACCTGCGCGCGACCGGGGACCGCATCCTGCTCGACGCCGCGATGACCACCGCCGAGGCCGTCATCGCCTCCATCACCGAGGCCGTCGACGTCGAGGCGATCTCCTTCGCCGGATCGCTGCGGCGGATGCGGGAGACGATCGGCGACCTCGACGTGCTCGTCGCGAGCGAAGACGCCGGCCCGGTCATGGAGGCGTTCTGCGCGATGCCGCGCGTCGCCGAGGTGATCGCGCACGGCACGACGAAGTCCAGCATCAGGACGCGCAAGGGTTTCCAGGTCGACCTGCGCGTGGTCCCGGCGGACTCCTGGGGCGCGGCGCTCATCTACTTCACCGGCTCCAAGGAGCACAACATCGCGCTGCGCCATCGCGCCATCGAACGCGGCCTGAAGCTCTCCGAGTGGGGCCTGTTCGAAGCGGAGTCGGGCTCGAGCATCGCCGCGCGCACCGAGGAGGAGGTGTACGCGGCGCTGGACCTCCCGTGGTTCCCGCCGACCATGCGCGAGAACACCGGCGAGATCGAGGCCGCCGGCGCCGGCACGCTGCCCGAGCCGGTGACCGTCGAGGACCTGCGCGGCGACTTGCACTCCCACACCGACATGACCGACGGGGTCGCGCCGCTCGAGCGGATGGTGGAGGCGGCCGCCGCGCGCGGCTACGAGTACTACGTGATCACCGACCACGCCGAGGACCTCGCGATGACCGGCGCGTCGCGCGAGCAGATGCTCGACCAGCGAAAGAAGATCGCGCGCCTGCAGAAGAAGTACCCGGCGATGCGCCTGCTCCACGGGTCGGAGCTGAACATCGGCAAGGACGGCGGCGTCGACTACGACCCGGAGTTCCTCGCCGGCTACGACCTGCTCGTGGCGAGCGTCCATTCGCTGTTCCGGCTCTCGCGCGAGGAGACGACCGCGCGCCTGATCGCGGCGATGGAGAACCCGAACGTCCACGTCGTCGGGCACCCGATGGCGCGCCTGATCGGACGGCGCGAGCCGATCGACTGCGACTTCGACGCCGTGTGCGGCGCGGCCGTGCGCACCGGGACCGCGCTTGAGGTGAACTGCTTCCCGGACCGGCTGGACCTGCGCGACGACCTCGTCCGCCGGGCGGTCGAGCGGGGCGTGACGCTCGCGATCGACACCGACAGCCACGCGCCGCGCGACCTGGAGAACGTCCGCTACGGCGTCGCGACCGCGCAGCGAGGCTGGGCGCGCGCCGCCGACGTGCTGAACGCGCGCCCGGTCGAGGACGTGCTGGCGCACGTTGCGGCCAAGCGCGCCCGCGCATGAGACCGCTCGCTCGCGCCTTCTACGCCCGCCCGGTCCTGGTCGTCGCCCGCGACGTCATCGGCTGCATCCTCGTGCACGACACGGCGGAGGGCCGCGTCGCCGGGCAGGTCGTGGAGGCGGAAGCCTACGGCCAGGAGGATCCCGGCTCGCACGCGTTCCGGGGCAGAACCCCGCGGACCGCGCCGATGTTCGAGCGCCCCGGCCACGCCTACGTGTACTTCACCTACGGGATGCACTTCTGCTTCAACATCGTCTGCGAGCGCGAGGGCGTCGCCGGGGCGGTGCTGATCCGCGCCGTCGAGCCGCTCGAAGGGATCGAGCTGATGCGCGCCCGCCGCGGCCCGGTGGCCGACCGCGACCTTGCGCGCGGGCCGGCGCGTCTCACGCAGGCGTTCGGGATCGCGCGCGCGGAGAACCGCTCGGACCTGACGCGCGCGCCGCTGCACCTCGCGCCCGGGGAGCGTCTTCCCGTGCAGGACGTCGTCGAAACGCCGCGCATCGGGCTCGGGCGCTCGCAGGACGGCCGTCGCTGGCGGTTTGCGGTGCGCGACAACCGGTGGGTCTCGGGGCCGCGACGCTTGCAGGACTCGTCTACGGATTGACGAAGATCGTCACCGTGCTGCCGTAGCCGTACTTGCTGCCCGCGCAGGGAGACTGACGCCAGACGCGACCGCTCTCGGTCTCGTAGACGTCCCGGCACCCCGGGCCGTTGTCGGAGTTGGTGCCGACGACGACCTTGACCTTGTACCCGGCGTCGATCAGCTTCTGCCGCGCGCGGCTGAGCGTGCGGCCGAGCACCATGGGCACCAGCGCGACGGCATCGTCGTTGCTGACGTAGATCGTCGCGCTCTCGCCGACGCGCGCGGCCGTGCCGGGGAGCGGGTTCTGGTCGCACACCGTGCCGGGCGGGAAGGCCGGGCAGTAGATGCTGACGGTGGCGACCGCGAAGCCCGCGTGCAGCAGCGTCGTGCGCGCCTCGCTCGACGGCTCGCCGATCACGTCCGGCGTCGAGGGGATCTCGCCCGAGGTCGGCTCGGTGCAGACGTCTTTGGGCTCGGCGCCCTTGAGGAAGCTCCTGGTCTGGATGAGGTACGGCGGCGTGAACGCGTTGGGCAGGCAGCCGCGCGAGACGTCGACCTTCACCTCCACCATCAGGTCCTCGGCCACCGGGAAGTCCGCGATCGGCATGCCACGGTGCGCGTAGTCCATCCATCGCTGCCACATCTGCCCCGGCCACGAGGAGCCGTAGACCAGGATGCGCGTGCGGGGCGGGCGCATCGCGATCTGCCCCTGCGGGAAGCCGACCCAGGCGACCCCGACGTAATCGGGCGTGAAGCCGGCGAACCACGCGTCGGCGTACTCCTCCGAGGTGCCGGTCTTGCCGGCGACCGGCCGGCCGAACACGAGGTTGCGCCCGGTTCCGGTCTTCATGACCTCTTGCAGGGCCTCGGTCGCGAGCGCGGCGACCGGCTCGGCGAGCACGCGCTTGCGCTTGGGTTCGTGCTCCCACAGCACGGTCCCCGCGCTGTCGGTGATCTTCGTCACGGCGGTGAGGTCGACGCGCTCGCCCTGGTTGGCGAGCGTCGCGTACGCCTGCGCCTGCTCGAGCGGCGTGACCTCCTCGGTGCCGAGCGCGATCGCCGGCACCGCGTCGAGGTTGCTCTCGATGCCCATGCGGTGCGCCACGTTCACGACCTTCTGCGGCCCGACCTCCAGCACGACCTGGGCGTAGACGACGTTCACGCTGTAGGCGGTCGCGCGCAGCAGGCTGAGGGAGGACCCGAACGAGGTCAAGCCGTAGTTGGCCGGACTCCAGTACTGCCCGTTGGACAGGCGCAGCGTGATGCGCGAGCCGCCCTGGTAGACGCGCGAGAGCGGGATGCCCTTCTCGAGCGCCGCCACGAGCGTGAACGGCTTGAAGGAGGATCCCGGCTGGCGCCGCCGGACCGCGAGGTTGAGCTTCGCGTACGGGTCCTTCTGACGGAAGAAGCCACGCCCGCCCACCATCGTCACGATGTGGCCGTCGGCGGGCGAGACGCCGACGAAGGACGTGTAGGGGTCCGAGCCGTACGGCAGGAGGGTCTCGGCGCTTTGTTCCGCTCGATCCTGCAGCTTGGGATCCAGCGTGGTGTAGATGCGAAGGCCTCCCTTGAACACCGCGTCGATCCGGTCGGCGCGTGTCTCCCCGAGGACGCCGAACCGCTCCGCGTCGTCGAAGATCTGCTGTTTGACGTAGTCCACGAAGTACCCGTAGGCGTGCGCGTTGACCTCGTGCCGGCGCGCCAGCTTGATCGGCGTCGCCTTCGCGCGTCGCGCCTGCTCCTCGGTGACCCACCCCTCTTCGAGCATCCGGTTGAGCACCGTGGCCCTGCGAGCCTTCCCGACCTTGCGCTCGGCGGGGTCGTAGCGGTTCGGGCTCCTGATCATCCCGGCGAGCAGCGCACCCTCGGCGAGCGTGAGGGCCTTGGCGTTCTTGCCGAAGAAGACTTCCGCCGCGGCCTGGATGCCGTAGGCGCCGCGCCCGAAGTAGACCGTGTTCAGGTAGCGCTCGAGGATCTCGTCCTTGGAGAACCGGTCCTCGAGCTGGTAGGCGAGGAACGCTTCCTTGACCTTTCGCTCGAACGTGCGCTCGTCGCCCGTCAGCGTCTTCTTCACGAGCTGCTGGGTGATGGTCGAGCCGCCTTCGACCACGCGCCCCTCGGCGGCGTTCACCGACAGCGCGCGAAGGATGCCGCGGATGTCGATCCCGTTGTGCTCGTAGAAGCGGGCGTCCTCGATCGCGATCACGGCGTCGACGACGTGCTCCGGAACGTCGCTGAGCGGGATCACCTCGCGGTTCTCCTCGGCGTGAAGCTCGGTGATGAGCGAGCCGTCGGCGGCGAAGACCTTCGTCGTCTCGGCCACGCGGGAGGCGTCGGCCAGGGCCTCGTCCAGGTTGGGCAGTCCCTCGCAGCCGGCGAGCGCCGGCAACGCGCACAGCACGACGACCAGGGCGGACCGTCGCAGCGCTGATGACCGGGGAAGTGCGTTCATGCGTCGATCGAATGCTACCGGGGCGCCCGGACGATGCGCCGGAGGGCCGCCGAACGCCACGACCGCCGCGAGGGCCGTTGGTACGATGCGCTGCCATGACCGTCGACCCCGGCTTCTTCGACGACCTGCGCTGGCGCGGCCTGGTCCACCAGTGGACCGGCGAGGACGCGTTCGTGTCGCGGCTCGCCCGGGGTCCCATCACGGTCTACGGGGGCTTCGACCCGAGCGCCGAATCCCTGCACATCGGCAACCTGGTCCAGTTGATGCTGCTGCGCCGGTTCCAGCGGGCCGGGCACCGGCCTATCTCGGTGGCCGGGGGCGCGACGGGCATGATCGGCGACCCGTCGGGCAAGAGCGAGGAGCGCAACCTGCTCGGCCTCGACGAGCTGGAGGCGAACCTGGACAAGATCAAGCCGCAGCTCACGCGCTTCCTGGATTTCGAGACGGCGGAGAATCCCGCCGTGCTCGTCAACAACGCGACCTGGCTGGGTGAGTTCGGCTTCCTGACGTTCCTCCGGGAAGTCGGCAAGCACGCCTCGGTGAACGTCATGCTCGCGCGGGAGTCGGTCAAGGCGCGCCTGTCCGGCGACGCCGGGATCAGCTACGCGGAGTTCAGCTACTCGCTGCTCCAGGCCTACGACTTCGTGCACCTGAACAGGGAGCTGGGCTGCGAGCTGCAGATCGGCGGGTCGGACCAGTTCGGCAACATCGTCGCCGGCATCGACCTCGCCCGGCGCATGCACGGGGTGACGCTCTACGGGCTCACGACGCCGCTGATCACGCGCAGCGACGGCGTGAAGATGGGCAAGACCGCCGAGGGCGCCGTGTGGCTCGACGCTGCCCGGACCAGCCCCTACGCGTTCTACCAGTGGTTCGTCCGGGTGCCCGACGCCGACGCGGGCGCGTTTCTTCGCTCGCTGACCGGGCTGAGCCGCGAGGAGATCCTCGCGCTGGAGGAGGAGACGGCGAAGGCGCCGGCGGCGCGAGCCGCGCAGAAGCGGCTCGCCCACGAGATAACGCTCCTCGTCCACGGCCCGGACGGCCTAGCCGCGGCCGAGCGGGCCACGGCGGCGCTGTTCGGGGGCGACCTCGGCGGCCTGTCCGAGGCGGACTTGCTCGAGATCTTTGCCGACGTCCCGTCGGTCGAGCTGGCCCGGTCCCGTTTGGGCGAGGGGCTCGATCCCGTCGAGGCTCTGACTGCCGCCGGCCTGGCTCGAAGCAACGGGGATGCGCGCCGCCTGCTCGAAGCGGGCGGCGCCTACGTGAACAACCGGCGGGTGGAGCCGGATCGGATGCTCGCTGCGAGCGACCTCGCGTCGGAGACCGTCATGGTCCTTCGAGCGGGCAAACGCACCTTCGCCCTGCTTCGCTTCGTCTGAGGACTACGCGCGCCGGAGGCGCAGCCACAGCGCCCGGCTCGCGCCCGGGACCGTCACGGCGACGAACGCGATCCCGATCGGCAGCCAGGGGGTCGGCCCGGGTCCGGACGGGGCTTCGGCTGCGGCGGCATCCGGCAGCGAGGCGAGGCCTTCGCCGGGAAGGAGCGTGCCGCCCGAGCCGGCGCGGGCGTGCGCCCCCCCGTGCGCGGCCGGGAGCGCCGACTGCGAGGAAGGCGCGAACCAGGCTCCGCCCGGCCCGAGGAAGACCTGGACCGCCCACACGGTCTTGCCGTCCCAGTAGGCGCCGATGCCGAGCCTCGGCAGGGACGTGAGGATGTTCGCGCGATGGCCCGGGCTGCGCATGAAGGCGCGGTGGATGCTGCTCGCGCGCGGGCCCTTCCCGACGTTCTCCGCGACTGCGGCCGGGTGGCCGAGCCGGTCCATCGTGGCGGGCGAGCGCAGATCCGGGTTGTGCCGCAGCGTTCCCCGGCGCCACATGACCTGCGCGTAGTCGCGGGCCACGGCCTGCGCGGCCGAGTCGGAGCGAAGCGGGGCCAGGCCCTGGTCGGATCGGGCGCGGTTGGCGCTTTGGAACAGCGTGGTCTCCGCGTCGCGAGCCTTGCCTTGCTTGACGCGCTTCGTGCCGCCGCCGCCGTCGCAGTCGTCGCCGAGCGTCACGCCGACTACCTGCGTGCAGGCGACGGCCTGGCTACCGGCTCCGAGCAGCGTGAGCGCCGCCGGCAGGCACAGGGCGGCGGACAAGGCAGCGCGAATCGCGGGCGTCATGTCTGGGGAGGAAGATTCGAGGCGCGCCCGCCGGACACCTGCCCCGGCGCGGAACGTCCGTTTGGTGCCGGAACCCCAGGTCAGAGGGGTCGCGGGGCGTGCTCGTCCCGGTTGACACCCCAAGGGGCGCGGCGTAGAGTACGCAGTCGGCTCCGGAGGCGAACGTCCTTCGGGCCGAGGGTAGCGACTGAGTGCGGAAACCCCTGATCAGACCGAAGACCAGCCGTTAGGACCGCGCGCCATGCCTCCGGGTAACGTGCGGGAGGCTGCCGGTGACCCAAGGTCACCGGCATTTTTCGGCCCTCAGGGATGATCGAGCTTCGTTGGCCGCCCGTGCACCTTGAGAACTCCATAGCGAGTGTGAGCATCAAAGAGCCAAGGTACGAAGGGCATACGGTGGATGCCTTGGCGCCAGGAGCCGACGAAGGACGTTGCAGGCTGCGATAAGCCACGGGGAGCTGCCAAGCAAGCTTCGATCCGTGGATCTCCGAATGGGGCAACCCGGCTGGCGTAGTGGCCAGTCACCCTTCGCTGAACACATAGGCGAAGGTGAGGGAACCCGGGGAAGTGAAACATCTCAGTACCCGGAGGAAGAGAAAGCAACCGCGATCCCCTGAGTAGCGGTGAGCGAAACGGGGACAGCCTAAACCTGTGTGACGTGATAGCCCGGTGGCGTTGTCATGCAGGGGTCGTGGGACCGATCAGGCGGTACGCCGGTACTGCCAGGGAGTTACAAAGTCGACACATAGCTGAACGCCATGGAAAGGGCGGCCACAGCGGGTAACAGCCCCGTAAGCGAAATGCGATCGACCTCCCGATTGGGATCCCAAGTAGCGCCGAGCACGTGGAATTCGGCGTGAATCTGGGGGGACCACCCCCTAAGGCTAAACACTACCTGGCGACCGATAGTGAACCAGTACCGTGAGGGAAAGGTGAAAAGCACCCCGGGAGGGGAGTGAAATAGTACCTGAAACCGTGTGCCTACAAACCGTCGGAGCTAGCCGTCCGGGCAACCGGGCGGTGCGTGACGGCGTGCCTTTTGAAGAATGAGGCGGCGAGTTACGTTACGTGGCAAGGTTAAGGCGTGTGCCGGAGCCGTAGGGAAACCGAGTCTGAATAGGGCGTCCAGTCGCGTGATGTAGACCCGAAGCCGGGTGATCTACCCATGGGCAGGTTGAAGCGCGGGTAAGACCGCGTGGAGGACCGAACCGACTCACGTTGAAAAGTGGGCGGATGACCTGTGGGTAGGGGTGAAAGGCCAATCAAACCCGGTGATAGCTGGTTCTCCCCGAAATGTATTTAGGTACAGCGTCGTATGTTCCGCATCGGGGGTAGAGCACTGCTTGGGCTAGGGGGCCCACAAGCTTACTGAACTCAGGCAAACTCCGAATACCGATGCGCTAAGTACGGCAGTGAGACTGCGGGCGATAAGGTTCGTAGTCGAAAGGGAAACAGCCCAGATCATCGGCTAAGGTCCCTAAGAACGTGCTAAGTGGGAAACGATGTCCAGCCGCGTAGACAGCCAGGAGGTTGGCTTAGAAGCAGCCATCCTTGAAAGAGTGCGTAACAGCTCACTGGTCGAGTAGTTGGGCGCGGAAAATGTAACGGGGCTTAAGCACGTCACCGAAGCTGTGGGAGCCGGTCATGAGCCGGCGCATGGGGGAGGCCTCATGCGTCCAAGCGACCGGCTCGGTAGGGGAGCATGGACACGCGGGTGAAGCGGCGGGGTGACCCAGCCGTGGATGCGTGTCGAGAGCGAATGCCGCCATGAGTAGCGAAAGAGGGGGGAGGAACCCCTCCGCCGAATGCCCAAGGGTTCCTGGGGAAGGTTCATCCGCCCAGGGTTAGTCGGGACCTAAGGCGAGGCCGACAGGCGTAGTCGATGGATAACAGGTTGATATTCCTGTACCACCGTTCCCGCGCCAAGATCGAATCCATCTTGCTAAGGAAACCCCTTCGGGGGCTACCGACCCAGGTGGTACTAGGTCACCGATGGGGTGACGCAGGAAGGTAGGTCAACCCGGGCGATGGTCGTCCCGGGGTAAGCACGTAGGGAGTCCCCATAGGCAAATCCGTGGGGGCATGATCCTGAGGTGCGATGCCGAGTCCGCAGGGACGAAGTGACTGATCCTATGCTGCCGAGAAAAACCTCTAGGGAGTGGGAAAGGTGCCCGTACCCCAAACCGACTCAGGTGGGCAAGTAGAGAATACTAAGGCGATCGAGTGAACCCTGGTCAAGGAACTCGGCAATCTAACCCCGTAACTTCGGAAGAAGGGGTGCCTCGGACGGTGAGAGTCCACGCGGCTCGAGCCGGCTGAGGTCGCAGTGACCAGGCCCAAGCGACTGTTTACTAAAAACACAGGAGGGTGCGAAGCCGCAAGGCGCTGTATACCCTCTGACACCTGCCCGGTGCCGGAACGTTAAGGGGAGGGGTTAGCCTTCGGGCGAAGCTCTGAACCGAAGCGCCGGTAAACGGCGGCCGTAACTATAACGGTCCTAAGGTAGGAAGCCCCTCGGCAGGTAAGGGGCGCTGCCCCCCACGTCGGTGACGGCGTGGTGCGCAGCCGGCTATATGCTGGAAAACCCGAGAATCTCCCGCTACTCGCTCGACTGTCACACCCGATTGTTATGGTGATGACATGCGTAGCAGTGACAATGTGCGGAGTGCGGAAGACCAGCAGGAAAGGCTCAAGGCGATCGGATGGATCGTGGGGTTCGTAGACGGAGAAGGCTGCTTCAGCGCACCCATCTATCGATGCGGCACGATGACGCTGGGATGGCAAGTCCGACCGGAGTTTGCCGTCGCACAAGGCGCATCGAGTCGCGACGTCCTCGACGATCTGGTGAGTTTCTTCGGTTGCGGAAAGGTCTATCGCAACAGCCGACACGACAATCATCGGGAGGATATGTTCCGATATTGCGTTCAGCGGTTCGATGACTTGCGCAACGTAATCGTCCCGTTCTTTCGTGAACATCCGCTGCGGACTTCGAAACGACGCAACTTCGAGAAGTTCGCAAGGATCCTCGACCTGATGAGCCATAGGCGGCACCTCACCGCCGACGGCATCGTCGAGATCGCGAAGATCGCGGAGACGATGAACCACCGAAAGCCATCCGAACTCTTGAGAATCCTCAGAGACCATACGCCGGCCCCCTTCGAATAGAGCGACAACGTGAAGGGGATGAGATGGTCCGATCCCTGCGGCGACGTAGGGAGGCTGACGGAAACGATCAGCCCGCCGCGCGCGAGTCGTGCAACGCACGCGGTCTACAAGTAACAGAATCAGCGAAATTCCTTGTCGGGTAAGTTCCGACCTGCACGAATGGTGTAACGACTTGGGCGCTGTCTCGACCAGGGACTCGGCGAAATTGCATTGGCTGTGAAGATGCGGCCTACTCACGGTAGGACGGAAAGACCCCGGGACCTTTACTGTAGTTTGGTGTTGGTGTTCGGTTCGGGTTGCGTAGGATAGGTGGGAGGCGTTGAAGCGAGGGTTTCGGCCTTCGTGGAGCCATCCTTGAAATACCACCCTTCTCGTGCTGGGCGTCTAACGAGGGTCCGTTATCCGGATCTCGGACAGCGCCAGGCAGGCAGTTTGACTGGGGCGGTTGCCTCCCAAAAGGTAACGGAGGCGCCCAAAGGTTCCCTCAGCACGGTTGGCAATCGTGCATCGAGTGTAAGAGCAAAAGGGAGCTTGACTGCGAGACGGACACGTCGAGCAGGTGCGAAAGCAGGGTCTAGTGATCCAGCGGTGGCGTGTGGAAGCGCCGTTGCTAAACGGCTAAAAGGTACCCCGGGGATAACAGGCTAGTCTCGCCCAAGCGTCCACAGCGACGGCGAGGCTCGGCACCTCGATGTCGGCTCGTCGCATCCTGGGGGTGGAGCATCTCCCAAGGGTCCGGCTGTTCGCCGGTTAAAGCGGTACGCGAGCTGGGTTTAGAACGTCGTGAGACAGTGGTTTGACCGCGCTGTCTATAAATCTGGCTATATGCTGGAACAACCGAGAATCCCGCACTACTGACCTTGTCAGGCCCGACTGCTAGGGTGGTGACATGTGCAGTGACAATGTGGCGGGTGCGGTCGATCAGCAGGAAAGGCTCGACGCCTACATAGCCGGCTACGTCGACGGAGAAGGATCGTTCCATGTTGCGATCCAGCGGAATCCAAGCACTCGCCTCGGATGGCAACTCGTCCCTGAATTTCACGTCAGCCAGAACCCCCAGAACCCGGAGCGCCGGCAGGTGCTCGACGCGATGGTGCGGCGGTTCGGCTGCGGAAGGATCAGGGAGAATCACCGAGGCGGCAGCGACCGGACGCTCGTCCTGGTCGTGAGGAACCGCGAGGATCTCATGAAGAGGATCATTCCCTTCTTCGAGGCGCAGCCCCTTCTGAGCAGTAAGCAGGGTGACTTCGACACCTTCGCGTCGATCGTTCGCGCGATGGTGGCGGGAGAGCACCGCTGCCGGGAAGGTTTCGATCGACTCCGGAGACTGGCCCTCACCATGAATGGTGGAGGGAGGTACCGGAGGATCCATCGAATTGAAGGCGTCGAGAATCCTCAGAGACCATATGCCAGACACGATTCGGGTCCACACCGAACGTGAAGATATGGTCCGACCTGCATGGCGACATGCAGAGTCAGGCAGAAATGTCCTGGCCCCCGACCGATGGCGAGTCGGGAGTAACAATTGTGTCGGTCCCTATCCACCGTGAGCGCAGGAGGCTTGAGGAAAGCTGTCCCTAGTACGAGAGGACCGGGATGGACGCACCGCTCGTGTGCCAGTTGTCCTGCCAAGGGCATGGCTGGTTTGCGATGTGCGGAAGGGATAACCGCTGAAAGCATCTAAGCGGGAAGCCTGTTCCAAGATGAGGCCTCCCACGGGGTTAACCCGGTAAGGCCCCCGCAAGGCTAGCGGGTTGATAGGCCGGAGGTGGAAGCGTGGCAACACGTGGAGCCGACCGGTACTAATAGGCCGAGGCCTTGGTTCGCTCACACTCGCTATGGGTGCTCGAGGGGCGCGCGCGGCGCTGCCCCTTGACAAATGGAGCGCGCCACTGCGAGCGCTCCCATAGACGTTTCGGTGGCGATAGCGGAGGGGACACACCCGGTCCCATACCGAACCCGGAAGTTAAGCCCTCCAGCGCCGATGGTACTGCGTGGGCGACTGCGTGGGAGAGTAGGACACCGCCGGGACACTTCGGGGCCGGCCCTTCGGGCCGGCCCCGGCCTTATATCGGGCCGTGATTCGGGCGCCCGCCGGGGTTGCGCCACAGGCCGCCCGCCGGAGCCGCGGACGGGGGAGGAGCCCGGGCTTCTCGCGTCGAAGCAGGGGAGCAGGATGGGGGTGGCCCCACAAGGGCCCGAAGGGAGGACCACCATGAGACGAATCGCCACGGCTGCGCTGGCCGTCGTCGCCGTCCTCGCGGCGGGGCTGCCGGGCCACGCGGGGACGGAGTCGGCTCGCTACGTGGCAACGCCCGGCGGATACGAGGTGAACGCTCCTCGCTCGAGCACGACCGGCCAGAAGGCGGGCATATCCGGATACGCCTTCCCGTCTCGCCCGGGCAAGAAATACACCAAGGTCAAGATCTTCGATGAGATCACGGGCAGGCAGGGGATCCCCCTCCTGGTGTGCGGCGATGTGTGCGATCCTGCCGAGGGCGGCTGGCAGATCGGCTATTGCACGAACGCCTCCGGCGTCGCGAGCCTCAGCAACACGCCCATCAAGAAGGGGGAGCGCATCGTCGTCTTCGTGCTCACGGTCGGGCAGGTCGAAGGGGTCGGCGCCTGGGCGAACGAGCGGGAGTGCGTGAACAACGGCGTGACGGGGACCGTGACCGCCACATTCCTGTAAGGACCGAACGAACAAAGGGGGAACCATTGCGCGTACGCATCGCCGCCGTCTCATTGCTGATGGTGATGCTCGGGAGCACCGCGGGTCACGCGGCTGCCGCCTCCGGGAGCTACCAGGGCGCCAGCATCGTCCAAATCGGCACGACGTTCTCCGGCACGTTCCGCGCAGGACAGGGCGAGGCCGCGTTCACGGCCGGTCAGGTCGACTTCGTGCCGAACCAGATACGAATAACCGACGACGCCGGTCCCGGCGTCTTCTTCAAGGTGTGCCAGCCCACGGGCTCGACGGAGTGCGGCGGCGCGAGCGGCGACGGCCTGACCGGGTGCTCGACCACGGGGTGGGTGCCGATCTACGGCTTCCAAGCCAACCGCGCGCTCAGCGTGCTGGTGGGCGTCTCCGACGACGCCGACTGCCTGGGCGTGCCGACGCAGGGGACGGTCGAAATCCGGCACACCTGACCGCCGTCGTTGTCCGCGGCCTGCCGGAAGGGGAGGTATCGGGCGTACCGGCGTCGAAATGGTGGCGCCAAAGGGATCGCCGCACGAGGGCGATCCGGAGGGGCCGCTCGAAACGACCTTCGAGCGGCCGGGAGGGGATGAAGGTGAGACGATCGATCTCCGCGCTCGCCCTTGTGGCCGCGGTGCTGCCCGCGATGTCTCCGGCGGCGTCGCAGGCCGGCGCGAACGACTGCACGATCTTTGCGTTCTTCGTCACCGGCGCCTACGTCGGCGAACTGGGCGGCACGGGCGCGACCGGGGGCCAGTCGTACAACCCCGGAGCGCTCGGGTGCCTGACGACCGAGAACGACGTGCCGCAGAACACGCACATGATCCCGCTGGGAACCGGGGGCATCCAGCCTCGCTTCGTCGCGACTTCCGACCAGGGTGAGTCGGTCATCGTCGAGATCAGAGACGGCGGGCTCGGCATCTCGATCAAGGGCGAGATCACCCTCACAAAGACGTCGGGCTCGGGGTCGCAGTGGATCTACGACTATGAAGAGGCCGAAGGCGCGACCAACCGGATCAAGTTCAACGCCGACGCGTCGGGCTGCTTCAAGCTCGTGAAGCCGGGCAGCCCTCACTCCGCGGTGTACAAGACGTGGGACTACTACACGGGCGACTCGACCGGCGGCTCGCCGTGTCCGGCGTTTACCGGCTGAGGGGGGTGGCGAAAGTGAGGAAGCTCGTTCTGGGAGCGACCGCGTCGATCGCGCTCGCGATGCTCGGCATGCCGGGTCCGGCGGTGGCGAACCATCAGTCCGTGTCGGGGGACTACGTGACGCCGGGCATTGTCTCGATCGACGGCGTGGGCAGCGTGGGCCTCAGCGGGTCGCAGGGCGGCGTGAACCGTGGCGGGGTGCCGTTCGGAGAGGTCGCCTTCGCGCCCAACCAGATCAAGGTCACCGACAGCAACGGCGTGGGCATGTACTTCAGCGTCTGCCAGGACGGCGGTGACGGGGTGTGCGGCCAGGGTACGGGTGACATCCAGATGAGCGGGTGCACGACCGGAGGCTGGCAGACGCTCGGCTCGGCATTCTTGGGCGGCCGGACGACGACGGTCTTCATCGGCTACGACGAAGTGTGCGGGAACGTGCCGACCGCCGGGACGGTCATGCTGCGCCGGAACCACTAGCGCGGGCGCCCGACGGGCGCCCCGGGCAATCAATCGGTCGTCTGGAAGTACCGCAGGTAGCCGGCCGCGCTCGACCGCCACGCGTTGAGCGCCTCGAACTTGGCCAGGACCTCGGGCCGGTCGTGGACGGCGCGGTAGTCGTCCCACGTGCGCTCGCGGAGGCGCTCGGCCAGGAACTCGACGTCGGTCGACTCCGCCATCGCCTCCTTGACGATGGCGCCGTACCGGACGAGCCGCTCCTCGGCTTCGGCGATGAAGTCGCGGTCGCCCGGGGCAGGCCCGTAGTGGGTGAGGTAGAGCCCGCGCGGGTCGCGCGCGCGGAACCCGCGGAGCGTGGCGAGCGCGACGTCGAGGTCGAAGTCGGGCGGCGGCGTGGCCGGCCGCAGCACGTCCGCCTCCGGAAGGTACACGCCCATCGAATCGCCGACGAACAGCACGCCGCTGTCGGAGTCCTGGATCGCCATGTGGTGCTTGGCGTGCCCGCGCGCCTCCACGATCTCCAGCGACCGCCCGCCCCCGAGGTCGAGCCGCGCGCCCGGATCGACGGCGAGCAGGCGGTCCTCGGGGACCGGGCGCAGAGGTCCAAACGTCGACATCCGCTCGCCGAAGACGCGCTGGGCGCTTGCCATCAGGCGGCTCGGATCGGCGAGGTGCCGTGCGCCGGCCGAGTGCACGACGACCTGGGCGCGGGGGAAGCGCTCGGCCACGTCGCCGGCCGCGCCGGCGTGGTCCAGGTGAACGTGGGAGACGACGAAGTAGGCGACGTCGTCGGGTCCGAGCCCGAGCGCCGCGAGCCCGTCGGTGAGCGTCTGCGTGACCGTGGCGGGACCGGTCTCGACGACGGCCGGGCGGTCGCCGGGAACCACGAACGCGGCGACGACCTCCTCGTACCCGGCCATCTGCGTGTCGATCGCGACGATGCCGGCGTCGAGGCGCTCGGCCTTCAGAGCAGCTCCCACGACCACTCCAGGCGGACGCTTTCGGAGGCGTCCGCGGTGCCGAGCTGCTCCGGGCACAACACGTGACCCGACCGCACGTCGTTGCCGACGTCCAGCGAGCACGGCTGTCCGAAGTCCCGGAACTCCTCGACGCCGGGCGGATCGGAGGAGACGAAGCGCACGTACGCGGCGCTCCCGAGCGACTGGATGCCCTGAACCGTCTGCGTGCCTTCGTCGGACAGGTCGTAGCGGCCCGGCCCGCGGTAAAGCCCCGGCGAGAGGTCCACGCTGAACTGCAGGATCCTGCCGTCGTCCAGCTCGATCAGCGGCGCGCTGGCGACCGAGAGGAACCAGCCTGCCGTGGGGACCTCGTCGGAGATGATCTCGTCGATCGCGAGCGTCGTGTCGGTTTCGAGGTCGAACGTCAGGGCGCCCGTGACGGACATCGTCAGGTGCGCCTCCACGACGCGGCGGGTGTGGCCCGGCGCCGGCGTCTCCAGGCTGATCGGCGAGCGCAGTGGCTGGGGCGATCCGCCGCACGCGGACACCAGCAGCAAGGCGCTCGCAATCAGCAGGGCCGGGACCCGGGTCAGCACCGGTCGGCGATGCGGAAGTCCACCTTGTACGAGGCGCCGCGGTCGTCCAGGGCGGCGACCACGCTGAGCTGGCCTTCGCCTCGCGGGTGTGTCGGCAGGATCTCCCATCGCCAGGTGAAGGTACCAGTTGGGTTGGCTTCGCCGGGGACGTACTCGAAGTCGGGGATCCGGTTGTTGTCGCTGTAGGACGCGGTAAAGGCGAGCTGCGCGCCCGGCAGGGTCGTCGCGGTCGAAGACATCGTGTCGCCGGGCTCGGCGCAGGTGGGGGTGAGCGTGACCTTCAGCGGCATCGTGTTGTTCGGCCCGGGGCCGGGAGGGCCGTACTGGACGGTGTCTTCCGGGGGCGGCGACGACGGCGTCGCGGGGCCGCCCGGCGTCTCGGCCGGCGAAGAGGCCGCCGGCCTCGCCGGGGTCCCGTCCGGACCGGTGGATCCGGGATCAGGCGAGGTCGCGGTGGCCGACGCGGCCGGGCTTTCCGAGCCGGCGGGCGTGCGCGCGGGACATCCCGAGCACGCCAGAACCAGGCCGAGGAGAACGGCGAGCGTGCGAGCCATGGACCTATCCTGCCGCGCTCGGCTCGGTTTCGCCCAAGTAGGAGGCGAGCAGCTCGGGGTCGTCGCGGAGCTGCAGCGACGGTCCGCTCAGCACGACCTCGCCCTTGCTCAGGACGTAGGCCCGCGCGGTGTGTCCGAGCGCCATGTTCACGAACTGCTCGACGACCAGCGCCGCCGTGCCCTCCTTGTTCACTTCCTCGAGGATCTCGAAGAGCAGCTCGACGATGAGCGGCGCCAGCCCGAGCGACATCTCGTCGATGACGAGCAGCTTCGGCGAGGACATGAGCGCGCGCGCCATGCCGAGCATCTGCTGCTCGCCGCCCGACATCGTCCCGGCGGCTTGGTTGCGCCGCTCGCCGAGCTTGGGGAAGAACGTGTACGCGCGGTCGAGCGCCTCGGCGTAGCCGGGCTGCTTGCGCTTCGGGTAGTAGCCGAAGCGAAGGTTCTCCTCGACGGTCAGCGAGGGGAACAGCTCGCGGCCTTCGGGCAGGTGGGAGATGCCGTGCGTGACGACGTCTTGCGCCGGCAGGCCGTGGATCGGCGCGCCCTCGAAGAGGATCTCGCCGGCGCGCGGGGCCATCATGCCGCTGATCGCGCGAAGAGTGGTCGTCTTGCCGGCGCCGTTCGGGCCGAGCAGCGACACCATCTCGCCCTCGTTCACCTCCAGCGAGACGCCGGTCAGCGCGCGGACGGCGCCGTAGAAGACGTCGATTCCCTTGACCTCCAGCAGCGCCATCTACGCGCTCGCCTCCTCTTCGTCCGGCGCCTTGCCGATGTACGCGGCGATCACGGCCGGGTTGCGCTGGACGTCCTTGGGCACGCCCTCGGCGATCAGCGTCCCCCGGTCCAGGACGTAGACGTAGTCGCAGACGCTCATGATCAGCTTCACGTCGTGCTCGATCAGCAGCAGCGTAACGCCGGACTCGCGCACCTTGACGAGCGCGCGCACCAGTTCCTCGGTCTCGGTGTCGTCCAGGCCGGAGAACGCCTCGTCCAGCATGATGAACCCGAGCCCGGTCACGAGCGCGCGCGCGACCTCGACCATGCGCAGCGTCCCGAACGGCAGGTCGCCCGGGTAGGCGTCGACGATGTCCTCGAGGCCGAGCATCTCGACGACCTCGCGAACGCGCGCGCGCGCTTGGCGCTCGGCTTCGACCGACTGCGGCGTCGCCGTGACGTGGGACAGCACGCCGGTCTCGTTGTGCAGGTGCGTGGCGACGAGCAGGTTCTGGAAGACCGTCAGCGCCGGGAAGAGCTGGAGCACCTGGAACGTGCGAGCGATGCCGAGCTTCGCGCGCTCGTGGACCGGGGCGGTCGTGACGTCGGTGCCGTACAGGAAGACCTTGCCCTCGGTCGGGGTCACGATGCCGGCGATGGAGTTGAACGAGACGGTCTTGCCGGCGCCGTTCGGGCCGATGAGCCCGACGATCTCACCCTCGCGCACCTCCATGGTCACGTCGTTCACGGCCGTGAGGCCGCCGAATCGCACCGTGACGTGCTCGGAGCGAACGACGAGGGGGCGCGCGGATCGGTTCGGCGGGAGCGCGGCCGTCCGCACGACGGGACGAGACCCGCCGGCGGGCGCCGGCGCGAGGGCCTGGAATCGGGCCGGCCGCGAATGGCCGCCCGCGAGCACCGGCGCGAACTCCAGGGCGGGCGCCTCGACGCGCTCGCGGATCTTCTCGGCGACGCGGCGCTTCGCCCACGTCAGGTCGCTGAGGAAGGTGTCGAAGCCGCGATCGATCACGCCCAGGCCGCGGATGAGCCCGGGGATCGCGCCGACCGCTCGCGCGATCTGCCTCCCGAGCCCGGCGAGACCGCCGGGGTAGGCGAGCAGCACCAGCGTGAGCAGCCCGGCGCTGACGATGTCGAGGAAGCCGCCGAGGAACTCCACGCGGAAGAACAGCTCCTCCAGCAGCGCGAACAAGACGCCCGCGCCCACGGCGCCGCCGAGGCTGCGCAACCCCCCGACCACGGCGAAGGCGACGAAGAGCAGCGAGGCGGTGAAGGTGAAGTTGTCGGCCTGGATGACGCGGTCGCGGTTCATGATCAGGTTGCCGGCCGCTCCCGCGAGGAAGCCCGAGACCGCGAAAGCCAGCAGCTTGTAACGCGTGACGTCCACGCCGAGCGAGGAAGCCGCCATCTCCGAGCCCTGGACGGCGAAGAACGCTCGTCCGGTCTTGGAGTCGCGCAAGTTCGCAGCGGCGAGCACGCCGAGGCCGACGATCGCCCAGAAGACGAAGTAGAGGGTCGTGGTGTTCTCGAAGTCGAAGGACGGGAACGAGCCAGACTGCCCGATGACGACGGGGTCGATGCGGAAGTACTTCGTGAGCCATTCCTGACGGAACAGGAACTCCGATCCCATCCAGGAGAAGATCAACGTGGCTACCGCGAGGAACAGGCCGCGTACGCGAACCGCGACGGCCCCCAGGAGCGCGGCGATTCCGGCCGTGAGCACGGCCGCCAGCGGCAGGCTGAGCGGGAAGGGGATGCCGGAGGCGGTCGTGACGAAGCTCGTCCCGTAGCCGCCCACGGCGACGAGCGCGGCGTGACCGAGCGAGATCTGCCCGACCCAGCCTGTCAAGACCACGATCGACACCGCGATAAGGGCGAAGGCCGCCGCCTTGTTCATGTTCGACACCAGCGAGCCGTGAACGAACGGCAGGAACGGGAAGGCGACGAAGACCATCACCCCGATCAGCGTGAGCGGCCGGCGCGCCTGCTCGAGCCGGCCCAAGCCCGCGCCGGCGCCACCGCTTCCGCTCGCCGCGACCGACTCCGACCGCACGTCGCCGCCCGCCAGCCTCGCCCCGCGCGCGGCCATGGCGCCGATCGCGAGCACGGCGAGGAAGAGCGCGTCAATGCCCTGGATGCCCTTCAGCGCGCCGAGCGTGGGGAAGACCGAGCGCGTGATCGCGACCAGCGCCGAGCCGCCGACCGCGCCGACGAGGCTCGCCATGCCGCCGAGCAGCGCCGCGACGAACGCCGGGAGCGCGGACAGCGACAGCGTGTAGGGGTGCAGGTTCGTGACGCTCGCCAGCAGGATCCCCGACACGCCGGCGAGCACGCCGCCGATGATCCAGGTGAGGGCGGTGATGCGGTCGGGGTCGACGCCCATGAGCGAGGCGGCGCGCCGGTTCTCGGCGGTGCCGCGCATGATGAGACCGAGGTCGGTGTACTTGAACAACGCGATCAAGGCCGCGGTGATCAGCATCGCCATCACGAAGAGCATGATCAGCCCGAGGTCGATGCTCCCGGTCCCGCCCCGGCCGACCTCGAACACGACGTCGGGGACGAGCGCGGGGCCGGTGACGTTGCCGGTCCCGAAGACCTTCGCCGCCACCGCGACGACAAGGCCGAGCGCGGCGACCGTCCCGACCGTCTGCGCGGTCGGCCCTTGGGGTCGCAACGTGCGGACGAAGATGCGCTCGACGAGGTATCCGAGCCCGCCGCCGGCGAGGATCCCGATGAGCAGGGCGACCCCGACCGGGACGCCGCGGCCGGCCACCCAGACGAGCACGCCGAGCGACGCGGCCGACGCGCCCGCCCCCGCCACGAGGCGAACCGCGCGCGGCATTCGCCGCAGCACGGTCGATGCGAGCAGGGGACCCACGGCGACCGCGGGGACCAGCGACGCGAGCACGCGCTCGGCCACCAGCGGAGCGCCGGCATCGGCCATGAACTTGTGCCCGCTGTGCATCCAGAGCATGACGTAGGGCGGGAACATGACCATGGCGCCGTGGGCGAGGTTCAACACCTTGGACGCGCGATAGATCATCACGATCCCGATCGCGAGCACGGAATACGCGCCGATGTTGCCGATCGACAGCAGCGTGGAGAGCCGGATGCCGCCGATGCCGGGCATGAGCACGAACGCGGCGATCCCGGTCGCCGCCATCGCGATGCGAGCCGCGAGCGGCAGCGCTCGCCAGAGGCTCGGCAGCCGGGCGAACGCGGCGCCCATTAGAGCGATGGGTCCCGGATGAATCCGGTCTGCTCGTTCTTGAAGCCGGCGAAGGATCCCTGCGCCACGACGATCGAGAACGCCTGCGCGCTGGTGTTGGCGTGCCGCTTCGCCGCGGTCCAGCGAAGGGTCGTGGCGATGTCGGTCTTGAAGCTCTCCGAGTTCAGCACGTCCCGCAACCGCTCACGGGTGAGGTTCGGTCCGACGCGCCGGAGCGCCTCGACGAAGACGGTCATTCCCAAGTACGAGCCTTCGAGGAACTGGTTCGTCGTGTCGGCCGTGGGGCTCACGATCTTGATGTCGTTCACGTAGGTCTGGATGTCCGGCAGCCCCGCGAGGTTGCCGATCGGGGGATTGTAGCCGGTCCAGACCATGACGCCGTTGCAGTCCTTGCCGCAGTTGGCCGCGAACTGCTCGTTGAACAACGTCTGCGCCGCAGTCGTCACCTTGGTGCCGAATTGCGGCCGCCCGGCGACCCAGGTCAGCGCCGTTCCCGGTTCGAGCAGCCACGCGACGAGGTCGCACTGCCCGTCGCACTGGGCGTTGAAGTTCTGGATCTCCGAGGAATAGGACGCCTGGGCGGGCAGGATGCCGACGTCGGCGCACACGCGCGCGCCCTTCAGCGTCGCGACGTACTTGCGGAAGGCTTCCGCTCCTTCCTTGCCGAACCGGTAGAACTTGTCGTAGACGATGCCGAAGCAGCGCGAGCCCTTGTCGTACCCGTGCTTGGCCATGATGCGCATGGTCGACTCCGTCGCGGTGGCGACGGGCCACACCCACGGGTCCTCGTACTGCTGGCGGAGCATGCCGTCGGTCCCGACGACCGGGATGCCGGCCTTGGAGATCACGCCGGCTTCGATCGCCGCGGTCAGCCCCTCCGACGAGGGGACGACTGGGAAGGCGAAGTACTTCTGCTCGTCGATGAAGTTCTTGAGGAAGTCGAGCCCGCGCGGCGCGTTCCAGCCGTCGTCGCGCAGCGTCAGGTCGAGCAGGCGCCCGCAGATGCCGCCCGCGGCGTTGACCTTGCGCACCACCGCCTGCATGCCCAGCGGCGAGTCGCCGAGGAAGCTCTTGCCGGCGCCCGAGGAAACGACCGTGCTCGCGAGGTAGATGGTGCTCTCGGTGACGCCCTGGTCGGTCGCGCCGCCGTTGAGCGAGCGCGTGCACTGCAAGCCGGGCTTGTCGTCGGTCGCCGTCCTCACCGGCCCCGTCCTCGGCCCGGTGTCGGTGACCGCCGGCCCTGCCGGGCCTTGGTCCACGGGCCCGGTCGTCGCGGCGGGACCCGAGTCCAGGATCGCGGAGCGGCCGGGGACGACGGCGATGAACCCCACCGCCATGACCACCGCGCCGAACTTCAGCGTGCGTGCGACGCCGCGCGACAGCCCCTCCGCCCTCATGCCAGACCCTTGAGCGCGCGCCGTCGCAAGCCGAGCTGGAACGGCGCGTAGAGCATGGCCCACACCAGGCCCGCGAGGAGCGCGTCCTTGGGAGAGCGGAACAGGAACGAGATCCCCTCGAAGAGCATCGTGATCGGCCCGTTCGCCGCGGGCGGCGTCGTGGGAGGCACGTACGCCGGCGGCGGCGCCGGGTCGGGGAAGCCGCCGGTGTAGTCGATCAGGTTCCTCGGCAGGTCGTTGAAGTCGTCGCCGGGGTCCAGCAGGTAGATGCCGTAGGTGACCGAGGCGTCGACGCCGGCGAGCTGGATGACCTGGCGGCCGCGCCCCAGGGTCGGGTCGTCGTTGAACACGATCAGCTCGAGTGCCGGCACCTGCGTGGAGGCGTCGTTGTTGACCGCGCGCGAGGAGATCTCCAGCTTGCGGTCCTTCTGGATTGAGGCGATGTAGCCGCCGGGGGAGCCGTGGCGAAGGTCGCTGTCGGGCTCCGGCGTCGTGATCCGGCCGCGCGTCCCGAGCGCCTGGTTGATGCGCCCGATGATCGAGATGGTCTGCCCGCCTGCCGGGGTCGTGATGTCGGCGCAGGCTTCCTCGTCGACGCTCTTCTCCTGCTCGCCGCCGCCTTCGGGCTCGACCTCGAGCCCGCCTTCGACGTCGCCGGCGAGAAGCTTCTCCTGATCGGGTTCGGCGCCGGGGCGGAACACGTGCACGTCCGGCGCTTCGTCCTTGATGCGAACGCCGCAGACGCGGCGGATGAACTCCGTCGACGCGGTCCCCGGCCGGCCGGCGGCGACGGCCTCGGCGATGGTGGAGGCGCTGTCGATGAAGACGTGGTCGCCGATGGAGATCCCGCGGGCGACGGCGACCGAGCGCGAGACGAGGCCGCGCTCCGGGTCGCGGTAGATCACGGTGGACGCGGAGACCTCGGCGATGCGAAGCGTCCCGATGCCGGGGATCGGAATCTCAACCGCGGCCGAGTCGGGGTCGGCGGTGATCGCCGGCGGACCGGTCTCGGCGCCGAGCACCTGAGAGGACGCGCTCGCACTGCCCATGCTCTGCCCGCAGGTCACCGCCGCGCTGAAGCGGTCGAGGGGAATGGTCGTCGCGCGCGCGCTCTCGAAGGCTTCGTTCAGCGTCTCGTCTTCGAACGTGTCGGTGTCGGGGTCGCCTCGGCGAAGGGGCGTGAGCGTCGTGGACGTCGAAGCCTCGTCGTCGCCGCCGCACTCCACCGTGGAGAAGGGCCAGTCGCTCCCGAGGACCTCGTCGGAGTCGGTCTTGGTGTCGTCGGGGTCGTCGTCGACCTCGGTGCGGAAGGGCTCGGGATAGTCGGCGGGCGCGCGGGAGAGTTCCCACAGGTCGTTGCCGCCCGGGTCGCGCGGGCGCGGGTAGCATCGCGCGGTCGGCTCGCCGACGTCGGTCGTGGAGCCGGGGTCCGCTTCCGACACGACGGCCGAGGCCGACGCGAGGTTGTTGGACAGGCCGACGCTCTTGACGCTGCCGGCCACCAGCTCGCGGTCGCCGCGACCGCACGGCGACCCGAGTATGAACGGCCCGTAGCTTCCGACGCGAAGCGCGTTGACGTCGGGGCCGGTCGGCGGGACGCCGCCGAGCCCGCCCACGAGGAGCATCCGGAAGCCGTACGCGTGACCGGACCCCGTGAAGTCGGCGGAGGTGACGCCCGCTTCTTCCTCGACGTCGATGGTCTGGGCGTCCTGGTTGGAGATCGGCGGGTCGTAGGAGATCGGCTCGTTGTCCTCGACGATCTGGTAGTCGGTGCCCTCGCCGCGCAGGTACACCAGGCGGCGGCCGGTCGCCGGGTGGACGTCGACGCGGATCGTGCCGCGACCCTTGCGCGCGTACTCGGGGAACCCGAGGAACTGCGGCGCGGGCGAGCGCCGGATGTCGGACATCATGAGTCCGCCCGGGCTCCCGATGGGTCCGCTCTTCGTGGCCGGCGCCTGCATGTAGAGCCGGCCGCTCGACTGGTCGATCCCTGCGGTGATCTGGGCGGGCGACACGGTGCCGCCGACGACGCCGGTGTAGGAGGCCGAGGGTCCGTCGAAGATCCACCACGACTCGCCCTGCTCGTTGGCGACGCGAATGACCATCCGGTCCGAGCCGGGGTCGGTGAGCGCGTCCACGACGCCGATCGGTCCCGGGAAGGCCTGCTCGGCTTGAGGGACGTTGTTGGCGTCGACCACGAGGCGAACCACTTGCCCGGTGCCCCCGGCCGCGAGGCACGTCACGTAGATGCCCGTGCCGAGCTGCGCCTGGAACATGCCGAGCTGGAAGTAGCCGTCGCCGCGACCGGGCAGCGTCGCGCCGCACGAGGAGATGCGGTAGATCCAGTCCTGGCGGCCGGTCGCCGCGTCGATCTGCGCGATCCACGCGACGTTGAAGTTGCGCTCCATGAGCGGCCCCTTCGGCTCCTCCATGAGCACGAGGACCTTCGGGGTGAGGCCGGTGAGGATGGGCTCGACGAACGACAGCGCGACCGGCTTGGGCTGGACGGTCGGCGCCTGCGGGAGGCAGTTGTTCGAGGTGCAGCCGAGGTTGTCCGGGTTCGGCTCGTAGGTGACGCGCGGGTACGGGAACTGGTCGATCAGGCCGAGCGTGCGGGTGTCGAAGACGTTGATCCCGGCGAAGATGCCGCCGGAGAGATACGGGATGAAGAGCCGGTCGCCCACGGCGTCCAGCGCGTGGACCCATTCACGGCTGTTGAGCCGCGAGGTCGGAGCGAGGGGCCCCTGGGGGAAGTACTCGGTCGGGAACTTCACTTCCTTTGCGACGCGCCGGGAATCGAGGTCCCAGATGCGGCCCGTCGTGAAACCGAGGTCGCTGAACATGAACTGATACGCCCGGCGATCCTGGGAGTCCATGA
This sequence comes from Actinomycetota bacterium, assembly GCA_036397035.1. Lineage (GTDB taxonomy): Bacteria > Actinomycetota > AC-67 > AC-67 > AC-67 > DASWJS01. The sequence continues at coordinate 87,007 of DASWJS010000017.1, read as the reverse complement.
TGAGGTCGCCGTTCGGGCCTTCGTCGGACACGCCCCTGGGAAGGCGGAGGGAGAGCGTCCCCGCGTCGGCGACGGGGGGTTTGGCGACGGCGGGGACGGCGATCGCGCCGACGGCGATCAGGGCGCACGCGAAGGCCGACGACAGGCGAAGAGCGGCGGTTCTCCGGCGGTGCTTCACGGCTCTCCTTCGTGCGCGACTTCTCACCCTGATACGTCCGATGGACGCCGGGCCTTCACCCAGCGCCCATCGGACGCCATTCTAGACAACGAGTCTCAAACCATTACGTAACGGAATATCCGTCAGTACGTGATGATCATTCCCTCGACCTGGAACTTGAAGGTCGACGCGGTGATCCCGCAGTTGCCGCCGCTCTCGCTGCCCGCGTTCGTGCCGCGCGAGGACACGAAGCCCGTCACCGAGCCGCCCGACAGGGCCGCCGGCGAACGAACCTCGCCCTCCAGGGGCAGGATCGTGGCCGCGCTCTGGTCCCAGCCGAAGTTGGCCTTCACGACGGGGTCGCCGGCGAGGCCGGAGCGGAACTCGCTGAAGCCCTTCCCGAGCGAGGACCCGCAGTACGCGCCGTAGCCGGACGAGCCGGGGGACAGCAAGCCGAAGGACTTGAACTCGCAGCCGGGACCGTTGGCCGACGAGACGCAGAGCCCGTTCGGCGCGCCCGCCGCGTGGTCGGTCACGAAGCTGAAGGGACCGGTGGCCGGCGGACCGGCGCCCGGCCAGTAGAGGCCTTGGCCGAAGGGGGCGGGGCCGCCGCCACGCGCATCCCACAGCTCGTCGGACTGGAACGCGCACTGCTGCGGCCAGTTGGCCGCGCTGGGGAAGCCGAAGCCGTTCGGGATCTGGGCGTCGGTGGGCGAGACCGCCCTGTTACACACCAGCCCGCCACCTTCGAGAACGGCGACCGTGGCTGGGTAGCAATCCGCTGCGGTACATCCGTGGGTCGCGCTGGCCGGCTGCATCCCGCCGAACATCGATACCAGCGCGGCCGCCGTGGCGAGACCCGCCACCAAGCGACGTCGCATGAGACCCTCCTTGTCTGCAAGCTCCCCCCCGGGAAGCTCGCCTTGACACTCCTTGAGGTAAGGATTAGTCGCTGGAGGGCGATTTCCTCCCCGTGCGGGAGGTTTTCCTGCGCGCCGGCCGGGCGCCGGCGCTTCCGTTTCGTCCGGGGTTACCGGGTTTCGAGGCCGGGTCGCCCGCCATCGCGCGGGCCGCGGCGGCCATCGGGCCCAGGTACGCGTCCAGGACGCCGCGCTCGCGAACCTCGGCCGACGGGCCGCCGGTGACGATCTCGCCGCGCTGCATCAAGTAGACGCGGTCCGCGAGCGCGAGCGTGACCGGTGCGTTCTGCTCGACCAAGAGCACGGTGTTGCCGTCGTCGCGGATCGCCTTGACGATCTCGAACACGGTGTCGACCATGACCGGCGCCAGGCCCAGGGCCGCCTCGTCGATGATGAGCAGTCGCGGCGCGCTCATCAGCGCGCGCCCGATTGCGAGCATCTGCTGCTCGCCGCCCGAGAGCGTCCCGGCGAGCTGGTTCTTGCGCTCGCGGAGCCGGGGGAAGTAGCCGAACACGCGCTCGACGTTCGTCCGGTAGGAGCCGTCCACCTTGCGCTGCGCCCACGACCCGATCTTGAGGTTCTCCTCCACCGACAGCGCCGGGAACACGTGGCGGCCTTCGGGGACGTGCGCGATGCCGAGCGCGACCGTCTCGGTGGGGGTCGCGCCGCCGATGTCGGCGCCGTCGAAGACGACGCGGCCGCTCCACGGCTTGATCAACCCGGAGATCGCCGACAGCGTCGTGGTCTTGCCCGCGCCGTTCGGACCGAGCACCGCGACGATCTCGCGTTCCTCGACCTCGAGTGAGACGCCGTGCAGCGCGGGGACGGTGCCGTACCCGGCGCGCAGGTCCTCAACCGCCAGTAGCGGCAACGCTCGCCTCCTTCCCGGTCGTCCCGAGGTAGGCCGCGATCACGTCGGGGTGGCGCGAGACCTCCGCCGGCTCGCCGTGCGTCAGCAACTGGCCGAAGTTCAGCACGTAGATGTAGTCGCACGTGGAGAGCATGAGCGGGACGTGGTGCTCGATCATCAGGATCGTGACGCCGAACTGCCGCGCGATCTCCTGCAGGCTCTCGCCGAGCGCGTCGGCTTCTTGCGGTCCGACGCCGGCCGCGGGCTCGTCCAGGAGCAACAGCTCGGGTCCGGTCACCAGCGCGCAGCCAAGCTCGACGAGCTTGGCGCGACCGTGGGGGAGCGCGGACACGCGCTCGCCCCGGATGTCCCCGAGCCCGAGCATGTCGATCACGGCTGACGCGCGGGCCTTCAGGCGCGCTTCCTCTTCGATCACGTCCGTCGTTCGCAGCAAGCCGAGCATCGTCGGGTAGCGGCATTCGAGGTGCTGCGCGATGACGAAGTTGTCGGCGACGGTTTCGCTCTTGACCAGGCCGACGTGCTGGAAGGTGCGGCCGATGCCGAGCGCGGCGCGGACGTGCGGCGCCTTGCGGTTGACGGAGCGTCCCCGGTAGCGCACGTCGCCGCTCGTCGGCGTCAGGAACCCCGAGATGCAGTTGAGCATGGTCGTCTTGCCCGACCCGTTGGGGCCCATGATCCCGATCAGCTCGCCCGCGCGCACTTCGAGGCTCACGCCGTCGAGCGCGCGGACGCCGCCGAAGTGCATGGCGAGGTCCCGCACGTCCAGCAGCGGGCCTCGATACGGTTCGCGGGCGGCCGGGCGACGGACCAGCGTGGGAGCGGCGAGCACGGGCTGCGCCTGCTGCGCGGCGAGAGGCGGCGCGTGCGCGACCGGGCCGTGGTCGCCCGCGTACTGCCGAAGGAGGAACGCGGCCAGCGCGCCGGCGCCGATTGCGCTCACGATCCACGCCAGGGTCGCCGAGCCGGCCTCGACGTCGAAGGCCCAGTCGAGCAGGTAGCGGATCGCGAACACCAGGATCGCCACGCCGACGATCGATCCGATCGCCGCGAGCGTGCTCACCAGCGCTCGGTCCGCGGTGGTCGGAGGACGCATCGCCGCCGCGCGGATGCGCTTCTCCAGCAGCAAGGACACGGTCACGCCGGTGCCCAGACCGATGATGATGTTCGGGAACGTGGTCAGCTTGAGCCCGGCCGCCCAGATCGCGTAGGGCAGCCCGACGGCCGCCGCGATGGTGACCGTCAGCGCGCCGAGGAACGCGACGCCGTAGACGTGACCGCGCCGGTAGAGAGCGCGCGCGTTCTCGCCCAGCTCACGGCCTTGCGCGGCGATGCCACCCTCGTATCGCAGCAGCGTGCCGACGAGCAACAAGCCGCCGATGAGCGCGCCGGTCGTGGCGAGGAAGCTCAGGATGTTGCGGTACATGACCGGGAACGCCGCGCCGATCGCGGTGCCGGCGCGCGACCCGAGCCCGCCGAGCACGGCGAAGACGAGGAACTCGATGGAGAAGATGAAGTCGAACAGCTCCGCCGAGACGTCCTGCTGCAGCGTGCCGAACAGCGCGCCGGCGATGCCGGCGTAGAAGCCGCTGATCGCGAACGCGAGGAGCTTGTAGCGCGCGACCGGGATGCCGAAGGAGGCCGCGACCTGCTCGTCCTGGCGCACCGCGAAGAAGGCCCGGCCGGCTCGCGTGCGCGTGAGGTTGCGGTCGACCATCCAGATGATCGCGAACACCGACAGGATCACCCACAGCAGGGCCTGGTCGTTGTTCGCGAGGTCGACGCCGAACAGCACCGGACGCTCGATGTCGATGCCGGCCGTGCCGCCGGTGATCAGGCGCGACCGGAACAGCAGGCGGGCCATCATGAACTGGAACCCGAGCGTCGCGATCGCCAGGTGGAGCCCGCGGATGCGCAGCGCCGGGAACCCGATCACGAGCGTCAGCGCCGAGGTGATGATGCCGGCGAGCGGAAGCGCGACGAGCCAGGGAACGCCCGCGTTCGTCACCAGGTTGCCCATCGCGAAGGCGCCCGTGCCGAAGATCACCGCCTGCGCGAGTGAGATCTGGCCGGCGTAGCCGGCGAGCACGTTCATGCTCATGCCCACCAGGGCGGAGCACATCGCCCATGCGATCAGGAACTCGCGGCTGTCGTTTACCCACGGAAGGCCCGGGATGGAGAAGAATGCGACGAGGATGGCGAGCATCACCGCGCGGCTCGCCCACATCGTGCGGACGGCTTCGGCTCGGCCGGGGAGGAACGCGGGAGCGGTCGTCATGCTTCCTCACCCAGCAAACCTTGCGGCCGGAAGAGCAGCACGAGCACCATCACGACGAAGATCGTCATGAACTCGGCTCCGCTCGCCTGCCAGTTGAACACGGTGAGGTTCTTGGCGATCCCGATCACCAGGCCCCCCACGAACGCGCCCGGCAGGCTCGTGAGCCCGCCGACCAGCGCGGCGGCGAGGGAGGGGATGAGGAAGGCGCGCGTCATCTCGAAGGGGAAGAACGGGCCGATGCCGGGGATCAGGATCAGGCCGGCCAGCGTCGTGAGAATGGCGCCGCTCGACCAGGTGAAGATCGAGACCTGGCTGAAGGGCACGCCTTGCAGGCGCAGCGCGGTTTGGTCCTGCGCGGCGGCGAGAACGCCGAGGCCGAAGAGCGTGCGCTTGAAGAAGGCGAAGAGCGCGAGCCCGAGCCCGATCGACACGATGAGCGCGAGCACCTGCGTCCACTTGAAGGAGATCTGGCCGATCTGGATCGCCTCGCCCGCGAGGAACGCCGGCAGCGCGCGTCCGTTGGTCTGGAACCACAGCAGTTGCGTCGAGCCGAGCACGGTTGCGATGCCGAGCGTCGCGACCGTCACCGTCAGGCGCGGGGCGGAAGCGAGCGGACGAAGGAGCAGCTCGGTCGCCGCGCCGAGCGCCGCGGCCAGCAGCAGCGCGACCGCGGCGGCGAGGAAGACCGGCACGCTCAGCTCGGTCAGCTCCCAGGCGATGTAGAGGCAGAGCGTGGCGATCTCGCCCTGGGCGAAGTTGAGCACGCGCGTAGCCTTGTAGACCAGGACGATGCCGAGGGCCACCAGGCCGAAGGCGGCGCCTTCGGCGATTCCCGCGAGCAAGCCGTTGAAGACAGCATCCATGGGCGTGAAGGCCTCACGCTATCCCGTCGAGGGGCGAGCGCGCTATCGGCTCAGACGCTGTCGATGCAGCTCTCGGTCTGCTTCCAGACGCCGTTCGCGAGGTCGAACACGTTCACGCGCCACGCGCCCACCCGCGAGGATCCCCGGGTGAAGTCGGCCGCGCACCCCGGATAGACGTCTGCCGGCTTCTCCTTGTAGGAGTCGAAGAGCTCGAAGAGCTTCGTGCGGGTCGGGTCCTTGCCCAGCTCGAGCAGCAAGCGGTGGACGCCCTTGGCGGCAAGGTAGGAGGAGTAGTCGAAGTCGTCCGGCGCCGGGTCCTTCTCGGGCGAGTACTTCTTGAAGACCCGCAGGAACTCCTGGATGTCGTCGTACCACGGCAGGCTCTTGGGCGGCGGGATGGCCTCGGTATAGGTCTGACACTCGCAGGCGGGCCCGAAGTTGTGGAACACGACGGCGTCCGCGTTGGCTCCGGCGAGCGCCGCCGAGACGATGTTGAAGCCGGCCACCGGGCTGACCGCGGTCCAGATCGGGTCGTAGGTCGGCGGCTTCTGGTTCAACATCTTGATCCAGATGTTGGGCGTCGTGAAGTTGTTGACGATGTCCACCTCGGCGTTCTGGAGCTGGAAGAAGACGTTGGAGAACTGGCTTTCGTCCTTCTGCACCTGGATGGTCACCGCGTGCTGCGCACCCAGCTTTTTCAGCTCGTCGGCGAAGGCCTTGGCGCCCGACTCGAAGAACGGCGAGGCGACGTGGACCGTCCCGAAGACCTGGTCCTTCCCGTAGCGCTTGACGAGGTACCTCGCGAGCAGCTTGTGCTGGTACTCGTAGCTCGGACCGGCGAACACGTTGTAGTGCAGCCCGGCCATGTCCTTGTCCGAGCTGGGGCCGTGGATGTACGGGACCCGCTTCGTCTCCGCCCACTTGGCGACCGAGACGATCTGGTCGGTGCCCGCCGCGCCGAAGTAGATGAAGGCGCCCTCTCGCGCGCACTGCTCCATCGCGGCGCGCGCGCCGGCCGGGTAGTACTGGTCGTCGATCGCGCGGAAGACGACCTCCCGCCCGTAGACGCCGCCCTGCTCGGCGTTGACCGCGTCGAAGTAGAACTGGCCGAAGCGGTTGGGGTGGTGCTGGATGGGAGCGGCGCCGGTGATGGGGACGTGGGCGCAGATCGTGATCTTGTCCCGCGTCACGCCCTCGCGCTCGAGGTTGAAGATCGAGTCGCCCGCGACGGGGCCCTCCACCGTCTCGCCCAGGACCGGATCGATGACCGTCGGATCGAGCACGTCGCCCGTCGCGGGATCGATGGCCGCGGCGTCGGCCGGGTCGGTAATGCCGTTCAGCTCGGCGTCGGATCCGGCGACGATCGTGGCGGGCACCTTGAGCCCGCAAGCGCTCAGCGCGAGTCCCATGCACACCAAGAAGGACAGAGTCTTCTTCACAGCGATCACCCTCCGCGGCTTACCGCCGGCCAACGTTCCCCACCCTGTAATCCTTCTGCGCCCGGCTCCCAACTCCTGCTAGGGCTTGCAGATCCTGCACGGGAGGAGCCCCTCCCGCTCCGCCCCGCCGCGTGAAAGCGGCCGGACGTGCTCCGCCCGGTCGATCAGGCGGCAGTCGCGGCGGTGGAAGGAGCCGCCGCCCCGGGGTACCAGGACGGTGTCGTCGCCCGGGTCCGCGACCGACGGCGCGGCGCGTCCCGCGATCGACTCGCTGAGGTTCTCGATCGCCTCCCGCATCGCCATCAGCTCGACCCGGAAGTCGGCCTGGACGCGGAGCAGGACGTAGACGCCGACGGTCACTCCGCCCAGCGCGACCAGCGCCAGGCCGACCAGTCCGCCCGACACCACGTAGGGGATCTGCGCCTGGACCAGCGGGTTGGTCGCCGTACCGTTGTACCCCTGGTACATGGCGATGAAGCCGACGGCGACGAGCGCGACGCCAAGGTAGAGCGCCAGGCGTGCCGGGCGCTGCGCGGGGTCCGCCGCCGGGTAGGCGGCCGGGGTGGTCGTGGGCGCGGTCCGGGTGGTGTGCTCCGGCGCGGGCGCTGCGGCTTCGGGCGTGACGTGGACGGTTTCCTCGGACATCACCATGACGCGATGCTAGTGCATCCGGCGCCCGGGGGGAAAGGGCGCCCTACGCGAAGTCGCGCAGGACGATGCCGGTTTTGGGCTTCGGGACGAAGAACGTGGATTTCTGCGGGAGCGCCTCACCCGCCTGCGCGACGGCCCTGATCGCCGGGAACGCGGGCGGTGCGAGCAGGAAGGCGACGGTGGCCTCGCCCGCGCGCACCGCGGCCACCGCTTCCTCCTCGGTGTGCGCGTAGGCAGCCTCGACGCCGCCGAGCAGCCGGTCGAACACGAGGCGGTGCAGGACGCTCACGTCGAGGTCGCGCCAGGCGGGCGACGCCTCGGCGGGCATCGCCTCTCGTTCGGCGACGCGGTCGGACACCGTGGCCAGCCACGCGCCGTCCGCGGTCACGACGCCGTAGGCGCGGCCGTAGATCCGCCGCTTCGCGATCTCGTCGCCGAGCGCGCGCGGATCGGGATCCGGGGCGGTCTCCAACCGGAAGGCGGGTACGAGCGCGGCGGCGACGGCCGCCGCGTCGGGCGAGGCGATCGTGCGGTGGATCGGCAGGACCGAGGGCCCGAGCCGGCTCGCGTCGACCAGCAGCATGAGCTGGCGGTCCCACGGACCCGGTCCCTCCGAGGCGCGCCGCTCGTCGCGATAGCGGAGCGCAGTCGCGTGGCGATGGTGCCCGTCGGCGATCACGACCGGCGTCTCCCGCATCGCCTTGGCCACCGCGGCGATCGAGGCGGGCTCGGTCATCGCCCAGAGAGCGTGCTCGCCGTCGGGGTCGCCGAAGGCGGCGACGGGCTCGGCGCGCACCGCCGCTTCGATCGCCTCGCTCGCGGCTCGGTCGGTGCCTTCGTACACGCACAGGATGCAGTCGAGGTTCGTCGCCGTGGCGCGCAGGAGCCGCAACCGGTCGTCGACGACGTCGGCGTAGGTGCGTTCGTGGGGAAGGACCCCGGTCTCTTCGTCGAGGTCCACGGCGGCGAGGATACCGCGCTGGACGAGCTGCTCGCCCCTGATGCGGTAGCTCTGCTGGTACACGTAGAGCGCGTCCCGCTCGTCCCGCCGGAGCACGCCGGCCGCCGTCCAGGCCTCGAGCAGCGCGCGCGCCCGCATATACTTGTTCGACGTTTCGTCGTCCCCGGGTTCGTCGCGTCCGAGGATGAGTCGCACGATGTTGTGCGGGCTCGCCGCTTCCAGGTCGGAGCGGAGTTGCTCGGAGATCACGTCGTAGGGCGGGGCGACGACCGTCGCAAGGTCGCCGACCGCCGCCGGGTCGAAGCGGATGCCGCGGAACGGAGCGATGTCGGGCACGGGCTGGCTGTATAGCACCCGAGCGGTGGGGGGTCGAATGGCGAGCGGGACGCAACGGGAACGCGCGAGGCGATGAAGCTCGCGCAGGCCTTCACCCGGTTCGCGTTCGACCTCGACGGAGTGATCTGGCGCGGAACGCAACCGATCGAAGGCGCGGCCGCGACGCTGCGGGCGCTGCGGGAGTCGGGCAAGCGCCTGTGCTACGTCACGAACAACTCGAGCACCACCGCGGAAGGCTACGTGCGCAAGCTCGCGAAGCTGGGCGCGCCCGCGGACGAGCGCGAGATCGTCTCCAGCGCGGACGCGACCGCCGTGCTGCTCGAGCGCGACGTCCCCGGCATCCGCGGGCGGCTCGTCTTCGTGATCGGCGGCGAGGGGCTCACGGCCGCGGTGTCGGCCACCGGCGCGCGGATCGCGAGCCCGGACGAGGCCGCCGACGCGACCGTCGTCGTCGTCGGGCTCGATCGCAGGCTGACCTACGACAAGCTGCGGCTCGCGACGCTCGCGATCCGTTCCGGGGCCATGTTCGTGGCGAGCAACGCCGACGTCACCTTCCCCGCCGCCGCGGGCATGTGGCCGGGCGCCGGCGCGATCGTCGCGGCGCTACGCGCCGCGACGGGTGTCGAGCCGGTCGTGGCGGGCAAGCCCGATCCGCTGATCCTGTCGATCGCGGGCGAGCGGCTCGGCGGAGGACCCGCGCTGACGATCGGCGACCGCGTCGAGACGGACGTGCTGGCGGCGCACGCGGCCGGATGGCCGTCGGCACTCGTGCTGACGGGCGCGACCGGCGTGCCGGAGCTTGCGACCGCGCCGGCCTGGCCGGACTTCGTTCTTCGCCGGATCGGCGACCTGCTGGAGGACCGCCCCCACCCGGACGTGCGCGCCGCGGCGGGTCCGGACCTGCCGCACGTCGCGACGCTGCTGCACGCCGGCGGGTTGCTCTCCGGCGCCGCGCGCGAGCGCATCGCGCGCACGATCGTCGCCGACGTCGACCGCCGGCCGATCGCGACGGCGGCATGGGAACTCGCCGGCGGCGCGGCGTTGCTGCGCTCGGTCGCCGTCGCCGCCGAGCACCGCACGTCGGGCGCGGGGACCGTGATCGTGGCGGCGGCGCTCCGGCGCATTGCGGCGCTGGGCGTCCGCGACGTGTACCTCGGGACGACCGAGGCCGAAGGCTTCTTCGAGCGCTGCGGCTTCCGCCCGGTCGAGGGCGATGCCCTGCCCGAGCCGCTCGCAGCGAACCCGCACGTGGCGCGGGAGTGCCCGCCCGAGGCGACGATCATGCGGCTCACGCTGCCGCCCGCGCACCTCACGGCAGACGGCGACGAGCGGGGCCGGGCGCGAAGATGGTCTTGATCAGGATCGCCCCCGCGAGGAACCCGGCGAGGTGCGCGAAGTAGGCGACGCCGCCGACGCTGCCGGTCACCGAGCCGACGCCTTGGAACACCTGGATCAGAAGCCAGAGCCCGAGCACGATCGCAGCCGGCAGCTCCAGGCTCGTGATGAAGAAGAACACGATGACGAGCGTCGTGACGCGCGCACGCGGATACAGCAGCAAGTACGCGCCGAGCACTCCCGCGATCGCCCCGCTCGCGCCGACCAGGGGCACGGCCGAGTTCGGGTTCACGAGCGCCTGCCCGTACGTCGCCGCGACCCCGCACAGCAGGTAGAACAGCGTGAAGCGAGTCGCGCCCAGGTGATCTTCGATGTTGTTGCCGAAGACGATGAGGAAGAGCATGTTGCCGCCGATGTGCAACAGGCCGCCGTGCAGGAACATCGAAGCGAGCAGCGACAGCCACACGTTCTTGTCCGGGCAGCGCGCCCGCTCGACGGTCCCGACGACGTCGGCGATCCGGCCGCGCACGGCGCCGCCGGGCGCGTCGGCGACCAGGCGGCCGTGCGTGACTTCGTAGGGAATCGACGCGGTGCAGGCGACGAAGACCGTCTGCTCGACGGCGGCCTCGCGCGAGTCGTCGCCGAAGGTCCGCAGCGTCGGCTGCACGAACAGGAAGACGACGATGTTGATCGCGACGAGCACCGGCACGATCACGATCCGGCGCGAGACCGGGTTGTGGTCGCGGATCGGGATCACGGGACTAGAGCAGGTGCCGGATCATCATGAGGTCGGCCGCGGAGGCGTCGATGCGGATCTTGCCGGTGATGAACGCGAAGCCGACGTGGAGCCGTCCGTCGATGAGCGCGATGAGGTCGTCGCTGCGCGCGGTGATGCGCGCGTCGGCGACCGTCCCCGGCTCGACCTCCGTGAGTCCGTAGAACCGCGCGCCCTTCAGCTCGGTCCAGAATGCGGTCTCCAGGTCGGGGACGAAGCAGATGATCGACCGGTCGGGGATCGTGTGGGCCTCGGCGCCGGAAGCGTGGAGGCGTTCCATCAGCACGTAGAGGGATTGCTCGACTTCCTCCGCGGTGGCCATCGGGGCGTGAGGATAGCAGCGGCCTCCGTGGCCTCCGGCCGCCCTGGCTTGCGCGATCGGCGCTCTCGCCGGCCGTATAGTGAGCGCGATGGAGGCCATCCTCACGCCGGAGGAGATCGATCGGCTCGAACGGCTGCCGCTGGACGAGCGCATCGCCGCGCTCGCGGAGTTGGAAGAGCGGCTGCGGGCCGCCCTCGACGACGTCCAGAGCTGACGGGCCCAGATCTGAGGGCGCGTTCGGGTCTCGCCGCGTTCGGGCGGTAGTCTGCTCCTCGTTGATCGCGAGGGTGATGTGAAGCGGATCGGGCTGATCCTGCACGCGGAGAACCCGGAGGCCGCCGAGACCGGTCGCTGGCTCGCGCGCGCGCTGGGCGAGCGCGGCGTCGAGGTGCAAGCGCCGGTCGCGGACGTCGAGCGCCTGGGCGCCGGCGCGGTGACCGCCGTCGAGGCCTTCGCGGACGACCTGGACCTCGTCGTGGCGCTCGGCGGGGACGGGACCCTGTTGCGCGCGGTCGCCGCCATCCAGCACCCGGGGCCGCCGCTGCTCGGCGTGAACTTCGGGCACCTGGGCTTCCTGTCGCAGATGGAGCGCTCCGAGCTTGCCGGCGGCCTCGCCACCGTCCTGGACGGCGCCTTCGACATCGACGAGCGCATGATGCTGGAGGCTCGGCTGGACGGCGGGGAACAGTTCCCCGCCCTCAACGAGGTGATCGTGGAAAAGTCCTCGGTGGGGCGCGCGATCAGGCTGTCGGTCGCGATCGGAGGCGAACCGGTCGCCTCCTGGCTGGCCGACGGGCTGATCGTGGCGACCCCCACCGGCTCCACCGCGTACTCGTTCTCCGCGGGCGGCCCGGTCGTCGCGCCGGCGGTGCCCTGCCTCGTCGTGACCCCGGTCGCGCCGCACGGCGTGTTCAACCGGACCCTGGTGGTGCCGCCGGGGGAGGAGGTCCTCGTGCGCGTCCTCCCCGGCAGCGACGCCGCGTCCCTGTCGGCGGACGGTCGCGCCGCGGTGGACGTTCCGCCCGGCTCGGACGTTCGCGTGCGCGCCGCGCTCGCGCCCGTGCGGCTCGCACGGGTGGACGGCTCGCCGTTCTGGAAGCTCGTTCGCGAGAAGTTCCGGCTCTACGTGGAGGACGCGTGAGCGTCGTGTCGCCGCGCAAGAGCCGTCGCCGTCGCAAGAACGGCGCGGGGATCGCCGGCGTCGCGCGAGTCGACCGGCGAACGAAAGATCTCCTGCACCGAATCCGGCCGGGCGAGATCGCGGTCGTCGTCCACGAGGACCTGGACCAGGTGTCGGCCACCGAGCTGGTCGAGCGCGGCGCCGCCGCGGTCGTGAACTGCCGTCGCTCGGTGAGCGGTCGCTATCCAAACAACGGCCCGTTCGTGCTCGCGCACGCGGGCGTGCCACTCGTGGACGACGTCGGGGACGGAATCCTCGACGTCGTGCGCGAGGGCGACGAGATCCGCGTGGACGGCGGCGAGGTGTTCGCGGGCGACGTGCTCGTCGCGAGCGGCCTGCTGCTGACGGGAGACGCGCTCTCGCGGGTCATGGCCGAGGCCTACCAGGGCATGGGCGACTCGCTGGAGCAGTTCGCGCGCAACACGATGGAGTACCTCCAGGTCGAGCGCGACCTCGTCCTGCGCGGAGAAGGCTTGCCGCCCGTGCGCACGGCCATCGCCGGCCGGCACGCGGTGGTCGTCGTGCGCGGCCGGCACTTCCGCGACGACCTGCGAACGCTCCGCGGCTACATCGCCGACGTGAAGCCGGTTCTCATCGCGGTGGACGGCGCCGCCGACGCGCTGCTGGAGGAAGGCTGGACGCCGGACGTCATCATCGGCGACATGGACTCGGTGACGAGCGACGCGCTGACCGGCGGCGCCGAGCTGGTCGTGCACGCATACCCCGACGGGCGAGCGCCGGGCCTTGCGCGCGTGGAAGCGCTCGGCGTGGACGCGCACGTCTTCCCGAGCGCGGGGACGAGCGAGGACATCGCGTTGCTGCTCGCCCACGAGCACGGCGCCGAGCTGATCGTCGCGGTCGGCGCGCACGACAACCTGGTCGAGTTCCTGGACAAGGGTCGCGCCGGCATGGCGAGCACGTTCGTCGTCCGGCTTCGGGTCGGCCCGCGGTTGGTGGACGCCAAGGGCGTGAACCTGCTCTACACCAGCAGGGTCGGCACGAGGGACATGGTCGTGCTGGTCGGCTCGGCGCTCGTCGCGATGCTCGTCGCCGGCTTCGCGTCGCCCTCGATCCGGCTGGTCGTTCGCAACACGATCGACTGGGCGCAGGATCTCTGGCGCTCGGTGTTCTAGATGATCAACCTGCGCTACCACATCGTGTCGCTCGTCGCGGTGTTCCTCGCGCTGGCGATCGGGGTGATCGCCGGCACGACGGTGATCGATCAAGGCGTGGTGCAGCTCCTGCGGAACCAGGCGAACGCCGCGCGCGACCGGCAGGCGGCGCTGTTCGCCGAGAACGACTCCCTGCGAACCACGCTCGCGGTCTGGGACGCCTTCGGCGAGTCGGCGGCGCCGGCCCTGGTGGACTCGGCGCTGGCCGGCGTGGACGTCGTGCTGATCGCGCTCCAGGAGGCGGACGCCGACCTCGTGGCCCAGGTCGAGGCGGGAATCGTGACGGCGGACGGCACGATCGCGGGGCGGCTGCGCCTCACCGACCGCTGGGACTTGGAGTCGCCGACGATCGTCGAACGGCTCGGCCTGGCGATCGGGACGCCGGCCACCGGCAAGGAGCAAGTCTTGCAACGCGCGACGGAGGCGCTCGCGCAGCGTCTGCGCTCGCCCCTCGCGGCCGGCGCCGGCGAGGACGTGCTGACCGCGCTGGAGGACGCCGGGTTCGTGCAGAGAGAGCAGATCGGCGACCTTCCCTTCCCGCCGCGCGAGTCGCTGTTCGTGTTCGTCGGGGGAGAAGCGCCGGCGATTCCCTCGGCCGACGGGCTCGTCATCCCGCTCCTGCGCCTGCTCCGCTCCGGCCGGGCGGTCGTCGCCGATCCGCTCGGGGCGATGGCGCCGGTCTCTGACCTGGTCCGGCGCGACGGCGACCTGCGCCGCGCGGTGGGCACGGTCGACCACGTCGACACGGTCCCGGGAAGGCTCGCGCTCGTGATGACGCTCCAGGACCTCCCCGGTGCGGTCGACCACTTCGGCACGCGTGGCGCGGACGGGATCGTGCCGACCTTCACCGGCTGACGTGCGAGCCGTCCTCGGTGCGGCCGCGGCGGCCGGCGCGGCCACGGCGCTGCTTGGGGCGGCGCTGACCAGGTCGCCGATCGTGCGGAGCCGCAACCACCGCGGTCTGCTCGTGCCGAGCGCGGCGGGCCTCGCGCCGGTGCTCGCGACCGCCGGCGCGCTCTGGTGGCTGCACGGATCGAGACCGGGCGCCGGCCCGGGTCCGGCGATCGCCGCACTGGCCTTCGGGATGCTCGGTCTGATCGACGACGTCGCGGGCGGGAGCGGGCCGCGCGGATGGAAGGCGCACCTGCGCTCGATCCGGGACCGGCGGCCGTCCACCGGCGCCCTGAAGCTGACCGGGGGCGTCGTGGCCGCGCTGCTCATTGCGCGCGCCATCGACCCGTCCGTCGAGACGATGGTCGTGCGGGCCGCGGCGCTCGCCATGACGGCGAACCTTGCGAACCTGCTCGACGTGCGGCCGGGGCGGGCCGGGAAGGGGCTCCTGGTCGTGAGCGCGCTCCTGCTCGCGACTGGACCGCGCGGCGGGGCGCCGTCCGTCGTGGTCGTGGCCGCGGGCGTGATGGCGTTCCTTCCGTTCGATCTGCGCGAGCGCGCGATGCTCGGCGACGCGGGCGCGAACGGCCTCGGCGCGGCGCTCGGCGCGGTGCTCGCCACGAGCACGGTCGCGTCGCTGGTGGCGCTCGGCGCGCTCGTCCCGTTGCACGTGCTGGCCGAGCGCCCCGGCTTCACCGCGCTGATCGAGCGCAGCAGGCGACTCGACGCCCTGGATCGCTGGGGCCGCCCCGCCTGAGACCGTGCCCGGCTGCTGGCCCCGCGGGTCCCGCGGTGTTAGGGTGAGGCCCCGTAGGGCGAGACGACCTGCGGGAGTTTTTTTTTGGCCAAACACATCTTCGTCACCGGCGGCGTTTCGTCGAGCCTCGGAAAGGGGTTGACCGCCGCGAGCCTCGGACGGCTCCTGAAGGCGCGCGGCTTGCGGATCGTGATGCAGAAGCTCGATCCCTACATCAACGTCGATCCCGGCACGATGAACCCGTTCCAGCACGGGGAGGTCTTCGTCACCGACGACGGCGGCGAGACCGACTTGGACCTCGGGCACTACGAGCGCTTCATCGACGAGAACCTGAGCAAGGACTCCAGCGTCACGACCGGCAGCGTCTACCGGACGGTGATCGAACGGGAGCGCCGCGGCGAGTTCTTGGGCGCCACCGTGCAGGTGATCCCGCACATCACCCAGGAGATCAAGAGCAGGGTGCGCCGCTTGGCGGAGGAGGACGTCGACCTGGTCATCACCGAGATCGGCGGGACCGTGGGAGACATCGAGTCGCTGCCGTTCCTGGAGGCCATCCGGCAGATGCGGCACGACGTCGGGCGAGAAAACGTGTTCTACCTGCACGTTTCGCTCGTTCCCTACATCGCCCCCACGGGCGAGCTGAAGACCAAGCCCACGCAGCACTCGGTGGCGACGCTGCGCTCGATCGGCATCCAGCCCGACGCGATCGTGTGCCGCAGCGACCGGCCGATTGGCACCGCGCTGAAGAAGAAGATCGCGCAGTTCTGCGACGTGGAGCTGGCGGGCGTCGTGGCGGCGGTCGACGCGCCGAACATCTATCAGATCCCGCTCGTGCTGCACGAGGAGGGGCTCGACGTCTTCGTGCTCGAGCGGCTGCGCATCGACGCGCCCGCACCGGACCTCGCCGACTGGAACGCGCTCGTGCGACGGATCGACACCGCGGTGAAGCCGGTGCGCATCGGGATCGTGGGCAAGTACGTGACGCTGGCCGATTCCTACCTGTCGGTGGTGGAGGCGCTCAAGCACGCGGCGATCGCCCACGGCGGCCGGTTGGAGATCGACTGGATCACGTCCGACGACCTGACGGAGGAAAAGGGCTTGCGCCGCCTGGACGCGGTGGACGGCATCGTCGTGCCCGGAGGCTTCGGCATCCGGGGCATCGAGGGGAAAGTGGCCGCGATCACGAACGTGCGCGAGAAGGGGATCCCGTTTCTCGGGCTCTGCCTCGGCCTGCAGTGCGCGGTGATCGAGTTCGCGCGCAACGTGTGCGGGCTCGAGAACGCGAACTCCTCCGAGTTCGATCAGCTCACGCCGCACCCCGTCATCGACTTGATGGCCGACCAGCACGACGTGAACCACAAGGGCGGCACGATGCGGCTCGGCCTGTGGGTGACGCGGCTCGCGGAGGGAAGCGTCGCGCGCGCCTCCTACGGCGAGGAGATCATCCTCGAGCGGCACCGCCACCGGTACGAGGTCAACAACCGCTATCGCAAGCGGCTGGAGGCCGGCGGGCTCCGGGTCAGCGGCACCACTGTGGACGGCAAGCTCGTCGAGGTGATCGAGCTGCCCGATCACCCCTTCTTCGTCGCGAGCCAGTTCCACCCCGAGTTCAAGAGCCGGCCGACGCGGCCCCATCCGCTCTTCGAAGGCTTCTTGAAGGCGGCGCTCGCCCGGACGCCCGACGAGGCTGTGCTCGAGGCGCAAGCCGCGTCGCCACGCTAGGGACGAGACCATGATCGTCGGCGTCCCGCGCGAGATCATGGAGTCCGAATACCGGGTCGCGATCACGCCGGTGGGCGTTCGCGAGCTGGCCTCCGAGGGCCATCCCGTCATGATCGAGGCCGGCGCCGGCGAGGGGTCTTCGATCCCGGACGAGGAGTTCGAGCGCGCCGGCGCGACTATGGTGAAAGACGCGCGCGAGATCTGGGCCGGCGCCGAGATGATCCTGAAGGTCAAGGAGCCGCTCGCGACCGAGTTCGGCCTGCTGCGTCCGGGCCAGATTCTGTTCACCTACCTGCACCTCGCCGCGCACCGCGACGTGACCGACGCGCTCGTGGCGTCGGGGTGCGTCGCGATCGCCTACGAGACCGTCGAGGACGCCGCCGGGCACCTGCCGCTGCTCGCGCCCATGAGCGAGATCGCCGGGCGGATGGCGCCGCACGTGGCCGCGACGCACCTGGAGCGGCCGCACGGGGGCGGCGGCGTGCTGCTGAGCGGCGTCTCGGGCGTTCGCCCGGCCCGCGTGGTGGTGATCGGCGCCGGCATGGCGGGGTCGAACGCGGCGTGGATCGCGCAGGGCATGGAGGCCGAGGTCGTGCTGCTCGACAAGAACGTCGAGCGGCTGCGCTATGTGGACCACATTCACAAGGGAAGGATCCTCACGCTCGCCAGCGCGGGCCTGACGATCGAGGAGCAGATGGCGGAGGCCGACGTCGTGATCGGCGCCGTGCTGGTGCCGGGAGCGCTCGCGCCGAAGCTGGCGTCACGCGAGGTCGTCGAGGCGATGAAGCCGGGATCGGTGATCGTCGACATCTCGATCGACCAGGGCGGCTGCTTCGAAACGAGCCGCGTGACGACGCATAGGGATCCCACGTACGTCGCGGGCGGGGTGGTACACTACTGCGTGGGCAACATGCCCGGGGCTGTTCCCCACACCTCGACCTACGCCCTCACCAATGCGACCTTGCCGTACGTGGTCGCGATCGTGCGGAAGGGCACGCGAGAGGCGATCGAGGACGACCCGACGCTTGCGAAGGGAGTGAACGTGTTCGAGGGCGCGATCACCAACCACGCCGTCGCCGCGGCGCACGGCTTCGCCGCGTCCGTCCTCGAGTCGCTCCTGGCCCACTAGACCGGTCGCGAGAGGACTGCCCCCGCCATGAGTTCACCACAGCACGCGCACGCCGTCACGGGTGACCTCGCCGCGCTCGCCGAGCGGTTCCTCGACCACCTCGCGGTCGAGCAGGGTGTCGCGCCCAACACCAAGCAGGCCTACACGCGCGACCTCCGGCTCTACCTCGCCTACCTCGCCGGCGAGGGCGTCGGCAGCGCGGCCGCCGTCTCCGAGGAGCACGTGGCCGCATTCGTCGCGCACCTCCGGGAATCGGAGTACGCCCCGCAGAAGCGATACTCGGCCGCCACCGTCGCGCGGGTCGTGGCGGCCGTGCGGGGCTTCCACCGGTTCGCGTTGCGCGAGGGGGTCGTCGCCGCCGACGCCGCCGAGCAGATCGGCACGCTGCGGCTTCCCCGCGCGCTCCCCAAGGCGCTCTCGCAGGCGGAGGTCCGCGCCCTCCTTGCGGCGGTGCCGGCCGAGGGCCTGGCTGCGGTCCGGGACCGCGCGATGCTCGAGCTGCTCTACGCCGCCGGGCTCCGGATCTCGGAGCTGACGGCCCTGGACGTCGACGACGTGGACCTGGACGGGGTGACGGTTCGGTGCGTTGGCAAGGGCTCGAAGGAACGCGTCGTGCCGTTCGGCTCGGTCGCCCGCGACGCCGTGCGGGCGTACCTGACGGCGGGGCGCCCCGAGTTCGTCCGGCGCGGGCGTTCGAGCGAGCACGCGCTGTTCCTCAACCAGCGCGGGCGAAGGCTGACGCGGCAAGGGTGCTGGAAGCTCCTCAAGCGCTATGCCGAACGAGCGAGCCTGACGCGGCGCATCTCGCCGCACACGTTGCGTCACTCGTTCGCCACGCACCTGATCGAGGGCGGCGCCGACGTGCGCGTCGTGCAGGAGCTGCTCGGCCATGCGAACGTGTCCACCACGCAGGTGTACATGCTGACGAGCCCGCAGCGGCTCCGAGAGATCTACGACCGGACCCATCCGCGCGCGCGGGTGGCCTCCCGCTAAGGGGGATCGATGAACGCCCAACAGCTCGAACACTTCCGCGCGATGCTCGACTCGTCGCGGGAGGACGTGCGCCGGCAGCTTCGCGAAAGCGGCGCCGACCCCGACGAGGGGAGTCTCGAAGGCGAGGGCTACGACGCGGGGTTCGCCGACAGCGCGCACTCGACGGCGGAGCTTGGCAAGACCCTCATTCTCATCGAACGCCTGCGGGCGCAGTTGCGCGACATCGATCACGCGCTGAAGCGGATGGACGAAGGGGGGTACGGGACCTGCGAGCGGTGCGGGAACCCGATCCCGGAGGAGCGCCTGGAGGCGCTGCCGTACTCGACGCTGTGCGTCACGTGCAAGCAGCGCGAGAGCGCCTAGGCGGCGCCGGCGAGCCCCGCGCGCACGGCGCTGGTGACGGTGCCGTGCCGCTCGAACCGGGTGGAGGCTCGCGCAAGTCCGACGGCGAGGATCCGCGGAAGGCGGCTGCTCGGCAGTCCCGCGAGCGACCCGAGGAACTTGCGCCCCGCGTCGTCCCGCGCGTCGACCAGGACGGTCGCCACGTTCAGGGCGCCGACGATCTGCCGCGCCGAGCCGTCGCCGGTCGCGCCGACGACGTAGGACCGGTCGGGCATGCACGCAAGCGCGCGCCGCTGGAACCCGTCATCCTCTGAAACAATCAGCGTCCACTGCATGGCTGTAACCTCCGTCGCTCGTACTGACCTAAACGAGCCGTGACGCGGATCGATTACTGGCCGCCGGCGAAAATAGCCCTTCTGAGCCAGGAGATCGTTCGCGTTGGCGCCGATACGGCAACGAATCGGACGTGCTCCGGACCATCGCGTACCATCACAAACGGGAGGAAGGATGACCGAGAACACCCCGCAGGACCCTCGCGAGATCGTCAAAGCCGGCCTCGACGCGCTGTGCGCGGTCATGGATCTGGACCTGGCGGCGTACTTGCACCTGCCCGAGGGCGGCTCACCGGAGCTGCACATGGTCCGGCCCTCGCTGAGCGACGTGACGCCGACGGAGGCCTTCGAGCTGCTCACCTCCCTGCGCGACACGATGGGTGACGAGCACGCCGGAGACGAGACGCTGTTGCTCGGCGGGTTCCTCGCGGTCGCGGTCTCGACGGCCGGTCCGACGAGCAGGGGCGTGCACGTCGTCGGACGCCGGACGGCGCCGATGGAGCCCGCCGAGCGGGCGACGGCCGTGAAGCTCGCCCGAAGCATCGGCAGCGTCGCCGCGTTCCTGGACGCGTCCGGGCAGGCCGCCGCTCCGGCGCCCGCGACGGTCGGACGCGTGCGGGTGGACACGCTCGGCGAGGGGGCGCGCGCGGAGGTAATCGTGCGCACCGTGGGCGGCGAGCAGCCGGGGTCCGCAGAGGGCGCCACGCCGCTGGAGGCGGTCGCGCACGCGACGCTGAGCGCCGTCGCTCCGAACCTGAAGGTCGTCGAAGCGACCGAGGGGCAGGTGAGCGCCGAGCGGGCCGTGCTGGTGCTCCTGCGCGACGAGTTCGACCATGCCGAGCTTGGCGCGGCGTTGATCGGCGAGTCCGGCGACGCGCCGCGCGCGGCCGCCCGCGCGGCGCTGCAGGCGGCCGGCCGTCTGGCCGACCCGCGCTGACCGGTTCGTCGGGGCGGCCGCGCTACCGTCGCCGGGTGAGCGGCGATCGAGACGGGGCCCGGAGCGGCGTCCTCGGCAAGAGCGCGGGCCTCACCGCGACGCAGGCGGGAACGTGGATCTTCGCGCTCGCCTGGGTCTCGATCGTGCCGCGCGTGCTCGGACCGGCGGCATTCGGGCGGTTCGTCTTCGCCTTCAGCGTGCTCTCGATCGCCGTCGTCGTCGGCGGCTTCGGGCTCGAGAGCTTCATCCTGCGGGCCGTCGCCCGGCGCGACCCCGAGTCCCACGTCGCCGGGGCGCTTCGATTCGGGGCGGCGGGTCTCGGCGTCGTGCTGGCGGGCGCCGCGATCGCGATCGCAGGTCGCGCCCCGCTGCTGACCGCCGGGCTCGCCGCCGGACTCTTCCTGCAAGGGACCGGCAACCTGCTCTTCGCGATCCTGCAGGGACATGAGCGGCCGCTCCCCCGCGGCGTCGTCGACGTGGCGAGCAAGGGGATCTTCCTGGCGGGGAGCGTGCTCGCCGCGCGGACTTCGATCGGCCTGGGCGGCATCGGCGTCGCCTACGCCGCCGGGTACGCCGCATATGCCTTCGGCGCCGTGGCGCTGGTGCGGGCCCGTGGGTGGTTCCCGCGCGGCCCGGTGACGACGGGAACGACCCGGTTCTTGCTGCGCACGGCCGGCCCGTTGGGGGGCCACCTGATCGCGCAGTCGATCTATTACCGCACCGACTCGGCGATGCTCGAGCCGATCAAGGGGCCGGCGCTCACGGGCGTCTACGGCGCCGCGTATCGGATCTTCGACACGCTGTCGTTCGTGACCACCATCTACGCCGCGGTGATCAGCCCTCGCCAGATGCGGCTCGCCCGGCACGAGCCGGAGGCGGCCGCGCGGCTCCTGCGGCGAAGCCTGCTCGCGATGGCGGGCCTCGGCGCGGCCGGGGCGCTGGGCATCGCGCTGCTGGCGGACCCGGTCATCTCCATCCTGTTCGGCCCCGCCTACGCCGGCGCGATCCCGCTGCTTCGCATCCTCGGCATTGCGCTCGGCCTGTCGATCGCGGCGACGCCCCTTGCGTGGGAGCTGCTCGCGCGCGATGCGCAGGGACTGCTGGCGACGATCACCGGGATCGCGGCGGTGCTCAACGTGGCGTCGAACCTCTACGCGATCCCACGCCACGGCGCGACCGGGGCGGCGGTGACGACCGTGCTGACCGAGGTGGTGATCGTCATGCTGCAAGCGGGAGCCGTGCGGGCGCGCCGCGCCGGATAGCTCGGCGGGGGTAGCTCAGCCGGGGGTTGCGCCGGTCATGTCGGCGCCGAGCAGGTTGACGCCCGTCAGCAGCGCTCCCCGCAGGTTCGCGCCCTGCAGGTCCGTGCCCACGAGCGATGCTCCGACGAAGCGCGCATCGGCGAGATCGGCGCCTCGCAGGACCGCCCCGGTCAGGTCGGCCTGGTCGAAGGTGGCCTCGACGCCGTAGACCTCCGACATCTCACAACGGACCAGCTCGGCGCCGGTGAGGTCGGTGACGTAGAGCCGCGCTCCCGGCAACTGCGCGCCCACGAGGCGCGCGCCGGTGAGGTCGGCGTCGGTCAGGTCCGCCGCGGCCAGCACGGCGCCGGTCAAGACCGCCCCGGTGAGGTTCGCCCCGGTGAGGTCGGCGCCCGCGAGGTCGGCGGCGACGAGCACGGCGTGGGAGAGATCGGCGTCGCGCAGAACGGTCTCTCGCAACTCTCCCTGGGACAGGTCGGTCCCGGACAGGTTCGCTCCGGACAAGTCCCAGCCGGAGAGCTGCGCGCGCGGGAACGACCGGTTGCCGCGCGCCAGCTCGCGCAGGAACGCCCGCCGTGTCAGGCCCATGCCGTCATTATGACGGCTGAACCAGGATGCCCCGCTCGCGGAGCGCGTCGAGCACGACGGTCACGTCCTCGCCCTCCGACAGCAGGTCCGAGGATCGAATGCCCACCAGGCGCCCGGCGGGCTCCCGCCGCTTGCGGAGCAGGTCGCGCACGACGGCGAGCAGCGGGGCCTGATCCGGCGCGCGCTCGAGCGCGACGACGTCGATGACGACGCCGGTCGGGGTCGGGGGCTCCACCCGCGCCAGCAGCGCGTCCGGCGTCGAGCCGTACAGCTCGGCCAGCACGGGCAGGCGATTCGCGGGAACGGGGCGCATGCCGCGCTCGTAGGCGCTGAGCGCCGCCGCCTTCACCGCGCCGCCGGTGCGGCGCTCGACGTCGGCCATCGTCAAGCCCCCGCGCAGGCGGTGTTCGCGCAGCAGCGAGCCCAGCCGCAGGTTCCGGGCTTCGGGGGGAAGATCGTCGAACCTCGATCGCAGGGTCATGAGCGCCATCTCAATAGGCGCCTTCGCGCCGGAGGACGGCGGCTGCGGTCCGCAGCAAGATCTGGATGTCGAGCCACGGGGACCACGCCTCGACGTAGGTGAGGTCCAGACGCATCGCCTCCGCGAACGGGAGCGCCGACCGGCCGCTGACCTGCCAGAGTCCGGTGATCCCCGGTCGCACCGCGAGCCGCCGGCGGAACCACATCGGGTACTGCACGACTTCTTCGGGCGTCGGCGGTCGCGGCCCGATCAGGCTCATCTGGCCGCGCACGACGTTCCAGAGCTGCGGGAGCTCGTCGAGGGAGGTCCGGCGCAACCACCGTCCGGCCCGGGTGATGCGCGGGTCGTCCCTCATCTTGAACAGCGGCCCGTCGGCTTCGTTGAGTGGTGCCAGACTTTCCTTGCGCGCGTCGGCGTCGGCGTCCATCGTGCGCAGCTTGACGACGTCGAAGACCTTGCCGTCGCGGCCGACGCGCTTCTGGCGGAAGAAGGCGGGGCCGGGCGAGTCCAGGCGCACGATCGCCGCCAGCAGCAGCACGAGCGGCGCCGTGACGATGCTCGCAAGGAGCGCGGCCGACCAGTCGATCACGTCCCGCACGCGGCGCGCGACCGGGCGGGTCTGGGGATGGCGGACGTGGATCAGCGGCAGCGTGCCGAGGCGGTCGTGCTCGCCGAAGGGAAGGATCAGGTCGGGGTGCGACGCCACCAGGGACACGCGCGTGCGCATGCCGCCGGTCGACCAGATGGCCCCGGTCAGGCCCGGCGCATCCGAGCCGTCCTGGGCGACGATGACTTGGTCGGCGCCGTAGGCCGCGACGATGGCGGGCAGGTCGTCGACCCCGCCGAGGTAGGGCACGTCGTCGCGCAAGCGGTCCTCGCCGACCGAGCCGATCAGGCGGAGGCCGTCGTGGGGGACGCGCTCGAGCTGCTCGAGCGTGCGGACGGCCAGGACGCCGCCGCCGACGATGATCGCCCGTTCGCCGTCGTCGGACGTGCGGAAGTAGCGGCGTTCCCATGCGTACGCAAGCGCCCGGCCGCTCGCGATCGCGACCATCGCCACCGCCCATGCCGCCATGATCAGCCCCCGGGGCGTGGCGACCCGCAGCACGTAGGTCGTGGCGAGATCGACCAGGGCCCCGTAGGTGACGCCCCGCCCCATGCGGGGCAGGTCGTCTACGGCCGATCGCGTGACCCGCTTGCGGTAGAGGCCGGCATGGTTGAGGGCGAGCAAGTGGATCGCGAGCCAGACGGGGATCAGCACGGCGAGCCCGAGGCCGTGCGTGACGACGCTCGTCGGGCCCGAGAGTGGTTCCAGGATGCGTCCGCGCAGCCCGAGGCTGATCAGCAAGCCGGCGGCGAGCCCGAGCACGTCGGCTCCCAGCCGGATGCCGCCGACCCACGGCGGCACCCGGCCGGGCAGAACGACCAGCTCGTCGGGCGCGAGCGCCCGCCCCGGACGGGCGGCGGTTCGCTCGATCGTCACAGCAGGATCTCGACGTCCATCAGCAAGCCGCTGCCGTCGTTGTTGATCGCGTCGAGGACGTTCTTGGCGATCTCCTGCTGCATGCGCGACCACGCCTTCCACGGCGTGCCCTGCGAGTCCCACTTGAACTGCACCTTCGCCCGGATGTGCTCGACCGTCCGCGTGTCGTCCCCGAACACCGTCAGCGCGCCGAGGATCCTGGTCAGGTCGACGTGCGTGTTGGGGTTCAGGCGGCGGTCGGCGATGTTCAGGCAGAAGGCCAGGAAGTGCTGGGCGAGCTTGTCGGACATGGCCCAGGCGTCCGCGCGCAGCTTGTCGGTCGCCTGCTTGACGCTCGTGCCGGCAAACGCCGGGCACTGGGCGATCGCCGCGTCGAGGATCGCCTGGAACTGCGCCTGGGTGAAGTGGTTGCTCCAGTTGCCCCAGTATCCGGGCGTGCGCGGCTCGTTCACGACCGGCGGCTCGTCCGGAGGAGTGCCGCCGTCGCCGTGCGTGGACAGCTCGTCGAGGAAGATGCCGGAGAGCACCGCGTTCTGGCCCGCCGTCTTGGTGAGGGTGATCTCCAGGTCCGTGCCGGCGGGCACGACGTAGCGGTAGTAGATGCCGCCCTGGAAGTTCGCGATGTGCTCGGTCGGGAGCGTCACGCCCCGCGTCACGTCCCGGATGACGAGGTCCTGCGCGCGGTAGCCCTCGAAGTCCAGGAAGTAGAGCGCGAGCTTGAACCCGTCGCGCTCGGCGTCGGAGTTGGCCGGCAGGTGCAGGTCCACCACGAGCGGCCTGGTGTAGCCGGCGACCTCGTCGTAGGAGTCCCACGTCGTCGCGCGGCGGTCGCCGGGCGTCGCCGCTCCGCCGGTGGTCGAGTTGTACTTCCAGAACGTCGCGTACCGTGCGTCGCCGGTTGCCTCCGGGGACCAGCCGGTCCAGGCGAAGGCGTAGGCGGGCTCCACCACGGTCTGCACCGCGAAGGCGTCGGCCCACGCGTAGGTGTTGCCGGCGATCGAGTAGACGAGCCCGCTCGCCACGTCGAGGCTGGAGGTCCAGCCCAGCGCGGCGCCGGTCGGCGTGTTCATGCCGCACAGCAGGTAGCCGGTCGCGCCGTAGACGCCGACCCAGTTGCCCTGGGTCGTGGTGTCCAGCCCGCTCCACGTGCTGCCGACGACCGGCGCGCCGAGCGCGTCGACGAACACGCCCGAGATCACTGCGTTCGGGCCGGCGTCGATGCTGGAGGCGATCGTGACCGGCTGGATGCCGTTGGAGTGCACGTCGAAGAGCTGGTAGACGCCGTTGAGGGCGTCGATCACCGTGTTGGTGGCCGTGTCGCCGTCGGAGGCGGTCAGGGTCGTCTGGATCCGGCCGTTGCGGTCCCAGTCCAGGATGTAGACGGCCACGCGGTAGTTGCCGGCCGGCAGCGTGAGCGAGGTCGACACGGTGGGCCCGTAGCAGGCGGTGGGACGGCGCTCGGTCCCGCTCGGGAGCATCAGCGCGCGCGGGTCGGCGTCCCCGAGGGGGCCGTGCACCCGGTAGGCGGCCTGCTCGCCGGTGTAGCCCTCGTCGCCGAAGCCCATGCCCCCGGTCTCGTCGAGCGAGGGCTGCGAGGTGTTGTCGCCGCCGACCTCGTACTCGAACTGACCGATCGAGTTCGGCAGGGCGTAGGCGAAGGACCCGTACTGGTAGGTGCGAGTCGTCTCGGCCGCGTTGGTGAACGACCAGTTTCCTCCGGTTGTGGTGTCGGTGCCGTCGAAGGCGACGTCGGTCACCGCGGCGTTCGCCGGGGCGGCGAGCCCCAGCACGACCGCAGTCGCGAGCACGAGGCTCGCCGCGCGCAGGATGCGCTTCATGGTTTCCCTCCTTGGATGGATGGCGAGCGGCGCGAGGTGCGCCGCGGAGTCTCCCGGAGGAGCCGCGCCATGACGGGCAGGTCCTCCACGAGGTAGCGCCGCCAGAGGCGGCGCGGTTCGGCGGCCAGTCGCCAGGCCCACTCGAGGCCGGCGCGCTGGATGAAGCGGGGCGCGCGTTTCACGCGCCCCGCCAGAAAGTCGAGCGAGGCGCCCACGCCCATCCGCACCGGCGCCTCGAGGTCGTCGCGGTGACGCACGAGCCAGCGCTCCTGCCGCGGCATGCCGAGCGCGACCAGGAGCACGTCGGCGCGCGCGGCGTTGATCCGCGCGCAGAGGGCGCGCGACGCGTCGGGGTCGTCGATCTCCGCGGGGGCGGGCGCTTCGACGCCGGCGATCCGGCAGCCAGGGTAGAGCGCCTCCGCGCGCTCGGCGGCCTTCGCGCCGACGCCGGGCGCCGCCCCCAGGAAGAACAAGCGCAGGCCCGTCCGGGCCGAGTCGGCGCACAGGGCGGGGACCAGGTCCGAGCCGGTGATCCGTTCGGGCAGCACGCCCGTCCGGCGCTCGACGATCCGGCACAGCAGCGTCGAGTCGAGCAGCCCGAGGTCGAATCGATCGGCCAGCGCCGCCACCGACGGATCGGTTCCCACCAGCCGCAGCCAGTGCGCGTTGACCGAGTGCAACGTCAGGCTCTCGCGCGTCGCCGCGGCACGCCCTACGGCCGCCATCAACTCCTCCCGCCCGAGCAGGTGGGCGCGCGCGCCCAGAAGCTCGACGGAGGCGGGCCTGAAGGAACGAGCCGCGGGCGCGGCGGACGGGCCGGACGGTGACATGTCGACGTCAAGTCTCGGCTGGCAGGCCCCGCTGAGAAACCGACATCCGTACGAAACCAGGGCATCAAGTGCATGGTTCCCGCTCGTGCAGGTGCATGAGAGGCGGCATGAAGTATGGGAAACATGAACAAAGCGGCTTGTCATGAAGGGCCTAGACGGCCCACAATCTCCGCTCAGACGTCGATCACAAGAGAGCGAGCGTTCTGAAAACCACCTACCGGGCGCGGCGCATTGCCGGCGCCGCGCTCATCGCGGCGGGCGTGAGCATGCTCGTGTCCGCCGTCGGCGTCGTCCCCGCCTTCGGGGCGTCGGCGAGCTTCCTGGGCGCCAAGACCGCGTGCCACTGGGCCGAGCCGGCCGGGGACGGGCAAGCGATCTCCTACGGCGCCTTCGCGTCCATCCGTCCGAACGCGCCGGGGACCTTGAACGAGTTCCAGATCGGGGGAGCGGGCGCCCACCCGTCCGAGGACGAAGCCGAAGGACCGGGCCTGTCGGGCTCGGACAAGGTGACCTACCGCGTGTACGGGCCCGACGTCGATGCCGACGACCGGCCGGTCCTGCTCCCGGGCGGGACGACGCGCCGCGCGACCACCTGGACGGACTCCCCGGTGCTGACCTGGGACCTGCAGCCGGGCAACTACCGGCTCGCCGTCTACGCCTACGACTACACCAAGGCCGGGATCGAGCAGGACGTAAGCGTCGAGGTCGACGGGGTCGGGGCGTTGACCAAGCCGGTCACCCCGGACACCGGGGTCTACCTGCGCACGCTGATCGAGGTGCCGGCGCCCGGCCCGCGAACGGTGACGGTCTCCGTGAGCGCGACCTCGGGCAACGCGGTCGTGTCCGGCGTCTTCCTCGACATGGCGGCCGCGCCGGTGTCGGGCGTGTCCTTCGACGGGTTCGACGCCGCCACGCGCGGAGACTGGATCGGATCCTACGGGACGCTCGCCTCCATCCTGGCCGGCACCGCGGCCGGCGGCTCGCCCGGCAGCACGCAGACGTGGTCGCAGGCCAAGGACGACGCGGACGTCGTCGCGACCGACGGCTACTCGGTCGCGGGGAAGGTCTTCGTCTGGAGCGACGAGTATGTGGACGAGCCGGCGGAGGCCCCGTCGTTCGCGCTGGCGTGGACCGGCTGGCTGCCGAACGGCGGCGACGGACGCGCGTGCACGTTCTGGATCTACAACGCCAACGTGGGCGGGCCGTCCACGCCGGGCGAGCGCCGCGCGACGACCTGGGACGTGGACACGCCGGGCCTGCCGCTCCTGATCGACCTGCACGTTCCGGCGAATCGCGCCGAGGGCGGCAGCGGCTTCGTGCTCTCGCTCTACGCAATGGACTACGACAACAACGACCGCACCCAAGACGTGGAGATTCGCAGCGGGAACGGGTCGTTGCTGGATGCAAAGACGCTGACCGGCTCGTCGTTCCGCGACGGCGTGGTCTTGCGCTGGGAGCTGGGCGCGTCGATGGACTACCGGATCCGGGTCGTTCCGAGGCCGGGGACCGTTGCGACGCTCTCGGGCATCTTCCTGGACGAGATCGTGGCGCGACCGACGCCGAGCCCGAGCGCGAGCGCGACCTCGACGCCGACCTCCACCCCGACGACGACGGTGCTGCCCACGACGACGGGCGGCGACGGCGACACGGCGGGCACGTCGGTCAAAGGCAACGTCATCCGTCAGTCGAACCTCGCGAAGACCGGCCCGGCGGACGGAGCGGCGCGCGCGGGCATCGGCTGCGTGCTGCTCGGCATGGGCGCGATGGCTTTCCTGCCCCGCCGCCGACGCGGCTGGGCGTGACCGAGCCGGGCCCCGCTGCTGAGACGAGGAGCGCGCCGAGCGTCTACGCCGGCAGCTCGTCCAGGAAGATGCCGCCGATGATGGCGTTGATGCCTGCGGTGTTCTGGACCTCGATGCGCAGCGGGCAGTCGGCCTCGATGTTCCAGATCAGATAAGCGCCGTCGCTGAAGGACGACACCGGCTGCGTGTCGAGCAGGGCGTCGGTGTTCGCGTCGTAGAGCTTGATGGTTTGCGCGCGAGCGTCGACGTAGTCGAAGTCGACCATCCAGAGCGCGAGCCGGAAGCCGTCGAACGCGCCGCCGGAGTTTGCCGGCACGTCGAGGTCGATGACGAGCGGCCGGTCGCCGCGGAACTCGTCGCCGGAGTCCCAGGTCGCCGCACGGCGGTCGCCGAGGAGAGGCGGGCCGGGGATCTCCGGGTTGAACTTGAAGAACCGTTGCCCGCGCGGGTCGCCGCTCGCGTCGTACCAATCGGTCCAGGCGAACGCGTACGCGTTCTGCACGATCGGCGTCGCGTCGTACTCCGGCGTCCAGGACCACAAGGACCCGTTCGTGATCGAGTAGTTGCCGGCGAGGACGCCGCCGCTGGCGTCGTAGGCGGCGTTCCAGCCGACTACGGCCTGGTTGAAGGGGTGGTTATAGCCGACGAGCGCGTAGCCCGCGTCCCCGTAGGGCGAGCCCGCGCCGTCGTCGCCCCCCGCGCCCGGCGGGACGCGCCAGTTGCCCTTGGTCGCGGTGTCGACGCCTTCGAAGTCGACGAGCGGCGCCGAGCCGACGGGATCGACGAACAGGCCCGAGTACACGGCGTTCGGCCCGCCGTCCAGGTTGACGGTCACCATGATCGGGGTGACGCCGTTCGAGGTCACGAGGAAGCGCTGATACACGCCCTCGCGCAGGTCGGTCTGCGTGTCGGAGTCGTTCGTGCTCCCGATGCCGACGACGGTCGTCTGCACGCGGCCGTTCCGGTCCCAGTCAAGCGAGTACACCGACAGCCGGTAGGCCCCGGCGGGCAGCGTCACCTGCGTGACGACCTGGCTTCCGAACGCGGCCGTCGCTCGCCGCTTGTCCAGCGCCGGGTGCAGCAGCGCGCGCTCGTCGGGAACGTCGAGCGGCCCGTGCACGCTGTAGGAGACGTACGGCCCGCCGTATCCCTCGTCGCCGAAGCCGGGGCCGCCGACTTCGTCCTGCGAGTCGACCGCGGGTTCGGAGGTCTCGCTGCCGCCGATCGGGAACTCCGAATTCCCCTTCGCGTTGGCGAGGACGTAGGCGAAGTTGCCGTACAGGCACACGCGTTCGGCCGCGGAGCCGGTCGTCTCGTCGGTTCCCGCGAACCCCGTGGGTCCCGCGGGGACTTCGTCCAGGAAGATGCCCGAGAGCACGCCGTTGAGGCCTTGCATGCGCTCGATCACGATCTCGAGGTCCGTGGCGCCCTGCACGGTGTAGAGGTAGTAGACGCCGCCCTGAAAGCCGGCGACGGTTTGGGTCGGCAGCGTCACCGCGTTGGTCACGTCGGTCAGCGTGACGTCCTGGATGCGATCGTCGTCCCAGTCCAGGAAGTACAGCGCGAGCCGGTAGGACCCGGCCGTCGGCGGCAGGCTCACGTCGACGACGAGCGGACGGTCGGGGTCGTCCTGGTTGATCGCAAGGTCGTTCCCGCCGTCCCACACCGTGGCGCGGCGATCGCCCAGGGAGGGCGGCCCGCTCAGCTCCGGGTGGAACTCGAAGAACTGCTGCGCGCGCGGGTCGCCGGTGACGCTCGGCAGCCAGTCGCTCCAGGAGAAGGCGTAGGCGTTGTTGACCACGCTCGCCTGTGCGTAGAAGTCGCTCCAGACGAAGGTGCCGCCGGTGCTGGTGAGGTCGCCGCTCGACAGGCCGTTGCCCAGCACGTCCATCGATGCGCTCCACGGCTGCACGCCGCCGGGCGAGCCGAAGCCGAGCAGCGCGTAGCCTCCCGCGCCGTAGGCGCCGACCCAGTCGCCCTTGCTCGTGGCGTCCTGCCCCGCGTACGTCACGCCGGCCGCCGGCGCGATGGCGTCGAAGAAGATCCCGGAGACGACCGCGTTCGGGCTCGTGCCTTCGAAGTGGAGCGTGACAGGCCCGTCGTCGGTGTGCACGTCGAAGATCTCGTAGACGCCCTGTTCGTAGTTGCTGGTGGTCGTGGAGTCGCTGCCGCTGCCGGCGCTCGAGACTGTGAGCTGCGTCCGCGCGTTCGCGTCGAAGTCCACCAGGTACGCCGCGACCCGCACGTCGGCGGCGGCGCCCAGGTCCACCGTCACGTCGAAGGACGTGCCGTAGTGCGCCGTGCCCCGTCGCTGCGTTTCGTCGGGCGTTTCCAGCGCCCGCTTGTCCTCCGAGGTCACGTGCGAGCGGACGGCGTAGGAGCCGGGGGCGTCGAAGACGCCGCCGGTCTCGTCCAGGACGGGGAGTGCGGGCTCGGCCGCGTCGTCGCCCCCGACTGGCCGTTCGTCGAAGCCGGCGAGCGGGAGCGCGTAGCCGGCGTTCCCGTACGTGCGCTCGATGGTGCAGCGATCGCCGTGCGTCGTGGTATCGGTCCCGACGAAGGAGGCGACCGACACCGCGTGTGCGGGAACGCCGGCGGCGAGCAGCAGGACCGTGATGCCTCCGACGACGATCGAGCGCGGGAACGAGTGGCTCCGGACCATGACGTGCTCCCCCTTCGCATGCTGCGCCGGCCGAATCGTCAGGGCGTGAATCTCGACGAATCACCCGACTCTAGACGGGGAAGGCGGATCGTGGACACGGGCCGGCGGCGCTGTATCCCGCTCGGCGACACGAACTTTCCCTCATACGAATGCATGAGAGGCCTCATGCAGATGCAGGAGGCGATGCGGCCGGTGCGCGTGCCGCCGCGAGCGCCGGGCGCATCAGCGCCGCCAGCGAGTCGCGGTCGTAGACGCGCGCGGCGAGCCGGCTCGCCCCGGCCGACAGCTCCGCCGCGAGATCGTCGTCCGCGACGATCCGGCGGATCGAGTCGGCGATCCAACCGGGCCTCTCGACGATCGTCCCGGCCCCGGTCGCATCGAAGCCCGCGGCGGAGGCGACCGTGGCGACGACCGGCACGCCGCGCCTGAACGCTTCGGGGAATCGCATCCGCGCGCCCGTGCCCGCGCCGGGGATGACGACGACCCGCGCGCGCCGCCAGTAGGGCTCGAGGTCCTCGACGTAACCGGCGTGCCGCAGTCCGGCCGCCCGGAGGCGTCGCCGCAGGCTTCGCGAGGCGCCCGCGCCCGCGACCACCGGGACGATCGAGGGAGGGAGCGTGGCAAGCGCAGGGAGCATCTCCTCCAAGGCGGCGGCCGAGGGCGGCCAGTGCCAGGTGCCCAGGACGAGGACCTCGGCGCCCGGGCCGGGCCGTTCGAGCACTGGCCAGGCCCCCGGAGGGACCGCGACGACCTCGCGCGCGCCGAGCGCGCGGAACCGGATCGCATCCTCCGGCGTGATCGCGATCACGGCGGCGCAGCCCGCGACGAAGCGCGACTCGAATCGCGCGAGCCGGCGCACCTCGCCGCCGAGCAGCGGCGACAGCGCGCGCCGAGCGCCCCGCAAGGATCGCCGCACCTCGGCGGCGAGCGTCTGCTCGACCTGGTGCGCGTCGAAGACGACGGGCGGCGTTCGGCCCGCGCGCGCGCGAGCGGCTTCGACGATCCCCGCCGTGCCCAGGTAATGGACGTAGAGCACGTCGTGTGCCGGCAGAAGCGCGGCGAGCCGCTCGATCGCTTCGGGGGATCCGAACTTGGCGGTTCGGTACGGCTCCCCGCTGCGAAGGGCGCGCACGGCGGTGCGCAGCAACGCGGCGGGGGAGCGGCGGATGCGATTCGCCCAGACGACCGGCTCCTCGACGTGCACGTTGGGCGGGAGCGCCGCTCGCAAGTCCGCAACGCCGGCAGCCGAATCGGCCGTGCCGAACACGGTGACGGTCTCGGCCTCGCCGGCGAGCAGCTCGAGCATCTGGAACGCGCGAATCCGCCCGCCGGTGTCCAGCGGCCACGGCCAGACGGTCGAAGCCCAGAGGGCACGCATCAGCGTCTCGCGACTTCTTCGTAGAGGTCGAGCACCGCGCCCGCGCAGCGATCGAGATCGAACGGTTCGGTCCGTTCGCGCGCGGCCGCGCCGAGCCGTTCGCGCGCCGCCGCGTCGGCGGCAAGCTCGTTCAGCGCGCGGGCCAGCTCGCCGGGGTCGCCGGCTGCGACGGTGACGCCGGCGTCGCGCAGCAGCGGCGCCATCGCAGGCACGGGCGTGGACACGACCGGCAGCCCGCTCGCCATGGCCTCGACGGCCGCCATCGGCAGGCCCTCCGGATAGCCGTCGGTCGGCAGCACGAAGACGTCGGCGGCGCGCAGCAGCGCGCGCACGTCGGGCACGCGGCCGAGGAACCGCACCGGAAGGCCGCGCTCGGCCGCCGCTCGCCGCAGCTCCGGCGTCATCGGACCGTCGCCGGCCACGAGCACGGTGACGCCGCCGCCGAGCTTCACCGCCGCGTCCACCAGCACGTCGACTCCCTTCCCGGGCCGGTGGTGCGACGTCGACAGCACCGCGGTCTCGTCCCGGCCCAGCCCGAACGCCGCGCGCGCGGCATTGCGTTGCGCGCCGGACGGCGGCGCGTGTCGCGCGCGATCGACGCCGAGCGGAAGCGTGCGAACGCGCGAGGCCGGAACGCCCAAGCCCAGCAACGACGCCCGAACCGGCTCGGACACCGCGATCGTCATCCGAGCGGCCCGCGCGCTCGCGCGCGTCTGCAACGCGTGGAGGCTGCGAGGCGGGTTGGAGGCCAGGTAGTGACGCGTGAGAACCGCCGGGACGAACGCCGCGCGCGCGCCGAAGGCGGCGAGGAAAGACGCGGGTTCGAAGTGCCCGTGCACGAGGCCGACGCCGCGGCTCCGGCCGAACGAGCGGACCCAATTCGCGAAGCTCGCGTCGAGCTTTCCCCGTACGGGGCGTACGAGCACCTCGATCCCGGCCGCACGAAGCACGTCGAGCGCGGCGGGCTCGGAGGGATAGCACGCAACGAGTCGCATGCCGCGTGCGGCGCCCAGCTCGGCCAGGCGAATCAGGTGACGTTCGAACGAGCCCGCCTGCCGGCAGGGCGCGCCGATCACCTGCAGCACGTTCACCGGCACAGCGCGACGTAGGGGTTCGCGTCCTCCAGGGGCAGCGTGCGCACGGCCGCCCGTTCGAGGTCCGCGTGCGTCACCGATGCGCCGTCGGCCCGCCAGGCGGAGCGCAGCCGATCCCTGACCGACTGCGGCAGGACCTTGCGCAATCCCCAGCGGTCCAGGTCGCGCAGGCGCGACCCCGCCCCCGCCGGCGCCATCGACGCCGACCAGGATTGCCCCATCAGCAGCACGGAGGAAAAGCGCGCCGTGAGCAGCGCCGTGAACTCCCGGAGCGGAAGCTCGTGCTCGTGGAAGGGGTTGTCCACCTCGAACGCGGGGTTGGGCGTGGAGACCACGAACCACCCGCCGGGCGCCAGCAGGCGAACGACCTCGTCCAGGAAGGCGGCCGGCTCGCGGAGGTGCTCGATGACTTCGAACGCGACGACCCCGTTCATGCTCGCGTCCGCGCACGGGACGCGGTGCAGGTCGGCGGCGAAGAACGAGGCCGGCTCGCGGCGCGCTCGCGCGATCCCAAGCGCATCCCTCGCCACGTCGCACGCGACGACGCGGCCGCCGGCTTCCGCGATCTCGCGCACGCCGTAGCCGATGCCGGTTGCGGCGTCCAGCACGCGATCGCCGCCGCTCGTGAGCGAGGCCGCGAAGCGGTACCGGGCCAGGTGCCACGCGAGGTTCTCCCGCGAGGTCGCCTCGGGGTTCTCGATGCGTTCGATGGCGTCAGACATGGAGGAGGGCCCGTTCTCGAAGAAGGGCGGCTTGCGTCGGGCGAGCGGGCGCCGGCTCCTCCTCCGGCGTCGGCTCGAAAAGGCGCGTGCGCGCGGCCGCGCCGGCGAGCACCCCCAGCACGGTCATGTTGCGGAAGAACGTGAGCTGCAGGTCGGCGTACGAGGCAAGGATCTGCAGCGGCACCACCGTCAGGCCCAGCAGGCCGATCAGCAGGAACGTCGAGCGGTAGTGACGCCGCAGCCCGATGCCCGCCGAGACGAACATCGCCCCGATCGCCGTCCAGAAGGCGACGAAGCCGACCGTTCCCGTCTTGAGCCACACCCACCAGATCTCGTTGTGGGGGATGTAGGGCTGATGCTCGGAGTCGAGCGCCGGCAGCGGGATCGGCTGTTCGTAGCGGTGACCGAAGCCGATGCCGAACGCGAGGTTGTGACTGATCGTGGTGAGCACGTCGTACTGCTCCCATTCGCGGTACTCGTTGGAGCTGAGGTCGGTCCCGGTCGGCACGAAGATCGCCTTCACCACGTGTGCGGGCCGGCCGAGCGGGCCCTGGATGTTCCAAAACGCCGGTACGTAGATCATCGCCACGATGAGCGCCGGGATCGCGAAGACACCGAGCCTGCGCCGAAGCTTCTTCGGCAGGAAGGGGATCATCATCAGCGTCGCAACCCCGAGCCCCACGTACCCGATGCGCCGGTTCGCGGCGATGAAGCCCAGCAGCACCAGCGGGCTCAGCACGAGCATCTGACGCTCGAGCAGGCCGCGCCGGCGCATGCCGATGATCGCCATCGCCGCGAGCAGGAACAGCGCCATGAAGAGCGCGTCCTCGTGCGCGGTCGGCGCGCGCAGCTCGTTCGGCGACCAGTTCTGCCGGATTCCC
This sequence comes from Actinomycetota bacterium, assembly GCA_036397035.1. Lineage (GTDB taxonomy): Bacteria > Actinomycetota > AC-67 > AC-67 > AC-67 > DASWJS01. The sequence goes on along the minus strand of DASWJS010000017.1, from coordinate 51,626 downwards.
TTCGCCAGCCGGTAGCAGGCCTGCAGCGCCTTGATCGAGACGGCGACCATGAAGATGCGCAGTACCCACCGCAGCTTCTCGGGTGTGTCGAGCAACCGGAAGGCGAGCAGCATCGAGGCGAGCAGGTACACGAACGGCTTGATCTCGAAGGTGGTGACCGCGAAGTCGAAGTTGCAGTTCGCCCACCCGCCTACCGGCGTGTAGTACTGGCAGGACGAGCGCAGCATGCCGTGCAGCTCGGCGAGCACCATGACGAGCGCGAGCATGACGGCGGCCGCGCGCAGGCCGTTGTGACTGCGTGGCGTGCGGATGCCGGCGCCCTTGGGCGTCCGGAGCCACAGGATCAGCATGCCGAGCACCGAGCACGCGAAGAGCAGGTCGAGCGGCGTGAGCTGGAGGCCCTGGCCGAAGACGTAGTCGTACAGCGGCACCTCGGCCGTGATCGCCTCGACCCGCGGGTTGAAGGGGTACTGCTCGACGACCAGGACGCCGGCCAGGATCGTGTAGATGCCGACCGCCGGCTTGACCAGGATGAGGCCCGCGAAGAGCAGTCCGATCGTGATCCCGAACGCCGCCATCGGGTTCTCGGTGACGAACACCATCCAGGCGAGGAAGACCGATCCGAAGAGCGTCGTCGCCGCGAGAACGCGGTCGGCGCGGCGGCGGGGGAGCGCGAGCGTCATCAGCGGGTCCCCGCGTAGCCGCTCGTCGTGTCGACCACCTGGGTCGGGTCTTGCAGCGGCGACAGGACGAAGATCGCGAGCGCGAACGCCACGACGACGACCGTCGCGCCCGCGCACAGGACCAGGTAGGTCCGCCAGCTCACGCGTTCGCTCTTCAGCGCGACGAGCATGAACAGCGCGAGCATGGGGAAGACGAGCTTCATGCGCGCGCCTCCCGGAGGGCGCCGGCCAGGAACGCCGCCTCGCGCAGGGCGAACAGCGGCAGGGACGCGACGCGGTCGGTCGCGCGCTCCATGCCCGCCGCGCACGCGAACGGACGTCCGAGGGCCAGCGCCAGCGCCCGCGCCCGCCCGATGCGCGTCAGCGGGGCACGGCTCGCCTGGTCCCAGTCGGGATGCTTCCGGGCGATCGCCGTGAAGCCGCGCCCGTACCCGTGGTGCTGGCGAAGGAAGCCGCGGAGCGTGTCCCGGTGGCGGTGCTCGACGACCATCTCCGGGTCGCGAACGAGCCGGCTGCCGGCGGCGCGGATCCGAAAGCTCAAGTCGACGTCCTCGTAGGTGGCCAGCGCCTCGTCGAATCCGCCCGTCGCCTCCAGGACCTGTCGGCGAACGACGAGGTTCTGGCTCGCGAGCCACGGCGCGTCGCCCGGGTCGTACCGGCGATCGAGCCACGTTTGCGCGACGCGGCCGAGCAGCCCCCGGGCGCCGGCGTTCGACACCGGGCCGCCCGCAGCGCCGGCCGTGCCGTCCTTCATCGCCGCCCGGACGGCCTTCGCCCATGCCGGTCCGGGCAGGCAGTCGTCGTCGAGGAAGGCGACGAGCGTGCTGGAGGCGGCTCGCCATCCGGCATTTCGCGACGAGCCCGCGTTGCGGTTCTCGACCTCCAGGACACGCAGTCCCGGCAGGTCCTGCCGGGCCGCCCGCCGGGCGGACGCGGGGTCGCCGGCGACGACGATGATCTCCTGCGGTGGGTCGCCGAGCGAGCGAAGGCGCTCGGCGAGTTGGTCGATGCGCTCGGCCCGCGCGTAGGTGGGGACGACCAGGCTGAGGTCAACCACGACGGCCTCGCCTGCGGAGCCGCCCGCCGCGCGCGATCATGATCGCCCCGAGGAAACGTTCGCGGCCCGCGCGCGCGACGGCTTCGCCGATGGCGTCGCGCGGGGTCGCGTCGCGCTCGACGACCAGGAGCAACTGGTCGCACGCGCGCGAGACGAGGTCGCCGTCCCCGCCCTCGTCGAGCGGCGGCGAGGCGACGATCACCAGGGGCGCGTGCGCCCGCGCGTGCTCGATCACCAGGCCGAACGCGGCCGCGCCGATGAACAAGCGCTCGGTTCGCGCGCCCGAGGGCACGATCGCGATGCCCGGTTCGTCGGTCGCATGGACCGCGCGGGCGAACGCGCCGGGCTTGCGCAACGCGTCGACGAGGCCGGGACGCGGCAGGACGCCGAGCAGCTCGCGCGAGCGGCTCGGGCGGCGAAGGCTCGCCTCGATCACCAGGACGTCGCCGTCGCGGTGACGGCGAAGCACGCGAGCCAGCGCCAGCGCGTGCGGGAGCGGGTCGTCCTGCTCTCGAGCCGAGGTCACGCCGATGACGGCGCGGGACGATCCGATCGCTCGCACCACTTCCGCGGCGACGCGTTCGAGCTGGCGTTCGAGCGGATGGGCGGACGCGGGCGCGGGGGGCACGGGCACGCCGGCAGGTTGCTCCCTGCGCGCGCGGCGGCGGGCGCGTCGCGCCGCGCGCGAGCCGGCGCCGCCGGCGATGATGTCGCGCTCCACCGCGCTCACGGCCGCGATCCCAGCGCGGTGCGGTCCACCACGGCGAGCACGGGGATCTCCGCAGATTCCACGACGTCCTTCTCGCGCCGGACCCCGCCGTCGAGATACTCGGCGAGGAGCACGAGGCTCCCGGCCGCAGCGAGGGCGACCACGAGGGCGAGCGCCGCCAGCGTGAGCGCCTTGCCGCGGCTGGCCGCCGCGGGAACGTTCGGCGGGTCGAGCACGCGGTCGCGCGTGACCCGCTCCTCGTTGACCCTGCCCAGCAGCCGGGCGTCGTTGAGCGTCTCGGCGATCGCCGTGAGGCTCGCGCGCGCCTCGTCGTAGAGCGCCTCCAGCCGGAGCAGCTCCAGCTCGACGTTCGGCGTCGCTCCGATCGGAATGGCCAGCGCTTCGATCTGGTCGAGCAGCGCCGCCTCGCGGGTGCGAAGCGCCTGCGAGGCGCCCCGGCGCTGGATCTCCAGGCGCACCTGGCTGAGCTGCGCGCGAAGGAGCGAGAGGCTGTTGAGGATCTGCGTGTGCTCCTTGGTCAGCTCGGCTTCGGGGTGGGCGTTGCGGAACGCCCGCAGCTCGTACTCCGCGGCGCGGACGTTCTGCCGGTACTCGAGCGACTGCGCCTCGAAGAACTCCTCGGCTGCGGAGCTGTTGGCGGCGATGCGCGCCCTGCGTTCGGCCAGGAGCAGCTCGATCGCGGCGGTCGCGGCGGCATGGGCCTGATCGGGTGTCCTGCCCCGGTATCGCAGGACGAGCAGCGTCGGCCCGCCCGCGAACGCTTCCAGGTTCGAGCGGTACTCCTCGACCGTGCCGTCGGGGTCGGCGGCGAGGAGGTCGCCGTCCCCGGCGCGCACGGCCACCAGCTCCAGGAACGCACGCGACAGGAAGAGCTGCGCGGCGAGATCGACGACTTCCTGGATCGGGTCGTCGAGGGTCTTGTCCTTCTCGACGTCGTAGACGAGGTTGGTCAGGACCTGGTTCGGCTCGATCTCGATCGTGCCCTCGGAGACGTAGGTGCGGCCGATCGCGAGCGCGGCGGCCGAGGGCGCGAGGAAGATCAGCACCATCGGCGCGATGATGAGCCACTTCCGCCGGGCGAGGACGCGAAGGATCTCAGACAGCACGACGCGTCACCGGGTCGATGAGGCCGGAGGAAACCGCGTAGTTCACGGCCTCGATCCGGCTGTGGGCGTTGAGCTTGGTCAGGACGTTCTGGACGTGCGTGCGGATCGTGTTGACCGACACCACGAGCGTCTCGGCGATCTCGCGGGTGGACATTCCGCGCCCGACCATCTCCAGGATCTCCAGCTCGCGCGTGGTCAGGTGCGAGCGCAGCGCCATGGCCGCGCGCTTGCGCTCCTCACGGCGGGAGATGTTGCCGAACATCTCGCTCAGCAGGGACGCCGGGACCGACGCCCGGTCCTCCAGCGTCGCTTCCACCGACTCGATCAGCTGCTCCAGAGGGGCGGCCTTCGGGATGAACCCGCTCGCCCCGCTTTCGAGCGCCTGCTCCAGCAGCAGGGGATCGCGGCGGCCCGACAGCGCGACGATGCGGGTGTCCGGGTGTGCCCTGCGGAGCGCCTTGGTCAGCTCGAGCCCGTCGAAGCCGTCCAGCTCGATGTCCACCAGGGCGACGTCCACCCCGCCGGCCATGACGGCGTGCGCTTCCTCCGGCGTGCTCGCGACCCCGACCACGTCGAAGCTGCCGGTCTGCTCGAAGGCGGCGGCGAGCGCCTGACTGTAGGAGCGGTGGTCGTCGACGAAGGCCACGCGCACGCGTTTCGTGGCGACGAGATTCGTGGGCACGTTCCTTCCCCCTATCGACGTCGGCTGCGAAGAACGTCGAATCTGCGGAGCGAAAGAACGCGCGCGGAGGGGCCGGCGCGTGCGGCGATCACTTCGCCGGCGCGCGCGACCAGCACCCCCATGCCCACGCTTGACCCCTTGCCCCTCCGCGGGCTGCCCCCGGGACCATGCCCGGCTCGGCGTTTTCGACCCTTCGCCGCTCTCGGTGGCCGTCGAAGGGGCGATCCCGCCAAAAGAGCCTTATACCTGGACGATTTGACCTAAAGCAAGTGCATGACGTGTCGGCGCCGTTCCCCGCAACGCGCATTCGGGAAATTCGGAAGGAGCCGCGTCCTCCTGACCAGCGGGTTCGCTCGGCGTGGCGAGCGAAGGGGACAAGCCGGAACATTCGGTACCGTTCCGTTGCACCATCGTCGCGGACCGCAGAGAGGTATATCGCCCGAAGTCGCTCTCGGCAGGGGCCTTGCCGATCGCCGCCTTTGGCCTATAGAGTCGCGCCTACAAATCGCCACGTCGGTTTGTCGACAAATCGAAGGGGGAGCTTCGTGGGTCGGATCATCTCACTCGCGAACCAGAAGGGCGGCGTCGGAAAGACCACGACGACGATCAGCCTGGGAGCGGCGCTCGCCGAGCTCGGGCAGCGCGTCCTGCTCGTCGATCTCGACCCGCAGGGGGCCCTGACCGTCGGCGTCGGCGTCCAGGCCCAGTCGCTCGAGCGCACGATCTACGACCTCATGCTCGATTCGGACAGCGGGTTCGGGGACGTCGTGTTGAAGACGGCGATCGACGGCTGCGAGCTGCTGCCGGCGAACATCGATCTGTCCGCGGCCGAGGTCGTTCTGGTCAGCGAGGTGGCCCGCGAGATGGTGCTGCGGCGAGAGCTGGAGCGGGTCGCCGGCGAATACGACTTCGTCCTCATCGACTGCCCGCCGTCGCTGGGACTGCTGACCATCAACGCCTTGAGCGCTTCGCACGGAGTGATCATCCCGCTCGAATGCGAGTTCTTCGCGCTACGGGGCGTGGGCCTGCTCGTGGACACAATCCAGAAAGTGGCAGAGCGACTTAACCCTCAACTGGAGATTCAGGGTGTGGTGGCGACCATGTTCGACGGCCGGACCATCCACGCCCGCGAGGTCCTCGAACGGGCGAGGGAAGCATTCGGCGCGAAGCTCTACGCGTCCATGATCCCACGGACGGTGCGCTTCGCGGAGGCGCCCGTCGTGGGCGAGCCCATCTTGAAATACGCGCGTGACTCGAAGGGAGCCCAGGCCTATCGGGACCTGGCCAAGGAGGTGCTGGGAATTGGCGAGCAACAAGCGAGCGACCCTGCCGGGAGCGGAGACGTTCTTCGGGGGGAGCGTCCTGCAGAAGCAGAAGACCCCGCCGGAGCAGGTGCAACAGCCGGAGGAGACACCGGCCGCGGAGCAGGAGAGCCCGCCGCAGCCGGATCTTCAAGCAGTTCCGGCAGCTCAGGAGGCACAGAGGCAGTCATCGACTGATCGATCTAGCGACATATCCACGCGACAGATCAATAAGTCGACATCTCGACGAAGCTCCACTGCAAAGCGATCTGTCGACAAAGCGATCGATCTCCAAGTACCCGAACGAGGCAGTGGCCGTCAGCGGCACGACGAGAAGATCACGTTCTACTGCACGCGGGAGGAACTGTTCGCGATCGAGCGAGCGCGGCTCGCGCTGCGGGAGTTCGGGGTGGGCGCGGACCGCGGACGGATCGTCCGCGAAGCGCTGAGCTTCATGCTCGCCGATCTTGACGAGAACGGACCGAGCGGCATCCTGGCCGACCGCTTGCGGAGAGGCGAGTGAGTCCGACACTCACGGTTCAGTTGAAGGTCAGACTATTTTCGATGTCTACTCTGAATCGAAGCTGGGATGATCGCCCAGAAACCTCGACCGGATGAGCATCGACGGCCTGGCTCGGGGAATCGGGATCGCGCTGGGGTTCCTGATCGGGATCCCGTTGCATCATTTCGTTCACGCGCGCGTAGCGAGCATGATGGGGGATCGGACTCCGCGCCTTTATGGACGAGAGACTTTATCGATAAAGCGCCATTTCGACCCGATCGGCACGGCGATCCTGCCGGGCGTCTGGGCGTTCACGTTCGTCTTCGGGTCGGGCACGCTGCCGGTCTTCGGCTACGGCAAGGCGCGGAGCAACTCCCCGACGGCCGGCAGGCGACAGGTCGTCGTCACCGCGATCGCCGGGCCCGCCGCGACCCTGCTCGCGGCGGTCGCCCTCGGGGCGGCATGGCGGGTCCTGTCCGACGAGCCTCGGCTGCTGCTCGCCGGCGCGATCCTGTCGCTGTGCTACATGACCATGATCGAGTTGCTGCCGCTTCCCGGACGGGACGGCGCCCAGATCCTGGCCGAGTTCCTGTCGCCGGCGGGCAAGCTGAAGTACCAGGAGCTGGCGCGGTACGACGTCTTGTTCGTGCTCGCGATCTACCTGCTCTCGTTCATCGCCGACGCGGTCGTCGGACTCGGCGACCCCGCGTGCCTTCTGGCGACGGGGGATCGGTGCGTCCTGCTCCCCTTCGATCGCGGCGGCTTCCTGCTGATCTGAACGCGGCTGCGCCCGGCTTCCCCTGTCGGCAACTACACTTGCGACCATGGCCTACACGGTCCGGCTCGACGTGTTCGAAGGTCCCTTTGACCTGCTGCTCCACCTCATCTCCAAGCGAGAGGTGGACATCTACGAGGTCTCGCTGGCCTCGATCACCGAGGAGTACCTGCAGACGCTGCGGCAGATGCGAGAGCTGGACCTGGAGATCGCGACCGAGTTCCTCGTCGTGGCCGCCAGCCTGATCGAGATCAAAGCGGGCCGGCTGCTGCCGGGACCCGTGCACGAAGAGGAGATGGACGAGTTCTTCGGCCGGCGCGACCTGCTGATCGCCCGGCTGCTGGAGTACCGCGCCTTCAAAGACGCGGCCGCGGCGCTCGGCGAACGGCTCGAGGCAAACGCGGGCTACTTCGGGCGCACGAGCGGTCCCGGGCGCGAGTTCGACCACGTCGCGCCGGATCTTCTGGCCCGGATCTCGCTGCAGGACCTGGCGGCGCTCGCCGGGACCGCGCTCGCGCCGAAGCCGGTCGAGCACGTCGACTTCTCCCACGTGACGCCGATCCGGGTCACGGTTGCCGAAGCCGTCGCGAACGTGCTCGAGCTGCTCGACGACGGCCGCTCGCTGTCGTTCCGCGAGATTACCAGGACGTGCACGTCCAGGATCGACGTCGTCGTTCGGTTCCTGGCGGTGCTCGAGCTGATGAAGAGCGGACACGCCTCGGTCGACCAGGCCGGGAGCTTCGGCGACATCACCGTGACACGCGTGCGCTCGACGAGCGGAGCGGCGCCCGTCGTCGACGAGTACGAGGGCGTCCCGGCCGTGGCCGAAGAAGCGGAGGGAGGAGCGCGATGAGCGAACTGCGACGGCAGCTCGAGGCGATCCTCTTCGTCGCCGACGAGCCGATCCCGCTGACGCAGCTCGCGCAGGTCACCGAGACGGCGAAGGGCACGGTCGCCGCCACGCTCGGGGAGATGCGCGCGGACCTGGAGGCGAGCGGCAGCGGCCTGGTCCTGCGGGAGGTCGGCGAGGGATGGCGGATGTACACCCATCCCGACACCGCTCCGTACGTGGAGCGCTTCGTGCTGGCCGTGCAGAACCCACGCTTGACGCGCGCGGCGCTGGAGACGCTGGCCATCGTCGCCTACAAGCAGCCCGTCAGCCGGCAGCAGATCGCATCCATTCGCGGGGTGGACTCCGACGGCGTCGTCACGACGCTGGTCCAGCGCGGCCTGGTGAAGGAAACCGGCCGCGACGAAGGGCCCGGTCAGGCTGTGTTGTACGGGACCACACCCTTGTTCCTCGAACGGATGGGGCTTCGAGTCGTGGCGGACCTTCCCCCCATCGCGTCGATGCTGCCGGCGCAGTCGGTAGCCGATGAGCTCGAGCCCTAAGAGCGCCGCGCGGGGGGAGCGCTTGCAGAAAGTCCTCGCCGCCGCGGGCGTCGCGTCGCGTCGCGCGGTCGAGGAGATGATCGACCAGGGCCGGATCGCGGTCGACGGCAAGACGGTGCGCGTGCAGGGAATGCGCGTGGACCCGGAGCAGGCGCGCATCGAGGTAGACGGCCGGCGCGTGAACGTCGACGTTCGCTACCGGTACGTGGCGCTCAACAAGCCGGCAGGGATCGTATCGACCGCGAGCGACGAGAAGGGCCGCGCGACGGTCACCTCGCTGGTGAAGACGCCACACCGTCTGTACCCGGTGGGCAGGCTCGACGCCGACACGACCGGCCTGATCCTGCTGACCAACCACGGCGAGATCGCGCACCGGCTCACTCACCCGCGATATCGCGTGAAGAAGACCTACGTGGCCCAGGTTCGCGGGCTCGTGGACGCCGCCGCACTCCGAGCGCTGCGGGCCGGCGTGGTCCTGGAGGACGGTTTCGCGAAGCCTCGCCATGCGGAAGTCGTGTCCTCGTCGAGGACGCGCACCAACGTCGAGGTCACCATGACCGAAGGACGGAAGCGGCTCGTGCGCCGGATGCTCGACTCCCTCGGCTTTCCGGTCGTGCACCTCGTGCGGATCCGGGTGGGGCCGATCAAGCTGGGCGAGTTGAAGATGGGGGAGTGGCGATACCTGTCGCACGCCGAGGTCGGCTCGTTGCTGCGTTTGACCGGCCTTTGAAGGCCTCGCCGCTATCATCCCCGTCATGAAGATGATCCGAGCGGTGCGCGGCGCGACCACCCTTGATGCCGACACGCGCGAGCAGATGCTGGAGCGCACCGGCGAGCTGGTTCGCGAAGTGCTCGACCGGAACGCGATCGAGCATGCGGACGTCGTCAGCGTCGTCTTCACCGCGACGCCGGACATTCGATCCGAATTCCCGGCGGCTGCGGCCCGAACCGTCGGGATCAGCCACGTCCCGCTGCTCTGCGCGCGCGAGCTGGACGTGGAGGGCGCGGTCCCCCTGTGCGTCCGCGCGCTGTTTCACGTCTACACCGAGCGCGCGCCGGAGGACCTCCGGCACGTCTACGTGCACGGGGCGCGCATGCTGCGCCTGGACCTGCCCCAGTGAGGGCGCCGTGAAGGTCGCGATCATCGGGTCGGGTCTCATCGGGGGCTCGGTCGGCCTGAAGCTCATGTCGAGCGGCGATCACCAGGTTGTCGTCTACGACCGCGACCCGGAAGCGGCCGGCCGTGCCGTGGCGATCGGCGCGGCGACCCGCTCGGCCTCGACCGCGGCGGAAGCGATCGACGGCTCCGAGGTCGTGTTCCTCGCCACCCCGGTCGGAGCGCTGGAACCGCTGGTGCGCGAGTTGCGGGGATCCCTTTTGCCCGGGCAGGTGCTGACAGATGTTGGAAGTACGAAGTCTCGGGTCGTCGTCGAGATCGAGGAATCGATCCCGGAGGGGGTGAACTTCGTCGGCGGGCACCCGATGGCGGGCAAGGAAGACCATGGCATCGAGGCCGCGGACGGCTCGCTGTTCGACGGAGCGTGGTGGATCCTGACGCCGACGTCCGCGACCGATCACGCCGCCTATCGCCTCGTCCACTCGCTCGTGACCACGCTGGGCGCTCGAGTGATGGCCCTGACGCCGCAGGAGCACGACGAGCTGCTCGCGCTGATCAGTCACGTTCCGCAGATCACCGCGACGGCACTGATGACCCAAGCCGCCGAACGGGGGCGCGAGCACGCAGGCTTGCTCGCGCTGGCTGCCGGCGGGTTCAGAGACGTGACTCGGGTTGCCGCGAGCAATCCGGAGATCTGGCTCGACGTCTGCCGGGAGAATCGGGACTCGATCGTTCTCGCGCTGCGGGCGTTCACCGAGCGGCTGTCGGCGATCGGCGACCTGATCGAGGCGGGGGATCGGGAGCAGCTCGGCCTCCTCTTCGCGGAGGGCAGACGGGCGCGGCGCAGCCTGCCGGGCAAGCAGGTAGCAGGCGACCTGTTCGCCGTTCGCATGCCGATCCCGGACCGGCCCGGCGTGCTGGCTGAGGTCACGACCACAGTCGGGAACCTGGGCGTGAACATCGAGGATCTCGAGATCTCCCACGAGGCCGAAGGAGGCAGGGGGGCGCTGATGCTGGCCATCAACGGGAGGGTGGACGCCGACCGAGCAGCGGAGGCGCTCGACCGCCGCGGATACCAGGCGAAAGTGGAGCTGATCTAATGATTGATCGTGAAGTCTCTATCTCGCTTCAGCTATTGTGCGATGTAGCGCCTTGTGGGAAGAACGTTGAATAAGTATGTCGATAAACATATGAAATTCTTTAGTGATACAACGACAGTGTCCTTCTCTCCTTGTCGTCGTATCGAAGGATCGATAAAAGTCCCCGGCGACAAATCGATATCGCACCGATCACTGCTGGTGGGCGCGATCGGACGCGGGCGGATGGAAATCGAGGGCCTGTCCCCGGCGGTAGACGTCGCAGCGAGCTTGCGCGCCGTTATGGCCTTGGGATGCCGAACTATCAACTCTCGCAGTAGCCTTGAGGGTTCTGAAGGCTCTACTTCAACTCAAGACTTCCAGGGTCTGGTTGGCGATGGCTGGGAGGCGCTTCGGGCGCCGGCCGCTTCGATCGACGCGGCGAACTCAGGCACGACGGCTCGGATCTTGAGCGGCGTGCTTGCCGCCTCCGACGTCCGAGCCTCGGTGACGGGGGACGAGTCCTTACGCTCCCGGCCGATGCGTCGAGTGGTCGATCCGCTGCGCCTCATGGGCGCGACCATCCGCGGCCGCGCGGTGGGGGACGAGGTCTACCTCCCGCTCACCATCGAAGGATCCCCGTTGACGGGCGTCGCGCACGATCTGCCGGTTGCAAGCGCGCAGGTCAAGAGCGCGCTGCTGCTGGCGGGGCTGCGCGCCTCGGGGGAGACGTCGGTCTCCGAGCCGGTGCGATCGAGGGACCACACCGAACGCATGCTCCGCTACCTCGGCGCTGAGGTCGTGGAGGCGAATAATCGACTTATCGTCAAACCGACTTCACTACGAAACGACCGGATCGCGATTCCAGGGGACCTCTCGTCGGCTGCGTTCTTGCTGGTCGCAGCGGCAATCATCGACGGCTCGGACGTCCAGATCGTGGACGTGGGCCTGAATCCCACGCGCTCCGGGATCCTTGACGTGCTCGCGATGTTCGGTGCTCGGGTGACGATCTCCGACGAGCGCGAGCGTTGCGGCGAGCCCGTCGGAACCGTTCGGGTCAGTGCCGGAGACAGGAGGTCCGTCCGGGTCGATGGCGACCTCACGGTGAGGACCCTGGACGAGCTGACGCTTGTCGGCCTGCTCGGCGCCTTCGCCGACGGACCGACGGCAGTGCGGGACGCCGCCGAGCTGCGGTTGAAGGAGAGCGATCGCATCAGCACCCTCGTGGACATCCTCCGACCGATGGGGGCCGACATCAGGGCCGAGCCGGACGGGTTCACGGTGCGGGGAACCGGCGGCCTGCGCTCCGGCGCCGACGTCGACCCCAAGGGCGACCACCGCATGGCGATGCTCGCGGCGATCGCCGGGCTCGCAGCGAGTGCCGGACCCACCGCCGTCCGCGGGTGGGACTGCGTAGCGGTCTCGTATCCGGGCTTCGAGGAAGACCTCGAGCGGCTGACCGTACGCTAGGACCATGTCCCCCGCGCCCCTCGTCATCGCGATCGACGGTCCGGCCGGCTCGGGGAAGTCGACGATCGCGCGCATGGTCGCCCGGGCGCTGGGCATCGCGCATCTTGATACCGGGGCGATGTACAGGGCGGTGACTGCCGCGGCGCAGGCCGCCGGCGCGGACCCGGCCGACGAAGCGGCCGTCACGGCGGTCGCGGCGGGGCTCGACCTGAGGTTCTCGCCGCACGGACTGCTCGTCGACGGCGAACCGGCCGACGGACGGATCCGAACGCCGGCCGTCGACCGCGCGGTCTCGATCGTCGCGGCTCACCCGGCCATCCGTAGGCTGATGGTGGCGCGCCAGCGCGAGCTGCTCGCGCGGGGAGACGCCGTGGCGGAGGGGCGGGACATCGGGACGGTGGTCTATCCCGATGCGCCGGTCAAGGTCTTCCTCACGGCGTCGATCGCCGAGCGCGCCCGGCGGCGGCTGGGAGACTTGGAGGGGGCGGGCCACCCAACGGACCTCGCCGCGCTGGAAGCCGACATCGCCGAGCGCGACCGGCTCGATTCGAGCCGCGCCGTTTCGCCGCTGAAGCCCGCCGAGGACGCGGTCGTGCTCGACACGACGGGCAAGACTCCGGCCGAGGTCGTGGCCGAGGTCGTTGCGATGGTTCGCGCCCTGCCCGAAGGATCCCGCGCGTGAGCGCCCGGCTCCCCGTCGTGGCCATCGTCGGCCGGGCGAACGTCGGCAAGTCGACGCTGGTCAATCGCGTCCTCGGCCGCCGCGAGGCGATCGAGCACCCGACCCCCGGCGTGACGCGCGACCGGCAGGCCTACGAGGTCTCCTGGGGCGACAGGCGCTTCGCGGTGGTCGACACCGGCGGGTGGGAGCCGCGCGCCCGGGGCCTGGCGTCGAAGGTGCTCGCCCAGGCGGAGCGCGCCGCGGCCGAAGCCGACGTGATCGTCTTCGTCGTGGACGCACAGGTCGGGATCACCCAGGACGACCTGGTCGTGGCGAAGGGCTTGCGCAAGGCGACGACGCCGGTCCTGATCGCGGCGAACAAGGTCGATTCCGCCACGCACGAGCCCGACACCGTGCTGTTCGCCAAGCTGGGGCTCGGCGAGCCGTTCGCCGTGAGCGCGCTGCACGGCCGCGCGAGCGGCGACCTGCTGGACGCCGTCGTCGCCGCCCTGCCGGAGGCCGGCGACGCGCCGCCGGACGAGCGGGCGCTGTCGATCGCGATCGTCGGACGCCCGAACGTCGGCAAGTCGTCCCTGTTCAACCGCTTGGTGGGGGAGGAGCGCTCGATCGTTCACGACCTTCCCGGCACGACCAGGGACACCGTCGACACCGTCGTCGAGATCGAGGGGGCGCGCTACCGGTTCGTGGACACCGCCGGCATGCGGCGCCGCGCGCGCGCGGCCACGGGCCCGGAGTTCTACGGGCTCGTCCGCAGCATGCGCGCGATCGACAACGCGGGCCTCGCGCTCCACGTCATCGACGCCGCGGAGGGTCCGACCGAACAGGACCAGAAGATCGCCGAGCACGTCCGGGACGCCGGCTGCGCCGCGGTGATCGTGCTCAACAAGTGGGACCTCGTCCCGCCCGAAGACGTGGACGACGTGGCGGATGCGACGCGCGACGAGCTGCGGTTCGTACCGTGGGCGACGCTCGTGCGCACGTCGGCGCTCACCGGCAGGGGGATCGCGAAGCTGCCCGCCGCGATCGAGTCGGCGCGGGCGTCGTGGGAGCACCGCGTCCCGACCGGCGCGCTGAACTCCTGGCTCCGCGAGGGGCTGACGGGCATCCCGCTCGGGGACACCAAGCGCGCGCGGCCCTTGCGCATCCGCTACATCACGCAGGCGGGCGTGCGGCCGCCGACCTTCGTCGTGTTCGCAAACGGACGGCTCACGGCGAGCGCGCAGCGCGCGATCGAGAACCGCCTGCGCCGAGACTTCGGCTTCGCGGGTACACCCATCCGCATTCGCGCGCGGTCGCCGGAACGCACCAGAGCGCGCGCGTCCACCTAGACGCCGAGGGCTATACTCGCCCGCGCGGGCTGTGGCGCAGCGTGGTTAGCGCGCTTGACTGGGGGTCAAGAGGTCGCCGGTTCAAATCCGGCCAGCCCGACCGCCGACCTCCTGATCGTTGCGCTTGAAGGAATCGGGCGCCGTTCCGGCGAACTCTCTCGCGAGCCGAAAGGAGCTTCTCGTGAGGAGAGCCGCAACGATCGCCGCGCTGGCCCTTGCTGTGAGCGCCTCCGGGGCTCAGGCCGCGACAACCGACGTCACGATCGCCGGGTTCCAGTACACGCCGAGCGGCTGGCTGACGGCCGACCCCTTCGACGCATCGGGCGGCGCTGCGACGCTTGCCCTGCCCGACGAGCAGACCGCGTTGTCGGCCCCCCGCGTCGGCCGCGGCGACTCGATCAGGTTCGCCAACATGGATCCGGTGCCCCACACGGTGACGAAGCTGTCGGGACCGAACGGGAACTGGACCGCGCTGAGCCTGGGCGGCGGGGGCACCGCGACATTGACGATCCCGGCTCTGTTCCCGCTCGGAACCTACGTCTACCGCTGCACCATTCATCGAGGCATGCGAGGCTCGTTCACGGTCGAGTAGTCGCCGGTGACCGTCGCTCGCGCCGCAGTCCGTGCCGTCGCCGTCGCCGCCGCGATCGGAGCGCTCGCACCGGCCGGCGCCGCGCCGGCCCAAGTCGCGATATCGGACTTCTCGTTCGCCCCGGCGACGGTGACGATCAAGGCCGGCGGGCGCGTCGACTGGACCTACGCGCTGGGGGACGGCACGGCTCCCCACACGGTCACGGCCGACGACGGCGCGTTCGACTCCGACAACGTCGCGCCGGGCGGCTCGTTCTCGCACACCTTCGACAAGACCGGCACCTACCCCTACTACTGCCGCTTCCACGGCGAGCCGGGCGGCGTCGGCATGGCCGGCGTCGTGCGCGTCAAGGGACCGGGCTCGACGGGAACGCCGGTCGCGTCGGATACGCCTGCCACCACGCCGGCGCCGACCGGCGCGCCCGACGACGAGGCGACGAAACGGTCGGGCGGTCGGCGCTCCGGCACGGCTCTCGCCACCGAGTCGCAAACGGACGCTCCCTCGACGGAGGCCGCCGCGTCTGACGCCCCGGTGGCCGCCCGCGTCGAGGACGACGAGTCGTCCGGCGTGCCGGGGGGTCTGGTCGCCCTCGCCGCCGCGGCTATCCTGGTCGCGGCCGGGTTCGGCGTGCGTCGTGTGGCCGGCATGCGCGGTCGCTAGGCCGGCGCCGGACCGCCTCGGTGCTGGGTAGGGTTGCGCGCGTGAGCGACCAGCCAGCGCCGGAGCCGTCGGACGCGATCTTGACGATCCCGAACCTGCTGAGCTTCTTTCGGCTCGCCCTGATCCCGCTTTTCCTGTGGCTGGCGCTCGGGCCGGATCGGATCGACCTCGCGGTCGTGGTCTCCGTCGCCGGGCTCGCCACCGATCTGATCGACGGCAAGGTCGCGCGGCGCTACGGCCAGGTGTCGAAGCTCGGCATCGCGCTCGACCCACTCTCGGATCGGCTCGGGATCGCGGCCGGAGGAGCCGTGCTGATCGTGCACGGCCTTGCGCCGCTGTGGGCGGTGCTCGCCGTCGTGGGGCGCGACGCGCTGCTCGTCCTGGTGGGCGCCCCGATCCTGAAGGCGACCGGCGCGGAGATCCCGCCGGTGAGCCGTGTCGGCAAGTACGGCTCGTTCGGCACGTCGGTCGCCGTGGGCCTGTTCCTGCTCGCCGGATGGAGTGGCGTGACGATGCCGAACGCGACCGTCCGCGCGGTCGCCTGGGTCGTGTTCGCGCTGAGCATCCCGCTGTACTGGGCGGCGGGGTGGGGCTACGTGCGAGCCGGGCTTCGCGCGCTGCGCGAGCGCCGCGCCGCGTAACGGTCGCGGCCGACTACACTGGCGCCCCGTGAGCCGGGAGCGCCTTCGATGAAGGCAGTCATCATGGCCGGCGGAGCGGGCACGCGCCTGCGTCCGCTCACGAGCAACCAGCCCAAACCCATGATCTCCCTGGCGAATCGTCCGCTCATGGAGCACATCCTGCTGCTGTTGAAGCGCCACGGTTTCACCGACGTGGTCGTGACGGTGCAGTTCCTGGCGAGCCACGTCCGCAACTACTTCGGCAGCGGCGAGGATCTCGACCTTCGCCTGACCTACGCGACCGAGGAGTCGCCGCTCGGCACCGCCGGCAGCGTGAAGAACGCGGAGAACCGGCTCGACGAGACGTTCCTGGTCATCTCCGGCGACGCGCTGACCGACATCGACCTTGGCAAGGCGCTCGCCTTCCATCACGAGAAGGGCGCCGAGGCCACGATCGTCCTCTCGCGCCAGCCCAACCCGCTCGAGTACGGCATCGTCGTCACCGACAACGACGGCCGGATCGAGCGCTTCCTGGAGAAGCCGGGGTGGGGCGAAGTCTTCACCGACACCGTGAACACGGGCATTTACGTCCTCGAGCCCTCGATCCTCGAGTCGATCCCGGCCGGCGAGCCGTACGACTTCTCCCAGCAGGTCTTCCCGGCGTTGCTGGAGCAGGGCGCGCCGCTGTTCGGGTTCGTGGCCGACGGCTACTGGACCGATGTCGGCAACATCGACGCCTACCGCAAGGCGCAGCAGGACGCGCTCGACGGCAAGGTCCGCATGGAGATTCCCGGCTTCGAGGTCGCCGATCGCGTCTGGGTGGGGGAGGGCACCGTCATCGATCCCGCCGCCAGCATCGAAGGGCCCGCGCTCATCGGCGCGCACTGCAAGATCGAGGCCGGCGCGAGCATTCGCGAGCACACCGTCATCGGCAACGACTCGGCCGTCAAGGCCGGCGCCTTCCTGCACCGGGCCACGCTGCACGACAACGCCTACGTCGGGCCCGGCGCCTCGATCCGGGGCGCGGTCATCGGGCGCAACGCCGACGTGCGGGGGAACGCTCAGATCGAAGAGGGCGCGGTGATCGGCGACAACGGCTTCATCGGCGCCGAGGCGGTGATCCAGCCCAACGTGAAGGTTTATCCGCAGAAGCGCGTCGAGCCGGGCGCGGTCGTCACGCACAGCATCATCTGGGAGTCGGCGGGGACGCGGACGCTCTTCGGCGCGCGCGGCGTGTCCGGGCTCATCAACGTCGACATCACGGCGGACTTCGCCGTGCGCCTGGCGATGGCCTACGCCTCGACCCTGAAGGGCCGGGCAACCGTGGTCGTGAGCCGCGACGCGGCTCGAGCATCGCGCACGATCAAGCGCGCGCTCGTCGCGGGCTTGAACGGGGCGGGCATCGACGTCCAGGACCTCGAGGTGGCGCCGGTGCCGGTCACGCGGTTCCAAATCCGCTCGACGCGCTCGCGCGGCGGCATCTCGGTCGGGGCGGTGCCCGGCGACCCGCAGTCGATCGAGCTTCGCTTCATCGACCCGGACGGGCATGACATCGACGTCGCGACCCAGCGCGCCATCGAGCGCGTCTTCAGCCGCGAGGAGTTCCGGCGCGCGTTCCCCGACGAGATCGGCGAGCTGCGCTACCCGCCGCGCGTGCTGGAGTTCTACCAGTCGGGCGTCTTGGAGGCGCTCGACCTGGAGGCGATTCGCGCCGCCGACATCAAGAGCATCGTGGACTGCGCCTTCGGTCCGGTCGCGCTCACCTTGCCCGGCATCATCGGCAAGCTCGGCTCGGAGACGATGACGGTGAACGGCTACGTGGACGAGAACCGGCCCACGATGACCTCCGAGCAGCGCCAGACCCTGCGCGCGCACCTGTCGGAGCTGGTTCGCTCCTCGCGCGCCGACTTCGGCGCGCTGATCGAGACGACCTCCGAGACGCTCGACATCATCGCCGACGGAGGCGTGCCCGTCCCCAGGGACCAGGCGCTGTTGCTGCTGCTCGACCTCGTCGCGGAAGTCTGGCCCGGACGCACGGTCGTGCTGCCGGTCTCCGCGCCCTCCGCTTGCGAGCACATCGTGGAGACGCGAGGCGGACGGGTCGTGCGCGCCAACCGCGCGCTCGCGGCCATCATGTCGATCGCGCTCGCGCACGAGGCCGTCTTCGCCGGCACCGAGGACGGCACGTACACCTTTACCGACGGTCCGCCGGCGTTCGACGCGCTGACCGTCTTCTGCCGGCTCCACGAGATGGTGGCCAAGGCGGGGACCGGGCTCGCGGCCCGGCTCGCGCGGCTGCCGCGGCCGCACATCGTGCACCGCCGCATTCCGACGCTGTCGGAATACAAGGGCGCGGTCATGCGAGCGGTGACGACGCGCAACGTCGCCTCCTCGACCGACCAGACCGAGGGGTTGAAGCTCTTCCACGACGAGGGGTGGGCGCTGGTAATCCCGGACCCGGAGGCGTCCGTCACGCACCTGTGGAGCGAGGGCGCGACGCGCCCCGCGTCGATCGCGCTCGCGGATCGCTACGAGCTGCTCGTCAGGAGCGCCCTGGACTGAGATGAGGGTTCGCCCGAAGGGACGTCCATCAAGTATGCATACGTCCTCGCGCCGCTCCCGGCGGCGCCTTCGGAGGTGACGGAATGTACCCGGACGATCTGAAGTACACCAAGGAGCACGAGTGGGCGCAGCTCGTCGACGGCAAGGTCCGCGTCGGCATCACGCACTATGCGCAGGACGCGCTCGGCGACGTGGTTTACGTCGATCTCCCGGGACCCGGCACGCATGTGACGATGGGCCAGACCCTGGGGGAGGTCGAGTCGACGAAGTCGGTGTCCGACCTCTACTCGCCGGTGTCGGGCACCGTGGTGGAGCGCAACGGAGCACTCGACGACGCGCCGGAGCTGGTGAACCAGGACCCCTACGACCAGGGCTGGATGGTCCTGATCGAGCCGTCCGACCCCGAGCAGTTCGACGACCTGCTGAGCGCCCAGGACTACACGGCGCTGGTCGAGGCCGAGCCTTCGCACTAAACCGCCTTCGCACTAAACCCTCGACGAGAACCTCTCCGACCAGCGGGTTCCCCGGACTCTCATCCTGTGGTATAAGGTCACGTTTCCGAGTCGGCCGGCCAAGCGACGGGGAGTCTGGCATGTATTGCACCGCCTGTGGGCATCGAAACCCGGAGGGGTCGAACTTCTGCTCGTCGTGCGGCCACACCCTGGCTCCGCCGGAAGAGCAGACGATGGCGATCCAGCTCGACGTCGAGGAAGACGTCCCGTCGCTGGACGAGCTGAAGACGAACCAGGCCCTCTTCGTGATCAAGGGGGGACCGACCGCGGGGAGCACGGTGCTGCTCGACACGGACGCCACGCGGGTCGGACGCGCCCCGGACAGCGATGTCTTCCTCAACGACATCACCGTGTCCAGGCGTCACGCGCAGATCCAGCGCGAGGGCACGACGTTCGTCATCAAGGACGACGGCAGCCTCAACGGCACCTACGTCAACCGCGAGCGCGTTGACAGCGCCGAGCTTGCCAGCGGCGACGAAGTGCAGATCGGCAAGTTCAAGCTCGTCTTCTACACCGCGCCGAAGGAACGATGAAAGCAGTCAAGACCCACCGCACCATCGGACAGGTGCTCGAGGAGTTGCGTCCCGAGTTCTCCGACGTCACCGTCTCCAAGATTCGGTTCCTGGAGAGCGCCGGACTGATCAGCCCCGAGCGCACGCCGTCGGGCTATCGCAAGTTCACCCAGCACGACGTCGACCGCTTGCGGCTCGTGCTGGCGTGGCAGCGCGACTCCTTCCTTCCGCTGCGGGAGATCAAACAACGGCTCGACGCCGGGATCACCGACGCGCCCCGGCCCGTGCCCGCCGCCTCGCCGCCGGGTGAGACCCCGCCCGCCGCCTCGCCCGCACCGGCGCCGCCCGCGGCGGCGCCGCCGGACCTCGACGACCCGGGTCCGGAGGTGCAGTTGACCGAAGCCGACCTCGCGTCCGCTTCGGGCCTGGAAGTTGCCCAGGTCAAGGAGCTGAAGCAGTTCGGGATCCTGTGCGAGCACGGCTCGAACGGCCTGTCGTACTTCGACCGGTGGGACCTGCACGTCGGCAAGCTCGCGCGCGACTTGATCGACCTGGGCATCGACCCGCGTCACATGAGCTCGATTCGCCGCTCGGCCGAGCAGGACGCCGGACTGATCCAGCAGCTCGTCTCGCCGGCCATGCGCAACCGCAACACCGACGTGCGCAGCGAGGCCCGCGAGAAGCTCGGCGCGCTCGCCGCCACCTCCAAGCAGTTTCGCCACGCGCTCGTCCGGCGACTGTTGAGCACCCTCATCGACGAGGACCGCTGAGTGGCGGAGCCCGAACCCGTCGGCTTGCTCCTCACCGCCGAACAGATCCGCGCGCGCGTCGCCGAGCTGGGCGCGCGCATCACCGACGACTACGCAGGACGCGAGCCGTTCCTGATCGGCATCCTGAAGGGGTCGCTGGTCTTCATGGCCGACCTCGTTCGCGCGATCGACCTGTCGGTGCGCGTCGACTTCATGTCCATCACCTCCTACGGCGACGGGTCCAACTCCGGCGTCGTGCGGATCCTGAAGGACCTCGACGAGTCCATCACCGGCGCCGACGTGATCCTGGTCGAGGACATCATCGACACGGGCCTGACGCTGACCTACCTGCTCAACACGTTGCGCGCGCGCGGCCCGGCGTCGCTGGCGGTGTGCGGGCTGCTCGACCGCTCGGCGCGGCGCATCGTCGAGGTGCCGCTGGCGTACAAAGGCTTCGACATTCCGGACGAGTTCGTGATCGGCTACGGGCTCGACCACGAAGGCCGCTATCGCAACCTCCCCGAGGTGCTGGGCGTGCGCGACATGGACGCGCTTGCCGACCCCGGCGTGGTCGCGCGCGCACTCGAATCAGCCGCTGGTTGAGGCGCCTCTCGCACCGCCTGGGTATCGTTGTGATGGCAACCGGGCCGGTGTTAGGCTCCCCGTCAGGAGGCGCGACGTGATCGAGATGCAGCTCGTCGGAGTGCGGGTCGAACTGCCGACCAACCAGCCGATCGTGCTCCTGCGCGAAGCGGAAGGGGAGCGGTTCCTTCCGATCTTCATCGGCCCCGTCGAGGCGACGGCCATCGCGTTCGCGCTCCAAGGCATCGTCACGCCCCGCCCAATGACGCACGACCTGCTCAAGACCGTGCTGGAAACCGTCGGCGTGGGCGTCGATCGAGTCGTCATCTCCGAGCTGCGCGACGCCACGTTCTTCGCGACGCTGGAGATGAGCCGCGACGGCTCGACCTATTCGGTGTCCAGCCGGCCGAGCGACGCGATCGCCCTGGCGGTTCGCGCGCAGATCCCGCTGTTCGCCGAGAGCGACGTCCTGAACGAGGCCGGGATCCTGATCCGCGACGAGGACCAGGACGAGGACGAGATCGAGCGGTTCCGCGAGTTCATCGAGCAGGTCAAGCCCGAAGATTTCGGCATCGAGCACTGACCGTCGTCCCAGGTCGGAGGCCCAGTCCGGAGGCATTCTCCCGCCGGCCGTTGACATCGGAGCCGCCGGGGGTCTAGCGTGACATCCGCGTAATTACTCGCATGTCGGCTGGAGGCAACGGGATGGCGGACGAGGACGCAACGGTCGAGCACGGATTCCGCGGGGAGGTCGCGCAGCGGTCGGCGGGGATCACCTACCGGCAGCTCGACTACTGGGCTCGCACCGGCCTCGTCTCCCCGAGCGTCCGTCCCGCGTCCGGGTCCGGCAGCCAGCGGCTCTACAGCTTCACCGACGTCGTCCACCTCAAGATCATCAAGCGCCTGCTCGACGCCGGCATCAGCCTGCAGAAGATCCGCAGGGCGATCGAATACCTTCGCGACGAGTTGCGGCAACCGCTGGAGGACGCGGTCATGCTCTCCGACGGCAAGACCGTGTACGCGTCCGCTTCCCCGGGGGAGCTGATCGACCTCTTGCGGGGCGGGCAAGCGGTGTTCGCAATCGCCGTGGGCGAGGTGTACAAGGAGATCCAAGGGACCATTGCCGAGTTCAGGAAGCCCGACACCGAAGGCCAAGGCGTCCCGGCCGAACGTTCGCACGAAGCACGCAGCGTCTAGGAAGGCGGCGCCTGCCAACCGTCGCGAGCGCGGGGGGCTCAAGAGCGACCGCATCGAGTTCGCCCATTCCTCCGAGCGCCAGTACGCGCGCCTGCTCGACTTCTATCAGGTCGACTGGGCGTACGAGCCGACGACCTTCGACATCGAGTGGGACGGTGACGGCACCGTCGTCAAACGGTTCAGCCCCGACTTCTATCTTCCGCAGTTCGACCTCTACATCGAAGTGACGACGATGAGCCAGAAGCTCGTCACGAAGAAGAACCGCAAGGTGCGCCGGCTGCGCGAGCTGTACCCGGACGTGAAGATCAAGATCTTCTATCAGCGCGACTACGTGAAGCTCCTGGAGAAGTACGGCTTGGCGCGGCCCGAGGACGAAGACGGCGCGAAGAAGTAGGATGCGCGCTGCGGGACCCACCCGCGCTTCCCCAGCCGCCCGAGGGAGGACCTAGGTGGAGTTCGCGCCACACACCGACGACGACATCGCGCACATGCTGGCAGCCACCGGCCTGGCGTCGATCGACGACCTCTTCGCGCCGATACCCGAGCACCTGCGGCTGAGCGCCCTCGACGTGCCGGCCGGCCTGTCCGAGCCTGAGGTGCTGCGCGAGCTGACGGCGCTCGCCGCGCGGAACCGCTCGGCCGACGACCTCGTCTGCTTCCTGGGCGCCGGCGCGTACGACCATCACGTCCCCTCGGTCGTGTGGGCGCTGCTGTCGCGCGGCGAGTTCGCGACGTCCTACACGCCCTACCAGCCCGAGCTGTCCCAGGGCGTGCTCCAGGCGCTCTTCGAGTACCAGACCATGATCTGCGAGCTGACGGGGCTCGACGTGTCCAACGCCGGCCTGTACGACGGGGCGAGCGGCCTGGCCGAAGCCGTGAACATGGCGACCGGCGCGACGGGACGATCGAAGGTGGTGATCGCCGGGGCGCTCGACCTGCGCTACACGGGCGTGCTCCGCACGCAGGGAGCCGGCCTGCACGTGGAGGTCGCGCGCACGCGGTGGGGGAGCGACGGGACTGTGGACCTCGGTGCCGTGCGAGCCGCCGCCGGCGGCGCGGCCGCGGTGATCGTGCAGCATCCCAACTTCTTCGGCTGTCTGGAGGACGTCGCCGCGAGCGCCGAGGTCGCCCATGCCGCGGGCGCGCGCCTGATCGTCCACCACGATCTCACCGCGGCCGGCGTGCTGGAGGCGCCGGGGGCGCTCGGCGCTGACATCGTGGTCGCCGAAGGGCAGCCCCTCGGCAACCACCTCAGCTTCGGCGGCCCGTACGCGGGCGTGCTCGCGTGCCGCATGCAGGACGTGCGGCGACTGCCGGGCCGGCTGGTGGGCGAGACGGTGGACCGCAACGGGGCGCGAGCCTTCGTGCTGACGCTGCAAGCGCGCGAGCAGCACATCCGCCGCGCGAAAGCCACCTCCAACATCTGCACGAACCAAACCCTCAACACGCTGGCCGTCGCCGTCGCGCTCGCGTGGCTCGGCCCGCAGGGCCTTCGCGAGCTGGGCGAGCTGTGCCTGGCCAAGGCGCACTACGCGCGCGAGCGCCTGCTGGAGATCGACGGCGTCGAGCCCGTCTTCGACGCGCCGTTCTTCAAGGAGTTCGTCGTCCGGTTGCCGGTGGACGCCGCCGCGGTCGTGCGACGGTGCGCGGACGACGGCTACCTCGCCGGGCTCGCCGTCGATGCGGCGCGAGCGGGGTTCGACAACGGCTTGCTCGTCGCGGTGACCGAGAAGCGCACGCGCGACGAGATCGACGGTCTGTGCGAGGTCGTCGCGCGGGCCTGCAAGGACATAGCCTGATGCGCGCGCCGGAGACGCCGTTGCTCTTCGAGCAGAGCCGCCCGGGCCGCCGCTCCTCGTCGCTGCCCGCGCTGGACGTGCCCGCGCCCGCCGGCGCGGTACCCGCGTCGATGCGCCGCGCGGTCCCGCCCGCGCTCCCCGAGATCGCCGAACGCGATCTCGTCCGCCACTACACGCGCTTGTCGCAACGCAACTACGGGATCGATCTCGGTTTCTATCCGCTCGGCTCGTGCTCGATGAAGTACAACCCGAAGCTGGCCGAGGATGCGGCGGCGCTGGCCGGGTTCCGCCGTCTCCACCCGCTGCAGGACGAGTCTCAGATCCAGGGGACGCTCGCGCTGCTCGTCGAGCTGGAGGAGATCCTGTGCGCGATCACCGGCATGGCCGGCGTGACGTTCCAGCCCGCGGCCGGCGCGCACGGCGAGCTGGTGGGCCTGTTGCTGATGCGCGCGTGGCACGAGTCGCGCGGGGACCAGCGCCGGCGCGTCATCATTCCCGACTCCGCGCACGGCACGAACCCGGCCAGCGTGCGGCTCGGCGGCTACGAAGTGACCGAGGTGCCCTCGGACGAGCGCGGCCTCGTGGACGTCGCGGCGCTCGAGTCGCTCGTCGGGCCCGACGTCGCCGGGTTGATGATCACCAACCCCAACACGCTCGGCCTGTTCGAGGAGAACATCGAGCGCGTCGCGGAGCTGATCCATTCGGCCGGCGGGCTGCTCTACTACGACGGCGCGAACCTCAACGCGATCGTCGGGCGGTGCCGTCCCGGCGACATGGGCTTCGACATCGTGCACATGAACCTGCACAAGACCTTCGCGACGCCTCACGGCGGGGGAGGGCCGGGCGCGGGCCCGGTCGCCGTCGCCGAGCGCCTGCTGCCGTTCCTGCCGGGGCCCCGGGCGGCCCGCGCGACCGGCGGCGGCTACCGATGGGACCCAGGAGACGAGCGCTCGATCGGCCGCGTCCACGGCTTCCACGGCAACGTCGGGATCGTCGTGCGCGCCTACGCCTACATCCGGGCGCTCGGCGCCGAGGGCCTTCGCCACGTGGCCGAGCGCGCGGTGCTGAACGCCAACTACCTCGCTACCCGCCTGCGCGACACCTACGACCTCGCCTACCCGGACTCCCCGCCGATGCACGAGTTCGTCCTGACCGCCGCCCGGCAGAAGGCTCGCGGAGCCCGCGCGATGGACGTCGCCAAGCGCCTGATCGACTACGACGTGCACCCACCGACCGTCTACTTCCCGCTCGTCGTGGACGAAGCCATCATGATCGAGCCGACCGAGACCGAGTCCGTCGAGACCCTCGACGCCTTCGTGGCGGCCATGAAGGCCGTGGACGCCGAGATCGACACCGACCTCCACACGCTGCACACCGCGCCGCACACCGCACCCGTCAGCCGCCCCGACGAAGCCCGAGCGGCCCGCGACCTCCGCGCCCGCTGGACGCCGGAGGAGAGCGCGTCCCCGAGCTAGTTCACATAACGGGGATTATGGGCGTTGGGCGGCTACGCTGCGGGGATGCGGCGAGCGGGGCGCCCGGCGCAGGGAAAGGGCCCAGCGCAGGACGGCGAACGCGGCTTCGACGACGATCCCGCGGTGCATCTTGGAGGCGCCGGCGCGGCGCTCGGTGAACACGATCGGAACGTCCACCAAGCGAAAGCCCGCCGTCCACGCTCGCCAGGCCAACTCGATCTGAAAGCCGTAGCCCTCCGAGCGCACCTCGGCGAGCGACAGCGTCTCCAGCACCTCGCGCCGGTAGCAGCGAAAGCCGCTCGTCGGGTCGGTCAGCCGGAAGCGCAGGAGCATTCGCGAGTAGATGCCGGCGCCCCGCGAGAGCGCTTCGCGCAGGCGCGACCAGTTGCGGGTCCCGCCGCCTGGCATGTAGCGCGAGCCGATCGCCACGTCCGCCGCTCGCACCGCGTCCACCAAGCGGGCGATGTCGGCCGGGTCGTGAGAGAGATCCGAGTCCATCTCCACCATCGCGTCGTAGCCGTGCTCCAGCCCCCAGGCGAACCCGGCGAGATACGCAGGGCCGAGCCCGCCCTTGCGCGGGCGATGCATCACCGACACGCGCGCACTTGCGGCCGCCAGCTCGTCGGCGATCGCGCCCGTGCCGTCCGGCGAGTTGTCGTCCACGATGAGCGCCTCGACGGTGTCGGGGTTGGCGAGGACGCGCTCGACTACTTCGCGGATCGTGGCCGCCTCGTTGTAGGTCGGCAGGACGACGCACGCCTTCACGCCGCGTCCCTCCTGCCCGCGATCCCGCGACCGAGCGCCCCGAGTCCCGCGATCACGAGCGCCGCCTCGATCCAGGCGCCGAAGCGCGCGTACGGCGTGCGGCCCGCAGCGAGCGGCACGGTCCCGCGCAGCAGCGCTGGCTCGAACAGCCCGGCGTGCGCGCGGACGCGGCCGTTCGGGTCGATGATCGCCGACTCGCCCGAGATCGCGGCGTGCACCACGGCGCGACCGTTCTCGACGGCGCGCATCCTGCTCATCGCGAGGTGCTGCGCCGCCGCCGGGGACGTCCCGTAGGAGGCGTTGTTGGTCGTGACCACGATCACTTCCGCGCCCGAGCGCACGAGGTTGCGCGCGAGGTGGGGATAGGTCGACTCGAAGCAGATCACCGAGCCCACTCGCATGTCCCCGATGGGAAAGACCGTCAGCCGCTCCCCCGCGCGTCCGTCCACCGGCACCTCCGAGGCGAGGACGGGATTGATCCGGCGCACGAAGTCCCACGGCACGTATTCGCCGAAGGGGACCAGGTGGATCTTGTCGTAGCGTCCGGTCACGCGGCCGTCGGGCTGGACCACGAGGTTGGAGTTGGTGAACGACGAGCCTTCGTCCAGGATCGCTCCGACGAGCAAGGGAGCGCCGATCCGCTCGACCTGGCGAACGATCGGCGCGAAGATCTCCGGGTTGCGCCGCGGGTCCCGGTCGAGCGCGTTCTCCGGCCACACGATCAGGTCGGGCGGCTCGGCGCCCGCGAGCTGCTCGGTCACCCGCAGGTGGTTGTCGACGATCACGGTGTCCTCGGGCCCGACCCGGCCGCCGCGCCCGAAGCCGCTGAAGCGGTCGCGCGGCACGTTGCCCTGCACGGCCGCGACGTCGCCCTCCCCCACCAGGGGACCGGCCAGACCGAGCGGGAGGAACGCCGGGAGCACGACGAGTCCCACGGCGCCGGCCGCGGCCCCGATGCGACGCTCCCCCGCGAGCAGCTCGGAGACGAGCGCGTTCACCAGCACGACGACGGCGCCGAGGAAGAAGACTCCCCCGATGCGCGCCCACGCCGCGCCGGATCCGTCGACCTGGGAGTAGCCCAGGTCGCCCCAGGACAGCCCGCCCAGCGGCCAGCGCGCCCGAAGCACCTCAAAGCCTGCCCACAGCAGCGGCAGGCCGAGCACCCGCCCGAGCCAACCCCGCCGGCCGAGCAGCGCCGCGCCCACGCCGACGGGCACGAAGTAGATCGCGTGCGCGAGCGCCAGCGCCGACCACGCGAGGGCCCCGAACACGAAGATCCAGCGAAGAAGAAGACCGAAGAAGGTGAAGGCGAACACCGCCGCGACGAGGCCTCCCTTGGGGCCGCTCGTCCCACGCAGCGCCAGTGCGAGGGGCACGAGCGCCAGGTAGGCGACCACGCCGGCGTCGAACGGGGGGAACGCAGTCGTGAGCGCGAGTCCCGAAAGGATCGCGGCGGCGAGCCGCAGACGCAGGCTCCAGCCGCGCGGGTCCACGCCTCAGGCGCAGTCGACGCAGAACATGCGCTTCTTGTCGGCGAGCTGGCTCTTGTGCTTCACCAGGAAGCAGTTGCGGCAGGTGAACTCGTTCGCCTGGATCGGGACGACCTTTTCGATCAGGGCTTCGGTCTTGTCGTCGCCTGCGTCGATGTCGACGACGCCGCTCTCGTCGTCGTCGTCGGCCTCGCCGGACTCGGCCTTCTTGGCCAGTTCCTCGAAACTGGTCTCCTCGGCTCGTTCTTCGATCTCTTCTTCTGCCACGGGACTCCTTACGGCGCTGGGGCGACAAGGGTATACACCACGCCGGGAGTGCCCGCAATGGGCTCCGCGGGGACCGTCCCCGGGCCGATGTATCCTCGCCGGACATGGAAGAACCACAGGTCGAGGGCGCCGTATTCCCCGCCGAGCCGGCCGGCCGGGTGATCGGGACCGAGGACGCGACCCCGCTGGAGTTCTGGGTCGCGGTCGCCCCCGGCCACTTCCTGCAGCTCGACGACGTGGTGGCCCTGGAGCGGGTCCCACCCGGGGGCGAGCCCGTGAAGATCTACGGCGTCGTCAGCCAGGTCCGGGCTCGCCACGACGGCGCGCAGTTCGACTCCGACGTCTTTCTCATCGCCGACGGGCGGCTTCCCGCCGAGGTGAGCGAGGCGGCGCAGGTGCTCGCCACCCGGTTCGAGCCCGAGGTCTTCATCCCTCCCCTGCCCGGCGCCCCGGTCCGCAAGGCGGTCGACGCCGAGCGTGACCAGGCCCTGTTCTTCGACGGGATGGTCTCCAAGCTCCCCATCGGCCTGTCCCACGACGAGCAGCCGCTGTACGCGAACCTCGAGTTCGTCGACGGAACCCGGGGCGCGCACGTGAACGTCAGCGGGATCTCCGGCGTGGCGACGAAGACCTCCTACGCCACCTTCCTGCTGCACGCCCTGTTCACCTCGGGCGAGCTGGGCGCCGACACCCTCAACTCCAAGGCGCTCATCTTCAACGTCAAGGGCGAGGACCTGCTCTTCCTCGATCGCGACAACACCGAGCTGGACGACGAGCAGCGCGCCCGCTACAAGCTGCTCGGCCTGCACCCCGGCGCGTTTGCCAGCGTCGCCTTCTACGCGCCGCCCAAGCCGGGCGCCCCCACCGCCGCGCCCGACGTCGCCGCGCGCCCCACCGGCGTCACCTCGTTCTTCTGGAGCCTTGCCGAGTTCTGCGCCGCCGAGCTGCTCCCCTTCCTGTTCGCCGACGCCGAGGACGACCGCCAGCAGTACACGATGGTGGTGCACAACGTCACCGCTCGCCTCAAGACCGAGGCGACCCCGCGCGACGACGGCGGCGTCGCGATCGAGGGCAGCCACCTGCGCACCTTTCGCGAGCTGGTGGAGTTCGTCGTCGCCAAGGTCGAGGACGAGGTCGAGCGCGACTACTGGGCGGGCCGCGCGATCGGCCAGGGCACGGTGAACGCGTTCATTCGGCGGCTCTGGGCGGCCGTGAAGCCGCTCGAGCACTTGATTCGCGGCGACCTCGCCGACCCGGACCGGCACCGCGTCGCGCTGGAGAAGCAGGTCACCGTGGTCGACCTGCACACGCTCAACGACCGCGCGAAGCGATTCGTCGTCGGCGTGACGGTCAAGCGCGCGTTCGAAGAGAAGGAGCGCGCGGGGAGGCCGCGGCCGCTGCTGTTCCTGGTGCTGGACGAGCTGAACAAGTACGCGCCCCGCGACGGCTCCTCCCCCATCAAGGAGATCCTGCTCGACGTGGCCGAGCGCGGCCGCTCGCTCGGCGTCATCCTGTTCGGCGCGCAGCAGACGGCCAGCGAGGTCGAGCGCCGCATCATCGCCAACTCGGCGATCCGCGTCGTCGGACGGCTCGACGGCGCCGAGGCGAGCCGCGACGAGTACCGCTTCCTGCCTCCCGCGCAGCGACAGCGCGCCACAATCCTGAAGCCCGGCACGATGATCGTGAGCCAGCCCGAGCTGCCGATCCCGCTCGTCGCGGAGTTTCCCTTCCCCGCCTGGGCGACCAGGCCGAGCGAAGCGGCGCCTCAGGCGACGGGCGCCGGACCCGCCGACCCCTTCGACGGGATTCCCTCGAGCTGATGCGCTTCCTGCACACCTCGGACTGGCACGTCGGCAAGACGCTGCGGGGGCGCGACCGGTCAGACGAGCACCGCGCGGTGCTCGCCGAGATCGCCGGCATCGCCCGCGATCGCGCGGTCGACCTCGTCATCGTCGCGGGCGACCTGTTCGACTCCGCGGCGCCCACGCCCGAGGCGGAGCGCATCGTCTACCGGGCGCTGCTCGACCTCGCCGAGGTCGCGCCGGTGCTGGTCGTGAGCGGCAACCACGACAACGACCGGCGGCTCGCGGCGGTGGCGCCCCTGCTCGGCCTCGGTCGCGTGACGACGCGCGCGCACCTCGCCAAGCCCGAGGAGGGCGGCGTGTTCTCCTTCACGACGGCGGGCGGCGAGCGGGCCCAGGTCGCGCTGCTCCCCTGGATCAGCCAGCGCTTCGTGGTGAAGGCGGCCGCGCTGATGTCGCTGGACGCCTCGGAGCTTCCCGGCGAGTTCGCCGAGCGCTGGGTCCGCATCGTGCGGACGCTGACCGAGGGGTTCTCGGCCGGCACGGTGAACGTGGTCGCCGGGCACGCCATGATCCAGGGCGGGGCGCTCGGCGGCGGCGAGCGGATGGCGCACACGATCTTCGACTACACCGTGAGCGCGAACGCCTTCCCCGCGCAGGCGCACTACGTCGCGCTCGGGCACCTGCACCGGGCCCAGCAGCTCGGCGCGCAGCCGCCGGTGTGGTACTGCGGCTCGCCGCTGCAGCTCGACTTCGGCGAGACCGCCGATCGCAAGTGCGTGCTCGTCGTCGAGGCGACGCCTTCCACGCCCGCGACGGCCGAGCAGGTTCCGCTCACCTCCGGCCGCGCGCTCCGGCGCGTCGCAGGGACGCTCGCGGACTTGCACGCGGCGGCCGGCACGACCGGGGACGACTTCCTGCAGGTCCTCGTGCACGAGCAGGCGCGGGCCGGCCTCAACGAAGAGGTGCGCGCGCTGTTCGGCGAGAACGCGGTCGACGTCCGCGTCCACGCGCCGGGCGCGCGCGAGCTTGGGATCGAGCCGCGCCCGCACGACGGGCGCTCGCCCCACGACCTCTTCGCCGACTACCTGACGGAGCGCAGCGCGGAGGACGAACGGGTGCTCGCCCTGTTCGACGAGCTGATGGACGAGGTCCATGCGCCCGGTCTCGCTTGAGCTGGAGGGCTTCACCGCCTTTCGCGAGCGCACGACGATCTCGTTCGAGGGCGCCGACTACTTCGCGCTCGTCGGCCCGACCGGCGCGGGCAAGTCCAGCATCGTGGACGCGATGACGTTCGCCCTCTACGGCTCAGTGCCGCGACTGGACCGCCGCAGCGTCCACCCGATCATCTCCGAAGGCAGGGCCGAGGCGAAGATTCGCTTCGACTTCTCGGTCGGCGAGTCGACCTACACCGCCGTGCGCTGGGTGCGGCGGATGGCGAACGAAGGCGCCTCGACCAAGGAGGCGCGGCTCGAGCGCGGCGAGGAGGTCCTGGCCGGGACGGCCGACGAGGTCACCGCCGCGGTCGAGCGGCTCCTCGGGCTCACCTTCGACCAGTTCACGCGCTGCGTCGTCCTGCCGCAGGGCGAGTTCCAACGGTTCATGCACGACAAGCCGCGCGACCGGCAGGACTTGCTCGTGCACCTGCTGGACCTCGGCGTGTACGGGCTCGTCGGCCAGGCGGCCAACCAGCGCGCGACCGCGCACGAGACCGCCGCCGCGGTCCAGGCGCAGCGGCTGGAGGATCAGCGCTCCTTCGCCACGCCGGAGGCGCTCGCGGACGCGAACGAGAGGCTCGCACGGCTGGAAGCGCTGTTCGACCGCATCGAGCGGGACGAGCCCGAGCTGGAGGCGCTGCGAGCGGCGGTACGCACCGCGCAGGAGGAAGAGACCGCCGTCGCGCGGCGGCTGGCGCTGCTCGACGGGCTCGCCGTGCCGGCCGGCGTCGCGGCGCTCGCGCGGGCGGACGCGGACGCCGCCGCGGCCGTCGAGGCGGCGACGGAGCGAGCCGGCCTCGCGGAGCGCGCGCTCGAGGCGGCGACCAAACGACTCGAGGACCTGCCCGACCCGGCGCTGCTGCGCTCGGCGCTCGCCGCCCACGACGAGCTTGCCGCGCTGCGACCCAAGCATGCGGCTGCCGCCGAAGCGGCCGCGAGCGCAACCGGCGCCGCGGAGGCGGCCGCGGAAGCGGCGGCGGCCGCCACGGCTCGCTGGGACGACGCCCGGGACGCGGTGGAGCTGGTGCGCGTGAAGCACGGCGCCGCCGCGATCGCCGCGCACCTCCACGACGGCGACGAGTGCCCGGTGTGCCTGCGCCGCATCGACACCCTCCCCGAACGTCCGCTGCCCGAGGATCTCGAGAGCGCGGAGCAGCACGCGTCGGCCGCGCGCGCCCAGGCCGAAGCGGCGGCGGCCGGCCAGCGCGCCGCCGAGCAGGAGCGTGCCCGCGCGACCGCGCAGCTCGAAGCGCTCGCCGAACGGCTTGCCGAGGTAGAGGTCGCGGTCGCGACGCATCCCGACGCCGAAGCAATCCGCGCGTCGCTGGAGGAAGCGGCGGAGGCCGAGCGGCAGGCGAAGGGGGCGCGCGCCGAGGAGAAGTCGGCTCGCGCCGAGCTTGCCGGCGCGCGCGCCCGGCTCGGGCAGGTCGAGGCTTCGACGAAGGCGGCCTGGGACGCGCTGCAGAGCGCGCGGGACCGCGTCGCCGAGCTGGCCCCGCCCCCGCTCGGCCGTTCGGACCTCGCGGCCGACTGGGAGGCGCTCAGCGGTTGGGCCGCCGAGCAGCGCGGGGTTCAGCAGGAGGCGGGAGCGGCCGCGCGCCGGGCTCGGGCCGAGGCGACCGAAGCCGGGACCGCGATCCGTGGGCGGCAGCGCGCCGCGTGCGCCGAGCTGGGCATCGACGGCGCCGACTCCCCGCGCGACGCGTGCCTGAAGACGATCGAAGCGACGCGCGGCGCCGTCGAGAAGATCGAGCTGGCCCTGGAGGAGATCGACACGCTTACCGCCGAGATCGCCGCCCTGACCGAGCGCACCCAGGTCGCCAAGACCCTCGGCGCCCACCTGCGCGCGAACGCATTCGAGCGTTGGATGCTCGACCAGGCGATGACCTCGCTCGCCGACGGCGCGGGCGAGATCCTGCGCGAGCTGTCGGGCGAGCAGTACTCGCTGACGCTCGACAAGCACGCCAACTTCGCGGTGATCGACCATCGGAACGCGGACACGGAGCGATCCGCGCGGACGCTGTCC
The DNA here is from genome assembly GCA_036397035.1 of Actinomycetota bacterium. Taxonomy (GTDB): domain Bacteria; phylum Actinomycetota; class AC-67; order AC-67; family AC-67; genus DASWJS01. The sequence continues at coordinate 18,898 of DASWJS010000017.1, read as the reverse complement.
GGCGGCGAGACGTTCCTCGCCTCGCTCGCGCTCGCGCTCACGATGTCCGATCGCATCGCGTCGCTCTCGGCGTCCGGGGCGGTGCGACTCGAATCGATCTTCCTCGACGAGGGCTTCGGGGCGCTCGATCCCGAGACGTTGGACGTGGTCGCCGGCGTGATCGAGAACCTTGCGGCCCGCGACCGCACCGTCGGACTGATCACCCACGTGCGTGCGCTCGCGGACCAGGTGCCGGTTCGGTTCGAAGTCACGAAGCTCCCCCACACCTCGGTCGTGGAGCGAGTCGAGGCATGAGGTTCACGATCGAGCAGTGGGCGCCCGACTACGGCGCGGCGTTCCGTGACGCCGACGACGCCGACCCGGCGCGCTCGGTCGCGCTGGATGCCGAGCGGCCGGCCGCCGAATGGGCGCCCATCCGCCCCTCCGGCGAGCCGGCGGCGACGATCAGCTTCGTCGACGGCGTGAACCGGGTCGACGCGCAAGTGTGGATCGAGCGCGACGGCGCCGGTCCCGTCGCCGGGATCTGCGCGACCGTGGCGGCCGGCGTCGTGCGGTGCGAGTCGCGGGCGGAGGTCGAATCCGTGCGGGTCGAGCGGGCGCTCGTCACCGCCGCGTCGGACCCCGCACCGATCCTGGCCGACGGGTTGCGCTACGACGCGCGCGCGTCTGCGGCCGCGAGTCCGGAAGAGCTGGCGCTGGACGTGATGAGCTGGATGCGCGGCGTCGAGGCCGACGTCGCGCGCGCGGCCCGACCGAGCGACCTGCTCGTCCTCGACGGCTTGCTGTGGGGTCGCGAGGACGTGCCCAACGCGATCGGCTACGTGAAGACCCAGCGGGCGAGCTATCTGGACGCGGACCGGCTCGACGTCGTCTCCGCGCTGCAGCCGGGCGAGCGCACGCCGCTGTTCGTGATCACCTCGGCCGGGCGCAGCAGGCGGTCCTGGTACCTGCGGCTGCCGGGCGGCACCGGACACCCGTGGGCCGGCATCGTGCGCTGCGAGGCGAGCGCGGTCGTCTCGCAGGAAGAAGCGGTCGCGCTCGCGGATCGTTCGGCGTCCTCGCTCCCGCGGTTCGCCTCGGCGCGCCATCGCGACCCGCGCGCGCCACAGAACCTCTATCCGATCGGTCAGCTCGAGCGGCAGCTCCGGCGCCGCTCAGGGGATCCCGCTGTGGTCTATCGCCGCCTCGTCAAGGCGGCCGCGCCGGCGGGCCTCGCCGGGCTCAGACCGGTTCCGGAACCGTGATCGATCCTTCGGCCAGCTCTTCGCTGCTGGAGTTGAACAGCTTGTAGGGGTAGGTGACGCCGTCCTCCCAGCCCCCCACCACGCGGATCGCCTTCGCAAACAGGGCCGAGCTGTAGGGCGTAATCGTGCCGGTGTTGTGCTTGATCGGGCACGGCGGCTCTTCGCACGGCTCGTACACCAGGACGTAGTAGGCGGTCGCGTCCAGGTTCTGCAGGTAGACGTTGTGACTGCGTGCGACCACCACGTCGCCGCCCACCAGATCGCCCTGCGAGATGAGCACGTTTGCGTCGCTGCAGTCGTCCACCGGCGGCAGCGGCAGGCCGAGCGGATGCAGCAAGGCAGTGGTCTGGGACGGAATGCGGCACCCCGCCTGCGCGGACATCGGCGCGAGACCGAAGGCGGCGACGCACAGCACGGCGATCAGCGACTTGGTAATGGCACGCGTGGTCTTCATGGGGACAAGATTCGCGTGAGGGCAGGTTCTTCCCTTCTCACCACCAAAGGCGAACCCCTCCTTTTTCGGGGAAACCGGCAAACTCGAACCGTGCGGCTCGGCGGGTTCGCGCTGGTCAGCGGGTTATCGCGCGGCCGATCACCATTCGCTGGATCTGGTTGGTCCCCTCGACGATCTGGAGCACCTTCGCCTCGCGCATGTAGCGCTCCGCCGGGAACTCCTCGACGTAGCCGTAGCCGCCATGGACCTGGACGGCATCGGTCGTCACCCGCATCGCCGCGTCCGAGGCGAACAGCTTCGCCTTCGCCGCCGCGACTCCCGCCCCGGGATCGCCCGCATCCCGGCGCAGCGCCGCGTCGTGGACCAGGGCCCGCGCCGCGTCCACGCTCGTGGACATGTCGGCGAGCATGAACTGCACGCCCTGGAAGGAACCGACCGGCCGTCCGAACTGCTCGCGCTCGCGCGCGAAGGCGATCGCCGCGTCAAGCGCCGCCTGCGCGAGCCCCACGCTGCACGCCGCGATGCCGAGCCGCCCTCCGTCCAGCGCCGCCATCGCGATCGCAAACCCCTCGCCTTCGCGGCCGATCAGGTGGTCCGGCGGCACGTGCGCGTCGTCGAAGACGATCTGCGCCGTCGGCGAGGACGCCATGCCCATCTTGCGCTCGAGCGAAGCGCGCTCGACGCCGGGCGTGCGCGCCGGAACGAAGAAGCACGAGACGCCCTTGGCGCCCTCGCCGTCCGTGCGCGCGAATACGACGTAATAGTCGCTCTCTCCGCCGTGAGTGACCCAGGCCTTCGTGCCGTTCAGGACCCACCCGTCGCCGGTGCGGGCCGCGCGTGTCCGCAGCGATGCCGCGTCCGAGCCCGACGCCGGCTCGGACAGGCAATACGAGCCGATCCACTCCCCCGCACAGGCCGGCGGCATCCACTGCCCGCGCTGCTCCTGGGTGCCGTAGGCGAACGCGGGGAAGATCGTCAGCGTCTGCACCGAGACGCCGAGCCCGACGGACAGCAACGCCCGCGACAGCTCCTCCAGCACCATGACGTACACCCAGGCGGGCTGGGCCGCGCCGCCGTACTCGACCGGGTAGACCAGTCCCAGCAGACCCGCCTTCCCGAGCGCCTCGAAGGCCGGACGCGGGAACGTCGCGGACCGCTCCCACTCGGCGGCGTGGGGCGCGACCTCCCGCTCGGCGATCTCCCCCACCAGCCCCAGCAGGGCGCGCTGGTCGGCATCGAGGCCCAGGTAGGAACGGTCGTCCATGACGCCGAACCCTACACGCAGGCACCCCTCGCGCCCGGCCTGCCCGAGACGTACCATCATGGTTCCTCGGGCCTCGGGACAAGTTCCGCAAACCCGGCCCGGGGTGCATCTTCCGGACTCGCCGGTCGTTGTAGAGAGGTGATGGTCCCCGTGAAGGCCCGAGCGTCGGCGCTGGCCGGGGCGGCAATCGCTGCCGCCCTGCTCGTCGCGATGCTCGCCATCCCCCAGACGGGCCGCGCGGCGGCCGCGCTCTGCGGGACGACGACGCTCGCCGGACGGGTCGAGGCGGCGCCGGACGGGACGCTTCGATGCGGCCCCGGCGAGCAGCTCGCCGTCCGCGACGACCTCGCCAAGGCCGACCCGAGTCGCGCCTCGACTCGGCGCCCGCTGCTTTCCTTCTTCACCGCCGCGGACCTCCAGCTCCAGGACGAGGAGTCGCCGTTGCGCGCCGAATACCTCGCCCAGTGCGGGAGCCCGCCGGACGTCACGCCCTTCCGCGCCTACGAGACGCTGCTCCCGGCGCTGCTCAACGCGCACGCCGAGGCGATGTCCTCCCTCGCGTCGAGCCCCGCGGGAAGCCCCGTGCTTCGCAAGAACTACGACTTCGCGATGATGCTCGGCAGCGGCGCCGCGAACAAGCACTACAACGAGGTCCGCTGGTACCTCGACCTGCTGGACGGCGGGCTCCTGGATCCCGACTCGGGCGCCGACGGCTACGAGGGCGTCCAGCGCTCCGATCCCCAGGCCGCGCAGCCCGGCCTTGCGACGACGGCCGGGTCGCTGCTCGAGCTGGGCAACGAGCCTTTCGCCGCGGCGGGGCTTCGCGCCGGTCCCGCGCCGCTGTCGTGGTTCAGCGTCATCGGCAACAACGACGTGAAGGTCTTCGGCACGGCGCCGGACGACAACGACGCGTGGCGGCAGTTCGCCGACACCTACGCGACCGGCAGCGTCAAGCTCGGGGACGGCGGCGGCGAGATCACCCGGAAGAACTGCCGTGAGGGCGGCTCGACCGATCGGGACTTCTACACCGATCAGGCGACTCGGCCGGGCGCCGCGATGATCGTGACCGCCGACGACGACCGCCGCCTGGTCGATCGCTTCGACTGGATCTCCGAGCACTTCACGACGCGCGGGCTCCCGTCCGGGCACGGGTTCGACCGCACGCGCTGCCGCGACGCCGGCGGCGCCGTGCTCGGCCGCGCTTGCTACACGTGGGACCAGGACCCGTTCCACTTCGTCGCGCTCGACACGACCCCGCCCGAAGGCGCCTCCGGCGGCAACCTCGACCCGGCGCAGTTCGCGTGGCTGGAACGCGACCTCAAGGCGAATGCCGGCACGTACTACTCCGAGACGGGCACGAAGAAGAGGACCGGCAACGCCGGCAAGATCGTGATCGTGGCCATGCACCACTCCTTCGACACGCTCGACAACCAGGCGCCGCCGCCCGACGGCTCGCCCGTGCTCGGCGAGGAGCTGAACGCGCTCCTGTCGCGCTTCCCGAACGTCGTGCTGGTGCTGTCCGGCCACGACGGGCAGAACCGCATCACGCCGCACACGAGCGAGGTCTTCCACACCTCGTTCTGGGAAGTGGAGACCGCCGCCCTCACCGACTGGCCGAGCCAGACCCGCTCGATCGAGATCGCCGACAACGGCGACGGCACGCTTTCGATCTTCAGCGTCATGGTCGACGCGGCCGTTCCTCCCGACGCGCGCGCGATGAGCTGGACGGCCGACGACCCGACCGACGAACGGCGCGCGGGCGGCGCGCGGCGCATCAACGAGAACTGGCTGGCCTCGGCGGCGCGCGAGCTGAGCTACGTCGATCCGTCCAAGCCCGAAGGCGCGGCCGGACGCTCGATCGACCGCAACGTGGAGCTGCTCGTGCCCAACCCGCTCGGCGTCACCGGCGGAGGCTCGGTGTTGCCGCCGGTCCCGATCCCCGTTCCGCCGCCGATCCCGGGCTTCACCTTCCCGACGCCGACTCCGCCCGCATGCGGGTTCCCCGGTGGCATCCCGTGCCCGCAGACCACGCTCCCGGGCGACACCTTCCCGCCGCCGGTCGATTCGCTCCCGCTGAACCACAACACCGGACCCGGCCTTGCCGTCCTGCCGACCTCCGACGGCGGCTGGGGCGGGCGCGGCGCGATCGCGCTTCTGGTCTCGCTGGCCGGCGCGCTCTGGCTCGTGCGCGCGCGCGTACACCGCTGGATGGTCGGGATCTAGACCTTCATCGAGATCGCGCCGCGCACCAGGTCGAACGTCGCCGGCGTCGTGCCCAGCAGCTCACCGTCGGCCTCGATCAGCAACGGCGACGGTCCGTCGAGCGTGACCGCGTCGGCGACGTACTCGGCGATCGTCGCGGCGGGCACGTGGTCACCGAGCGGCATCTTGCGCAGCGCCGTGAGCGCCTGCATCGTGCCCCCTTCGCCCACCAGCACGTCGAACATCCCGTCCGATGGGATCGCCCGGGGCGCGACGCGCAACCCGCCCCCGAAGAACTGGCAGTTGGCGACGACGACCATCGTGGCCTTCGCGTCCACGCCCAGCGGACCGAGCGGCGCGTCGGGCTTGACGCCGCGCGCTTTGCGCCCGTTCATCGCGAGCACGGCCCGCTGCGGCCGGTACGTCAGGATGCCTTTGAGCGCGGCCAGACGATACGCGCGGCCGGCGAGGAAGCGCGGGAACGTCGCCGCCGCGCGAACGACGTGGGCGCCGATCCCCGCTTCGGCGACGTTGACGAACCAGCGCGTCCGCTCTTCCTGCCTGGTCGCGTAGCGCACGCGGCCGACATCGAGCTTTCCCCACACGGTCTTGCCCGCCAGGTAGCTCGCCGCGCGCTCGGGCTCCTGCTTGATGCCGAAGGTGCGCACGAAGTCGCAACCGCTGCCCGACGGGATCACGCCGAGCACCAGATCCTCGGCCGCGGGTCCGTCGGGTCCCATGAGGCCGTTCACGACCTCGTGCACGGTGCCGTCGCCGCCCACGGCTACGACGTAGCGGATGCCGCCGGCGACCGCCTCCCGCGTGAGATCGATCGCGTGGCCCGGTCCTTCCGTCCGCGCGACGTCGTGATCCAGGTCCTCGGCGGCGAGCACCGCCCGCACGTCCGCCAGCGAGCGCGCGATCGAGCCGCGTCCGGAGCGCGGGTTCACGATCAGTCGCATGGGACCGAAGGGAGAGGAGCCCATCGCAGGCGATACTAACCGTGCGTCTCCCGCCTCCCGGGAACCGCGCCTACACCGATCCCGCCTACACCGATCCCACAGACACGACGCCGCGATAGATCGCCCGCGCCGCCGTGCGACAGTTCGCCGCGACGTCCTCGCTCGCGACGCCGGCGATCTGCCCGAGCAGGTCCCACACCTGCTTCACCCAGCGAACGAAGTCGCCGGGGAGCAACTGGTCCTGTTCGCCGACGACGTCGGCCAGGTCCTCGCCGCTGGCCCAGCGGTGGACACGCCACGCAAACCCCGGGTCGGGCTCGCGTACGAGCGCCAGACTGCGCTCCTCCTCGCGCGCCGCCACGTCGCGGTAGATGCCCATGAGCGAGCGGAACGCGCGCCGCTCCCGCTCGCCGGTGAAGATCGCTTCGGGCTCCCCGATGCGCGTCTCGTACACCAGGCAGGAGGCGACGGCGGCCAGCTCGGGCGGCTCCAGGCCATCGAGCAGACCCCGGTCCACCGCCAGCGCGACCAGCAGGTCGCTCTCGTTGTAGATCCGGGCGAGCCGCGCGCCCCGGTCGGTGACCGCGCCCTCGTGGACGTAGCCGAGGTCCTCGAGGATCTCCAGCACGCGCTGAAAGGCCCGCGCGAGCGACCCGCCGCGGCGATCGACCCGCGCGCGCAGGCGCGCCGTTTCCGCGTCCAGCCGCTCGATGCGGTCGAGCCACGTTTCGTGCTCGCGCCGGTCCGGACACGACCACACCGCATGAGCCTCGAGCCGCGCGCGCAGGACCGCCTCCGGCTCGGGGACCGCCGCGGCCGCCGCGCGCGGAGCGTCTACCGCGCGCACGCGCGCGAGCTGTTGCGCGACCGCGTGGCGCAGGCCCTTGTCCCGCACGTCGCCGGCCGGCACTTTCACGCGGCCGACGATCGCGGGCTCGTCGACGAAGTCGCGAACCGCCAGTCGCTGCATGCGGCGGTCGGCGGTGATCACGACCGGCTGCGGCTCGCCGTGCTTGCCCCGCCGCACCTCGGCCACCGCCACCAGGCCGGCGCGCGGGCCGCGCTGGACCTTCAGGACGGCGCCGCGCGGCAGCGCGCTCAGGGCGCGCCGGACACGCTCGTTGCGTGAGCGGCGCGCCTCGACCTGACGCTCGTCACGCATCGCGCGAGCCTTCGTCGCAAGCGCCCAGTACTCGTCCACGTCGCCGAGGTCGCACCGCGCGCGCTCCCGGTAGCCGGCAACGAATCGTTCGTTGTGCTCGATCTTGTTCGTGAGCTGCACCAGGCTCGCGTCGGTCATGAACTGTCCGAACGACAGGTTCAGCAGCCGGATCGCCTCCTCCACCGAATGGGAGGCGAGCAGGTTCACCGCCATGTTGTACGAGGGGCGGAAGGACGACGCGATCGGGTAGGACCGGCCTTCGGCGAGCGACGCGACGCGCTCGAACGGCACGTCGGGCTGGAAGAGCGTGATGCCGAAGCCGACCTCGTCCTTCCCGCGCCGGCCGGCGCGTCCGGTGAGCTGCGCGTGGTCGCCCGGCGTCATCAGCTCGTGCCGCTCGCCGTTGAACTTGATCAGGCGCTCGATGACGACGGTGCGCGCGGGCATGTTGATCCCCAGCGCGAGCGTCTCGGTCGCGAAGACCGCTTTCACCAGCGCGCGGGCGAACAGGGCCTCCACCGTCTCCTTGAACGCGGGGATCATCCCGGCATGGTGCGCGGCGATCCCCCGTTCGAGCGCGTGCCGCCACGTCTCGAAGCCGAGCGCTTCGAGATCGTCGTCCCGCAAGCCGGCGACCCGTTCGTTCGCCACGCGCCTGATCTCCTTGCGCTCGGTCGCGTCGGTGAGGCGCACACCGGCCTCCACGCAGCGCCGGACGGCGTCCTGGCACCCCGCTCGCGAGAAGATGAACGTAATCGCCGGCAACATGCCCTCCGCGGCGAGCCGCCGGACGACGTCCACGCGATCCGGCCGGTACGCCGAGCGGCGCCGGTAGCTCCGCGGCCGCGCGCCTCCTCGGCCGGGCCGGCGCCGCGCGTCCCGCGGAACGCCCTCGTCGATTCGCCGGACGGCGGGGTTGGGCTTGCGTGCGCGCCCGTCGCGCACGAACATCTCGAACAGCGTGTCGCCGACGAAGTAGCGATGCTCGATGGGAACGGGGCGGACCTGCTCGACCACGACGTCGGTCGGCCCGCGGACGGAGCGCAGCCAGTCCCCGAACTGACCGGCGTTGGACAGCGTCGCCGACAGCGCCGCGATCCGAACCGACGGCGGGAGGTGGATGATGACCTCCTCCCAGGTCGCGCCGCGGTAGCGGTCCTGCAAGAAGTGCACCTCGTCCAGCACGACCATGCGGAGGCCGTCCAGGGTCGGCGAACCTTCGTAGAGCATGTTGCGCAGGACCTCGGTCGTCATCACGACGGCCGGCGCTTCTCCGTTCACGGCGTTGTCGCCGGTGAGCAAGCCGATGCGCTCCGGTCCGTGGCGCTGCCTGAAGTCGCCGAACTTCTGGTTGGACAGCGCCTTCAGCGGCGTGGTGTAGAACGCCTTCCCGCCGGTCTGGAGCGCGCGCCACACGGCGTACTCCCCCACCACCGTCTTCCCGGCGCCGGTCGGCGCGCAGACCAGCGCGTTGCGCCCCGCCTCCAGCGCCGCACACGCCTCGCGCTGGAACGAGTCGAACGGAAAGTCGTACTCGCGTGCGAACCCTTCGATGCTCATCGGCGCGACCCTACCCGCCGCGCGATGCTCAGGCGGCGGGGACACCCCAGTGCGACTTCAGCTCTTCGACGGCGCCGAGGCCCGCGCCGTAGAGGGCGGACGCGCGCCCGCTCGCTTCCTCGATCCGTCGGGTGAGGGTCTCGGACTGTGTCTGGAGGCGCTCGGCGAGGTTGCCGGTGGCGTCGTCGGCGATCAGCTTGTGTTCGGCCAGCAGGCCGTAGAGGCCGGCGATCGTGGCGTAGAAGTCGAGCGCTTGCGCGATGTCGTTCTGCGCGGCCTCCAGCTCGACCGGCGGGTTCAGCGCGCGGACCCCTCCCGCCGCGGCTGCGAAGTTGCTCTCCCACTCCGATGCCGCCTCCTGCAGCTCGGCCGGGGTCACCTGCCCTTGCGTGAAACGCTGCGGAAGGGAGGCGAAAGACTGCGGCGCGGTCGGCGACAGAGTCGCCTCGAACAGCGCGATGGCTTCGCGAAGGTCCGCGTCGTAGGCGCGGAGCGCGCGCGAGCGGCCGGTCTGACCGAGCACCGAGATCACCACGATCAGCGCGATGGCAAGCGCCGCGACGAGCGCCGTCCATCGGAAGCCGCGCCGCTTCGTCAGCGGCGTCGCGGCGGGAGCGATCTTGGGACGGGGCGCACCGGGCGCCGCTCCTTTTGCTGCGCGGGGCATCGACTCACCTCTTCAGGACGAACCGGATCACAACGATCGATAACTCGTACAAGATATACAGCGGGACCGCCATCATCGTCTGGGTGAGCGGGTCGCCCGACGGCGTGGCGAACGCCGCGACGACGAAGGCGAGCAGCAGCGCCAGGCGCCGCCGCTTGCCCAGCGCGCGCGACGAGACGACGCCGACCAGACCCAGGAACACCAGGACGAGCGGGAACTCGAAGGCGGCGCCGAAGCCGATCACCATCACCATGACGAACGACAGGTACTCGGGCAGTTGGAGCAGCGGCTCGGCAGGCTCCACGAACCCCAGCAGGAACTTGATGCCGACCGGCATCACCAGGAACGCCATGTACGTCCCGAGCGCGAACAGCACGACCGCGGAGACGACGAACGGGATCGCGTACCGGCGTTCTCGCCGGTCCAGCCCCGGCGTGATGAAGCGCCAGAGCTGGAACATGACGACGGGCAGCGCGAGGATGACCCCGGCGAAGGCGCTCACCTTCAGCCGCAGGACGAAACCCGTCGTGACCCCGCTCAGGTAGAGGTTGACCGAGACGCCGCCGATCTCTCCCGCCTCGTCGAGCGGCGAGCGCAGGAAATCCAGGATCGGAACGTAGAGGACGTACGCGATGATCCCTCCCGCCAGGACGGCGGCGAGACTGATGATCAGGCGGCGGCGGAACTCCTCGAGGTGCTCGAGGACGGTCATCTGACCGGCCGGATTCCGCTCCCGTCGTCTTCCCACGCGCACGCGGAGACGGCTATTCGCGCTTCTGGTCGCTCTGGGTCGCGCCCGAGGAACCGGTGCCTTCCTCCGGCTTGTCCTCGTCCTTGGTCAGGTCCTTCGTCGCGTCCCTGAACTCGCGGATCCCCTTGCCGAGCCCGCGTCCCATCTCCGGGAGCCGCCTGGCGCCGACGAGCAGCAGCAGGATGAGCAAGATGATGAGGATCTCCGGCACGCCGAGGCCTCCGATGGCCCCCAGTACGGCAGTCATGTGGCTTCCCTTCTCGGTGTCGGCCGCATCCTAGCGCAGCGCCGCTCCGGAGGGACCCTCACGGACGACGAAACGCGCGGCGCACGCGCAACGCGCCGGCGCCCAGCAAGGCCACCAGGGCCAGGAAGGCGACGATCCAGCGCCACGGGAAGGCGTCGCCGCCGCCGGGTCCGACGGGGTCGATCAGCTCCTCTCCCGGCACCTGTTCCACGCCCACGAGGAGCGACGATGCGTTCCCGGCTTTGGGAGGCTTGGCCCACACCGACATCTCGCGAAGGTGCTCGATCCCGACCGAGGAGCGTACGCGGACGTACCGGCCCCGCGCCTCGCGCGCCGGCTTCATCGCGACAAAGCCGTTGCCCGACGAACCCGTCGCGAACGGCCGCCACGCGGACCCGTTGCCGGAAAGCTCGACGGCGCAGTCCCCTTCGCAGCCGCGCACGGCGACGAGCGACACCGGGCGAACCGCGCCGAGGTCGACCGTCGCTTCGCGGTGCGTGGGCTCCAGGCAGCCGGCGTCCTGGCAGCGCTCGACCGGAGGGTTGAACGGCGCGGCGAAGTCCCCGTCGGTCAGCCCGCAGGGACTCAGGTCGACCGGCCGGTCGTTCGCGTCCAGCACCGAGCAGCTCCGCCCGCGCGACGGCGGCGGACCGGCCGGCGCTCGAAACGCCAGGCGCGGCGAGCGCAGGATCAGCCCCAGCGTCGCGCCCCTGGACTCGACGACCGGGATCCCAAGTGCGGACGCGGTCACCGCGAAGGCGCCCTCTGCGTCCTCGAGCAGCCGCGTGTCGAACGGCGCCTTGCGGCGGGCGCGCGCGATCTGCCACACGGTCGCATCCCCTTCGGCGAAGGTCAGCCGGTAGGTGACGCGGTCCGCTCCCCCTTTCGGCGCGACCGACGCCGGCAGCCGGGACCAGTCGGCCCGCGCGTCGCGCGCGTTCGCTCCCAGCGTGACGGCCGGCTCCCAGAACCGGACCGGCACCATGACCTCGTCGGTCTGGGCAAGGAAGCGCATGCTGGCCGACGCCCCGGCGAGCTGCCCGCCGGAGCGCGGCAAGAGCGCCGTCAGCTCCAGCGTCGAGGCCTGCCCGAGCGTCCCCTGCGTGTCGCGCCCCTTCAACGCGAAGCGGTAGGTCCCGTCCCCGCCGGTGGTGGCGACGTGAACCTCGTCGCACGCGTTCGGCAGCGACAGCTTGGTGTAGCGGTCGGCAAGGCAGTTCAGCCCCAGCGTGAAGACGGTCGCCAGCCCTTCGAGGGGATCGGGGATGCGGCCGAGCGCGATGCGCTCCCCCGCCACCGGCGACCCGTTCTGGCGTTGGAGCGCGCCCCGAATGACGACGTCCGCGCCGGGCTCGACCTTGGATTGGGTGCATGCGGCGAGCAGGACGCAGATCGCGGGCAGCGCCGCCCACGACCGCCTCACCGCCGCTTCGCCCCCTTCACCCGGCGCAACGACTCGAGCCGTTCCTGCGCTTCGGACAGCTCGCCTCGAACTTCGGCGCGCGCGCCGGCAAGGCGGGCGAGTGCGGTCTTCGCCTCGTCGGCGACCTCACGCGCCTCGCGCACCAGCGTTCGCGTGCGAAGCAGCACGACGAGCGCGCCGAAAAGTAGTCCGGCGGCTCCGATGACCCAGGCGACGAACGGGATTGAGGCAACCACGCAGTGGGGATGCTACTCGCCCGGGAGGGCTCGCTTCCTCGACGGGCGATCCGGCCCGGGAGCGCCGGTCAGGTCTGGCTGGCGAGGAAGGCCGCGAACCAGTCGTCGGTCTGGAGCAGGAGGTGGAAGTCGAGCACGTCGTCGAGCGTGAAGCCCGGTCCGAAGTGCGACTCGGTCATCTCCTCGGGAAGCTCCCACACGGTGGCCGAGACGCCGCCGGAGATCAGCAGTTGGACGACGCGGTCGTCGGCGGGCTTCTGGACGGCCTGGTGACACAGCGGGCAGTCGAACTGGTAGTAGGACGCCGGCGCGTGCGTGCAGACGCGGAGCTCGACGTCGTCGGGCGTAAGCTCGACCTCTCCGCACGTGGGGCACGTGGCCCTGATCGTCGTCACCGTCGTCCTCCGTACTGTGTCGGTTCCCTTGCTGCGAGTATCGGGTTCGCCCTGGTTCCGCTTTAGTTGCGGCCCGCGCTCACCTCATAGAACGACGGCGACCCCCGGGAGTTCCCTCCGCGGAAGCGACTCGCGGGACGTGAATGGGGCCGTCCGGCTCGGCGCGACAGTTGACGCGACCAGGGCAAACGGTGCCGCACCGGACACCCCGCCACTCCCCGCACCGGCGGTGTCCCAGCTTGTCCCCGCTGCCGGACTTCACCTCACGGAGAGTGACGCCGATAGGGACTAGGAGGGATTCGGCTCTGGAGGTGCACGCCTTGGGGACTCGGAGAGAGATCGCGCGCGCGCGCTGGCAGCTCTGGCTCGCGACATTCGTCATCCTGGCCTCGCTCGTCGCGGCCGTCTTCGTCCTGACCATCGGAGGCGGTGAGGCGACCCCGAGCATCCTTCCGTCCCGACCGCTGCTCAGCGCGTGCCTCGCGGCGCTGACGTTCGCCTTCGCTCTCTACGCCTACGACCGCGAGCGGCACCTCGCCCGCCTCAGCGAGCGGCTCGTCGAGGAGCAGATCACCAGCGAGCGCCTGACCGCCCGGCTGGAATACCTGGCCGACCTCACCCGCGAGCGCGACACGAGCACCGCGTTGCTGGAGTCTTCCGCCGACGGTGTCGTCGTCTTGGACGCGGACCTGACGATCCGGCGCTTCAACCCGGCGATGGAGAGCCTCGCCGGGCTGACCTCTGCCGGCGCCGTCGACCGCGGCGCCCACGACGTCCTGCGCTTCCTGGACGCGGACGGAACGCCGTTGACCGGCGAGACCGACCCGCTGCGTCGAACGCTGGACGACGGCGTCCCGCGCACCGGCGTGCCCCTGCAGCTCGTCCGGCCCGACGGCGACGTCGCGTGGGTGAGCGCGACCCTCAGCCCGGTGATCGAAAACGGCGAGCCGGCGCTCGTCCTGGCGTGCTTCCACGACATCTCGGCCCAGAAACGCAACGAGGCCGAGATGCGCGACTTCATCTCGATGGCCGCCCACGAGCTGCGCGCTCCCCTGACGGCGATCAAGGGCTTCGCCCGGACGCTGTCGCGAGCGCCGGAGTCGATCCCCGAGGATCGCCGTAGCTCCTACCTGGAGACGATCAACGAGCAGTCCGACCGGCTCGCGCGGCTCGTCGACGACCTCATGCAGGCCTCCCGGATCGATGCGCGTCGCGTCGACCTGGAGCTGCAGCCGGTCGACGTGGCCGCCACCGCACGCTCGGTCCTGGAGCAGTACCGGCAGCGGTGGGCGAGCCACCCGATCGAGGTGAACGGCAACGGCGGCTTCGCGCTTGCCGAGGCCGACCCGCACCGGCTTGAGGAGGTGCTGATCAACCTGGTCGGCAACGCGGTCAAGTACAGCCCGCCCGGCACACCGATTCGCATCCTGGTGGAACGCGGGCCGGCTGTGACCGTCCATGTCGAGGACGAGGGGCCCGGCATCGCGCGGGAAGACCTCGGGGCGCTGTTCCGCAAGTTCAGCCGCCTGCGCGCAGCCACGGACGCCGAGATCCCCGGAACTGGGCTCGGGTTGTTCATCGTCAAGGGGCTCGTCGAAGCCCTGGGCGGCTCGATCGGGGTCGACAGCGACCTCGGCCGCGGGACGCGCTTCACCTTCACGCTCCCCGCCGCCGAACGAGTCGTGTCCGCGGTGGCGGAGGCGGGCTGATGGGACTCGCCTCGATCAAGCGCACGACGCACGAGCAACGCCGGCTCGCCGACTCGCTGGAGGAGGCCGCCCGCGCGGCGGATCGCATCGCCGAGCTGGACGTCGCGCTCGGCGCCTTCCTCGAGCCGGTGATGAGCGCCTTCGACGCCGACCGAGTCTCGATCCAGCTCCTTGATCGCGCGAAGAACGAGCTGACCGTGGTCGCCGCGCGCGGGCTCGACTCCGCGTTGATCCGCTCGAAGGTCGCGCTCGGGCAGGGCATCTCCGGGCGCGTCGCCGCGACGCGCGAGCCGGCCTTGCTGCGCTCGCTCGTCGACGTCGAGCGGTTCGCGGGTCATGCGGCGCCCGAAACGCCGATCCACGCCTCGGTGTGCGTCCCGATCGCCGACGGCGAGCGGATCCTCGGTGTGCTGAGCGTCGCCCGCAGCCGGCCGGGATCGCCCTTCGACGACGACGACCTCCGCGATGCGATCGCGTTCGCGCGCCATGCCGCCGTCTCGATCCTGCGCGACGAGGCGCGACACCGTCTGCGCCGCCGCGAGCGCGAGCTTGCCGTTCTGTCGAGCGCCGGCGCGCGCCTCGCCCGCGCCGAGGGTCCGAAGGAGACCGCTGAAGTCGCCATCCAGGAGGCGCTCGCGCTCACCGGCGCGCATGCCGCCGTCGTCCTGCTGGCCGACGCCGAGGGCCGCGCGCCCACGATCGTGCGCTATGCGGGCTTCGGCCGCGAGGACATCCAGGAAGTGCTGCGGCGCGCCGGCTCGGCGGGGATTCGCCCGCCGGCGACGCTGGAGATCGTCACGGACATCCCGGCGCACCCGATCTTCGGGCCGGCCGCGCGATCCGCCGGGGACGCGACGCTGCTGACCGCGCCGATCCGCGCACATGAGGGGACGGCCGGCGTCCTGGCCGTGGCCGTGCCGCGAGCCGCGGCGGAAGACGCGGCCGCGCTGTTCGACGCCTTCGCGGCGCAGACCTCGCTCGCCCTGACGAACCAGGGCCTGCGCGAGGACGTCACGGCCAGCGAGGAGGAACTCGACACGCTGGCGAACGCGCTCGACATCCCCGTGGTCATCCTCGACGGCGAGGGCCGCTTCCGAACGATCAACATGGCCGCCGCGGTCACCCTGCGGCTCTCGGCCGAGCACGAGCTGGGCCGCTTCGCGAGCGGCCGGCTCCCGGAGGCGATCGAGGAGGTCGCGCTGGAGCAGTCCGAGGACGGCTCGGTCGACGTGCGGCTGCCACAGGCCGGCGACCGGATGTTCCGCGTCACGGCGGCAACCGTGCGCGACGCGCGCGGCGCCGCGGCCCGCATCATCTTGCTGACCGACCTCACGCGCGGCGAAGAGCTGGAGCAGCGAAAGGAAGACTTCCTCGCGGTGATCGGGCACGAGCTTCGGACGCCGCTGACGAGCATCAAGGGCTTCGCCCGCACCCTCAGCGCGCGCGGCGACACGCTTCCCGCGCCGGCGCGCGCCGAGGCGATCGCGACGATCGCCGCGCAGGCCGACCGGCTCGAGCGCCTGATCGAAGACCTGCTGTACATCTCCGGCGTCGAGCAGGTGCGGCCGCCCGTGCGGCTCTCGTGGGAGGACCTGCGCGAGCTGTGCGGTGAGATCATCCGGCGCATCGGCGGCGAGTCGCCCTCGCGCATCGTTCGCTTCGCCCATCCGGGGGGCGACGTCCCGGTCTACACCGACCGCGTCAAGGTCGAGCAGATCGTCTCGCACTTGCTCGACAACGCGCTGAAGTTCTCGCCCGAGGACGCACTCGTCACGGTACGGCTCGACGCCGAGGACGACACGGTCGCGCTCTCGGTGATCGACGACGGCCCGGGCATCCCCTCCGCCGACCTCGAACGCGTCTTCGAGCCGTTCGTACAGCTCGACGGGACGGCCACCAGGACCGCGGGCGGGACCGGAATCGGGCTCTACGTCTGCGCGATGCTCGCCGACGCGCTGTCGGGGGCGATCGAGGTGGAGAGCGCCCTCGGCCGCGGTTCGACCTTCACGTTCCTGCTGCCCCGCACGGGCGTCGACACGCGCCCCGCCTAGCCGTACGCGCCGAGCGCCGCGTCCGCCTCCGCGACGACCGCGGTCGCCAGCTCGTCCGGAGCGAGCACCCGCGCGCCGGCGCCCGCGCTCAACAACACGGGAACGAGCCACGCGATGCCCGTCGTGCGAAGCGTGAGCCGCGTCGTGTCGTCGTCGAGGCGCTCGGCACGCTCCAGCGGCAAGGTCTCCGCGAGCCAGGCCGCATCCCGTCCGATCTCGAGCGTGACGACGACCTCGCCGCCGGCCTCGACGGCGATCCCGTCCCGGTAGCGCTCGGGCGCGAACCACGCCGGCGGCTGGAAGGAGGCGCCGGTTCGCGCCACGTCCCGGATCCGGTCCACGCGGTAGGTCCGCTCCGCGTCGGCGGAGACGTCGCGAGCGACGAGGTACCACCGATTCCGGTCGGCGACGAGCAGCAGCGGATCGATCTCGCGCTCGCCGAGCGCCGCCCTGCTCGCGGCGTAGTAGCCGATGCGAAGGCGCGCGCGTTCGTCGATCGCCTCGCGCAGCGCAGGCAGCATCTCCGCGCCCGGCGCGTCCAGCCGCACCGCGATCCGCGTCGCGAGGTCCTCCACGAGCGGCGCCTCCGCAGCCGACAGGGCCAGCGCGAGCTTGGCCAGCGCCGCCCTCAGGGCGCCGGCCTCCTCGCCGAGCACCTGTTCGGTCGCGCGCCCGGCCACCAGGAGCCCGAGCACCTCGGCGGCCGTCAGGCGCGGCGGGCGCTCGAGGGCGGCGGGCGTGCGGATCGTCACGTACCCGCCCCCGATCTCGGCCTCGATGTAGTCGGCGGGCGTGAAGGGCGGGAGCCCGCAGAGCATGAGCAGCTCGATGTCGGCCGCAAGCTCGGTCTCGGTGATGCCGAAGTGCGAGCACGTCTCCTCGACGGTCGGCGCCCCGCGGCTCATCACCCACGGAACCAGGACCAGGATGCGCCGCATCCGGTCGGCCGTCCGCTCGAACGTCATAGCCCTGCTCGCACGATCGCCGACAGGTGCGCGGCCGTCGCGCGCCGCACCTCCTCGGGTTCGAGCACGACGGCCATGCGCCCGAAGCCCGCGACCCAGGACCCGAACGAACGTGCGTCCGCAACGGGGATCTCGAGCACCACCCAGCCGTCGGACCGCTCCTCGACGCGGGCGGCGTCGCGGCGGCGCTCGACCTGCCAGGCGAGGTCCGGCGCGAAGGCGACGCGCGCGCGCGAGCCTCCTTCGGCCTCCCACGGCGCGCGCGGCTCGCCCGGCGCGTCCGCCGGCACGTCGAAGTCGGGGTCCGACCCGGCGCCGACGGCGATTCCTCCGTCGACGCGTGAGAGCCGGTACGAGCGCCGCTCGCCCTTGGCGACGTCGAGCCCGCCGACGTACCAGCCGCCGCGGAAGGTCAGGCCGTGCGGTTCGACGAGGCGCTCGGTCGGCTCGCCGCCTCCGCCCGTGCGGTATCGGAACGTGATGCGCTTGCGCCGCTCGATCGCGTCCAGCACGCGCCGGACGTCCTCCCCGAGGTCGAGGCTCGGGAGCATCCACGGGCCCGCGCCCGGCCCGCCGACACCCGCGGCCGTGAGCTTCAACGACGCGAGCGCGCCGTCCTCCGGGTCGCGACCCCGCGCCCAGGCCTGCGCCGCGAGCGACAGCGCCGCCTGCTCGTCGGCGCTCAGGCCGAGATCGCCGATCAGCGCCTCGCGCGCGATGATGCGATAGCCGACGCCGTCTCCGAGGTCCTCGTGATCGATCGCAAAGCCGATCTCGCGCAGCTCGGCCTTGTCGCGTTCGAACATCCGATGGAAGGCTTCGTCGGTCCGGCCCGCGTAGCCGGGGTTCTTCGCCCGGATCTCGGCCGCGCTCAGCGGCCGGCGCGTATCGAGCAGCAGCAGGAGCAGGTCGATCAGCCGCTCGGTCTTGGATACCTCCGACACCGGGCGGAGTCTAACCCCCGCCGGCGCGGGCTCCGTGACGGGCAGGCGCCCCGAGTACCCTTCTGCGCATGCCGACGCTCAAGCGCGCCGTCGTGCAACGGTGCGAGACGGCGCGACCGGGACTGATCCGCGCCGTCGTGCGCGTGGACGGCGGCGACGCGGCAGCCATCGCCTACGAGGAGCTGACCGGGCCGCTCGCGCCGGGCGACGCGGTCATCGTGAACACGACGGCGGTCGACCTCGGGCTCGGCAGCGGCGGGGTTCACTTCGTCGTCGCGGTCGAGGGCCGCGAGGCGGGCGAGCCGCCGGCCGGCCACGCGATGAAGCTCCGCTACAGCCCTCACCAGACCGCCGTCGGCTCGATCGAGGACGACGCGCCGGCGGCGCTCGACGAGGGCGCGGACCTCGGCGGAACGCCCGTCGTCGCGCTGGGGCTTCACAGCGCGCTCGTGCCGGCCGCGATCGGGGTCCGCGCGAGGTTCCCGGCCGCCCGGATCGCGTACGTGATGACCGACCAGGGCGCGCTCGCGATGGCCTTCAGCGACACGGTGGCGGCGGCGCGAGCGGCCGGCCTGCTGGACGCCACGATCACCACGGGCCAGGCGTTCGGCGGCGAGCTGGAGGCGGTGAACGTCTTCAGCGGGCTCGCGGCCGCGCGAAGC
>DASWJS010000016.1:0-52165 GCA_036397035.1 Actinomycetota bacterium | reverse complement strand
CGGCGCGGGGTCCATCGCGGCCGTGGCGCCGGGAAGGATGCCGCGCTCGATCGGGATCGTGGTGTCGGTGAGGATGCCGGTGCGGGCCTCGGGGAGCACGTCCCAGTTCTGGGTCATCGTGACCGGTGCCTGCGCGGCGCGGGCCTGGCCCTGGCCGAACAGCAGCACGAGCATCGCGCAGTGTCCTGCGACTACGTAGGCGGTTCGGGCCCGCCGGGTGCGCGTGCGCGCCGAGGAGGTCTTCGTCCTCACAAGGTTCCCCTTTCGTCGTTCGGTGCTCAACCGTGGTACGGAAGTGCTGGTCAGGAGTCCAAAGGGCCGTTTCCCCGGCCCGCATGAGGTCCCGGAAGTTCCGTGCGCGAAACTACCGGGCTCCGGCCGCGCGCACAATTGCCAATGTGGGACATTTTGGGCCGATGAATGTCCCATTGTGGGCAACCTCGCGGTCGGATTCATGTGTCGTGCCCCTCACCGGCACGCGCCAGGCGGCAGAAGCGGGCAAAGGAGAACAACGCAACCTTGCCGGCGCGGATCGGGGACGGAGAATGCCCGCGAGGGCGCAACCTCGCCCGCGCCCCCGCGTAGTGACCTGCGAGACGTTCCGCGCGGACGTCCGTACCTAAAGGGAACGCACCTCTTCCCCGCCAGGGCCCGGAGCGGGCCTTGCCGTCATGCGTCGAGAGGAAGCAGCACATGGCAGCAAACGGCAAGAGCGATCCGCGCGGCGGCCCGCTCGTCGACCGCGACCGAAAGCCGCTGGGACCGCGGGCGCAGGAGTTGCTCGGCGCGGCGATCCTGCGCGTGCTGGCCCGGGTCGACGCGCTCGGCGAGCGGCTCGCCGAGGAGTGCCGGCGCCGCGACGATTGGCGCCCGTTCGTCGAGGACCCGGCGGTCCTCGGGGAGATCCGCGCCGCGTTCGCCCACCGGGCGACGACGATCCTGACGCACCTGGCGTCGGGCAGGGAGCTGTCGTCGGATGCGCTCAGGACGCCGGCCGACGCCGGCGGCGGGCGGCGCCAGGCCGTGCCGCTCCCGGTCCTTCACCGGGCGCACGAGATCGGAGAGCAGATCGTCCTGGAGGAGGTGCTCCGCGAGCTGTGGGCGTCCGGCCCCGACGCTCAGGAGGCCCTGCGCGAGCCGGTCCTGCACGTGACGCGATGGGCGCTGGCGCTGTCGGGCACGGTCCCTGCCGCGCACGCTAGCCCCTCCGCCGGCGCGGAGGAACGGCGGGGTCCTCCGATCTCCGCGCAGGCGCTGGCCCGCGCGTTGCGTGGGGCGCCGGACGAGGACCGCCTCTCCGAACGACTGCACGCGATGGGGTTCGTCTCCACCGACCGGCACGTCGTCGTGGTCGTCGGCAGCCGCCGACCGGACGCCCTCAACCACGAGGCAGCCGCGACGGTCGTCACGCGGCTGCGCGATCGCTTGCACATCCCGGCGCGGCACGTGGCGATCGACGTCGGCGAGCCGGGCGCGGTCTTCGCGCGCGCCGTGCCCGAACCTCGCGTCGCCGGCGACCTGGTGGCGGACCTGGAAGCGTGCCTCGGCGACCTCGCCGACTCGTGCCCCGGCGGTCTCCTCGCAGGCGTCGGCCGGGCGCAACCCGGGCTGCTGGGGCTCCCGCTGTCCTACGAGGAAGCCCGCCGGGCGCTCGCGCTCCGGCGGCGGGTCGAGGACGACGCGCGCGTGATGACCTACGCGCATTCGCTGCCCTACGAGCTGCTCGCGGAACGACCACACCTGGCCGGCGCGCTCCTCGGCGAGCTGCGCCCGCTGCTCCAGGGGCGCTCGGCGCGGAGTCGCGACCTGCTGCGGACCGCCCGGGTCTACGTCGACAGCGGAGGCGCGTCTGGTGAAACGGCGCGCACGCTCGGCGTGAGCCGGCGAACGCTGCACCGCCGGCTGGAGCAGGTCACCGCGCTGACGGGGTGGAACCTTAACGACGGGCGGACTCGGTTGATGATCGCGCTCGGCACGCGCGCGCACCGGCTGTCGGGTCCGGGGGTGGGAGTTTCCGATTCGAACGGTGGGAGACGATGAGGACACGTCGTAGGCTTCGGTCTGGACCGAAGGGGGTGAGCCGGCTCATGGACGCACGCGCGTACGGGATCGTCCGCAGACGAATGACGCGCTACCGCCGGATGCTCAATCGAACGAGGAGAAACCCGCGTGCTCTCGACCGGACGGTGAACCTGGCGATCCGCGAGTGGCGACCGCGCGGGGAGGCGCCGCCCGAGGATCGCACACGCGCCGCGATCGCGCGCGCGACGGCACGCATCCAGCGCGCGTACGAAGGCTTCCGGCGCACCACGAGCGTTCTGATCCCCTTCGCGATGATCGATCGGCTAAGGGTTCGAGCCGCGCGCTTGCGCGCAACGGTGATGCCGTCGTTCGCGGCAGGAACGGCCGGCTGCATGGAGACGCTGAACAGCCTCGTCGCGGCCGTCGTCTTCACGGCGATGTTGGCCGGAGCAGCGGGAGCGGAGGCCGCGCCCGCACCGCTTCACGTTTCCGAGCAGGCGACGCGGCGCGTGGCCCACGTCGCGCCGGACGCGGCGACGGCCGGGCGTCCGGGCGCGTCCGGGCGCGTCGCCGCGACGATCGGCGCCTCGTTGTCGAGCGACTCCTGGGTCGCGGGCGGGCCGGCCTCCGCCGAGGCCAAGGCCGGCGTGCGCGGCGACGACCGCATCGAGTTCGGGCGCGACGTCAGCGTCACGGTCTTAGGCGAGGAGTACTACAGACACGAAGGCACGGTCTTCTGGATGAGTTGCGATCCCGAATCGACCGTCAAGCAAGTCCTCTGCTCGGCCTACCGAGAGTTCGAGGCATCGTCGGGGAGTTCGTCGCTATGAGGGTGACCGACGACGGGGCCCTCGACGAAGTCCCCGGCGCCTTCGGGCTCTGGGACGTGCTGGCGGCCTGCGAGGAGATCGCGTCCTGGGCCCTTCTGGACCGGGAGATCGATCGCGACGCGCTCAGCTTCCGCCTCGGCATCTTCCGCGCCGACGAGCTGGCATCCGCCCGACGGACGATCCAGGTCGTGATCCTGACGGCGGCCGAGGTTCGCGCCCTGATCGAAGACACGAGCCGCGCGGACGCGGGAAGGCCCTGGCCGCCGGACCCCGCTCAGTTGGACGAGGCCACGACCGCGCTGACGGAGGCGGCGCGCTCGGTCGCATTCCTTCCGGCGCGCGCGGCCCGTTCCCCCGAGACGCCCGCCGAAGCGCAGCGGGTCGTCACGCGCGCGATGGGCCTGGTCGCCGGGACCATCAGCCTGTCGGACGCGCAGTTGGAGCTGAACGTGCGATGGCTCGGCGACGCGCTCGACGGCGTGGACGACGAGCGGCGGCGGCTGCTCCAGGACGGAGCCGACCTGGTCTTCTGGGCGGCGACGCTGTTGCTGGCCGCGTGCGAGCGCGAGATCACGTTCGGTGGAATCGACTCGCCCGCGCGCTCGGCCGAGCAGCTTCCCTGGACCGAGCGGTGAACGCTCTGGCCGCTTCGTCAGGGCATGGGGAACGACACGTCGATCTCGTAGCACACCTTGAGCGCCCATACGACGGAGCCGCAGTCATGCCCCACGCCAGCCTGGGGAGTCCATGGTGACGGCACCCAGCAATCGTCGACGAGGTCTTCTCTCGGTCCACCGAGGAGGTTGTAGTAGATCGT
The DNA here is from genome assembly GCA_036397035.1 of Actinomycetota bacterium. Classification (GTDB taxonomy): domain Bacteria; phylum Actinomycetota; class AC-67; order AC-67; family AC-67; genus DASWJS01. The sequence goes on along the minus strand of DASWJS010000016.1, from coordinate 48,496 downwards.
CGCGCACAGGACCGGGTCGGCCGACGACGGTGCCGGAGCGGCGAACACGCCCGCGGCGGCGAGCAGCAGGGCGACCAGCCGGGCGCGGCGCGGCGGTCTCCCTCGCGATGCGCGATCACTCGTGCCGACGATTGAACGACGGGACAGCCCGAACATGTGGCCCTCCGATGATCGGTGCGCGCCTCGCCCCCGAGGCGCGCGGTACCTCCGCGACGGGCTCGCGGCGTGCCGTGGCCCGTGAGAGATCTATTCGCGCCGGGGACGTCCTCCTCCTGCCCCCGCGGCGATCACCGGGGAGGTGGCGCAGGCATGGACAGGGGTGAGATCGCTCGCGCCGTGGCCGCGCTGAGCGAGCTTCGGCACCGCCTGCTGGCGGCGGGCCAGCACGACGCCGCCCGGTACGTGCTCCAGGCCTATCGGCAGCTTCGACGAGCGGAGCGGGCCGTCGTCCCCACCGAGGCGGCGCCTCTGCCCGGGGCGCGCCCGGCTCCGACCACAGACCCCGAGCCGGAGGGGACCCAGCAGCACCCGGCAAAGGCACGCCGTGGCGCCAGGCGCGCGCGCAAGCTCGAGGCGCCCGCGGCGCGGCGAGCCCCCGCGGCGCTTCCCGACGAGCGGAGCGGCCGCGCCCCGGAGCGCAGCGCCCCACGGCGAGACCTGCGCGGCCTGCCCGAGGCGTGGCGGCGCGAGCTGCGGGGGCTTCTCGCCGGGCCACCCGACGCGACGGCCCACGCCCGGCGCGTCCATCGCATCGCGAACCGCGCGAACGGGCTCGCCCGCGCGTACGCCTCGCGGCACGTCACCGGAGCCGACGACCGCTCGATCGAACGGGTGCTCCTTCGCATCGCCGCCCGGCACAGCCGCGCTTCGTAACCCGCGCGAACCGCTCGGGGAGCCGGGACGGCCGCGCTAGCCTCCGCCCGGGGCGCGGAGGTCGCAGGTGACGCCGAACTGCGCCACGGCGTCGAGGTTCACCAGGTTGACCGTGACGGTGCTCTTGACCTTCTTGCCGGTGCCGACGCCCGGGGCGTGCGCGAGCGTCAGGCAATCGCTCTCCTTCTGCGCTTGCAGCCTGCGCAACGGAGAACCCTTCTTATCGGCGAAGACGATCCGGTAGCCGGCGTCGCGCAGCGCCGAGCGGTAGCGGATCAGCGTCGTGTTCACCGACACGCGCGATTCGAGGGTGACCGAGCAGAACGGGAACTCGGCGCGAGGATCGGACTGACGGCCGGTCGTCGCCTCGACGCCCTTCGGGATCGGGAACCCGGCCCCCTTCAAGCAATCCGGCACGCCGTCGACGACCTGCGGGACGTTGAACGACGCGGGATCGACGACGTCGTTGGTCACGCCGAAGAAGCCGGCGACCACGACGACCGCGCCGAGCAACCCGGCGCCGATCTTGCCGCCGGCCATCGCGAGCCACCCGGGGCGCAGCACGAGCGAGGCGGTCCTGGACACGGTCCCGCCCGCCATCGCGACGCCCACCGCGAGCAGCAGCGCGAGCAACTGATAGACCTCGTGGCGGTCGAGCGCGGGCAGGGGTTTCATGAATCGCTTTGGGATGATGGCGACGACGGCCAGCCAGCCGGCGCCTTCCAGGATCAGCGCGGCTTGCAGCGGCAGCGACACAGCGACGCCGAATCGGCGGAGCGCCACCACGGCGGCCACGAGGATGCCGAGCGCCACGACGAGCGGGCCGGTGGTCCCGGACGCCCATCCGCTGACCTTGAAGTCGCCCGAGAGGTACCAGGGCAGGAAAGCCGAGACGGCGAGCAGCAGCCCGAAGACCCCGGTGAGCAGCTCCAAGCCGGGGCGTTCGACGGCGTCTTCCGGCGCCTCCGTGTGCGCGGCCGGCTCGACCGCGACCGGCGCGCCGACCGGGCTCGGGTGGTCCTCGAACTCGCGGTCGGAGCCGCGGTCGCCGTCGTCAAGCTCGCCGTCGTCAAGCTCGCCGTCGCCTTCGTCGACGGGAACCTCGAGCGAGTGCACGGGCTGCTCGGACCATCCGGGGCCCGACACCGCGAGCGGGCGAGACCCAGCGTCGTCCTCGTCGGGCTCGTCCCACAACGAAGGCTCTTCCTCATCAACCTGAGGAGGCGGCGGGCGGCGGCTCGATCGCCTCGGTGAGGTCGACGAACGCGAACCGGGGGAGCGCTTCGCGGGTCTCGTCTTACCGGCGCCCGAAGGTCGTCGAGGTCGGTCGGCGTCAGGCATGGCGTGAAGACTACCGGCCTGCGCGGCCCTCCGGGCAATCGGCGAGGAAGTCGCAGTGCGAGCAGTGCGCGCCGGGCGACGGCTCGAACGACCCGGCCGCGATCGAGGCGAGCCGCCCCTCGAGATCGGCCCTGATCTCGGCGGCCGGGCGCGCGGGAACCGAGCGCAGCGTCGGCTCGTCGCTGCCCTCTTCGCCGCCGAGGTACAGGAAGGTGAGTGTCAGCTCGGCGGGCTCCTTTGCCCAGATCTCCTGGGCCGCGAGCGCGTAGACCTCGAGCTGCACCGCCTCCGGACCGCCGCCCTCGGGCGGCGCGATCCCGGTCTTCCAGTCCACGATCTCCCACGCGCCGTCCGCCGACTCGAACACCGCGTCGATGCGCCCGCGCACGACCGCGTCTCCGATCACCAGCGCGAACGGCTGCTCGGTGCGCGCGGGGCGCACGCCCGCGAAGCGCGTGCGCTCGAACGCCTGCTTCAGGGTGGCAACGCGCGACGGCTCGACGCCGGCGGGCCGCTCCTGCTGATACTCCTCGGGGTCGATCAGGGCGATCTGGCCCGCGCTGGATCGCTCGATCCACTCGTGGACGATCGAGCCGACGCGCGCGGCCGGCGAGTAGCGGCGCGGGAGCGGGCGCACTGCGGTCCAGTAGAACCGCTTCGGGCAACGCTGGTAGATGACGAGGTCGGTGACCGAGACCGCGCGCGGCACGTGCGCCGCCGCCATCGAAGTCGTCACCGGGAAGAGCGTCTCGTCGGGCGTCGTCTCCGCGCGCGCGGCCGCAACCGCTTCCGCCAGGCGCTCGGTCGCGTCGCGCCGGGCGGGGGGCGGCCACGCCGCCGCGCGGCGCGCGCGATGGCCGATCAGCGGGTTCTCCTCGGGCGGCTCGGCCTCGTGCAGGACCTCGACCTCGGCGAAGTCGCGAATCTCGTTCCAGAACGGGCTCGGCTCCATCGGGAAGCGCAGCGCCTCGTTCATCCCGGCCGGGAAGTACCAGGTCGCGGCCGAGCACACGAGCCGCTTGCGCGCGCGGGTGACCGCGACGTAGAGCAGCCGCCGCTCCTCCTCGCGCGCGCGCTGCTTGAGCTGCTCGGTGAACGCCGAGAGCACGCCGTCGAAGGACGGCAGCACGTCGCGATCGCCGCGCAGCTCGAAGGGGATGAAGCGCTGCGAGGTCGCCGGGTTCGCCTGGCGCGTGGTGTCGGGGAAGATCTTCGAGTTCTTCGACCCGGCGAGCCCGCACAGGAACACGACGTCGTACTCCAGGCCCTTCGCCTGGTGGATCGTCATGAGCTTCACCGAGTCCGCCTGCGTCGGCTGGTCGGCGTCGATGTCCTCCTCGGACTCCTCCACCGCGTCGAGCCACGCGGTGAGCGCGCCGAGCGTCGCCTTGCCGTCCAGCGGCTCGAAGGCGGCGATGCGATCCAGGAAGTGCGCGATGTTGCGCGAGGCGGCCGGCGCGGCCTCCAGGGGCGAGGCGTCCAGCTCGCGCAGGATGCCGAGCGTGTCGACGACGCGCGCGACCAGGTCGGGCAGCGGCAGGTGGGCGTGCTCGCGCAGGCCGGCCAGCTCGGCGTTGAAGCGCGCGATGCGCGCGCGGGCTTCCTCGCTGACGCCCTCGATCTCGACCACGTCCTCCAGCGCCTCGGCAAGCGAGAACTCCACGTCCCCCGGGGACTCGACTTCCTCCGGGAGCGACGCGACGAGGTCCTTGTTCAGCACGGAGGCGTGGCGCGCGATCAGCGCGAGGTCGCGGTAGCCGATCCGCCAGCGCGGGCCGCGCAGCAGCCGCGCCAGCGCGACGTTGTTGAGCGGGTCGTCCAGCACCCGCAGCAGCGACACGACGTCGATGATCTCGGGCATGGCGAGCAGCCCGCCGAGACCGATCACCTCGATCGGCACGTCGCGGGCGCGAAAGACCTCGACGACGGGGGCGAACAGCCGCTTCTTGCGCGCCAGGATCGCGATCTCGCCCCAGGGCGTGCCCTCGGCGTGGGCGCGCGCCGCCTCGCCGGCGATCCGCTCGGCCTCGGCGACCTGGTCGGTCTCGCGGAAGATGGCGACCTCGGCGTCGCCGAGCGGCGGGTACGCGCGCAGCACTTTCTCCGGCCGCCGAACCTCGGGGATCTTTTCGATCAGGGCGTTCGCCAGGTCGAGCACGCGGCGGCCCGAGCGGAAGTTGACCTCCAGCGGGAGCACGCCCGCCGGCTCGCCGCCGGCCTTCGGGAAGTCGGTCGGGAAGGCCAGCAGGTTGCGCAGGCTCGCGCCGCGCCAGGCGTAGATGTTCTGGTCGGGGTCGCCCACCGCCGTCACCGGGTACCCGGGCGGCATCAGGCGCTGCAGCAGCTTCATCTGGGCGATGTTCGTGTCCTGGTACTCGTCGAGCAGCGCCACCCGATAGCGCCCGCGGAAGTCCTCGACCACCTGCGGGTCCTGCGCGATCTCGTAGGCAAGCCGGATCTGGTCGCCGTAGTCGAGCAAGTGGCGCTCGCGCTTGACGTCGCGGTACGTCGCGATCACCTCTGCGAACTCGATGCGCTTGCGGCTCGTCGCCTTGACGGCGCCGGCGATCTTGTCGTTCGGGTCCACCTTGTCCAGGAACGCGCGGTCCCACGCGGCGATCTCCTCCGGCTCGACCAGGTGGTTCGCGCAGTCGTCGGCGAGCTGCTTGAGGTAGCCGACGTGCCAGAGCGACCGCACCTCCATGTCCCGGTAGGTGCGCGCGGTGTAGATCTCGGCGAGCAGTTGCCAGACCTGGGCCGGGCTCAGCAAGGTCGCGTTCGGCTCCAGTCCCGCCCGCAGCCCGTAGTCGGCGATCAGGCCGGCGGCGAAGGCGTGGTAGGTCAGGATCGTGGGCTCCTCCCCCTCGGGGAGCCCCAGGGGCGCGACCGCCGCGCGCACCCGTTCGAGCAGGCTCTCGGCCGCCTTGTTCGTGAACGTCAGGCCGAGGATCTCGCCGGCCTTCGCGTGCCCGTTCACGATCAGCCACACGATCCGCGCGGCCATGACCGCGGTCTTGCCCGATCCGGCGCCGGCGATCAGCACGCACGGTTCGAGCGGCGCGCCGATCGCCTCCCACTGCTGGCGCGTCGGCCGCCGCCCGCCCAACGCGCGCACGACCTCGGCCCCCACATCGGCAAACATCGCGTCGTCGATCGCGGTCACGTCGCCCGCGCTCACAGGGGCACCTCGTCGCCCTGGGGCCACACCGGGCACAGGACCTTGAACCGGCACCACTGGCAGTCCGCGCCCGGGTTCGGCGCGAATTCCTCGTTCTTGATCCCGTCGACGAACGACTGGAGCCGTTCCTCGGCCGCCTCGGCGAAGCCCTCGACCTTGGTCGGGTCGAAGGACGCCCGCAGGAACCCGCCCGAGCGCAGCAGCGCGCCCAGGTAGGACAGTTGCAGGATCTTCGGCGTCCCGAGCGTGCGCAGCTCGTCCACCTTCGTCAGCGCCAGGTAGTACGAGGCGAGCTGCAAGTCCTCGGCCGCCTCGGCGTCGGTCTTGGCGTTGCGCCCGGTCTTGTAGTCGATCAGCCGGACCATCGAGCCGCCGAGGCGAACGACCCGGTCGATGCGCCCGCGCATGGTCGCGCCGCGCAGCGGGAACTCGAAGGCGACCTCGCTGGCGAGCGTGTCGAGCTTTCCGTCCTGGTCGAGCCAGCGCCGGAGCATCTCCTCGGAGTCGAGGCGGCGGCGGTGCTCGACGGCGACCGAGTCGAAGATCGCCGGGTCCCACACCTCGCCGAGCGCCGCCAGGAGCGCTTCCTCGGTGAGCGGGATGTCGCCGCGCGAGGCTCGGTCCACGATGTCGTGGATCCAGGTGCCGACGCGCATCTGGTGGCTCTCGGAGGTGTCCAGGCCCAGCTCCACCTGGTACAGGTATTGCAGCGAGCAGTTGTCGTAGGAGCTGAGGCGCGAGTAGGACGTGCGCAGGTCCTCCCCCGCCAGCGGAATGCCGGGGTCGGTCCAGTCCTTCTCGTACCACCACGCGTCGGGATCGACGCCGGGCAGCCGCGCGAGCAGGTCCATCGCTTCGTCGCGTCCCGGCGCGCCCGGGGTGCGCAGCACCCGCCGCGCCCACGCCTCGGCCTCCCGCCGCGTGAGGGGTTCGGCGGGCGGCTCGGGCCGGTTCCACGCCAGACCGAAGTGCGCGATGAACGGCGTCGGCGCGAGCCCCTCGTTCTGCGCGGAGGTCTCCGAGGCCGTGATGACGAGCCGCCGGCGCGCGCGCGAGGTCGCCACGCCGAAAAGCCGCCGCTCCTCGGCCATCCGGCGGGCGGCGCGCTCGCGCGGGCTCGCCGGCGCGACGAGGCTGGCGAGGTCGATCATCGGACGAGCCGCGCGCAAGTCCGGGAACTCGCCCTCGACGGCGCCGGCGACGAAGACGACCTCGAACTCCGCGCCGGCCGCGTGGTGCGCGGTCAGGATTCGCACCGCGTCGGGCCGGCGTTCCTCGGGCATCCGCCAGGGCTCGGGCCCGAACTCAACGCCTTCGAGCGTGCGCAGGTAGTCGGCGAAGCTCGCGCCGGGGTGAGCGTCGCTGAAGCGCTCGATCGCGCGCGAGAACGCCGTCACCGCGTCCAGCGCCTCGTCGTCCCCGGCCGCAACCGACGCGCGGAAGGCGGGCAGGCTCTCCCACAGCCACCAGAAGACGCCGTCGGCGCGCTGCTCCTTCTGGTCGGCCGCGCGCACGTCGGCGACCAGCCCCGCGAGACCGGCCAGCGCCTTGCCCAGCCGTTCGGGCAGCCCTTCGGGCTGCTCGGTCAGCAACCCGGCGAGCGTCGTGCAGGCCAGGCGCGCCTCGCGCCGGAGCGCCCGCACGTCGTAGGGATCGAGCCCGCACAGCGGCGAGGAGAGCAGCGCGGGGAGCAGGTCTTCCAGGGCCTCGGGCAGCAGCGCCGCACGCGCGAGGTCGAGCATCGGGCGCAGGGCCGGCTCGTCGGCGAGCGGGCGGTTCTCGCCGACCACCACGTAGGGCAGGCCCGCGGCCCCGAGCGCGCGCCGGACGGCCCGGGACACCGCGCCGTAGCGGCGCACGACGACTCCGATGTCCCCCCGGCCGATGCCCTCGCGCGCGTGCGCGCGAAGCGCTTCGCGCGCGATCGCCTCGGCCTCCCCCGACAGGTGGTCGAACAGCCAGGCCGCGCGCTCGGGCTCGCCCCGGTGGGGCGTCGTCAGCTCGACGCGCTCGACCGGCGCGAAGTCCGACTCGAAGGCGGCGACCGCGTCCTCGGCGCTGCCGCGGAACCCGAAGACGCGCGCCTCGGGGTCGGCGGCGACGGCGATCGAGCCGCCCGACGCGAACAGCGCGCGCAGCAGACGCTCCTGCCCCGGCGTCACGTCCTGGTAGTCGTCGGCGAGCAGGTGCCGGAAGTCGCCCTGGCCTGCGAGCGCCTCACGGTGGCGCTCCAGCAGGTTCGTCGCCTGCACGATCGCGTTGGCGTGATCGACCAGGTCTCGCTGGTCGAGCTGGTCGAGGTATCGGCGGAAGAACCGGGCGGCCTCGGCAAGCTCGGGCCGGCCCGCTCGGCCTGCGCGCTCCTCCAGCTCCTCGGGCGAGAGCACCGCGTCCTGCGCGCGCAACACGAACTCGTGCAGCTCGGCCGCGAAGCCCGCGAGCCGAACCTGCTTGGGGAAGGCGCGCCAGCGCGCGCGCTCCTCCTCGGTGCCGAGCATCTCGCGGACGAGCGCGAACTGCTCGGGCGCGGAGAGCAGCGCCGGTGGCCGCGCGTAGCCGAGCGCGTCGTAGCCCGCCCGCAACAGCCCGAGCGCCAGCGCGTGCCAGGTGGCCACGCGGACCTCGCCGGTCGAGCAGCCCAGCGCACGCACGATCGCGTCCCCGAGCGCGCGCGCCGCCCGGCGGTTGTGCACGAGCAGCAGCACGCCCGGCTCGCCGGCCCCGAGCAAGGCGACGGCCCGATCACGCAGGGCCGTGGTCTTGCCCGTACCGGCAGCGCCGATGAAGAGGGTTGCCCCTCGCTTGCTCGCCAACGAAAACGATCCGCTCTGTCGAAGGTTTGGTAGACGCGGCGATCTTAGCCCGCGGATGTGACAACGACCTCAGACTCGTTCGCGACGATCGCGAGCACCGCCTCGCCGTAACGCTGCATCTTCAACGGCCCGACGCCGCTCACCGACCGCAGCGCGGCCCGCGTGGCCGGGCGCACCTGGGCGATCTCGGCGAGCGTCGCGTCGTGGAAGATCACGTAGGCGGGCAGTCCCGCCGCCGACGCGGCCCGGCGCCGCCACTCCCGCAGCGCCCGGACGAGCGGCGACTGCTCGGCTTCCATCGGCAGCGCGGGGCGCGCGGGCTTGGGCTGCGCGGCCGCGGCCAGACGCTTCGCGACCGGGTCCTCGGCGGGGACCAGCTCGCGCAGGAAGCGGCTCGGACGCGGGCTCGACCGCCGCTCGCCGGGCCGGCTGAGCGAGTGCGACAGGTGCAGCCACCGCTTCGCGCGCGTGATGCCCACGTAGAGCAGCCGCCGCTCCTCCGCCACGTCCTCGTCGGAGGTCGCGAGCGCGAAGGGCAGCTCCTTCTCCTCGACGCGCGGCAGGAACACGGCCTCGAACTCCAGCCCCTTCGCGCGGTGCAGCGTCATCAGGTGCACGCCGGTGGCGTCGTCCTCGGCCGAGAAGCGCGCGCGCAGGTCGGCGACGAACGACTGCATGTCCGGCGCCGTGGTCGCCCGCGCGAGCGCGAGGAGCCGTTCGAGGTCGGCCTGGCGCGTCGCCTCGTCGCCGCCCTCGTACTTCGTCTGCGGGTCGAACCCGAGAGCCGCGACGATCGACTCGACCGCGGCCGCGACGCCGTCCGCGGCGGTCGCTCGGCGCGCGCGCGCGAGGAACGCCTTGGCTCCCGGACGGTGCAGGAACGAGCCGTCCTTCACTTGGTACGGGATCGCGGCCGCGGTGAACGCCTCCTCGAAGTCCTCCGAGCGGCCGTTGATGCGGAACAGGACCGCCATCTCCTCCCACGGCGTGCCGGCCTCGGCCAGCTCGCGGCAGCGGCGAACGATCCCGGCGACCTCCTCGTCGCCGTCGGCGTACTCGACGATCTGGGGACGGGGCCCCGCGGTCGCGGTGGCGCGCAGCCGCTTGCGCGTCCCCCCGAGCCGGGGCACCAGCCGATTCGCGACCTCCAGAACCTCCGGCGTCGATCGGTAGTTGTCCGTGAGCGTGACGACGAGGGCGTGCTCGTACCGATCGGCGAAGCGAAGCAGGTGGCGCGCGCCGGCGCCGGTGAACCCGTAGATGCTCTGGTAGTCGTCGCCCACGACGCACAGGTCGTCCCGCGCGCCGACCCACAGCTCGAGCAGCGCCTGCTGGAGCGCGTTGACGTCCTGGTACTCGTCCACCGTGAAGGCGCGATACCGCCCGCGCACGATGCCCAGCGCCCGATCGTCCCCCAGCATCGTGACGGTTTGATCGAGCAGGTCCTCGAAGTCGATGAGCCCGGCCGCGCGCTTGCGCTTCTCGTAGGCGACGAAGACCCGGTGCATCAGCTCGGCCGGGATGGGCGGCTCGTGGCCGTCGAGCCGGTCGAGGTAGTCGCGGGCGCCGATGCGGCGGTTCTTCGCCCATTCGATCTCGGTCGCGAGGTCGCGGAGCGCGGTGAAGCGGTGCGGCATGGGCAGCGCGCGCGCGATCCCGTTGAGGATCTGACCCTTCGAGCCGAGGATCTCCGGCTGCTCGTCGGAGAAACGGCGGAACTGGGCGAGCGCTTCGGCGTGGAACGTGTTCGCGCGCACCCCGCCGGTCCCGAGCCGCGCGAGCCGATCGCGCATCTCGCGCGCGGCCTTGGCGGTGAAGGTCACGGCGAGGATCTCACCGGGCGCGAACGCTTCGGTGGCGACCTGGTTCGCGATCCGGCGGGTGATCGTCGTCGTCTTGCCGGTGCCGGCGCCGGCCAGGATCACGACCGGCCCGCGCACCGCGTTGACCGCCTCGACCTGGGCCTCGTTCAGCCCCTCAAAGACCGCTTCCCCCATCGCACGCGAGTGTAGGAGGAGGGTGGGACAGCCCCCGGCAGCCAGGGTGTCGACAATGACCTCAACCAGCCCGACGTCGCAAGGGGTGTAGACTTGACGCAGTATTTGTGTACGGTGAGGTGTATGCCGGTGCGCACGAACATCAACATCGACGACGGCGTCCTGCGCGAAGCGCAGAGGCTGACCGGCGCGCGGACCAAGCGAGAGGCCGTCGACATCGCCCTGCGCGAACTCGTCGCGCGGCATCAGCGCGCCGAGATCTTGAAGCTGCGCGGCAAAGTCCGCTGGGAGGGCGACCTGGAGGTCAGCCGCCGAGGAAGGCAGTGATCGACCGGTGATCGTCGTCGACACGAGTGTGTGGATCGACCTGCTGAACGGGTCAGACACGCCGAAGGCGAACCGATGCGCCGAGATGATCGAAGACGGCGCGCCGATTGCGCTTACCGACGTCGTGTTGACGGAGATCCTTCAGGGTTTCCGGACCGACCGCGAGGCGTCGAGCGTCGAAACGAGCCTCCGTCGCTTCCCGATCCTGCGGCTGCAGAGCGTCGACGACTTCGTTATCGCCGCCCGGCTCTATCGCATCGCACGGCGAGCGGGCATCACGATCCACAAGACGATCGACTGCCTTATCGCGGCCGCGTGCGTCCGAGCCGGTGCGCCGCTGTTCCACGACGACAAGGACTTCGATCGCCTCGCCTCGTGCACCGACCTCGAGGTGTTCGCGTGAGGGTCAGCAGCTCGAGCCGCCCCAGGCGGCGCACGCCACGCGCGTGTCGTCCCAGGTTCGCAGCTTCACGACGCCCGAGCCTCCCAGCAGGCTCCCGCTCTTGCCCCAGTGCCGCTTCAGCCGCGTGTTCCCGCCCAAGCCGAACCTGATCTCCAGGACCTCGCCGGGCTTCAGGCGCGACGACACGCGGTGGCCCCAGATCGTGTAGGTGTTGTAGCCGGTCTCCAGGACGTACTCGTCCATGTCGAGCGTCGCGGGGCCCACGTTCTTGACGCGCACCCACTCGTCGTTGCCCGAGCCCGCCGGATGGACGGTCATCTTCAGGTTGCCCATCGCCGGGTCCCAGCACGACACCACGCACGGGTACTGCATGCCCGCCCGCAAGTCGCCGTCCGGGTCGAACAGGTACGCGCCGTCGCCCCCGTTGCCGTCCCGCCGCGTGTCCATGAAGATCACGCCTTCGCGGAAGTAGAAGCGCCGCCTGGTGTTGCGGCCCTTGCCCATCTTCACGACGATCTCGTCGTGCGGCCGGACCTTCGCCCGGTCGGGGAAGAAGTACGTGTGGCTCGTGGAGGAGTCGCGAAGCCACCACCCCTTCAGGGACACCGCTTGCGAGCCGTCGTTGCGGATCCGCACGAACTCCCCGTTGGGGTTGTAGACGTCGGTCCCGTCGGCGTTCCATTGCACCCAGAGCCGCAGCGGCATGGCCTGCTTCGGTCCGGCGGCGCACGCCGCCGGGTTCCACAACGACCGGCCCGTCGTGCGATCGCGCGCCGCGAGCTGGGCGGCGCGGATGTAGCGGTGGTTGCGCTTGACGTCGAGCGGGTGCGGCTCGGCGATCGCGAGGCCTTCGCGCAGCAGGACCGTCGCGACGTCGGTCGTGCCCACGTTCACCCATCGCCAGTAGCGGTCCCCGACCATGTGATTGGGATGAGCAGAGCGCATCGTGAGCGCCTTCCCCTGGATCAGGTCGGTGAGACGCGTGGTCGCCCACTCCGAATGGCACGTTCCCTTCGGCTTGCCCCGCTCCGTGGTGTTCAGGCCGGTGATGCGGACATGGCGACGGCCCGAGGCCCCGTCGACGTCGGCGACGAAGGTGTCCCCGTCCCCGATCGAGCACGCGTCGCCGCTCCACGGGCTTGCGCCGGGCCAGACCGAGGTGACGTAGGGGCACCGGTAGGCGGCGCTCGCGCTGCCGGTCGGCAAAATCGCGGCAATCATCGCGATCGCGACGAACGTGAGTAGGGAGCGCTTCATGGGTTACCTACTGCATCGGATCGCCCCGCGGGAGTCCTTGAGCATGAGGAGGGGCCCCCGAAGGGGCCCCTGGCAACGAGCCGGCCTGTAAGCGGGATCCTGTCCCCGCCGAAGCGGGGGGCGACCATCTATCTAGGACCGCCGTTGCCGGCGGCCTCGTGCGACCTACCCGGGAGCATCGAGCGGGCCGCTCGCTCCCTGCTTGGTCTTGCTCCGCGCGGGGCTTGCCGAGCCGCGGCGGTCACCCGCCGCGCTGGTGGGCTCTTACCCCACCGTTCCACCCTTGCCCGCACTGCCGACGGGGCCTGGCTCGACGCTCGGCCCTTCGCCCGCAGCCGCCGGCGGTATGTTTTCTGTGGCGCTGCCCTGAGTCACCCCAGGTGGGCGTTACCCACCGCGCTGCCCTGTGGAGTCCCGACTTTCCTCGGCGGGTCCGAAGAACGGTCCCGCCGCGGCCGCCCGGCCGACTCGCCTGGACAGTGTAGCGCGCGGCCGGATCAGGCCGGGTCGAGGGCCTGGTTCACCAGCTCGTCGGCGCGCGCGTTCCGCTCGCGCCGGACGTGGACGAACGTGCAGCGGTCGAACGCGCGCGCCGAGGCTTGCGCGTCAGCGTGCAGGACGCGAAGGTGCGGGGCCTTGACCTTGTAGCGCCCGTTGAGCTGCTCGACGAGCAGCATCGAGTCCGAGCGCACGGTGACGAGCCGCCCGCCCAGCTCCGCCGCCCGCTTCAGCCCGCAGATCACAGCGGTGTACTCGGCGACGTTGTTGGTCGTCTCCCCGATCGCCTCGGAGATCGCGTCCACCTCGTCCCCGTTCGGCCGCTGAATCGAGACCCCGATCGCGGCCGGGCCCGGGTTTCCGCGCGCGCCGCCGTCGGTGTAGACGACGAACTCGTCGTCGGGTCCCACCCACAGGCTTCCCTGCTCCACGCCTCAGACCACGACGAGCAGCCGGCGACAGTTCTCGCAGCGGATCCACGGGTCGTCGCTGTGCTTGATCTCGTCGCGCGCCAGCGGCGAGATCGGCAGCCCGCATGCCCGGCAGGTTCCCTTCTCGAGCGCGGCGACGCCGACGCCGCGGTACTTGCCGCGAAGGTCCTCGTACAGCTCGACCGCCTCCTGCTCGACGGTCGGCACGAGCTGCGATCGCGCCCCGCTCAGCTCGCCAAGCTCCTTGTCGATCTCCACGGTCGCGCGGTCGCGGTCCGCCGTGGCCTCGGCGGCCTTCGCCTCCAGGGCGCCGAGCCGCTCGTCCATCGAGGCGACCTCGGCCTCCACGCCCTCGCGCTGCTCCATGATCTCCAGCTCCTGGTCCTCCAGCAAGGTCTTGCGGCGCGCGAGCGCGTCCAGCTCCGCCTGCAAGTTGGTCAGCTCGCGCGCGCCGACGTCGCCGGAGAACAGCCGCTGGTTGTCTGCCTTCGCCCGGTCGTCGAGCTGGCCGATCTCGTGCTCGAGCTTGGTCTGTTCGCGCACGAGCGCCGCGAGCGCCTCGCGCCGCTCGGCGAGCGAGGAGGCGAGGGCGTCGCGCTGCTCGATCACCTCGTCGAGCGTCCGCTGCTCGGGAAGGTCCGACCGCCGCACGTTCAGGCGATCGATCGCGGTGTCGATGCGCTGCAACTCCAGCAGCGGCCGGAGCGACTCCCTCGTGACTGGCATCGGGCCCGAACCTAGCAGCGCCCGCGTATGCTCATCAATGCCGTGCCCGAGAAGATCCTGCTCGTCGAAGACGACCGACTCGTTCGGCGGGCGACGGCGCTCGCGCTTGCCGACGAAGGCTACGACGTGCTGGAGGCCGGCGACGCCGACGAGGGCTTGCGCGCGATGCGCGACCGCCGCCCCGACCTGGTCATCTTGGACGTGATGCTCCCCGGTGAGCGCGACGGCTTCGAGGCGGCGCGCGAGATCCGCCGGTCGAGCGACGTGCCGATCATCTTCCTGACCGCGAAGACCGACACCGTCGACGTGGTCGTGGGGCTGGAGTCCGGCGGCGACGACTACCTGACCAAGCCGTTCGCCCCGCGAGAGCTGATCGCGCGCATCCGGGCGCTGCTGCGCCGCCGCCGCGCCGAGCCGCGCGCCGAGAAGACGGTCGTCGAGGACCTGGAGATCGACATCGCCGGCGGCGTCGTCCGCAAGGCCGGCGAGCCGGTGGGCCTGACCAAGACCGAGTTCAACCTGCTCCGCTGCCTTGTCGAGCGGGCAAATCAGCTCCTCAGTCGCGAGATGCTGCTCGAGCTGGTCTGGGGCTACGACTACTTGGGCGACTCGCGCCTGGTCGACGTCCACGTCCGCAGGCTCCGCGCCAAGATCGAGTCCGACCCGTCGGAGCCGAAGGTCGTCCTGACGATCCGCGGCCTCGGGTACAAGTTCTCGACCGAGCCGTGAGCACGCCCGCCCGCTTCGTCCGCCGCCAGAGCTTGCGCGTGCGGATCACGGCCGCGTTCGGCGTCACGGCCGTTCTGCTCGCCGCGGTGCTGTCGACGGCGACCTTCTTCCTGGTGCGATCGTTCCTGGAGAACCAGCGAGTGCAGAGCGCCACCGACGAGACCGTCGTCGTGCTGCAGATCGCTCGCGACTTCTTCGCCACCTCCAGCGAGCCGGACCAGATCGTCGCCCAACTGCAGTTGCGGGGCGACTTCGAGGCGATGGTCACCGACGCCGACGACTTCTTCCGCTCGACGCTGGCCCTGACGCCCGAGGCGATCCCGGCCGAGCTACGCGCCGTCGTCGCGACCGAGCAACTCGCCTACGAGTTCACCACGTTCGAACGCGAACGCCAGCTCGTGTTCGGCGCGCCGCTGCCGCCGCCCCGCACCGACCTGTACCTGTTCTACCCGCTGTCGGACATCGACCGGACGCTGTCGGTCGTGCTGCGGGTGCTGCTCGCCGCCGCCTTCGCCACCGTCGCCATCGCGGTCACCGTCGCGCAGCGCGTCGCCCGGCGCGTGGTCCGCCCGGTAACCGAGGTGAGCGAGGCGGCGCGGCGAGTCGCCGAGGGCTTGCTGGAGACGCGCGTCGCGCCGGCGACCCGCGACGAGGTGGGGGCGCTCGCGGCCTCGTTCAACGAGATGGCGCAGGCGCTGGAAGAGATGATCCGGCGCGAGCGGCGCTTCGTGGCCAACGTCAGCCACGAGCTGCGCACCCCCATCGCCACCCTGCGGACCGCGAGCGAGCTGCTCGACGCGCACCGGGACGAGTTCTCGCCGCCGCGCCGCGAAGCCGTCGAGCTGATCGTCGCCGACGTGGCGAACCTCAACCGGCTCGTCGAGGAGCTGATGGAGGTCTCCGAGGTCGACGCGGGCCGCGCCATCCTTCGCTGGGAGGACGTCGACCTGCGCGCCCTCGCCGAGGCGGTCGTGGCCAAGATGCACCGCGACGCGCAGGTGCGCGGCGACCACGTCGCGACGGTGGCCGACAAGGCGAGAATGGAGCGCGTGCTTGCGAACCTGATCGACAACGCCTACGAGCACGGCGGCGGCCGGGACGTCGTCGTCACCGTGGACCGGGCGGGCGATTCCTGCACGATCGAGGTACGAGACGCCGGGCCGGGCATCCGGCCGCAGGACGTGCCGTTGCTGTTCGACCGTTTCTACAAGGCCGACGACAGCCGCACGCGAGAGCGAGGCGGGATCGGGCTCGGGCTCGCGATCGCCTACGAGAACGTGCGGCTGCAGGGCGGGGAGGTCACCGTTTCGAGCGCTCCCGGACGCGGGACGACCTTCCTCGTGCGGCTCCCCTATCGGGCCGAGCCGCCAAAGGACGCGGAGGCGACCGAATGAGGCGGCTGCTCGCCGCGGTCGCGTGCGTGGCGCTCGCCGCGTGCGCGACGCCCAGCACGCCGGTGGTCGTGCCCGCCGATCAGATCCCGTTCGGGCTGGGCCGCTCGCCCAACCCAGAGCCGTCCGGCGCGCCCGAGCTGACGTTCAAGGTCGCCTTCGTCCGGCGCCCCGGCAGGCAACCCGCACGGCTGTTCCTGGTGGAGCGCACGGAGAGCACCTTCGAATCGCCGGCGGCCACCGCGGTCCGGTCGCTGTTGCTCGGCCCGTCCGACCGCGAGGCCGACCGCGGAATCTCCACGGAGATCCCCCGTGAGGCGCGGCTCCTGCGCGCCCAGATGTTCGGCCAGGTGGTCGAGGTCGACCTGTCCAGGGAGTTCCAGGCGGCCGCCTCCAGCGAGTCGTTCCTGCTGCGGGTGGCGCAGATCGTGACCACGCTGACCTCGCTGGAAGGGGTGACCGCGGCTCGATTCTCGATCGACGGGGAAGTGGTCAGCGTCCCGACCCACCGAGGGGAGACCGTGGACCGGCCGGTCACGCAAGCCGACTACGCCGACGTCCTGCCCAAGTAGGCGAAACCGTTACGCAACCGTAACGCCTTCGGCGGCCGTCCGAAACCTTCCCACGGCATCATGGGCCCGCAGTAGCGTTTCCCCCCGCTCGGGAGCCCCTCGCGCTACGAAGGCACGAGGGGCGCCGAGCATTTTTTGTGCCCGCCGGACGGCGCTGGCCGGACGCCCGCCTCAGGCGGCGCTCAGCCGGTCCAGCACGAACGCGAAGACGTAGGCGGTCTCGCGCATCCGCTCGTAGCGGCCCGACGGCCCGCCGTGGCCGGCGCCCATCTGGACCTTGTGGACGATCACGCCGGAGCCTTCCGCTCGGGTCCGCAACAGCGCCACCCACTTCGCCGGCTCCCAGTACTGGACGCGGGGGTCGTTCAGGCCGGACATGACCAGCAGGTGGGGGTAGGCGGCCGCGCGCACGTTGTCGTAGGGCGAGTACGAACGCATGTACTCGTAGAACGTCGGGTCGTTGGGGTTGCCCCACTCGTCGTACTCGATCACGGTCAGCGGGATCGAGGAGTCGAGCATCGTGTTGATCACGTCCACGAAGGGGACTTGCGCGACGACGACCGCGAACAGGTCCGGTCGCATGTTCAGCACCGCTCCCATGAGCAGCCCGCCCGCGCTCCCGCCCTGGATCGCGAGGCGATCGGCCGAGGTGTAGCCGTCGGCGACGAGGCGCTCGGCGCAGTCGACGAAGTCCGTGAAGGTGTTCTTCTTCTCCAGCAGCTTGCCTGCCTTGCGCCACCGCTCGCCGAGGAACCCGCCGCCGCGGACGTGCGCGATCGCGTACACGAACCCCCGGTCGAGCAGCGACACGCGGCCCGCGTTGAAGCCCGGCTCGATCGTGATGCCGTACGAGCCGTAGGCGTAGAGCAACGCGGGATTCGACCCGTCGCGCGGGATGCCGGCCCGATACACGATCGACATCGGCACGACCGTGCCGTCGCGGGCGGTCACGTCCAGCCGCTCGGCCCGGTACGCGGACGGGTCGTAGCCGCCGAGCACCTCCTGCTGTTTGAGCAGCGTCCGGTCCCGGGTCGCCATGTCGTACTCGAACCACGACGGCGGGGTGACCATGGACTCGTAGGAGAACTGCAGCAGCACCGTGTCGTAGTCGAGCGCCGGCTCGAGCCCGGCGACGTAGTTCGACTCGGGCATCTCGACGACGTGCCGTTCGCCGGTGGACACGCGCTCCACGTTGATCGTGTGGATCCCGTTGTCGCGGCGCAGCAACACGACGTGATCGGCGAACCCGAGGACCGACTCCAGCGTGATCGCCTCGTCGGCCGGAAGCAGCTCCCGCCAGTGCTCGCGACCGGGCGTCGCACGCGGCGCCTCGATAAGCCGGAAGTTGGTCGCGGCGCCGTCGTTGGTCCTGATCAGGAAGCGCTCTCCCTGGTCGGTGAGGTAGTACTCCTCGCCGGGGCGCCGCTCGGCGATCAGGCGCTTGGTCGCGTTCGGATCGCCCGCGTCCAGCACCCACCACTCGCTCGACTGGTTGCTGACCAGCGACAGGTAGACGAAGCGGCCGGAGGACGATCGCTCCGCGTAGCAGAAGAAGCCTTCGTCCGCCTCGTGATGGATGACTTCGTCGGCAGCCGGGTCGGCGCCGAGCCGGTGGCGCAGCAGCTTGTAGGGACGCTTCGCATCGTCCTGCACCGTGTAGTACAGCGTCCGGTCTTGCGCCCACGCGAGCGACCAGGACACGCTCTCGATCCGCTCGTCCAGCAGCGCCCCCGTCGCGAGGTCCTTCACGCGAAGGACGAACCGCTCGGACCCGTCGACGTCCTCGGTGTAGGCGAGCAGCGCGTGGTCCGGGCTCACCACCGCGGCGCCGACGCTGAAGTAGTCGTGCCCTGCGGCGAGCGCGTTGACGTCGAGGATGACCTCTTCCTCGGCGTCCATGCTCCCGCGCTTCCGGCACGAGATCGGGTACTCGAGCCCTTCGACCGTTCGCGTGTAGTAGAGCCAGCCGGCGTACCGGACCGGCGCGGTCGAGTCGGTCTCCTTGGTCCGTCCCTTGATCTCCTCGTAGAGGCGCTCGCGCAGGCCGGCGGTGTGCGCCGTCACCGCCTCCGCGTAGGCGTTCTCGGCCTCCAGGTAGGGGATGAGATCCGGGTCGTCCCGGTCCCGCATCCAGAAGTACGGGTCGACCCGCTCGTCGCCGTGCGTGACGATGCGCGTCGGGCGCACGGGGGCGACGGGCGGGCGCAAGGTCAGGTCGGTTGCCAAGGCGAATCCCCCTCAGACGACGTTCGAGCCGGCGAGGAATTCTACGCCGCTTCGGCGACCGTTACGGCCGAAGGACGAGCAGCGCGTCGGCGACCCGGCGCTCGTAGCCGTCGCTGGGGCGGTTGCGCACCCGGCCGCGGACGACGAACGTCGCCGAGCCTCCCCCGTCGAGGTTCAGCGCCTCGACCGCCCCGAGCCGCTTCATGAACAGCGCGGCTTCCGGCAGCGACGAGCCGCGCGCCTCGCGGCTGCGGCCGTCGACGGTCACCATCAGCAGGTCGCCCTTGGCGTTCCAGCCCACCATCGTGCGGGGATGACGGCTGAGGCTGAACGAGTCGGCGTCCTGCTCGACGACGGCGCCGTCCTTCACCAGGCGCGGGTTCCCGCCGACTGCTCCCACGATCGACGACGGCGAAGACACCGAGATGCGCACCTTCGCGCGCGCGGCGCCCCGCTCGACCTCGTCCCACAACCGGGCCAGGACGTCGGCCCCGTCACCCCGGCCGGACAGCACGATGGAGCGCGGCTTGATCTTGGAGTCGTCCTTGGAGCGGGCGGCGGCGATCTTGTAGGTGGCGCGCTCGCCGAGCCGAAGCTTCGAGTCGCCGACACGGTCCAGACGAAGCTCGATGCCACCGCCGGTCGTCGTGGTCCGCTTCCCCATGCGAGGCGTGTACATGACGATGTCGTTCTTGCCGCGGTCCACGTTGATCCCGTCGATCACGGTGACGACCTTCTCGTCCTCGATGTGCTCCTCCAGCACCAGGGGCCCGACGGCGGTCTCGACACGCACCGGGTGCCGGGAGACCATCTCGACGTCGAGCCGCAGACGCCCGATCTTCATCGTCCGATCCGGCGCGATCAACAGGTGCGGACGGCCGCCCAGGCTGGAGCTGGCGATCGGCTCGCGACGGATGACGAGCCCGCCCACCGGCGCACCCGTCACGTAGTAGAAGTCGGCGTTGGTCGCGATCAGGCAGTCGGCCGACCGGCACATGGCGGAGGTCTGGCTCGTCCGCGGGATCGAGCCCTTGATGCGGCCGCGCGAGAGCGCGGGGCGCACGGTCAGCCCCGCCGAGCGCGGAATCCGCGCGACCTGCACCGACTGCGCGAACGAGGTGCCGCGCAGCTCGTAGTGGAAGACGCCGTCGCGCAGCTCTTGCACGGCCACCAGCCGGTACCCGCGAGGGATCGAGATCCCCGGGTGGCGCCGCGCGGCTTGCCCGGCGAAGCCGGGGCCGAGAACCGCGATGGCGCTGAGCAGGGCGAGCAGGCGCCGGCTCAGACCGTGCCGGTCGAGCCGGGCAGCCGAACGAGGTCTCGAATCCATCGTTTCGCCCTACATAACGAGCCGCAGCCACCCAGGGTGCGCGAAAGGGACGCGCGGCGTTCAACTTGTTCCTCAAGGCGGAGGCCCGATTGTCGATTTCAACACGGAGACATGGGTTTCCTGCCTGCCGAACCTGCCGTTTTTCTCGCGCGTGCCGGTGTTGCTACGGCACCGCTGACGGTGACATAGTGGGCACTCGTCGCGTCCGAGATGGGAGAGAGAGAATGCCACGCGCCCCCCGCCGCTCACGCCACGCCGCAATCGTCGCCCTGATCCTGCTGCCGACGTTCGGCTGGATCGGCGCGGCCGAGGCCGGCCACGCCGACGCGTGCGAGCACGTGCCGGGAATCGGCCGGGCCTGCCGCAGGGCGAACGGGCTGCTCGAGGTGTTCTCGCCTTCGGGCGGCTCGCTCGGATTCGTGCACGGTCTCGACGCCGCGCCCGCGAAAGGTGGAAACAAGGGCGGCGGCGGCAAGGGAGGCGGCAAGGGCAGAGGCGGCGGCGGCACGACCACGACGACGCAGGACCCGGTCGCCGAACGGCGCGCGCCCTCCTGCGCGAACCCGGCGACGGACCCCTACTACACGGTGGCGATCTACGCGCGCGCCTTCGACGACGCCGACAACTTCGGCGCGTCCCTGCCGTCGATCAGGGACACCATCGCCGAGGCCAACGGCCTGGTCTTCGCCGCGGCCGCAAAGCGCGGCGACGCGGCCGACCTCGAGTTCCTGTGCGACGCAGCCGGCGAGGTTGCCGTCGCCCAGGAAGTCCTGCCGACACCGATGGACGGCGCGTCGTTCAGCACGATCGTCGGCGACCTTCGCGCCCGCGGATACAGCAGCGGGCAGCGCAAGTATCTCGTGTTCTACGACGACACCGGCGCGTGCGCGTGCGGGGGCACGGGCCACGTCTACGCCGACTCGCGCTTGACGTCGGCCAACTACAACAACGGCAACGCCTCGTCGATGTTCGCGGTGGACTTCGGCTACCTCTCGGCGCGCATCATGCTGCACGAGCTGAGCCACAACATGGGCGCGGTCCAGAACGACGCTCCCAACTCCACGGGGGGCTACCACTGCACCGACGGGCTCGACACGATGTGCTACGCGGACGGCGGGCCGCGCAGCGTTTGGTACACGACCTCGCGCTGCCCGCGCCAGGAATACGACTGCGGGGACGACGACTACTTCAACACCAGGCCGGACACCGGTTCCTACCTCGCCGGCCACTGGAACCTCGGCTCGACGCTCAATCGCTTCGTCCGCGTCACGCTCGCGTAGCGGCTGAGCGCGCCGGGTCGCTCAGGCGGGGTCGAGGAAGAACGGGCTCGTGTAGGCGATGGCCTTGCCGTAGGAGGCCCAGGCACCGGTTGCCCGGTCGTCGGCGGCGTCGTTCGGGTCGCTGACGCGCAGCACCACCCAGTCTCCGTCCGCGGCCTCGACCGGCCGCGTGAACGCGACGGGCGGGTCGGCGTCGGCCGGGACCGTGAACGCGATGTTTTCCTGCACGGCGGGCAGGCGGTCGCCGCTGCGAAGGATCTGCACGTTCAGCGTCTTGCCTTCCCATCCCGAGCGGCCGAAGTCGAGCGCGAACGCCAGCGGTCCCGACGAATGCCCGAGCACGCCTCCCATCCGCGTGCCGTTCGCCGAGGCGTCGACCCGGACCCCACGCTCGCGCGTCGCGAAGAAGCGCCGGTTCCAGATCGCGTCGCGGACGCCCGCCCGCGAAAGCTCGGTCACCCACAAGCCGGTCCGTCCCTTGCCGAGCGGCTCGCCCCAGTCGGTGCCGTGCTCGTCGGTCACGCCGGCGAGCCCGACGCGCCAGCCGGCGTTCAGGCACTCGTTGAGCGGCGACTCGGCGATCGAGTCGATCCCTTCGAACAGGTAGTCCTCGCTGCGGTTGAAAATCTCGAGCGACCGGATGTTTTCGGGCGCGGGCAGGCCGAGCCGCGAGAAGTTCGAGAAGCGGCCGGGTTCGCGACCCGGGTGGTTGAAACCGGCGACGCCGTCCGCTCCCCCGCCGATGCCGGGCACGTCCGGCGCGGTCCGCAGCCAGGCGTAGAACGGCGCCATCCCGGCGCCGGTGGCCGGCGAGGCCTTCACGATCGCGTCCAGCGCCGCCATCTGCTCGGCCGGCACCTCCGCTTCGTCGTGGGCGAACTGCGCCGCGCCTTCGCCGGTGCCGCCTCCCCCGGTGTGGAGCGGGTCCATCCAGCGCTCGGAGAACCAAACGTTCATGTGGCCGATGGTCGGGCTCGACCATTCGAAGCCGCGCAGCGCGACGAAGGCGCCGTCCTGGTTCGCGAGGTCGGCGAGCGCCTTGGTCTGCGCCCACGACGCCTCGTTGATGCCGGCGACGCTCTGGCACTCGGACTCGAAGCACACCGTGTCGGGCATGCCCCACGACAGCGTCGAGTGGTCGGTCAGCGCGGCGACGTCCAGCCCGGCGTTGCGCATCGAGGCGAACGCGAGCACCGCATCGCCGTCCCCGTCGGAGAGCAGCGAATGGTTGTGCAGATCCGCGTGCGCGAGGGCTATGCCGGCAAAGAGCTTGGAGGCGCGCGAGGTGGTGACGAGCGGCGCGGGGCCGAGCGGTCCGGCGAGAACGCCGAGCGGCCGTGCGGCCACGAGGCCTCCCGTCGCCGCGAGCCCCGCCCGAAGGAACGAGCGTCTGGAGATGGCCATGCGGCGGACTTCGGCGCCGCGGACCGGATTCCTGCCCGTTCAGCTTCCGTTCACAACGCGTTCCCACGCACGCCATCCGGCTGCTCGATCGGCAGCAGCGGCGTGCCCTTGCGCAGGCTGCGCTGGTAGCGGCGGCGCGACAGCAGCGAGACCGGCCTGGGCACGTCCCGGCCGAAGCGAGGGATGAGGTTCGTCGACCACTCCGCGGGCGGAGCCATGACGAACGCGGCGATCCCGACCAGCACGCGGTCGTAGTTCACTCGCCAGCCCGCGAAGTCCCGCCAGGCCTGGTCGCGATCGGCCTTGAGCGGCACGCCCACGCCCTCCAGCTCGTCGCACGCTCGATCGAAGTCCTCCCGCGTGAGACAGATCGGGTCGCCGGGCTGCGGGTCGGGGTCGAACGGGATCATGAACCCCGAGGCGATGCGGCGAAGCGCCACGTAGCCCGCGCGGATGCACAACTGTTGCTCGGCGTTGGGCGGGCGATCGAGCACCGAGGCCGACAGCGACGCCGCGTCGAGCACCGCGCCCGCAGCCGTGAGCCATGACTGCATCGGGACGGGCGAGCGAAAGAACGACAGGAAGGGGAACGACGAGTGGCTCTCCTCCAGCTCGATGAACCAGCGCTCCCACTCCGTGAATAACGCAGGCAACCGGTCGAGGTAGCCGATGAGGTACAGCCGCTTGAGCATCACGACCGCCGACGGCGGCGAGTCCGCGCGCACCTCCAGCGCGGCCACCATCGCCTCTCGCTTGGAGAACACTGTGTAGAGGCTCGGCAGGTACGCGATGAGCGTCGCGACGATGATCAGCCCGATCGCCGCCTCGGCGACTGCCGCGACGGTCGAGGGCGTTCCGGCGGGAAGCGAGAAGCCGAGCGTCGTCAGCGACGAGCCGCTCGAGACGAGCGCCACGCGCCAGCTTGCGCCGAGGCCCCAGAAGATCAGGAGGAACCCAAGCATCACCAGCAGCAGCCAGGTGGCGAGCAGCAGGATCAGCCCGACCGGCGCCAGCTTGGCCATGATCCGGTCCGCGCGATCAAAGGAGGCGTTACGAGCGCGAGCGCGGCAGGCGAGCCGCCAGAGCAGGAACACGACGCGGCGCGTCCGCACGCGCACGCCGCGCGGGAGGATCACCGTGCTGATGACCGAACTCATCGTCGCCAGGCACACGAACGCGCCGGCGGCGATCGCGAGCGTCCTCATCCGCGTCCATCCATCGGCGCGCAGGATAGGCGCGGACGAACGGAACGCTCAAGCGAATCGGCCGGCGGCCGTCGCGCGCCGCACGTTGCCGGCGTGCTTGAACCCTTCGCGCGCCCACTCGCACGTCGGCGGGTCGGAGCAGTGCGGGTCCCCTTCCCGGGTGAGGAAGTTGTAGTTGCACTCCGGACAGAACACCTTGTACTCCTCCGGGAGGTACGCGCAGTCGAACCATGCGCAGCCGCGCGTGCCTTCGCCGGTGATCAGGTTGAACGAGCACCCGGGGCACTGCGTGAACACCGGCAGGTCCTTCTTCACGCCAGTGGCCATCGTCGTCACCTCCTGCACGCAAGCGTGGCGGCGGGCCCGCGTCGCGGCCAGGGCCGACCGGCCCCGCGCGCGCGGGCCGGGCGGGAAGCGGCTGCCGACCGGCGAGCTGGTTCAGGCAGCGGGGCCGACCTCGGCCGCCGCGCCGGGGAGAAGGACGCGGAACGATGCGCCGCCGCCCACGCGATCCTCGACCCACGCCCGCCCTCCGTGCAGCTCGGCGAAGCGCGCCACGAGCGAGAGCCCGACGCCGACGCCGGGCGAGTGCGCGCGGACGTCGGGGCCTTGCCGGAAGGGCTCGAAGATCGCCGTCCGGTGCTCGTGCGGGACGCCGGGGCCGCGATCCTCGACGGCAATCAGCACGCCTCCGTCTTGCGGCCACGCGCGCACCAGGATCGACGTTCCATCGGGTGTGTGACGAATGGCATTGGTGAGCAGGTTTTCAAGGATGCGCTCGACCTTCGCGCGATCGAGCATGTACGCGCCGACGTCCGCCCGAGTCGTGATCGTGCGCGATTCGGCGGCGCCGGTCTCGATCGTGACGTCCCTGATCAGCCTCCCGACGTCGGTCGGCTGGCGTCGCGGCTCCAGGATCCCGCGGCTCAGCCGGTCCAGGTCGAGCAGATCGGTGAGCAGCCGCTGCAGCTTGCGCGCGTTCGCGTCGAGGCGCTGGAGGAGCGCGTCGTGCTCGTCGTCGTCGAGCGTCGTCCTGCGCCGCCGGAGCGTCGCGGCATAGCCGACGACGGAGGTCAAGGGCGTGCGCAGCTCGTGCGAGACGGCGGACAGGAACCCGTCCTTCATCTCGTCCAGACGCTTGCGTTCGGTTACGTCGCGGAAGCTCCATACGCGCCCGACGCTCACCCCGCCGACGCGCTGCGGCTGGGAGTAACGCTCGAACACGCGACCGTCCTTGAACTCCAGCAAGTCGTGGCTGAGCGCCTCGGGTTGCGAGTACAGCTCGCGCACCTTGCGCAGGAATCCTTCAGGATCCTTCAACTGGTCCAGCACGTAGGCGAGCGCACGGTCGTCGTCCTTCGACGCGATGACCTCCTTCGGGATTCGCCACATCTCGACGAACTTCTGGTTGAAGCTCGTGATGCGTCCCTCGACGTCGACGACGAGCAGCCCGTCGGCGGTCGACTCGAGCGTCGCGCTCAGCAGCGACAGCGCGTTGTTCAGCTCGTCGACCGCGGCGCGATACTCGCTGAGATCGCGGAAGGTGACCATCGCCCCGATTACCTCGCCGTGCAGGACGATCGGCGTGCTGACCAGCTCCACGGGGAAGCGCCGGTCCGCCGTGCTGAGCCACAGGTCCTCCACCACGTTCGTCGTCCCGCCCCGAAGCGTGGCCTCGATGGGCGAGCGCTCGGCGGGATACGGGCTTCCGTCGGCGAGCCCAGACCGGAGCACCTCGGCCGCCATGCGCGTGATCGCATCGTCGCGATCGATCCCGAGCATGCTCGCCGCGCCGCGGTTGATGAAGATGATCCGTCCGTCCGACCCGATGCCGACCATCCCCTGCCCGGCGGACTCCAGCATCAGCTCGGTGTGCCGCCGGGCCGTCTCGGAAAAGCGCCACGTGACGAGCTGCGCCGCGCTGGCCGCGAGCACGAACGAACCGTGGATCAACGCCCACTTCCACGGGTTGTTCCAGGCCGCGACGTGGTTGTAGACGCTCGGCGCGTCGAGCGCCCCCATGACTCCGTGGTGGACGACGACATAGCCGATCGCGAGCAGGAACGGGCGCCAGCTCTGGTAGAGCGAGATGATGCCGAGCACGACGAAGAAGTGGAAGTGAGCCTCGATGGTGCCGCCCGAGAGGTGGACCAGGATCGCCGACGCGGTGACCATTCCGAACGTCGCCGCGAGCGTGCGGCTGCTCTGACCGAGCCGTTCCGTCGCTCCGAACACACCGAACAGCGCGATCGGCAAGGATTCGACCAGGCTGTGGCCGACGCCGAAACCGCGAGCGAGCGCGAAGACGAAGAAGCCCGCCGACTGGACGTAGAGCAAGCGCACGATGATGCGGTGCCTGGCGCGCCAGACTTCGACGGGAAGCGCGAGGCCCTCGGGGATCGTGCGACGAAGCCTCTCCACGAGGTGCGCGTACCGCGATCCCGGTCGATCGGTCCTGCGACGTTCAACTGAGTCGAGCGCCAAGGTGTTCCTCCCCATACTTGCGAATCGGTTCACGCGGGAGCGTCTTGACGGCACCAGGGCGAAGATGACCCTTTCGAGCTAGCAACGGACGCCAGACCTGGAGAAACAGAGGGTTCGGACAGGTGCACAAACGGCACGCTCCATACGTCCTGGCCGGGAGGACGGCACCGATTCGCATGGGCGCTCATGGCGGCCGCGATGGTCGCCTTCGCGACGGGCGAAGGCATCTGGTCGTTCTGCGAACTCGTTCTCGCCGTGGACGTACCGTCGCCGATGCCGGTCCGGGCATCCCGGCGGCCGCGCGGGAGCAGGTCTTCGACCGCTTCTTCCAGCTCGACGGCGGTGCAACCGGAGCGGCCCCAGCCGGCGTCCGTCCGGTCCGCCGCGGTCGAGCCGGTCCCGCGCTTGGCGACGGGGGTCTGACTAGCATCGCGGCGTGAACGTCGACCCGACACGCGCCCGGCTCGGCCCCGCACCGCACTACGAGTCCTACTACCTCAAGGCTCGTCATCCCGGCGAGCCGCTCGCCTTCTGGATCCGGCACACCGTGCTCGTTCGCCCCGGGTCGGCCCCCGCGGCAGCGGTCTGGTTCACCTTGTTCGAGCCGGCGGGCGTTCGCGCGGTCCAGGTCGCCCGCCTCCAGCCGTCCACGCCTCGGGACGGGTGGTTCGCGGCCGGCGAGAGCCGGATCGGCGACGGGCGCGCCGGCGGCACGGCGGCCGGCGCGGATTGCTCGGCGTCGTGGGACGTGCGTTTCACGATGGATGCCGAGCCGCTGTTCCACCTGCCCGCGACGTGGATGTACAAGGCGCGGTTGCCGAAGACGAAGTCGATCTCCGTGCAGCCGTTCACGCGACTTGACGGCGTGCTGCGCGTGGACGGACGCGAATGGGTGCTCGACGGCTGGCCGGGCATGGTGGGGCACAACTGGGGAACCGAGCACGCGGCGCGGTGGATCTGGCTGCACGGCGCCGGCTTCGACGGCGCCGGGGACGACACCTGGATCGACGTCGTGCTCGGGCGGGTGGAGATCGCGGGTCGCACGACGCCGTGGATCGCGGGCGGAGCGGTGTCGATCGACGGCACGCGCAGGCGCATCGGCGGCCTCCGCCGCCGGCCTGAAGTGTCCGAGCACTACGCCGGCGCAGAGCTGCGCCTTCCGGCCGAGGGGTTGCGCGCGGACGTGAACGTCTCCTCGGGGCAGGTGGCGGGATGGCGCTACGCCGATCCCACGGGCGGCGAGCACCACGTCTTCAACAGCTCGGTCGCGGACATGACGCTCGCGCTTCCCGGGCGAACGCTGCGCAGCGAGGCCGGTGCGGTCTACGAGCTTGGCGTCCGCGAAACCGACCACGGACTTGCGCTCCAGCCCTACCCCGCCGAAGCCTGAACGGCTCCGCGCGGGCGACCGATCTATACCCCGTTCATGTCCGTCCAGAGCTTGACGCCGGACTCGCAGAAGTACGCGCGCCCGATGATCGGCACCGGGAGCGAGGGGTCGCTCGGCACGTCCACGGCCGGGTCGCCGTTCAGCCAGTACTTCCCGCTGAAGCCGGTCGACTTGCAGAGCGGCGTGACCTGAGCGCCGGTCGAGTCGATGGTGACGGTCTGGCCGAGCCAGACCGTCGGCGTCGCCACCAAGGCGTCCCAGGCGACGTCCGCGCCGCAAGTCCCGGACTCCAGCGGGTTGTGCACGCCACCGCCCGCATGAGCGACCGGGTCGGACGTGAGCCGCGAGCTGGGGTCGGTCCTGCGACAAACCTCGGCGCCGTCGACGGAGATCGTCATCAGCGGTCTGGCGGTCAGCTCGGCGCCTCCCGTCCCGTCGCTGCAGGCTCCGACGACACCGCCGGCGAAGGTGCCGAGGGATTCGCCGTAGATCGTGATCCGGCGCCCGTCCTCGTCACGGAACGTTGCCGACGCGTGGTAGTACGGGCCCGCGGCGACGCACGATGCGGCGCCGGCCGGCGCGAAGGAAACGGCCGTCGTCGCGAGCACTACCCCCAGCATCAAACGCTTGATCATCGCTTCCTCCAGATCCGCGGACGAGAGTCCGGCATAAACGACAGTTCGACGTGAAAGGGAGGAATCCTTGTCGGGAGCGGATCCCGTCGCCGCCACCCATAGCTGTACACATTGCCCAGTTTCGTTTGGTGATACCCATCCGAGCACTCTCAGGACCGAAAAAGGTGAGGGCGATCGGACGGCGAACTTCCGGCCCAGCGCACGTGCTCGCCCATCGACGCCAAGGAGACTTCGATGACTCGCAAGACCGGCCGCTGGATTCTGGCGCTGCTCGTGTTGTGCGGCGGCGTGGGAACGGCTCCTTCACACGCCGACGAACCGATCCGGCAGTGGCAGGGGACGATCACCACGCGTCGAGCGTCGAGCCTGAATCACGAAGAACTCCAGTACGGCATGGAGCAGTGCGCCGTGGACCACGAGAATGGCGTCTTCGCGTCCGTGATCGACGTCAGCAACTACCAAGGGAGCACGCTGCTCTTCACCGGTTCGGATCCAGACCCGAGCTGGCGCGTGGTCAAGGGCGTCCTGTGCGGACCGACCGGACTCACCGGAGCTTCGTTCATCCCCGACGGGCCAACGGAATGGACCAACGAAAGCCCGTTCATCATGATCTACTTCAACGAGCCGACCGTTCTCAACGCCGAGTACACGCTGGAGGTTACTTCCCTCTAGCCCGGATCAAGCACCACTCACCAGCGTGCCGGTGTCGGTGTCGCCACAGGTTCCGGCTCCCGCAGCAGCAACGCCCGTTGCCGAGCTGCCGGCATCAAAGTCGACGACCGGTTGTCCCGCCGCGACGATCCACACAGTGCCGTCGCTCACGATGTCTACCGTCAATTGCGCGCCTGTCGCGCCGGCTTCGTCGTGGATAGCCGTGAACTCGATCGTCAGCACGCCCGACTCGCAGTCGGCATCGGCAGTGGCCGTTGCGTCACATTCCCCGGGCACACAAGAATGCCAGTTTTCCAACTCGTTGTCGGCCGGCGGGCTGAAGTCCCAGTTATCCAACAGGCCTCCCATTACGACCGAAACTTCGTCACCGGTCCATACGGCTGCACCGCTGACTACTCCCGGCAGAGCCTGAGCCGCTGTGGGACCGAGCAGCCCCACGCCGGACACCAATGCCGCAATGACCATCTTCTTCCTCATCGCTGATTCCTTTCCCCTCCCGAGCGCGATCCCGACCGAAGCACTCGCTCTCTGCCGACACCCGGCGATCTGCCGCAGGAGGCACTTCCTACGGGCCGCGGGTCCATCCTTGGTGGTGGCTGCGCCCGGTGGGCGCCGGAGGCCAAGTCCATCCGATTTGTCGTGCAAATTAGGACGAACCATCAGAACCTTACGTCCCACAAGCCGATGAGATCAAGAGCTTTCGCGACATTTGGTCAGGAACGTGAGATTCTCGATGGCGACAATGGACACAATGTCCAATAACACCACTCACCGCGCGCCTCACCGCGCGCCTGGTGGCAAGCGGCAGGTGAAGGGCGGGGGAAACGGGGCGACCAGCGGTACGAGGCTGTTGCTTCTCCGGAACAAGTACCGTACGCTTTCGGCTAAACCTCGCAAGTCGTGCATAGGTACCTTCGGGTACATACCGTCAGGGGAGCCATCAGATCATGGAATCAGGTAGCCGGAACCACCTCGCCCCCGTCCGATCGAGCCGCCGCCGGCTCCGTCGCAGCGTCGTCGTCGCGATCGGGGCGCTCTTGGCAGCCTTCGGACTCGGGAGCGCGTTCGCGCAGTCTCCGTCCCAGACGGCCGTGGAGCAGCACTGGGAGTTGCTTCGGGAGACCCGTCAGATCAACGCGGCGAATGCGCCGACGACGACGTCGATTCAACTAGAGCGCGGCAAGCTGCCGGGATCGACGACGAAGTTCGATCCCGCGCCGACGGCCACGCTCGAGGTGGTGGCAAAGGTGACGGCTGCGGTCGGGAACGGCAGATGGACCGTCGCGTTGGATTCCTCCGGCACCTCCCTTGCCTCGGTGACCTTCAACGCGAGCGACACCTCGTACTCAGTCAAGACCGCGACGATCGCATGGCCGTCGACGGACAAGGTCTTGGACAGCTTGAAGGTGACATCGGTCGAGCCGGGTCTCGGAGACCTGGCGGGGATCATCGACCTCCGCAAGGCCTACATCAAGCTTCACCAGGAAGGCCCCATCAAGAAGACGGTGTCCTGGTACCCGATGGCCCCCAGGACCGGCGCCGATTCGCCCACGTACGTCGAGCTGCCCGATCGCACGCTCTTCAGGTACGTCGCTGCCGACTACGACCCTGCGCCCACGATCAAGCTCCGCGTCGATTCATGCGGAGTTGGCAACGTCCGCCTCATCGACAACATCGGCGTCGTCGCAGGAACCGTGACGACGTCGCCTCTTTGCACGTCGTACGAATCGTCCGCTCTCACGCTGACGAATGGGCGGCTGTATCGCCTGCAGCTCCAGGGCACCCCGTTGATATTCGGCGCGGACCTGGTCTTCGAGCAATCGACGACCGACAGCCTCGGCATCTACAAGTCCGTGGGCTGGTATCCCGGCATCAGCTCCCCGATCGACGTGGCGAACGCCACCTTGACCGACACCAACTTCTTGTTCCGAACGCCGCCGGTCAAGAACGTGTGGGGAAGGGCGTGGACGTTCGTCGGCACCATGAAGGCCGGGTCCGGACAGCCGGTGACCGTCGCGCTCGAGAACCGAACCGAGGGCTCGCACGTGTCGACGATGTCCACCTCCTCGACTTCGTACGTGTTCGCGGAGGACGCGTTCAACTGGTGCGACTACGGCACCTGGGGCGCATCGTGCGACTCGTGGTGGCAGCTCAGCGACACCGAGGCGTCGGGCTTGAACGGCGCGCGGATCAGCTCGACGGCGTTGAGGATCGCCTACGCGATCCGCGACACCGCCAACCCCACGTTCTCTAGCTTCTCGGTCTCCCCCGCGATCTTCAGCCCGAACGGCGACGGCACAGCCGATCAAGCGACCTTCTCGGCGCTGATCAACGACGATTCGCCTCCGGACACCTACAGCATCGCGATCAAGGACTCCGGCGGCTCGACCGTCCGCACGATCACCGGAACGACGCCAACCGGTTCCGTCTCGGCCGTACCGTGGGACGGACGCACCGATCCTCCGTCCTCGACCGTCGTGCCCGACGGCTCATACACGGCGACGATGACCGCGTCCGATAGCTGGGGAAATTCGGCGACGGCGAGCCCGGTGAGCGTCGTCGTGGACCTGATCGCGCCGGCCGTCGACCTCACGGCGCCAACGTCCTCGGTCATCAGCGGTCAAACCACCCTCTCGGCCACGGCGACGGACAACCACACTGCCGTCAGCTACGTCCAGTTCAACTACCGGCGGGTGTTCTCCGACGCCACCACCGGACCCTGGCGTACCTTGGCCACGGACTCGTCCGCGCCGTACTCCTATGCCCTGCGCACGACGGCCATCGCCGACGGGCCTATCGAGATCGGCGTCAAGTCTGCCGACGGAGTGGGCAACGCGACGGCCATCACCGACATCACGGCGTTCGAGGTTCGCAACGGCGAGCTTCTGGGCTCCCAGCCGTACTCGACACGGCGGTACTGGCAACTCGGCGACCGCCTCTCCGTTGCCGTCGATCCATACTGGGGCAACCTGACCGCGGACTTCATCGGAGGCTCCGTCGAGGCAGCAGGCCCCAACCAAGCCGTGAGCCTGCACTACGACTCTCGCAACCCTCGCCGGAACCTCTCCGGGTTCGGTTGGACGATCGAGATGGTCGATCGCCTCACCTTCGAGACGGGCGGGGCGGTGGTGTACGAAGCCGGCGAAGGCGGCCGCTACCGCTTCACGTCCGCGGGCGGAGGCTCTTACACGCGTCCCGCCGGCGCGCACCTGACGCTGACTGAATCGGGCGGCACGTACACCCTGGTCGACAAGGCGGGCATTAGCCGCTCCTTCGACTCCTCCGGGCGCGTGACCTCCGTCGGCGATCGGAACGGGCGGACTCGCACCTACACCTACACCTCGGGGAAGCTGACCTCGATCTCTCATCCGTCCGGCTTGAGCACCACCATCGGGTACGACGCGAGCAACCGCGTCTGGACCATCACCGACGCGGGTCGGGTGACGACCCTCGGCTACAACGCCGCCAACGACCTCACGACGATCACCGACGCCGCCGGAAAGGCGTGGGTCTTCGGCTACGACGCCGATCACCGGATGACGACGTTCAAAGACCCGCGGCTGAACCAGTACACGGCTTCCTACTCCAGCGCCGGGCTCTGGGATTGGCTGAGCGCCATCGGCGGGCCGAAGTCGTCCGCCTTCGGGTACGGGTCAGCGGGCGCCGAGTACGACCGAACGGTCACCGACGGGCGGGGCTACGTGACCTCCTACGAGTTCAACGCGGCGGGCGCGGCGCTCGAAGTGACCGCGCCGGGTACTCCCGCCAAGACCTATGTGCGCGACGCCGACAACAACGTGACGCGGATGACCGACGAGCTGGGCAAGCAGTGGAACTACACCTACGACGTGCGCGGCAACCTGGCGACTGCTCAGAATCCCGACGAGCTGGCCGCCGGGAAGCATCGGACGTACGTCTACAACACCCTGAACAGGCTCACCTCGTTCACCGACTCCCTCACGCCGTCGCACACCTGGACCTACGAGTACGACACGGCCGGGAACCTCACGCGGGCGGTGACTCCGGCCGATGCGCTCGCCGGCACGGACACGCTCTACCGGTACGACGGCTCGGGCAACCTCGAAGAGGTGGAGGACCAGCTCGGCAACATCTCCGAGTACACCTACGACGCGGCGGGTCGGCGGACGACCGCAGCGTCTCCGGTTGACGTCGCGAACGGCAAGACGATCACGTACACGTACGCGGCGACCAACGGGACGCTCACCGCGGTCACCAACCAGCTCGGAAAGTCGTGGCTCTACTCCTACGACGCGCTCGGCCGGCGAACGTCGGTGACCGATCCCCTGAACCGCGTTTCGACCTGGTTCTACGACGCCAACGGAAACGTGAACAAGTTCCGCGACACCGCCTCGAAGGACACGGTCTACACGCACAACGCGAGCGGCCAGGTCCTCACGGAGACCACGCCGCTGGGGAAGGTCACGACGTACACCTACGACGCGGCGGGAAACCTCAACACGTTGCGTGACCCAGATCTCGACCTCACCACCTACGGCTACGACGGGCGCGGATACCGCACGTCGGTGACGACCGCTCGTGGAAAGGTCACGCTCACCGCCTACGACGCGGCTGGGCGCGTCACGACCGTCCAAGACCCGCTCGGCAAGGTGACGCGCTCCTGCTACAGCGCCGCCGGCCGCCGGACGAGGGTCATCGACCCACGAGGCACGGAGACCTGCGCCGCGACCCCCGGACCGACGACGGCCCCGTACACGACGCTCACGGCCTACGACCTTGCGGGCCACGTGACCTCGGTCACCGATCCCAAGGGCTACGTCACGACCTACACCTACGACGTCAACGGACGCCGAGCCACGGAGGTCGACCCTCGCGGCAACGTCGCCGGCGGCACGCCGGCCGCCTACCGGACCACGACGACCTACGACGATGCCGGAAGGGTCGCGTCGGTCAGCAGGCCCGGACTCGACCCGGTCGCCTACGGCTACTACGACGACGGGCGGCTCCACACGACCGACGACGGCACCGGAGTGGTCTCGCGGTCCTACGACGCCGCGGGACGGCTGTCCGAGCTGATCGACGCCGACGGAAACAAGGCCACCTATTCCTACGACGATGCGGGTCGCCTGACCAACTACTTTGAGCCGCGCGCCTACGCGACGGGCGCCACGCCGTCGGACTTCGACACGGTCTTCGCGTACGACGCCGCAGGCCGGCTCGCCGGGATCACCAATCAGCTCGGCCACAAGCAATCGACGACCTACAACGACGACGGACTGTTGATCGGCGTCACCGATCCGCGCGGCAACGTCTCGACGCCGAACGATCCGGCGTTCACCGTCGATTTGACCTATCACCCGGGCGGTCAGCTCGAATCGGTGACGGACCCCGACAACCGCGCGACGTCCTACGACTACGACGCCGACGGCAACCTCTCGTTCATCGACGACGGGCTGGGCAGCTCGACCTTCACGTGGGACGGCGCCCAGCGCCTCACCGGCGTCACGATGACGCTCGACGGACCGCCGTCAAGCTCGTTCTCGATCTCGCGGGCCTACGACGCCGCCGGGAACCCGAGTTCGATGACCGATCCCACGGGCACGACGTCCTACACGTTCGGCACGTTGTCGCTCCCGGGGACGGTGTCCGGGCCTGCGAATGCCGTCGTCTACGAAGGCGCGGCGTGCTCCACCTGCGGCTACGACCCGGCCGGCAACATCGCGACCTCCACCCTCACGAGTCCCTCGGTGACCACGAACCACCTCTTCAACGCCACGAACCGCCAGACCGCCCTGTCCTCGAGCTGGGCGGACGCGGTGTTCACCTACGACGGGCGCGGCCTGCCGAACACCTACACCGACGGACCGGGGTACGTCGAGGACCTGACGCTGTCCGACGCGGGATTCCCCGAGCGGCTCGTCCTCAAGCAGTTCGCTGCGGGGCCAATCGACGCCGACTTCGTCATCACGCCCGACGAGGGCCTGCGTCCCGTTTCGATCACCAACAACGGGACGACCGAGCACACCTACGCCTACGACCGAGCCGGCGCCGTCCTGCAGGAGCAGTACAAGCAGGGAACGGGCCTTCAGACGGTCACCTACACCTACGACCAAGCCGGCAACCGCAAGACCCGCACCGTCGGGACCCTGACCGATACCTACACCTACTCGAATTCCGGGACCCTGAGCAGTCAGGCGGGCCTCGCGGCCACGACCTACACCTACGACCTGAACGGGAACCTCATGCTGGCAACCGGGGTGAACGCGGCCAGCTACAAATGGGGCGCGGGCAACCGGCTCGTCGAGGCGACGAAGGGTGGGTCCCTGCCGGTGAAGTTCACCTACAACGGCAACGGCATGGTGACGCAGCGCCAGGTCGGCACGACGGTCTACCCGTATCGATACGACGGGAACCGGCTCGAAGCGATCCGCGAAGTCGGCGCCACGTCGACGACCGACAAGATCCAGTTCGCCTACGCCGCCGACGGCACGCCGATCGCGATGCGAGCGCCGGGCGGCGACGTCTTCTACTACCACTACGACGCGTTCGGCTCGGTGGACCGGCTCACCAAGGGCACGCAGCTCGCCGTGCGGTATGTGTATGACTCCTTCGGCAACATCGTCGAGACGACCAACGGTCCGGCGTACGCGAGCCTCCTGGACGACAACCCGTTCCGGTTCATGGGTCGATACCAGGTCAAGTACGACCGCCAGTTGAACTTCTACGAGCTGGACGGACGCTTCTACGACCCGGCGATCGGCCGGTACCTGTCGCGCGATGCGCGTCTGTCCTACCTGCCCTGCTGGCCCGGCACGTGCGTGCCGATCGGCGCCACGCAGCAGAGCGCGGGCACGCAGACCGTGGAAGACGCCGTCCGCGGCTACTGTGGTGCGAGCTTGGCGCTCGAGGCCCTCCCCGAGGGCTACGTGACGGCGCAGACGAACGCCGTGTGCCGCGGCGGGAACGCCGGGAACCGGGAGCACGCGCACATCGTCACCGACTGGATCCGTCTGTGTAAGCAGGCGTGCGCCAACGAGCCCGGGGGGAACCCGGCGGGACAGATCGGCGAGACGTATACGTTCCAGTCACCCGACGACGTTTCGGGAGAGCACGCGGGTCATGGGGATCCGCTCGGCCCGGGTCACGACGTCCATGCGCTGCTCCTTCACCAATACAGTTGCACCGGGTGCTGGCAACTCTCCACGCCGACGATGATGCCGCTCGGGATTCCTTGCGGGGACACACCCGCCTCCGACGTCGAGGGTCTGCCCGACTTGTGGGACGATGCGAAGCACCACCGGAAAGACTGCGAAGGCGCGAGCTGGCACGCGCAGTCCCAGGTCCACTACATCCCCGGCTACCACGTCAAGAATCCCTTCGACAACGGGGACAACTACCTCTTCCGATGGGAGTACCGTTACGAGACGGGGACCCAGGCCGGGAAGAAGTGCGGCGGCCACCAGTACCCGTCGATCGGGACGATCCAACACCTGATCGGCCATGCGGGCGTCACGTCCGCCAGGGACTTCGCCGCGTACGGTTCGGGAGTCGGGATCAACTGCTACGACCTGAACGCCACGGTGCCGGCGAGGAGCTGAGTCCGATGGAGGCAGTGATGAGCAAGCACGGGAGCGCCACGGTGTCGGCGCGCCTCGTCGTGCTCCTCGTCCTGCTCGGCGCGACCACAACCGGTACGCGGGGCGAAGCGTCGGCAAGTCCCGACAACGCCACGCAAGTCGGCTACATCAAGGCCCCCGTCGGTTCGTCGGTCACGTGGCAGGTCCAATGCACGGCCGACGACCCGTCGGTCAAGGCCCCGCACGCCATCGCGAGCGGCGTCGTCTACCCGGACTGGATGCCGGGTCAGATTCTCTACATCCCTCGAACGAGCGGCACGGGAACCACCCTGGCGGCCGGCGGCCAGCAAATCACGTTCGAGCCGCGCCAGACGGACCACATCAACCAGTCCAGCGGGTTCAGCGCGGGAGGGAGTTGGTCGAGCGGCGACCCGGCGGACGGGGTGGCCTACGTCATTTGGGCGCTCTGGGGAAGCACCGCCACGTGTACCGGCAATATTGACGGCCAGCCTCGCCCGGTCACCTACCTCAACGGGACGCACGCCTTCCTGGCGGGTCCCGAGTCCTTCCACGCGGGCTTCTTCGCCCAGTCCGGCGGCCATCACGCCTCAGCCGGGCGCACGTTCACCGGCGCGCTCAAGGGTGGCCCGACGTTCGCGCAGCTCAGCGTCGGCGAATACGGGTTAGGGGAACTCGTGACCGACGCCGACGTCGCCGGGCGCACCGACTGCCGCCAGCCGACGGGAGGAACGTGTGCGATCCGCACTCCAAGCGGCTCCGAGCTGACGGCGACGATCCTCGGCGCCTACGAATCCACCGGAGGCTCGCAAGGTGAACTGATCGTCATCACCCTTCCACCCGGCGCCTAGCCCGGCCGGCTCCCGATCGATCCGGCCTCCGGTGGCAAGCGAGTGCCCAGCCGCAGACCCGTCGCGGAGACCGGTGCGACCGTCCGTTCGGGCCGAGCCCCCGGTGAAGGCCCCGCTCTCCGGCGGCTTGCTCCGCGACGCGCTCGAAGAGTCGCAAGCCGCCGAGCCCCGGCAGGCGGTCGACGTCCGCGTCGAGCTGCGCGACGATCCTGCGACCTTCGCGATCGCCGAACAGCGACACGATCACGAAGTCGCTCCAGTCGCCCGCGCTGCGGATCCACGACCTGAGGCACACGTGCACCGCCCTGCTCATCGCCGAGAACGCGAATCCCAACGGTGGCTCCGCGGTGGCCGCCTTGGATCGGGACACCCGACAACCTCGCTAGGGTGCCTGGATGTAGCCGGCCTCACGTAGGTGGGCCATCAGGTCCTTCATGAGGAGCAACAAGTGCAGGGGATCGGTCGGTGATGGCTCGAACCCGAAGCGGCGATAGAACTGGGCCGCCCTCTCATGCATCGCGTGGACCAGGAGTGCGCGGACGCCGACCGACTGTGCCGTCGTCGCGGTGCGGATCATCGCGTCCTTCAGCAAAGCCTTGCCCAGTCCCGCGCCTTGATGGTCGGTGCGGACCGCTAGTCTCGCCAGCAGCACGACAGGGATCGGGTACAACCCAAGCCCCTTCGTGATGCGCTCGGGCGCGTCGGAGAACTCGACCGAGCCGGCCGCGAGCGCGTAGTACCCGACGACCTGACCCTCGTCCCGGACGACGAAAGTGCGTGAAGAGCCGGCGGCCTGGTTCTGGAGCGCATGACGCTTCAGCCACAACTCAAGCTCTGGCTCCCCGCATACGAAGTCGTCCAGCGCGTGGGCAGCGGAGAGCGGTTCCGCTTGGCTGAGCGCCAAAGGATCAGGAGTCGGCCGAGCCCTGCTCCAGGACCGATGGCTTCTTCAGCAACGACTCCAGCTCAGGCTTCGCGCTGATGGGCGTCACCGGGCGCTCGAGCAACTCCAAGAATCGATCCCGCGCATCATCGCCGAGCTGAAACCAGGTTCGATCCGCCAGCACTTGCTCGGCGTTGTGGAACGCAGACTCAAGCACGAACGCGCTGACGTCCTTGTGGACGGCCTCGGCCGCGCGCGCGATGACGGCACGCTGGCGCTCGCTCACCCGCAGTGGGAGTCGCTTCGTCTTCAGTTCTCGCTCAGCCGCCGCCATGTGGGTCCTCCTGGGTGCCTCTCAGGCATCCCTCTACGCTGACAACTGTACGTACACGAGGCATCCGTGGCAAGGGACATCTTGGAAGCGACCGCGGCCATCGCGCGCTCGACGGGTCCGTGACCGTTGTTGCGCGCCGAAGACGCGACAACGCGACCATGCAGGTCAGCGACCTTCTCAGCGGTGTCCAGGCTGGGCGTCGGCCACGCCGTCTCCCTGCGATGTTGCGTTGTCGCGTCCTGGCTCAGCGGGAGGAGGCGACGCCGGCACGTAGCGCTCCCAGGCATCCTCGAAATCGATGCGCAGGTATCCCTTGCGCACGCCGGACTCGAAGCGAACGTCCTTCGGCTTGATCCGGTACGGATCGAGCAGCCGGCGCAGCTTCGAGGCCGGACCGCGCACGTCGCCGGCGTCGATCGCGCGCCCCCACCAGCCGCCGAACGGCGCGCTCTCCTCCTCGATCAGCGACGCGAGCAGGTCCTGGGTAGGGAGCCGATCCGCGTCCGCGACCTCGAATGCCTGCCGGCAGCACTCGAGCAGGATGATGCCGACGGACTGCTCGTCGGGCTCGGCTCCCGACAGCGCTACGGCCGCAGCGCGCGCGCGGGAGGGCCAGCCACCGCCCGCCGAGTCGGCGATCGCGAGCAGCGGCTCCCACCCATCGGCTGCGCGATCGTGGAGCTGGACCGGGATATCCGGTCGCGCGCGACGCAGGTCCTCGACGGCATCGCCCGCCCACGTGGCCAACGCGTCGTGGATCGATCCGGCTGCCGCGCTCGCCTCGCGGAAGCGGAAGCGCTCCACGGGCTCGCTCGTCCTTCGGCGGACAAGCTCGATGCGGATCGAGCGGTCCGCGATCGTGTCGGGGACCCGCCCGATGCCCGCGAGGGCCTTGGGGCCGAAGGTCTGAAAGTCCCGCAGCGAGATCTTGCTCCCTTCGCGCTGGCGGGCCGAGCGCGCAGAGGTCTGGGCCTTGCCATCTGGACGCGAAAGCGGCTAGCAGGGGCGCGATTCATCAAGACGTCCAATGGCCTTCAAGGATGTCTGACTGCGCCGTTCAGCCAGTTGGTGCCCGCCGTGGGCCCCCCTAACGGGTGTCCCAAGGATCCTATCGCGCCTGGTCAAGGCGATTGAAGCTTCATTCGAGCGGTCGGAGCAGTCGCAGCCAGCGGCATTAGGTCCGCAGTACTTGTCGCAGTATCCCCATTGCGCACGCGAGGCCGTGTGCGTATACTGCGGGCCAACGAACGGAATCTACGGAGACCTGATGAGCCAGACTGAGTCTGTGAAAGAGCCGACGAGCACAGGGCCCGCTAGGCGGGAGCGTTCCTCCATCTCCTTCCCCTACGGCGACCTCGACGATGCGGTAGCCGTGGCCAAGGGGGTATTCGACGTCGGCGGCGGATCGTGCGAGAGCGATCAGCTTGCGGCCCAACTGGGTCATGACTCGGTGAAGAGCGGGACTTTCCGCCTTCGCCTGACGACGGCTCGAATCTTTGGCGCCCTCGAGCCCGGACAAGGAACTCTGCGACTGACGGACCTCGGGCGTCAGCTAGCGGATCCCGCGCAAGAACGTAGCGCTCGAGTGCGCGCCTTCCTCGCCGTGCCGCTCTACCGGAAGATCTACGACGAATACAAGGGCCAAAGGCTCCCTGGAGATGACGGCCTTGAGACGCGCATGGTTGCTTTCGGCGTGGCGCAAAAGCAGCGAGACAAGGCCCGCCAAGCCTTCCAACGGTCGGCGGACCAGGCTGGCATGTTCGCTGCTGGACGCGATCGCCTCGTCGTCCCAGGAGGGGTGAATCTGACCGACAACGGGGAACAAGGCGCTGAGCCGCCGGGAGAAGAGCCCCCACCTCGCCAGGAAACGCATCATCACGCCCTCATCCAGGGGCTGTTCAAGATGCTCCCTCAAGACGGTCCGTTCTCAACCAAGAAGCAGG
The DNA here is from genome assembly GCA_036397035.1 of Actinomycetota bacterium. Lineage (GTDB taxonomy): Bacteria > Actinomycetota > AC-67 > AC-67 > AC-67 > DASWJS01. Next base: position 7,749 of record DASWJS010000016.1, on the reverse strand, counting down.
CGCAATGGTTGGAAGCCGCGCGCCTGAACCTCGCCCTGGTGTATGGGTCCGATGACTCCGAGGAAAACGAGATTCCGTGAGCTACCTGCTCTTCGTTGATGAGTCTGGCGGCGACCAGCGCGATTCCCCCCATGAGGTTCTGGCCGGAGTGTCCGTGGAGGATCGAGACCTGTGGAATCTCATCACGGCGGTCCAGAACCTTGAGCACGACATGTTTGGTCGCAGATACTCCCACGGACCCCGCGAGCTCAAAGCGAAGAAGATCCTGAAGCGCAAGGTAATTCGCCATGCCGGGCAGCTCCCCCCCTTCGAGGACGACATCCGCCGTCAACTCGCCCGCAGCTGTCTCGAGAAGGGTGACTCTGCTGGACGAGAGGAGATCACTGCCCTTGCCCAGGCAAAGCTCGCCTTCGTCGAGCAGGCACTAGTCCTGTGCGCTCAACATCGGTGCAAGGCGTTCGCCAGCATCGTGCCCAAGGGTGCTCCCCGGAGTGAGGGCGACTTCCTCCGCAAGGATTACGCGTACCTGTTGGAGCGCTTCTTCTACTTCCTCGAAGATGCGGGACCCGATGCTCAAGGGCTCGTCGTCTTCGACGAACTCGACAAGGCCCGGAGCCATATCCTTGTCGATCAGATGTCGAGGTACTTCCGTGAAACGCAGACTGGGAGAGTCAGGTCCGCGCAGATCGTGCCGGAGCCATTCTTCGTGCACAGCGAGCTGACCACGGCGATTCAGCTGGCCGATCTCGTAGCCTATGTCGTGGCCTGGGGGGTCCAGGTCGGCCCGATGGGGCCTATCGAGAGGCCAGAGCTCACAACGCTTGGCGAGCTTGCCTGTGCCCTCCGAACTCGGGCCGTTCGCGATCGCGACGGGAATCCAAACTTCGCCATCTGGAGCTTCGCCGTGATCGACGATCTTCGCCCGCGGGGCGAGCGCTAGGCCCCGAAAGAAAAAAGGCAATGCAGAGCGGGTGCTCTGCAAAGCCTCCGGAATCAGTATCGACCAAATCAGGGGGCCGGTCAACTGTCTGATCCGCGGAAAGAGTGGCCCTGCCCGGCCGGCTAAGGCGCGTTTCCCCAGGTCAGAGGGCCTCGAGGCGAGGGTCAAACTCTGAGCGGGGGTCCGCTTGGAAGGTCGTTCCAGGGCGCCGGAGCCCATGAAACTTCCGACGGACGCCGCTTCACGCGAGGCCGAGCAGCCGGCGGCGCTCGTCGTGCCCAATCGACTCTTCGTCTCCGCCTTCGCACAGCGACTTGAGGAAGCCGGGCTCCCGGACGAACAGCGCCGTCCGATACCACCCCTCAATCACCTCTTGCACTTGACGCAGATCGTTCTCGTGCCGCGCCTTGACCAGAGCCGCCACCAGCTCTCCGGCGAACTCGCGCGCGCCCTTGTCGGCGAGCATCTGGGCGAACTCCGAGACGTGCGGCCCGTGAAGCGATTGCTGGATCGCGGCGAGGAGAACCTCCTCCTCAGCAGGAAGCTTGAGATCCCTTGGCTCTCTGATCGCGGCCTTCGGTGAGTCCATCTCTGGTCCCGAAAGGTCAGCCCCAGAAGATCGCGGTCGGGTCCGCGTCTACTTCGGCGAGCAGCGCATCCACATCCTGGCTCGGCTCAACCAGATCGTAGACGTGGGACTTCTCGTTCCTGTCGCACCAATAGAGGGTCCACTCAGCCTTCGCGGCGGCGTAACGGAGCCTCGCGATCGCCATCCGTGTCCACTCCGGACCGAAGTCCTCTCGCCATGGAGGCCGGCATTCGCGGAGGGTGATCGCCCGAGGATCGACGTCCATCTCATAGCGGATCTGCCCGATCGCGCGCTCAGGAAGGCTCTCGTTGCGGGCGTCGACCCATCGACGAACCCGCGCCACATCCTGGTCCGGCAGCTTCGACATGGGGAACACGATATGGCGGTCGATTGGGAGCGTTCCAGCGAGCTCGCCCGCGGCCAAGCGAAGCTCCTTCTCAACCTCAGCGACCCGGTCGGCCGCACCTATGCGCGCCAGGACCTTCTTCTCCCAGGTTTCCAGGCTCATCAGATCCCCTCTCCCGCCGCGCGCGCCGGCGCTCGAGCGCGGCCTCGACCATCGCCGGGAACCGCGGGTTCACCGCCGCGCGCTCCTGGATGATCTCGTCCAGGAAATCCTCGTCACGATCCATGGCGTGCCCCATCATGCCCGTTCGTGGCCGCTGGTTCGCGGACTAACTGCGGACCACCGCGCGCGACCCCAGCCGCAGCAACACCCATCGACGCAGGTCACAGCCGTGGGCCCGCCTGGGCTCGAACCAGGAACCGACGGATTATGAGTCCGCTGCTCTGACCGATTGAGCTACGGGCCCCGCGCGGGACACGTTACCGCGCGCGCGCTCGCGAGGGGCGGCTTTCAGGGCGGCGCGGCCCGCTCGGCCGCGTGGCGCTCGCGGGCTTCGACGATCACGAAGACCAGGAACGTCACGCCGGCTCCGAAGGAGAAGAGCAATGCGAGCAGCAGGCCGAGCGACGGGATCCAGTCGCCGCCTCGATCGGGAAACGTGAACAGGAAGACGAGCAGGCCGAGCGTTGCCACGCCCGCCGCCGCGGCCGGCGCCCGCAGCGCCCACGGTAGCTTTGCGAACGTGTAGGCGAGCCCCGCCAGCAACGCGGCGAACGCGAGGATCACCCACGGGTCGGGGTCGATCGCGAACCCGCTGGCGTCGGCGCCGGCGAGCAGCGCGACTCCGGTCACTTGCGTCGAGGGCTCGGACGACCCCTTCAGCGAGAACTCGCACGTTTCCATGAACGGCAACACGAACGTCGCCAGCGCGAGGCCGAACGGAATGCGCCCGTACTGCGCGGCCTTCTTCACGATCCGTTGCGCACGGCGGTCTCGACGCGCGCGCCGCATCGGGGACAGTAGGCGAAGTCCCCGCGCAGCGAGGCGCCGCACTGGCGACACCTCGGGACGGTGCGTCGCCTGCCGCCGACCATGATCAGCGGCAGGACGAAGAACGCTCCGCCGAACAGGGCCGGGGCGACGAACAGGCCGAGGATCATCAGGACCGCGCTCACGCCGAGCCAGCTCGGCGGGTTCAGGTACCAGGGACGCCCTTCGATCGCGGAGGCTCGGCCGGCGCCCGTCATCATCCGCGCCGCGACCACGGCGAACGCCACGATCGCCACCGCGACGAGCACGAGGCGAATCATCGAGCCGTCGATCACGGTCACAGGCAAAGTGTATCGCCCGGCCATCGGCGGCCCGGCGGGCACCCGCTCCCCGACCGGCGCGGCAAGGTCCATCATGGGACGCGCAGCGTCCGAGTAAGGGGGGAAGCATGTTCAAAGAGTTCAAGGCCTTCGTCATGCGTGGCAACGTGCTGGATCTCGCCGTCGGAATCGTGATCGGCGCCGCATTCACCGGGGTCGTTCAGTCCGTTGTGAACGGTCTGATCAACCCGCTGGTCGCGATCGTCGGCGATTCGAGCCTGGAGCAGCTCAGCTTCTCGATCGGCACCAAGACCGTCGGCGGTGAGACGGTCCCGAATAGCTTCGCCTACGGCGCGGTGCTGAACGGTGCGCTCAACTTCCTGATCGTCGCCGCGGTCGTGTTCTTCTTGGTCGTCAAGCCGGTCAACGCGCTCGTCGCGCGTCAGAAACGAGGCGAGGAGACGCCCGAGCCGACCACGCGCTCGTGCCCCGAATGCCTGACCGAGATCCCGAAGAAGGCTCGGCGCTGCTCGGCCTGCACGGCCGAAGTCGGCGCGGCGGCCTGACCGGGCGCGGCCGAGAGGGAGGAGCCGGCGGCAGCGATCACCGGGGCTTGTCGGGCGCCGCCCGGAAGGAGTACGTTTCCGAGCGCCGACACGAAAGGGGGAGCTTCGTGAGCACGCCCACCATTGAGAGCCTGCGCGAGCAGGTGCGCGCAAGCGTCATCACCGCGGACGATCAGGCCTACGACGAGGCGCGCGCAGTGCAGAACGGCATGATCGACCGCAGGCCACATGCGATCGTGCGCGCCGAGCAAGTCGCCGACGTCATCGCGGCCGTGCGGTTCGCGCGCGAGAGCGGACTCGACCTGTCGATCCGAGGCGGCGGCCACAGCGCGCCGGGATTCGGCACGAACGACGGAGGTGTGGTCGTCGACCTGTCGCTCATGCGGCATGTGGGGGTGGACCCGCAAGCTCGTACCGCCCGAGCCGGCGGCGGCGCCACGTGGGGAGACTTCAACTACGCGACGCACGCGTTCGGTCTCGCCACCACCGGCGGAATCGTCGGCACGACGGGGATCGCCGGCCTGACGCTCGGCGGCGGCATCGGGTATCTGTCGCGGGGATACGGCCTGACGTGCGACAACCTGGTCTCGGCCGACGTCGTGCTGGCCGACGGCTCGTTCGTGAAAGCAAGCGCCGAGGCGAACGCCGATCTGTTCTGGGCGCTGCGCGGCGGAGGCGGCAACTTCGGCGTCGTGACCTCCTTCGAATACCGCCTGCACCCCGTCTCGGACGTCTACGTCGGCATTTTCTTCTACGAGATCGACCAGACGCGGAACCTGCTGCGCTTCTTCCGCGACTTCATCAAGGACGCTCCGCGAGACTACGGCGGCTTCCCCGCCTTCCAGGTGGCGCCGCCGCTGCCCTTCATCCCCGAGAACCGGCACGGCGACACGCTCTGCGCGGCCGTGGTTCATTGGGCGGGCGACCTCGCCGAGGGCGAGAACGCCATGAAGCCCTTCCTCGACCTCGCCGAGCCGGTGGGGCACATGACCGGTCCGATGCCCTACCCGTGGCTCAACGGCGCCTTCGACGAGATCTTCCCGAAGGGCATGCGCATGTACTGGAAGGGCAACTTCGTCACCGAGCTGACCGACGAGGCGATCGAGGCGCACGCCGAGAACGGCCCGAAGGTTCCCGAGGTCAGCGCGACCATGCACCTGTACCCGATCAACGGCGCCTGCCACGACGTCGGCCCCGACGACACGGCGTTCGCCTACCGCGATGCGACCTTCGCGCCCGTGTACGTCGTGGGCTGGACCGACCCCGGCAAGGACGCCGAGCGGATCCAATGGGTGCGGGACTACTACAACGCGACGGCGCCGCACTCGGAGCCGGGCGGCTACATCAACTTCATGGACGACGACGACTCGGGCCGGATCAAGGACAACTACAAGGGCAACTACGAGCGGCTGGCGAAGGTCAAGGCCGTCTACGACCCGGACAACCTGTTCCACCTGAACCAGAACATCGCCCCGGCGACGTAGGCAGGCCGATCACCCGCACGACCGAGGCTCCGCCGGGCGGAGCCTCGGTCGTCGAGTAGCACCGGTGCGGGCGCGACTGCCGGGGTCACCTGCGACTCGTGCGGATCGCCGGCCGCGCCGCCAACGACAACGCCGTGCGGGAGGTCGCGCGAAGGGCTGCAGGCGTGTCGCTGGTAATGCGATCGGGCGCGGACCTGCTCGTGATGAAGCTGCGCCCCGATCGGTGCCACGCCCAAAGACCCGAGGTCACAGCAGCTCCGGGGGTGGGACTCGAACCCACAACCAACGGATTAACAGAGACACCCAGAGCGATCTTGGTATCGGCAGGTTCAGCGCATAGTGGCCTCTGACGTACATCAGCGCTGATCCGTTGGTGATAGCTGCCTTCAGTTGTCTCGCGTTCTCTTGCGACCCAGATGCGGCCCGGCACGCCGTGACGGCTTTCGTGTCTGCGTACTGGGATCGCGGCCAAGCGTCTTCGTTCCTGGGGACCCAGGACTACCTCTAGCGTCCCCCGGTCGAACTTGAATGCCTTTCCGCCAGTCGGGTTCCGCTCCGATCCGCCGGGGTCCTCTGTCGAGCCGTCGATCGTCACGAACTACGACGCCAGCGGCTTCGCCATGGCGGCCCCTCACCTTCGGTGAACCGCTCGCCTATCCCCAGGTGATGTTTGCGACAGATGGTATGCTGTCGTCCTCGCTAGGTGAGCCACGCGCCTGCGGGGGGTGCAAGGAAGAGGAGTCAACGCGAACGGGGGGGCCACATGAAGCCGCTTACGCGACGCTCGGATATCACCATTCTCTCATTGCTTCTAGGGCTATCGCTTCCTATGGAGGCTCATGCCATTTGCCCTCCTGAAGCAGGCGCATTCACCATCTATGTTAGCCCGGCAGGCAGTGACTCCAACTCCGGCCTGACATCCCTCGACCCTCTGCACTCGCTGGCGGCAGCCAACGCGTTGCTCGACACCTCCGATCCACCACAAGCCGTTCACGTCCGCATCGATCCCAACAACGGCCCGTTTATGCAGACCGACGCAGTGCTTTGGACCTATTTCAATTCCTCGCACGACACCGTCCTCCTTCCCTACGACACCACAATCTGCAGTCTGACGAGCGCTCGCTGGTCGGGATCCCGTCCCGTATTCACATACAGTGGCAACGCGTCCAAGAACTGGTTCAACTTCAAACCCACGGAGAATGTCCCTTCTGGAAGCGTGCCAACGAACCTCTACCTACTTGGGCTTGAGGTCCGCGGCTTTCGGCAGAACGGTATTGCCTTCAACCCGCCAGCAGGCCGTACATTTACTAACAACGTCTTCGCCAATCTCTCCTTCTTCGACATCGGGAACGCTGGGCATCCGAATTTGCCATGGGGGTACGGAGCGATTCAGCTGGATCGCTCCTCGAACAACGTCATCAAGTACTCTCGCTTTCAACGCATCGAGAACGACGAAGGTATCGGCCTAGATGGCAAGTCGCACCTGCACTCGATTCACGCCATCTACCTCCATATCGGCTCCGACAACAACCTAATTTTCGAGAACAAGATGATCCGCGTCTCGGGAGATCCGATCAAGGCACGAGATGGATCCGATTACAACAATACGCATCACAACACGTTCGATCGCACAGGTCATCTGGGGTTTTTTCAGGACTACTTCGCCGCGGGCGAATGTGCCGGCTTCCGCAACAGACTGGAATTCAACGACACCGACGGTGACAACGACGGCCTGGTGCGCGAAGGTTGGACAGAGTCAGGCAATGGACCACAGATCTCTTACACCAACCCGAAGAGTCCGTTGCCGACTGGCTGTCCCACTGATCCGCCAAGGTTCATCGTCGCCAACAATGATGTAGTCGGTGCCGGCTCTTCATGGTGAAAGCGTGCATTCCCGACTGCAGAACTGTGTTGCGAGCCTTGCCGCGCGGGCGAACCCGAATGGTCCTATGACATCCAGTCCTGACCGTGTGGTGGCCCGACAGTGGTAACGTGACCACGGGATAAGACCCCCCCCCCCGTGGAGAGCCGAGACGCTTCGCTCTTGCCAGATGAGCCCTCCACGACCAACCCCTGCGGAGCCTTCTCCTGCAACTCTGTTAGGAAGCGGCTCGGCGTCGTCCTAACGGCCTCGCAGCTGTTGATCTCGTCGATGAGCAGGACGCTGTCGTCGGCGAGCGCGCGTTGTGCAGGAGCGCGCTGGGTCGGTAGTGTCGTACTTTATTCCAACTCCTTGCCACACCATTTCGGCCTGATCCATAATCGAGGCATGCAACCACGCATGGTTCACAAGCTTGGGGGCAGACCCTACACAACCACATGAGGCGACGGCCGCTCCCTGAACCTAACGGGCCCCTTGACCCAGCCTGGATCGGCCTCGGACCGGCTAGCAGGATGCTGAAAAAGTCCCTCTGAGTTCCGGGGGTTTTCGGGCTTGGTGTGCGATTCTTTCGTCACACCTTCCCAGCCGACAGGAGTCGTCGATGCGCGGAGCTCCCGAGCGACAGGCCCCGA
>DASWJS010000015.1:0-78901 GCA_036397035.1 Actinomycetota bacterium | reverse complement strand
GGCGGATTCCGCCGGGGACCCCCGTCCACGTAGGAGGACGATATGAAGCTCGTAACGGCGATCATCAAGCCGCACCGGCTCGAAGAAGCCAAGGAAGCGCTGGGCGCCGTCGGCGTCTCGGGATTGACGGTGAGCGAGGCGCGCGGGTTCGGGCGCCAGAAGGGGCACACCGAGGTCTACCGCGGAGCGGAGTACCAGGTGGACCTGGTGCCCAAGATCAGGCTCGACATCCTGGTCGACGACTCGCAGGTGGACGGCGTCATCGACGCGGTCGTGAAGGCCGCCCGCACGCAGGCGATCGGGGACGGGAAGATCTTCGTGACGCCGGTCGAGGACGTCGTTCGCATCCGGACGGGCGAGCGCGGGGCCGACGCGCTGTAGGCGCGTCGGCGCCGCGCGGTCGGGGCGGCCGGATTCGAACCGGCGACCTCCTGCTCCCAAAGCAGGCGCGCTAACCACGCTGCGCTACGCCCCGCGGCGGGTACGGATTCTTCGCCGGGCCCGCGGACAATCCGTATCCGAAGCGCATGATAGCCGTCGCGCCTCGGGCGGAATTCTCCTCGCGCGGGCCGGGCGGTGCGCGCGGCTATACTCCGCGGTTCTCATGCAGACCGAGGTCACGCGCGAGAGCGCGACCACGATCCGCCTGACGGTCGCCGCAACCGCCGAAGACGTTGCGCCCTCGATCGATCGGGCGGTTCACTCGCTGGCCGACCAGGTCAAGGTGCCCGGTTTCCGCAAGGGCAAGGTCCCGCGGCGCATCCTGGAGTCCCGGCTCGGCGCCGCCGCCGTACGGGACGCGATCCTGCAGGAAGCGGTGCCATCGCTGCTCGCCCGCGTGTTGCAAGAGCACGAAGACATCAACCCCGTCGCGCCGCCGACGCTGGAGCGCAGCGACTTCGAGGGAGACGCGCTTTCCTTCGAGGCGCTCGTGGAGGTCCGGCCGCCGATCGAGCTTCCCAACATGGAGCTGATCTCGGTCGAGCGCCCGTCGCCCGCCGCGACCGGCGAGGAAGTCGACGAGCAGCTCGAGCGGCTGCGCGATCGCTTCGCCACCCTGGAACCGGTCGGCCACCCGGCAACCGCCGGCGACTTCGTCCTGATCGACATCAGCTCGACGATCGACGGCGAGTCGTTCGAGCCGCTTTCGGGGAAGGACCAGAGCTACGAGGTCGGCTCGGGCATGTTCGTCCCGGAGATGGACGAGAACCTCACCGGGGTCAGCGCGGGCGACATCGTCGAGTTCGCCGCGACGCTCCCCGAGGGCGCCGGCGAACACGGCGGCAAGGTCGTTGCGTTCCGCGTGCTCGTCAAGGAGGTGCGCGAGAAGAAGGTGCCTGCGCTGGACGACGAGTTCGCGACCATGGCCTCGGAGTTCGAGACGCTGGCCGAGCTGCGCGCCGACGTCGCCGAGCGCATCGAACGCATCAAGACCGTGCAGGCCGACAGCGTCGTGCGCGACCGGGTCCTGGAACAGGTCCTTGAGGAAACGGAGTTCGAGCCGCCGGAAACGCTGGTGGTGTCCGAGATGGCCTACCGCCTCGAACGCTTCGAGCAGCAGTTGAAGCAATCGGGCATCACGCTCGAAAGGTACATGGAGGCGAACGGCTTCACCGAGGAGCAGGTCGAGCAGGACCTGCGCACGCAGGCCGAGCGCAACGTGCGCGCGCAGCTCATCCTGGAGGACGTCGGCAAGCAGGAAGGATTACAGGTTACCCAGGAGGAGATCGCGCAGGAGGTCGCCTATCACGCCGAGATGACGCGATCCGATCCCAAGGAAGTCGCCGAAAGCCTGCGCGATCCTGCCCGCTTGCGCGCGTTGGCCGGTGATATCATCCGCCGCAAAGCACTGAACCTCCTGGTCGAACAGGCCGAGATAACACAAGAGGGGTCGGAAGCGCCGCCGGTCGAGCAGGCTTCGGGCGACGACCAGGCTCCTCCGGAAGCGTAGGAGCCGGCACATGGATTTTCGTAACTACCTCGTTCCCACCGTCGTCGAGTCGACCAACCGTGGCGAGCGCGCGTTCGACATCTACTCGCGCTTGCTGAAGGAGCGCATCATCTTCCTCGGCACCGAGGTCGACGACAACGTCGCCAACCTGGTCATCGCGCAGTTGCTGTTCCTGGAGTACGAGGACCCACAGAAGGACATCTCGATCTACATCAACTCACCGGGCGGGTCGATCACCTCGCTGCTGGCGATGTACGACGCGATGCAGCACGTGCGTCCCGACGTCTCGACGATGGTCATGGGCCAGGCGGCGAGTGCCGCCGCGGTGCTGCTGGCCGCCGGCGCGCCGGGGAAGCGCTTCGGCCTGCCGCACTCGCGCATCCTGATCCACCAGCCCTCGGGCGGCGCGGGCGGCCAGGCGGTCGACATCGAGATCCAGGCGAAGGAGATCATTCGGTTCCGCCGGCTGCTCGACGAGATCCTGGCGAAGCACACGGGCCAAGCGGTGGAGAAGATCTCCAAGGACAGCGATCGCGACTTCATCATGACCGCTGAAGAAGCCAAGGAGTACGGTATCATCGACGAGGTCGTCTACGACCGGAAAACGGTGGATGAGCGCGTTGCAGCGGTGAGCTGATCGCCAGAGAGACGCTAGAGACGCCAGAGACGCCAGAGACGCCAGAGACGGGAGCGTAAACGGGTGGCGAAGTTCGGTGACGGTGGCGACCTCCTGAAGTGCTCGTTCTGCGGGAAGTCGCAGAAGCAGGTCAAGAAACTCATCGCGGGACCCGGTGTCTACATCTGTGACGAGTGCATCGACCTGTGCAACGAGATCATCGAGGAAGAGCTTTCCGAGACCACCGAGCTGAAGCTCGAGGAGCTGCCCAAGCCGAAGGAGATCTACGACTTCCTGAACGACTACGTGATCGGTCAGGAGGACTCCAAGAAGATCCTGTCGGTCGCCGTCTACAACCACTACAAGCGCATCCAGGTCGGCACCGAGCGCGCCGGCGACGTCGAGCTGCAGAAGTCGAACATCTTGCTGCTCGGCCCGACGGGCTGCGGCAAGACGCTGCTGGCGCAGACGTTGGCGAAGCTGCTGAACGTGCCGTTCGCGATCGCCGACGCGACGGCGCTGACCGAGGCCGGCTACGTCGGCGAGGACGTCGAGAACATCCTGCTGAAGCTGATCCAGGCCGCCGACTACGACGTGAAGAAGGCCGAGACCGGCATCATCTACATCGACGAGGTCGACAAGATCGCGCGCAAGAGCGAGAACCCCTCGATCACGCGCGACGTCTCCGGCGAGGGCGTGCAGCAGGCGCTGCTGAAGATCCTGGAGGGCACGCAGGCGTCGGTGCCCCCGCAGGGCGGGCGCAAGCACCCGCACCAGGAGTTCATCCAGATCGACACGACCAACGTGCTGTTCATCTGCGGCGGCGCGTTCGCGGGCCTGGACGAGATCATCGAGTCGCGCATCGGCAAGCGCGGGATGGGGTTCGGGGCCGACGTCCGCACGATCCAGGAGAAGAAGCTCGGGTCGATCCTCGGCCAGGTCATGCCCGAGGACCTGCTGCGCTTCGGGCTGATCCCGGAGTTCGTCGGGCGCCTGCCGGTCGTCACGCACGTCGACAACCTCGACACGAGCGCGCTGGTGCGCATCCTCAAGGAGCCCAAGAACGCGCTCGTGCGACAGTACCAGCGGTTCTTCGAGTTCGACGGCGTCGAGCTGATCTTCGAAGAGGACGCGCTGGAGGTCGTCTCGGACCACGCCATGAAGCGGGGGACCGGCGCGCGCGGGCTGCGCGCCATCATGGAAGAGGTCCTGCTGTCGGTGATGTACGAGCTGCCGAGCCGTCAGGACGTCGGACGCTGCGTGATCACCAAGGACGTCGTCGAGAACCGCATCCCGCCGAAGCTGCTCCCGAAGGAGCCGCCGGCGAAGGAACGCACGGCCTGACGGGCCTCACGCCCGGTAGCGCGCCCATTCCTGGATCATCCGTCCCGCCTGTCCCGGCGTGAAGTTCGACATGCAATAGTCGTCGCTGTAGTTCATGAAGTTGTGGATCGGGTCCTGGCCGGGGGCCGGGCACGTGTCCCGGTCGGGGTCGCACCCGTAGGCGGGCGACGCCTGCGCGGGCGTGTCGTGGACGTAGTCCAGGTTGAGGCAGCCGCCTTCGAACGGGTGCAGCAGCCCGAGCCAGTGTCCCACCTCGTGCACGGCGAGGTACCCGAGCTGCCGCCCGACGATCGTGCCCAGCGGCAAGCCGTCCTGGTGGATGACGACGCCGTCGTACCACGGCTTGGAGGCGTAGCCGCCCGGCAGCGTGCCCCAGCCGATCGCCGAGCCTTGCGGGCGCGCGATGTAGACGTTCAGCGTCGAGGCGCCGCCTCGCCGGAGCGCCCGCTTGGCGTCCTTCTCGGCCTTGGACCCCGGCTTCATCGACGCCCAGGCCGCGTCGACGGTGCGCGTCACTCCCTTGAGGTTGAAATCGAACGGCGTGTTGGCGCTGCCGTCGTTGCCGGCGAAGGCTTCGTTCAGCACGGCGAGCTGCTGGTCGAGCTGCACGTCGAGCGGCTCGCGCACGACGAGTCCGTCGCTGATGACGTGGAACCAGGTGTTAACGACGACCGTCGACCCGAGCTTCAGCGGCGCCGCCGGCAGGCGGGAGGCGGGAAGGCTCGCGTAGTCGACCGGGGTGACGTGTGCCGGGTTGACCGGCGGCTCGCCGAAGCCCGCGCCGGTCGTCGCGGCGGCCGGCGGAAGGCAGGCGGCGCGCACCGCCGCGGGAGACAGCGGGGCGACGACGATCGCGATCATGATTCCGATCCGTCGCACCCTCGCGGCTCACCTCCCCCGGCTCGTCCGTGGCTTCGACGGTCCCGGCCTCGATTCCTCCCGGCGGAGAATCGGGCGAGCGCGCTGCGGCCCTCTGGTACGATCCGGCCGTCATGAGATCGGTCGTGGTCGTACGTCGGGGTCCCGGAGGGGCCTGAGCGCGCACGACGCCAGGTAGTCTGCCGGGACCCGCACGACGGGTCCCTTTGCTGTTCCAGGGGAGAAAGGCCATGAGTCGAGAGCTTCCGAAGACCTACGACCCGCACGCCGTCGAGGCGGAGACCTACCGGCGCTGGGAGGAGGCGGGCGCGTTCTCGCCGCCCGGGTCCGGCGAGCCGTTCTGCATCGTGCTGCCTCCGCCCAACGTGACGGGCTACCTGCACATGGGCCACGCGCTGGACCACTCGATCCAGGACGCGATCATCCGGCGCAAGCGAATGCAGGGCTTCAACGCGTTGTGGCTTCCGGGGACCGATCACGCCGGCATCGCGACGCAGAACGTGGTCGAGCGCCGGCTCGCCGAGGAAGGCAAGACGCGCTTCGACCTCGGCCGCGAAGGGTTCGTCAAGCGCGTGTGGGAATGGAAGCAGCACTCGGGCGACACGATCACCAAGCAGATGCGCCGGCTCGGCGACGCGGTGGACTGGCGTCGCGAGCGCTTCACGATGGATCCCGAGCTGTCGCGGGCGGTGCGCACGGTGTTCGTGAACCTCTACGACGAAGGCCTGATCTACCGCGGGAACCGGATCATCAACTGGTGCCCGCGCTGCCACACCGCGCTGAGCGACATCGAGGTGGAGCACGCCGACGTGGACGGCGAGCTGGTGCAGCTTCACTATCCGCTCGCCGACGGCTCGGGGCGGATCACCGTGGCCACGACGCGCGTGGAGACGATGCTGGGCGACACCGGCGTGGTGGTGCACCCCGACGACGATCGCTACACGCACCTGGTGGGCAAGACGGTGATCCTGCCGCTGCAGGAGCGCGAGATTCCGATCGTGGCCGACGCCTCGATCGAGATGGACTTCGGGACCGGCGCGCTGAAGCTCACGCCCGCGCACGACCCGCTCGACTTCGAAATCGCCCAGCGCGCCGGCGCGGAGGCGATCAACATCCTCAACGAGGACGCGACGCTGAACGAGAATGCGGGGCGCTTCGCCGGGATGGACCGTCACGAGGCTCGAAAGGCGGTGCTGGAGGCGCTGCGGGCCGAAGGCCGCGTGGGCGAGGAGGTGCGGCCCTTCACCCACGCCGTCGGGCACTGCTCGCGCTGCCACACCGAGGTCGAGCCCTGGCTGTCCGAGCAGTGGTTCGTGCGCGTGGAGCCGCTCGCGCGCCCGGCGATCGAAGCGGTGCGCGACGGCAGCACGCGCTTCGTGCCCGCGCGCTACGAGCGCATCTACTTCGACTGGATGGAGAACTTGCGGGACTGGTGCATCTCCCGGCAACTGTGGTGGGGGCACCGCATCCCGGTGTGGACGTGCGCGGACGGGCACGAGGCCGCGTACCTGGACGATCCCGCGACGTGCGCGCGGTGCGATTCGGCCGAGCTGACGCAGGACCCCGACGTGCTCGACACGTGGTTCTCCTCGGCGCTGTGGCCGTTCTCGACGCTCGGCTGGCCGGACCAGACGAAGGACCTGTCGACCTGGTACCCGACCTCGGTGCTGGTGACCGGCTACGACATCATCACGTTCTGGGTGTCGCGGATGATGATGATGGGCTTGCACTTCATGGGTCGTGCGCCCTTCGGGACGGTCCACATCCACGGGATGGTGCGCGACTTCCGCGGCAAGAAGATGTCGAAGTCCTTCGGCAACGTGATCGACCCGCTGGAGATGATCGACAAGTACGGGGCCGACGCGCTGCGCTTGACGCTGCTGCGCGGCGCGACGCTCGAGCGCGACGTGCCGCTCGACGAGAAGTGGATCGAAGGGGACCGCAACTTCTGCAACAAGCTCTGGAACATCAGCAGGTTCGTGCTGATGAACGCCGGCGTAGCCGCGGACGAGCTGCCGCCCGCGGACCGTCGCACGCTCGCCGACCGCTGGATCCTGTCGCGCCTGGACGCGGTGACGCAGGAGGCGAGCGCGGCGATGGAGTCCTACGACTTCGCGCGCGCCGCCCATGCGCTGCGGCAGTTCGCATGGTCGGAGTTCGCCGACTGGCACCTCGAGTGGTCGAAGGGCCGGCTTTACGACGGCGCCGCGGAGGACAAGCGCGACCAGGCGACGATCCTTGCCACCGTGCTGGAGCGCCTGCTGCGACTGCTCCACCCGATCATGCCGTTCATCACCGAGGAGATCTGGCGCACGCTGACGAGCGGGGAGTCGCTGATCGGCGCGGCCTGGCCCGAGCCGGGCGGGCTCGCCGACGCCGCGGCCGAACGCGACGTTGCGTTCTTGCAAGCCCTCATCGGCGCGCTCCGCAGGTTCCGCCACGACCACGACCTCGCGCACGCGGTGAAGCCGGTGGCGACGGCCGTCGTGCCGGACGAGGCGAGCCGGGCATTGCTCGCCGCGGAGATGCCGCGCGTGCTGAGCCTGGGCAACTGGGGTTCGCTGGAGATCGCGGCCGATGCCGGCGGCGCGGGCGCGGGCGAGGCGCGGCTGGTGCTGCAGGGCGCGGTCGTGCACGTGCCCCTCGCGGGCCTGCTGGACGTGGAGGCCGAGCGCGCGCGGCTCGGCGCCCAGCGCGCGAAGCACGCCGCCGAGGCCGAGCGGATCGAGCGCAAGCTCGCCGACGCGAACTTCGTCGAGCGCGCGCCGGAGGACGTCGTGGAGATCCAGCGCGAGCGCCTGGAGCACGAACGAGCCGCGATCGCGCAGATGGACGCGGCGCTGGAGGACCTGGGCTGATGGCGAAGTACGTGAAGTGCCAGTGCGGCGTGGAGATGCGAGCGCCGACCGACGAGGAGATCGTCGCGCTGATCCAGTCCCACGGCAGGGAGGCGCACGACATCGAAGTGTCGCGCGAGCAGGCGCTCGCCCTGGTCCAGGACGTGCCCGACGACTGACGCCGGCGCTCCGCTCCCGCGGTCGGAAGCGATCATGGAAGTGCTTCCGCTCTACCTCGACGGAAGCGTGGTCACGCTCGCGCTGCTCGGCGGACTGACCATCCAGATCGGCTGGCACGCCGAGGTGCACCCGAGCGAGATCGCCTGCAACGTCGCGGAGGAGTTCGCCTTCCGCCCGATCGTCGCGCACTCGACCTCCTGGCGTCACGAACCTGGGAAGCTGATCGTGACCTACGCCACGCTGGTGGAGCCGCCGCCGTCGTTGCCGCCGATGCTGCGCGCCCACGCGATCGGGCGCGCGGAGCTGGCCCGCGGGAGCGCCCTGCGCGCGCCGAAGGTGATCGACGTGGACCAGGTCGTCGAGCACGCGCTGCGCCACTTTTCCTGGCTGAGCCGGGACGACGAGCACGTGCGGGCGGCGCTGCCGGAGCCTTGGGTGCGGGCGCTCGCCGCCTATCCACCGGAGCCCTTCCGAACCTTCGAGGGCGAGTAGCGGGCCGACGCCGCAGGCCCGGCCAGAAGACGGGACGCGAGTCCCCCCGTGGCCGTTTCAGGCCATCGGAACGCGCGCCGATACGGAAGCAGGAGGGTCCTTCCGGAGGGAACGATGCGACGAAACGTCCGCGATGAGGGTGGCTTCACCCTTCTCGAGCTGATGGTGGTCGTTTTGATCATTTCCATCCTCATTGCGGTCTCCGTCCCCGTGTTCAACGCGAGCCGGCGGCGTGCCCAGGACCAGGCTGCGCAAGTGGCCGTGAGCACCGGGATGCGGGCCGAGATGGTGTTCTTCTCCGACGCGGAAGTCTTCTCGGAGGACAACGCCGCGGGGGGCGCGCTGGAGTCCATCGAGCCGAGCCTCGTCTGGGGCAGCCTCGACGCCTCGGTGAGCGGTGTCACCGCGAGTCTTCCGGCCGGCGAGCCCGAAACGGTGATCCTGCGGAGCCGGAGCGTCACGGGCACGATCTTCTGCCTCGCGAACGTGTCCCAAGGCGCGAGCGCCGGCACCTACGTCACCACCGGTTGCGACGGAACCGAGACGGGCGCCGCGATCACCGCGGGGTGGACGCCCGCCTCGCAAGGCTGGTAGCGGGCCGCTAGTCTCGGCGGCGTGAGATTCGCCGACGCGGTCGAGGCGCTCGATCGCCGAACGAACTACGAGCGCACCGGCCGGCTCACCGACCCGACCATCGAACGCATCGCGGCATTGTGCGAGATGCTCGACAACCCGCAGCGCATCCAACCCGCGATCCACGTCACGGGAACCAACGGAAAGTCGACGACCGCCCTGGCGATCACCGCCATCCTGCGCGCGGCGGGTCTCTCGGTCGGCACCTACCTGTCCCCGCACGTCGATTCGATCCGCGAGCGGATCCGCTTCGACGGCGAGCCGGTCACCGAGGACGACTTCGTCGAGGGCTGGCGCGAGCTGGCGCCGTTCCTCGATCACTTCGACGGCGCGGGCAAGCAGATCACGTGGTTCGAAGCCGCGACGGCGCTCGCCTTCCTGGTCTTCGCCGACAAGGCGCTCGACGTCGCCGTGCTGGAAGTGGGGATGGGGGGCGCGTGGGACGCGACCAACGTCGCCGACGCGCGCGTCGCGGCGATCACGGGCATCGGCGGAGACCATCCGCAGCTCGGCGCGACGACCGAGGCGGTCGCGCGCGAGAAGGCCGGCGTCGTCAAGGCGGGCGCGGAGGTCGTCGCCGCGACGCAGCGCCCCGAGGCGATGGCCGTGCTGCGCGCTCGCGCCGCCGAGGTTGGCGCGACGCTCGCGACCGAGCCCGAAGACTTCGAGCTGACCCGGCTCGACGTCGCGGTGGGCGGGCAGCAGGTCTCGTTGCGAATCGGCGGCGCGCGCTACGACGATGTCTTCCTGCCGCTGCACGGACGGGAGCTGGCCCGCGACGCGGTGCTCGGCGCCGCGGCGGCGAAGGCGTTCCTTGGTCGCGCCGGCTTGTCCGAGGAGGTGCTTGCCGACGGGCTGGCGCGCCTCGCGGTGCCCGGGCGCGTCGAGGTCGCCGCCCGCCGGCCGCTCGTCGTGCTCGACGGCGCGCACAACCCGCCCGCCGCCGAGGCGCTCGCGGTCGCGATGCGCGAGTCCTTCGCATGGGACCGGCTGCGGCTCGTCGTGTCGATCATGGCCGACAAGGACGCGCCCGGCGTGCTCGCTCCGCTCCTGGGCCTGGCCGACGAGGTCGTCGTGACTCGGAACAACTCGCCCCGCGCCTCGGACCCGGAAGTGCTCGCGGCCGAAGTGCGCGCTCGCGGGCTCCCCGTCACGATCATCCCGAGCGTCCCGGACGCCGTTTCGGCCGCGATCACGGCGAGCGAGCAATCCGACGCCGTTCTCGTCTCGGGCTCGCTGTACACTGTCGGCGACGCGCGACCGTCGCTGCGGTCCGCTCCCACCGGCTGATCCCGAAGACCCAAGAAGGAGAGACATGGCGACTCAGCGCACGCTCGTCCTGGTGAAGCCCGACGGCGTCCGTCGCGGCCTGATCGGCGAGATCGTCCGCCGCTTCGAGAACAAAGGATTCACGGTTGCGGCGATGCGCATGCTCACCGTCGACGAGGATCTGGCCAAGCGGCATTACGAGGAGCATGTGGAAAAGCCCTTCTTCCCCGAGCTGCTCGCGTTCATCACCTCCGGTCCGACGGTCGCGCTGGCGGTCGAGGGCGACGAGGCGATCGGCGTGATCCGGGACATGATGGGGGTCACCGACCCCAAGAAGGCCGCGCCGGGGACCATCCGCGGCGACTTCGGGCTCCTCACGACCGAGAACCTCGTCCACGGCTCCGACTCGGAATCCTCCGCGCGCCGCGAGCTCGACCTCTTCTTCCCCGACCTGCGGTGATGGGTCCGGCGCGGGTGAGCGACTACTCGCCCGCCGACCGGCCGAGAGAACGCCTCACTACCGTCGGGCCCGCCGGGCTCTCCGACGCCGAAGTCTTGTCGCTGATCCTGGGCACCGGCGGACGGGAAGGCGTGATGATGCTCGCCGCCCGGGTGCTGTCCGCGGTCGGCGGTCCCGGCGGTCTCGCACGCGCGACCGAACGCGAGCTGGCCGAAATCCCAGGCGTCGGTCCCGCGAAGGCTGCGGAGCTGGTTGCGGCGCTCGAGCTGGGCCGCCGCGCCGCGCGCGGACTCGCGGGCGAGCGCGCGCAGGTCTGGCGCCCGGCCGACGCGGCGGCGCTGCTGGTCCCGCGCCTGGCGCACCTGGACCGCGAGGAGTCCGTCGTGCTGATCCTCGATCGCAAGCACCGGCTGCTGCGCGAGGTGCTGGTCGGCGTCGGCGGCGTCGCGCACACGCCGATGGAGCCGCGCGAGGTGTTCGCCGCGGCCCTGCGGGAGCCGGGCGCCGCCGCGGTGATCGTCGCGCACAACCATCCGAGCGGGGATGTCACGCCGAGCACGGCGGACATTGCGATCACCCGGCGGCTTCGGCGGGGCGCGGAGCTGCTGGGCCTGGAGTTCGTCGACCACCTCGTCATCGGCGCGCGCGACTGGCGAAGCTTGGTCGAGCTTGCGGTGTGACCGCCGAGCGGCGGGTGGGAACGCGCGGACGCGCCGGCGACCGGGCGCGCGCGGCGATCCGTCAGTACGAGCGGACGGCGCCGGGGTCGCGGCCGCCGTGACCGGGGTCGAGCACGACGGAGATGGCGGGCGTCGTCGTCGTGACGGGAGCGCCGACGGACTCGACGACGACGCCCGCGGACGGGCGCGCGGCTCGCACCTCGTAGGTGTAGGTCTGCCCGGGCGCCGCCCAGCGATCGAGGAATCGTCCGCGCGCGCCCGGCTCCAGCGTGCGTTGCCCGAGCAGCACGCCGTCGCGATAGACGCGGTAGGTCTGCGGCAGGAGCGCATCGGCGGTCCAGCGGACCTTCACGCGCGTGGCGCCGAGCGCCCGCGCCGAGACTCCGGTCGCCGGTGGCAGCGGCCCGGTCACGACCGTCCCGGGGTCGCGCCGGGGAGCGCGCGCCGTCGCCAGCGTCCGCTGGTAGCGCAGAATCCCGTTCGCGACGGCGCGCGCGATCTGCTGGCGGAAGCTCGGATCGGATCCGAGCCGCCGTCCCTCGTCCGGGTTGGAGACGAACGCGCCTTCGACGAGCACCGCCGGCATGCGCGTCTCGCGGAGCTGGAAGTAGTAGTCACCGCAACAGCCACGGCGCGTGACGTTGTCGGCCCGGCGTTCGCGCCCGAACTCGTCGCGGAAGGCTCGCCGGACCCGCTCGCCAAGGGCCCGCGAGCCGTCCTTGCGGATCGAGCGGAAGACGATCGCGCCGCTGACCGAGGGCGCCGAGGCGTTGTTGTGGATGGAAACGAACGCGTCGACCGACAGCCGGTTCGCCAGGCCGGTGCGGCCGGCCAGGTCGACCGTCCGGTCGGTCGTCCGGGTGAGCCGCACCCACACGCCCGCGTCGCGCAGCAGGTCGGCGACGCGCCGGGCGACGTCAAGGTTGGCGGTCTTCTCCTCGACGCGACGGGTCGCGGACTGCTCCTGAGCAGGGAAGATGGTGCTCGCGCGCGCCGGAATGGTTGCGCTCAGCGCGACTATCATGCACGCCGCAAGGCGGCGACGAGACCCCACCAGGTACACCCCCGTCGTCGGAGGCCGTAGTGTACCGTCACGTTTCGTCGGCAGGAAGCCTCGCTGCTAGAATCGCGCGAAGCCCGCCGCCCGGCGCCGGCCCCTGAGGGAGTGGAAACCTTTCCCATGCGTACGCGTTCGTTCCAGTTCATCGGTCGCGACATTGCGGTCGATCTCGGAACCGCGAACACGCTCGTCTACGTGCGGGGGAAGGGAATCGCCCTGAACGAGCCCTCCGTCGTGGCGCTCAACACCAAGAACGGGGCGATCCTGGCGGTCGGGGCCGAGGCAAAGCGCATGATCGGGCGCACGCCGAGCCACATCCAGGCCATCCGGCCGCTGAAGGACGGGGTCATCGCCGACTTCGACGTGACCGAGAAGATGCTCCGCTTCTTCATCCAGAAGGTGCACCGCCGCCGGACGCTCGCCAAGCCCCGCGTCATCATCTGCGTGCCGAGCGGGATCACATCGGTCGAGCAGCGCGCGGTGGAGGAGGCGGTCTACGCGGCGGGCGGCCGCAGCGCGCACATCATCGAGGAGCCGATGGCGGCCGCGATCGGCGCGGGGCTGCCGATCCACGAGCCGACGGGCAACATGATCGTCGACATCGGCGGCGGGACGACCGAGGTCGCGGTCATCTCGCTCGGCGGCGTCGTCACCAGCGCGAGCGTGCGCGTCGCCGGGGACGAGCTGGACGACTCCATCGTGCAGTACATCAAGAAGGAGTACTCGCTGATGCTGGGCGAGCGCACCGCGGAGGAGATCAAGATGCAGGTCGGCTCGGCCTTCCCGGTGCCGGACGAGCCAAACGCCGAGATCCGCGGGCGCGACCTGGTCACCGGGCTCCCCAAGACGATCATCGTGAGCGCGGGCGAGATCCGTCGCGCGATCGAGGAGCCGGTGAACCAGATCATCGACGCGGTCCGCAACACGCTCGACAAGACGCCGCCGGAGCTTGCGGCCGACATCATGGACAAGGGCATCGTCCTGACCGGCGGCGGGGCGCTGCTCGCGGGGCTCGACGAGCGGCTGAAGCACGAGACGGGGATGCCGGTGCACATCACCGAAGCGCCCCTGTCCTGCGTCGCGGTCGGGTCGGGGAAGTGCTTGGAAGAGTTCGAGGCGCTGCGACGGGTACTGATCTCGTCGTCGCGCCACCATTGAGCGCGGCGGCAGCTTGCTGCTCGCGCCCGTGAGACTTCGGGCGGACCGCGCGCGCTGAAGGCGGCGCGCGGGAGGCCCGACGGAAGGATCGCGCAACGCGCGGCCTTCCGGGAAGGAGGTTTTGAGGGACGGCCTTCGGGCCGGCCCGGGCGATGATCAGAATGTTCGATCGCACCAGGCGGCGCAGGCTGCTGCTGGCCGCGCTCGTCCTGGCGTCCATCACCATCATCACGCTCGACTTTCGAGCCGGCGGCAACGACGGGCCGCTCGACAAGATCGGCCGGGGGGTGATGACCGTCCTGGCGCCGGTGCAGCGCGGGCTGGTCACGGTGTTCCGTCCGGTCGGGTCGTTCTTCGCGGGGTTCACCCGGGTGCCCTCGCTCCAGCAGCGCATCATCGACCTCGAGCGCGCCAACGCGAACTTGCAGGCAGAGCTGCAGCAGGTCGAGGACGTGACGCGGGAGAACGAGAGCTTGCGGCAACTGCTCGCCCTGGCGCAACGCAACAACTTCAAGACCAAGGCCGTCCAGGTGATCGGGGTCAGCCAGTCCAACTTCGAGCGCTCGATCATCATCGGCGGGGGGAGCGCCGCGGGCGTCGCGGTGGACATGCCGGTCGTGGCCGGCGAGGGCCTCGTCGGGCGCGTCGTGAGCGTCAGCCGCGACTCGGCCCGCGTCCTGCTGATCACCGACCGCTCGAGCGCCGTGGCGGCGCGGCTCGCGACCAACGGAAAGGCGGGCGTGGTGGACGGCGCCGGGACCGGGCGGCTCCGGTTCGAGCTGCTCGATCCCTTGACCGCGGTCTCGCCCGGCGACCGGGTCGTCACGAGCGGCTACGACCGGGGCTTGTACCCGTCCGGGATCGTGATCGGCACCGTGACCGACGCGCCGCCCGCCGGGTCGAACCTGTCGCGCGTGGTGACGGTCGAGCCGGTCGTCGACTTCTCGCGCCTGGACTACGTGCTGCTGGTCGTCGGCGAGAAGCGCGACGCGGAGGCCGGCCGATGATCAAGCGGGTCGTGCTGCTGGCGATGCTGGTGATCACCGGGCTCGCCCTGGAGACGTCGGTCTTCGGCGAGCTGACGCTGACGGGGACCAAGTCGGAGCTGATGGTGCTGATCACGGTCGGGGTCGCGCTGACGCAGGGACCCTCGACGGGGGCGATGGCCGGCTTCGTCGCGGGCCTCGCCTCGGACCTGATCCTTGGTTTGCCGCGGGGCGTCGGCGCGTTGACGCTGACGCTCACGGGCTACGTCGTCGGGCGGATGCGCGTGCTGTTCCAGACCCCGACGGCGTGGATGCCGATCGCGATGGTGACCGCGGCGACGTTCTTCGCGGTCCTGTTCTACGGGGGCTTCAGCATTCTGCTCGGCCAGACTTCGTTGCCGATGGTGCGCATCTTGCGCCATGCGGCGCTCGCGTCGGTCTACAACGCCCTGTTGACGCCCTTCCTGTACCCGGTGCTTCGAACGGTCGGGGGCAAGCTGGGACCGCGGTCGGAGGAGGTGCTGCCGTCGTGAGCGGGATCGACGATCGCATCCGGCTCCGCATGATCGCGGTCTCGCTCGTGATCGCGATGCTCTTCGCCGTCCTTTTGACGCGGCTGTGGTTCCTGCAGGTGCTCGCAGGCCAGGAGTTCGCCGCGGCGGCGCGCAACAACAGCGTGCGCATCGTGTCGGTCGAGGCGCCGCGCGGACGGATCCTCGACCGAAAGGGGCGGGTGCTGGTGCGCAACCGCACGGCGCTCGCGATCGGGATCCGCGCCGACGACCTGCCCGACGACCGGCGCGACGCGCGAGCGGTGAAGGAGCGGCTGGCGAAGCTGCTCGGCGTCACGGTGAAGTTCATCGACGAGCGCCTCGCGGACGTGCGGACATCTCCCTACAAGCCGGTCGTGATCGCAGACGACGTGCCGCTCGACGTCGTGTTCGCCGTGCGCGAGCGCGCGCACACCGACTTCCAGGGCGTGGAGAGCGTCTCGATCCCGGTCCGGCGCTACCCGCACGGGCGGCTCGCCTCGCACATCCTGGGCTACGTCGCCGAGACGAGCGAAGCCGACCTCGACCGCCTCGGCGAGCGCTACCGGCTCGGGGACTCGATCGGCAAGACCGGCGTCGAGTCGGTCTACGAGCGGTTCCTGCGCGGCCAGCCCGGCTTGGACAAACTTGAGGTCGACGCGACCGGGACCGTGTTGCGGCGTCTCGGCGGGAGGCAGACGGTCCCGGGGGCGGACGTGCGGCTCACGATCGACCTCGACGTGCAGCGCGTTGCCGAGCAGGCGCTCGCGCAGGGCATCGCCAGCGCGCGCACGCAGACGTTCCACGCGACGGGCGCGCGCTTCCGCGCGCCGGCCGGCGCGGCCGTCGTGATCGACGTGGAAACCGGCGACGTGATCGCGATGGCGAGCTTCCCCACCTTCGACCTGCGGCGCTTCGTCGGCGGGGTCGACGCCGGCTACTGGGAGCGCCTGAACGACCCCGGCGCCGACAACCCGTTGTTGAACCGCACGATCCAGGCGACCTACCCGCCGGGCTCGACGTTCAAGCCGGTCCTTGCCACGGCGGCGCTCGAGCAGGGGGACGCCTCGCCAGGCCGGCTCTTCCCGTGCAAGACCGAGTTCGAGTTCGGCGACCGGATCTTCCGCAACTGGCAGCCGCGCGACGCCTCGATCACGCTCGAGCAGTCGCTCGTCGAGTCGTGCGACACCGTTTACTACACCCTCGCGCGCGACTGGTGGCTGCGCGAGGAGGCGCAGGCGAGCGCGGGCAAGCAGGTCTACGAGACCATGCAGGACTGGGCGCGGCGGTTCGGGCTCGGGTCGCCGACCGGCATCGACTTGCCGGCCGAGAGTCCCGGCCGCATTCCCGACCGGGCCTCGAAGCGCTCGACGTGGGAGGCCAACGAGGACGAGTACTGCGACACGGCCAGGCGAACACAAGACCCGCTCTTCGTCGACCTGTGCAACGACGGGTGGCGCTGGCGAGGCGGCGACGCGGTGAACATGTCGATCGGCCAGGGCGAGGTGGAGGCGAGCCCGCTGCAGATGGCGGTGGCCTATGCCGCCGTCGCCAACGGCGGGACGGTCGTGACCCCGCACGTGGTCGCGGAGATCGCGGAGCCGGGCGGGAAGCGGGTCAAGAAGATCGAGCCCGCCCCGAAGGGCAGGATCAAGGCCGACGCGAGCGCGGTGTCCTACGTGAACCGCGCGCTGGGCGCCGTCGCGGAGCGGGGGACCGGCTTGTACCCCTATCGCGGCTGGCCGTTCTCCCGGATCCCCGTCGCGGCCAAGACCGGCTCGGCGGAGATCGTCGGGCGCCAGCCCTTCTCCTGGTTCGCCTCGTACGCGCCGCTGAACCGGCCCAAGTACGCGGTCGTCGCGATGGTGGAGGAGGGCGGGTTCGGAAGCCAGGTCGCCGGGCCGGTCGTCCGCCGGATCATGGACGAGCTGTTCGGTCGCCCGCCCCTGCCGATCGTCTACGGGACGGCGGTGAGTGACTGATGCTCGAGGGCGCGGCCGGACGGGTCGATCGAATCGGGCGCGAGCGCGTCGGGACGTACCTGTCGTCCAAGGCGCCCATCCGGCACCTCGACCCGATCCTGCTGGCGACGGCCTTCCTCCTGACCGCGTTCGGCAGCGTCATGGTGTGGTCCGCGTCCTCGGCGCGCCTTCGCGACCAGGGTCTGCCGGAGGACTTCCTGTTCCAGCGGCAGCTCGTCTTCAGCGCGGTGGGGTTCGGCGTGATGGTCGTCGCGGCGACCTTCAGCTACCGGCGGCTGAAGGCGTGGGGACCGCTGCTCTACGTCGGAGGCTTGGCGACGCTCGGGCTGGTCCTGGTTCCCGGGATCGGGTCTCGCGTTGCGGGTGCCCAGCGGTGGATCAGCTTCGGCTTCTTCCAGATGCAGCCGGCGGAGTTCATGAAGCTGGGTGTGATCGCCGTGCTCGCCCTGGTGCTGTCCGAGCGACGGAGCGAGCCGACGTGGATCGACGCGCTCAAGACGGTGGCGATCGCCGGCGCGCCGGCGGCGCTCATCTACGTCCAGCCGGACTTGGGGACGCTGCTGGTCCTGATCGTCGTGGCCGTCGCGGCGCTCGTCGTGGCCGGCACGAGGCTGCGGGTGCTGGTCGTGATGCTCGCGCTGGGCGTCGCGGGAACCGTGGCCGTCCTGAACCTCGGCCTGCTGCAGGAGTACCAGGTGGCCCGCCTGACGGCGTTCCTGGATCCCGGCCAGGACCTGGATCGCACCGGCTACAACCTCAACCAAGCCCGCATCGGCGTCGGCTCGGGAGGGATGACCGGCACGGGGCTGTTCGCGGGGACGCAGACCAACCTGGACTTCGTCCCCGAGGTGCACACGGACTTCATCTTCGTCGCCGTCGGCGAGGAGCTGGGGTTCGTCGGCGCCACGCTGCTGCTCGGTCTGTTCGCCGTCTTCCTATGGCGCGCGGTCCGGATCGCGGTGCTCAGCAAGGACCTGTTCGGAACGCTGCTCGCCTCCGGCGTGGTGGCGATGATCGCGTTCCAGATGTTCATCAACATCGGCATGACGATCGGCGTGTCGCCGATCACGGGGATCCCGCTGCCGTTCGTCTCCTTCGGCGGCTCGTCGCTGGTGACGACGTACGCAGCGACGGGGATCCTCCTCAACGTACACATGCGCCGGTTCGTATGAGGCGCGGGAAAGGAACGACGTGAGCGAAGAAAGCAAAGACGGCGCGCAGGAGACTCGATCCAGCGCGAAACCGAAGGATCCCGATCAGGGCGAGAGCACGCCGCAAGCGGCGCCCAACCCCCCGCGGGCGCCCGGTGCGCCGCGGGCGCCCAGTGGGCAGGGGCCGGCGGCCGGCGAATCCGCGGCCGGCGAATCCGCGGCCGACGGGACGCCGCGCCCGCGCCGGCGGCGCGGCAAGCGCGGCGGGCGGCGGCACCGCAAGCCCGGCACCACGACCGCAACCCCGGCGAGCGAGTCCGGTACGGAGGCCGAGCCGGCCGCGAAGAAGACCACGGCCGCACGCTCGCCGTCGCCGAGCCGTTCGCGGAGCGCGACGCCGCGCGCGCGCACCACGCCGGCCGGCGCCTCGAAGGCGAGCGCGCCCGCAGAAGACGGGGCGCCGCCGGCCCAAGCCGCCGCGACCGAAGGAGCCGCGACCGAAGCAGCGGCGAACGGCGAGGCAAAGCCGGCCGCAGCGCGGAAGCGGCGCGGCTCGCGCGGCGGACGCGGCAGGAGCCGAAGCGGCGGAGCCGCGAAGCCCGCCGCCGACGGCGAAGCGGCGCCTCCCGACAAAGCTGAGAAGCCGGCGAAGAAGACCGGCCGCGCCGCGCCCGCCTCGACCAGGCTGGCGGCCCGGCAACTGCGCAGCCAGCAGCGGGGCCGGCGCCCGCGCAAGCGGCTGACCGAGGAAGAGGCGGCTGCGCTCCGCGGCGGCGAGAAGGTGATGCTCGTCCACAGCCACGAGGACCGCACGCAGATCGCGGTGATGGAAGAGGGCGATCTGATCGAGCACTTCGTGGCGCGCGCCGGCCAGCGCACGTCCATGGCCGGCAACATCTACCTCGGGCGCGTTCAGAACGTCCTGCCGGGCATGGAGGCGGCGTTCATCGACTTCGGTCGTGGCCGCAACGGCGTGCTCTACGCCGGCGAGGTCAACTACTCGCCGGAGGACCTGGAAGGCGACCGCTCGCACCGCATCGAGCACGTGCTGAAGCAGGGGCAGTCCCTCATGGTCCAGGTGACGAAGGACCCGATCGGCAGCAAGGGCGCGCGCCTCACGACGCAGCTCTCGATCGCCGGCCGCTTCCTGGTCCTGGCGCCCGAGCAGGACCTGACCGGGATCTCGCGGCGGCTCGCGGAGAACGAGCGCGCACGGCTCCGCCAGATCCTTCGCGACATTCGCCCGGCCGGCCACGGCGTGATCATCCGCACCGCCGCCGACGGCGCGTCGAAGGAGGCGCTCGAACGCGACCTCAACAACCTGCTGAAGATCTGGGAGGAGACCCGCAAGACGGCGAAGAAGGCGAAGGCCCCGCACCCGCTCTACGAAGAGCCGGAGCTGACGATGAAGGTCGTCCGCGACATCTTCTCCGGCGGGTTCGGCAAGGTGATCGTCGACGCCCGGCGGGTCTACGAGGACATCCGCGGCTACCTGAAGGAGACCGCGCCCGAGCTGATCGACAAGGTCGAGCTGCACGAGGGCGCGCTGCCGATCTTCGAGGAGCACCGCGTGACCGAGCAGCTCCACAAGGCGCTCGAACGCAAGGTGTGGTTGCCCAGCGGCGGCTCGATCATCATCGAGCGCACGGAGGCCTTGACGGTCATCGACGTCAACACCGGCAAGTTCACCGGCAAGGGCACGAACCTCGAGGAGACCGTGTTCCAGAACAACCTGGAGGCGGCCGACGAGGTGGCCCGGCAGCTTCGCCTGCGCGACATCGGCGGCATCATCGTCATCGACTTCATCGACATGATCGACACCAACCACCAGAAGGAGCTGCTGCGCTCGCTGAAGCGGGCGCTGTCCCGGGACAAGACCCGCAGCCAGGTGTTCGAGGTCTCGAACCTGGGCCTGGTCGAGATGACGCGGAAGAAGGTCTCGGAAGGGCTGCTCGACGCGTTCAGCGAACCGTGCCCCAACTGCGAGGGGCGCGGTATCGTCATGACCCACGACATCGACTAAGGGAGCGAGGAATGTACGCGATCATCCGGGCCGGCGGTCATCAAGAGAAGGTGAGCCCCGGCGAGCAGATCACGATCGACCGGCGCAAGGAAGAGGTCGGGTCGGAGATCACGTTCACGCCGCTCCTGGTATCGACCGGCGAGCAGGTCGTGAGCGACAAGAAGGCGCTCGCCGAGGGCGAGGCGACCGTGGTCGGCACGATCCTGGACCACCTGAAGGGCGACAAGGTCGACGTCTTCAACTACCGCAACAAGACCGGGTACCGGCGGCACACCGGCCATCGCCAGCCGCTCACGCTGGTCGAGATCGCCGAGATCCGGTTCGGCGGGAAGGTGGAGAAGGCTCCGGAGGAGCCGGCTCCGGCGCCTGCGGCCGAGGAGAAGGCCGCGCCGGCCAAGAAGACGGCCGCGAAGAAGCCGGCCGCCGAGAAGCCCGCCGCCAAGAAGCCTGCCGCCAAGAAGACGACCGCCAAGAAGCCTGCCGCCAAGAAGACGACCGCCAAAGCCGGGGCGAAGAAGACGACGAAGAAGACGACCGCTACGTCCTGACGGTTCTGGTATCCTCGTTGCGCCATGGCTTCCAAGAAGGGCCTCGGGTCCACGCGCAACGGGCGCGACTCCAACCCCAAGTACCTGGGCGTGAAGGTCTACGCCGGGCAGACGGTCACGCCCGGGTCCATCCTCGTGCGCCAGCGGGGCACAAAGGTTCATCCCGGCCAGAACGTCAAGCGCGGCAGGGACGACACGCTCTTCGCCGTCTCGCCGGGCACGGTCCGATACCACCAGCGCCGCAACCGCCGCATCGTCGACGTCATCCCGACGGCGTAGCGACCCGCGCGCGCAGGTGACCGACCCGCCCGCGCCCCCCGGACTCGTCGCCAGGGTCAAGGAGTACACGGCGCTCCTCGCCGGGCTCTCGGTGGTGTTCTACGCGGCCCTGCGCATGGTCTACGTCAGCTTCTACTCGCGCTTCGGTTTGGTCCCGGAGGAGGTCGGGCTCGGCAAGGCGGAGATCCTCGCGCAGGCGGCCGCCGGGCCGATCGTGCTGGTGGCATTCATTTCCTTGCTCGTGTTCGCCGTCGTGTGGGTCTACGTCGTATTTCTCCCCATGTCGATCTCCACGTCGTTGCGCTCGATGATGCGGTCGCTGCGTATCGAACAGGCCGACCTCGAACGGGCTCGATCCCAGTTCGAGCAGCAGTGGCTCGGCAAGACGCGCCTGGGCAAGTCGCTGTTCGAGATGAGCGCGCGGATCGCAACCGAAGGGCGTCGCACGACGGTCCGCCAGGAGCTGACCAAGTCGATCAGGCCGATCGCCGTGTTCTCGCTCGTCGTCGGCAGCGTGCTCGCCTTCGCGATCTTGCCGCTGCGCGCGATCGAGCTTGCCGACGGTCTGACGATCCGCGGCGAGCCGATCCACGTAACCTCCGGCACCGTCGGGCCGCTGCCGATGCTCCAGGTGCGCGCGGAGCCGGTCGAGGTCGTGGCGCCGGACGGCTCGACCGAAGCGGCCTTCGCGTCCGAGTGTCTGGTCTACCTCGGCGAAGCAGAGGACCGGATCATGGTCTACGACGTGCGCGACGCCGTGCTGCTGCGCATCCCGAGCGGCGACGTCGTGACGCGCGTGCGCACCGGCGCCGAACCGCTGGAGGACTGCGCGATCTCGCCTAGCTGAGGTGGCGCGCGAACCACTCCAGGACGATCTCGAAGCGCTGGACGCGGTGCACGGGCGAGCCGCTGCGGCTCAGCTCGTGGCCTTCGGCGGGGAAGCGCACCATCTCCACCTCGCGCCCGAGGTAGCGCAGCGTGGTGAAAAGCTGGTCCGCCTGCTCGGCGTTGCACCGCAGGTCGTTCTCCGAATGGATGATGAGCAGCGGCGTGGCGATGTTCTGCGCGTGCTCGAGCGGCGAGATCGCCCGCCAGGCGGCGGGGTCGTCCATGATGTTCGCGCCCACCTCCGCCTCGAACGCCCAGCCGCTGTCGCTCGACCCCCACATGCTGGTCCAGGAGTTCACCGCCCGCTCGGAGATCGCCGCCTTGAACCGGGTGGTGTGAGCGGCGATCCAGGTGGCCATGAAGCCGCCGTAGGAGCCGCCGATGACGCCGAGCCGGTCGGGGTCGCAGAACTCGTAGCGCGCGAGCGCCTCGTCCACGACCGCCATGACGTCCTCGTAGTCCACGGTCCCCATGCCCGGCCCCGCGCCGTTGCTCGGGCCGCGGATCGCCCGGCCCCATTCCTCGGAGTAGCCGGACGAGCCGCGCGGGTTCGCGTACAGCACGACGTAGCCGGCCCCGGCGTAGACCTGGAACTCGTCGTGAAAGCGCTCGCCGTACTGCGTGAACGGCCCGCCGTGGACGCTGAGCAGCACGGGGTACCGCGTGCCGCCGGTGAATCCGGGCGGGCGCATGATCCACGCGTCCACCTCGGTGCCGTCGGCCGAGGTGGCGGTGAACCGCTCGGGCGACGCGAGCGAACGCGCCTGCGCGAAGGCGGCGCCGTGCGAGGTGAGGCGGGACTCGCCGTGGAACAGCTCGGGGAGCGTCGCCGGCGTCGTGGCGACGTGGACGCCCTGCCCGGCGACCATGTCGTAGCCGCCCAGCGCCTGCCCGGTCACCACGGTCTGCGGCTTGTCGCTTCCGTCGGCCGGCACCAGGTAGAGCGGGTTCGCCCCCGCGTCCTCGGTCGCGAAGAGCAGGTGGTCGGAGGACCAGATCGGCTCGCGCATCGGCGGGTAGGGCGCGCAGTTGCGGTCGAGGCTGGCGGTCAGGATGCGCCGGTCTCGGGTTGCCAGGTCCATGACCGCGATCTGCGCGTGCCGCGGCCAGTCGCGGACGCCCGGGGTGAACTGGTAGGCGATCCGCATCCCGTCGGGCGACCAGGACGGCGCGGCGCTGAACCCGTCGCCGGTCGTGAGCAGGTCGGGCTCGCCGCCGTCGGCGTTCACGACGAACAGGTCCGTCGCGAACGTGATGTCCCAGTTCTCGCCCCGCCCGGACGAGAACGCGATCCGCGTCCCGTCGGGCGACCAGGACGGAGAGGAGTCGTCGAAGTCGCCGTCGGTGACCTGCGACGGCTCGCCCGAGCCGTCGGCCGGCACGACGAAGACGTGCTGGCGACGGTCGCCGATCCAGCCCACGTCGTCGAGACGGAAGGCCAGCCGGGTCACGCGGCGCGGGGGCCGCTTGCGCTCGTCCTCCTCGTCGTAAGCGGCGTCGCGCACGCGCGAGGTGAACGCGATCCGCGTCCCGTCGGGCGACCAGGCCGGCGCGCTCACGGCTTCCTTGAGATCGGTCAGGCGCAGGGGCTCGCCCCCGTCGGCCGGCATGACGTAGAGCTGTCCCTGCGCCTTCTTCGGGTCCTCACCCGGCTTCGCCCGCGAGCTGACGAAGGCGATTCGCGACCCGTCGGGCGACCAGCGGGGCGAGGCGTCGCGCGCGATGCCGGAGGTGAATCGGCGGGGCTCGGCCGAGCCGTCGAGCGGCACGACCCAGATCGCGCTGCGGTAGTCGTTGGCCTCTTCGTCGATCGTGGTCACGACGTAGGCGGCGCGGCGGCCGTCGGGAGAGACGCGAGGGTCCGAGACGGAGGTCAGGCGGTAGACGTCGGCGGGTTGCATCCCGTTCATCCCCCTCTTGTACCGCCGCGACGAGGCCGGGGGCAAAGGCGGGCGTTGCTAATGTGCGCGGCATGGACCCCGGGTTCGTCGACGAGGCGCGCATCGAGGTGGCGGCCGGCGACGGCGGTCACGGATCGGTGTCCTTCCGCCGCGAGAAGTACCGGCCGAAGGGCCCGCCGGACGGGGGAACCGGCGGCGCGGGCGGGAGCGTGATCCTACGGGTCGACCACAACGTCTCCACGCTGGCGGAGGCGGCCCGCGCCCCGCACCTGCGCGCGCAGAAGGGCGGGAGCGGGTCGGGCAACACGCGCCAGGGCGCCGCGGCGCCGGACGTCGTGCTGGCGGTTCCCGACGGCACCGTCGTGCACGACGAGGAGGGCGTCGCGATCGCCGACCTCGTCGGCGACGGCGCCGAGTTCGTCGCGGCGCGCGGGGGTCGCGGCGGCCGTGGCAACGCCGCCTTCGTCACGGCCAAGCGGCGCGCGCCGAGCTTTGCCGAACGCGGCGAACGCGGCGAGCGCCGGCGCCTGCGGCTCGAGCTGAAGGTCCTGGCCGACGTCGGGCTGGTCGGCTTCCCCAACGCCGGGAAGTCCTCGTTGATCGCGCGCCTGTCCGCCGCTCGCCCGAAGGTTGCCGCCTATCCCTTCACGACGTTGACGCCCAACCTCGGCGTCGCCGACGCGGGCGACCGGCGATTCGTGATCGCCGACGTCCCCGGCCTGATCGAGGGCGCGTCGCAGGGCAAGGGGCTCGGTCTCTCGTTCCTGCGCCACCTCGAGCGCTGCCGCGCGCTCTGCTTCGTGCTGGACCTGTCGGCCGAGCCCCCGCGCGCGGCTCTGGAGGCGTTGCGGGCCGAGCTGCGCGCGCACCTTGCGAGCTTCGACGAGCGCGTGGGCGTGGTTGCCGGGAACAAGGTGGACCTCGGAGACGGCGCGGTGGCCGACGCGCGATCGGCGGCCGGCGCGGCCGGCTTCACCTTCGTCGCGACCTCGGCGGTCACGGGCGCGGGCGTGGAGGACCTGCACGACGCGCTCGCCCGCGCGGTCGCCGAGGCAGACGCGCGCACGCCCCCCCGGCCGTCGCACCGCTTGATCCGCCTGCGGCCGGAAGGGCACGAGGTCCTCGTCGAGCGCGAGGAGGAGGCGTGGCGCGTGCGCCACGCGCGGGCGGAGCGGCTCCTGGAGCGCTTCGACGTCTCCCACCCGGACGCGCTCGTCTACGTGCAGGAAGCACTGGTGTCGATCGGGGTGGAGGAGGCGCTGGCCCGCGCCGGCGCGAAGGCCGGCGACGAGGTGCGCATCGGCGAGGTCGCCTTCGAGTTCACGCCCGACGACCCGGACCGGAGCGCACGCAGCTCATGAGTCGGCACGTCTTGAACCGGCACGCCACCAAGCGGATCGTCGTCAAGGTCGGCTCGTCCACGATCACGGCCGCGGACGGGACGCTCGACGACGGGCAGGTGCGCGCGCTCGCCGGCCAACTCGCGGCGGTGCGGCGCGCGGGCGCGGCGCCGGTGCTGGTGTCCTCGGGCGCGATCGCCGCGGGGCTCGAGCCGCTCGGCCTGAAGCGGCGTCCGGGCGACATCCCGGGCTTGCAGGCCGCGGCGAGCGTCGGCCAGGGCATCCTCATGCACGCCTACCAGCGTGCCTTCGCACGCCGGAAGGTCCCGGTCGGCCAGATGCTGCTCACGCGCGACGACGTCGTGCGGCGCCGCTCGTATCTGAACGCCCACCACGCGCTGGAGCGACTGCTGAAGATGGGCGTCGTCCCGATCGTGAACGAGAACGACACGACGGCCGTCGACGAGATCCGCTTCGGCGACAACGACGCGCTGGCGGCGCTCGTGGCGATCATGGCGCACGCCGATCTGCTCGTCATCCTGAGCGACATCGACGGCGTCTACTCCGCCGATCCCAAGCGCGCGCGCGAGCCGGTCCACCGCATCACCGACCTCGCCGGGCTCGAGCGGATGCGAGCGGGCCGGCGCGGGTCCGCGCTCGGCTCGGGCGGCATGGCCTCGAAGGTCGAGGCGGTGCGGACCGCGACGGCGGCCGGGACGCGCGTGGTGATCGCGCACGGGCGCGAGCCGCGCGTCGTCGAGCGGATCGTCGCCGGGGAGGAGGTCGGCTCGTCGTTCGAGCCGCGCCGCGCCCGCGGGCGCTCGCGCAAGCTCTGGATCGAGTTCAGCCTCGTACCCCGCGGCACGGTCACCGTCGACGACGGGGCGCGCCGGGCGCTCGTCGAGGGCGGCAAGAGCCTGCTGCCGGCGGGCGTGACCGCGGTGGCCGGCGCCTTCGAGGCGGGCGACGCCGTCGAAGTCGCCGACCCGGCCGGGGCGGTCTTCGCCAAGGGCATCGTCAACTACGCGGCCGCCGACATGCCCATCGGGGCGAGCATCCGCGACGGCGGCCGCGAGGTGATCCACCGGGACTCGCTCGTGATCCTGTAGCGCGCCCGGTACCCTGGGGTCTCCAATGAGCGCGCTGAGCGAGATCGGCCCGCGCGCCAAGGCGGCGGCGGCGGCCTTGGCGGCCACGCCTGCCGAGGTGAAGAACGCGGGCCTGGCGGCGATGGCCGGCGCGCTGGAGGCGCGCGCGCGCGAGATCGTCGAGGCGAACGCGCAGGACGTAACGCGCGCGCGCGCCGACCAAACGCCGGACGCGATCGTGGACCGGCTCACCCTGACCACCGAGCGGATCGCCGGGATCGCCGCCGCCGTCCGCTCGCTCATCGGTCTGCCCGACCCGATCGGGGAGACGATCGAGGAGTGGACGCGGCCGAACGGCCTGCGCATCCGGAAGGTGCGCGTGCCGCTCGGGGTGATCGGCATCATCTACGAGGCTCGCCCGAACGTGACCGTCGACGCCGCGACGCTCTGCCTGAAGAGCGGCAACGCGTGCATCCTGCGCGGCTCGGCGAGCGCGCTGGCGACCAACGCGCTGCTCGTGAGGATCCTGTCCGAAGCGGGAGCGTCGGCCGGACTGCCGGCCGACGCGATCCAGCTCGTCGAGGACACCTCGCGCGAGGGCGCGAAGGACCTCATGCGCGCGCGGGAGTTCGTGGACGTGCTCATCCCGCGCGGGGGAGCGGGCCTGATCAAGACCGTGGTCGAGGAGTCGATCGTGCCGGTGCTGGAGACCGGCTCGGGCACCTGCCACGTCTACGTCGACGCGGCGGCAGACCTGGACAAGGCCTTGCCGATCGTGCTCAACGCGAAGGTGCAGCGCCCGAGCGTGTGCAACGCGGCCGAGACGCTGCTCGTGCACCGAGCCGTCGCCGGCGACTTCCTGCCGCGGGCCGGGCGCGCGCTCCACGATGCCGGCGTCGAGCTTCGAGGCGACGCCCCCGCGCGCGCCCTCGTCCCGGAGATGCGCGAGGCGACTGAGGACGATTGGTTCGCCGAGTACCTCGACCTCATCCTCGCCGTGAAGGTCGTGGACTCGGTCGAGGAGGCGATCGCGCACACGAACGCCTACGGCTCGCACCACACCGAGGCGATCGTGACCGAGGACGAGGACGCGGCGAGCCGGTTCGCGGCCGGGTGCGACTCCGCGTGCGTGATGGTCAACGCCTCTACCCGCTTCGCCGACGGCGGGGAGTTCGGCTTCGGCGCCGAGATCGGCATCAGCAACCAGAAGCTGCACGCGCGCGGACCCATGGGTCTGCGCGAGATGACCTCGACGAAGTACGTCGTCACCGGGGAAGGACAGATACGGACATGAGCATCGGGTACGAATCGCTGCCGAAGGTGGTCGAGCGGCTCGAAGGCGCGGGCTACCTCGCCGACGAGTCGATCGCGACCGTGGTCTTCCTCGCCGAGCGGCTCGGCAAGCCCGTCCTCGTCGAAGGGCCGGCGGGCACGGGCAAGACCGAGCTTGCCAAGTCGGTCGCCGCCAGCCTCGGCGCGCGCTTGATCCGGCTGCAGTGCTACGAGGGCCTGGACGAAGCCAAGGCGCTCTACGAGTGGAACTACAAGAAGCAGCTCCTTCGCATCCAGGCCGAGCAGGGCCGCGAGCTGTCCTGGGAGGACGTCGAGACCAACATCTTCACGGAGGACTTCCTGCTGGAGCGCCCGCTGCTCGAAGCGATCCGCGCCGACGACCAGGTCGTGCTGCTGATCGACGAGATCGACAAGGTCGACTTTGAGTTCGAGGGCCTGCTGCTGGAGCTGCTGAGCGACTTCCAAGTTTCGATCCCGGAGATGGGGACCGTCGCGGCGAAGCGGATCCCCTGGGTGTTCCTGACGTCCAACAACTCGCGGGAGCTGTCCGAGGCGTTGAAGCGCCGCTGCCTGTACCTGTTCCTCGACTACCCAGACGTCGAGCGCGAAAAGGCGATCGTGCTGGCGCGCGTCCCGGAGATCCCCGAGATCCTCGCCGACCAGATCGTGCGGCTCGTGCGAAGCATCCGCCAGCTCGAGCTGAAGAAGGCGCCGAGCATCGCCGAGACCCTGGACTGGGCGCGCACGCTGCTGCACCTCGGCATCACGGAGCTGGATCCCAACGTCGCCCGCGCTTCCATGAGCGCGCTGCTGAAGTACCAGACCGACATCGAAAAGGTCGCAGCCCACCTCAAAGTCCCGCCCAAACCGGGGCTGAACTGATGCTCGATCGGTTCCTAGCGTTCGCCCGGGCGCTTCGGGACGCCGGCGTGCCGGTGGCGATCAGCGACGACCTGGATGCGATGCGCGCGCTCCGGCACGTCCCGGCCGAGGACAAAGAAGCGTTCCGGTCGGCGCTCGCCGCGACGATGGTCAAGAGCCAAGCGCACCGCGAGGCGTTCGACACGATGTTCGACCTGTACTTCGGGACGGGTCGCGCGCCGGATGCCGGCGCCCGCGCGGCCGAGGGGGACGCCGAGGTCGATCCCGACGCCTACCTGGACGAGCTGTTCCGGGCGCTCCTGTCGGGCGACGCGGCGGCGATTCGCGAGCTGGCGCGCCGGGCCGTGCAGGCCTTCGGGCGCGTCGAGACCGAGCGCGCCGGCAGCCCGTACTTCGAGTACCGGGTCTTCCGGGCCGTTGACCTGGACCAGTTGCTCGAGCGGCTCATGCGCGAGATGCGCGACGAGCTGTCGCCGCTGGAGGAGCGGCTCTGGCGCGACGAGTTCGAGCAGCGACTTCGCAAGTTCCGCCAGGAAGTGCAGGCCGAGGTGCGCCGCAAGCTCGCCGAGCACAAGGGACCCGAACAGGTCGCCAAGCACGCGGTTCGCCCGCTGCCGGAAGATCTGGACTTCGTGCGCGCGACGCGCGACGAGATCCTCGCGCTGCGCCGGGCCATCGGGCCGCTCGCGCGGCGGCTCGCGACGCGCCTGGCGATGAAGCGCCGGCACGCCAAGCGCGGGCGGCTCGACGTTCGCAAGACCGTGCGCGCCTCGCTGTCGACCGGTGGGGTGCCCTTCGACACGCGTTTCCGTCACCGCAGCGTGCACAAGCCGGAGCTGTTCCTGATCTGCGACATCTCGGGATCGGTGGCGGCCTTCGCGCGCTTCACGCTGATGTTCGTCCACGCCTTCCAAGCGCAGTTCTCGCGCGTGCGCTCGTTCGTCTTCGTCGACACGCTCGACGAGGTGACGCACCTGTTCGACAGCGAGGACTTTCTGCACGCGGTCGACCGCATGAACACCGAGGCCGACGTGGTATGGCTCGACGGGCACTCCGACTACGGCAACTCGCTTTCGAAGTTCTGGGAACGAGCCGGCGCCGACCTCAGCCCCCGCGCGAGCGTGCTGATCCTGGGCGACGCGCGCAACAACTATCGCGACACCTCGAGCTGGATCGTGCGTGAAATGCGCAAGAAGGCCAAGCGTGTTTACTGGCTGAACCCCGAGCCGGCGATGTACTGGGACACCGGCGACTCCGTGACGACCGAGTACGCCCGCTACGCCGACGGCATGATCGAGGTCCGCAACCTCCGCCAGCTCGAAGACTTCATCGCCCGCGTCGTCTGACGAGAACCCGGCACTCTTTGGTCCGAGCCGGACCCTGCCCGGCCGTACCTTCGCGCCGGCGCGAAAAGGGATCGACCCCCGGGAGGCCGGGGGTCGATCCTGGGTGGGGTCTTCGATGGCTGAAGGAAGAATGCACGGCGCGAGCCGGATCGGGCATGTACGAACGGGCAGACCTGGATCGGGTCACCGGCCGCGTCGTCTCGCTCGTCCCGTTCCGTAGACCTCGACGACGGCCTGCGTCTTCGCCTTGCCCATCGCGCTGTCGCAGGTCACGAGAGGGGCGTCCAGCATTTCGCTCAGCGCCATGAAGACGGCGTCGTAGGCCGTGAGGTTCGAGCGAAGCTCCCAGGCGCGCTCGACGAGCGGAGCGTGGGGATATCTCCGGATGCGCAAGTCCGCGAAGTCCGTCAGCGCCTCGCCGGCGCGACCGGCGCCGATCTTCGAGCCGAGGACCAAGCCTCGAAGAGCGTGAAGGATCTCGACGTCGATCGCGTGGGGCGCGTGCCAATCGTCATCCTCGGTCAACCGCGTGACGAGGTCCGGATCGGCCGGGCGGGCGACGAGCGCGTGGAGCACGGCCGACGTGTCGACGACGAGCACCTAGCGGCGCTCGCGGCCGCTTCGCACGGCTCGGACGACGTCGACCTCGGAAACTCCTCCCGAGCGGGCGCCCGCGCGAGCCAGGACGTCGGCGACCGGCGGCCGGTCGGCGACATGGATCAGCTCGCGAAGCACGTACTCAGAAAGCGACACGCCGGCCGCCGCCGCCCGCGTTCGCAGGGTTCTGTGGACTCGGTCCGGCACCTGCCGAACCTGGATGACCTTCGCCATGAACGGCAGCCTACACCCAATAGTGGTGTGGCGCACCCAATAGTAGTGTCTAGCGGATCGAGTCGAGGGCCTGGGTGAGGTCCTCGACGAGGTCCTGCTCGCTTTCGATGCCCACGCTCAGCCGGACGAGCGCGGGATCTACTTCAAGGGGCGAGTCGGCGACCGAGGCGTGCGTCATCGCGGCCGGGTATTCGATCAGGGACTCGACCGCGCCGAGCGACTCGGCGAGCGAGAACACGCGTGTCTTGGCCACGACCTCGAGCGCCGCGTCCTTGCCTCCGCGCGCGGTGAAGCTCACCATCCCGCCGAAGTCGCGCATCTGCCGGGCCGCGATCGCGTGCCCGGGGTGGTCCGGGAGGCCGGGGTAGAGCACGCGCTCGACCGCCGGGTGCTCGCGCAGGACCTCGGCGATCGCGCGCGCGTTCCGGCAATGACGATCCATTCGCACGGCGAGCGTCTTCACGCCGCGCAGCACGAGCCAGCAGTCGAAGGGGCCCGGCACGGCGCCCACGGCGTTCTGCAGGAACGCCAGACGCTCGGCGCGCGCGGCGTCGTCCGTCGCGACGAGCCCGCCGACGACGTCGGAGTGCCCGCCCAGGTATTTCGTCGACGAGTGGACGACCACGTCGGCGCCGAGCGTCATCGGCTGCTGGAGGTAGGGCGTGGCGAAGGTGTTGTCCACGGCGACCAGCGCGCCGCGCTCGTGCGCGAACGCCGTGATCGCTGCGACGTCGACCACCGTCAGCAGGGGGTTCGTCGGCGACTCGATCCACACGAGCCGAGTCTCCTCGCGCCACGCGTCGCCGAGCGCGGCGAGATCGGTCATGTCGGCCGCCGTGAACGACCAGCCCGCCGGTCCGAAGACGCGCGCGACGAGCCGGTACGTGCCGCCGTAGGCGTCGCTCGGGATGAGGACGTGGTCGCCGGGGGAGAACAGGCGGAGGACGGCGTCGGTCGCTGCGAGCCCGCTCGCGAACGCGATCCCGTGCGCGGCTCCTTCCAGCGATGCGACGCATTGCTGAAGTGCGGTGCGCGTGGGGTTGCCGGTGCGCGAGTACTCGTAGCCCTTGTGTCGACCGACCGCCTCCTGGACGTAGGTGGAGGTTTGGTAGATCGGCGTGACGATGGCGCCGGTCGACGGGTCCGGCTCCTGCCCTTCGTGGATGGCCCTGGTCTCGAAGCCGCTCACCGCGCGCCCCGGTGCGACAGGTAGTCCAGCACGTCCGAGCGCGTCAGGATCCCGACCGGGTGCCCTGCGTCGACGACGAGCACCGCCGGTCCCCGCTCGAGCGCCTCGACCGCGTCGTCGATCGGCTCGCCCGCCCCGGCCGTCGGCAGCGGCGGCGCCA
The DNA here is from genome assembly GCA_036397035.1 of Actinomycetota bacterium. Taxonomy (GTDB): domain Bacteria; phylum Actinomycetota; class AC-67; order AC-67; family AC-67; genus DASWJS01. The sequence goes on along the minus strand of DASWJS010000015.1, from coordinate 46,925 downwards.
TCACCTCGGCGACGTGCTTCTCCAGGACCGACGCGTCTTGGAACACCGCCTCCAGCAGCGCGCGCTCGCGTACCGAGCCGGCGACCTCCGCGTACGCCAGCGGAGGCTCGGCCTTCACGACGGGGAGCTGCGACACGTCGTACTCGCGCATCAGCTCGATCGCCTGGCGCACGGTCTCGTCGGGATGGACGTGGACGAGCGCCGGCAACCGGCCGCCCTTTCGCTGCAGCAAGTCCGAGATCGCCTCGCCGCTCGCGCGCAGGAACCCGTAGCTCGCCATCCACTGGTCGTTGTAGAACTTCGACACGTAGCCGCGTCCGGAGTCGGGGATGATCACGACGACGACGGCTTCGGGGCCGAGGTCGCGTCCGACCTCCAGGGCCGCGTGCACCGCGGTCCCGGCCGAGCCGCCGACGAAGATGCCCTCCTCGCGCGTGATCCGTCGCGCGGTCAGGAAGGAGTCTCGATCGGTGACCATCACGACCCGGTCGGGGATCGTCTTGTCGTAGGTCTCGGGCCAGAAGTCCTCGCCGATTCCCTCGACAAGGTAGGGCCTGCCGCTGCCGCCCGAGTACACCGAGCCTTCCGGGTCGGCGCCCACCACCTGGACGTCCGGGTTCTGCTCCTTCAGGTAGCGGCCGGTGCCGCTGATCGTGCCGCCGGTGCCGATGCTGGCCACGAAGTGGGTAATGCGCCCGGCCGTCTGCCGCCAGATCTCCGGGCCGGTCGTGCGGTAGTGGGCGTCGGGGTTGGCGCGGTTGGCGTACTGGTTGGGCTGGAACGCCCCGGGGATCTCCTTCGTGAGCCGGTTCGCGACGCTGTAGTAAGAGTCGGGGTGCTCGGGCGGCACCGTCGTCGGGCAGACGACGACCTCGCACCCGTAGGCCCGCAGCAAGTTGATCTTCTCCGCGCTGATCTTGTCGGGCATGACGAAGACGCAGCGGTATCGCTTGCGCGCCGCCGCGATCGCGAGCCCGACGCCGGTGTTGCCCGAGGTCGGCTCGACGATCGTGCCGCCGGGCTTCAGCAGGCCCGCCTGCTCGGCGGCCTCGATCATCGTGACCCCGATGCGGTCCTTGACGCTGCCGCCGGGGTTGAGCAGCTCGAGCTTGCCGATCAGGTGGCACTCCAGCTCGCGCCCGATGCGGTCGAGCCGCACGAGCGGCGTGTTGCCCATCAGGTCGAGCAGCGAGTCCGCGACCTCCATCGCCGGGCCCGCGTCGCCGAGCAGGCGGACGCCGATCCCACTGGAAGCGAGCGGCTGCAACGAGGAGGTGTCCGTCGCGTAGACGGTGACCGGGAAGCCGTCGCGGTGGAGCGTCTCGGCGATGCCCGTCACGGCCGCGGGCGGTCCGGTCACGCCGACCTCGCGGGGAATGCGCGACCGCAAGTCGGCGACGACGGCCGGGGGGACGGGGCCGGCTTCGAGCCGAACGACGTGCGTGGCCCGCGAGAGCAATCGTTCGGGCGCGCTCTCGCCGCCGACGATCACCAGGACGTCCATCGACGGGTGAGTCTAGCCGAGGGCCTCCGCGGCGAGACGGCCGGACGGCGAGGACGGTACGCTCGCGCCGCATGATCTATCGCTTCATGTGGTTCACGATCGGCTTGCTCATCAAGCTCTACTGGTGGGTCCGCGCGAGCGATCGCCGCAACGTGCCGGCGCACGGCGGCGCGATCCTGGCGAGCAACCACGTCGCCGCGATCGACCCGGTGCTGGTGTGCATGTGCTTCTGGCGGCAGGTCTGCTGGCTCGCAAAGGTCGAGCTGGTCAAGACCAAGCGCGTCGCATGGTTCTTCCGCGGCGCCGGCGTGATCCCCGTCGACCGCGAGGCGCCGCAGGAAGAGTCGATCGAGGCGGCCGCGCGCGCGCTGAAGGAGGGCAAGCTCTTCGGCATCTTCCCCGAGGGCACGCGCAGTCCGGACGGTCGCGTGTACCGCGGCTACACGGGCGTCGCTCGCGTGGCGCAGCGGTCGGGCGCGCCGGTGATCCCGACCGCCGTGTTCGGATCGCGCGGCGCGCACAACAAGGGGAGCCGGCTCGCGAGGCCGACCGCGTGCACGGTGCGCTTCGGCGCACCGATGCTGTTCGCGATCCGCGACGGTGAGGACGAGCCCGCCGCCTACCGGCGCTTCACCGACGAGGTGCTGGACGCCGTTGCCGCGCTCGCAGGCGCCGAGCGCGTACCCGACCGGTACTCGCGACCGCCGCGCCGCCCGGCGTCCTAAGCGGCCGCGATCCCGGCCAGCACGTCCTCCAGGCGCGCGATCACCTCGTCGAGCAGCGACTGCTCGATCGTGAGCGCCGGCTCGATGCGGATCGTGGTCGCCGACACTTGCGTGCCCGCGACGAGGATGCCGCGACGGAAGAGCTCGGCCGCCACGCGGTAGCCGGTCTCGTGATCGGGGAAGACCATCCCGATCAGCAAGCCGCGGCCGCGCAGGCCCGCGAGGGTCGCGGGGAAGCGGCTCCGCAGCTCCTCGAGACGCTCCATCAGCCACGCGCCCTTGCGCGCGGCCGCCTCCCACAGCCGGTCGCGCAGGATCACGTGGACCGATGCGATCGAGGCGGCGCACGCGAGCGGACTGCCGCCGAAGGTCGAGGTGTGCAGGAACGGGTTCGGCTCCAGCGACTTCCACACCTCGGCCCGGCCGACAATCGCGCCGACCGGCATCACGCCCCCGCCGAGCGACTTGGCGACGCACACGATGTCGGGCTCGAGGCCCCAATGATCCGAGGCCCACAGCTCGCCCGTGCGCCCGAGCCCGGTCTGGACCTCGTCGGCGATCAGCAGGACACCGGCGGCGTCGCAGGCCGCGCGCACGCGCGGGAGGAAGTCGTCGGGCGGCACGACCGCGCCGGCCTCGCCCTGGATCGGCTCGAGCACGACGGCCGCCAGCTCGGCGCCGTGGGCGGCGATCAGGCGCTCGAACGCGGCGGCGTCGCCGAAGGGTGCGCGCCAGACCGGCCCGAGCAGCGGCTCCACGGGCTCGCGAAACGCGGCCTTGCCCATCAGCGAAAGCGCCCCGAGCGTCTTGCCGTGGAAGGCCCCCTCGGCGCACACGAACCCGGGGCGTCCGCTGGCTACGCGCGCGATCTTCATCGCGCCTTCGACGGCCTCGGTGCCCGAGTTGCAGATGAACGCGTTGGTCGAGGGCCCGGGCGCGATCGAGGCGAGGAGCCGGCACAGCATCCCCTTGAACGGGTCGAGCAGCTCCTGCGTCGGCATCGGGTTCCGGTCGAGCTGCGCGCGCACGGCGTCCAGCACCTCCGGGTGGCGGATGCCGAGGTCGTAGATCCCGAACCCGCCCAGGAGGTCGATCCATTCACGGCCGCGCACGTCCTGCACGATCGAGCCGCTGCCGCGCCACTCGAGCGCGGCGAAGTCGCCGGCTTCGGTGACGGACTTGCGGTAGGCGACCAACCCGGGCGTGAAGTGCCGGTCGAAGTCTCGCACCGTGTGCAGGGTGAGCGCATCGGGATCGGGATCCTCGCGGCCGAGGACCAGGTCGAGCATCAGGCGCGACTGCTCGGTTGCTTCGCGCAGCTCCCGGTCCCGCTCACCCATGGCTGATCGCAGGCTAGCACCGGGCGTCGCAGCCGGACCGCAGGCATTTCGCCGCGATTTGCACGCGTTCAGGGCGGTTGCTAGGAAGAGCTTCGCGGCGATTGCCGCGGGCCACTTCGTCTTCAAAGGAGATTCGATGCGACGCGTCGGAACACAAATCCTGCACGTGCTGATCCTGACCCTGCTGGCGGTTGCGTGCTCCGGCGGCAAGGACACGGGGTTCCCGCCCACGCCGACGCCGAGCGAGTCCGAGACCGGCGGGGAGGGCGACGTCGTCGCGACCAGCGAAGTGGGCGTCGACGGCGTCGCGTTCGTGCCGCTGCACATCAGCGTCGCGCCGGGGACCGAGGTGAGCTGGGCGTGGTCGGGCAGCATCCCACACAACGTCATTTCCGACGACGACCTGTTCGACTCGGGCGACGACGTCACCGAGGACACGTTCACCTTCACGTTCGACGAGCCGGGGGAATACCAATACTTCTGCGAGGTCCACGGCACCAAGGGTGGCGTCGGCATGTTCGGCATCGTGACGGTGGAGTAGCGGCACGTGCGGCTCGGCGGCGCGCTGCTCGTCCTGGGGCTGACGGTCGGCGGGTCGGCGTGCGTGGGGGACGGCGGCGCGATCGAAGGCTCGCCGTCGCCGGTCGCGACGGCGGAGGTGACCGCCACCGGATCGAACCTGTTCTCGCCGCAGCACGTCGCCGTGAGCGCCGGCGGAACGGTCACCTGGACGTGGTCCAACGTCGAGCCGGGCCACAATGTCGTCGCCGACGACGGCTCGTTCTCCAGCGGCGACCCGGAAGGATCCGGGACGTTCACGCGCACGTTCGACGAGCCCGGCACCGTCCGCTACTACTGCGCAGTGCACGGCACCAAGGGCGGCGTCGGCATGTCCGGGACCGTGACCGTCACCTGAGCGCGGCGGCGGCGCGAACGTCCACGAGGTTGGCGGGACCCGCTGCTACGATCCGATCGATGAGTCCAACCGGGCGACGCATCGGCGTCATGGGCGGGACGTTCAACCCGATCCACACCGGGCACCTGGTGACGGCCGACGAAGCGCGTCACGCGTTCGACCTCGACGAGATCGTGTTCGTTCCGGCCGGCCGGCCGTGGCAGAAGGACCGCGCCGACGTCGCTCCGGCCGAGGACCGCTACCTCATGACCGTCATCGCGACCGCGTCGGATCCTTCCTTCCGGGTCTCGCGCATCGAGCTGGATCGCGAGGGCCCGACCTACACGCTCGACACGATGCGGTTGCTGCGCGACGAGGAGCCGGACGCCGAGTTCCTCTTCATCACCGGAGCGGACGCGATCTTGCAGATACTCACGTGGAAGGACCCCGCGGCGATCTTGCGGGAAACCCGGTTCATCGCCGCCACGCGTCCGGGCTACGACCTCGACCGGCTGGAGAAGGAGCTGCCCGAGGACCTGGAGGACCGAGTCTCCGTCATGGAGATCCCGGCGCTGTCGATCTCCTCGACCGACGTGCGAAGGCGCGCGCGCGAAGGGCGCCCGCTGACCTACCTCGTGCCGCCCGGCGTCGCGGCGTACATCCGCAAGGCGGGGCTCTACCGGTGAGCGATCTCATGGTTCGCACGCCCACGCGAACGCGCGCGCGCCGGTCCAAGCGGCGGCGGCGCATCGTGCTGCGCGTGCTCCTCGTCGCGGTGTTGATCGCCGCCGCGGCCGGCGCCGCGGCCTTCGTGGCATCCCGGCCGAAGCCCGCTCCGGTCGCGGGTTCCGTCGCGGCGAGTAGCGAGCAGTTCACGATCCTCGTGGCGACGACCGTCGTGGACGACCCGTCGCAGCGCGCCGACGTGCTGACCCTGTTCGCCGTCGACGGCTCGACGGGCGAGGCCACCGGTCTGTTCATCCCTTCGGGGGTCTTCGGGACGATCCCCGGCGAGAGCAGCGTCGAGCAGGTGGGCAAGGCGCTGGTGTTCGGGCGGGAGACGCTCCAGGAGATCACCATCGAGAACCTGCTCGGCATCGACGTCGACCGAACCGTCGCGCTGACCGACGTCGCCGTCGCGCAGATGGTCGACGCGCTCGGCGGCGTGCCCGTGAGCGTCACGACCGAGCTGTACGAGACGACCGAAACCGGCGCGCGCGAGCTGGTGTTCCCGCTCGGCGACCAGGTCCTTGACGGCGCGGAGGCCGGCACCTTCCTGACCTACCGCGCCGGGGACGAGAGCGACCTCGACCGGTTCGTGCGCGTGCAGCAGCTCTGGGAGGGGCTGCTCGCGACGATGATGGAGGCGCCGGACCGCGACGAGGCGATCGCGGGCGCGACCGACCTTGCCGGCTCGGGCGCGATGTGGATGGGCGAGTTCCTGAGCGCGCTGGATCGGGTGGACCCGTCCGCGCTGCGATTCGACGTGCTGCCCGTGCGGGGATCGAGCACCGGCGTGCCCAACGTGTTCGAGCCCGACCACGAGGCGATCCGAGACGTCGTCGGCGCGCTCTACGCGGGGTCGCTGCTCCCCGGCGTCGGCGCGACGGACGAGCGTCCGCGAATCGACCTTCGCAACGGCAACGGACGGCCGGGCACGGGGAGCGCCCTCGCGCAGGAGTTGGTGCCGGCCGGCTTCCACATCGTCGTCACCGGCAACACCGTGTCCTTCGATCACCAGACGACGCGGATCGTCGTCTACGGCGACGACGAGACGTACCTGGCGCTCGCCAGGCGCATTCGCGACCTGATCGGGTTCGGCCGGGTGGAAATAGGCACGCGCGCCCAGACGGTGGTAGACGCTACCATCGTGGTCGGCAAAGACTTCACGGAGATGCAGAGCTGACCAGAGCGAACCGCACACGAGCGCGAGCCCTCGCGGTGCGCGCGGCCCGAGCGGCCGCCGAGAAGAACGGCATCGACATCCTGGTCCTGGAAGTCGGCGACCTGACCGCCGTCACGGACTTCTTCGTCATCGCCTCCGGCCGCACCGACCGGCAGGTGCGGGCGATCGGCGAAGCGGTAGAGGAGGCGCTGCGCGCGAAGGACGAGCGTCCGGCTCGCCGGGAAGGCGTGCAGCACAACCGCTGGCTGTTGCTGGACTACATCGACGTCGTGGTGCACGTCTTCACCGAGGAAGAGCGCGCGTACTACGAGCTGGAGCGGCTCTGGCGCGACGCGCCGGTCGTGGCGTGGGAGCCTGCCGCCGGACACGCCGAGCCGCAGGGCCGGACCGCGGCGAACGCCGACTGAGTCAGCCGGCGGGCGACGGCTGCGGGGAGGGATTCGACGCGGCGAGGATCAACAGGCACGCCGCGCCCACGATCGTCGCCTGCCACCATCGCCAGCCGCCCGTGCCGAAGATGGCGGTGCCGAACACCGGACCCGCCAGCAGCGCGAGCAGCGCGCCCGCCTTGACCGGCTGGGGTTTCAACGACGCGACGAGCGGCACGGCGACGAGCAGGACCGTCCATGCGATCGGTTGCACATGGTCGACGAGCTGGCCGGCTGGCCCCACGCCCGCGCCGAGCGTGCGCTCGTGCCGCGCGGCGAGCAGGTCGGCCAGCGACCAGAAGATCATCGCGAGCGACGGCCACAGCAACCGGACGCGCCGCCGCCGCGCGCTGCGCGCGCGCCCGCGGCGCTCAGCCTGGGCCAGCATGTGCTCGCCGTAGGTGGCCATGAGCCAAGGGTAACGGCCACCGCGCCGTTCCCCTTGGAGCCCGGGCCGGTTCGCTAGACCGCGGCGACCAGGAGCCAGTGCCAGGACATCGTGACGGAGTTGCCGCCGTGGTCCGTGGCCGAGGCGGAGGCCAGGTAGCGCCCCGGCGGCGCTCCCTGCGGCCGGTAGGACGCCCGAAGCACGCCGGTCGTGAGGTCGAAGTCGGCGCCGCCGCGCTTGGTGACCGGGTCGTATTCGAACGGCCCCATCGCCGGGTCGTAGACGTACACGAGCGCGTTCTCGTCCTGGTAGTAGACCCGCAACGTGACCGAGCCGGGCGCGATGTCGCGGTAGCCGTCGGCGTCGGTCACCTTGAACCCGATGTAGGGCGCCGACGAGGGCGTCGTCGGCGTCGCGCCGATCACGACGCCGAGCGTCTGACCCTGGCCGAGGTTCCCCGGCTGCAGGCCGTTGATCACCGGCGTTTGCCCGCCCGAGTCGGTGATGCGAAGGAGCTTGCCGACCGGCGAGGAGACCTGGTTGCCCGCGTAGTCGCGGATCGTCCAGCCGAGGTAGTGGTCGCCCAGCGCGAGCGGCGCCGGCGGGAGCCAGGTGATCGCCTGCTCGTCGAGCACGGGGTGGATGGCCTCGCAGGCGGGGTTCGACAGGTTGCTCGTCGGGCAGATCTTGCCGGTCAGCGAGAACGGGTTGAGTCCGGATCGTGCGTTGTTCACGAACTTGTCGCACGCGCCTTGGGTGACGACCGGTTGCGGGTTCGTCGTCTCCGGCGGCGAGAGGGGGTTCGCCACGACTCCGGGGTCGCACGTCAGCGGCGTCGAGCCGTTGTTGATCAGCGGCGGCGTGTTGTCCACGACGTAGGGCACGCGGTCGGCCTGGGTGATCGGCAGCGAGCCGGCCTTGCCGACGAGGTCGGCCCACCACTGCCGCTCGCCCGTGTCCTCGGCGAACCAAACGCTGTGCTTCCAGCGGTTCCAGCCTCCGGCGAGCGGCCCGCCCCCTTCGGTCCCGTCGGCGGGCATGTCGATCGGCGGGCCCGCGGGAAGGTGCTCGAGCGTCAGCTCCATCGTCGTCGAGGCCGGCGCCTTCGAGCGGACCACGAACTCGACCAAGCGGCCGCTCGTCGCGGTCGAGATGTCCTGGGGAACGATGCTGAGGTTCGTGGTGTACAGGACGGGCAGCCCCGTCGCGGGCGTGAAGTCCGCGTCGCCCATGTTGGTCACGGTCGTGTAGGGCTGGTTGACCGTGGCGAAGAGCGGCTCGTCGTTCTCGTCGCGGACGTAGATGTCGTAGGCGTTGTGACCCTGGCCGCTCTCCTCGCCGATGCAGATGCGGTAGCGGCCCTGCGCGTCGGTGACGTCGAAGTCGGCGAGCGTCGCGGGGTTGTTGACCACGTGCGGCCTCACCGTCAGGCCGGGGACGGGTGTGCCGAAGGCGTCCTGGACCACCCCGGCCACCGCGGTCGTCGCGTTGATCGGCGGGCACGTCGCGTCCACTTTCGCGCTCACGACGCCGGGGACGGCGAGCGCCGAGGCGACCACCAGGACCGCGATCCTGCGGTTCACGTCCCTCCCGTTCTGTTCGGAACGACTTCTTCCGCCGCTTCCGAGCAGTTCTTCCCCGGCGGCCGGATCTCCTGTTTTGCGGTTCGGATGTCCTGGTTTTGCCGGTTCTATCGGCTTGCCGCGGATTGCCCGGGCCGGCGGCGATCGTTACGCGTCCGCAACGCGGACGCCCTCTCACAGCGTTTCTCCGGCCGGACGAGGTCGTTAGTCCGGTGGGGAGCCCACGAGATCGAAGCAGAGGTCATGCGTCTACGTCGTGCCATCGTCCTAGCGGCCGCGCTCGCGGCCGCCGTCGCGCCGCTCAGTCCCGGCCACGCGGCCGGCGCGCGCGACCTGGCCAGGGATCGCCGGGCTCGCCTCGCCACCGGCGTCGTTCACGAGCACCTCACGGCCGCTGACCCCGACCTCAGCGTCAACGTCGCGCGCATCTCGCCGGAAGCCCAAGCCGAGCTTCGAACGGTCAGCGCCGCCGACGCCGTCGACGGCGCGCACCTGGAACGCCCGAGCGCGATGTGCGCGCGCGTCGGGTGCATCGCGGCGATCAACGGGGACTTCTTCCGCGGCAACGCGCCGGTGGGGGCCGTGGTGTCCGGCGGCGAGATGATCCGATCGCCCGCTCGCTCGCACCGGCAGCTCATGGTGGGTCGCGACGGCGCCGTGCGGGCGGGGGCGCTCGACTGGTACGGCTCGATCGTCACGACGGACCTCGACCGGCTGCGCCTCCGCGCGGTGAACCGCGAACGCGGCAGGAACGGCCTGGTGCTCTACACCCGCGCCTTCGGGAACCGGACCGCGACCAACCGGCACGGCGCCGAGCTGTCCCTTCGGTTCGTGACGCCCCGGGGCGGAAGGCTCCTGCTCGGGCAAACGGTCCTCGTGCGCGCGCGCTCGTTCGCCTCCGGGATCGGCAACGCGCGAATCCCGGCTGTGGGGGCGGTGCTGTCGGGCAACGGCAAGGCGGCCCGGGCGCTGCGCGCGCTCTGGCGCGCGATGCAGGCCGGCGACGCCGGTCGCGAGATGCTGCTGCGCGTGGAGACCACGCCGGAGGTCACGACCGCGATCGGGGGCGTGCCGGTGCTGGTGCGCGACGGCCGGCGCGTCGTCGAGGACGACGGCGGCTCGTTCGTGCGGTCGCGGCACCCGCGCACGATCGTCGGCTGGAACGACGCCGGCGAGATCCTCCTGGTCGCGATCGACGGACGCCAGCCCGGCTACAGCGCGGGCGCAACGCTGGTGCAGGCGGCCAACGTGATGATCGAGCTCGGTGCGACGGACGCGCTCAACTTGGACGGCGGCGGCTCGACGACCTTCGTCGTCGGCGGCGACGTCGTGAACAGGCCGAGCGACCGGCTGCTGCCGAGCGCGCGCGGCTCGCGCATCGTGCAGTCGGTCGGCGCGGGCGTGCACGCGCGCAACGTCGAGCGGCCCGTCGCCAACGCGCTCGTCGTCGTCCCGGCCGGCGCGGCGCGGGCTCCGAAGCTCCCGGCGCGGCTCCCGGCGGTGCCCCGGACCGTCGTGCTCGCCGAGCCGCCGCACGAAGCCGACCCCGCCTCCGTGCTCGGCGGCTTCCGCCCGGCGATCGTCGGGGCGCCCCGCCCCCTGGCACCCGGCGGCGGCCTGCCGGTCGGTCTCGCCGGGCTGGCGAACCTCGCCGCGATGATCTCGCTCGCGGCGGTCGTCGGCCGGCGCGCCCTGCGCGAGCACCTCGCCCGCTAGCCGCTCGGCTCAGCGAGCCAGCCCGGCTCCGGCCGCGCGGCCTGGCATGCTTGGAGCCTCGATCTGGGGGAGCTCGGCATGACGGACCTTCGGCTCATCGACCTGCTGGCGGCGATATCCGTCGCCACCGACCTGGGCATGGGCCAGGCGCCGGAGAAGGCGATCCGTTCGTGCCTGCTGGCGACGGGCCTCGCGCGGGGGATGGACCTGCCCGAGGAAGAGGTCCGGGAACGTGTACTTGACGACGCTCCTTCGCCACCTCGGGTGTACGGCGACCGCGCATGAAGAGGCCTATCTGTTCGTCGACGAGCAGACCTTCCGGCCCTCCGCGGAGCGAACCGACTTCGGCGATGCTCGCGAGACGATGGCGCTGTTGCTTGCGACCGGAACGGGCACGGGGCTCAGTCGTCCGCGCTACCTCGCCCGTGCGCTTCGATCCGGCAAGAAGGGCGACGAGCAGATCACGGTTCCGGACGCGTGGGCCGGGCCTCCTTGCCGAGATCGCGGCCGGCGATCCCTGGACCGCGGTCGTGGACGCCGAGCCGTCGCCCGCCCGCACCATCGGCGAGGCGGACCTCGATCGCGTCCTTCGAACGTTCGCCGACATGGTCGACTTGAAGTCGCCCTACACGCTGGGTCACTCCTCCGGCGTGGCGGAGGTCGCGGAACGAGCCGCGCGCGGCCTCGGGCTCGCGGACGCCGTGAGCGTGCGGCGAGCGGCGCTCGTCCACGACCTGGGCCGAACGGGCGTCGGCAACGGGATCTGGGACAAGGCGGGCCCGCTCACGACAGCCGAGTGGGAATCGGTTCGACTGCACCCCTACCACTCCGAGCGCATCCTGGCCCGGTCCTCGGCGCTCGCGCCGCTCGCGCGAATCGCCGGCATGCACCACGAGCGCCAGGACGGCACCGGCTATCACCACGGCGCGTCCGGCGCCGAGATCCCCGCGGCGGCGAAGCTGCTCGCCGCGGCCGACGCCTACCAGGCCATGACCCAGGAGCGCCCGCACCGCCCGGCTCGAACGGCCGAGCAAGCAGCCGACGCGATCAAGGCGGACGCCGCCGCCGGCCTGCTGGAGCCCGATTGCGTTCGCGCCGTCGTGGAGGCCGCCGGCCACGCGGACCTCGCCGTCCGAGCCGCCAGGCCCGCCGGCCTCAGCAATCGCGAAGTCGAGGTGGTGCGGCTGCTCGCCCGAGGGCTGACCAACCGGCAGATCGCGCGCCGGCTGTCGATCTCCTCGCGCACCGCCGAGCACCACGTCCAGCACGTCCAGCACGTCTACACCAAGATCGGGGCTTCGACGCGCGCCTCCGCCGCCCTGTTCGCGATGGAGAACGATCTGCTCCTTGAGTCGAGAATAGGTAGTTCTACCGATGCCCCGGGCACGGGGTCACCCGTAGCCTGACGAATCGAGGAGGTGATAGGGATGTTCGCACGCGTGAGCATCTTCAAGGGGAACCCGGGGGAGGCCAAGGAGTCGACCCGGATCGCACGGGAGAAGGTCCTTCCGGTGGCGCGCGAGATGGAGGGCTTCGCCGGCTTCCTGATCCTGGCCGACGACACCACCGGGAAGTCGATGGGCATCACGCTCTGGCAGACCGAGGGTGCGCTGCGGGCCAGCGAGGAGAAGGCGAACGCCATCCGCAGCGGCGTGGCCGATGACGCCGGCGACGAGATCGTCGGGGTCGAGCGGTACGAGGTCACGCTTGACGAGAGGGCGTGACGACGATGACGAAGATCGCGTTCGACATCGACGTGCCGGTCCCGGCCGAGACCGTCATCGGGGCGCTCACGGACTTCACCGAGCGTCGTCCCGAGATCTGGCCCGACCTGGATCCGAAGGTCTATCGCGTGGACTCGATCTCCGGGCCGCACGCGATCGTGCGCGAGGGCCAGCGCAGCCCGCGGCTCTGGGCGATCGAGGAGTACGACTGGTCGACGCCGGGGACGGTCACGTGGACGGTTCGCGAGTCCAACTTCTGCACGCCCGGCAGCTTCGTGTCGGCACGGGTCGAGCCGAGCGACGCCGGAAGCCGGGTCCACGTCTCGTGGAGCCGGACGGGCGTCGGGTTCAAGGGGAAGATGATCGTCGGGCTGGTGCGCCTGACCCGCGGGAAGCCGGTCGCGACGGGCCTGACCAAGGCGCTCACGAGCCTCGGCGCCCCCCGCGCGCAGGACGGCGACGCATAGGGGGCCGGCGCAGCGTTCGGGATTTCAACGTCGACGGGGACGACCAGGCGGTCAACGAGGCGCTGGTCGGCGAAACGTGGCGCATCGGCTCCGTGCTCGTTCAAGTCACGCAGCCGCGGATGCCGTGCTTCAAGCTCGGCATCCGGATGGAAGACCCGTCGTTCCCGCGCGCCTTCGCGCGAGCCGCGCGGTGGGGCGCCTACTTCGCGATCCCGGAAGAGGGCGAGCTGGGCGCCGGCGACGCGATCGAGGTCGTCGAGCGTCCCGACCACGACGTCTCGATCTCGTTGATCGGGCACGTCTATCACCACGCGCACGATCGCGCCGCCGAGCTGCTCGCCGCCGAAGCCCTGCCCGACGGCTGGCGCGCCTGGGCGACGAAGATGACCGCCCATGTCGAAGGCTGACCCTACGTGAACATGAAGTTCGCGTAGTACGAGGTTCCGTCGTCGAGTTTGACGTTTAGCTGCCGGCAGGTGCCCTTCCAACCCTTGGACGTCTTCCATACGTAGGTGTAGGTGTCCGACGCCGTGTCGTAGGACAGGCCGCTCGATCCCGCCGTCACCGTGTCTTCGATCCCGTCCACCGAACCGCCCGAATCACAGGCGATGGCCAATGACTTCGGGTAGCCGGCCGTGAAGATGTCGAGCCCGTAGTCGCCGTTCAGGCTGAACTTCACGGGAACCGCCGCGCCCGCCTTGACGCGATTCAGTGTGGGGAGACCGTTGATGGGCGCAAAGAAGCCGACGAAGTCGTAGTTCGACAGCGGCTGCCAGTCGACGTCCCCGTCGAATGCCGAGTTGTCGGTCAGCTTCGTCTCGTTGGACAAGCCGTCCGCGTCCCTGATGTACACCTCGTGATCGCCGTCGAAACCGACGAACGCTACCCTCGTGCCGTCGGGTCCATAGGACCCGTCCGAATCGTGGCCGCCGCGGCAGATGAAGGGAGCTTGGTCGGTGCCGTCGGCGTCCATCCGCTGCACGTCGGCGCTGCTGCAGCCCCCGAAATCGCGAGTCCACACGATCATGCCTCCATCGGGAGACCACGAGGCCTGGACGTCCTGGGTGCCGGCGTTGAACGTGAGCTGGGTTTGCGCGCTTCCGTCGGGCTTCATGACCCAGATCTCCGAAGGGCCTGCCGCGTCGCGATCGAACGCGATCCGATTCCCGTTCGGAGACCAGGAAGGGCCGGCGTCCGCAACCAGGTTGTCCGTGAGCTGTGTCAGGCCGCTGCCGTCCGCGTTCATCACGAAGATCTCCGAGTCGCCGGTCGGATTGCCTGCCGTGGTTCGGTAGCTGACGAACGCAATCTTCGTCCCGTCGTGCGACCAGGACGGTGAGGCGTCCTCCGCGGCGTCGAATGTGAGCCGCGTCTGGCCGCTGCCGTCCGCGTTCATGACGTAGATCTCCCAGTTGCCGTCTCGTGAGCTGCCGAACACGATCCGCGTCCCGTCGGGTGACCACGACGGGTACCGGCTCTGACCCGCGGCGTCGGTCAGTTGGGTGACGCCCGTCCCGTCCGCGTTCATGGTGTAGACCTCGGCGCTGCCCGCGCTCGCCCGGTCGCTGCTGAACGCCAGGAGTCCGTTGACGCCGGGGAACGTGCCGCCGTGAACGCCCGGCGTCCCAACGGAAAGAAACGCGAGGAGCAGGCCGGTGACGAACGCAAGACGAAGACCGGTTCGAGAAGTGGGTTGCATGGCGGCCAGCTCCTTTCGCTACGCGATGCTCGGCGCACGGAGCGTTCGAGCGGCTCGACGGCACCTCGTTCGGGCCTCGGGAACCCTTCGTCGAGGCGAGGGTAGGCACGTCGTTCAATCGGGGTCAACCGTTCCAATTGGCCGCATTCCCCGCTCGCATTGACCCCAACGGGCCCGAGGCGTTGGACTAATCGGCCCTAGTCACTCGTCTATCGATACGCCGAGGCTTGGAGCGCGAACAGCTCGGCGTACAGGCCCCGGCGCGCCATCAGTTCCGCGTGCGTCCCGACCTCGCGGACGTGCCCGCCTTCGACCACGACGATCAGGTCGGCCGTGCGAACGGTCGAGAAGCGGTGGCTATTGCGATGCCGAGCCGTTGACGATCGCTTGATAGGGCCTGCATGGCTGGTTCCGCAAGCTCGGGCACGGCGGCAACGGCGTCGGGGCCCGGAACCCCGGCACCACCGGGAGCACGAGCTTCGAGGGTTGCGTCGGAGAGAACGCGATCGACACCTCCGCCGTGCCGGCCGGCACCGTCTCGCCGAACGACCACACGGGCTGCGCGCCGTTCGGCGCCGCGATGGTCACGCGGATGCGCGAGCCCGCTCGATAGACATGTCCCTGGTAGTAGAGCGGGATCGCGACCTTGACGAACTCGCCGCTCGGCATGGGGGACGCGTCCGCCTCCAGGAAGCTCGGGATCGGGTTGAGCAGCGTGCTGGGCGTCTTGAACAGGTTGCCGGCGTCGGTGGAGAGCTTGCGTTCGCTGGCGCGCATGTAGCCGTTCTGAACGAACGTCTCGTTGCCGTCCGGACGAACCTCGCTGATCGTGGCTTGAAGGTCCACGTCGGGGGTCGACGAGCGCACCCAGGCGTAGACGGCTCCGGCGCCGATGACCGTCGTGTCCGCGGCGAGCGGTGACGAGACGTAGGACAGAGCCTTCCCGGCCGGGTTCTGCTGCCAATCCCAGATCCACTGGGACGCGTTGCCCCACAGGCCGCCGCCGCCGGTGCCTCCGGTGAAGTTCGTCAGGGGCAGCGCGCTCACGTCGGACGTGTACTGGTCGATGCCCGCGTCCGGCGGCAACTGGTCCGAGAGGGCGCCCTCCGGGCCGAAGTACCAGGTTTGCGCGGCCGTGCCGGGAATCGGGAAGGAGGAGAAATCGCGCGCGAACGCCGCGTACGGGTCGCCCGGGGTTTGGTCCCCGGTCGGCGAGGTGCCGGCGCCGTTGTCGAACAGCACGCGGATCGGCGGCTGCGCTTCGAAGGCTGCGAGAGCCGCGTCGTAGGTGGGGATTTGCTGGATGGGATCGAGCGGCAGGGTGACGACGTGGTCGTCGGGAAGGCCCATCGCCTCCTGGTAGATGACCGGCGCGGCCGCGCGGCTGAGCGCCTGGTTGACGATCGGCGCCTGGCGGGCGACGTACAACTGCAGGAAGTCGTACCAGCGGTTGTAGGTCTCGGGATCCAGCGAGTCGATATGGGCGCCGTTCGTGAAGGTGAACCACTTCTTGTCCGTGCCGGTGAAGTTCTTGGCCAGCTCCGGGCAGTGCCCGCCGGTCTGCTCGTCCTGCCACTGGCAGACCATGAACGTCGGCACGTTGATCTTGTGAACGAACGTCACCGGGTCGAGCGGGTCGGCGACCGCCGGGACGTAGTGGCTGTTGTCGGTGATCTTCTGCATCAGGTCGGCCGCCTCGCCGTGGAGCGCCTGATTGGCGGCGCACGTCTCGTCGCCTTCTTCGATCCGCTGGTTCGCCCAGCCCTGTCCGTCCGGCGCCGGGCGAGCCTGGCTCTGGCGCTCTGCGGCCCAGGCGACGGCGAAGCCCGTGTTGAGGATGCCGCCCGGGTACAGCGTCGTCGCGGTCGCGTCGATGACCGACAGCGGCGTGATCGCCGCCAGGTGAGGCGGTTGAAGCTGCGCGGTGAACAGTTGGCTGATCCCGCCGTAGGAGATGCCGAGCATCCCGACGCGGTTGCCGAGCACCCACGGCTGGTTGGCGATCGTCTCCACGACGTCGTAGCCGTCCAGGCTCTGCAGCGGCTCGAAGAAGTCGAAGGCGCCGCCCGAGCAACCCGTCCCGCGCATGTTCACGTCGACGACGGCAAAGCCCATGAGGTTCGCAAGGACGGCGATCCCGCTCTGGGGCCCGGCTGGGTTGGCGTAGCCGTATCCGGAATACTCGATCAGCGTGGGGTAGGGCGGGAGGTAGTCCACGCCGGCGGGGCCGTCGGGCACGTCGGTGCCGTGCGGCAGCCCCGGCTGACCTGCCGGGCTGGTCGGCGGGTGGACGGTGTAGGCGAGCTGCGTCCCGTCGCGGGTCGTGAGGTAGCCGTACCCGCTGGCAGGGATGGGCTGCTGGTAGATGCTCGGATCCCACGGCGCTGCGTCGTCGCCGTGCACGGTGAGCGGGTTCGACAGGGTCCCGTCGGACTCGACACGGTATCCCTCGCCCGGCGGGACGTCGCGGAACAGCAGCCCCCCGTTCGCGTTCGCGGTCTGCGTGTACAGAACGGCGCCCTCGGGCGTGAGCAGCGACATCTCCACGCCGGGCGCCGCGCCGAGGACGTAGACCTGCTCTGCGCTTCCCGAGGCGGTGAAGTCCGTGGCCGAGGCCCGGCTCCCGGCGGTCGCCAGCGAGCCGATTGCCAGACATGCCGTCACGACGAGGGCGCGTACGCGATGGGTGTGCCCGGAGCGCTTCGTTTCCTGCATGCCGTCCAACATCCCGTCGCCGCCTTCCTCGTCGTGGGTTCGTGCCGTCGCGGGCCCGTCGGGTACCGGCAGAGCCCGGTCCCAGAACCCTCGGTTCGACGGCGCCGGTCCAACTCCTTCCGAGACCCGCGCAGACGCAGGTCAACGCGCCCCGCTCACCGCTTCGGCCTCGCTGCACTCCGGAAGGATTCTGCTTCCTCCCCATCTCCTCTTGATTGATCGACCGCCGATGGATAGAGTGGGACATCCAGTGGGATTTATTGAGGGAGAAGAGCGGCGGTGGCGAGAACCCATGTGGTGATGGCAGACGACCTGCTCGCGGCGATCGACGAGAAGGTCGGCGAACGGGGCCGCAGCAGATTCCTAGAGGAGGCCGCTCGCGAAAAGCTCTCGCGCTTGGAGCTGGAGGAATCACTCCATGCGACCAGAGGCTTGACGAGCGGCAAGCGCTACACGCATTGGAAGGATCGGCAGACGGCCGCCAGGTGGGTTCGGGAGGGGCGCAGATCCGGACGGAGTGGATGAGCCGCTATCTCCTGGACACTACCGTTCTGATAGCCCACCTTCGGGGGGACGAGTCGGTCGCGCACAGTCTTCTGGCGCTGCTTCAACACGGCGACTCCCTGTGCGTCTCTTGCGTCAACATCGCCGAGATCGAGCGTGGGTTGCGGCCGTCAGAACGTCGAGCTGCCGAAGCGCTGCTCGATCGGATGGAGTTTCTCACCACGACGAGGGAGGCCGCGGAGAAAGCCGGCCGGTATCAGTCCGACTGGGCGAAGAAGGGAAAGACCGTTCATCTGGCTGATGCTCTCATCGCCGGAACAGCCAGGGCACACGGCGCGGTGCTCGTGACCGACAACGTGACCGACTTTCCGATGAAGGACGTGCGGGTCATCCGGCCGGCCAAACTCGGCACGGCCGAATAGCAGCCGTTGGTCGGAGCGAGCGTGGTGGTCTCAACAGAACGGTGCGCGAACCGCGCCCTGGCTCCATCGACGCCGCTTTCGGTCGAGCCTTGAGGCTACTTATCGAGATCCCGCAACCGGAGATCGAACGATGCCGGCGTCAGGATCTCGACTTCCTCGTGCCACTCCAACGCCAGGAGATCACGGTCGCCGGTGATGATCGCCTCGGCTTGGCCCGCTACGGCTGCCGCCAAGACGTGGTCGTCATCCGGATCCCTGCATACCTGCCGGACCTCGAGCGGTTCCACCAGCTCCGCCAGCACCTCGAGTTCGGATCTCGTCTCGACGGCGGCCGCCTTCGAGAAGTCGAACCTGTCCTCCAGGATCTCCTCGAATTCCTCCATGAGATGCCGGCTTGTCACCAGGCGCAGCCGGCCGTCGATCGCTGCCTCGAGCAGCCTTCGAGGGATCCCGCCGAACAAGATGGCCGAGAGCAGGACGTTCGTGTCGAGGAGTACCCGCACTAGCGGCGAGCCTTGCGGGTCCGCGCCTTCCGCCGAGCCTTGACCGCAGCGGTCACGTCCTGCTCGGTAACGCCGAGACGTTGCGCTGCCTGCTCACCCACCGCGAAGATCCGATCCCAGCGGTCACGCCGAGCAAGGTACTGCCGTAGAGCCTCCCGGAACATCTCGCTTCGGCTTCGGCCCTCCTTGCGCGCGACCCGATCAACCTCACGAGCGAGCTCGGGCGGAAGAGAAACCGTGACCGTTTGACTTGGACGCATCCATCCGCCCTTCTGTAACAAGCCTTATTACAGGACCATGCTAGGGCCAGATCGAAGAGGCGTCAATGGGGTCGACCGCGCAGGTCCCAGAAGGGTTCGGTTACCGGTGGTTACCGGAGGGTCAAGTGGAGGTGAGGGGACAGTAGTAGAACTCCTTCCAGGCGGCGAGAACAGCTTCCTGAACTGCTGGAGATCGCAGTCGAGTGCCTAGCTCAGCTAAATCAGCTCAAGATGCTCTCCGGCTAGCGGGAACTCCCTGCGCAAACGCCGCCCACGACGAGGTAGGTTTATCGATCCTGGAAACGGAGCAGCGCCTGGCCCTGGAATCATGGTGATGGTGGGTCGGTGGGTTGCCCAAGCGGGTGCGTCCTCGCATCGAAAAAGACGATATCTTCGTGAAACTTCTCGCGATAATGGAGCTTCCGAGCAATGACATGGTCACTGTCGCGGGGAGCAATCGAAACGGCAATCTTCGGCACCGAGAGATCCCTCTCCTGAGACTTCGCAACTCGTGCCTTGATCGGTGCGCATATGTGTTCGTCTTGCGCGCCGCATCCGTGTCCGAAGATGACAAGTGTGCTGGACCAGTCCCAGCACATCCGGTTCCACGTCTCGTATGCGAACCCGAGATAGGCGTTGGAAGTGATGGCCGCCATCTTCTGCTCCGTGGAGCCCTCACTGACAAAGAGAGGGTAGCGGGCCTCCTTGTATTCAAAGGTGAGATCAAGCAACGGCACGTAGGGACTCCACGGGTTGTCGTCGCCCCCTGTGGCCTTGACGGTCGTTCCATTCGGCAGGTGAAAGAGGTGGAGCGCGCCATGGAGATAGAACACGCGGACTTTGTCCTCCGGAGTCCACGTATTCGTTAGATCGAACGCCAGCCCAGGATTCCAGAAGAAGTCACGGAAGTCGTCCATACGCTTCGTGCTTGTGATCGCCCAATAAAGTTGCAGGTCGTAATTCGTAGTGAACACTTCACTGAAGTGGAGAAGCGATTCCTGGACGCGTTCGAAACGCTCCTCTGGCAAGTCGCCATGCCGAGGATGGACTGCATGGACGGCCTCAATCAGCGCTCGCCTGATGCGAGCATAACGTTCACGGAGAGGAGTTGCATCCAGTCCAACCTGTTCCGCTAGCACAGCCGCCGTAGCGAGCTCGCCAAGTACACGTTCGAAGTTGGTGTCGTTCGTCGATTCGAAGACCGCTCGCTCGTCAGGCGACAGCCGATTGGCTACAAGCGAACTGCTCGCGATCTCGAGCAGTGAGGGATATGCGAACGACGCAGAAACAGCAATACTCGCTCCGTTCCCGACAAGGAGAGCGTGGTGAAACTGTGGGGCAACCTCGTCCCACGAAGCAAGCGAATCGTCTAAACTCAAGATTGATGACGTCGGGGTTGGCCGGCTTAACTGACGATTGCCGGGCTATTCTCCATTGCTACCGGTTGCGCTGCCTCCCTTGGAGCGAGATTGGCGTTCTCTCTGGCGGTGCTCGGTCAGCGGCTCTTCCACGTCGCGCTCAACCTCCCCCGACTCCAGATTCACGACCCTCTCGCGGTAGAGGTCTCGGTCTCGATCAATCTCCCTGTATAGCTCACGCCGGGTGCCGTCGCGCTGTCCGGGTTCGCCAGCTCGGACCTCGCGCCTTACCCACTTGTTCGTAAGCGGTTCTCCGAGGGGCGGCGTTCCCTGCTTGGAGATCGCGAACTCCCGGCCACGACCGGAGTCGGATCCGAGGATGGACCGGTCGATGCTCCCACAGGTGGGACAAGGATCGCCCGCGTGTGCGACGTCAATCGTGGCCTCGCAATCGGTACAGTGCATCTGGCTCATGGCGCTCTCGTTCCCGTGTACAGGTGCAGCGTGTCTTTGGTCAACGTACCAAGTTGCTGCAGCCCTGCCTCCACTTCAGCCGCACGAATCACCAGAGCTATCACCGCATAGAGCACCCAGCCCTTCTCCTCAGGGGAAAGCGGGTCTGGTGGCCTGCGGGCCTTCCGGCCAATCTCCGGATCGTTGCGGTCGCACTGCCGCCCCAGCTCATCAAGCGCCTTGCCTGACACGGACAACGCTTTAGCCGCTGCTGCACGCCCTCCATAGTGTCCTTCGAGCCTGGTCAGGATCCACTGAGCGCCAACGAGAAGGCGCTCACGCTCGTCTCTAACATCGTGCAGCCTTGCACGAAGCTCGCGGATGAGAGGCGTGCTCTTGAGCGCCGAGGGAAGGGGAGGAAAGTCGCTCCTCGAAACCGACATGGATGCTGAAACGTTCACCGTACCTGCGACGTGGACCTTAAAGTTCTTCCCACCAGAACCGCCCACCGGTTCCAACGAACAGCTCTCGAAGGAGAATGCCATCCCAAGCCCGTGACGGAGATCCCACTCCACCTCCCAGTCCGCTAGCAACGGCTCCATCGCCGCGCGAGCGGTCTCTTCACTCGAAAAGTCCACGAGAGGCGTGGCTGAGAGCGTTGTCCCCTCTAAGCGCACGTTGAAGTCCCCGAGCTTGCCCTCCAGTGCGGGGGCATCTTCTGCGATGGTCACGGAGTGACGAGACTCCAGCCATCGCAAGCCATAGCGGAGTTCCCGGACCCGATCCAACGCGGTGTCAGTCCCTTCGGAGGACCATGAGATTGGTTTGATTCGTGAAGAACAGGCAGGTCTTGGTCGTCACTGGGAACACGAAGACGAGCTCCCAGCCTTCGCTTTGAAGTTGATCGAGCTGAGCAGCGAGGCGCTCCAAGTCCTTGGGGCGAAACTCGCTCGCTACAGGTAGCAACTGGTAGGCCATAACTCCCCCTCACGGATAGTCGTATCCACCACGACCGGGGCGACAGCGTGCGATCCTGCGCACCCCTGACCACAGCCCCCTCAACGCTCCGTGCTTCTCAATGGAAAGGACCATGTACTGCGAGCACGTCGGCTCGTACACGCACGTTGTAGGCAGCCTGGGCGCGAGGCGTCGTTGATAACTCTGGATCAAGCAGATTGCGAGGCGCCTTCCCTTGGTGGCTTCTCCAGGTGTGTGCTGAGGTACCTGAATACTCCGGCTGCTCATCGCCTATCTCTCTGTCCGCGCCCATACTTCCCGCTCGCCTCTTGGTTCGCTTCCTTCCTTGTCCATCCATGGCCTGTATACGTGGCCCCATCTTCTTCTATCTCAGTCTTGTAGAGCATCGGACCGAAGCCGAGGGGATACGCAGACGTTTGGGATTTGCTCACGTGATCGGGTCTACCACTTCTCCTGGGAGGCCGTGTGGCGTCCTCCGACCCATCCTCGCGTTTCGGCCACCATGAGAGCTCGGGTTCGGGTTCGGGTCTCCGAGACGAGTAGCCACCATCGCCAGTTTCCCAGTCGCTTATCCACCCGGCTAACACAAGGCCTATGACGGGAAGGACGCCGATGCCGAAGAGCGTCCAGCCGAGAGCCTTGAGCAGCCCTGAATCCTGGTGCTGTCCTTGCTCCACGATCCAGGCTGCGCCCCCCAAGAAGGCGATCCATGCGGCCCCTGCCATCGCGATACCGATCAGGATGCCCGTGAGCTTCACCAACAGTCGGACAGGGAACAGCAGGGTGCGGAGGGTGTTCTCAAGTTCTGTGATTCGGGCCGGCTTCTCTTCGCCGGCCCTCAGTCGTCTGTCCCACACCCTCAAACCGATGAACGCAAGACCGGCGAGGGTCCAGAGCTGGATCGCATCCTGACGTCGCCAAGCCTGGAAGACGATGAAGGTGGCCAGCGCAGACATCCATGTCGGCCCATCGAGCACATGGAAACCGAAACGCCTGCCGGAGTCGATCGTCCTTCGCACCCAGCGAACGACTCGAGATCGAGTCTTAGCCAGCCATCCCATGTCCGACAGAACGGTAGCCCTCCAAGTGGGCAGGGTCAAAGAGCCGATGCCCGAGACCGGGGGCCTCAAGCTCGGTGTAGTGCCTCTACAATCCGCGCATGATGATGACTCCAAGCCCGACGCCGACTGCCGGAGTAACCCCCAGCCCGGCGAACGTCGTCGTCGAGATCACGTCGGGCGTCCCAGACTGGATCCAAGCGGCTGCTTCTATCGCAGCCTTTCTTGTAACGCTAGCCCTCGTCTTGGTCACTCGACATTACGCCGGGCAGACCAAACGGATGGCTGACGAGATGGACAAGGAGCGGCGGTTCAGAGAGCGAAGCCTGTCCAGGGAAGCAGCGGGTCGTCTCGTCGAAGCCCTCGTGTCGGCTCAGCGCCTCATCGAGAGAAGCAACTGGGACTACCGCGAACTCTATCTCGCCCTCCAGTCCGCGATCGCGATCAATCGGGATGTAGTTGCGGAACCCAGCTTGCGAGAACGCGTCGATATCGTGAACGCTGCCCTTGCCGAGGTGTACGAGCTTCAGAAGGAAACGGACAAGGACCGCTTTGGGCAGCCGAAGCCACTCAGCGGCCCAGCGATCCCCCGGCTTGTCGACGCGTTCAAAGTCGTGGTGGATGACCTGAACGCCTACCGCCGAGGCGAACCGGTGGGTGAGTCCCGCCTACCAAGTCGCGCCCGCGTAGGTGACTGGATGAGGGCTGACGACGACGCTTCCGTTGCGGACTATCAGTAACCAGACTGGCATCACAGGCGATCGAAAGTTGGCTTCACGCTGCTTCTCGCTTACCCAGAGTCAGGTTGTCGGCTCCTTACCGTCGTTGATCCGCTTGCATTCTTGAAGTTCCTTCCAATGGTCTTCCAGCCCGGCGAGCGTCGGGCTGACACCCAGGGTGGGCAAGGGCTGGGAGTGTCCCTCGATGAAGCGGCACGCTTCCTCGAAGACGGATGTAACCCGTGGGATGAGCTCGCCAAGCTTCTCGGTGTTGATCTTCTCCAGCTTACTCATGCCGACGTTTGGTTGGTACCGAACCGAGCGGGCAAGCCGCTGTCGCGCTCAAAGTTCGCCGAGCTGCTCAAGAACAAGGCCTACATCGGAAAGGTCGTCTTCAAAGGCGTCGAGTACGAAGGACGGCATGAGCCGATCGTGAGCCGCGAACTCTTCGACAAGGTTCAAGAGGTGTTCCGAGCGCACGACCTAGCTGGGGATCGCAGACGCCAGCGCGGGCACTACCTGCGCGGAACCCTGTTCTGCGGAAACTGCGGCGCCCGGATGTCGAGTCTCATCAAGAAGCAAGGGCGTTTCGAGTACTTCTTCTGCCTGGGGTCACATCAGCGAAGGACCGAATGCCGAGAGCTATACGCGCCGGCAGGCCCCATCGAGCGGCAGATCGAGGAGCTTTACCGACAGATCCGACTGCCCCAAGAGGTACGCGACGATATCGAGCGGGACCTCAAACAGGAAGCCGCCACGCGCGAGCGAGACCGCACGCGAGCCACACAGCTCGCAAGTTGCCGCCTCGCCAAACTCGCCAACGAACGCGACCGGCTCCTCAAGGCCTACTACGCCGATGCCCTCCCGTTGGAGATGTTCAAGCAAGAGCAGGAGCGCATCGACAGCGAAGTCAGCCAAGCCGAGAGCCAGCTCGCGCTCGCAGGGATCAAGCTCGAAGCGGCCCGCGACCTCATCAACAAGTGCCTGGAGCTCATCGCCAACTGCCACCGCTCGTACAAGCGAGCGGACGAGCAGGACCGCAGGAAGTGGAACCAGGCGATCTTCAAGGCCGTCTACGTCAAGGGCCGGCAGGTCGTCAGCGTTGAATACAAAGAACCCTTCGACAGCATCCGTCGAAGGGTTCTATTAAGGAACCTCAAGTGGAGCTGAGGGGATTCGAACCCCTGACTTCCACGATGCCATCGTGGCGCTCTACCAACTGAGCTACAGCCCCGCGTTCGCGGGATTCTAGCAGCGGCGCCCGCGCCCGCGACCGGCATCTCCGCCAGGCAGGATGCAGGCGTGCGCGCGGCGAACCCCGCTCTGGTGAGGCGCGCAACGGCTCTGATCGCGGTCGCGCTGGCGGTGGCCGGCGCGCCCAGCCTCGCGCCCGCGGAGCCCGACTGCACGCCCCGCCTGCTCGTGCTGTCGGCCTTTCCGGGAGAGATCGACATGCTTCTCGGCGCGGCGAGCGTCGAGCGCGTCGAGGCCGTCGACGGCTCGTCCGGCGCCGGCACCTTCTACGTCGGGACGCTCGAAGACAACGACGTCGTGCTCGCGTTGACCGGGATCGGGCTGGTGAACGCGGACAGAACGACCCGGCTCGCGCTCGAGCACTTCTCCTGCGCGGACGCCACGACCATCCAAGGGATCGTGTTTTCCGGCGTCTCGGGAGGGCCCAACATCGGCGACGTGATGGTGCCGGAGGGCTGGACGCTGGACGGCGTTCACCACTTCGCCGTCGACCCGGCGATGTACGCGACGGCGGAGGCGGTCGCGTCGAGCGGCTCGGTCCTGCTCGCGAGCGACGTGCCGGCGGGCGATCCCGCGTGCGTCGGCGCGGACCCGCGCGCGGTCACGACCGTCACCGTCACCGAGGAGCCGCGGATCCGCATGGGCGCGCACGGCGCCAGCTCGGACGGCTTCGAGGGGCGCACGCTGCCGTGCTTCCCCGGCGGCGGCGACGTCTTCGGCTGCCATCCCTGCCGCGTTCCCCTGACGACCGGGGCGCCGGAGGCTCGGCGAACCGTCGAGCATGCCGTGCCGTTCGTGGATCCGAACTTCTTCTTCAACTACTTCGGCGCCTCGGCCCCGCCCCCGGGCGACTACGTGGCGCTCGACATGGAGACTGCCGCGGTCGCCAAGGTCGCGGAGGAGAAGGGCGTGCCCTTCATCGCGTTCCGTGCGGCTTCGGACGGCGGCGGCGACCCACTCGGGCTGCCGGGCTTCCCGTTCCAGTTCTTCTACTACCGCCAGCTCGCCGCCGACAACGCCGCGACGGTCGCGCTCGCGTTCCTCGCCGCCTGGGCGGCCTGACGAGGCGAAACCCGCGCGAAGCTCGATCCGCGCCTCGATAGACTGACGCGCACCATGAGCCAGGACGCCTACGATCCGCACGCGATCGAGCCCGCGTGGGCCGAGCGCTGGGTCGCCGACGGGCTGTTCACGGCCGAGGACCCGGCCACGAGCGCCAAGCCGAAGTTCTACATGCTCGACATGTTCCCGTACCCCTCCGGCGACCTGCACATGGGGCACCTGGAGGCCTACACGGGCGGCGACATCGTCGCGCGCTACAAGTGGATGCGCGGCTTCAACGTCCTGCACCCGATGGGCTGGGACGCCTTCGGCCTGAACGCGGAGAACGCGGCCATCAAGCGCGGCATCAACCCGCGCACGTGGACCTACGCCAACATCGAGCAGCAGGCGGAGTCGTTCAAGCGCGTGGGATTCTCGTTCGACTGGACTCGCCGCTTCCACACGTGCGACCCCGAGTACTACCGCTGGACGCAGTGGCTGTTCCTGAAGTTCCGCGAGGCCGGCCTGGTCTACCGGAAGTCCTCGCCGACGAACTGGTGCCCGAAGGACAAGACCGTGCTGGCCAACGAGCAGGTGATCGGCGGGCTGTGCGAGCGATGCGACACGCCCGTCACCAAGCGCGACCTGGTGCAGTGGTTCTTCCGCGAGTCGGAGTACGCGCAGCGGCTGCTGGACGACATGGAGCGGCTCACCGGCTGGAGCGAGCGGCTGCTGACGATCCAGCGCAACTGGATCGGGCGCTCGCAGGGCGCCGACGTGACCTTCACGATCGCCGAGACCGGCGACGAGCTGACGATCTACACCACGCGGCCGGACACGCTGTGGGGCGCGACTTTCATGGTGCTCGCGCCGGAGCACCCGTTCGCCGAGCGGCTGACGGCGCCGATCCGGCGCGACGAGTTCCGGTCGTTCGTGGACCGCGTGCGCTCGAAGACCGAGATCGAGCGCACCGCGGCCGGGCACGCGCGCGAGGGCATCTTCACCGGCTCGCACGCGATCAACCCCGTCAACGGCGAGCACATCCCGATCTGGCTGGCCGACTACGTGCTGATGGAGTACGGGACCGGCGCGATCATGGCCGTCCCCGCGCACGACCAGCGCGACTTCGAGTTCGCTCGCCAGGAAGGGCTGCCCGTGCGCGTGGTCATCCAACCCGACGACGCGCGCCTCGACGCCGACACGATGGAAGCCGCCTACGAAGGCGAAGGACTGATGGCGAACTCGGGCGACTTCGACGGCACCGCGACGCCGGGCGGGATCGCCGCCGTCGTGAAGTGGCTGGAGGCCGAAGGGCTGGGGACCGGCCGCGTGCGCTACCGCCTGCGCGACTGGAACGTCTCGCGCCAGCGCGCGTGGGGCTGCCCGATCCCGATCGTGCACTGTCCGCGTTGCGGCGAGGTTTCGGTCCCCGAGGACCAGCTCCCGGTCGAGCTGCCGGAGCTGACCGACTGGCTGCCGACCGGCACCGGGCAGTCGCCGTTGGCCAAGATCGAGGGCTGGGTGAACGTGCCGTGTCCGAGCTGCGGCGGCGACGCGAAGCGCGAGACCGACACGCTCGACACGTTCATCGACTCGTCGTGGTACTTCTTCCGCTACGCGGGGCCGAGCCAGGACGCCGCCTTCGACACCGAATCGGTCGCCCGCTGGATGCCGGTGGACCAGTACGTGGGGGGAATCACGCACGCGACCGGCCACCTGATCTACTCGCGCTTCTTCACCAAGGTCTGCCACGACCTGGGCCTGGTGCCCTTCGCCGAGCCCTATCCCAACCTGGTGAACCAGGGCGACGTGGTCATGGACGGCTCGAAGATGTCCAAGACGCGCGGGAACCTGGTGCGGCCTTCGGCGATCATCGACGACTACGGGGCGGACACTGCCCGCGTCACGATGATGTTCGCCGGGCCGTTCGAGGCCGACGTGGACTGGGCCGACGTCAACCCGCAGGGCGTCTACCGGTGGATCTCGCGCGTGTGGCGGCTGGGCGTCGCCCATGCCGAGTCGATCGCGGCGGGCCCGCAACCCGCGGGCGACTCGCCGCTGCGGCGCGCGACCCACCGCGCGATCGAGGGCGTGACCGGCGATGTCGAGCGCTTCCGCTTCAACACGGCCATCGCGAAGATGATGACGCTGTCCAACGAGATCGCCGACCGGAAGGACGCCGCCGAGGCCGACGTGTGCGAGGCCGTGGTGGCGCTGGTGAAGCTGCTCTCGCCCTTCGCGCCGTTCGTGACCGAGGAGCTGTGGCACCGCTGGGGCAATGCGACCCCGCTGCTGCGCGCGCCCTGGCCGGACGCCGACCCGGCTCTGCTGACGGTCGAGACGGTCACCATGGTCGTGCAAGTCCTGGGCAAGGTGCGCGACACGATCGAGGTGCCGGCCGGCATCGGCGAGGACGAGATGCGCGAGCGCGCGCTGGCCTCGGACAACGTGCGGCGTCACGTCGACGGCAAGGAGATCGTCAAGACGATCATCCGGCCTCCGAAGCTCGTCAACTTCGTCGTGAAGTAGCGCTTCGGCGCGCTCCGCCCATCCGTGACCCGCCCCCGGGCGGGTGTCACCGTTACCCCCGCCTTCCCGCCAGCCGTTCGCGCGATGGAGAACGACGCGAGCAACTCCGCTCCGCCCTCGTCCGCCGAGCCCCAACCGACGGTGCTCGGCTTGCTGCGCGCGCGGCTGCTCGACGCGCTCCGCTTCAGCCCGCGCGAGGTGGTGGTGCTCGGCCTGCTGGCCGCGCTGGTCGTTACGGGCGCGGTGCTCGCCTACGTGCGGGCGCGACCGGTGGCGAGCAGCGCGGCGCTCACCCCGGCGGCGGCGTCGTCGTCCGAACCGGCCGCGGCCGGCCTGCCCATCGTCGTTCACGTCGTCGGCGAGGTGAAGCGGCCCGGCGTCTACGAGCTGCTCGAGGGCGACCGGGTGATCGACGCGGTGCGCGCAGCGGGCGGCTTCGTGAAGGGAGCCGATCGCGGCGCGATCAACCTCGCGCGCCCGCTCGCCGACGGCGAGCAGGTCGTCATCCCGGCCAAGAGCAGGGGAAGCGCGCCGGCCGGGGCGGACGAGCCGGGCCTGGTCAACATCAACACCGCTTCCCAGGCCGACCTCGAGTCGTTGCCCGGAATCGGTCCGGTCCTGGCGCAGCGGATCATGGACTATCGCGAGCAGCACGGCGGCTTCCGCAGCGTCGAGGATCTCAAGAACGTCAGCGGGATCGGCGACAAGACCTTCGCCTCGCTCGAGCCGCTGGTGACGGTGTGATGCCGCGCTCGATCGCCCTCGCGGCGGCGGTCGCGGCCGGCGTCGTGGCCGGCGAGGCGCTCCGGCCTTCGCCGGTCGCGTGTCTCGCGCTGTCGAGCGGCGTGCTGATCCTGTTCCTCTCCGTGCGAGCGCCCGCGGCGGCGCTCGTGCTCGGCGTGGCGATCGGCATCGCGCTCGCGGGCCTGAAGCTCGCCGCGCTGGAGGACGCGGCGCTCGCCCGGGGCGGCGCCACCGGCGCCCGGGCCCTGATGCACGGTCGCGTGCTGACCGACGCGACCGACGGCGCCGGTGAGGCGCGCGCGATCCTCGCCGTCGGCGCCGCCGAGATCGACGGCGAGCCGGTGCGCGTCCACGAGCGCGTGCTGCTCACGATCCGGCCCCCGCCCGGCGAGCGGCTGGAGGCCGGGGCGCTCGTCCGCGTCGACGCGGCGCTCCGTCCGCTCGCGATGCCCGGGGCGGACGCGGCGATCCTGGCGTCCGCGGCGCGGCTCCGTCACCGAGGCGTGGCGGCGCGCGCCTTCGCCGAGCCGGACGCCGTGACGATCGTCGGGCGCGCGGGCGATCCCCTGACTCGCGTCGCCGACGCGGGCCGCGCGGCGATTCGCGACGCCGCGGCTCGCATTCCCGAGCGCCACCGCGGGCTGCTGCTCGGCGTCACGATCGGCGACGTGACCCTGCTGGACCCTGCGGTCGAGGTGGACTTCCGTACGACGGGACTTCTGCACCTGGTGGCGGTGAGCGGGGCGAACGTCGCGATGGTGCTCGCCGTCGTCGCGCTGCTCGTGCGACTGCTGCGCGCGGGGCGCCGGGTGAGCATTGCCTGTTTGGGCCTGACGGTGCTCGCGTTCGTGGCGGTCACGCGGTTCGAGCCGAGCGTCATGCGCGCGGGCGTCATGGCGGTGGTGGGCCTGGCCGCGCTGCTGACCGGCACGCGAGCCCAAGCGCTGAACGCGCTCGGCCTCGCGTGCCTCACCCTCCTGTGCCACGACCCGTTCCTGGTCTACTCGGCCGGGTTCCAGCTCTCGGCGGTCGCGACGCTCGGCATCCTGGTGATCGGCCCGCGCGTCGCGGCACGGCTGCCGCCCGGGCGCATTGCCGCGGTTGCGGCGGTGACGCTGGGCGCGCAGCTCGCGGTCGGGCCGTTGATCGCGCTGCGGTTCCACCAGGTCTCGCTGATCGGCCTGGCCGCCAACCTGGTCGTGGCGCCGGTCGTGGCGCCGGCGACCATCCTTGGCATGGTTGCCGGCGTCCTCGGCGCGGCGTGGGCGCCGCTCGGCTCGATCGCGTGGGGCGCGGTGCCGTTCCTGTGGTGGATGCAGCGGGCGGCAAGCGCGCTCGCGCACCTGCCGCTCGCGGCGGTTCGCACGCCGGACGGCGCGGGCGGGGTCGCGACGGCGCTCGCGCTCGGCGTCGTGGCGGTCGTGGTGGTGATGCCGGCGCGCGCGACGCGCGGCGCAAGGACCGTCCTCGTCGGTGTTCTGCTCTTCGTGGCGGGCGCGGCGGTGCTGCACGTCACCGGGCCTCCGCCCGACGGCGGGCTCGTCGTCACGATGCTCGACGTCGGTCAGGGCGAGGCGATCGTCGTTCGAGCGGGCGGCCACGCGATGCTCGTCGACGGCGGGCCCGATCCCGATGCGCTGGTGCGCCACCTCCGTGAAGCGGGGATCGAACGGCTCGACGTGATGGTGATCTCGCACCCACACGAGGACCACGTCGCAGGATTGACCGCGCTGCCGGGGCGCATCCCGATCGGCCGGGCGCTCGACCCGTTCATCGAGGACGACCTCGCCTCCTACCGCGCGCTCGTCGACGGCCTCGACGCTGCCGGCGTGCCGCGCGAACGCGCGCGAGCGGGCACGACGTTCGCCCTCGGCGAGGCGCGTGTCGAGGTTCTGTGGCCGCCGCTCCGGCAGATGGCCGGGACCCCCTCGGACGTCAACAACAACTCCGTCGTCATGCGGATCGCCTACGGCGAGGCCTCGATGCTCTACGCCGGCGAGACCGAGGAGGCGGCGCAGGCCGAGCTGCTCGCGCGCCCGGCGGCGCTGCGCGCCGACGTTCTCAAAGTGTCGCACCACGGCTCGGCGCGGATGCTGCCGGCGTTCTACGCGAGCACCGGCGCGGCGCTTGCCCTCATCCCCGTCGGACCGAACAGCTTCGGCCACCCGGCTCCGGCGACGCTGGAGGCCCTGTCCTCGATGGAGGTGCTGCGCACCGACCTCGCGGGCACCGTCACGGTCAGGCTCGGCACCGGCGGAGCCTGGCAGGCTTACGGCGAACGTGCCGCCTGAGCCGCCGCCTCCTGATTCACGAAGGATGTCCGTTCTCGTGCCCGAAGACGCCGCGTTTGGGAGGCATGTCGGGTAGCTGTTACCATCGCTGACGAGCGGAAATGGGCTATCAGCCCGCTTCGTACGGGAGGGAATCGCTGAGGCCGCATCGAACCCATGAGGCGATGCGGACTCCTCGGATGATGAAGGGTGTTTCCAGGCGAGCCGGCCTCGTCGGCTTGGTCGCGGTGGCAGCCGTCGGGCTGGCCGGGACCGTGCTGCCCGTCGGCGCCATCCGGGAACCGGCGCCCGATTGCGGCCCCGAGATCTACGTGCCCGCGGTCGGTCCCGCGTGCCTGCAAGCCAACGGGCTGTATCGGGTCACGCTGCCGGACGGGTACGTGTCCGAGACGCACGGGCCGGACTTGGTCACGGAGATCCACGACGCGTGGGTCTTCGGCTCGGTGAAGCAGCGGAACCCCTCGTGCATCAAGAACCGGCAGACCGAGCCCCACATCCAGATGCTGTACGTGAAGCCGTCGGACCGGCCCGACCGCTACAGCCAGATGGTTCCCGAGATCCAAAAGATGATCCGGATGGTGAACGGGTTCCTGTACTCCGAGGCGCGGGAGTTCGACCGCACGGCGTTGTACCGGATGGCGTGCTCGGGCGGTGAGGTGTCGATCCTCAAGGTTGAGGTTCCACTGCCGGCAAACCAGCTCGACTATTTCAGCGCCATGCTTGCGATCCGTCGCGCGGGATACGCCAACCCGATGGCGAAGTACTGGGCGTGGGTGGACAGGGTGCCCGAGCAGGGCGGGGCCGCGGGCGTGGCGGGCGTCATCTCCGACGACGAGCTGAGCGCCGACAACTCCGCGAACTACGGTCCGCACTACCACATCGACTACAACCTGACCGGTGCGAGCGGCGCCTCGGTCATCATGCACGAGGGCTCGCACAACCTGGGTGCGGTCCAGAACTCCGCGCCGAACTCGACGCTCGCCGGGCACTGCATCGACGACTCCGACGTCATGTGCTACCCGGACGGCGGACCGCGCGGGGACAAGGCCTCGTTCAAGATCAACGTGTGCTCGGAGCCGCACTACGACTGCAAGCACAACGACTACTTCAACCCGCTGCCGAAGAAGAGCAACTACCTGTGGGACCACTGGAACCTCGCCTCGCCGCTGAACCGGTACCTCGCGTGGTGCAGCTACAAGACGGGCGTGATGAGCCTCGCGGCGCAGGGACAGAACGCGGACGTCGCGGGTTCGAACGCCCCAGGCTGGGGCGCGGCGACCAAGACCGTCTCGATCCCCACGTCCTGCCGGGGGAGCAAGTTCGCCCTCAGCGCCTTCCACTCGCCGTTGCCGCCGCAGTCCGACCAGGTCATGGGGCTTCATCCCGGCACGCAGTTCAACGGCGGCCGCCCCGAGAACGGGTTCGTCAACCAGCGCGCGCCCGCGGACGTCAACGTGTGCTTCTACAAGAACTCGAAGAAGCTGAAGTGCTTCCAGAGTGAGGACGAAGAGACGGGCACCGTCCCCGCCGACGCCACCAAAGCCACGATCACGCTCAACCAGGGCGTCGACGCCATCTGGGTGTTCTCGATCACCTGATGCCGTGAGCAGGCCCGCGGCGGCGAACGCTCGAACCGCGATCCTCGCCGCGGCGCTGTCGCTCGCGACGCTTGCCGCGCCGGCGGCCGCGGGCGCGCCTCGCCCGCCGGATCGCGCCGGCTGCGACCGTCCGCAGTGGGTCCCGGCGATCGGCTCGGCCTGTCCGGTGCCCGGCGGCTTCCTTGTCTCGGTCGGCGACGACGCGGTGTTCACCCACGGCGGCGACCCGGTGCCCTCGGACCGGCGCGCCGACGTGGGGGGCGACGGGATGCGCAAGCCCGCGTGCATCAAGAGCGCCGCGACCGAGTTCCACGTCCACGTGATCTACGCGCGAGCCCCCGACGTGCCCGACAACTTCGCCAAGCGCCTCTACATGATCCGTCGCGAGGTCGAGCGAATGAACTCCTTCGTCCATCAGGAGGCGAAGGAGTTCAAGCGTTCGCTCGATCTGCGCGTGCTGTGCTCGGGGAAAGACATCCTGGTCGATCGCGTCACGCTGCAGACGCCGCTCGAGCAAACGAGCTTCTCCAGCGTGACCAACGAGCTGTTCGAGATGGGCTACAACAGCGTGATGGCGAAGTACGCGGTCTACTTCGACGGCCGGTTCCCCGGCGCCCCCGGCGGGACGGGGACGCTGGACATGGGGGACAGCTCGTCCGGGCCGGGCAACGCGAACAACATCGGTCCGGACTGGTCGGTGACGTGGGGGATCCCCGAAGGCGGCGCCGCCGGCGTGATGCTCCACGAGCTGGGGCACAACTTGGGGGCGGTCGTGCGCGACGCTCCGAACAGCTCGGGCGCGGGTCACTGCAACGACGGCTCGGACGTGATGTGCTACGACGACCACGGTCCGTACTCGGACGGGTTCAAGGCCAACGTCTGCTCCACGACACACTTCGACTGCCGGCACAACGACTACTTCCACCCGAAGCCGGGGAAGTCGAACTTCCTCTACGACCACTGGAACATCGCGGGATCGCAACAGCGGTTCCTCGCGGGTTGCACGTACAAGACCGGGGTGTTCACGGCCGGCGCCGGCGGCGCCGACCCGGAGGGCGAAGCCGAGCTGGTGCGCAAGCAGTTCCCGCAGGAACAGCGCCCGCAGCAGACGTCCTTCGTCGCCAAGACCTACACCGTGCCCAAAGCCTGCCGTGGCCGCGCCTTCACGGCGTCCGCGACGGTGGAACCTCCCTCCTCGCTCACCGGCAGCGATGCCGGGGCGCTGGCGGAGCAGGTCGGCTACCCCGTCGTCGCCCGGCAGGTGCGGTTCGACGTGGACGTGTGCTGGCTGAAGGGATCGACGCTGCTGCGCTGCCATGCCGGCGGTACGTTCGAGCACGGCAAGGTTCCTTCGGGCGCCACCAAGGCCCGCGTCATCCTCAACGCGGGCGTGAGCGCGATCGTCGTGCTGAACGTGGTATGACCGCCGTGTGAAGCAGCTCACCCTGATCGTCGGCGACGAGTTCCTCGCCTCCGTCGAGGTGACGCGCGTCCGGGCCGCATGGGAGAAGAAGGGCTTCGGCGTCGAAGAGGCCGACCCCGAGGACGCCCAGGCGGTGTTCTACGCGCTCGACACGCCCGCCATGTTCGGCGACGGCCGGCTGGTGATCGTGCGGGGGAAGGCGGCGGCGCTGGAACGGGAAGCCGACCGGCTCGTCGCGTGGGCCGAGCGCCCGCCCGAGGGCATCGCCGCCGTCTTGGTCTGCGGCGCGTCCGCGAAGCTGAAGAAGGCGCTCGGGCGCCTCGCCGACGTCGTCGAGGTCGCGGCGCCGAAGCCGTGGGAGACGCCGGAGTGGGTCGTGCGCTACCTGAAGGCCGGCGGCCGGGTCATCAAGCGCGATGCGGCGGCGGCGCTGGTGGAGGCGGTCGGCACCGATCTGCGCGACCTCGCCGGCCGAGCCGAACAGCTCGCGACGTCGACGAACGGCGCGATCGGGGTCGCCGACGTCACGCGCCTGTTCCGCGGGCACGACACGCAGCTCTATTCGTTCCTGGAGTCGGTGCTCGCGCGGGACACAGGACCGGCGCTGCGCCGGCTCAACGCGCTCTTGGCGAGCGGCGCCACCCACCCGCTCGTGCTCACGACGACGCTGGCGAACCAGTTCCGCGCGCTCGCCGCGGTGCGCGAGACGCCGGGCGCTCCGCCGGCAGCGCTGGCCAAGGAGCTTGGGCTGAGCGTCGGATACCTCAACCGCGCGCGCAAGCACGCGCGCGCCTTCGACGCCGAGGACGTCCGGCGCGGGTTCGAGCTGCTCGCCCGAGCCGACGACACCCTCAAGGGCGGCGCCAGGGGCAACGAGCTTCCCGACCGGCTCGTGGTTGAGCTGCTCGTGCTGGAGCTTGGTGGTGGGAGAGAGGCGAGCGCTACGCGGCGTTGAACTGCCGCTGGAGCTTCGCCTTGTGGTTGGCCGCGTTGTTCCGGTGGAGCACGCCCGCCGACACGGCCGTGTCGTAGGCGCGCAGGGCCCGGCGCAGCGCCGCCTCGGCCGCGGCCTTGTCGCCGGATTCGAGCGCCTCAGCGAAGACGCGGCGGTGGGACTTCAGGCGCGAGCGGATGGCCTGGTTGCGCTGCCTGGCCACCTCGTTGGTCAGGATGCGCTTCTTCTGGGACTTGATGTTCGCCATGAGCAGCGGCAGATGGTATCAGCACGCGCTCTCCCGGGCGAACGCGCCCGCCGGTACTGCGCCGCAGGTAGATTGACGCCGTGACCGACCCCCGCGCCATTCGAAACATCGTCGTCTGCGCCCACATCGACCACGGGAAGTCCACGCTGGCCGACCGGATCCTCGTCCGGTGCGGCGCGGTCTCCGACCGGGAGATGCGCGACCAGTTCCTGGACAAGATGGACCTGGAGCGCGAGCGGGGCATCACGATCAAGGCCGCCGCCGTCCGGCTCGCGTATAAGGCGAAGGACGGTCTCGACTACGTCGTCAACCTGATCGACACCCCCGGCCACGTCGACTTCACCTACGAGGTCTCGCGCGCGCTGGCCGCCTGCGAGGGCGCCGTGCTGCTGGTCGACGCGAGCCAGGGTATCGAGGCGCAGACGCTCGCCAACCTGCACCTGGCGATCGAGGCGGACCTGGAAGTCATCCCGGTCGTGAACAAGATCGACTTGCCGAGCGCCCAGCCCGAACGCGTCGCGCAGGAGATCCAGCGCGTGCTCGGCAGCAGCGACGACGAGATCCTGTTCGTCAGTGGCAAGACGGGCGAGGGCGTGGACGAGCTGCTGGAGGCGGTCGTCGCGCGCGTCCCGGCGCCGGCGGGCGACCCGGCGGCGCCGGCGCGGGCGCTCATCTTCGACTCCGCCTACGACGCCTATCGCGGCGTCGTGACCTACGTCCGCGTCGTGGACGGCGCGCTTCAGACGCGCGGGCGCGTCGCGATGATGGCGACCGGCGCGCAGCACGACGTGGAAGAGGTCGGCGTGCTCGCGCCCGCGGCCACGCCCGTGGGGCAGCTCGGCGCCGGCGAGGTCGGCTACCTCATCAGCGGCATCAAGGAGATCGGGGAGGCGAAGGTCGGCGATACCGTCACCGACGCCGGACGCCCGGCGTCCGAGCCGCTCCACGGCTATCGCGAGCCGCGCCCGATGGTCTTCGCGGGCTTGTTCCCGGTGAGCGGCGACGAGTACCCGGCGCTGCGGGAGGCGCTCGAGAAGCTCCAGTTGAACGACGCCGCGCTGACCTTCGAGCCCGAGACCTCGCGCGCGCTCGGCTTCGGGTTCCGCGTCGGCTTCCTGGGCCTGCTGCACATGGAGATCACGCGCGAGCGGCTCGAGCGCGAGTTTGACCTGACGCTCGTCACCACGGCTCCCAACGTCGCCTACCGCGTCCACCTCACCGACGGGTCCGAGGAGATCGTGCACAACCCCTCGGAGATGCCGGACGCGGCGCGCATCGCGAGCGTCGAGGAGCCGCAAGTCGCGGTCCTGATGCTCACGCCGAGGGAGTACGTGGGCGCGCTGATGGAGCTGTGTCAGGGCCGGCGCGGCGTGCTCGACGGCATGCACTACATCGGCGAGGAGCGGGTCGAGCTGCGCTACCGCATGCCGCTCGCGGAGATCATCTTCGACTTCTTCGACCAGTTGAAGTCGCGCTCGCGCGGCTACGCGTCCCTGGACTACGAGCCGGTCGGCTACCAGCCCGCACAGCTCGTCAAGGTCGACATCATGCTGAACGGCGAGCCGGTCGACGCCTTCAGCGCGATCGTGCACCGCGAGCGCGCGCAGGTCTACGGCCGCGCGATGACGGCGAAGCTGCGCGAGCTGATCCCGCGGCAGATGTTCGACGTGCCCGTCCAGGCGGCGATCGGCTCGCGCATCATCGCGCGCGAGACGATCAAGGCCAAACGCAAGGACGTGATCGCCAAGTGCTACGGCGGCGACATCACGCGCAAGCGCAAACTCCTGGAGAAGCAGAAGGAGGGCAAGAAGCGGATGAAGCAGATCGGCGCGGTCGAGGTTCCGCAGGAGGCTTTCATCGCGGCGCTCCAGGTCGGCTCGGAAGACTAGGACAGGGCCCAGCGCAGGGCGTCGCCGACCTCGGTGTGCGCGAAGGTGAAGCCGGCGTCGAGCAGCGCGCGCGGCATCACGCGCTGACTGGAGGTCACCTCGCGCGCGAAGCCGTTGCCGAGCACGATGCGCAACGCGACCGCCGGGACGGCCAGGAAGGCGGGGCGGCGCAGGACCGCGGCGAGCGCGCGCGTGAACTCGGCGTTCGTGACCGGGTCGGGGCCGGTGAGGTTGAACGCGCCGGCGCGCCGCTCGTCCAGCAGGAACAACAGCGCGCGCATGTGGTCCTCGAGGCTGATCCAGGACTGGTAGTGCATGCCCGAGCCGAGCCGCCCGCCCAGTCCGAGCTTGAAGATCGGCAGGAGCCGCTTCATCAAGTCGCCGCCGAGCCCGAGCACGATCCCGGTGCGGATGGTGGCGACCGCGATGCCGGCCGCGCGCGCGGGGGCGTTCGCCGCTTCCCATGCCCGGCACACCCCGGCGAGGAAGCCCGATCCCGGCGGCGACGACTCGTCCAGGATCGTCGTGCCGCGCTCGCCGTAGTAGCCGATCGCCGAGGCGCCGATCACGAACTCCGGCGGCGACGGCATGGCGGCGAGGGACGCGCACAGCGCGCGGGTCGCGTCCACGCGGCTCGTCCAGATGCGCGCGCGTTGGCCGCGCGTCCAGCGGCGCCCGACGGGGTGCCCGGCGAGGTTGACGACTGCGTCGACCCCGGCGAGCGCCGCGGTGTCGAGCGTGCCGGCGACGGGGTCCCAGGCGACGCCGCTCGCGCGCGTCGACGGGCGCACGAGCGGGATCACCTCGTCGCCGCGCGCGCGCAGCCGCTCGGCCAGGTGCCGGCCGAGAAAGCCGGTCGAGCCGCCGATCGCGACCCTCATCGCCCGCTCCTTCACTCGTTCCGCAGCGGCAGCGTACGGTAGGCGCGTGACCGGGCTCTACATCCACCTGCCGTTCTGCTCGGCGCTGTGTCCCTACTGCGACTTCGCGGTCGTGGTCGGGCGCGAGCCCGAGCACGAGCGCTACGTCGAGGCGCTGCTCGCCGAGCACGACGCGCTCCGCTGGACGGCGACCTACGAAACGGTCTTCCTCGGCGGCGGCACGCCGAGCTTCGTCGCGCCCGCGCTGCTCGCTCGCCTGATCCCCGGCGGCGCGGCCGAGGTGAGCCTCGAAGCCAATCCCGAATCGGTCGCGCCCGGCCGCGCGCGCGCGTGGGCGGCGGCGGGCGTCACCAGGGTCTCGGTCGGCGCGCAGAGCTTCGGCGACCACGTGCTGCGCGGGCTCGGGCGCACGCATCGCGCGGCGGCGATCGCGCCCGCGGTGGAGGCCGTGCGCTCGGCCGGGATCGAGGACGTAAACCTCGACCTGATCTACGGGGGGCCGAGCGAGACCGCCAAGGACTGGACGGCGTCCCTGCGCGAGGCCGTGGCGCTGCGCCCGACCCACGTGTCGTGCTACGCGCTCACGATCGAGGAGCGCACCGCGTTCGGGGCAGCGGTCGCGGCGGACCGGATGCCGGCGCCCGACGAGGACGCGCTGGCGGATCGCTACGAGCGCGCGATCGACGTGCTCGGCGAGGCGGGCTTCGAGCAGTACGAGATCTCGAACTGGTCGCTGCCCGGCCGTCGGTGCCGCCACAACCTCAGCGCCTGGCGCCAGGACGACTACCTCGGGCTCGGCATCGGGGCGCACTCGCACCGCGCGGGCCACCGGTGGTGGAACGTCCGGTCGCTCCCGGCGTACCTGCGCGACCCGGCGCGCGCCCGCGCGGGCGAGGAGCACCTCGCACCGCGCGCCCGGGCCGAGGAGTGGGCGGCGCTGCGGCTCCGGCTGCTCGACCCGATCGACGTCGCCGAGCTGTCGGCGCGGCTCGACCGCGACGTCACGCCCGTCCTGCAGCGCCTGGCCGGCCGGGGCCTGCTCGCCCTCGACGGCAGCCGAGCCACGCTGACCACGCGCGGCAAGCTGCTGGAGAACGTCGTGACGGGCGAGCTGATCGCAGCTACCGTCGGTGCTTAGCACTCACATAGGGCGAGTGCTAGCCTTCGCCCATGGCAGAGAGGCTGACCCAGCGGCAGGGCGCGATCCTGCGCGTGGTGGTCAGGGAGTACACCCGCAGCGGCGAGCCCGTGGGGTCCAAGCACGTCGTCGAGCTGTCGAACCTGCGCGTGTCCGCGGCCACGGTGCGCAACGAGATGGCGCGGCTCGAAGACCTCGGCTACCTCGTTCAGCCCCACACGAGCGCCGGCCGCGTGCCCACGGACATCGCCTACCGCTACGTGGTCGACCTCCTGCGCGCGCCGCGCCGGCTCGGCGAAGGGCTCGAGCGCGCGCTCGCCGAGGACCTCGGCGACGACAGCGTCGACCTGGAGGAGCTGCTGCGCCGCGCGGGCGAGGCGGTCAGCCGCCACACGCACCACGCGGCCGCGGTGCTCGCCCGGCGCGCGCGATCGTCCACGTTGCGACGGATCGAGCTGATCCCGATGGGGTCCCGCGCCGTGATGGCCGTCGCGATCGCGGAGAACGGCCGGGTCGAGCAGCGCACGATCCCGCTCGACCGGGACATCGACCCAGCCTCGGTGGACCTGGCGTGCGAGACGCTCAACGCCGACCTGCACGGCCGGGAGCTGGAGGGCGCGATCCGCGAGCTGGACCGGCGCGCGGACGAGCAGGCGCCGCCGCTCGACGCGCTGACCTTGGGGATCGCCGACTGCTTGAACGGGCTGCTGGACTCGCAGCAGCACGTCTTCGTCGGCGGGGCCGCGAACCTGGCCGGTGAGGGCGACCTGGAGCGCGACGAGCTGCGGAGCGTGTACGAGCTGCTCGAGCGGCAAACGTCGGTGCTGGAGCTGCTGACCTCGGCCCTGCAGGACTCGGTCAGCGTTCGGATCGGGTCCGAGCTGGAGAACGCGGGGCTGCGCTCGATGAGCGTGATCGTCGCGCCGTTCGGCGGCGGCGGCACGGCCGGGTCGATCGGCATCATCGGGCCGATGCGCATGCGATACGAGCGCGTGATCTCGACGGCGCATTCGATGGCGCGAATGCTCGAGGAAGCGCTCGGTCAGTAGACCGTGGCCGACTACTACGCGATCCTGGGGGTGCCGCGCGACGCGGGCGCGGACGACATCAAGCGGGCCTACCGAACGCTCGCCCGGCAGTCGCACCCGGACGCCAACCCGGAAGACCCGCGCGCCGAGGAGCGTTTCAAGCAGGTCTCGGAGGCCTATCGCGTGCTCTCCGACCCGGACGCTCGCCGGCGCTACGACACCTACGGCGACGCCGACCCGCGCGTGGCGAACATGGGCGGCTTCGGCGACCTCGGCGACATCATGGACGCGTTCTTCGGTGGCTCGCCCTTCGGCAGGACGCGAACGCGGCGCCGGACGTCGGCGGTCGGAGGCGACGACGTCGGGGTGCGCGCGCAGCTCACGCTGGAGGAAGCGTTCGGCGGCAAGAAGCTCGACCTCGATCTGGTCTCCTTGCAGCCGTGCGAACGCTGCGCGGGCGACGGCTGCGAGCCGGGCACGCTTCGCGCGACGTGCGCGCCCTGCGCCGGACAGGGTGAGATCCGCGCGACGCGCCAGACGATCCTGGGCACGGTGGTGACCTCGCGACCGTGCGCGGTGTGCGACGGCGCCGGGGAGGCGCCGTCGAGCCCGTGCACGACGTGCGGCGGCGCGGGCCGAACGAGACGGCAGCGATCCGTCACCGTCGACGTCCCGGCCGGCGTCGCCGACGGCATGACGCTTCGGCTGCGCGGGCAGGGCGAAGCCGGCGTTCGCGGCGGCGCGAGCGGCGACCTCTACCTCACGATCGCGATCGAGCCGCACGACGTGTTCACGCGTCAGGGCGACGATCTTGTCTGCGAGCTTCCCGTCCCGCTGACGCAAGCCGTGCTCGGCGCCGAGCTCCCGGTCGCCACGCTCGACGGCGAGCGCACGCTGCGCGTCGACCCCGGGACCCAGCACGGTACGGTGATCCGGCTGCGCGGCGAAGGCATGCCGAGCCTCGAGGGCCGCGGCCGCGGGGACCTGCTCGTCCACGTCAGCGTGGAGGTTCCCACGCGCCTCGGTGAGGAGGAACGGGCGCTTTTCGAGCGGCTCGCCGAGGTGCGGGGCGAAGTCGTGGGCGGGGAGCAGCCGGGCATCTTCCGGCGCATCCGCGAAACCTTCCGCGGCCAGTGACCGCGCACCACTTCCTCGCGCCGAGCGTCGAGGGAGACACGAT
Source organism: Actinomycetota bacterium (assembly GCA_036397035.1). Taxonomy (GTDB): domain Bacteria; phylum Actinomycetota; class AC-67; order AC-67; family AC-67; genus DASWJS01. Next base: position 5,382 of record DASWJS010000015.1, on the reverse strand, counting down.
CACGCTGACCGGACAGGAAGCGCGCCACGCCGCACGCGCGCTCCGCGTGCGCGCCGGCGAGACCGTCACGGTGACCGACGGACGCGGCTCGGTCGTCGAGGGAGTCGTCTCGGGCGAGCCGCGCTCGACCGTGGCGATCCAAGTGCGCTCGCGCGCGACCGTGCCGGCTCCCGTCCCGCGGGTCGTCGTCCATCCGGCCGTGCCCGCCTCGGGCAAGCTGGAGCTGGTCGTGCAGAAGCTGACCGAGATCGGGGTCGATCGGATCGTGCCCTGGTTCGCCGAGCGCACGGTCGTGCGATGGGACGCCGCCAAGCGCTCGCGCCACGGCGAACGGCTGCGAGCCGTCGCGCGCGAGGCGTCCAAGCAATCCAAGCGGGCGTGGCTTCCGGACGTCGTGGACCCGGTCGACGGCGTCGAGGCGGCGGGACTGATGCTGGTGTTCCACGAGGGAGCCGAGGTGCCCCTGAGAACGGTGCGACTGGAGGGGTCCGACATCGGGATCGTGATCGGTCCCGAGGGTGGGCTCACCGCCGAGGAGGTCGAGCGGCTGACCGCCGTCGGTGGCGTCTCGGTCGGGCTGGGGGCTGCAATCCTGCGAGCCGAGACGGCCGCCATCGTGGCATCCGCCCTGGTCATGGCTCGAATTGGGCGGCTCGGCTAGGGGATCGCCGGCCAATTCGTGGGCGACTCAAGTCACGGAAAGTGTTCCGTGCTCTTGCCATCGGCCCCTAAATTGGGCGAAAATAGGCCCGGGCCAACCACGCAGGGTGCGTCCTCGTTCTCGGATCACGTTCGCCTGCGTACTCGGGAGGAGCAAGAACCTTGAACTCGGAATACGCCAAGCAGGTGGGTGACCGCCTTCGCAGCATCAGGCTGCAGAAGGGGCTGTCGCTCCACGACGTCGAAGAATCGTCCGGGAAGGAATTCAAGGCTTCGGTACTCGGCGCCTACGAGCGGGGGGAGCGCAGCATCTCGGTGCCGAGGCTGCAGCGACTCGCCGCGTTCTACGGCGTGCCGGTCGATCAGCTCCTGCCGGCGACCGCGCGGCAGATCGACGGCGCCGCCGCCCAGCGCCCGGCGGCGGACCGCAGCGTCTGCATCGACTTGACCAAGCTGCGCGAGGTCGACTCGCCGGAGCTGCGCATCCTCGATCGCTACGTTGGGATGATCCAGATGGCGCGCGGCGACTTCAACGGCAAGATCCTGACCGTGCGCGGCGACGACGTGCGCACGCTCGCGGCGGTGTTCGAAACGACGCCCGAAGGCTTCACCACTCGCCTCGACGACTTGGGAGTCCGCGTCGCGCGCGTAGGCTGAGCGCGCATCCGCATGACCGACTGCCTGTTCTGTTCGATCGTCGCCGGTGACGTCCCGAGCACGACCGTGCTCGATGCCGGCCGCGTCTACGCCTTCCGGGACGTCGCGCCCGCGGCGCCGGTCCACGTGCTGATCGTGCCCAAGGAGCACGTCGCCGGCATTGACGAGGTCACCGAGGCGCACGGCGCGATGCTCGCGGAGCTTGTCACGACCGCGCAAGGGATCGCGGCGACCGAGGGTATCGACCGGAGCGGATACCGCCTGGTGTTCAACGTCGGGCCCGACTCGGGCCAGGCCGTCTTCCACCTGCACCTTCACCTGCTCGGCGGCGCGCCGCTCGGACGAATCGCCGCGACCGGCTGACGCGGGGTGGACGATACCTTCCAGATGATCGACGGCGATATAATCGACGGCCGAGCGGCTCCCGATCGAGGAGCCACGGTGCGGCGCCGACGGCGCGCGGAGGCAGGGTCGACCAACCACGTGGCATCCGGCTCGACCGAAGTGAAGATCCTCGTTCCGGGGCACCATGCGATGGTGAGCCTCCTGGGGCAGCGGGACGAGTTGCTGAAGCTCATCGAATCGTCCTTCGCCACGCAGATCCTGGTCCGCGGGAACGAGATCCGCATCCACGGCGAGCCGCAGGAAGCCAATCGGGTCGCCTTCCTGTTCGAGGAGATGATCGAGCTGCTGGAGGCCGAACAGGCGCTCACCGCGGAAGCGCTCGAGCGCTCGATCGACATGGTCAAGACGGGCGAAGCACGCCCGACCGAGGTGTTCTCCGATGCGGCGCTCGTTCATCGCGGCAAGGCCGTGCGCCCGAAGACGGCGGGGCAGAAGCATTACGTCGACGCGATCCGCTCCAACACGATCACCTTCGGCATCGGACCCGCGGGCACGGGCAAGACCTACCTGGCGGTCGCGATGGCGGTGCGCGCGCTGACCGCTAAGCAGGTGACCCGCGTGATCCTGACCAGGCCGGCGGTCGAGGCCGGCGAGCGGCTCGGCTTCCTGCCCGGGACGCTCTACGAGAAGATCGATCCCTACATGCGCCCGCTCTACGACGCGCTGATGGACATGATGGACGCCGAGAAGATGGCGAGCCTCGTCCAGCGCGGCACGATCGAGCTGTCGCCCCTTGCCTACATGCGCGGCCGGACGCTCAACGACGCCTTCATCATCCTGGACGAGGCGCAGAACACCACGCCCGAGCAGATGAAGATGTTCCTCACCCGGCTCGGGTTCGGCTCGACGGTGGTCGTGACCGGCGACGTCACGCAGGTCGACCTGCCGAGCGGGCAGTTCTCCGGCTTGAACGCCGCGCGCGAGATCCTCACCGACATCGACGGCGTGCGGTTCGTGTTCCTGGATTCCAAGGACGTCGTGCGGCACAAGATCGTGCAGGAGATCGTCGAGGCGTACCGGCGATTCGATGACGGACGATGAGCCAAGACCCTGAGGATCCTGGAGGCCGGTCTCCCGCCGTCGCGGTGGAGGACCGGCAGAGCGTCCCGGTCGACGGGCAGGACCTGGTCCTGACCGCGCGCACCGCGATGGCCGCGCTCTCGATCCCCGCCGAAGCGATCGTGTCCATCGCGCTCGTCGATCCCGACGAGATCGCACGCCTCAAACGGGACGCGCTGGGGATCGACGAGCCCACCGATGTTCTATCGTTCCCGATCGATGATCTCGCCGACCCCGGCCCCGGGCCGCTGATGCTGGGCGACGTCGTGGTGTGTCCGGCCGTTGCCGAGCGGCAGGCGCGGGCGCTCGGCCGGTCGCTGCGATCGGAGCTTCGCCACCTCGTGGTCCATGCTGTCTTGCACCTCGTCGGCAACGACCATCGCGACGCGGCCTCGGAGCTGGCGATGGCCCGCGCGGAGCGGCGCATCCTGTCGAGGCTGAGACCGGCGTCATGAGCGCGACCACGGCTCTTGGCATCGGCGTCGCGCTGTCGATCGTCGTCGCCGCGCTCCTGTCCCTCGCCGAGACGTCCCTGACCAAGGTGAGTCGAATCAAAGTGCTCCACATGGTCGAAGAGGGACGGCGCGGCGCCGTGCGGCTCGAACACCTGCTGCAAGACCCGCCGCGATTCCTGAACGTGATCCTGCTCCTCGTGCTGGTCGTGCAACTCGGCGGCGCGTCGCTGGCGACGCTGTTCGTGGACAAGATCGTCAAGGACGCGTCGTGGGGGTGGCTCGTTTCGACGTTCGGCATGACGTTGCTGGTTTTCGTGCTCGCCGAAGCGGCGCCGAAGACCTTCGCCATCCAGCACGCCGAGACCGTCGCGCTCCGTCTGGCGCCGGTCGTCGCCGCGATCCTTCGCGTCCCGGGCGTCACCGGGTTCACCCGCCTGCTCGTGGGCGTGGCGAACGTCGTCACGCCCGGCAAGGGCCTGAAAACCGGCCCCTTCGTCACCGAAGGCGAGATACGGGCGATGGCTGAGGTCGCCGCCGAAGAGGCCGAGATCGAGGAGGACGAGAAGGAGATGATCCACTCGATCTTCGAGTTCGGGGACACGGTCGTGCGCGAAGTGAAGGTGCCCCGGCCGGACATGGTCGGCGTGACCGTGGACGAGAAGCTCGACGACGTCCTGACGCACATGCTGGAGCACGGCTTCTCGCGCATGCCCGTGTTCGCAGCCGACGATCACAACGAGGTCGTCGGCCTCATCTACGCCAAGGACGTGATGCGCACGCTGCACCGGCGGCGCAACGGCACGCCGAAGCCGACGCTCCGGCAGCTCTGCCGCAAGCCGATGTTCGTGCCCGAGTCCAAGAAGGTGGCCGAGCTGTTGAAGGAGATGCAGGCCAAGACCATGCACATGGCGATCGTCGTGGACGAGTACGGCGACATCGACGGCCTGGTCACGATGGAGGACTTGCTGGAGGAAATCGTCGGCGAGATCGCCGACGAGTACGACCGGGAGGAGCCGTCCGTCCAGCCGGTGGACGACCACTCGTTCCTCGTCACCGGCCGCTTCCCGATCGACGAGCTGAGCGAGCTGCTCGACACCGATCTGCCCGACGAGGAGTGGGACACGGTGGGCGGGCTGCTGGCGGGGCTGCTGGGCCAGGTTCCCCAGCGGGGTCAGGAGGTCGACTTCCAAGGCGTGCGGTTCCGCGCCGACCGCGTGCAGGGCCACCGCATCGCGAAGGTGCGGGTCACCAAGCTCCCCGAGGCCACCGCGCAGGATGCCTGAGCAGAGCTTCCGCTCCGGCTTCGTCTCGCTCGTCGGGCGCCCGAACGTCGGGAAGTCGACGCTGCTGAACGCCTTCATGGGCAGGAAGGTGGCGATCACCTCGTGGCAGCCGCAGACGACTCGGAACGCGATCCGCGGCGTGCTGACCGGAGTCGACTGGCAGATCGTCTTCGTCGACACGCCCGGGCTGCACAAGCCCAAGACGCTGCTCGGCGAGCGGCTCAACGACGTCGTGCGCCGGACGCTGCGGGAGGTCGACGCGGTCGTGTTCATGCTCGACGCGACGCAACCGGTGGGGTCGGGGGACGCGTTCGTCGCCGCGCGAGTCTTGGAGTCGGGCACGCCGGCGGTGTGCGTCGTCAACAAGGTGGACGCGGTCAAGAAGGTAACGCTGCTGCCGCAGTTGCAGGCGGCGGACGCGCTGGGCGACTGGCGCGAGATCGTCCCGATCTCCGCTCGGACGGGCGCCAACGTGCCCGAGCTGCAGTCGCTGCTGACCGCCGTGCTGGAGCCGGGACCGCGGTTCTATCCCGAGGGGATCACGACCGACCAGCCACAGGACGTGCTGATCGGGGAGATCGTGCGCGAAAAGGCGCTCCGGCTCACGAGACAGGAACTGCCGCACTCGATCGCGGTCGTCGCCGAGATCGTCCCCGACCGCGATGATGAGATCACCGAGATCGACGCGACGATCTACGTCGAGCGGGACTCGCAGAAGGGGATCGTGATCGGCAAGCGGGGGGCGATGCTGAAGGAGATCGGGACGCGCGCCCGCCACGAGCTGGAATGGATCCTCGGCACGAAGGTGTACCTGCGCCTGACGGTCAAGGTCGCGAAGGACTGGCAGCGCGACGCGCGCGCGC
>DASWJS010000014.1:0-143122 GCA_036397035.1 Actinomycetota bacterium | reverse complement strand
CCGCGTGACCGGCGCCGTGGGCACCGGCGGCTGGTACATCGACCTGATGGACGACAACGACTCCGAGTTCGGCTACGTGACCCTTGACTCCAGCCACTCCGCCTGGAGTCTGCTGAGCGTCCCGATCACCTGGCCCGCCTCGGACCGGGCCCTTGACCACATCCGCGCTGCGCCCTACGGCGCCAGCCCGGGCGTGCTGGACATCCGCTCGGCCACGGTGCGCATCCGCCAACAGGGGACGATTCAAAAGACCGTTGGCCGGGTTCCCCTTGCCACCCGGCAATCCGGGATCCTCACCGAGGTCGCCACGCGCGTGGACGAGCCCGCCTTCTACACCCACGTTTCGGCCGACTTCGATCCCGCGCCGGTCGTTCGCCTGCGCGCGACGGGTGCCCTGGCGGGCCTCGGGGAGAAGATGCGGGTGGGCCTTCACAACAGCTCCGGCGCCGAGGTCGGCGCGGTCACCTTCGATGCGACCCTTGACGCCAACCCCTACTCGCTCACCTCGGCCCCGCTTACCGTTTTCAACGGCCAGACCTACGAGGTGCGCGTCTCGGTCACGGTCCCGAACCCCTGCGACCCCAACTGCAACGGCCCGAGCCAGCAGAGCCCCTGGGCCGGCGGGGACCTGCTCAGCGCCGAACTGGTCGTAGCGCAATCAACCACCGACCCCGCCGGGATCGCGAAGACCGTCGGGTGGTATCCCTCGGTCACCGCCGGGGTCGACGCGAGCGCCAACAACCAGGTGCTGAACTTCCCGTTCCGCGCGCCGGAGAACCTCGTGCCCGAGACCTCGGCCAGCTTCGAGGCGACGGCCAAGCGCGTCGCGGGCACCGGCCAGGTCGGGGCCTCCTTGAGCGGGCTCTCGGGCACCGCGACCCCGATGACGGCAAGCGGCTCCTACGTGCCGCTTCAAAAGGCCATGACCCTACTGCCCAGCCCCGGCCAGCAACTGGACACCAAGGCCGCCCTGACCGGCACCGGCACGACGGGGCGCTTTTCCTCCTCGCGCATCCGCCAAGCCCTGACGCTGATCGACCAGTTGCCGCCGGCGATCGTTTCCGCCTTCACCGCCAGCCAGACCCACATCTCGCCCGGCGTCTCGATCGGGGTGCAGGACTCGGTGCGCTTCACCGCGACGCTGGCCGACTTCTCATCGATCGACTGGGACGTCGAGGTCCGAAGCGCCTCGGGATCGCTCGTGCGCGCCGGCTCGGGCTCTGGCACGGCCCTCGACTGGACCTGGGACGGGAAGAACAGCTCGGGCACCGTCGTGGCAAACGGCACCTACACCGCGCGCCTGATTGCGACCGACGGGGCGGGCAACGTCAACGACACCGCGACCAGGACGGTGATCGTGGACACGCTCGCGCCGGTCATCTCCGGCTTCGCCTCCGACGTGTCGCGCGTTGGCCCGAACTCCACGCCCAGCGTCGCGACCTTCAGCGCGGGCCTCAGCGAGCAGGTGTCCTGGAGCGTCCGGGTCGCCAAGGGAACATGGTCCAAGACTTTCGCGGGCTCGGGTACCTCGGTCTCGGCCGTGTGGAACGCGCCCTTCTACAACAACGGCGACGGCTCCTACACCGCAACCCTTGACGCGAGCGACCTCGCCGGGAACGCCGCGAGCGCCGCGGTGGGCGTGGTCTACGACGCGACCGGACCGGTCGTCGGCAACTTCGTGCGGTCGAATCCCTACATCAGCCCGAACGGTGACGGCGTGAAGGACTCAACGACCATCTCTGCGACCTTGACCGACGACTGGACGCCGATCTCCTGGACGCTCCAGATCAAACAGGGCTCGACCGTGATTCGCAGCGCCTCCGGCGGCGGCAACGTGTCATACACGTGGGACGGCACCGACACATCCGGCGCGGTCGTTCCCGACGGCTACTACACCGCGCACCTGACGGCCACCGACGCCGGCAACAACGTTCGCGTGCCCTCGACTTTGAGCCTGACGGTCGACACCGTCGAGCCGACGCTCTCCTCTCCTCGACCGGCGGACGAGGCAAACACGCTGTGGCGAACCTTCGTGTTGGACGTGGCAGTCGCCGACGATCGCTCGAGTGTGGACATGACGTCTGGTTCGCTGACGCTGGACGGTCAGGTCGCCCCCACTACCTACCTGGGCGGCAAGATTTCGACGCCGCTCGCGAACCTGGACGTCGATCGCGCGTATGCGGTCACCGCCGCCATCGACGACAAGGCCGGCAACACAGGGACGCTGGACTGGACGTTCCGGGTCATCAGCGTCGAACGCTCGCCCATCGAGGCGACGATCGGCGATCACACCGAGCCGGTGCCCGCCGCGCTGTCCTGCCCGGCGACGTGCTCGATCGTTTTCGACGATGTCGGGGTCGATCTCAGCCGCGAGGGCCTGCTCGTCCGCTCCTCCGAGCACGGCGGGTTCACTGTGCCCTTCACCCGCTCTGTCCCTCTGAGCGGCGCGGAGGTGCTCTGGCAGGACAACCTCGGCGGCACGTTCACGACGCCCGTCACGCTAGTCTCGGTCTCCACCGAGTTCGAGGCGATCCTTGACAACTGGATCCACCAGCCGATCCAGTATGCGAGCGTCCCCATGTCGGTCCCCTACGGCGACGTGAGCGTCGAGGTCCCGCTGCAGGCCAAGCGCGAATCGACGGCGATCCTTCGTATGCCGACGGTTTCCGCCGCGCCGCCGTGCGTCGACTCGGCGACGGTCGCGAACCCGGCAACGTGCCAGGGCCCGTCGTCGGCCTACGTCGATCCGATCGGGCCCTATCAGGAGTATCTGGACCTGCCGCGCTTCACCGAAGACCCGCCCTACCCGTCCTTCGCCGAGGAGCTGGCGGAGGAGAACGCCGTGCGCACGGGGGAGTGGGTCGTCGCATTCGACGATCCCGAAGAAGAGTGGGAGAACTACGACCCGCCCCGCGTCATCGACGACGTCGCCGACTACGAAGAGGGCAGGATACACGTGAAGGTTGCCGAGGGCTACGACATGGCTGACGTTGCCGCGGACCACGCCGCGTACGCCCTGGACTATTGGTACAGTTCCAGCCCGCCCTTTGACGAAAGTGAGCAAGAACTCGGGATCGACCGCTGGTACTACGTCGAGGTGCCGGTCGGCGAGGAGCATGAGGCCGTAGCCGATCTTGCCGTCGATGGCCGGACAGAGCGTATCGAGCTAGCGGGCGTTGGAGGTTCGACCGCATACAAGACGCCCAACGACTCGCAATGGGATGAGCAGTGGAACATGAAGGGCAAGTATGGCATCCGAGCGGCGCATGCATGGGCAGTCGCCGACTATGTCCTGAACGGCTCGTCGCCCCTCGATGGAATGTTTGGCTCACGGGCTGTGAACCTCGGGGTCATCGATACGGGGATCAATGGCACGATTCCGGACCTCAACGGGAAAGTGCTGCCAGGTTACGACCTCACCGTGGACCAACCCACGGCGGCAAATGCCGATTCGCGCTGCTACAGACCTAACTCGGGAAACCCGCCCCAGCGCGATGAGCACGGAACCTGGGTTGCTGGCATCAATGCGCTGGCGGACAATAATCTGCGGCTCGCCGGTGCTAGTTGGAACGGAGGCCTGTTCCCAGTCGTTCATACTGATACCTCTATATGCGCTACGAACCACATCTACTCAATGGACCATTGGTTTCGTACGGCGCGGAGCCAGGGAGCCTCCGTCGCGACCATTTCGTACGGGAACTCCGTTCCCGACAAGTCGTGCGAGGGTATTAGGGAACTGTGGCTTGACGGCGTCACTGTCGTGAGCGCGGCGCCCAATCCCGATGCTCCCTATCGGATCTATCCGGGTGACTGTCCCCTTACGATCGCTGTTGCCGCCCACGGCAAGACTGGGAACAGCAGCTTCTCTGGGGTCGGTGCCTCCGTACCAACGTTTGTAGATGTCTCGGCACCAGGGGTAAAGATTCCAGTTTGGGGATCAGGTGGATTCTACGACAATCTGGCAGGCACCTCACTCGCGACCCCCCACGTTTCAGGGCTCGCGCAGATCATGCGCTCGATGGGTTTCCCGCGCTCTCCTACTTACAACGCTTTGCGCTTCAATGGCGACCGCGACACGGCCGTATGCGGCGGCTCGGACTGTGGCATCTTCAACGCCTGGCGTGCCATCCGGTCGAGTCCTCGCAACGGAGAGTTCGAAGCCTGGGATTCCTCCTTCCATGAACCCAAGAAGTGGGCGATCGGTGGGGATTGCGTGGACTCCGGGCGCAACTACTCCTCGACTACTCAGTTCACTCCCGGGACACACGGGGCGCGGTCTCTCCGTCTGTGGTGCACCGAGGCGGGCAAGGAGGTCCGGGCTTCGACCTTCCGGGAGATCACCCCGGGCTGGACTCACGAGTTCTACGCGCGGGGGATGCTCACCGACGATACGATCGACCACTCCCAGGTGAAGGTGGACATCTGCTGGTACGGGCCCCGTTGGTCCGACGGAAGCCGGGGGCCGACGTACGAGTGCGCGCTAGCGATCCCGACAATCAGCTCGGCGACGACGCCTGCGGGCAACATCGCGACTGGCGAGTGGGTGCAGATCAGCTTCGACGCCTACGCGCCAGCCTACGCCGTCGAGGCGAAGATCTCGCTGCGCGTAATCGGGGACACGAACAGCGGTAAGGCGCTCTTCGACGACGTGGGGTTCTACGCGCGCAACCCCGGGTTCCCGTTGGGTCTGTCCTTGATCCCCCCGCAGCACACCTGAGAGCCGACCATGACTACGCTACGAGTCCGGCAGGGTAGCGCCCGACGAGCGCTGCTAGGCTTGTCGCTGATGCATCGACTGGTTGTGTATGTTGCGTATGTTGCCCTGGCGTTGACAGCCTGCACCGCGTTGCCGTGGACTGGGTCACGATCTTCCTACGTTCGCCCGAGTGAAGGCGTGATTGGAGTTCACCGTACTGGGGGCAGCAATGCCAGTGCCGTTTCGCTCATGCTCGAAGCCGGTGAGGCAAGTGGTTGCGGAGACTATCCGCTTGAGGTCTCCGTTACGCGCGGATCCGCTTGGAGCCTGAAGATCGAGGGGTTCGAAGGCCCCGCGTTGAGGGCTGGGACCTGCATGGCGATCGTAAAGGGTGTCGCTTCCTATCCCTTGCCCCGGCCCGCAGCCGGCACCCAGAAGACTATCCCGATCGATGTGGAGATCGATGGCGAAGTCAGCACCTTCGAACTTCATCTGACGCACTGGACGGCAATCCTGACGAAGTCGTCGGGCTCGAAGATGCAGCTCGACATTGACGAGTCCTGGGATCACTCCCGCGCGATCATTCTGCCACCCGACGTGGCGGTGCTGAGCGCCGAGCCTCTGAATCGCCGAACTCCCTTCCCGGGCGCGATCGAAGCCCTGCGGGCTGAGGCCGCGCGGCGCGGGTGGGCAAGCCCGGTGGAGGTCTACGGCTTTCCCCAGGACGAGTGGTTCGACGCGCTGCTCGTCGTCATCCGAGACGGCACGCGCATCCCGAAGCGAGGACACGTCTATCTTTCAGGAACGCGGAACCCCGAGATCTACCTCGGCGTCGAGGTCCCTGAGCGGTCGGAGACCCAACCACGATGACGGCCAGAGCGCCATCACGTGCGCATCTGATCCGGCGACCCCCTGACGAAGTTCGACGCCCATTCCTTTGCGTTTACTGACTGCGTGCCTTGCCCTGGCGCTGACGGCGTGCTCGGCGCTCCCGTGGGCCCAATCCCGCTCGACCTACGTTCGCCCGACGACAGGCGTCATCGCAATCGAGCGGGTCGAGAGCGGAACAGACCTGGGCTTCTCACTCGTCGTTTATGCGGGGTATGGCGGCTGCACTCCGCCGCCGCTTGACGTCGATTTTAGTCCTGGCATCCGGTGGTCACTCGATATCAAGGGATTCAAGTTGCAGAGGGACGAGGGACCAACGTGCGGGGCGGAGTACCTAGTGAAAGCGAGGTTCGAAATACCCCACCCCGCACCCGGCACCGACAAGATCATTCCCATCGACGTGGAGATCGACGGCGAGATCAACACATTCGAGCTTCGACTGACCCACTGGACGGCGATCCTTACCAAGTCGTCGGGGTTCAAGATGGAGCTTGACGTCAGTGATTCCCAAGACCGTTCCCGCGCGATCATTCTGCCACCCGACGTGGCGGTGCTGAGCGCCGAGCCTCTGAATCGCCGAACTCCCTTCCCAGGTGCGATCGAAGCCCTGCGGGCCGAGGCCGCGCGGCGCGGTTGGGCAAGCCCGGTCGAGGTCCACGGCTTCCCCGAGGACGAGTGGTTCGACGCGCTGCTCGTGGTGATCCGAGACGGCACGCGCATCCCGAAGCAAGGGCAGGTCCACCTGCAGGGAACGCAGAACCCGAAGATCTACCTTGGCGTCGAGGTCCCCGTGCGATCCGAGGCGGAGCCTCGCTGAAGCGCAAGTACGAGTCCGAGGGATCGTTTGCGCAAGCGGTGAAGACTGCTTGCAAGAATTCCTTTTTCACGCTCTTGTCGGCAGGAATGCTCTGACCTGCGGCGTTGTCTGACGACCAGGGGTTTTATCACTCTTGCGCTGTCTTGTTCGCGTGGTATCTTTCGCGTGCCCCGAGCGGCCGGAACGGCCGAGTCAGGGAACCGACTGGGGTTCTGGCGGGCGGGCTGGCCGTAAGGAGCCCAACCGAGTGGGGGTGCACTATCGGGCCGGTGGGGATGATCAACTCGCTGGTTCGGTGGGTAAACTACCAGTAGGGTAAGCGACCCAAAGCCGAATGTCTGTTGGGGTTACCACGAGGAAACCAAGACGGCTGTACGGAGGTCGCTCGGGGCACTTAGAGCCCGTGGAGTTCGAAGGCAGGTGAGTGTCGCCGCCGCAAGGTGGCAGTGCTCCCGGCCCCGAGGACACCGCGGGCTCTAATGTTTGTCTCAACCTTGCGTGCCGCGGACCGGCGGCACATAGGATTCCGGCGTGCTTCGCGCCGCCGTCCTGGGACTCGCGCACCGCAAGGCGATCCGTTCGATCGCGACCAGCGGGATCGGACGTCGCGTCGCGCTCCGCTTCGTCGCGGGCGAGACGCTGGACGACGCGGTCAAGGTGATCCGCAAGCTCGACGCAGCCGGCGCGAGCGCTTCGATCGACTATCTCGGCGAGAACGTGGTCGACCTCGACCTCGCCGCCAATGCCGCGCGCGTCTACGAACGGGCGCTCGACCGGATCCGGGCCGAGAACCTGCCGGCGAGCGTGAGCCTGAAGCTGACCCAGATGGGGCTGGACCTCGACCCGGCCGTCGCCTACGCCCACGCCGAAGCCATCGCCGGCCGGGCGCGGGCCGCGGGCACCTCGGTGACGCTGGACATGGAAGACCATTCCTACACCGAGCGCACGCTCGAGATGTGCGTGCGACTGAGCGCCGCGCACCCGGGGCACGTCGGCGTGGCGCTCCAGGCGTGTCTGAAGCGGTCGGCCGTAGACCTGGACCGGCTGATCTCCGCGGGCGTTCACGTCCGGCTCTGCAAGGGGGCCTACCGGGAGCCCCGCTCGCTCGCCTATCAGCGCCGGGGATCGGTCGCCGCCGCGTTCGCCCGCCTGGCCGAGCGCCTGCTCGGGTCGGGGTCCTACGCGATGATCGCCACGCACGACGAGGATCTGATCGCGCGCGCGATCGCGGAGGCGCGGCGGCGGGGGCTCGCCCGCGACCGGTTCGAGTTTCAGATGCTCTACGGCGTCCGGCGCGAGCTGCAGCAGCGGCTCGTCGCGCAAGGGTATCGCCTGCGTGTGTACGTTCCGTTCGGCGACCAGTGGTACCCGTACCTGACGCGCCGGATTGCGGAACGCCCGGCAAACGTGCGATTCTTCGCGGAGGCCCTCATCCGCAAATGAGGGCGGAACCGTGCGGCTGGGGGAAACTGGCACACGATTAGGCATTACGTGCTATCGAGCGTCGATCGCCCCGCGTCGAGTCCAAGAGTGAAGACACTCGAGGAGGGGTGCCGTTGGGGTCCCGAGTCCTCGCGCTCGCCAAGAACCCCGTCGCTGTCACCGCCGCAATACTGCTCGTGCTTTCGCTCGCCGTCGTGCCGGCCGGCGAGCATCCCCGACTTCCCGCCCTCGTCGATCGCGACCTCCTGGGCGCGCGCGGCTTCGTCGATCTGATCGTCCGGACGGACGGCGACCTCGACCGCGCGGCGCGCGCGGTTCGAGCCTCCGGCGGCTCGGTCCTCGACGAGCTTCCCATCGTCGACGGGTTTGCGGCGCGCGTTCCCGCATCGGCGCTTCGCGCGCTCGCAGCGGAGCGCGCGATCGCCGTGCTGACGCCCGACCGGCCCGTTCACCTGCTCGACCACGACGCGGACGCGGGTCACGACGAGTCGGTCTACGTGCAGGCGATCGACGCCGACGCCGCGCACGCGGCCGGTGTGAACGGCGCCGGGGTGACGGTGGCGCTCGTCGACACCGGCGTCGCGGACGTGCCGGACCTCGCCGGCCGCGTGAAGCCCGTGCAGGACGCCCTCACGGGGCGGTGGTCGCCGTGCGTGAACCTGTCCGGCGAAGCGGGCTGCGACGACTCCTACGGCCACGGGACGTTCATCGCCGGCATCATCGCGGGCGACGGGACCGCTTCGGGCGGGACCCGAACGGGTGTCGCGCCCGCAGCGAGCCTGGTGTCTATCAAGATCGCGGGCCGCGACGGCGCGGCCGACGTGAGCAACGTTCTATCCGCCATCCAGTGGGTGGTGTCGTTCAAGGATCGCTACGGCATCGGCGTGCTGAACCTGTCCCTGGGCACGAACGGAACGCAGTCCTACCAGACCGACCCGCTCAACTACGCCGTGCAGAAGGCGTGGGAGGCGGGAATCGTCGTGGTGGTCTCGGCGAGCAACGCCGGGCCCGACCCGATGACCATCGCCAAGCCGGGCGACGACCCGTGGGTGATCACGGCGGGCGCGATCGACGACCTGGGTACGCCCGGCGTCGCCGACGACGCGCTGCCGGAGTTCTCGGCGCGCGGACCCACGGCCGCCGACGGCATGACGAAGCCGGACCTCGTCGCACCCGGCGCGAACGTCGTGTCGCTGGACGCGCCCGGCTCGAACGTTGCCGAGCACTTCCCGAACGTGATCGACGGCGCCTACCGCAAGGGCAGCGGAACGTCGGCGTCGGCCGCGGTCGTGTCGGGCGCCGCGGCGCTCATGCTGCAAACCGATCCGGCGACGACCCCCGACCGGGTCAAGCACGCGATGCGGGCGACTGCGTCGCCGGCGGCGTCCGCCGACCCGAACGCGACCGGCGCCGGCGCCCTGAACGTGATGGCGGCGCTGGACGCGCCGCCGGGCGAGGCAAATGCCGGTCTCGGACGGTCGAACGGGCTCGGTTTCATTCACACGAGCCGGGGCACGGTCCGGGTGAAGACCGGCCAGGGGCTGTTCGGAACGGTGATCAGCGCGAGCCTGACGACCCAGTTGCTGATCTGGGACGGGCTCGGGTACGTCGTCCTGCCGTGGAACGAGACGACCTGGTACGCATCGCCCTTCCACGGCGCTCGCTGGTACGGCGCCCGCTGGTACGGGAGCACGTGGAGCGGGGCGAGATGGTACGGCGCGCGATGGTACGGGGAGCCGGACGGCGCACGGTGGTACGGCGCCGGACTGGAGGGCGCCCGATGGTACGGCGCGTGGAAGTGACGAAGGTGCGGACGCGATGAGCGCCGGTCGCGACCGGCGTGCGCTGCCGCGCCGCGCCTACGGCCTCGTCCGCGGGAGCATCGTCGCCCCGGTCCCGCTCTACACGGCGGGCCTGCTGCTGGCCGGAGCAGCGTTGTCGATCGTCGTCTCCCTTCGCGTCGATTGGACGCGGACCGTCGCGTGGGGTGCGCTGCCGTTCGTCGGCGCGCTCTTGATCGTCGCCGCCATGCTGCTCGTCCGGTTCCAATACCGGAGCCAGGTCATGGCGATCGACCTGTTCGAAACGGTGCTCGCCGCGGCATTGTTCGTGTTCCCGGCGCACGCCGTCGTCTTGACGGTCGCGGCGGCGCTGACGTTCGTCGAGCTTCGCCACCACAACGCCCTCAACAAGCTCGTGTTCAACGTCGCGCAATGGTCGGCGGCGGCCGCGGCGGGCGCGCTCGTCCTCGGCGCGCTGCGCGCGGGCTCGGAGCCCGACGCCCGCAACCTCGGCGCGCTGATGGCCGCGATGAGCGCGGTGGCCCTCGTGAACGTGTTCGCGTTCTCGTTCGTCGTCAAGCTGGCCGAGCGCAAGCCGATGCGGGCGGTGACGAGGCGGCTCGCCCCGGCGATCCTGCTCGGCTGGATCGTGAACACCGCCTTCGGCATCGCGTTCGTGGTCGCGCTGGACTGGAACCTCGCCGCGCTGCTGATCTTCGCGGTCCTGCTCGGCCTGCTGCACGGCGTGCACCGTTCCTACGCCGCGGTGATGGCCGACCGGGCGCGGATCGGCGGCATGCATCGCGCGACGCGAGCGCTCGTACAGGGCCGCAGCACCGCCGACGCGCTGATGGCCTTCGTCGAGGGCGTCCGCTCGTGCTTCGAGGCATCGCGCGCGTTGCTCGCGATCGACCGGGACGACGGACGCCTGGTGATCGACTCGGGCGGTTCGGCGGGAGTCGACCCCGTGGCCGCGGTGCTCCTGTCGTCGCCGAACGAGCGCCGTCACGGCGATCAGGCGGATCCGACCCTGCGCCTCGCGCTCGGAGAGGCCGGCTTGCGCGAGGCGCTCGCCGTGCCGGTGATCGTCGGAAGCCGCGCCGGGGTCCTCGCGGTCTTCGATCGCAGCGGCGCGCGCGGCTTCGAGGACGACGAGCTGGCCGTCCTGGAGGCGCTCGCCGGGGAGGCGGCCGTCGCGCTCGAGCGTGCGGCCCTGCACGACCAGGTCGAGCACGAGCGGCGAAAGCTGCGCGAGATCATCGAGCACACCTCGGACGGGATCTTCACCGTCACGCCCGGCGGCGCCGTGGCGTCCTGGAACACCGCGATGGAACGGCTGACGGGCATCCCCGCGCTGGAAGTGATCGACCGCCCGCTGGCCCTCGACGTGCGGGACCGGCGGGGCAAGCGCGTGGCGATCGCCGACTGGACGCGTGCCCAGCTCCCGGTCGAGTTGATCCTCCCGCGCGGCGAGGGCGACCGGCGGTCCCTCGCGTGCGGCTACACGAGGCTGACCGACCGCGCGGGCGAGCCCCGCCTGCTGATCGTCGTCGCGCGCGACCTGACCGCGGAGGTCGAGGTGAGCCGGGTGCGGTCCGAGCTGACCGAGTCCGTCGCCAACATCTCGCACGAGCTGCGCTCGCCGCTCGGGCCGATCATCGGATGGGCGGAGACGCTGGCGCGCATCGGTGACCGCCTGCCGCCCGACGAGCACGCCGAGGGCATCCGCTCGATCCTGCGGCACTCGCGCCGGTTGGACCGGTTGATGGGCGACCTGCTCGAGGCGGCCAAGCTCGAGCGCGGCATGGAGCCGCGCGAGATGGTCGAGGTCGACGCGACCGAGGTCGCACGACAGATCGTGGACGGGCTGCGGCTCGTCGAAGCGGATCGAACGATTACGGTGACCGCGGACGCCGACTGCGTCGTGCGCGGCGACGAGGCGTGGCTCGACCGCATCCTCGCCAACCTGCTGTCGAACGCGATCAAGTACTCGCCGACCGGCCAGCCCGTCGACGTCGTGATTCGCCGCACGGCTCGAGCCGTGGAGGTGATGATCTCCGACCGTGGAGCGGGCATCCCCGAAGAAGATCGCGAGCGCGTGTTCGGCCGGTACGAGCGCCTCTTCGACGAACTGACGCGCACCTCCGGCGGGACCGGCCTCGGGCTGTACCTGTCGAGGCGGCTCGCGCGCGCGATGGGAGGTTCGCTCGTCGTGCGGGATCGCGAAGGCGGAGGCTCGACGTTCGTCCTGACGATGCCGCCGGCGGGCGGCGCCGTCCGTCCGGATGAGACGGCGACGACGCACAACGCCACGACGCACAACGCCACGACGCACACCGCGACGCCACACGACGGCGGTCGCTGACGCGACCGCTTGACGCGGCCCTTCGCGTCGGAGACCCTTCCTCCCGGGAGGGGTCGGATGCCATTTTGCGGAAGTTGCGGGAACGAGCTGTCCGCCTACGCCGTCACGTGTCCGCAGTGTGGTCACCCCGGACCGGCGGCGGCGAGCGAGCGGTCGGTCGGTCAGTACGCCGGCTGGTGGCAGCGCGTCGCCGCGTATCTCATCGACGGCCTCGTCCTGGCGCCGGCCGGGCTCGCGATCGGGCTTCTCGCCGGCCCGCCCTTCGAACCCGTCTACGACGCGCGCGGCGACCTGGTCGACTTCGACGTCGACCCCGTGCAGGTGCGCCGGTTCGTCTACGGGCTGCTGCTCGTCGCCGTCGTGCAAGGCCTCTACAAGGTGTTGCTGGAAGGCGGGCAGCGCGGACAGACCGTGGGAAAGATGGTGCTGCGGATCGCGGTCGTCGACCTGCGCGACCGCGCGAGCATCGGTCACGGGCGCGCGTTCGTGCGGTTCCTCGTCGGGTGGATCCTGTGGTGGCTGTTCTACCTGCCCGGGATCCTCGACGTGTTGTTCCCGTTGTGGGACGGCCGGCGGCAAGCGATCCACGACAAGGCCGCGCGCAGCGTCGTCGTGACGGTGTGACCCGCGCTCAGGGCAGGAACGTCAGCGGATCGTAGACGTAGCGCGTGTCGCGGATCTCGAAGTGCAGGTGCGGTCCGGTCGAGCGGCCCGTCGACCCGCAGACGCCGATCTGCGACTGCGTCGTCACGGTGGCACCCGCCGCGACGGAGATCGCGCTGAGGTGCGCGTAGAGCGTCGCGTAGCCGTTCGCGTGCTGGACGAGCACCACGTTGCCGTACCACCGCGCCTTGCCCGCGCCCAGGACCAGGCCGGCGACCGACGCGCGAATCGGGTCGCCGATGTCGCAGGCGATGTCGGTGCCGTGGTGGAACTCGTGCTTGCCCCGAGGTCCGAACGGCGAGGTGATGACCCGCGAAGCGACCGGCCACGTGAAGCCCAGCTTGCCGCGCTCGGCGTGGATGATCTCGTCGAGCGAGGCGTCGGCGGCCGGGGGCTTGCGCTGGTACAGCGACGGGGCGCTCGGCGTGGTGTAGGGGAGCAGCGCGGCCGGCGGTCCCGCGTCGTCGGGAACGAACGAGGTGTCGACGCGTGGACCGGTCGAGTAGGCGTCGGCGGGGTCGATGGTGCGCGCGGTAATCAGCGCGCCCTGCGCGGCCAGCAGCACGCTGAGGGTGATCGCGCAGATCGAGCCCAGCCGCCGCGGCGTCGTTCGGGTGCCCACGCGCTCAACTTCGACGCCGAGCGTGTCCGGTCCTCCCCGTCAGTGAGCCCGTGCGAGCGGGAATTCGACGACTTGCTGGAACGTCGGCCTGTTCTGCCAGTGCATGGCGCGCTGTCCGAGCACCCCAACCGCGGAGAATTGGATGTCTTCGGCCGCTTTCTGGCCGAATGCCCAGTTCTCGTTGTTCCCCTTCGTCTCGGATGCCGTTTGCATCCCTTCTGCCAGCGCGGCGTAGAACGCGTCGCGGCACTCGCTCGCGGTCCCGCAGTAGTTCACGTTGTACGCGCCGCGTACCGCGAGGCCGAGCGAGGTGCGCAGGGCCTTGGACGCGTGGCCGTACCAGCCGCCCCAATACGCGCTCCCGCCGGGGTTCGCGCCTTCGTTGTGGCTCTGGGGCACGACCTCGAACGCGGCGCCCAGCTCGTCGCCGAAGATCGCTCGCATCAGGGGCGACCACATCGCGTCCATCAGCAGGGCCGCGTCCGCGTCGTCGTAGGCGCCGTCCCCGTCGAGGTCGGCCCGGTGCGCCCCGCGGCCGATCCAATCCGCGAGCAAGTCGTAGCCGGCGGCCAGGCCGGGGTCGCTCGGTCTGCCGATCGCCTCCAAGACGCGCGGGGTGAGCACCTCGACGCGCAGGTCTTGCGTCGCCGCGACCGCCATCGCCTCCACCAGCTCCGGCACGCTCACGAGCCCGTCGCGCCGCATCGCGCGCAGCACGCCGTCGGTCAGCAATTGCTTTCGCTGGATCGAGCCGTAGGAGTAGTTGTCGTCCGAGGCGCGGAAGGCGGGCGCCTGCTTGTTGTTCCAGTTGGTGATGAAGCCCTCGGGCGGGTTGTTGGACTGCGGGTGCTCGTCGAAGGCGAGCAGCCCCGCGTAGTCCCACTCGGGCTCGCCCCAGAAGGGCATCTCCGGATCGACGCCCGGTTGAAGGCGCGGGTAGAGCCCGGTCGTGATGAAGCCGACGCCGTCCCGCGCGATCACGTGCCAGTTGAACGAGAAGCTGAACCAGTCGCCGAACGCGTGGAGCATGTCGTCCACGGTGTCGATCCTGGACGGGTCGTGCAGCAGCACGTAGGAGATCGCCGAGTCGACCTCCTTGCCGTAGGACGAGCGCACGCGCACGAACGCGACCGGCTCGCCGTCGACGAACCCGCGCGAGGCGACCGGTTGCCCGGTCGGGTTCTCGGCGCCGGCGAGCGCGCGCTCGGCCGTCATCGACACGACGACGTCGTTCTCGCCGTCGCCGTCGGGCGTCCCGGCCGCGCCGGGCTTCGCAACCCAGGTGTCGGTGCGCGTGTAGATCGGGTGGCACTCGCCGTCGCGCAGGTAGCCGTCGGAGTCCAGCGCCGCCTCGCCGCCGCCGGTGTCGCACAGCTTGACCGCACGGATGTCGACGTGGTCGGCGACGGCGGTCGTCGCGCTCCACGCGTAGTCCTGGCCCCGGCCGAGCAGCACGTACTGCGAGATCCCCGGGAAAGCCGCGCCGCGTGCGTGGACGCCCGGCCCGTGGATGTCGATCTCGCTCAGGATCTCCGGCGCGTAATAGCCGACCTGCGGGCCGAAGACCGCGATCGGGTTGCCGCTCGCCGAGCGGTCCGGCGCGACGAGCAGCGCGTTGGACGCCTGGCCGCGCCGGGCGAAGATGCGGATCGGACCGAAGGGGCCGTCGAGTGCGGGTGGGAAGCTCGCACGCTCCATCGCCCGCGCGAACGCGACGGTGTCGTCGGGGCGCGCGACCGCGTCCGGGTCGACCGGGCCGAGCTGCCGGTCGGTGTTGAACGGGAACCGCTCGGAGGTGTTGGTCGGCGCCTCCGGGTCGTTCGCGTTCTTGAAGTCGTCGAAGATCGATCGGGCGCGAGCCGCGTCGCCCGGGTATTCGGCTTCGAGCGCGTCGAGCAGGCGATCGTTGGCGAGCTGGCCGCCGCCGCCGACGCTGAACACGCCGCCGATCATCGAAGCGAGCGCCACGGAGTCGGTGATCTTCCACGGCTCCGGCACGAGCTGCAGGGCCGGGTACTCGGCCGGCAGCCTCGTCGGGTCGAGCAGCATCTCGGTGATCGCCTGGTTCACGCCCGCGGCGAAGCCGGCGAAGTCGTCCAGCACGAGCTGGCCCAGCTCCGGGCTTCCGGTCTTCTCCATCGCGAGCGCCGGCAGCCGGCCGGCCATCGCCTGCAGCTCCTCCTCGGTGTAGTCGGCGATCGCGTAGGTGGCTCGATCGCTGGCGAGGTTGGCCTCGCTGGCGCCGAGGAACTCCGACATGCGGCCGCGCGCGATATGCCGGAGCGTGTCCATCATGAACAGTCGGTCCTCGGCCGAGGCGTAGCCCGCGCCGAACATCGTGCCCTCCCGCGTCGTGCCGAAGATGTGCGGGACGTTGAACGACAGGTCGCGCACGATCGTGACGTCGCCGCGCGGGCTGTAGGTGCGTCCCACGTCGTCCGGCCGGACCCCGAAGCGCGCGTCCTTGAACAGCGTCGCGACCTCGCCGGGCGTGACGCCGTCCGACGCCGCGACGACGAGGTTCTCGTACATGCCGAGCTGATCGGCGAAGTGGTCCGGCTGCTCGGCCGCTCCCGCGGTCACCAGCGCGAAGTCGGCCGTTCCCAGGTAGCCGCCCGTGCCCGGCGGAAGGATGTTGCGGGAGACGCGCGCGCCGTCGTGGACGACAAGGAACGTCCGGGGACGGGCCGTGGCGGGCGTCAGGGTCGCCAGCAGGGCGAGCAGGGTGATCGCGGAAAGCTTCGTGCGCATGAGGGGCCTCCGGGACGCGCGTGGGTTCGGTAGGTCTACGTTTGCGCAGATTCCCTTCGCCGCTCGATTCCTCGATTCCTCCTTGACGGTCCCGCGCCGGGTCGCGCCGGGTCGCGCCGGGTCGCGCCGGGTCGCGCAGGGTCGCGCAGGCGCCTTTTAATCGGGCAAACGCGCGTTCGCCTACAATCGGCGCCATGTACAAGCTCGCGGTGGTCGGCGGCGGCCGCATGGGGGAGGCGCTGGTTTCCGGCCTCGTTCATTCGGCCTGGGCAGAGCCCGAGCAGATCGTCGTGTCGGAGATCCATGCAGCGCGACGCGACTTGCTGCACAAGACATACGGCGTCGCCGTCACCGACGACACGACCGCCGCCGTCGCCGGGTCCGACGCGGTGTTGATCGCGGTCAAGCCGCAGGACATCGACGAGGCGCTGCAGGCTACGGCCGAAGGCGTGCGCGACGGCCAGCTCGTCATCTCCATCGCGGCCGGCATCCCGATCCGGCTGATCGAGCGGCACTTGCCGAGCGCGAGCGTCGTGCGGGCGATGCCCAACACGCCCGCGCTCCTGCGCGAGGGCGCGACGGCCATCGCCGACGGCACGCACGCCGACGACGATCACCTCGCGCAGGCGCGCGCGATCCTGGAAGCGGTGAGCCGCGTCGTGCACCTGCCCGAGAAGCACCTCGACGCGGTGACCGGCGTCAGCGGCACTGGGCCCGCGTACGTGTTCTTCCTCGCCGAGGCGCTCATCGAGGCCGCCGTCGGCGTCGGGCTGCCCCGCGAGGTCGCGACCGAGCTGAGCGTCCAGACGCTGCTCGGCGCGGCGCGCATGCTGTCGGAAACCGGCCGTCACCCGGTCGAGCTGCGCGAGGAGGTCACCAGCCCGGGCGGCACGACCGTGGCCGCGATGCGCGTGCTGGAGCGAGCCGGCGTCCGCAGCGCGTTCCTCGATGCCGTGCGCGCGGCGACCGACCGTTCGAGGGAACTTGCTGAGGGTCACGAGTAGGGCGCCGGTGCGCGGCAGGCGCGTCCCGTTCCGCACGAGCGACGGCAGGGACGGGACCGTCCGCGTCGCGCGCAACGCCGACGCGCGGGCGTGCCTGCGGATCGTCGCCGCCATCATTCGCGAGCGGCCGCGCACGCTGCTCGTGCTCGAGCATGAGATCTGGGGCGTGCGCGAGTGGAAGCGGCACCGCATCGGCTGGTCGCCGGAGGGCGCGACGCTCGTCGCGGAGGTCGGCGGCGTTTTAGTCGGGCAGCTCGGGGTCACGCGCGGCCCGCGCCCCGCCGTGCGCCATGCCGCCGAGTTCGGCATCACGGTCGCGCGCGACTACCGCGGCCTCGGCGTGGGCTCGGCGCTGATCGAGGCGGCGGAGTCCTGGGCGCTCGAGCACGACGTGTCGATCATGCGGCTCGGCGTCTTCGTCACCAACCCGCGCGCCAGGGCGCTCTACGAACGCCTCGGCTACGTCCAGGACGGCGTCGAGACGCGCGGTGCGCGCTTCCCGGAAGGCGACATCGACGTCGTTCGGATGCACAAGGACCTCGCCCGGCCCTGACGCCGCGTCGCGACTTTCGCTCGCGACGCGGGCGCCCCTACGATGGTCTCGAGCCGTCGGGCCGCCACGCGCGGCGACCAAGGGAGTGAGAGCCATGGTCGAGGAGTTCCCTGACATCCTTGCGGGCGAATGGATCACCGGACACTCGGGCGAGCTGATGGAGGTCCGCAACCCGGCCGACGAGACCGACGTCATCGCGCTGTTCGCCCGCGGCGACGCCGTCGACGTCGACGAGGCCGCGAAGGCCGCCAAGGCGGCGTATCCCGCCTGGATGTCGACCCCCGCGCCGGCGCGGGCCGACTACGTCCTGCGCGTCGGCATGCTGCTCGAGCAGCGCAAGGAAGAGCTTGCTCGCGAGATGGCGCGCGAGATGGGAAAGACCTGGCGGGAGTGCCGCGCCGACGTGCAGGAAGGGATCGACTTCGCCTACTACATGGCGGGCGAAGGCCGCCGCCTGTTCGGCGTCACGACGCGCGCGGAGCTGCCGCAGAAGTTCTCGATGACCATGCGTCACCCGATCGGAGTGGCCGGGCTCATCACGCCGTGGAACTTCCCGATCGCGATCCCGACGTGGAAGATCTTCCCCGCGCTCATCGCGGGGTGCACGGTCGTGTTCAAGCCCGCCGAGGACACGCCGCTGCTCGCGTATCGCTTGGTCAGGATGTTCGAGGAGGTGGGTCTGCCGGCGGGCGTGCTGAACTTCGTGCCGGGGATCGGCGAGGAAGCCGGCGCGGCGCTCGTCGATCACAAGGACGTGCGTGCGATCTCCTTCACCGGGTCCCTCGACGTCGGGCGGATGATCGCCGAGTCGTGCGGCCGGCAGATGAAGCGCGTGTCGCTCGAGCTGGGCTCGAAGAACTGCCTGATCGTGATGCCCGACGCCGACCTCGACCTCGCGGTCGAGGCGGGCGCGTGGGGCGCGTTCGCCACCTCCGGCCAGCGCTGCACCGCGACGAGCCGCATGGCGGTGCACGCCGACGTGCAGGACGAGTTCGAGGAGCGCCTGCTCGCGCGCGTGACCACCATGAAGGTCGGGCCCGCGACCGACCCCGACAGCGAGTTGACCGCGGTCATCAACGCCAAGCAGAAGGAGCGCATCCTGGGCTACATCGGCGTGGGGGAAGAAGAGGGCGCGAAGCTGCTCACCGGCGGACACGAGCTAACGGACGGCGAGCTGGCGAAGGGCAACTTCATCGCCCCGACCGTCTTCCGCGACGTGACGCCGGACATGCGCATCTTCCAGGAGGAGATCTTCGGCCCGGTGACCGCGATCACGACCGTCGGCTCGCTCGACGAAGCTATCGCGATCGCCAACGGCACGCAGTACGGGCTGTCGTGCTCGATCTACACCCGCGACATCACCAACACGTTCACCGCGATCGAGCAGCTCGAGTTCGGCGTCGTCTACGTCAACGCGCCGACCATCGGCGCCGAAGTCCAGCTTCCATTCGGCGGGATGAAGTCCACCGGCAACGGTCACCGCGAAGCCGGGCCCGTCGCGCTCGACGAATTCACCGAGTGGAAGGCCGTCAGCGTGGACTACTCCGGCAAGGTCCAGAAGTCCCAAGGCATCGACGACGCGATCCCAGGTTGAAGCGAAGTAAGGTAGTGAAGTAAAGTTCAAGACTTGATCCTTGACCGCGCCTGGCCTGGGCCGTAAGCTGGGAAAATGTCGAAGGCGACGGTTTCCTCCAAGGGGCAGATCACGCTGCCCGTCTGGGCGCGCCGGGAACTTGGGATCGAGCCGGGGGCGGTCCTGACGGTCTCCGTGGAGGACGGTCGGCTCGTTCTGGAGCGGCTGGACGACTGGCTCGACCGGCTGCAAGGCAGCCTCAAGGGCGTCTACGGGGATCCGGACGACTACGTGCGCGAGCAGCGAGAAGGATGGAATCGCAGTCCGGCGGTTTGAGCGCGGCGCTGCGCGATCACGAGCGAGTGGCGCTCGACACCGCACCGCTCATCTACTTCATCGAGGGCATTGCCGGACGATGGGAGCCTGTGCGGGCACTGTTGCGCGATGGGGCGGCCAAGCGCGTCCACCTCTTCACATCAGTGGTGACCGAAGCCGAGATGCTGGTTGGTCCTCTCCGTCACGGGAAGCGCGAGGCGGCGGGGGTCATCCGAGAGTTGTTCGGCTCCACGGGAGGACCGCGGTTGGTCGACCTCACTCGCTCGGTCGCGTGGAAAGCGTCGGAGCTTCGGGCGGAGCGCGGGCTCACCCTTCCCGACGCCGTCGTCGTCGCTTCTGCGCTCGACGCGGAGTGCTCCGCGCTGGTGGGGAACGATGCGGCATTCCGCCGGGTCGGAGACGTGATCGCGTACATGCACCTGGACGACTTCGTGGAGATCCCGTCATGAGCAGCGCCGTCGTCGCGGTCTGGACCGACGACTACGTCGCCTACGACTTCGGGCCGCAACACCCGCTCAAGCCGATCCGGGTGAAGCTGACGGTCGAGCTTGCGCGGGCGTGCGGGCTCTTCGACCGGCCGAACGTGACGCTGTTGCCGCCGCGGGAGGCGACGCGCGCGGAGCTGGAGGCCTTCCACCGGCCCGAGTACCTCGACGCGGTCGAGCGCATCTCGCACGACGTGCACGGCGCGTTCGACGACTACGGATGGGGGATCGGGACGACGCCGGCGGGCAACACGGACTGTCCGGCGTTCACCGGCATGCACGAATCGAGCGTCCTGGTGTGCGGGGGCGGGCTGGTCGC
Source organism: Actinomycetota bacterium (assembly GCA_036397035.1). GTDB lineage: Bacteria > Actinomycetota > AC-67 > AC-67 > AC-67 > DASWJS01. Next base: position 122,826 of record DASWJS010000014.1, on the reverse strand, counting down.
GGCCGAGGAAGTGTGGCGCGGGCGGGCCGAGCACTCGTGGTACCCGGCGGGCGGGCTCCATCACGCGATGGCCGACCGCGCCTCGGGCTTTTGCATCTACAACGACCCCGCGGTCGCGATCGCCTGGCTGCTCGGCAACGGGGCCGGACGCGTGGCCTACGTCGACGTGGACGTGCACCACGGTGACGGCGTGCAAGCGGCGTTCTACGACGACCCGCGCGTGATGACGATCTCGCTGCACGAGTCGGGCGCGTTCCTGTTCCCGGGGACCGGCTTCGCCGACGAGGTCGGGCGCGGCGACGCCGAAGGGACGAGCGTCAACGTCGCCCTCCCGCCGTACACGACCGACGCCGCCTACCGCGCCGCCTTCGACGCCATCGTCCCGCCGCTCGTCGAGTCGTTCAAACCCGACGTGCTCTTCACGCAGCTCGGCTGCGACACGCACGCGACCGACCCGCTCGCGCACTTCGCGCTGACGACGCGCACGTATCGGTGGCTCGCGCAGTCGTTCCACGAGCTTGCGCACGACTACGCGAGCGGGCGCTGGGTCGCGACGGGCGGGGGCGGCTACCAGATCGCCGACGTCGTCCCGCGCGCATGGACCCTCTACTTCGCCGAGCAAGCCGAGGCCGAGCTTCCCGACCAGACGCCGCCCGAGTGGCTCGAGGTCGCGCGCGAGCACGGCGCCACGCACCTGGCTGCGCGGTTCCGCGACCCCGAGGTCGAGCTGGGCGAGCACGACGCCGACGTCCGCGAGCGCGCCGCGCGCGCGGCGATCGAGACGCGCGAACGCATCTTCCCGTACCACGGCATCAGCGTCGGGTAGCTAAACGAGTCGCGCACGCACGCGCGCGAACCCCGGGTCGTCGCGCGCGTTCGCGAGGTCCTCGTCTTCGTCGAGCATCGCGAGCTGGTCGAAGCCGGCGTCGATCGCCCGCACGAGCCACTCCAACGCCTCGGTCGTGCGCCCCCCGCGCGAGAGCGCGCACGCGGTGTTGTAGGCGAGGAACGGGTCGGGCAAGTGCGCGAAGGCGGCAGCCCCCAAGCTCGCCGCGAGTTCGTGACGATTGGTGAGCGTCGCGAGCAGCGGCAAGGTCATCAGGGCGCGCGACCGGCGAGCGGGATCGCCGATCTGGGCCATCCGTTCCAGGGCCTCGCCGGTCGCGCGCCCGTTCGCGAGCACCGTCACGATCTGTGCCGTCGGCAGGTGCTGCCACGACGTCCCAGCCAGCCGCTCGATCCCGGCCACGGTCCGGCCGCTCGCGACGTCGATGCACGCGAGCAGGTACGGGTTCGGCTGGAAGCCCGGCAGGGGCTTGCCCGCGAGGGTCGCCGCCTGCTCGGGCCGGCCCTGCAGCAGCTCGGTCCAGGCGAGCAGCTCGCGCGCTCCGATCTTCGCGCGCCCGGATCGGGGCATCGCCTGGACCTCTTCGGCGACCGCGCGCGCGGTGGCCAGGTCCGAGGCGTTGAGCGCGCGATAGCCCTCGGCGAGCCGCGCGGCGGCGTCCTGCTCGCGACCCGCGGTCAGCGGACGAAGGCTCTGCAAGCCGAGGAACGCGGCCAGCAGCCCGATGAAAAGCTCGCCGATCGCGAACGCCCAGAGCGCGATCGCGCCTCCGGCCACGAGCGAGACCACCGCGGTCACCGCCGGGCCGTGGCGCCGGAAGATCGAGTCCGCGAACGCGCCGAAGATCTTGCCGCCGTCGAGCGGCTGGATCGGGAGCAGGTTCAGCACGCCCCACCCGAGGTTCGCCCACCAGAGGTCCACCAGGATGTGCTCGGGCAGCGCGGCGGACCCGTTTCGCCACGCGACGAACGCGGGAATCCCGATCACGAGCCCGATCGCCGGTCCCGCAGCGGCGACGACCATCCGGCGCACGAACCGCTGCTGGAAGTCCTCGCCCACCGAGGCTGAGGTGAGCCCGCCGAATCCGTGCAGGCGGATCGAGGGCGCGAAGCCGAAGGCGCGATAGGCGATCGCGTGCCCGCCTTCGTGCAGGAGCACCGACGCGCTCGCGATCCCAATCCACGCCAGCAGCGCCCCGAGATCGTCCTGGAGGCCGATCAGCCCGATCAAGAGGAAGAAGAACGGCTCGACGACGACCGGCACGCCGAAGAGCCGGAACCTGATCCTGTTCACGGCTCCTCAGCGTAGACGCAGGCGATGTGGCTAGCTTTCGGTCCGCCCGCCGAGGTGCCTGGCCAGGAAGCGCTCCATCGCGCCGTAGAACTCCATCTTGTTCTCCGGGTTGGCGAAGCCGTGGCCCTCGTCGTCCTTGCAGATGTACTCGACGTCGATCCCCTTGGCGCGCAGCGCCTCGACGACCTGGTCGGATTCCTGCTTGGTCACCCGGACGTCGTTGGCGCCTTGCGCGACCATCAGCGGCGCTTTGATCGCATCGATCTTGAACAGCGGCGAGCGCGCTCGCATGTCCTGGGCTTCCGCCTCGTTCTCCGGGTTGCCGACGTGCTTGAAGAACGTGCCCGCCAGGATCGGCTTCCAGTACTCGGGGAAGGACGACACCAGCGTGAGCAGGCTCGACGGACCGCAGTAGGTGATGCCGCACGCAAACGTCTCGGGCGTGAACGTCAGTCCGACCAGGGTCGCGTACCCGCCGTAGGAGCCGCCGTAGATCGCGACCTTCGCCGGGTCGGCGGTACCGCGTTCGACGGCCCAGCCGACCGCGTCGATCAGGTCGTGGTGCATCGCGCCGGCCCACTCGTGGACGGCCGCTTCCTTGAAGGACTTGCCGTAGCCCGTGGAGCCCCGGTAGTTGACCTGCAGGACGGCGTAGCCGCGGTTGGCCAGGAACTGCGCCTCCGGGTCGTAGCCCCACGCGTCGCGCGACCACGGTCCGCCGTGGACGAGCAGCACCATCGGCAGGTTGGCGGGCTCGACGCCGACCGGCGTCGTGAGGTATGCGTGCAAGGTCAGCCCGCCGCGCGCCGGGAAGGACACGGGCTGCATCGGCGCGAGGTGCTCCGGGTCGAGCCACGGGCGCGAGCGCCACAGGAACGTCGCCTTCCCGGTGGCGCGATCGAAGGCGTACGTGGCGCCGGGGTCGCGGTCGTCGTCGTAGGTCACGATCACGTTGCGCTCGTCCTCGTCCATGCCGGTGATGCTGGGGTCGCCCGCGTGGACGGACTTGAGCCGGTCCCACGTCTGCTGCCACGACTGCTCGAGCCCGTGGAAGATCACCTCGTCCTGGACGTAGGCGGTGCCGACCAGGTCCTTGGTCTTGTCGCTGATGACCGCCGCGACGAGGTCGGCCGCGGGGTGCTCGTCGACGAGCGAGGTCTCGCCCGTGGCCGCGTCGATGCGCAGCAGCCGGTGGAACTCGGCGTCCTTCGCCGTCCCGATCCACAGCCCGGTTCCGTCCGGCGTGAACCCGTAGGGCGCGCAGTCATCCTCGTTGGAGAAGTCCGCGAGCACGCGCCAGGGGGAATCCTCGTCGTCGCGCACGCGAAGCTGCCACCCGCCGGCCGGCGTCTGCGCGAGCGCGCCGCGCACGCGACCGGCGGCGTCGGTCTGCCAGCCCACGATGTCGCCCGGGTTCTCGGCCACGGGCTCCAGGTCGCCGGACTCGATGTCGATGCGGTGCACGTCGAACGCCTGGGGATTGCGCCGGTTCATCGCGATCAGCAGCTTGGTCGGCGTGGCGCGCGGGTTGTCGACCAGCCCCACGCGCACGTTCTCGAAGGGGGTGAGGTCGACGGCGTCGGCCTCGGGGTTCGCGACGTCGGCCGCGTAGAGGTGGTAGTTCTCGTTGCCCCCCTGGTCTTGCACGTAGAGGATCCGCTTGCCGTCGCGCGACCACAGGTAACCGGGAATGCCGCGCGTGTGGTCGTGGGTGACGCACACCGCGTCGTCCTCTTCGATCGAGCGCACCCAGACGTTCAGCCGGCCTTCTTCAGGCGCGAGGTAGGAAAGGCGCGAGCCGTCCGGCGATATCTGCACGCCCGCGCGTTCGGGATTGTCGAAGAAGTGTCGAAGCGGAATGAGCGGTACGCCGGGCTCGGGCATCGTGCGCCTCCTGGTGTCGAGCGCGCCTCGTGGGCGCGCGGGCGGGCCCGTAGCGTACCGATGTCCGATTCGTCCTGCTCGGTCGACCATCTTCGACCCGTAGACTCGGGCGCGATGAGCGTCACCGTCTCCGATCTGCGCGACCACCTGCTCGCAACCGGCCTGGCGGGCGACACCGCCACGCCCCGGTCGAGCGTCGTCGGCAATGCCGAAGCGCTCGCCGCAGGCGACCCGGACAAGCACCTCGGGGTCGGCGCGCGCGGTCTCGACGCGACCGGCGTCATGGCCGCCGTCGCGGAGCTGTGCGGCTGCTCGGCCTCGCTGGACCACCGCGACGGTCCCGGCACGATCGACCCGGACCGCACGCTGCGCGGCCTCGAGGCAGCCGGCGAGCTGCTCGAGCGGGCGGCGCGCGACCGCGTCCGCATGCTCGTGATGACCGGGCACCCGACCGGCTTGATGGCCATGTACCAAGCCCTCGCGCGAGCGCTCGCGGGAGCGGGCGTGCGAATCGAGACGCCCCTGGAGGACGTTCGGCTTGCGCCGCCGCGACGGCGCAAGCGGCCGCGGCTGATTCGATACGCCGACGGCGTCGGCGTCTTGTGCACGCTTGCCGACATGCTGCACACGCACGAGTCCTGGCCGATGGCGGCCGTGCTCGACGCGATCGAGCCGCCCGGCCTCGTGCTGGCCGATCACGGCTACGCGGGCGAGGCGGTCGTGCGGGGCCTGCCGACGATCTCCTTCACCGACGTGAACGACCCTGCCATCGCGGTCGCCTACGCGGCCGGCTTGACCGAGGCGGTCGTCCCGCTCGACGACAACTTGCGCCCCGGCGTGTACGAGCCGATCGCGCGGTTCCTCACCGGCCGGTTCGCCTGATACCCCATTGCCCGTTTGATCCCGATGGGGCAGGAAGTGCGCAAGTGAAACGTGTTATCATCTGGGGCATCAGTCGGAAGGAGTTCAGTGGCGAGTGAGATCTCGCCCAGCGGCCCGGGCTTCCTTACGGTTCCCGAGACTGCTGAGCGTATGCGAGTTTCAAAGATGACCGTCTATCGCCTGATCCGGTCGGGCAAGCTTCCCGCCGTCCAGATCGGCAAAACCTACCGTGTCAAGGAAACCGATCTCGAGGAGTACCTGGACGCCAGTTACGTCCACGTTGCCGAGGTCACCGACTAGCCGGCCACCGCTCGCGCGGCCGCCCGTAGCGGCCGATCGCACACCCACTGCACCCTCCGCACGACGGAGGCGACCGGAGGATGGATCTCTATAGCGCCGTTGCTCGCGTTGCCGAGCGAGGCGGCATGGTGATGGCGCTGGGCGGGCTCGACACCGGCAAGTCCACGTTCTGTCGCATGTGCGCCGAGGTCGCCGTGCGGCTCGGCCGCCGCGTCGCCTACCTGGATCTGGACGTGGCGCGGGCGACGGTCGGCCCGCCGGCCACGGTCGGGCTGAAGTTCGTCGAGCAAGAGCTGGATCTCGAACCCGCGACGCTCAGCCGCGCCGATCGCCTGTACTTCGTCGGCGCCGTCTCCGCCGAGAACCACGAGCTGCCGCTCGTCATCGGGGCGATGAAGCTCGCGACCGAGGCGCGCGCGGCCGGCGTGCACTTGATCGTGGTGGACACGACCGGGTTCATCGACGGGACGCGCGGCCAGTCGTTGAAGCTCCACAAGGTCGAGGTCCTCCAGCCCGACACCGTCGTCGGCTTCCAGCGAGGCGGCGAGCTGGACCCGATCCTCGGGGCGGTTCGGCGGACCGTCTCGGCCGAGGTGATCGCGCTGCCGGTCGACCCGAAGATCAAGCCGTCCACCCCCGACGAGCGCGCGACGCAACGCCAGGAGGCGTTGCGTGCGGCGTTCGAGGGTCCCGTCTACAACTGGTCGGTGAAGCCGAGCGTCATCGTGCCCGCCGTTCCTCCGGGGATGGAGCCGTCGAACCTGGATCGCATCCTGGTGGGCATGGAGGACGGCGACGGCCATTGCATCGGGGTCGGCATTCTGGAGTGGCGCCGGGACGGGCTGCACATGATCTCCCGGCTGGACGAAGGAGCGCGGGGCCTTCGCCTCGGCTCGCTCCGGGTCGAGCCCGACTTCCGCATCTCGGCGGTGGACCTGCAGGACGCATTTTTCTTCGGGTAGCGCGCGGCAAGTAGACTGCGGGTCGCACCGACACGGGAGAACGAATGGGATCGATCGTCAAGAAGCGGCGCAAGAAGATGCGCAAGCACAAGCACAAGAAGCTGCTCAAGAAGACTCGCTGGCAGCGCCGGCAGAAGGGCTAGGACCTCGCCGCTCGCGCGCGCGCCGAAGGGGGTATCCCGGTGCCGTTCCGCTTCGTGACGTTCCTGTCGGACTACGGTCTGGAGGATGAGTTCGTTGGAGTGTGTCGCGGCGTGATCAAGCGCATCGCGCCCGACGTCGAGGTGCTCGACCTCGCGCACGGCATCCAGCCGCAAGACGTTCGCGCCGGCTCGACCGTGCTCGCGCAATCGGTGCCCTTCATGCCCGAGGCGGTGCACCTTGCGATCGTCGATCCCGGCGTCGGCACCTCGCGCCGGGCGGTCGTGATCCAGACGGAATCGGGCTCGCCGCTGGTCGGTCCGGACAACGGGTTGCTGTGGTCCGCGTCGCAGGCGCTCGGCGGCGTCACCGAAGCGCGGCAGATCACCAACGAGGAGTTCTTCCTGGGCCAGCCCAGCCGCACGTTCCAAGGCAGGGACGTCTTCGCCCCGGCGGCGGCGCACATCGCCCGGGGCGTCCCGCTGGAGGAGTTCGGCCCCCGAATGGCCGCCGAGGACCTGGTCAAGGTCGAGTTGCCGCAGGCGCGCGTCGACGACGACCACGTCCACGCGCGCGTGATTCAGTTCGATCGCTTCGGAAACCTCCAGCTCAACGTGACCCGCCAGGATCTCGAAGGGATCGGCGTCCTGCTGGGCGACGAGGTCGAGCTGCGCCTCGTCGGGCACTCCCTCACGGTGCCCTGGGGCGAGACGTTCAGCGAGGTGCCGCAGGGGCGAACGCTCGTGCTGGAGGACTCGTACCGGTTCCTGACGATCGCGATCAACCAGGGGAGCGCGCGTACGATGCTGGAAGCCCAGCGGGGCGACGCCGTAATCATCGCGCGGATGCAGAAGGGCGCCCGGTGAGCGCCGGACGGCGGGTGCTCATCACCGGCGTTTCGCGAGCGCTCGCCGGCGGGCTCGTCCGGCGCCTGGAAGACGATCCCGAGGTCGAGGAGATATTCGGCGTCGACCTGGACGACCCCGCGGTCGAGTTCACGCGCGCGGAGTTCGTGCGAGCCGACATCCGCAACCCGCTGATCGTGAAGGTGCTTCAGGCGACCGAGGTCGACACCGTCGTGCACGCCGCGATGGTCGCCACTCCCCGCCACGCGGGCGGGCGCGCGCAGATGAAAGAGGTCAACGTCATCGGGACGATGCAGCTCTTCGCCGCGTGTCAGAAGGCCGAGCGCCTGCGCAAGGTCGTGATGCGCTCGACCACGGCCGTCTACGGGAGCGACCCGGCCGACCCCTCGATCTTCAGCGAGGAGATGGCAGCCAGCTCGCAGCCGCGCACGGGATACGCGCGCGACGCATGGGAGATCGGGCACTACGCCCGCGGCTTCGGCCGGCGGCGACCCGACGTCAAGCTGACGATCCTGCGGTTCGCAAACTTCATCGGGCCGACGCTTGACACCCCGCTCACGCGGTACCTGTCGCTGCCGGTGGTGCCGACCGCGCTCGGCTACGACCCGAGGCTCCAGTTGATCCACGAGGACGACGCCGTCGAGATCATGTACCGAGCGACGCGCGAGGACCATGCGGGAACGTTCAACGCGGCCGGCATCGGCATCGTCTACCTGTCGCAGGCGATCCGCATGGCCGGAAAGGTCCCGTTGCCGGTCCCGCTCCCGCTGATCGGACCGGTCGCATCGCTCGTCCGGCAGACGGGCCTGGTCGACTTCTCGCCCGAACAGCTCGCGTTCCTGCTCTTCGGTCGCGTCGCCGACGTCCACCGGCTCCGCACCGAGTTCGGCTACACGCCGCGCTACTCGACGGCCGAAGCGCTGCGCGACTTCATCGCCAGACGCAAGCTGGCGAAGGTGTTCACGGAAGAGCAGGCGGAGCGCTGGGAGCAGGACGTGTTCGCGTTCCTGGCGCGCAGGCGGGGAGAGAAGGTGACGACATGAGCGAAGCGAACGTGATCCCGATGGAGGCGCGGCGGCCCGAGGCGGCCCGCTGCAAGGCGCGCACCCGCGACGGCAAGCCGTGCGCGAATCGCGCCCGCGAGTCGGGCTACTGCGCCAGGCACGAGCCGGCCGCCGCCGACGAGGGCGGTTCCTCGGTCGAGCGGCGCCTCCAGGACACGCTGGCCTTCCTCCGGCGGCGCATGACCGGCGCGTACCCGACCGACGACTTCGGCTTCGACGCGGACCTGACCGAGACGGCGCTGATCCCGGCGTTGCGCCCGCTCTACGAGCGATGGTGGCGGGTCGAGACGCGCGGGATCCGCAACGTCCCGACGACGGGCGGAGCGCTCCTGGCGGCGAACCATTCGGGCGTGCTGCCGTGGGACGGCCTGATGATGAAGGTCGCGCTGCACGACGAGCTGGGGGTGGCGCTGCGCATCCTGGCCGGCGAGGTGCCCTTCAAGATCCCCTTCCTCGGGTCGCTCATGCGCAAGAGCGGGGACGCCCTCGCCTGCGAGGAGGACGCCGTGCGGATGCTGGGGACCGAAGCCGTCGTCGGCGTGTTCCCCGAGGGCTACGAGGGTCTCGGCAAGCCGTTCCGCGAACGGTACAAGCTGCAGCGCTTCGGCCGGGTGGGCTTCGCCGAGGTGGCGATCAAGACAGGGGTGCCGATCGTGCCGGTGGCGGTGGTCGGCGCCGAGGAGATCCATCCGATGCTCGCCAACCTGCGCCCGCTGGCGCGGCTGCTCGGGCTGCCGTACGTGCCGCTGACGCCTACCTTCCCGTTGCTGGGGCCGCTCGGGGCGGTGCCGCTCCCGACGAAGTGGATCATCGAGTTCGGCGAACCCATCGCGACCGCGTCCTTCACGCCGGACGCCGCGCTCGATCCGATGTTCGTCTACAACCTGACCGATCAGGTGCGCGAAGCCGTGCAGCAGATGGTCTATCGAAAACTGATGAGCAGGCGCGGCGTGTTCGCGTAGACGAACGCGCGCAGCAGAAAGGGCGGCCGATCGGCCGCCCTTTCTCCGTTCTGCCGTCGCGCTCAGATCAGCGCGAACCTGCGGGCAACCACCGCGGCGCCGATCAGGACGACCGCTGCCAGCAGCGGGGTCCCGACGCCCGTCGTCGGGTTGCTCGAGAGCACGTCTCCGACCTTGACCTCGGAGGCCGCGGTGGGAAGCTCGATCTTCAGGCTGACCCCGGTGCTCAGGTACTTGGCCGGCCGCGGCACGCCCGCTAGTCCGGCCGCCTCGATCACCGGGATCTTGGGCTCGACGGTCAGCGCCAGCGTTCCGGCCGAGGACCGCGCCCAGTTGCCCTTGGGGTCTGCCTCTTGCATCGTCGGGAAGAACTCGACGCTGATGCCGGCGATGTTGACGAGCAGGTCGATCGCGGCCACCAGCTCTTCGGCCTGGTCGGACAGACCGGTCGCCTTGCCCGCGTCGAGGATGGCTTCCTTCACCGCGTCGGGGTTGGTCAGGCCGTTGAGGTCGTCACCGGTCAGGTCGATGCCGAGCAACCCGCCGATGTCGGCGCCGACGACCTTGGACGTCGCCTCGGCGACCGCGCCGCCCTTGATGCCGTTGGCGAAGGCCGAGGTCTCAAGGGCGATCGAGTCGATCGTCGCCCACCCGCCGAGGATGTCGATGTCGGCGACCTGCGACGCGGCCGTGGACAGCAATCCCGCGCCGCCCTTGAGCGTCTTGGGCGACAGCGTCGCCGAAGCGCCGAGGACCGTCAGGTCCGCCAGTCCGACCTTGCTGAGGTCGGGGATGTCCTTGATGGTGCCGGTGGTGATCAGCTTGTCGAGCTGCTTCTTCACCTCGGGAGCGGTGTCTTCGAGACTGTCGCCGAGCACGCCGTACGCGTCGCCCAGCGCCGAGTTCACGACCGGGAGGACTTCCGCGTTCACCGTGTCGGTCAGGTCGCGAAGGTTGTCGCCGACCAGCTCGAGCGCGCCACCCTTGCCGAGCAGCTTCTGGAGCCCGATCTGCAGGGTTGCCAGGGCGGTCACGTTGTCGGTCGACAGAAGCGACTTCGTCACCGAGTTCGCGCCGGCGATCTCGACGGCGCCGAGATCCGCGGGGATGTCCTGCTGGACGTTGCCGACGGACTTGGCGTTGCCCGCGCCGCAGTCGGGACCGGGGCAGGAGGTCTGCACCGACCGGCTCTGGTCGCCCAGGACCGGGAGCGAGCCCAGAAGCGTCGCGGCGAACCCGGAGGAGGAGTCCTCGACGCCGTTCGAGGCGCGGAGAACCTCACCGTGGTTCAGGGAGACGACGAAATCGAGCGTGACGCCCTCGACGCCGCTGTCGGGGAGCATGGTCGTCGAAACGCCCAGCTCGTCCAGCGTGGTCTTCAGCTCGTCCACGGCCGGGATCGTCAGCGAAATCTTAAGCGCGCGAGAATCCGCGGTCCCGTTCAGGATCGCGGGAAGCTTCGTGGCTGCGTTCGCGCTGGTGCCGCTCACCGCCAGAAGGCAGAGAGTGACCGCCAGTGCGGCCGTCGCCCTGCGAGTCGTGCCGTTCTTCCGCATCTTGCCCCCTCGTCACCCGGAGAATCCCTTGTTGAGGTAGGGAATTCGCTCACCGATACGGCAACTCCTGCGAGACAAACCGGAAGTTCTTCTCGACGGAATTGCGCCTACTACTTGTACTTGGAGCGGTCCACTACCACCACCCGAACGGAGTAACGAACAGGTGGTTCTTTGGTGACGGAGAGTATGGCCATTTTTTGGGGGTTTTTCCAGTGGGGCGGAGTCGAGGCCGGACGTCCCACCAAATCATGGGTAATCGGTCCTTTTCGGGAACCGGCCGGCGGGCCAGGATGACCCGGGGTTGGCCCCCCTACAGGGGTGGGAGCGGCGGGTCGCTCGGCGGCGGCGGAAGCTGGTCGTCCAGCGAGTCGAGGAGGTCGTCTATCAGTTCCTCGACCGGCTGCTCGACCTCGTCCGGCAACTCGTCGGGTGCGTCGATCTCGTTCTCGTCCGGCGGCGTCGAGGGAGGCTGGTTGGCGCCGCCCCCGCCGTTGCCTGCGCCCCCGCCGTTGCCCCCGTTGTTCGAGTCCGACGGCGTCGGACTGCCGCCGCCGGAGTCGGCCCCAGACGGCTGCTGCTGGCAAACGCAGCCCGAGGCCGTGAAGGTGTCGTTGGTCTCCGCCGCCCCGGCGGGGTTGAACGCCGGGTCGTCGGGGCAGGCTCCGCAGCCTTCCAGCACCACTTCCACCTGGGTGAGCACGCGCTCCACGTGGTGCAGGGCGTCCCTGGCGGCCGGCCGCGCGCCCGGAGGAAGCAGCGGGATCAGGGCGCTCAGGTCCTGGGACTGCAGGAGCGCGAAGGACTTGACGTCCTCCAGCGTCGAGGTGTGCTTCGTTTCCTTGAAGACGGCGAGCAGGATTCGCGTCCCGTCGGTCGTCAGGCGGTTCATGTCCGCGAGCGTGTCGACGTAGACGGACTGGTCGGAAACGCCGCGCTCCGTCAGGCCGCGCAGCTCTTCGTAGCGAGTCCTGGCGAAGTCGAGCAGGCGGTCACCCTCGGACTCGCCGGAGAGCACCAAGAGCTGCGCCGATTCGTGGAACCTCTTGACGCCGTAGAGCGCATCCCCGGGCAGGGCGCCGGCCGAGGCCGCGAGCGCCGATCCGCTGCCCGCCAGGACGACCGAGACGACGGCGGTCGCCCCGACGACCCGGAAGGACTTGCGCATCCGGTCGTTGAGCGCCGCAACGCGCGCGCGGATCCCGCGCGGGGCTGTCATCGCGGCGCCTTGGGCGAGCAGCTCGTTGCGAAGCCGGAAGCGGAAGGCCGGGTCCGGCGCCGGAAGCGCGGAGGGTTCCAGAGCGGACGCCACCGCCACCAGTGGCTTCACTTCCTCCGGCACGTCGATCTGGATGCCGTCGAGGAACGCGGCGAAGGCGTCTTCGGGAGTGGCGGAGGCTCGGGCAAGAAGCTCGTTGCGAAGCCGAGCGCGGAACTGCGCCGAGGGGCGGACCCGAGCGCTTTCGGCGCCGAGCGCCGACGCGATCTTCGCCAGCGCGTCGAGTTGGGGAGACGCCGAAGATGATCTCCCTTCCAGGAGATCCTGAAACTCCTGCTCCTTGGCCGTCCTCGTCATGCTCGCCTCAGTCCGAACAACGAGTGAAGCGTCGGTTTGGTTGTGTAGTCCGGCCGGGTAGTTTTTCGGGGGATTCGAAACTACTACCCGTCACCATCCACCACCACCAGCTTGTAGAGCGCCTTGACCGCCCGATATTGCAGGGCCTTGATGGCCCCGTCGGTCTTGTCCATGGCGGCGGCGGTCTCAGCGACGGAATACCCCTGCAGGAAACGCCAGTAGATGACTTCCTGTTGCTCGTTCCCCAGGCGCTGGATCGCGCGGTACAGGTCTTGCTGGGAAACTCTGGCAAGTGCCTGGTCCTCGGGGTCGACCACGCGGTCGCCCGCTGCCCCCTCGGGCGCTTCGGGCGCGACCACCTCCAGGCGGAACCGTCCGGACTTGAAGTGGTCGAGCACCAGGTTGCGCGCGATGGTGACGAACCAGGCCCCGACGTCGCGACCCTGCCAGGTGAAGCCCTTGATCTTTCGGAGGGCCCGGACGAAGACCTCGGACGTGAGGTCCTCCGCGAGCGCCGTGTCGGCGCTCACCCGGTACAGGATGAACCGGTAGACGCGGTCGACGTACCGGTCGTACAGCTCGGCGAACGCCTCGGCGCTGCCCTCGCGCGCGCGATCGACGAGGTCGATGACCTCGTCTTCACCTACTCGTTCGGAGGATGGCTCCGCCGCCGCTGGCACCGCGCTCATTCAGACGCTTTCTGGTGGCTTCCGTGTCCCTCGTAGTTATCGGCGCGTCCGCCACGCCGGTCCATAGTCATTCCGGGCGATATCGCCCGTTTCTAACGATTGACTACGAGCTGAGTGACGACCGCGACGACCAGGACCAACAGCAGGGCCGTGAGCAGGTAAGCCGTTCCTCTCCGCATCCGCCGCTCGTGCTCCCTTCCGAGGATAAACGCTTCGCGCAGTTCCAACCAGGGGCTCAGGGCCCATATGCTCCCACGCCATGCGGCTGGATCTGCTCTGCGGCGAGCGTACGGTATCGGCGAACGTCCCGGACGATGCCCGGGTCCTGACCGCGCCCCCCTCCTTGCCCTCGCTCGACGATCCGCGCGCGGCCATCCGCGAGGCAATCGAGGCGCCGGTCGGTCACGAGCCGCTGCGGTCGCTGGTCGGGCCGTCCTCCCGGGTCACGATCGCCTTCGACGACTTGACCATCCCGGTCGTGCCGATGGCCGACCCCGACTTCCGGCTCGCCGCGATCCAGGTCTTGCTCGAGACGCTGCACGAGGCCGGCGTGGACCCCGCGAACGTGCGCCTGCTCGTCGCGAACGCGTTGCACCGGAAGTGGACGCGTACCGAGCTTGCCTCGGCGCTGGGACCGGTGCTGTCCCTGCTTCCTCCCCAGCGACTGACGTGTCACGACGCGTGCGACCCCGATCAGCTCGAGTTCCTCGGCGAGACCGAACGCGGGTTCGAGGTCGAGGTGAGCAAGGCGCTCACCGAGTCGGACCAGCTCGTCTACGTCAACTGCACGCCGTCGCCGATGAACGGCGGGTGGAAGTCCACGGTCGTCGGCCTGTCCTCGTTCCGGTCGATCCGCCATCATCACCGGCCGTTCCCGTTCGCGCGCGGCCATTCGATCATGGACCCCGAGCGCAGCGCGTTCCAACGGCTGCTCGGCGAGATGGGCGCGCTGGTCGACGACCGGCTCGCCCGCGACGGGCGCCGCATCTTTCAGGTCGAGACGGTGCCGACCGGTGAGATCCCGTGCCGGATCGCCGCGGTCTACGCCGGCCATCCGGCGGCCGTGCACCCGATCACGCTGTCGGCGCTGGCCGGCCAGCAGCGCGTCCCGGTGGACGGCCAGGCCGACGTCGGCGTGTGGGGGCTGCCGAACCGCGACCCGTACTCGGCGCACTCGCGCATCAACCCGATCCTGGTCGCCAACCTCGCGTGCTCGTACGCGTTCGGCTTGTATTCGGGCGCGCCGGTCGTGCGGGAAGGAGGCGTCGCGATCTTCGCCAATCCCGTCGAGGACGCCTTCGAGCGGCACCACGCGTCCTATCCCGAGCTGTTCAACGAGATCCTCCCGCGTACGACCGACCCGTTCGAGATCTGGGACGAATACGCGGAGGACTTCGCTGGCAGGCCGGAGTTCGTCTACGCCTACCGGAAGCGGTTCTCCTTCCACGGCGCCCACCCGCTCTTCCTGTGGGGTCAGACGGCGTTCGCCCGGCGGCACCTGTCGCGGATCATCTTCTGCGGCGGATCGGATCCCACGCCGGTCGAGCGGATGGGCTTCGCGTGGGTGCCCACCGTGGACGACGCGCTCCGCGACGCTCGCGCGCACCTCGGCGGCGACCCGTCGGTGACGGTCGTACGGATTCCGCCCGCTTTCATCCCGGATGTCCGGACGTGAATGCGCACGAGTAACGTTCTCGCGGCTCGGTAGTTATAGGCATCGAGGCTGACGAACAAAGTGTTGTAGCTCGAGGAATGAAGCCCGCAACGGGCGAGGGATGAAGAGCGAGGCAGCTGCGTTGGCCGCGTAGTTGACTTCGATCCCGAGAGGATCGAGGTCGTCGTGAGAGTTAGCCCACCGTGAAGGGCGAGCGCGAGAGGCTCGCCCTTCACCCTTTTCGACGGTCCAATCTGGCGCTGAACTCCGGTGCGAAACTCTTCGTCGCGAGCGGCGCGATCAGTTCGAGGTCAGTTCCAGGCAGAGCGTCGAGATCTCGCGCTCGAGCGTGTGGATGCCCTCGACCTTGCCGATGCACGCGCTGACGCCCGCCGCGCGCGCTCGCTCCTCCAGCCGCTGGTCGAGGTAGGCGGTGTAGAGGATGATCGGCACGCGAGGCGCGATGGCTCGGATCCGCTCGGTCGCGGTGATGCCGTCCATGTGCGGCATCTTGTAGTCCATGATCACGATGTCGGGGACGTCGCCGGCGACCATGGCGACGGCGGCCCGTCCCGAGTCCGCGAGGCCCGCGACTTCGAAGCCGTCGAGCATCAGCATCTGGGCGAGCATCTCCCGGACGTGATCGGTGTCGTCCACGATGAGGATCCGCGTTGCCATGTAACCCCCTTCAGGGTCCTTCGAAAGCGTAGCGCCGGAGAGAAGGACGAGAAAGGACCGAAGTCCCATCCAGGTGTATCGGCGGAGCCCCGCGGGCGCTTGAACGACGGGGTCAGGCGCCCGCCGCCGCGCCCAGCCGGTCCAGACAAAACTCCCGCTGGCGGCGCAATTGGCCGACGAGCTGGCCGGGCTTTCCCAGCCATTCCCGGACATCAAGCTCAAGGGTGATCGTTCCCGTGAAGCCGGCGCCGGCGATGCGCTCGAGCAGCCGCCCGATCGGCAGGACGCCGTTGGTGAGCGGCGAGTGCGTGTCGCGCCCCGTCCCGAGGTTGTTGGACAGGTGAATGTGCCGGATGCGATCGCCCAGCTCGTCGAAGGCGCGGATCACGTCGATGCCGGTGACGGCCGCGTGGCTGGTGTCCAGCACGACGGTCGAGAACCGCTTCATGTCCTCGATCGACATCGATCGATGGAACTGGAGCGCGCGGCCGCGCACCCAGACCGGGAACATGTTCTCCACCGCGAGCGTGATCGCTTCGCTGCGGCTGAACTCTGCGATGTCCTGGCCGAGCCACCGATGGAATCGCTGTTGCCATCGGTATGCGGGGTGGACGACGACGAGCGGCGCGCCGATGTCCTGCGCGAGCCCCGTCGATCGCCTGATCTTCTCGAGGGGGTCGGTCGTGAAGACGGTGCGGGTCAGCAACAGGAACGGCGCGTGGATCGCTTCGACCGCGATCCCGAAGTCTTCCGAGAGCGCGCGCAAGCCGGCGCCCTCCTGCGTCACCTGGTCGGAGGTGACCATCACCTCCGCGCCGGTAAACCCGGCTTTCGACAACGCGTCGAAGACCTGTCCGAGCGGCATCATGAAGAACGGGCCGGTCGAGCAGAGGACGCGAGGACCGTCGGTGCTCACGAGCGCATGATACGGGCGCAGAAGGGGCCGAGCCCCGGGGCCGAAGGCCCCGGGGCGCGGAGAGGTGTACCGCCGGACTCGCGCTAGTCGAGGTGCGCCATCTGAGCCAGCAGCTTGACCGTGCGCGGCTTCGGCGCGGGCTTCGGCTTCGGCTGGAGCTTAGGTGCGCGCGCGGGCGCGGAGTACGACGACGTGGTGGGCGCGACGGCCGCGCTGGACGCGGGCGCGGCTCGCGTGGTCACCGTGGTCGTGGTGGCGTGCCGCCGCGCGGCGAAGATCTCGGTGACGTAGATGGTCTTGTTGTCGACGACGACGCCGATGCCCATCTCGTTCCAGTCGTTGTCGAGGATGTTCGCGCGGTGTCCGGGCGAGTTCATGAACGCCGCGTGAAGGTTGTCGACGGTGGGACCCATGCCGACGTTCTCGCCCAGGACGGTCCAGTTGCCGGAGACTTCGTCGGCGAGGTTGGGGTTGTGCCAGATGCTGCCCTTGTCGGCCATGCGGCCGCTGTGGCGGCGTCCGATGCTGACGAGGTCGCCCGCGACGCTGAGCCGGGACAGGCCCTTCTTGGCTCGCTCGGCGTTGATCTTGGAGACGAACTGCGACTCGAAGTCGCTCGCCGCGGCGACGGCGCTCGGCGCGCCGGCGGCGACGATGGTGCTTGCGATTGCCGCCATGATGACGGCGGACAGAAAACGACGTCCACTCACGACTAGGCCCCCTGTATCCGGGCCCGAGCAGCAGCTCGTCGATCCGTTGTCTGCCTGTGGATCGACGGCGCTGGAGTGGCGTCGTCGTCTCCGTCGGCAACCCGGCTAGCCCCGCAGGGGCCCCGTGGCTTTGCGTCCCCGCCTTGCGGCGGGTTTGCCTTTTCGCGTTGACGAGCGTGTTGCTCAGGTTTTCACTCTCAGTGGTTACATCGACGCTCAGTGGTCAGACTTGAGGCTCAGACCCCCCAAACGATCACTTTGGGTGGTCATCCGGGCCCGCAGAGGGCAGAAATATGCACTTCGCGTGGTTTCGTCACGACCCGTCTGGCGCGGTAGCGTTATGCGCGCGGAACGCCGGTCGAGCACGAACGAGCTAGAGGGACCGTCGAAGGCATGAACATCGCGAACGTGGTGCGGGATACGGCTTCGCGCCTGCCCGAGAAGCCGGCCGTCATCTTCCAGGATCGACCGATCACCTACCGAGAGCTGGACGCCGAGATCGATCATGCCGCGGCGGGAATCGCGGCGCTCGGCGTTCGAAAAGGAGATCGCGTCGCGGTGCTCGTCCACAACATCCCGCAGTTCATCTACGCGTACCTCGGCATCGCTCGCGCGGGTGCCGTGATGGTGCCGCTCAACACGATGTACACGGCCGACGAGGTCGGATTCATCCTGGCCGACGCCGAAGCCCGGGCGGTC
Source organism: Actinomycetota bacterium (assembly GCA_036397035.1). Taxonomy (GTDB): domain Bacteria; phylum Actinomycetota; class AC-67; order AC-67; family AC-67; genus DASWJS01. Next base: position 105,150 of record DASWJS010000014.1, on the reverse strand, counting down.
GTCGTCGCCGACCCCTTCGCCGGGGTGGTCGAAGGGCTCCGCGAGACCTTGCCGATGCTCGAGCACGTGATCGTCGTCGGCGACAAGGCGGCCGTCGGCACGATGACGTGGGATCAGATGATCGGGCGCGGCGGCGAGCCGCCCGAGATCTCCACGACCGACGAGGACCTCGCCGTGCTCGCGTATACCAGCGGCACGACGGGACAGCCGAAGGGCGCGATGCTGCTGCACGGCAACCTCACCGCCAATCTCGACCAGATGAGCAAGGTGCCGATGCTCGCCGAAGGCGAAAGCGACACGGTGCTGCTCGTGCTGCCGCTGTTCCACATCTACGCGCTGAACGTGATCCTGGGGCTGACGGTCCGCGTCGGCGCGACGGCCGTCTTGCTGGAGCGCTTCGATCCCAGCGCGGCGCTGGATGCGATCGAGCGTCACCGCGTGACGATCGCGTTCGGCGCCCCGCCGATGTTCGTCGCGTGGCTCGCGACGCCGGGCATCGAGGCGCGCGACCTCAACAGCGTGCGGCTCGCCGTCTCGGGCGCCGCGCCGCTGCCGGGTCCGGTGCTCGAGCAGTTCCGCGACCGGCTGGGGATCACGATCTGGGAGGGCTACGGCCTGACGGAGACGGCGCCCGGGCTGACGTCCAACGCGATGGGCGACGTGGCCAAGCCCGGCTCGATCGGCAAGCCCTTGCCGGAAGTCGAGATCCGGCTGGTCGACGAGAACGGCGACGACGTCGAGGACGGCGATCCCGGCGAGATCGTCGCGCGCGGACCCAACGTGTTCGGCGGCTACTGGCGTCGCGACCAGGAGACGGCGGAGGCGTTCCGCAACGGCTGGCTGCACACCGGCGACGTTGCCTACGAGGACGCCGACGGCTACCTGTTCATCGTCGACCGCAAGAAGGACCTGATCATCGTGTCGGGCTTCAACGTGTACCCGCGCGAGGTCGAGGAGGTGCTGTTCCGGCATCCCAAGGTGGCCGACGCGGCGATCGTCGGGGTCCCGCACCCCTATACCGGCGAGGCCGTGAAGGCGGTGGTGCAGCTCCGGCCGGGCGAGGCGACGAACGAGGAGGATCTGGTCGAGTTCTGCCGCCGGTCGCTCGCGCGCTTCAAGTGCCCGCAGTCGGTCGAGTTCGTCCAGGAGATCCCGCACACGATCACCGGCAAGGTGCTCCGGCGCGCGTTGCGCGACGAGGCAGGCGACGTCGCCGACGGTTCGCGCGCGGGCGCATGATCGTCTTTCCGCTCATCGCCACCGGCGTGAGCATCGCGTTCAGCGCCGCGCTCGTCCTGCAGTACAAGCAGAAGCGGGGGCTGCCGCAGCTTGCGTGGGGGATCGCGATGGCCGCATTCAGCATCGCCTCGATCGCGGTGGCGGCCGGGACGAGCGGCGGCTGGGACCCGACGCTCTACCGCGTGTTCTGGCTCTTCGGCGCGCTGCTCAACGTCCCGTGGCTCGCGGTCGGCAGCATCGCGCTCGTCTCGCCTCGGGCGATCGGGATTGCGGCGTTCGGTCTTGCGGTGCTCGGGTCGGCGTTCGCCGTCGTCTCGGTGGCTCGGGCGGAGCCGAGCATGGCGGGCCTCGCGGTCTCGGGCATCCCGAGCGGGCGTGAGGTCTGGGGCGACGCGCAGTCGGCGATGGTCAACTTCTATTCGATCGTCCCGTACTTCATCGTGGTGGGGATCGCCGTGCTGTCCTCGCTGCGACGCAAGGGCGTTCGCCCGCCGAAGAGCCGCGTGCAAGGCAACTATGCGATCGCCGCCGGCGCGACGATCGTGGCCGTGGGCGGGTTCGCGCTGCGGCGGCTCGACGACTCGGGCATCGCGTTCTCGACGGCGCTCGCGCTGGGCGTGGTCGTGATGTACGCGGGCTTCCTGCTTGCCTCCCGCGCGCCCCGATACCGGGTCGAGGAGCCGGGCGAGTCGCCGACGTGACCGTCGCCGCTCGCGTCGTGCTGTTCTCCAAGCCCGACTGCCCGCTGTGCGAGGAGGCCACGGCGATGCTGGAGGCGATGGGCGTGACGTTCGAGCCGGCGGCCGACCCGGCCTATGCCGACCGCGTGCCCGTGATCACCGTGGACGGGGCGATCGTGACCGAGGGCCGGGTCAGCGAGCGCGCGGTGCGCAGAGCCCTGCGAAGGGCACGCTGACCAGGGATTCTAGGAGCGCCGGGAGTTTGTGATTTCGTTCACGAGCGCCTAGGATTGAGCCCGTCCGGCACGCGAGGAGTGGGACAGAACGTGAGAGAACGCGCCATCCCCGAGGCTACCGTCGCCCGCTTGCCGCTCTACCTGCGGAGCCTGGTCGACATGACCGAGCGTGGGATGGCGACCGTTTCCAGCGAGGGCCTCGCCGAGTCCGCAGGCGTCAACTCGGCGAAAGTGCGCAAGGACCTGTCCTACCTGGGTTCCTACGGCACGCGCGGCGTCGGCTACGACGTCGAGTACCTCATCTACCAGATCAGCCGCGAGCTGGGCCTCACGCAGGACTGGAACTGCGTGATCCTGGGCGTCGGGAACCTCGGACGCGCCCTCGCCAACTACCGCGGCTTCGGCGCGCGCGGCTTTCGCATCGTCGGGCTCTTCGACACCGACTCCTCGAAGGTGGGCGAGAAGGTCGACGCCCAGACGATCGAGAACTTCGCCGATCTCAAGCGCGCGGTTCGCGAGCGGAACGTGGCCATCGGGATCATCGCCACGCCGGCGGCCTCGGCGCAGGAGGCGTGCGACCACCTCGTCGCCGCCGGTGTCAAGAGCGTGCTCAACTTCGCGCCCGCGGTGCTCCAGGTCCCCGGCGACGTGTCGCTGCGCAAGGTCGACCTTTCGATCGAGCTGCAGATCCTTTCCTTCTACGAACAGCGCAAGACCGCGCTCGACTCGGTCCGTCACGGCGGGAAGCGTCTCACGGCGAGCGCCTCCAAGAGCACGCGTCCCTAGCGGCGCCGGCCATGCCGACCGGGTATCCGGCGATCCTGCTCCTTGAGGGACGCGTGGCCGTGGTCGTCGGCGGCGGGCCCGAGGCCGCGCGCAAGGCCCGCACGCTCATCGACGCCGGCGCTCGGGTGCGCGCGGTGGTTCCGCCGCCCGCGGCTCCCGACCCCTCGCTGCCGGCGGAGGTCGAGGTGCTCGCGCGCCCGTACGAGGCCGCCGTCCTCGAGGGTGCCTCGGTCGTGGTGGACGCGAGCGGCGATCCCGCCGTCGCCGAGGCGGTGGCGAAGGACGCCCGGGCGGCCGGCATCCCCGTAAACGTCGTCGACGACCCCGAGCACAGCACGTTCATCGCGCCGTCGATCCTGCGGCGGGGCGACTTGCTGATCGCGATCTCGACGGGCGGCGCCAGCCCGGCGCTCGCCGTGCGCATCCGCGAGCGGCTCGAGCGCGAGTTCGGCCCGGAGTACGGCGACTACCTGGACCTGGTGAAACGGTTGAAGGACGAGGGCGATCTGCCGTCCGAGGCGTCCGCGCGCGCGGCGGCCTGGTACCGGGTCGCCGATTCCGATGTGCTCGAACTGGTTCGAGCAGGCAAGATGGACGCTGCGCTTGCGCGCGCGCGCGAGCTGCTGAGCAGCCCATGACGATCAGGACTCTCGGAATCTCGTTCAAGACCGCGCCTCTCGACGTGCTCGAGCGGGCCAGCTTCGCCAGGGAGCACGTCGAAGACGCGACGAGGACGCTGCTGGCGGTGGAGGGCGTCCGCGAGGCCTTCATCCTGTCCACCTGCAACCGCAGCGAGGTGACGACGGTGGGCGGCGCCGCGAGCGCGGTCTCGAGAGCGGTCGAAGACCTGACCGGTCTGCGCGAGGGCGAGATGGCGCGGGCCGGCGTCGTCCGCGCCGGCCGCGACGCGGTCGCGCACCTGTTCGCGGTCGCGAGCGGCATCGACTCGATGGTGCTCGGCGAGCGCCAGATCCTGACGCAGGTCCGGCGGGCGCTGCGCGCCGCCGACCACGCCGGCGGGGCCGGCCCGGCGCTGTCGCGCGTCGTGCGCGGCGCGATCCATGCGGGCCGGCGCGCTCGCGCGGAGACCGCGATCGAGGGATGCGCCCCGGCGCTGGTCGAGGTCGTCGTGGATCGTGCGGCGACGCATGTGGGCGGACTGACCGGCCGGCGGGTGCTGATCTTGGGCGCCGGGAAGGTGAGCCGCATGGTGGCGCGCGCGATCGCGTCCTCGGGCGCTCTCGTCGGGGTGACGAGCCGGACCGAAGACTCGGCGCGCGCGCTGGCGGGGGAAGCGGGCGGCGCGGTCGTCGAGCTGGGCGAGGGGCTGGCGAGCGCCGACGTGGTCATCGCCTCGACCGCGAGCCCGGCCCCGCTCGTCTCGGTCGCAGGCGTTCGGACCGCGCGCGCCGCGACGCGGCGGCCGCTGCTCGTCGTCGACCTCGCCGTCCCGCGCGACGTCGCCGCCGAGGTTGGGCGCGAGCCGGGCGTGACGCTCTGGAACATCGAAGACGTGCGGGCGATGTTGCCCGCGCGCGTGGACCGGACGGCGGTCGGCAAGGTCCGCGCGATCGTGGACGAGGAGGTCGCCCGGACGCTGGACGCGCTGCGTGCGAGCAGCGTCGGCCCGCTCCTGCGACGGCTCGCCGGCACCCCGCACCTGACCGGGCGCGAGCGTCACGAGGCGATGACCGCGGTGAAGGTGCTCGCCGGCGCCGGGTCGCCCGGGGCCTTCGACCGCGCCACGCGTATGCTCTACGCGCCTTCCCAGGGAGAGAGCTGAGTCCATGCCACGAAGCGTCCTTCGAGTCGGCACGCGCGGGAGCGCGCTCGCGCTGGCGCAAGCGGAGCAGATCCGCAAGGCGATCGGCTCGATCGTGAGCCATCGCAACTTCGAGCTGGTGCCGGTGACGACGGCAGGGGACAGGATCGGCGGCGACGTGCCGGTCCGCGGCGGCAAGGGCGCCTTCACCCGAGCGATCACCGAGGAGCTGTTGAAGGGCCAGATCGACCTTGCCGTGCACTCGGCGAAGGACTTGCCGGCCGAGCAGGTGGAAGGCGTTGCGATCGGCGGCGTGCCCACGCGCGAGGATCCCCGCGACGTGCTGCTCTCGCGCGCGGGCGATCAGCTTCACAAGCTGCAACCCGGCGCGACGATCGGGACGTCGTCCCTGCGCCGAACCGTGCAGATCCTGGCGCTGGAGCGCGGGCTGGTTCCCACCCCGCTGCGCGGGAACGTCGACACGCGCCTGCGGCGGCTCTCGGCGGGGGAGGTCCACGCGATCGTCGTGGCGCTCGCGGGGCTGCGCAGGCTGGGCAAGGACGACCGCGTCAGCGAGATCCTGCCGATCAACGTGATGCTGCCGGCGCCGGGTCAGGGAGCGCTCGCGGTCGAGTGCCGCGCGAGCGACAAGCTGCTCCGGCCGGCGCTCGCCGAGCTGGAGGACCCAGACTCGCGCGCCGCGTTCGAGGCCGAGCGATCGTTCAGCGTCGCGCTCGGCGGCGACTGCTCGCTGCCGCTCGGCGCGCTCGCGGAGGCCGACGGCGAGCGCATCCGTCTGCGCGGGCTGATCGGCTCGCTGGACGGCAAGCGGATCCTGCGCGACCAGATCGAGGGCGACGACCCGGAAAAGGTCGGCCTCGAGCTTGCCGAGCGGTTTCGCGCCCTGGGAGCCGAGGAGATCATCGCCGAGATCAAGGCGTGAGCGCGGGCATGGACACCCGTCGCGCGCGCGGGGCGGCGGCCGGGTCGGTCGCGCTGGTGGGGGCGGGCCCGGGGGACCGCGGGCTCATCACCGTTCGCGGACACGCGCTCCTTCGAGCCGCCGACGTCGTCGTCCACGACCGGCTGGTCCCGGGATCGATCCTGGCGGCCGCTCGTCCCGATGCGCTCGTGATCGACGCCGGCAAGCGCCCGGGAGCGCCGGCCCGCGCGCAAGCCGCGATCGCGCGAGCGCTGATTCGTCACGCGCGCGCCGGCAGGACGGTCGTGCGCCTCAAGGGCGGCGACCCGTTCGTGTTCGGGCGCGGCGGCGAGGAGGCCGAGGCGCTCGCGCGGGCCGGGATCCCGTTCGAAGTCGTGCCCGGCGTGTCGTCGGCATTCGCCGGTCCCGCGGCGGCCGGGATCCCGGTGACGCATCGCGGGCTTGCGTCTTCGGTCGTCGTCGCGACGGCCACGGGCGCGCGCGGCGAGGTCGATTGGGACGCGATCGCGGCCGCGGACACCGCAGTCGTGCTGATGGGCCTCGAACGGCTGACCGACGTCGCCGCCTCGCTGATGGCCGCGGGCGTGCCGCGCGCGCGGCCCGTTGCGGTCGTGCAGGACGCGACGCTGCCGACTCAGCGCACGGTGACCGGCCCGCTGTCGGCGATCGCGCATCGAGCCGCGCGCGCGGGATTGCGCTCGCCCGCCGTCATCGTCGTGGGTCGCGTCGCCGGCCTCCGGGCGGTGATCGGGGGCTGGGACACCCGGCCTCTGTCCGGGCGGCGGGTGCTGGTGACTCGGTCCCGCGAGCAGGCCTCCGAGCTGTCGGGAACGCTCCTGGAGCTCGGCGCGGAGGTCGTGGAAGCGCCGGCGCTGGAGGTGCTTGCGCCGGCTTCGTGGTCGTCGCTCGACCGGGGGATCGTCGCCGTCGCGGGCGGCCGGGCGGACTGGGCGGTCTTCACCAGCGCCAACGGCGTGCGGTCGTTCTGGCGCCGGCTCGCGGCCGCAGGCCTCGACGCGCGCTCGCTCGCGGGCGCGCGAGTGGCGGCCGTCGGACCGGGCACTGCGTCGGAGCTTGCCCGGTGCGGGGTCAAGGCCGACCTCGTGCCGCCCAGCTTCACGACCGCGGCGCTCGCGGCCGCGTTCCCGAAGGGACCCGGCCGAGCGATCCTCGTCCGCGTGACGGGAGCGCCGCGCGCGCTCGACGACGCGTTGCGCGCGAAGGGCTGGACCGTCGCGCGCGCGAGCGCCTACCGGATTCGCGGCGCTCGATCGATGCCGGCCGCGGTGCGCCGCGCGGTGCAGGCGGGCGAGATCGACGTGCTGACGTTCGCCTCCAGCGGCACGGTGCGCGCGTTCATGGCCGCGCTGCGCGGGAAGCCGGGGCGCGGCTCGAAGATCGCCTGCATCGGGCCGGAGACGGCGCGCGCCGCGCGTGCGGCGGGCTTGCGGGTACACGCGGTCGCGGACCCGCACACGATCCCCGCGCTCGCGGCCGCGGTGGTCGGCCTCGTGGGGCCGCGCCCGGCCCGGCGCCGATAGGCTGGGCGATGATGGCTTCCTTCCCCGCGTCCAGGCCCCGGCGGCTTCGCGCGACCGAGGCGATGCGACGCCTCGCGCGCGAGACGGCGCTCGGCATCGACGACCTCGTGCTGCCGCTGTTCGTGAAGGAGGGCATCGCCGAGCCGCATCCGATCTCGTCCATGCCCGGCCAGGTGCAGCACACGCTCGACTCGCTGCGCAAGGAGCTGGCGGCCGCGGCCGGGGCCGGGATCCCCGGCGTGGTCCTGTTCGGCATTCCCGATCGCAAGGACGCCGCCGGGTCGCAAGCGGACGCCGAGGACGGGATCGTGCAGCGCGCGCTGCGCGAGGCGCGGGCCGAGGTCGGCGACGACGTCGTCCTCATCGCGGACCTTTGCCTTGACGAGTACACCGATCACGGACACTGCGGCGTGCTCGACGCGGAAGGTCGCGTGGACAACGACGCGACGCTCGAACGCTACGCCGCGATCGCGGTCGCGCAGGCGCGCGCCGGCGCGCACATGGTCGCGCCGAGCGGGATGATGGACGGCCAGGTCGGGGAGATCCGCGCGGCGCTCGACGAGGCGGGCTTCGAGCGGACGGCGGTCATGGCCTACGCGGCGAAGTTCGCCAGCGCGCTCTACGGACCGTTCCGCGACGCCGCCGAGTGCGCCCCGCAGTTCGGCGATCGCGCCTCCTACCAGATGGACGTCGCGAACGCGGTCGAGGCCGTGCGCGAGGCGCAGCTCGACGCCGGCGAAGGAGCCGACGTCGTCATGGTGAAACCGGCGGGAAGCGCGCTCGACGTGGTGCGAGCCGTCGCCGAAGCGGTCGAGGTTCCGGTCGCCGCCTACCAGGTGAGCGGCGAGTACGCGATGGTGAAGGCCGCGGCGGCGAACGGCTGGATCGACGAGCGGAGCGTGATGCTGGAGTCCCTCACCGCGATCAAGCGGGCGGGCGCCGGGATCGTCCTGACCTACTTCGCCCGCGAGGCGGCGGAAGCGCTGCGCGCGGGCTGAGGCACCACCCGGGCGAGGCGCCACAGTCGTGGACGGCCGGGCTGAGACGCCGCCGGCCCGAGGCCTTGGCCGAGCCCCTCCGCGCGTAGGCTGGAGACCGATGAGCCGGTCGGACGAGCTGTTCAAGCGCGCGCGCGACGTGATGCCCGGCGGCGTCAACTCGCCGGTGCGCGCCTACCGCGCCGTGGGCGGCACGCCGCGCTGGATCGCCTCGGCGTCGGGCTCGCGCGTGACCGACGCCGACGGCGCCGAGCTGATCGACTACGTGATGTCCTGGGGCGCGATCATCCTGGGTCACGCGGCGCCGTCGGTCGTGCGCGCCGTCGAGGCCGCCGCGCGCCGCGGGACGACCTTCGGCGCGCCACACGAGGCGGAGCTGCTGCTGGCCGAGCGTCTGATCGGCGCGGTGCCCTCGCTGGAGCGCGTGCGCCTGGTGAGCAGCGGGACGGAAGCGGCGATGACCGCCGTGCGACTGGCGCGGGCGGCGACCGGACGCGCGGCGCTCGTGCGCTTCGACGGCTGCTACCACGGGCACGCCGACGCGATGCTCGCGGGCGCGGGCTCGGGCGTGGCGACGCTGGGCATCGGCGGCTCGCCGGGCGTGACGGAGGGGAGCGCCCGCGACACGTTCGTGCTTCCCTACAACGACCTCGAGGCCGTGGGAACGGTCCTCGCCGCCTACGAGGTCGCGTGCGTGATCATCGAGCCGGCCGCGGCGAACATGGGCGTCGTGCCGCCCGCTCATGGCTTCCTCGCGGGCCTGCGTTCGCTCTGCGACGAGCACCGCACGCTCCTGGTCTTCGACGAGGTGATCACCGGCTTCCGGCTCGGGCGCGGCGGCGCGCAAGAACGATTCGGCGTGATGCCCGACCTGACGTGCCTCGGGAAGGTCGTGGGCGGCGGACTGCCGCTGGCCGCCGTCGGCGGGCGAGCCTCGATCATGGAGCTCCTGGCGCCGGACGGGCCGGTCTATCAGGCGGGGACGCTGAGCGGGAACCCGGTCGCGGTCGCGGCGGGGCTCGCCGTGCTCGACGCGCTCTCGGCGAGCCCGCCGTGGGAAGCGATGGAGGAGCGCGCGCGGACGCTGTGCCGGGCCCTCGAGGACTCGGCCGCGCGCGCGGGCGTCGCGCTGCGCGTGAACCGCGAGGGCTCGCTCTTCTCGGCCTTCTTCACCGCGGGACCGGTGACGGACGCGGCCGGCGCGCGCGCCCAGGACGCAGAGGCGTTCGCGCGGTTCTTCCACGCGATGCTCGATCGCGGCGTTCTGCTCCCGCCGAGCGCCTTCGAGGCGTGGTTCCTGTCGGCCGCGCACGGCGACGACGACGTCGCGCGAACCGCCGATGCGATCGAGCCGGCGATGCGCGCGGCAGCGGGGCCGTGACCGGCGAGCGGGAGGTCGGGGTCGGGCCGCACCCGCGTCCGTGGCCCGAGGACGAGCGGCTCGACCCCGATCTGCTCGCCCGCGGCGACGCGCGCAACGTCGTCGACGGCTATCGCTACTGGCGCACCGAGGTGATCGTCGCCGATCTCGACGAGCGCCGGCATCCCTTTCACGTCGCGATCGAGAACTGGAAGCACGACCTCAACATCGGCACGGTCGTGCGCAACGCCAACGCGTTCCTCGCGAGCGCCGTACACGTGGTCGGGCGCAGGAAGTGGAACCGGCGCGGCGCGATGGTCACCGACCGCTACCAGCACGTCGAGCACCACGACACGATCGACGCTTTCGTCGAATGGGCTCGGCGGGCCGGCCTGCCCGTGCTCGGCGTCGACAACCTGCCCGGGTCGGCGGCGATCGACCGGACGAGCCTTCCGCGCGCGTGCGTGTTCCTGTTCGGCCAGGAGGGCCCGGGGCTGAGCGAGGCCGCCGCGGCCGCGTGCGACCTGGTTCTTTCGATTCGCCAGTTCGGCTCGACGCGATCGATCAACGCGGGCGTGGCGAGCGGCATCGCCATGCACGAGTGGATCAGACAGCACGCGCCGGCGTGAGGCGCGGGCTCAGACCGGCGCGGGCGCCTGGACCTGGGTGCGGCTCTCCATCTGGGCGTCGCGCGCCTTCTGCTTCTTCTCGAACCGTGCGAGCAGCCACAGGTGCACGACGAAGCCGATCAGGCTGACGAGGAAGAAGTAGAGCGCGTAGAGGAAGACCAGCCCCTTGTCGCGGTAGGCGAAGACGGTGACCTCGCCGTGCTTGTCGGTGGCGGGGATGGTCACGCCGAACAGCAACGTGTTGCCGGTCTGGACGTAGCGAGCCTCCGCGACCGGCTTCTCGCGGTCGGCGTCGCTCACGGCCGGCGCGCCCGGCAGCCTGAACTCCCAGTCCGCCGGCTCGACGGCGTCCAGCTCGTTGACGGTGTGCAGGTTCGCCATCGCCGCCCTGATCGCGGTGCGGACGGTCTGGACCTCGCCGGTCGAGTCGATCATGCCGGGATAGATCGTTCCGGGCGCGTCCCACCCCGCCGGGAAGGCGTCGAGCTCGGCCGCGAAGCCGGCCGCTTGGTCGCTATCGGGCAGGAAGGGGACCCAGGCGGGCTCGCGACCGCGCGGGCCGGTCGCCGGCGTCGTGCCGGGCGCGCCGAGAAGCCAGATCAGCGACATGATCAGCATGAGCGCCGACAGCGACACCATCGTGATCAGGTAGCCCTGGCGCGCGCCGAAGTTCGACGCCAGGAGCATGTAGATGCCGCCGATCAAGGCGAGCACGATGATGACGAGCGAGATGACGGCCGGGTAACCCTTGAAGCAGCCGTCGCAGGCGAGCGGGACCAGTTCGGCGAAGGCGGTCATCACGAACTCCTCTGAATGCTCTGGATGAAGCGGACCAGGGCCTCGATCGCGTCGTCGCCGAGCGCTTCCCACGAGGGCATCGAGGGCCGGTTGGTGTTCAGGCGCCCCTTGCGGATGACCGCCTCAACCTCCGCGCGGCTCAGCCGCTCGAACGCCACCGTGAGGTTCGGACCCACGCCGCCCGCGCCTGTGATCGTCGCCTTGCCCTCGTCGTCGAGCCCGTTGTGACAGATGGCGCAGTTCGCCTCGAACAGCTCTCTGCCCTTCGCGTCGGGGTCGGCCGCGGGGAAGTCCTCCTGGATGTCCTGCAGGTACACGACCAGGTTGTCGATCTGCGCCGAGTTGAGCGGCCCGCCGAAGGCGAGCGACCACGTCGGCATCGGCGTGCCCGGCCGTCCCCGGTTGATCGCGTCGTAGATGAGCTGCGTGATCTCTTCCTCGGTCCGCCCGGAAGCGGTGTACCGCGAGTAGATGTAGCGCAGCGGCGGCTCGGCCATGTTGCGCGACACGCCGTTGATCACGAGCGGCTGTACCCCGCCGCTGCCGGCCTTGCCGTGGCAGGTGACGCACTGGAACTCCTCGTAGAGGTGCGCGCCTTCGGTCACTTCGCGCTCGACGAAACGGCTCTCCGCGTCGGCGAGCCGCGTCGGCTCGCGGAGCCAGTACGCGGGCAGCCACAGGGCCATGAGCATCGTCGCCGCGCCGCCCCAGGCCAGATAGTTGGTGATGACGCGCTTCTCGAGCGCCTCGTCGGAGGGCCCGGGGCGCATAGACGGCGGAACTTTCGCCGTGCGCCGGCCGCGCAGCTCGCCCGAGGCCGACATGACCAGCAGCAGCACGAACAGGGCGATGCCGCCCGCGACGACGAGCGCGGTCGTCACGCGCTGGTCGACAGCGAGTGGAATCAACACGTCCCCCCTGAGCATCCCGTCAGGCCTCTTCCGCGATGATCGCCGGGTCCACGCAGAACGGCCCCTCGGGCTGCTGCCCGGTCGTGTTCGTGCCCCGAACCGGCCCGGTGATGATGATCCCGGTGTTCACCACGAGCCGCCCGTCCTCGGAGGCGATGGGGAAGCGGTCGAGCCCGCGCGGCGCGGGACCCAGCCGGTACTCCCCCGCGCGGTTGTACTTCGAGCCGTGGCACGGGCACTCGAACCACTGGGACGCCTCGCAGAACGGGACCCGGCAGCCGAGGTGCACGCAGCGCTGGTACAGCGCCATCAGCCCCTCGGCGATCAGGCCCTCTTCGTACGTGCCGTCGTTGCTCGCCGCGTCGTACTCGACCAGGTAGAACCGGCCCGGCGCGTAGTAGAAGGGCTTCTTCGTCGCGCGGATCTCCGACTTGATGTCCGCGGCCGAGGTCCCGAGGGTGATCTCCCCGCCGAAGCCGCCGGACAGGTCGGGCCACAGGAACGCCAGGCTTCCCAGCCCGAAGCCCTCCAGCGCCGCGAGCCCGAAGCCCGCGCCCATGACCTTGCGGAAGAAGCCGCGCCGCGTCATCTGCGACGGCGGGCCGATCAGGGGCTGGGGCGGTCCCGACTCGCCCGCGTGCCGCGGACGGACGATCGAGGCGACGTTGATCGCCGCGAGCCCGAGGCCGGCAAGGATGAAGGGAACGAAGATTCCTATCAGGACCCACGTCGTGGTGCTTACCGCCAGCATCGTCCTCACCATTCCCTATAGATCGAAGAACACGCCGGAGTTCCAGGGCCAGATGAAGTTGTAGCCGGGTCCACGGAACAGCACGCCGAGGATGACCAGCACGCACCAGAACATCATGAAGATCGTGAAGATGATGACCGCGAGCTTGCGTCGCTCGGGCTTCATGCTCGGGTTCTTGTCCGCGTAGGGCAGCGCCATGAGCGCGAACAGCCCGAGCCCGGGGATGGTCACGCCGGCGACCATCGGGTGGAAGTAGCGGAGCAGCTCCTGCAACCCCAGGAAGTACCACGGCGCCTTGGACGGGTTCGGCGTGAGGCTCGGGTTCGCCAGCTCGCGGAAGGGCGCGTCCTTGAAGGTGGAGAAGACCAGCAGGAACACCATGCACACGAGCAGCGAGAGCAGCTCGGCCGCCAGCAGGTGCGGCCAGACGTTGACCTTGTCGTCCTGCCGCTTGACCGTGCGCTGGATGCCCTCGGGCGGGACGACCGCGAGCAGCCGGTGGGTCTCGCCCGCGCCGGTGCCGCGCCCCCCGCCGCCGTTGGTGGTTGCGGTCCGTCCCGTGGCCGCGGCGACCCGCGCCGCGCGCTGCTCGGGCGTCAGACGTTCCTGGACGGCGGTTGCCGTGGGCGCCCCGCTCGCCGCCGCGGGTGCCGCTCCGGCCGGCGCCGTTTCCGCGGGAGCGGCTTCAGGCGCCGCCGCTTCCGCCGCGGCCGCCTTCTTCTCGCCGGGGCCGGCCTTGCCGCGGGTCTTGCGCACCCATGCCGACTTCGCGAGCGCGCGCGCTTCCCGCTCCGACTTGCCCTCGGCGAGGGCCTTGTCGAAGACCTCCTGGACTATCCCTATCTCTTCGTCGGCCATGGCTTCCTCTTACAGCGGACCGCTGATCCCGCCGTCCTTGCGGATGCGCCAGAAGTGGACGGCCATCAGCAGCACGGCGATGAACGGCAGCGCAAGGACGTGGAGCACGTACCAGCGGATGAGCGTCGGCGGCCCCACCTCCAAGCCGCCCACGAGCACGAACTTCACCTGGCGACCGAACACCGGCGTGTAGCCCATCATGTTCGTCCCGACCGTGACGGCCCAGATCGCGAGCTGGTCCCACGGCAGCAGGTAGCCGGTGAAGGAAAGCAGCAGCGTGATCTGCAGCAGGTTCACGCCGATCACCCAGTTGAACTCCCGCGGGGGCTTGTAGGCGCCGTGGTAGAAGACGCGCGCCATGTGCAGGAACACCGTGAACACCATCAGGTGCGCCGCCCAGCGGTGCATGTTGCGAACGAGCTGCCCGAACGTGATCGCCTGGGACAGGTCCTGCATGTCGGCGTAGACCGCGGCGGACTGCAGGTCCACGGCCGGCCGGTAGTAGAACATCAAGTAGATGCCGGTGATGGTCAGGATCGTGAACAGGAAGAACGACAGGCCGCCCAGGCAGAACGTGTAGGTGAGCTTCAGCCCGTGCCGCTTCACCTTCACCGGGTGCAGGTGGTAGAGCACGTTGTTCATCGTGGCCAGCGCGCGGTCGCGCGACGTGTCGCGGTAGCCCTTGCGCAGGTACGAACCGGGCCGGAAGATCGACTTCCACACCTGCGAGTCCTGGGTCTTCTCCTTCAGAAGCTCCAGGCGCTCGGTTACGAGTGGTTTCTGGTCCTTGGCCACGTCCCCCCGCCTTACTTCGCTCGGTCCCCGACGGTCATGTAGAACAGCGCGTCCGACGGACACCGGTCCACGCAGATGCCGCACCGCGTGCACTCGGTGTCGTCGATGACGAACACGGCCGCGGCGTTCCCCGACTGGTCGCGGATCGCCGCGCTGTCCGCGTCGGCGACGATCTCACCGGAGAGCATGTAGATGCAGTCCCACGGGCAGACGTCCTCGCACGCGCGGCACAGGATGCACAGGTCCGCTTCCAGGCCGATGTGCCGCTTCGGCTTGACGCGCTGCTGGAGCCAGTTCGGATCGACGATCTTGAGGTCGTACTCGTCGTAAAACTGCGGCTTGTTGCTGATGGCGCTCATCGCTCACCGCCCGCCTTCGGCCGCGTCACTTGTAGCCTCCCGTGGCTTCGGGCTTGGTCTCGCCGGATGCGAGCTGCCGCGGGTTCTTCTTCTGGTAGATGACGAACGCCACGACGAACAGGCCCAGCACGACCGCGTTCTCGACCACGACCACGCTGTCCTTCACGGTCTGCTTCAAGCACGAGAGGTCGAGCTTCACGCACCCCTGGCCGCCCATGCCCAGCTCGCCCTCGGCGAAGTAGAGCCACCAGCTCGGCAGGATCGCCAGGAGGTGCCAGCCGATGATCGAGATCCCGAGCCCGGCGACCGATGCCTTCACCCACTCGTTCTTGATCTTCATGCTTCCGACCAGCATCGCGCCCGCGATTCCGAGGTAGATGGCCTCGGAAACGATGAGCAGAGCCGGGCTGAGCGGATCGATCGTGAAGTTCACGAACCTGCGGCCTCCCCCTCCAACGCGGGCGATTATACGTGTGCCCTGTCGAAGCCATATCAAGCACCGGGTGCCCCTCCGGGCTTGTGATCTTGTTCACAAGGCAGTCCCAAAACAAAGGCCTGCCTGCCTCATCCGATTATCGACCGCCGGTCGCCACCGTGCAAAACGGGGAACGTGAACTCGTGCGCTACCGGACGCCGAAGGCGTCCTCGACGGCCGCGCGCACCTCCGCGGCGGAGGCGAACTCGCCGAACTTGTAGCGTGCCACCCGCTGCTCGGCGTCGACGAACACGGTCGTCGGCAGCAGCGGTCGCAGCACGTTCCCGAAATGCGCGTACAGCCGCCCTTCCTCGTCGAACGCGAGGTCGTAGGCGACGCCGGTGCGATCGGCGAACCGCTCCGCCGCGACGCGCGTCTCGCCCTGCACGCTGAGCATGTTCATGCCGACGAAGGCGACCCTTCCCTCGAGCTCCGTCGCGACGGCGTCGATATCGGGCATCTCCTTGATGCACGCGGCGCACCAGGACGCCCAGAAGTTGAGCACGAGCGGCCTTCCCGCGTAGGCCGAGAGCCGCACATCCGGCCGCCCGCCGATTCCTTCGAACGAGCAGTCCGGGATCTTCTGACCCAGGCTGATCAGCGAGTCCGCCGTGCACGGCGGCAACGCCTCCGGCGGGTTGGGCGAGCACGCCGTCCCGGCGACGGCGAATGCGACGACAACGGCGAGCGCGCGCACGCCGTCATCCTGACACACCGTTCCGGGGGCGCGCTCCGGCGGCTCGCCCGCGGCGCTACAGTCGGTGCGATGCTCCTCGCGCGCGCCGTCGTCGCCGTCGTCTTGCTCGCCGTTTCGTGCGCGCCGGGCGGGGGCGGGGGGGGCATCCAGGTCGCCGCCGGCCCGGGCAACGTGGTGGCCGTCCCGGTCGCCGAGCGCACGGCGGCGCCGGTCGTCGAGGGCGAGCGGCTCACCGAGGGACCGCCGCGGGTGGAGCCCGGCGAGCTGGACGGCGTTGTCGCCGTCGTCAACTTCTGGGGGTCGTGGTGCGGGCCCTGCCGCGAGGAGCAGCCGCGGCTCGAGGCGCTGTGGCGGCGGTACGAGTCGCGTGGCGTGCGGTTCGTCGGCATCGACACGCGCAGGGACCAGCGCGCGGCGGCGCTTGCGTTCCTTGACGAGTTCGACGTGACCTACCCGTCGATCTACGACCCCGACTCCGCGCTCGCCTTCGCCTTCGGTGTGCGGTTCATGCCGGCGACCTACGTGATCGACGCCGAGGGCCGCATCGCGGCATACGTGATCGGCGCGTTGCAAGATGAGGACGACATGGCCCGGATCCTTGACGCGGAGCTGGCGTGACGCAGGTGGAGACGCCGCGAACCGCGGCGCGAGCGCGCTGGTGGCTCGTGCCGGCCTGGGTGGCCGGCGTCGCGGCCGGCGTCGCCGCGTTCATCGCGGTCGTCGCCTGGGCGCTGCCGGACGAGCAGATCCAGGGGGCGCTGCTCGGTCCGACCGGGTTCGTGGTCGCGTTCGTCGTGGGCATGGTGAGCTTCTTCTCGCCGTGCGTGCTGCCGCTGCTCCCCGGGTACCTGACGTTCGTCTCGGGCATCAGCGGCGAGGAACTGGCCTCGGAGCGTTCGCGCCACCGCGTCCTGGCCGGGACGGGGCTGTTCGTGCTCGGGTTCGCCGTGATCTTCACCGCGCTCGGCGCGGTCGCCAGCGGCATCGGCGGCGCGTTGAACGAGAACCTGTCGCTGCTCTTTCGCATCGCGGGCGTGATCGTGATCCTGATGGGCCTGGCGTTCTTCGCCCCCCCGTTCCTGCGCTTCCTCGAGGTCGAGCGACGTCCCTTCATGGAGCGCGTGCGTCCGGGGCTCGCCGGCGCGTTCCCGCTGGGGCTCGCCTTCGGGATGGGCTGGGTGCCGTGCGTGGGACCGGGGCTCGGCATCATCCTCACGCTCGGCGTCGTGGAGGGAACGGTCCTGAAGGGCGCGCTGCTCACGTTCTTCTTCTCGCTCGGCTTCGGCATCTGGTTCCTGCTGGCCGGGATCGGGACCAAGCGAGCGCTGCAGGCGGCGGCGTGGCTGCGCAGGCGCACGCGGCTCATCCAGGCCGTCGGCGGCGTGTTCATGATCGCGATCGGCGTGCTGCTCGTCACCGACCAGTGGGCGCGGGTCATGGGCCCGGTCCAGTCGTGGCTGAACAGCCTGTTCATCCCGCCCGTGTAGGCCGCCCCGGCCCCGTGTCGCGCTCGCCGGTTGGGGGCCGTACCCTTTGTCCCCAGCGCCAAGGCGCTTCCCCACGATGAGCCGGCAGCAGCCACCTCCCGTCGCGGTGCTCAGCGCCGCCTGGCGGACCCTGCGCCGGATGCGCACGGCGATCATCCTGTTGCTGATCCTGGCGGCGGGCGCCGCCGTCGGCGCGTTCTTCCCGCAGCGTCCGGTCTCGCCCCTGACGGCGAACGCGTGGGTCGAGGACCACCGTTCGTGGGCGCGTATCGCGGAGTTCTTCGGGCTGCTCGACGTGTACGGGTCGTGGTGGTTCATGGCCATCTCCGTGCTGCTCCTGGTGAGCCTGGTCGGGTGTCTCCTGCCGCGCTACCGCGCGTTCTTCCGCGCGGTTCGCGCACGGCCGAGGGCGGCCGCGGCGCTGGAGGTCCAGCCGCACTACCGGACGGGGGAGATGGCGCTCGCGCCCGAAGCGGCGCTCCATGGCGCCGAGCGGTTGTTGCGCGACCGCCGCTTCCGGCTCGCGCGCGAGGACGGCACGGTCGCGGCGGAGAAGGGGCACTGGCGCGAGGGCGGGAGCCTGGTCTTCCACACGGCGCTGCTCGCGCTGCTGATCGGCATGGCGGCCGGCAAGCTGTTCGGGCACAGCGGTCAGGTCGCCGTGATCGAAGGCGAGACCTTCCGCGACACCCGCATCGAGTACGACTCGCTCAGCGCAGGCCGGTTCTTCCCCGGCCACAAGGGGTTCGGCGTGACGCTCGAAGCGTTCGACGTCGATTGGTACCCCAACGGCGTCCCGAGCACGTTCGTCGCTCGCACGAGCATCCTCGATCAGGAGGGGACCTTCGTGCGCCCGTACGACGTGTACGTGAACTCGCCGCTGACCTACGACGGCGTGCGGCTGTACTTGCTGTCCTGGGGCTGGGCGCCGGAGATCAGGGTGAGGCAGAACGGCGCGGTGCTCTACGACGGGCCGACGGTCTTCCTGTCCGACGACGGTTCGTGGCGCGGCGTGGTGAAGACGCCGGGCGCCGAGCCGCTGGAGATGGGCCTGGAGATGTTCTTCGTTCCCGACGCCGTGCTCGGCGACGACGGCACGCCGGTCAACGGCGGCCCCCGGCCGGAGAACCCGCTCGTCGTCTACCAGCAATACCTCGGGGACTTGCGCCTGGAGGAGCCGCAGTCGGTGTATGCGCTCGACCCGCGCGAGCTGGCGCCCGGCGCGGTCGGCGCGCTGCGCCTCGGCCGGACAGAGGGCCTGGGCGACGGCATCGAGGTCTCGTTCACCGGGCTCAAGCAGTACGCGGTGTTCCACGTCGCGTCGAACCCCGGCGCGCCGGTCTTGCTCGTCGCCGCGATTCTGCTGTTGGTCGGCCTGATTCCCGCGCTGTATAGTTCGCGCCGGCGCGTCTGGGTGCGCGCGACGCTGCACGGCGACGCCGCGCGCGTCGAGATCGCCGGCAACGCGGCGCAGCGCAAGGCCGCGTTCGAGGAGGAGTTCACGGAGCTGGTGCGGGACCTCGACCGCGATCTCCACGCCCGAATGAGTGCCGACTCCGCGCCGGACGGGCGGAGAATCGGCGCTCAGATCGGAGGACCCGATGGTTGACGCACAACTGGCGCAACTCTCCGACACGCTGTTCTGGGTGGCCATGGCCGTCTACGCCGTGGCGATGGGCGCCTTCTTCGCCGCGCTGTACCGCGGCGCGCGGATCGGGGCGGCGGCCACGGTGATCGCGTGGGGCGGGCTCCTCGTCCATGCGACCTCGATCGCGACGCGGGCGCTGTCGGTCGGGCGGGTGCCGTGGGGCAACATGTTCGAGTACTCCAACATGATCGGGCTGCTGCTCGTCGCGGTGTACCTGCTCGTCCTCGACCGGCGGCTCGGGCTGCGCCAGCTCGGCGGCTTCGCGATGGGGGCGGCGGTGCTCGCCCTGGCCGGCGCGCGCGGCGTGTACGCGCCGGCCGGTCCGCTCGTCCCCGCGTTGCAGTCGTGGTGGCTGCGGGTCCACGTGCTCGCCGCGATCGTCGCCTCGACGCTGTTCGGCCTGTCGTTCATCTTCACGGTGCTGTCTCTGGTCAAGTCGCGGATCGAGCGCCGCTCGCCCGCGTTTACCGGGAGCACCGTCGGCGCCGCCTACGTCGGGACCGAGCCGGAGGCGCCCGCGGAGCGTCGCGAAGGACTCCCCGTCGACTTCGACAACGAGGAGCCCGCCCTCGCCGAGCGCCGCGCGATGTCGCGCATCCCGAGCGCCGCGCGCTTCGACACGCTCGCCTTTCGCACGATCCAGATCGCGTTTCCCGTCTGGACGTTCGCGGTCATCGCCGGCGCGATCTGGGCCCACGAGGCCTGGGGCCGGTACTGGGGCTGGGACCCGAAGGAGACGTTCGCCTTCGTCACCTGGGTGATCTACGCCGGCTACCTGCACGCGCGGGCGACGGCCGGCTGGCGCGGCACGCGCGCCGCGGTCATCTCCGTCGCCGGGTTCGTCAGCGTGCTCTTCACCTACTTCGCGGTGAACCTCTGGATCGCGGGGCTGCACAGCTACCAGCGATGAACGACGCCGGTCGATGAAGCTCGGGCTCGGCCAGTTCACGCTGCAAATCCCACCGTGGGACGACCGCGACCACGCGGCGCTGTACGCCGACACGCTCGACCTCGTCGCGCGCGCCGACGAAGCCGGGTTCGATTCGGTGTGGCTCGCCGAACACCACGCGGCGACGGACGGCTACAACCCGTCGGTGCTCCCGATGCTCGCCGCGTTCGCGGCGCGCACGAGGCGCATCGAGCTGGGGAGCGCGGTGTTGCTGGCGCCCTTCCACGACCCGCTGCGCGTGGCCGAGGACGCGGCGGTCGTGGACAACATCAGCGGCGGGCGCCTGAACCTCGGGCTCGGCTTGGGGTGGGCGCCCGAGGAGTACCGGATGTTCCAGGCGCCGTCGAAGGGGCGCGGACGGCGGCTGGCGGAGTTCGCGCAGGTGCTGCGCGCGGCCTGGACGCAGGAGCGGTTCACGTTCGGCGGCGAGTTCTACGACTACCGGGACGTGGCCGTGATGCCGAAGCCGGCGCGCACGCCTCGCCTGTGGCTCGGGGGCACGGTCGACGCGGCGCTCGATCGTGCGGCGCGCTACGGCGACGGTTACTTCCCGCCGTCGACGCACGGCGTCGACGGCGTGGCCGAGCGCGCGGAGGCGGTCGTCGCGGCGCGCGCGCGCGCGGGCGCGACGGGGCCGTTTCGCTTCGGCACGTTCGTGCCGGTCGGCATCGGACGGGACGCCGACGAGGGGTGGGCCTCGATCCGCGACGGCGTGATGCACGTGCGCGGCTCGTACATGCTCTGGGCGCAGGGGGAGCGCGACGTGTCCGGCGCGCGCGACGCGGTGGCGCCGTTCGAGGAGCAGATCAGGGCGAGCACGCTCGTCGGCTCCCCGAAAGACATCGTCGCGCGGCTCGAACGCATGGCCGAGGACGTGGAAGGGCTGGGCTTCTCGGAGGTCTTCTTCAGCGCGGGACTCGGGCTGCCGGGCATGCCCCGCGACGCGGTTGCCGCGGCCATCGACGCGTTCGCGTCCGAGGTCCTGCCGGCCTTCCGGTGAGAGCGCGATGAGCTGGGAAGCCTGGCTGACGCTGGCGGTGGTCGCACTGGTGATCGGGACGGTGGCGACCGAGCGGGCGCCGCTTCCGCACGCGCTCTTGGGCGGGCTCACGGTCCTGCTCGTGACCGGCGTGCTCGAACCGGAGGAAGCCTTTGCCGGCTTCTCAAACCCCGCGCCGCTGACCGTCGCCGCGCTGTACGTCATCGCGCGCGCGGTCGAGCGGACCGGCGCGGTGGAGTACATCGTCTCGCGCATGCTGGGCGGCGGCACGCAGCGCAGCGACCGCGTCGCGCTCGCGCGCGTCTTGATCCCGACGACGGTGCTGTCGGCGTTCATGAACAACACGCCGGTGGTCGGCGTCATGGCGCCGGCCGTCGCCGCGTGGGCCCGCCGCGCCGGCCGCCCGGTGAGCCGGTTCCTGATGCCGATCTCGTTCGCCGCGCTCTTCGGCGGGATCCTCACCCTGATCGGCACCTCGACCAACCTCGTGGTCGCCGGGCTGATGCGCGAGGAGGGAATCGAGCCGCTGGGACTGTTCGAGATCACCAGGGTCGGGCTGCCGCTCGCCGTCGTCGCCCTGCCGATCATCGCCCTGATGGCTCCGGTCGTGCTGCCGTTGCGCCGGGCGCCGGGCGAGCAGCTCTCCACGCGCGCGCGCGAGTTCACCGTCGAGATGCAAGTCGACGCGGGCGGAGCGCTAGAGGGGAAGTCGGTGGCCGACGCCGGACTGCGAAGCCTCCAGGGCGTGTTCCTGGTCGCGATCGACCGGGACGGCATCCAGCGCGCGCCGGTGCAGCCCGAGAACGTGCTACGCGGCGGCGACCGCCTGGTGTTCGCGGGAAACGTGGACCGGATCTTGGACTTGCAGCGAACGCCCGGGCTGAGCCCGGCGGAAGGCCACCACTTCGCCGACTTCCAGGCCGACCACGGCAACCGCTTCTACGAGATCGTCGTCTCGGCGGCGTCGCCGGTCGCCGGATCGACGTTGAAGGAGGCAGGGTTCCGCGCGCGGTACGGAGCCGCGGTCGTGGCGATCCATCGCGCGGGCGAACAGATCCCCGGCAAGCTCGGCGAGGTGACGATCCATGCCGGCGACGTCTTGATCCTCGTGGCCGACGGCGGGTGGGGCCGGCGCTGGCGCGACCATCACGACTTCCTCGTCGTGGGATCGCTCGGCGAAGGACCGCCGTTGCGCAAAGGGAAGGCGCGCATCGTGGCGGTCGTCATGGGCCTCATGCTGATCGCGGCCGGGACCGAGCTGCTGGACATCCTCACGGCCGCGCTCGTCGCGGCGCTGTCGCTCGTCGCGCTCCGGGTGATCACGCGCACGCAGGCGCGCGACGCGGTCGACCTGGAGGTGGTCGTCGCGATCGGCGCCTCGTTCGGAATCGGCTCGGCGCTGGCGTCCACGGGGCTCGCGGCGACGTTCGCCGAGGGGATCGTCGACGCGTTCAGCCCGTTCGGGGACACGGGCGTGCTGATCGGGCTGCTCGTGGCGACGATGGCGCTCACCTCGACGGTGACGAACAACGCCGCAGCCGTGCTGATGTTCCCGATCGCGCTGGCCACGGCGGCCGGCACCGGGATCGACGTGCGCCCGCTCGCCGTCGCGGTGACCGTCGCCGCCTCGGTCGACTTCGTCACGCCGATCGGCTACCAGACCAACACGATGGTCTACGGCATGGGCGGCTATCGATGGGGCGACTTCGTCAGGTTGGGCGGCGTCCTGACGGTCGTTATGCTCATCGGCGCAACCATCTTGATCCCGCTCGGCTGGCCGCTTCGGCCCTGACGGTTTCGCCGGCCGCCGCGCTACGAAAGGACGCCACGCAATGGACAACCTCATCGCCCCCCACGGAGGCACGCTGATCGACCGCTTCGCCGGACCCGAGCGCGCGGCCGAGATCCAGGAGGCCTCGCGCGACTGGCCGTCCTGGGACCTGACCGATCGGCAGCTCTGCGACCTCGAGATGATCCTGAACGGCGCGTTCTCGCCGCTGACCGGGTTCATGGGCCAGGCCGACTACACCGGCGTGTGCCAGAAGATGCGCCTGGACGACGGCACGCTCTGGCCGATCCCGGTCACGCTGGACGTGACCGAGGAGTTCGCGTCCGGGATCGCGCCCGGCGGCTCGATCGCGCTGCGCGACGCCGAGGGCGTGATGCTCGCGGCGCTCACCGTGACCGACGTCTGGACGCCCGATCGCACCGACGAGGCCGTGCAGGTCTACGGGACCGACAATCCCGAGCACCCGGCCGTCGCCTACCTCCAGCGGCGCTCGAACCCCGTCTACGTCGGAGGCACGCTGGAAGGGCTCGCGCCGCCGTCGCACTACGACTACCACGACCTCCGGCTGACGCCCGCGCACCTGCGGGAGGAGTTCGCGCGGTCCGGCTGGACGACCGTCGTCGCCTTCCAGACGCGCAACCCGATGCACCGCGCCCACTACGAGCTGACGCTGCGCGCCGCGAAGGACTTGGAGGCGAACCTGCTCATCCATCCGGTCGTCGGCATGACCAAGCCCGGCGACGTCGATCACTACACGCGCGTGCGGTGCTACCGCGCGATCCTGGATCGGTACCCCGCGCAGACGGTCAAGCTGTCGCTGTTGCCGCTCGCGATGCGCATGGGCGGTCCGCGCGAGGCGATCTGGCACGCGATCATCCGCAAGAACCACGGGTGCACGCACCTGATCGTCGGCCGTGACCACGCCGGGCCCGGCAGCGACTCGTCCGGGACGCCGTTCTACGGTCCCTACGACGCGCAAGAGCTGCTGCGCGAGCACGAGCAGGAGCTGGGCGTGACGATGGTGCCCTTCCAGTTGATGGTCTACCTGCCCGACGAGGACCGCTACATCCCCGTCGACGAGGTGGCCGAGGGGCAGAAGACGCTCAACATCTCGGGCACGGAACTGCGTGCGCGCCTGGCCGACGGGCGCGAGATCCCCGATTGGTTCTCCTTCCCCGAAGTCGTCAAGGAGCTGCGGGCGAGCGAGCCGCCGCGCCACAAGCGCGGCTTCACCGTGTTCTTCACCGGGCTGTCGGGCTCGGGCAAGTCGACGATCGCGAACGTGTTGCTCGTGAAGCTGCTCGAGATGGGCGGGCGGACGGTGACGCTGCTCGACGGGGACCTCGTGCGCAAGAACCTGTCGAGCGAGCTGGGCTTCTCCAAGGAGCACCGCGACATCAACATCCGCCGCATCGGCTACGTCGCCAGCGAGATCGCCAAGGCGGGCGGCATCGCCATCTGCGCCCCCATCGCTCCCTACGACGCCGTGCGCAAGGACGTGCGCGGCGCGGTCGAAGAGGAGGGCGGCGGGTTCATCCTGGTTCACGTCGCGACGCCGGTCGAGGTGTGCGAGCAGCGCGACCGCAAGGGCCTCTACGCCAAGGCGCGCGCCGGCATCATCAAGGAGTTCACCGGGATCTCCGACCCCTACGAGGAGCCGGCCGACGCCGAAGTCGTGATCGACACGACGGAACTGACGGCCGAGCAGGCGGCGCAGAAGGTGCTCCTGCACCTCGAACACGAAGGCTTTATCGCAGGCGCGATCGCTTGAGGCGTCCTAGACGAGTCGGCTGACGGGGTTCCTTGAAATGCGGTCGCGCACCCGCGCGCGAACTGCGCGGAGCCGCACGCGGCCCGGGATTGCGAACGCGTCGATGCCGCGCTCGTAGCCCAGGTCGTCGAGCAGATCGCCGGCGAGCGCCTCGAACAGCGCTACATCGTCGCCATCCAGGCGCGTGCGCCAGTCGCGGAGGCCCTTCGTGATCGGCTTGTTGAGGTTCGCCATGTGGGCGCTCCTCGGTTCGCGCCGGCGCTCGTGGAACGAGAGCATCCGTTCCTCGAACGGTACGTCGATGAACGTGCAGATGGCCCGTGCGACCGCTTCCGGATCATCCAGCAGCGTCTCGTAACGGAATTCGAAGTAGCGGCCGGCACCCAGCGCACGCCCGGCGCTCCGCGCGGCAGAGACGCGCGCGCGCCAATACAGCGCGGCACGATCCAGCTCCGTCGGACCGAACGGCGCCTCCATGACCGAGAGCGCCACGTTCCGCCCGTCGCGAATGATGTGCACGAACCGTGACTCGGGAAACAGGTCGGCGAGAAGCGGGATGGAGCCCGCGTACCGCGGCGTCTTGTCCGCATACCTGGTCTTTCCGAGACGCCAGGCCATCAGCCGATACATCCACCGGATGGCGTCGGGCAGGTCGGCAGGCGGCCGTCGCTTGAACAATTGCTTGAGGTCGCGTGCGGTGATGCGGCGAGTCCAGTCATGGAAGCGCGGATGCGCGCGCAGGTCGGCCAGGAAAGTGGCGACGTCGAAGGAGCCGTCGCCCTCGTAGCGCGCCCGGTTCGCCGCGAGGTCGGGGATGAAGTGCGACTCCGGCGAGATCGCGAGCTGCGAGTTGGCGTCGAAGATCGCGCGCAGCAGGGTCGTGCCCGATCGCTGGCAGCCGGTGAAGAAGACGAACGGCGGAGGCTCGCGGCTCGCACGCCGCGGCGGGAAGCGAGGGCCGCCTCGAGCGGACTGCCGCTCGCGCGGGTGCCGCAGATCGCCTCCAGCGCCGGCGATCTCGCGGCCGCGTGCGGCGAGCGCAATCGCGGCCGCCGCGCGCGCGCTCTCGTCGGGTTCGGTCACCGGCTCGTAGCCCAGCGCTCGCAGCGAGTCGCGGGCGATCGCCTCGCACAGCATCAGGTCGTGGGGAGCCATCTGCGCGCGGAAATCGCGGAGACCCCCGGTGAGCGGCCGGTCGAGGTGCTGGAAGGTCGGATCCGTGGTGGGAGCGCGACCCTCGTGCCAGCCGAGCATCGCCGGGTCGAACGGACGGTCGATGAACGCGCAGATGCGCCGCAACGTCGCCTCGGGGTCGGCGATCAGGTCTTCATGCCGGTACTCCAGGTAGCGCTCCGGGCCCAGCGTCTCGCCCGCGGTCCGCCCCGCCCGGACGCGTTCGTTCCAAAACACCGCCGCCGTCGCGACCGTGCGCGGCCCCCAGGGCATGTCCAGCAGCGACAGCGTCACGTTGCGACCGTCACGGATGGGGTGGATGAAGCGCGCCCCGGGGAACGTGGCCGCGAGGGCCTGGATCATCGTGACGTACGGAGGAGTCTTGTCTCCCGCGACCTCCTTCCCGTGATGCCCGGCGTACGCGGCGTAGGTCAGCCGCAGCGCGTCGATGAGGTCGAGCGCGTCGGTCTCGTCGCCGAGCGCTCGACGAACCAGTTGCCCCGGAAGGTCCCACGCGCGGAACCGCGGGTGGCTCAACAGGTCCGTGATGAATCGTTCGCGCGAGAAGCCGGCGGGTCGCTCGTACCGTCGGCGACGGCTCAAGAACCAGGGGATGAAGTGAGACTCCTCCGGGATCGCGATCGCGGGGTGCGCCGAGAGCATCAGCCGCAGGAGGGTCGTTCCCGATCGGTGGCAGCCGACGATGAACGGCGACACCTCCGGCGTCATGAACGCGGCGTCCCGGTCGAGGGGCGCACGCTGCCGCGCGCGCCGAGGGGTGTGCGCGCAGCCACGTTCCACGCGGCGCGCGCGGCTGCGGACGTACGCGCCGCGTGACGCATCCGCTCGCGCGTGGCCGTCCGCCGGGCCGCGCGCTCCCCGGCGGCGCCGAGCGTCGCCGTGTCGGTCGCCGTGTCGTACCCGAGCTCGGCCAGCAGGTCGCCGGCGAGGATCTCGAACAGACGCTGGCCGGCGACGGGCATCTGCGCGCGCCAGTCGCGGAGTCCGGGCGTGGGCGGCTCCGCGAGATGCCGCCCCTGTTCCTTCGCCCGCGGCGTTGCGGTCTCGTGGTAGCGGAGCATCGCGGCATCGAACGGCAGGTCGATGAACGCGCAGATGTCGGCCACGATCGGATCCGGCTCGCGCGCAAGCTGCTCGTGGTGGTACTCGAAGTAGCGTTCCTTGCCGAGTGCCGCCCCGGCCGCGCGCGCCGCTTCGACGCGCGCCCGCCAGAACAGCGCCGCTTGCCCCACCCGCGCCGGTCCCCACGGCACGCTGGTGAGGGACAGCGCGACGTCGCGCCCGTCGCGAATCACGTGCACGAAGCGCGACTCGGGGAACATCCGAGCGAGCAGCGGCACGTGCAGCGCGTACTCGGGCGTCTTGTCGCCGTAGCGCTCCTTGCCGCGGCGCGCCGCCTTCAGTTCGTACAGCCGCCGGATCGCGTCCGCCAGCGACGCGGCAGGGCGGTCTGCGAACGAGCGCTCGACGCGGTCGATCGGAAGGCCCCAGCGATCGACGTGCCGGTTGCGGGCGAGGTCGCCGACGAACACGCGCTCGTCGAAGCCGCCCGCGCGCTCGTAGCGCCCCGCGCGCGCCGCAAGCCACGGGATGAAGTACGACTCGCGAGTGACGGCGAGCAGCGGGTGATGGTCAAAGATCACGCGCAGTAACGTCGTTCCCGAACGCTGGCACCCGATGAAGAACGGGAACGCGCGCGGCGGCTCATCTCGTTGGCCCATGGCTCCCGAGCCTATCGGCGCGACAGGTGGCGAGCATCGGCGCGTCCACGGTGTCCAGCCGTCGCGTTGCTCCTGCTCGGGGCCGCGCTTACGCTCATCCAGGAACGCACGCGTGAACGGAGGTCGTCGGTGCCCCAGCGGTTCGATGCGATCGTCGTCGGCGGAGGTCCCGCGGGGGCGACGACCGCGTACCACCTCGCGCGCGCCGGTCGCAGCGTGCTCGTCGTGGACAAGGCGCGCTTCCCGCGCGAGAAGGTGTGCGGGGACGGGCTGACGCCGCGGGCGGTGGCGGCGCTGCTCCGCATGGGGATCGACACCGAGGGACCCGGCTGGGCGCGGGCGAAGGGACTACGCATCGTCGGCGGCGGCCACACGCTGGAGCTGCCGTGGCCGGAGCTGAACGCCTGGCCCGGCTACGCGCTCGTCCAGACGCGGCTCGACTTCGACGCGCTGTTGCTCGACGCCGCGCGCAAGGCGGGCGCGACGGTGTGGGAGGAGACCGAGGTGACCGGCCCGCTCGTCGACGCCGCCGGCGTCGTGACCGGCGTGACCGTCGGGCAGAACGGGGACCGCGCGGACGTCGAGTCTGCGGTGACGATCGCGTGCGACGGCGTCGCCAACCGCTTCGGCGTGCCGCTCGGCATCGAGCGGATCGAGCGCCGCCCGATGGGCGTCGCCGTGCGCACGTACTTCGCCAGCCCGCGATCGAGCGACGACTTCTTGGAGTCCTACCTCGAGCTGTGGCGCGGCGAGGACCTGCTGCCCGGCTACGGCTGGATCTTCCCCGTGCCGGACGGCACGGTGAACGTCGGGCTCGGCTTGCTGAACACCAGCGCCCATTTTCAGAGCGTCGATTACAAGAAGCTGCTTCGCGACTGGGCGGCGGCGCTGCCGCCCGAGTGGGGATTCACGCCGGAGAACCAGGTGGGCAAGATCAAGGGCGGGTCGCTCCCGATGGCGTTCAACCGGATGCCGCTCGCCCGGCCGGGCCTGATGCTGGTGGGCGACGCGGCCGGCGCCGTCAACCCGTTCAACGGCGAGGGGATCGCGTATGCGATGGAGACGGGGGAGTTCGCGGCCGAGATCGGGGATCTCGCGGTCGCCACCGGCGACCCTCGCGCCTTGCGCGCGTATCCGGAGCGCCTGCGCGAGGAGTACGAGGGCTACTACGTCCTCGGCCGGACCTTCGTGCGCCTGATCGGCAGCGCGCGCGTGATGGGCTTCCTCACGCAGCACGGCATGAAGCGCGAATGGCTGATGCGCTTCGCGTTCAAGGTGCTGGCCAACCTGACCGAGCCGCGGGGCGGAGACGCCTCCGATCGCTTGATCAACGCGCTGGTCAAGGCTGCGCCGGCTCTGAACGTGATCGCCGGACAATAGGGACGGGGAACTCGATCGCGACAGCGCGCGTCCAAGCCCAAGCGACGCGATCATCGGGAGGACGACCATGAACAGAGGCGGGCGAATCGGGATCCTTTTGGTCGCGGTGGCGACCGTAGCGGTCTCCTACACCGTGGCCACCTCGCCGACCGGGACGATCACCCCTCCGGTTCCCACACCCGTCGACGACCGATTCGACCCGCAGAACCAACCCGAGGCCCAGGCCGTGGCGCTTCGCTCGTTCGACGATTGCGGCGAGCTTCTCACCTACCTGCGCGACGAAGCCTCGTCGCGGGTCGGGGCCTACGGATTGCTCTACGGGGGCGTCATGGTGCGCGCCGTCGCGGCCGCCGCGGAGGACGCGCTCGGCGCGCCGCAAGCCGCTCCCGCCCCCGGCGAGGGCGGCACGGGCGGCGTCGACTTCTCGATCACCAACGTCCAGGAGGCGGGGGTCGACGAACCCGACTTGATCAAGACCGACGGGCAGGCGATCTTCGCGGTCCGCGGCGACACCGTGTTCGCCGTCGACGTGAGCGGCGAGAAGCCCGCGATCGCCGGTTCGCTCAAGCTCGAGGAGACCTACGCGACGCAGATGCTGCTGAGCGGCGACCGCCTGATCGTGATCGCCCCGAACTCGTACGGGATCGCCTACGGCGGAGGCCCTCGGGTGGGCATCGCCGAGTCGGTCGCCGTCCCCGACGAGGAAGCGGGGGGCGGCACGGGCTCCACCGGGAGCGGGGGATCCGCGGACGACCCCGTCTCGGACGCTCCGATCGAGCAGTGGCGGGACCGAACCGCGCTCCACGTGATCGACGTGAGCGATCCGGGCTCGATGAGCATCGTGAAGACCCTGTGGGTCGAGGGCTCGTACGTGTCCGCGCGCATGGTGGGCGACATCGTGCGGGTGGTCATCCGCACGGCCGGGCCGGCGATCGAGCCGGTGTTCCCGACGGACGGTACCGAGCGCGCCGTCAAGGAGGCCGAGCAGAAGAACCGCGAGGCCATCAAGACCTCGACGCTCGAGCAGTGGCTGCCTCGGTACGCCGTGACCGACGCCGCCGGCGAGCCGGCCGACGAGGGCCGCTCGCTTGCGCCGTGCGGGACGGTTCGCCATCCGGCGGAGTTCTCCGGCGTCGAGATGGTGACCGTCATGACCGTCGATCCCGCCGACCCGAAGCCCCGCAACACCGAAACCGTCGTCGGCACCGGCGAGATCGTCTACGCCTCGCCGACGAGCCTGTACGTGACCTCCACCAACTGGCAGGACCAGGTCGTGCTGCGGGATGGCGCGCAGGACGAGGCGCCCGAGATCACGACCCAGATCCACCGCTTCGACATCACCGATCCGGAGCGGGCGCGCTACGTCGCGAGCGGCGAGGTCAACGGCGTGCTCCTGAACCAGTGGTCGATGTCCGAGCACGAAGGCAACCTGCGTGTCGTGACGACGCTCGGCCAGTGGACCGGCGACTCCGTCACCAGGGTCGAGGTCCTCGGCCAGCAGGGCCCGCTGCTGGAGCGCATCGGGCGCGTCGGCGGGCTCGGCAAGGGCGAGCAGGTCCAGGCGGTCCGGTTCATCGGCGACCTCGGCTACGTCGTCACCTTCCGGCAGGTCGATCCGCTCTACGTCGTGGACCTGTCCGACCCGGCCGACCCGCGCGTCGCCGGCGAGCTGAAGATCCCAGGCTTCTCCTCCTACCTGCACCCGGTCGGCGACGGCCTGCTGCTCGGCGTCGGCCAGAACGCGACGAAGGAGGGTCAGTCGCTCGGCGTCCAGGCGTCCCTGTTCGACGTGACCGACCCCTCCGATCCCCGGCGGATCGCGACGCTGGAGCTTGCGGCCAACTCCTACACCGAGGTCCAGAACAACCCGCTCGCCTTCCTGTGGTGGGAGGCCAAGCGTCTCGCGGTCTTCCCGTTGAGCGCGTGGAACGGCGCCGGGTCCTACCAGGGCGCGGTCGGGCTTCGGGTGCAGACCGACGCCATCGCGCGGGCCGGATCGATCGAGCACCCGCTCGAACGGCCCGACCCCTTCGGCGGACCGGAGGGACCGGAGTACTTCTACGACGGCTCGCCCCAGATCGAGCGCGCAGTCGTGATCGGCGACTCCCTCTACACCCTGTCCGGCGTGGGCCTGCTTCAGAGCGACATCGACTCCTTCGCCGACCAGACCTGGGTCCCCTGGACGACGAAGTAGGTCTCTTGGCCTCGACGGACGGCCGTGCTACGCTGTTCTCATCATGACTCAGGAGATTAGCGTACATGATGCAACCGCCTCGCTCCTTGCAGACGTGTCTCGCGCGGGTACCCGGAAGCGGGCAGCGGCGGCGTTCGAGCGTATTGCGGGCATCGCCCAGCGCGATACCGTTGCGGCCGAACGAGTCGCGATCGCGCTGGAAGCGGCGGCCGAGGAGCTGGAAGCCGCGGAGTCGGCCGGGACGCTTCCCGCTCATGAGCGAGCCGTGTGGGCGACCGTCGGCGCGCCGCTCGATGACGAATCCGCGCTCCCGCGTGCGAAGGCGCGTGCGAGCGTTCGGTTCGCCGATCTCGTTGCTTCCAGCATCGTGGGCGACGCCGCGGTCGCCCGGAAGCTCGGGGGGGTCGACCCGAGTCGCATCAGCCAGCGGCTCTCCGAAAGAAGTCTCTACGCGTTCGAGGGCCCGAAGGGCCGTTGTTTTCCTCGGTGGCAGTTCCGCGGGGGCAAGCCCCTCCCCGGGCTGAAGGTCGTGTTCGCCCGCATGGCCAAGGACGTGCACCCGCTCGTTGTCGATCACTGGTTTACGACGCCGAACGTTGACCTGGCCGTGGAGGAGGAGCCGGTGAGTCCCGCCGACTGGTTGGCAACCGGCGGTCGGCCGGATCGCGCCGCGGAGCTTGCCGAAGACCTGTGAGCCAGGGGCTTCCGAAGCCTCCACTGGCGAGGATCAGGGCGACGGTTCCAGCCGCCGACGAGGTGATCACGCTCCGGCGAGGGACGCGCCTGGTCCGCGTCCATCCGCTCGCGGGTCCCCACCCGTCCGCGTGGAACGCGTTCCGCTCGGTCGGGCCCACCAAGAGCCGCTTCGATCACCACACCTACCCGCGCCGTGACCACCCGCGACGACGGATCGCATACGTCACACTCGGCTCTGAGGCGTTCGTCACGGCGCTGGCCGAGTGCTTCCAGGACGACGGCGGAGGGATCGGCCCGATCGAGACGCGGAGGGACCGGCCGGTGATGACCGTGTTCACCCTCGCCGCCGCCGTCACGGTGCTCGACCTGGACGGCGGCTGGATCACG
This sequence comes from Actinomycetota bacterium, assembly GCA_036397035.1. Classification (GTDB taxonomy): domain Bacteria; phylum Actinomycetota; class AC-67; order AC-67; family AC-67; genus DASWJS01. The sequence continues at coordinate 73,116 of DASWJS010000014.1, read as the reverse complement.
CGGGCCGGGGGGAATCGGGCCATCTCCACCGGCCCTCGGGCGAGGGCCCGAGATTGGGCTCGCGCGATCTACCGTGCGCACCCGAAGCTCGCGGGACTTGCCTACCAGTCCTCCGCGTGGGGGCCCGGGCGCTGCGTCGCGCTCTGGGAGCGCGCGGAACCCGCGCTGCCGCCCGATCCAGACGCCATCAGGGCGCTGGACGATTCCTCCCTCGGGGGCGCGGTGGCGGGCGCCGCGCTGCGGCTGGGAACGTTTGTCCTGTAGCCGTCACGAGCGCACAAGGCTCCGTCGCGCGCGCGGTTTGCAAAGGCTTGTTCGCGCTCCCTATCGTGAGGTTCCGCCGTCCCGCTGGAGGGTGCGTTGGCTCTGTCGGACTACTTGCCGATCGCGTTGTTGCTGGGGCTGTCCACGTTGTTCGGGGCGGCCTCGATCTGGGTCGCCTCCAAGGTCGGACCGCACAACCCCAACCCCACCAAGCTGGAGCCCTACGAGTGCGGGATCGTGCCCGAGCGGCTCCCGCGGGAGCGCTTCCCGATCAAGTTCTACCTGGTCGCGATGCTGTTCATCATCTTCGACGTCGAGGTGATCTTCTTCTATCCGTTCGCCGTGATCCTGCGCGAGCTGCGCCTGTTCGGCCTGGTGGAGATGGGCGTGTTCGTCGCGCTGCTGCTCGTGGCCTACGTCTACCTCTGGCGCGGCGGGGCGTTCGACTGGGAAGAGGAAGCGCCGTCGGCTCGCCGCGCGGTCAGCGACCGTTTGATGGCCCAGGCGCGCGCGGCCGAAAGGATCGGGGCGTAGGTGGGCCTCGAGGAGCACCTTCCCGCCGGCGTGCTGCTGACCAGCGTCGAGAAGTTCGTCAACTGGGCGCGCAAGTCCTCGCTGTGGCCGGCGACCTTCGGGCTCGCGTGCTGCGCGATCGAGATGATGGCGACCGGCGCCTCGCACCACGACCTTGCCCGCTTCGGCATGGAGGTCTTCCGCGCCTCGCCGCGGCAGGCGGACCTGATGATCGTGGCCGGACGCGTGTCGCAGAAGATGGGGCCGGTCCTGCGCCGGATCTACGACCAGATGCCCGAGCCGAAGTGGGTCATCTCCATGGGGGTCTGCGCCACGTCGGGCGGCATGTTCAACAACTACGCGATCGTCCAGGGCGTCGACACGCTGGTCCCGGTGGACATGTACGTGCCGGGCTGCCCGCCGCGGCCCGAGATGCTCATGGAAGGCATCTTGAAGCTCCACGAGAAGATCCAGAAGACGCCCCTGGTGGCGAAGGCCTGACCCATGCCGGCCGCGCTGCTGGACGTCCTCGCCGGAGTTCGTGAACGTTTTCCCGAAGTCGTCTCCGAGCCCGAGGAGGCGTTCGGCGAGACCTCGATCGAGGTCGCGCGCACCGGCCTGCGCGACGTCGTTGCCTATCTGCGGGACGAGGGGCCCTTCGAGCTGCTCGCCGACTGGAGCGCGGTGGACTACCTGGGCGTGGAGCCGCCGGAGCGCCGCTTCCTGTGCGCCGCGGTCCTGGCGTCGGTGCGCCACCCGGCGCGCGTCCGCGTCCGCGTCTTCATCCCGCAGGGCGACGAGCATTGCCCGTCGCTGACCGGCGTGTGGGCGGGCGCCGACGCGCTCGAACGCGAGATGTTCGACTTCTTCGGGATCCGCTTCGACGGCCACCCGGACCTTCGGCGCATCTTCATGCCCGACGAGTGGGACGGCCATCCGCAGCGCAAGGACTACCCGCTCGGCGGGACCGACGTCGCCTATCGCGGCGCGTTCGTGCCGCCGCCGGACCGGCGCGGCCAGCCCTCCACGACCTCGGGCTACCCGGGGAGGCTCTCGTGAGCGTCGCCGAGAACGAGGTCTTCCTCGGCGGGCGCGACTGGGAGACGCTCCACGCGCGCACCGACGACGACACGCTGATCGTGAACATGGGGCCGCAGCACCCCTCCACACACGGGGTGCTGCGGCTCGTCCTCGAGCTGGACGGCGAGACGGTCGTGAACGCGCATTCGGTCGTCGGCTACCTGCACACCGGGATTGAGAAGAACGCCGAGGTCCGAAACTGGACGCAGGGGGTCACCTTCGTCACGCGCATGGACTACCTCGCGCCGTTCCACAACGAGCTGGGCTACTGCCTCGCGGTCGAGCGGCTGCTCGGGATCGAGGCGCCGGCGCGCGCGCAGGCGATCCGGGTGATGCTCGGCGAGCTGAACCGGATCTCCTCGCACCTGGTGTGGCTGGCGACGAGCGGGATGGAGCTGGGCGCGCTCAGCGTGATGCTCTACGGCTTCCGCGAGCGCGAGCTGATCCTGGACATCTTCGAGCACGTCACCGGCTTGCGGATGAACCACGCCTACGTCCGGCCCGGCGGCCTGTCGACGGACCTGCCCGACGGCAGCATCGAGAAGATCAAGGAGTTCGTCGAGCTGTTCCCCGCGCGCCTCGACGAGTACGAGACGCTGCTCACCGACAACCCGACCTGGATCGAGCGCAACCGGGGCATCGGGATCCTGGACGCGTCGACGGCGCTCGGCTTGGGCGTGACGGGACCGCTGCTGCGCGCGGCGGGCGTGCCGCACGACTTGCGCAAGCAGGCGCCGTATTGCGGCTACGAGCAGTACGACTTCGACGTGCCGACCGACGACGCGGCCGACTGCCTCGCGCGCTACCGCGTGCGCATCGCCGAGATGCGCGAGTCGCTGAAGATCGTCGAGCAGGTCGCGAACGGGCTGCCGGGCGGCCCGGTCATGGTGGACGACCCGAAGATCGCCTGGCCGGCGCGGCTCACGCTCGGGCACGACGGCCTCGGCAACGACCCCGGCTACATCCGCACGATCATGGGCGAGTCGATGGAGGCGCTCATCCACCACTTCAAGCTCGTCACCGAGGGGTTCAAGGTGCCCGCCGGCGAGGTGTACGTGCCCGTCGAGTCCCCGCGGGGCGAGCTGGGCTACCACGTCGTGTCGACGGGGACGAACAAGCCGTGGCGCGTGCACACGCGCGACCCGAGCTTCGTGAACCTCCAGGCGATGCCGGTGATGGTGCGCGGCGGGCTGCTCGCCGACGTCATCGCCACCGTCGCGAGCCTCGACCCGGTGATGGGAGGCGTCGACCGGTGAGCGCCGGCGTGTTCGACACCGAGCGCCGCGGCCCGCACGCCGCCGATGAGGTCGCGCCGCTGTCCGAGGCGTTCCACCAGCGCGCGCGCGCGATCGTCGGGCGATACCCCGAGGGCCGGGCGCGCAGCGCGCTGCTGCCGTTGCTCTACCTGGCCCAGGGCGAGCACGGGTTCGTCTCGGTGCAGGCGATGGACGCGATCGCCGCGCTGCTCGGACTGACGCGCGCGGAGGTGCAGGCGGTCGCGACCTTCTACACGATGTTCAAGCGGACCAAGCAGGGGCGGTGGCTCGTCAGCGTGTGTACGCAGCCGTCGTGCGCCCTGGCCGGCGGCGGCGACTTGTTCGAGCGCGTTCGCGGGCTGGACGGCGACGTCGTGAGCGTCGAGGAGGTCGAGTGCCTCTGTGCGTGCGACGCCGCGCCGGTTTTCAGCGTCAACTACGACAACTACGAGCGGATGAGCGTGGACGACGCGGTCGCGCTCGTCGAGGTCCTGGCGGCGGGCGGGGATCCGCCCCCGGCCGCGCGCGGGTCGGCGCCGCTGGACTTCGGCGCGATCAACCGCGAGATGGCCGGCGCCGTGGAAGGGGACGAGCGGTGAGCGCGACGGCCACGATCGCCGAGACCAAGATCCTCACGAAGCGATTCGGCGAGGCGCTGACGCTCGACGCCTACGTGACCGACGGCGGCTACCAAGCGCTGGAGAAGGCGCTCGGCATGGAGCCCGAGGACATCATCGAGCTGGTCAAGGAGGCGGGGCTTCGCGGACGCGGCGGCGCCGGCTTCCCGACCGGGCTCAAGTGGTCCTTCATCCCGGCCGGCGTTCGGCCGAGCTACCTGGTCTGCAACGCCGACGAGGGCGAGCCCGGCACCTTCAAGGACCGCGAGCTGATGGAGCGCGACCCGCACCAGTTGATCGAGGGCATGGCGATCGGCGCCTACGCGATCGGATGCAGCGAGATGTACCTCTACGTGCGGGGCGAGTTCGCGCACGCGGCTCGGACGCTAGAGACCGCGATCGCCGACGCGACGAAGGCCGGCTACCTGGGCGAGAACGTCTTCGGCAGCGGGTTCTCGCTGCGCGCGATCGTGCACCGCGGCGCCGGCGCGTACATCTGCGGCGAGGAGACCGCGCTGCTGGAGTCGATCGAGGGCAAGCGCGGGCAGCCGCGCTTGCGCCCGCCCTTCCCGGCGACGCACGGACTGTTCGCGAAGCCGACCGTGGTGAACAACGTCGAGACGTTCGCGTGCGTGCCCCACATCGTCAAGCGCGGCGCCGAATGGTTCCGCGGGCTCGGCACCGAGAAGTCGCCGGGCACGAAGGTCTTCTGCGTCTCGGGCGACGTCGAGCGGCCCGGCAACTACGAGGCCGAGTTCGGCACGAGCGCGCGCGACTTGATCGAGGGGCTCGCGGGCGGCGTGAAGGGCGGGAAGGCGTTGAAGGCGTTCACGCCGGGCGGCGCGTCCTCGACGCCGTTCTTCGGGCCGGACAAGCTCGACGTGCACATGGACTGGGAGTCGGTGCAGGAGGCGGGGTCGCTGCTCGGCACCGGGGCGATGATCGTGTTCGCCGAGGACGTGTGCATGGTGCGCGCCGCGCTGCGCTACGTCCGCTTCTACGCGCACGAGTCGTGCGGCAAGTGCACGCCCTGCCGCGAGGGGACCTTCTGGACCGAGAACGTGCTGCGCCGGATCGAGGCGGGCCAGGGGACGGAGACCGACCTCGACACGATCCTGTCGGTGCAGAACAACATCTTCGGGCGCTCGTTCTGCGCGCTCGGGGACTTCGCCGTCGCCGCGCCCAACTCCACGATCGCGCTCTTCCGCGACGAGTACCTGCGCCACGTCACCGAGGGGAAGTGCCCGTTTGAGCGCTGAGGTCACGCTCACGATCGACGGGCGCGAGATCACGGTCCCCGAGGGGACGCTCGTCATACGAGCGGCCGAGCGGCTCGGCATCTACGTGCCGCGCTTCTGCGACCACCCGATGCTCGACCCGCTCGGCGCGTGCCGGCAGTGCCTGGTCGAGGTCGAGGGCCAGCGCAAGCCGCTCACGTCCTGCACGACGACGTGCACCGAGGGCATGGTGGTCAAGACCCAGGCGACGAGCGAGATCGCGCAGGACGGACAGCGCGGCGTGCTGGAGCTGCTGCTGATCAACCACCCGCTCGACTGCCCGATGTGCGACAAGGGCGGCGAGTGCCCGCTGCAGGACCAAGCGCTCGCGTACGGCCCGGGCGGCTCGCGCTACGTGGACGCCAAGCGCCGGTTCACCAAGCCGATTCCGATCTCCGAGCAGATCAAGCTCGACCGCGAGCGCTGCGTGCTGTGCGCGCGCTGCACGCGGTTCGCCGACCAGATCTCCGGCGACCCGTTCATCGAGCTGTTCGAGCGCGGCGCGCTGGAGCAGGTCTCGATCAGCGAAGACGAGCCCTACGAGAGCATCTTCAGCGGCAACGTCGTGCAGATCTGCCCGGTCGGCGCGCTGACCGCGACCGACTATCGCTTCCGCGCGCGGCCCTTCGACGTGGTCACGACGTCGAGCACCTGCACGCGCTGCGCGAGCGGCTGCGCGATCGACGTGCAGACGCGGCGGGGCGAGCTGGTCCGGGTGCTGGCGCGCGAGGATCGCGCGGTGAACGACGCGTGGATCTGCGACAAGGGCCGCTGGGGGACCGGGTTCGTGGCTCACGCGGATCGCGTGACCGAGCCGCTCGTTCGCAAGGGCGACGACTTCGTCGCGGTGAGCTGGACGGAGGCGCTCGACGCGATCGCGGAGCGCTTGCGCGCCGCGAACGGCAACGGGGGACGCACCGCCGTGCTCGCCGGACGGCACCTGGCGGACGAGGACGCGTTCGCGCTGTCGCGCTTCGCGCGCACGGTGCTCGGGACGAACGAGGTCGACACGCTCCGGCCTGCGCCGAGCGAGGAGGAGACCCCCGTCCTCGCAGCGCTCCCTCGGACCGAGACGGCGACCTACGCGGACGTCGACGCCGCGCGCGCGATCATCGTGGCGGGCATCGACCTGCACCAGGACGCGCCGATCGTCTACCTGCGGGCGCGGAAGGCCGCCCGCGAACGCGGCACGCACATCATCGAGGTCGGTCCGCGGCGAACGCGGCTCGCCGGCGCCTGGCTGCCCTGCGCGCCCGGCGGCGAGGCGGCGGTGCTGTCCGCGCTCGCGGCCGAGCTGTCCGGCGCGGCCGGCGCGGCGGTCGTGCTCACCGGCGAGCGGCTTGCCGCTTCCCCCGGCGCGTTGACGGCCGCGTGGAACCTGGCGATTGAGCTTCAGGGGCGGTTCGGCTGGATCCCGCGCGCCTCCGGCGTCCGCGGCGCGATCGAAGCGGGCCTGCACCCGGCGCTGCTGCCCGGCGGCGTCCGGGCGGACGCTGTGGCCGCCGCTGTGGCCGCCGCCGAGGCCGTGTGGGGGCCGCTCCCGTCCGGCGCCGGCGGCGGTCTGCGATCGATGGCGGCCGCGTCGCCGGAGGTGCTCTTCCTGGCAGGCGCCGACCCGGTGACCGCCGTGCCGGACGCGTCGCTCGGCTCGCGCGCGATCGACGGCGCCGGGTTCGTCGTCGCGCTGGACATGTTCCTCACCGCTTCCTCGCGGATGGCCGACGTGGTCCTGCCGGCGGCCTCCTCGTTCGAGCGGGACGGGACGGTGACGACGTGGGAGGGAACGCGCGCGAGCCTGCGCGGCTCGATCCCGCCGCCCGGTCTCGCCGACACGACCGCCACGATCCTGCGCCACGTCGCCGAAGCGTTCGGGCGCGGCTTCCCGGACGAGCGAACGCTGGCGCGCGAGATGGCGGCGCTGCGCGCCGAGCGCGGGCCCGCGGTCGCGCTGGACCCGTGGGCGGCGGGCGCCCCGGGCAAGGACACGCGCTTGGTGGTCGTGGACGACCTGATCGACCAGGGCACGCTCATGGCCGGGTCGGACCTGCTGGCGCACACCGCGCCCGGGCCTCGGATCGGCCTCAGTCCGGCGTCGGCGCGCGCGCGCGGCGTGTCGGACGGAGCGCGGATCCGCGCGCGCGCGCGCCTGGGCGCGGTGGCCGGGCCCGCCGTCGTCGACGAGGGGATCGCGGACGGCTGCGTGCTCGTCCCGTCGAACCAGGCGGGCATGGACGTGCGCGCGCTACTGTCGCTCGACGACCCGTTCCCGGTCGTCGAGATCGAGCCGGAGAGCGGCGCATGACGCAACCCTTCGACGGCTGGGAGATCCTGATCGCCGCCATCAAGGTCGTCGTGGTGTTCGGCTTCCTGCTCGTCAGCGTGATGTTCACCATCTGGGCCGAGCGTCGCGTCGTCGCGATCATGCAGCAGCGCATCGGCCCGAACCGCGTGGGCCCGATGGGCATGCTCCAGGCGCTCGCCGACGGCGTGAAGCTGTTCTTCAAGGAGGACATCAACCCGCTCGCGGCCGAGCGCGGCGTGTACTTCATCGCGCCGCTAGCGGCTCTCGTCCCCGCGTTCGCCTCGTTCGCCGTCGTGCCCTTCGGCGACACCTGGACGATCGGCGAGCGCGTGATCCGACTCCAGCTCGCCGACCTGAACGTCGGCATCTTGTTCTTTCTGGCGATGGGCAGCCTGATGGTCTACGGCGTCGTCCTCGCCGGCTGGTCGAGCGGCAGCGTCTACCCGCTGCTCGGCGGGGTGCGGTCGAGCGCGCAGATGATCTCCTACGAGCTGGCGATGGGCCTGGCGGTGGTCGCGGTCGTGATCCAGGCCGGCACGCTGTCCACGCGCGGGATCGTCGATGCGCAAGCGGGCGCCTACGGCGGGATCGTCCCGCACTGGTTCGTCCTGTCGCAGTTGCCGGCGTTCGTCATCTTCTTCGTCGCCGGGCTCGCCGAGACGAACCGTGCGCCCTTCGACCTGCCGGAAGCCGAGACCGAGCTGGTCGCCGGCTTCCACACCGAGTACTCCGGCATCAAGTTCGCCATGTTCTTCCTCGCCGAGTACCTGCACGTGATCGCGACGTCCGCCATCGTCACGACGCTGTTCCTGGGCGGATGGCGCGGCCCCGTCCTGCCGTTCCTGCGGCCGCTGTGGCCGGTCGTGTGGTTCCTGGGCAAGCTCGGCGCGATGATCTTCGTGTTCATGTGGGTGCGCGCGACGCTCCCGCGCATCCGCTACGACAAGCTGATGCGCTTCGGCTGGAAGGTGCTGCTGCCGTTCTCGCTCGCGTGGATGATGGTCACCTCGGCGCTCGTCGTGCTGCCGCAGGAGGTGGACCGCGCGACGCTCGGCGCCGCGACCGCGATCGCCTTCGGCGTCGCGTTCCTGGGCTGGATGACGGTGATCACGCGCCGCCGCTTCGGCACGCTCGACCCGCGGGTCCTGAACCCGCTGCGGAGGGGATGAGCGTGGCGCTGCTGGAGATCGCGAAGGGGCTCGCCGTGACGGCTCGCCACATGCTTCGGCGTCCGGTCACCGCGCAGTATCCCGAGCAGCGCAAGGACCCGTCGCCGCGCTACCACGGCCGCCACGTCCTGAACCGGTACGAGGACGGGCTTGAGAAGTGCATCGGGTGTGAGCTGTGCGCCTGGGCCTGTCCCGCGGATGCGATCTTCGTCCAGGGCGCCGACAACGCGCCGGACGCCCGCTACTCGCCGGGCGAGCGCTACGCGATCGACTATCAGATCTCCTACGCGCGCTGTATCTTCTGCGGACTCTGCATCGAGGCCTGCCCGACGCGGGCGCTGACGATGAGCACGGAGTACGAGCTGTCGGAGGCCTCGCGCGAGGACCTCGTCTACGTCAAGGAGATGCTGCTCGCGCCGCTGCCGGCGGACGTGACGGCGCTGCCGCACACCGACGAGGACGTGCGGGCGCGCGGTCTGAGCTACTACGGCGGACCGCAGGTCACGCCGCCGCTGACGTCGGCCGAGGCGGCGGCTCGCAACGACTGAGAAGCGAAAGGGGGGAGCGTGACGAACGTGGCGGAAGGAGTCGTCTTCTGGCTTGCCGCCATCGCCTCGATCGGCAGCGCGGTCTTCATGTTCCTCGCTCGCGACGCCGTGCGAGCCGCGCTCGGGCTCGTGATGAACCTGTTCGCGCTGGCGGTGCTGTTCGTGTTGCTCGACGCGCACTTCCTGGCCGCGGTGCAGGTGATCGTCTACGCCGGCGCGATCATGGTGCTGTTCCTGTTCGTGATCATGCTGCTGGGCGTGGATCGCGCGGACGACCTGACCGAGCGGCTGAAGGTCCAGTCCTGGCTCGCGGTGCCGCTGGTCTTCGGGCTCGTGGCGATCACCTACCTCAGCGTGCGCGGCGCGGCGGCGACGACGGAGTTCGCCGGGCTCGACGAGGCGAACGCATCGGGCAACGTCGAGGGGATCGGCCGCTTGCTGTTCAACGAGTACCTTTTTCCCTTCGAGGTGACGTCCTTGCTGCTGATCGTCGCCGCGGTCGGGGCACTGGTGATCGGCAAGCGCCGCCGCGCGAGCCGGACCGACCGGGAGGATGAGGACGCGTGAGCTTCTTCCAGGTCCAGCCCTCGCACTTCCTCGGCCTCGCGGCGATCCTGTTCGCGACGGGAACCGCGGCGGTCCTGCTGCGCAAGAACGCGCTGCGGATCTTCATGGGCATCGAGCTGATGCTGAACGCGGTCAACCTCACCCTGGTGACCTTCGCGAAGATCCACGGCGGGCTGGACGGCCAGGTGCTCGCCTTCTTCGTGATGGTCGTCGCCGCGGCGGAGGTCGTGGTGGGGCTCGGCATCATCGTCGCTATCTTCCGCCGGAAAGGCCGCGTCCCCGCCGGCGCGACGGCGGTCGACGCTGCGTCCGTTGACGACGTGAGCGCGCTGAAGGGATGAGCGTGGACGCGCCGGCGATCATGAAGGCGGCCTGGCTGATCCCGGCGCTTCCGCTGTTCGGCGCGGCCGTGCTGACGTTCTTCGGGCCGAAGATGAAGCGCGCGTCGGGACCGTTCGCGACCATGATGATGGCCGGAGCCGCGACGGTCAGCGGCATCGTCTTCTTCCAGATGCTCGGCGCGACCGAGCGCACCTTCGTCGGCACGCTCTACTCCTGGATCTCGGCAGGCTCGTTCCAGGTCGCCGTGGACTACCGCGTCGACCCGCTCTCGATCCTGTTCTGCCTCGTCGTCACCGGTGTCGGGGCGCTCATCCACCTGTATTCCGTCGGCTACATGAAGGGCGACCCGCGCGAGCCCCGCTACTTCGCCTACCTCAACCTGTTCGCGTTCTCGATGCTCGTCCTGGTCCTCGCGAACAACTTCCTGCTGCTCTACGTCGGCTGGGAGCTGGTCGGGCTGTGCTCGTACTTGCTGATCGGCTTCTGGTTCGAAGTGCGCGAGAACGCGAGTGCCGCCAAGAAGGCCTTCATCACCAACCGGGTCGGCGACTTTTCCTTCTCGATCGGCATCTTCCTGATCTTCGCCCAGATCGGGAGCCTGGACTTCGGGACGGTGTTCGCTTCGGCCCCGGCCGTGCTCAGCGCGGGCACGGCGACGGCGATCGCGCTGCTGCTGTTCGGCGGGGCGACCGGCAAGAGCGCGCAGATCCCGCTGTACGTGTGGCTCCCCGATGCGATGGCCGGCCCGACGCCGGTCAGCGCGCTGATCCACGCGGCGACGATGGTCACGGCCGGCGTCTACATGGTCGCGCGGACGCACGTGTTCTTCGACCTGAGCGCGGCGTCGGGCGACGTCGTCGCCTGGATCGGGCTCGCGACGGCGCTGCTCGCCGGCCTCATCGCGATCGCGCAGGACGACATCAAGCGGGTGCTCGCCTACTCGACCGTCTCGCAGCTCGGCTTCATGTTCGTCGCGCTCGGCGTCGGCGCTTACGCGACCGGCGTGTTCCACGTCGTCACGCACGCGTTCTTCAAGGCGCTGCTGTTCCTGGGCGCGGGGAGCGTCATGCACGCGCTCGCGAACCGTACCGACGTCACGCAGATGGGCGGGCTCTGGCGAAAGATCCCCTGGACCATGGCGACCTTCGTCGCCGGATGGCTCGCGATCATCGGGTTCCCCTTTACCTCGGGCTTCTTCTCCAAGGACCAGATCCTCGAGGCGGCGTACGGCTCGGGCAACGACGCGCTGTGGATCCTGCTGCTCGTCGCGACGCTCGTCACCGGCTTCTACATGACCCGCCTGCTCGTGCTGACGTTCTTTGGCCCGAGCCGCGTGCCAGACGGCGTGCATCCGCACGAGTCGCCGCCCTCGATGCTCTTCCCGCTGGTGCTGCTGGGCGCGGCCGCGTTGCTGGGCGGGCTGCTCGGCGCGCGGCCCGAAGACGGCGCGATCCAGCGCTTCCTGCAGCCGGTGACGGCGCCCAGCGTGACGAGCGAGCTGGGCTTCGAGGGTGAGGTTCCCTTCGTCGAAGACCTGGAGCGCCCGGAAGCCTTCCCGCACCGCGAGGGCGGCTTGTCCGAGGGGCAGCTCTCGGGCCTGGCGACCGCGGCCGGCGTCGGGGGAGCGGCGGTGGCGCTGATCATGTACGCGGGCGCCTTCGACTGGCGGCGGCGCCGGGAGAACCCCGGCCTCGCCTGGCGGGCGGCTCGCAACAAGTTCTTCGTCGACGAGGTCTACCAGTTCCTGTTCACCAGCCTCGGGCGCCTCGGCGCGACGGCCCTCGCCTTCGTCGTGGACACGCGCTGGATCGACGGGGTCGTGAACGGCGCGGGCATGATGACGACGCGGCTGGCGACGCTCGGGCGGCGGCTGCAGACCGGCTTCGTGCGCTCCTACGCCATCGGCGTGCTCGCCGGCGGCGTCGGGCTGATGGCCTTCTTCTTCGTCAGGAGCGTGGTCTAGGTGCGCTGGCTGAGCTTCGTCATCTGGACGCCGCTCGCCGGCGCGGTCCTCGGCGCGTTCATTCCGCGCGCGCGCCTCGCGCTCGTGCGGGGCTGGGCGCTCGCCGTCTCGCTCGCCGCCTTCGGTCTGTCGGTGGGGATGCTCGCGGTGTTCAAGACCGGCGAGCCCGGGCTGCAACTGGTCGAGCGCAACGAATGGATCAGCTCGTTCGGCTCCTCCTATCACCTCGGGGTCGACGGGCTCAGCCTGTTCCTCGTCGTGCTGACGACCTTCCTGATGCCGATCTGCGTGCTGGCGTCCTGGAAGATCGAGAACAACCCGAAGCTGTTCATGGGCATGCTGCTGTTCCTGGAGACGGCGGTGCTGGGCGTCTTCCTCAGCATGGACTTGCTGCTGTTCTTCCTGTTCTGGGACGGGATGCTCGTCCCGATGTACTTCCTCATCGGCTACTGGGGCTACGAGAGGCGCGTCTACGCCGCCGTGAAGTTCTTCATCTACACGCTGCTCGGCGGGCTGCTGATGCTGGCCGGGATCCTCGTCACGGTGTTCCAGGCCGCGCCGCGGCTCGGCGGCGTGACGTTCGACGTGACGGCGCTGCAGACGGTGTCGGCCGGCCTGTCGGGGCAGCGCTGGCTGTTCCTTGCCTTCTTCGCCGCCTTCGCGATCAAGGTGCCGCTGTTCCCGCTGCACACCTGGCTGCCCGACGCGCACACCGAGGCGCCGACCGCGGGCAGCGTGATCCTGGCCGGCGTGCTGCTGAAGCTCGGCGGCTACGGGTTCCTACGCTTCGCGATCGCGCTCTTCCCGGGCGCCGCGCTGGACTTCGGCCCGTGGATCATCGGGCTGGCGCTCGTCGGGATCATCTACGGGGCGCTCGTCGCGCTGATGCAACGCGACCTCAAGCGACTCGTCGCCTATTCAAGCGTCTCGCACCTCGGGTTCGTCGTGCTCGGCATCTTCGCCTTCACGGTGACGAGCGCGCAGGGCGCCAGCCTGCAGATGATCTCGCACGGGCTCTCCACCGGCGCGCTGTTCCTGCTCGTCGGGATGCTCTACGAGCGGCGGCACACGCGCGCCATCGAGGACTTCGGCGGGCTCGCATCCGTGATGCCGGTGTTCGCGGGCGTGTTCCTCGTCGTCGCGCTGTCGAGCCTCGGCCTGCCGGGCCTGAACGGCTTCGTCGGCGAGTTCCTGGTGCTGGTGGGAACCTTCACCGCCAACCGGATCTGGGCGATCATCGCCGCGGTGGGCGTGATCCTCGGCGCGCTCTACCTGCTGTGGGCCTACCAGCGCGTGATGCACGGACCGGTCGTGCACGAAGCCAACCGCGGACTGCGCGACCTGACCGGGCGCGAGCTGGCGACGCTCGCCCCGATCCTGGTGATGATCGTGGTGATCGGGGTATGGCCGCGTCCGTTCCTGGACCGGATGGAACCGTCGATCCGCAACGTGATCGTGCGCGTCGACGCCGAGCGTGCGCCCGCGCAGCCCGAAGCGAGCGGGGGTCGATGAGCGTGCCCATCCAGGCCACCCCGGAGATCGTCTGGCGCAGCATCGGTCCGGTGCTCGTGCTCGCGGGCGCGGCGGCGCTGACCCTGCTGTGGGGAGCGTTCGCGCGACGCATCCGGCGCGAGCGCTTCGCGATCCTGACGCTGGCGGCGCTCGGCGGCGCCGGGTTCCTCACGTTCGACCTCGCGCGCGCCGACCGCGAGATCGTCGGCATGCAGGGGATGGTGGCGGTGGACGGCGTGGCGCTGTTCACCAACCTCGTGCTGCTGCTCGCGGCCGGCCTGACGGTCCTGGCGTCCTTCGACTACCTGAGCGCCCGGCGCATTCACCGCTTCGAGTTCTATCCGCTGCTGCTGCTCGCGACCGCCGGCATGGTGCTGCTGGCCTCGGCCGCGAACCTGATCCTGCTCTTCATCGCGCTCGAGGTGCTCTCGCTGTCGCTCTACGTGCTGGTCGGGCTGGCGCGAGCCGACGGCGGCGCGCAGGAAGCCTCGATGAAGTACTTCCTGCTCGGCGCGTTCTCCAGCGCGATCCTGCTCTACGGCATCGCGCTCGCCTACGGGGCGACCGGCGAGACGAGCATCAGCGCGATCGCCGACGCCGTCGCCGGCGGGACGGCCGACCTGGACCTGCTCTGGCCGGCCGTGGCCCTGGTCGCGGTCGGCTTCGCGTTCAAGGTCGGCGCGGTGCCGTTCCACATGTGGACGCCGGATGTCTACCAGGGAGCGCCGACGACGGTGACCGGGTTCATGGCGGCGGCGACCAAGGCGGCCGCGTTCGCGGCGCTGCTGCGCGTGTTCCTCGTCTCGTTCGGCTCGCTGCAATTCGACTGGCGGCCGGCCCTGTGGCTGATCGCGATCGTGACGATGCTGCTCGGGTCGGTCGTCGCGATCGTGCAGACGGACGTGAAGCGGCTGCTCGCCTACTCCTCGATCGCCCACGCGGGCTTCGTGCTGATCGGCGTCGTGGCCGCGGACCGACAGGGGCTCGCCGGCTCGCTGTTCTATCTCCTCGTCTACGCGCTGATGACGATCGGCGCCTTCGCGCTCGTCGCCGCGACGTTCGCGCGCGGGAGCGAGCGGCTCGACGTCGGCGCGTGGGCGGGGCTCGGGCGCGGCTCGCCCGTCGTCGCCGGCGCGATGACGCTGTTCCTTGTCTCGATGGCCGGGCTGCCGCCGACGGCCGGGTTCATGGCCAAGTTCTTCGTGTTCAAGGCCGCGGTGGAGGCGGGGGAGACCTGGCTCGTCCTCGCCGGCGTCGCCGCGAGCGTCATCGCCGCGTTCTTCTACTTGCGCCTGATCGTGGCGATGTGGATGCAGGAGCCCGAGCCCTCGATGGAGCCGGTGACGGTCGGGATGCCCGCCGGCGTCGCGCTGGCCGTGACCGGTCTGGCGACACTCGCGCTCGGGGTCTACCCGCAGGCGCTGATGGACCTCGCGCGCACGGCGGCCGTCTTCACGGGGTAGCGTCGTGCCGATGTCGTTGCTCGATCCGTCGATCGTGGACGAGGGCCTGCGGGCGTCGTTGGACGACGTCGACGCTCTGATGCGGTCGACCGTCGCCTCGGACCATCCGCTCGTCTCGCAGGCGTCGGTGCACCTCATCGACGCGGGGGGCAAGCGGCTCCGCCCGATCCTGACCATGCTCGCGGGACGGTTCGGCGACGGCGACCACGGAGACCTCGTGCGCTGCGCCGCCGCGATCGAGCTGACCCACCTGGCCACGCTCTACCACGACGACGTCATCGACGAGACGACGGTGCGCCGCGGCGTGGAAACGGTGAACGCGCGCTACGACAACCACGTCGCCGTGCTGACCGGGGACTTCCTGCTCGCGCGGGCTTCGGCCCTCGCGGCCGAGCTGGGACCCTACGTCTGCATCCGGCTCGCGAACACGATCGGCGACCTGTGCGAGGGCGAGATCATCGAGACGGCCGGGGCCGGATCGGCGACGCCGAGCATCGAGACGTACCTGGACGTCGTCAAGCGCAAGACCGCGTCGCTGCTCGCCAGCTCGTGCCACCTCGGCGCGTGGGTCGCCGGCGCGGACGACCAGACCGTGGAACGCCTTACCGCCTACGGCGAGGCGGTGGGCGTCGCCTTCCAGCTTGCCGACGACGTGCTGGACGTCGCGGGCACGGTGGACGACACCGGCAAGGTGCCGGGAACGGACCTGCGCGAGGGTGTCTACACGCTTCCGGTGCTGGAGACCTTCGCGGGCTCGGTCCCGGGTGCCGGGGAGTTGCGCGCCGCGCTCGACGCGGGCGAGGTCGATCGCGCGCTGTCGATCCTGCGCGAGAACGGCTCGGTCGAGCGCGCGCGCATCGAGATCGAGCGCTGGCAGGCCCGCGCGACGGAGGCGCTGGACGGGCTTGCGCCGGACCCTGCTCGCGACAAGCTGCGCTCGCTCGCCGGATTCGTCGGGGAGCGGACCGGTTGATGGACTGGCCGACGCTGTCCATCGTGATGCCGGTCCGCAACGAGGAGGCGACCCTGGAGGAGTCGCTCGGGTCCATCCTCGCGCAGGACTATCCGCGACCGTTCGAGGTAATCGCAGCCGAGGGCGCGTCCGCCGACGGCTCGCGCGCGATGCTCGAGCGCATCGCGGCGGCGGACCCGCGCGTGGCGATCGTCGAGAATCCGTCCGGTCACACGCCCTCGGGCCTGAACGCCGCGATCCGCCGCTCGACCGGCGAGGTGATCGTGCGGTGCGACGGCCACGTCCGCTTCCCCGAGGGCTACGTCCGCCGCGCGGTCGAGCTGCTGATGGAAACGGGCGCCGACAACGTGGGCGGCATCCAGGCCGCGGAGGGCGCCACGACGATGCAGCGCGCGATCGCGCTCGGCATGAGCATCAAGATCGGCGTCGGGGACGCGCGCTTCCGCACGGGCGGGCCGCCCGGCGAGGTGGACACCGTCTTCCTCGGGACGTTCCGGCGAGCGGCGCTCGAACGCGTCGGTTACTTCGACGAGCGCCTGCTGCGCAACCAGGACTCGGAGCTGAACTACCGCATCCGGGCCAGCGGCGGCCGCGTCTACTTCCACCCCGACTTGCGCGTGACCTACCGGCCGCGCGCCTCCCTCGGCGCGCTCTGGCGTCAGTACTGGGGGTCGGGCGCGTGGAAGCGACGGACGTTCCGCAAGAGCTGGCGCGCGCTGCGGCCGCGCCAGGCCGCGCCGGTCGCGCTCGTGCTCGGCCTGGTCGCCTCGGCCGGCCTGGCGTTCACGCCCCTTCGCGGCGCGGCGCTCGCCTTGCCGGTCGTCTACGCGGGCGTGCTCCTGCTGAGCGCGACGGGCCTCGCGCTCGCACGCCGCGCGCCGGCGGCGTTCCTGCTGCCCGTCGTGCTGCCCGTCATGCACGTCGGTTGGGGCGCGGGATTCCTGTTCGGGCGCGCCCGCGCGACGCGATGAACGCGCTCCCGGCGCGCAGGGCGTGCCCGAACGGGCAAGTTCGGGTTCGGCGACACCGCCGATATCATGTGCCGTCGTGACCACCTCCCTGACGCTCGGCACCCGCATCCAGCGCATCCGCAAGCGCCGAGCCGTCCTGCAACGGATGATCCGAACCGACCTGTCGGTGAAGTACGAGGGCTCCACGCTCGGCTACTTCTGGTCGGTCCTGGAGCCGCTGCTGATGACGGGCGTGTACTGGCTGGTCTTCGGCCTGATCGGACGGCTCGGCCGCGTGCAGCCGTTCCCGCCCTACATCCTGTCGGGCATCCTCGCCTGGCAATGGATGAGCGCCAGCTTCACCGGCTCGATGCGCACGCTTCGCGGAAACTCCAAGCTCATCAGCAAGATCGGCGACCTCCCGCGCGAGATCTACCCGATGCAGCTCGTGCTCACGAAGGGCATCGAGTTCCTCATCACGATCTCGGTGCTGGTGCCGGTCGCATTCGCCTTCGGGCTGCGGCCCTCGCTGTACATGTTCTACCTGCCGCTGGCGATCGTGCTGCAGTTGATGCTGCTGACCGGCCTGTCGCTCGGGCTCAGCGCGGCGAACACGTTGCTGCGCGATCTCGAGCGCGTCTCGCGTCCGGTGCTTCGCGCGTGGTTCTACCTCTCGCCGGTGCTCTACCCGCTGATCCTGGTGGACGAGCGCGCGTCCTCGCTCGCGCAGACGCTCTACCGGCTCAACCCGATGACGGGAATCCTCACGCTGCACCGCAGCGCGTGGTCGGGATGGACGATGCGCCCGCGCGGCGGCGGCGCCGTCGCGACGGTGAGTCAGTTCGACTCGTGGCTGACGGTCGGCTATTCGGCGATCGGGTGCGCGCTTATCCTGGTGATCGGGTACCTGCTGTTCACCAGGCTCGAACCGCGGGTGTTGAAAGAGATATGAGCGACGCCGAGCAGACGGGAACCGTGACGAAGGACTGGCGTCCCGACGCGCCGCCGTCCGACGCGCCGCCCATCATCGAATGCCGGGACGTCGGCATCTGGTTCCACGTCAACCGCCGCCGGAAGACGCGCATCCGCGACCACTTCATCCGGGGGTTCCAGAAGGCCGACCGGTTCTGGGCCCTGCGCAACGTCACCTTCACGATCCGCAAGGGCGAGTCGGTCGGGCTGATCGGCTCGAACGGGTCCGGCAAGAGCACGCTGCTGAAGCTGATCGCCGGCGTGCTCTACCCGGACGAGGGCGAGGTCCTCGTACACGGCGGCGTCGCGCCGCTGATCGAGCTCGGCGCCGGCTTCTCGGGCGATCTCACCGCGCGCGAGAACGTCTACCTGTCGGGGATGATCATGGGCCTGACCGAGAAGGAGATCGACGCGCGCTTTCGCAAGATCGTGCGCTTCTCCGGCTTGAAGGGGTTCATGGACATGCCGCTCAAGCACTTCTCGTCGGGCATGAAGGGGCGGCTCGGGTTCAGCATCGTGGCGCAGGTGGAGTCGGACGTGATGCTGCTCGACGAAGTGTTCGCCGTCGGCGACCGGCGCTTCAAGCGCAAGTCGGTGAAAGTGATGGAGGACAAGCTCTCCAAGGAGGGACGCACGCTGGTGCTGGTGTCGCACCGCGAGAGCGACCTGACGCGTTACTGCGAGCGGACGATCTGGCTGCAGAACGGCGTCGTCCGAGCCGACGGTCCGACCGAGGAGGTCCTTCCGCTCTACACCGCCTTCCAGGACGAGGCAGAGGACGAGGAGTGAGCACGACGCGCTCGCGCGCGCACTACACGATGGCCGACGCGCGCACGCGTGCGATCAAGCCCCGCGACTCGTGGTGGACCGTGATCCTGGTGGACCCGGTCGCCGTCCGCCTCAGCCTGGTCGCGGTGAACTACACCAGGCTCACGCCGAACCAGATCTCAGCCGCCTCGCTCGCCTTGGGCCTCGCGTCCGCGTGGTTCTTCTGGAGCGGTTCGGCGACCGCGCTGATCGTGGGGGCGCTGCTCTATCACGCGAGCTTCACGATGGATTGCGTCGACGGCAAGGTCGCGCGCCTGGCGGGAACGGGGTCGTACTTCGGCGAGTGGCTCGACTACGTCTTCGATCGCATCCGCGTGCTCGCGGTCACGCTCGCATTGATGGGCGGACGGTTCCGGCTCGCCGGCGACGAGCGGTACCTGTACCTCGGGATGCTCGTCATCTTCCTGGACATGCTGCGGTACGTGGACGCGCTGAAGATCGAGTCGTTGCAGGCGCGGCTCCGCAAACAGGTGCGCGACGCGCGACGCGAGGCCGGCCTCAAAGCCGGCGGGATCGGGGCCGAACGCGGCGAGGAGGACCGCATACAGCGCGCGGTCGCCCGCCGCTTCCCGTTGCTGTCGCGGGTTCGCAACGCGCTGGGGCGCCGGCGCATCCGCTCGCACCTGTTCAGCGGCATCGAGTTCCAGATGTTCGTGTTCATCCTGGGTCCCGCCACCGGGCAGGTGGCCGTCGTCACGCTCGCCGCCGCGGCGCTGCTGCTGGCGTTCGAGATCGCGATCGTGGCGAAGCTCTTCCTCGCCTCTCGCGCGACCCGGCGTTTGGTCAAGCGGATCCTGAAGAGCCGGCCGGCGGAGGGCGTGTGAGCGACCTGGCCGGGATCGTGCTCGCGGCCGGTGAGGGCAAGCGCCTGCGCCCGCTGACCGCGGACATCCCGAAGGCGCTCGCGCCGATCGGTGGCGGCTGGACGATCCTGGACGTCGCGCTGTCGAACCTTCGCGCCGCGGGGATCGAGGAGGTCTTCGTCGTCGTCGGCTACGCGGCGGAGGCGATCGAGCGGCGCGTGAGCGACCTGGAGGCCGCGCACGGCGTACGGCTCGGCCTCGTCGCGAACGACCGCGCGCTCGACTGGAACAACGCCTACTCGCTCTGGCTCGCGCGCGAGCACTTCGCGCGCGGCGCGATGGTCGTCAACGGCGACACCGTCCATCCGGTCGCGGTCGAGCAGCGGATGCTCGCCGCGCGCGGGCCCGGCGTGCTGATCGCGCTCGACGACGTCAAGGTGCTGGCCGAGGAGGAGATGAAGGTCGTGCTGGAGGACGGGCGGCTCGCGCGCATCACGAAGGAGATGGAGCCCGCCCGCGCGCACGGCGAGTACATCGGCGTCACCTTGATCGAGCCGTCCGCGGCTGCGGACCTGGCGGAGGCGCTCGAGCGGACCTGGCGGGCCGACCCGTCCCTGTACTACGAGGACGGGTTCCAGGCCTACGCAGACGCGGGAGGAGAAGTGCGTACCGTGTCGGTGGGAGGGCTCGACTGGGTGGAGGTAGACACGCCGGCCGACTTGGAGCGCGCGCGCACGCTGGGCATCGCGCCCGCGCCGGCCCCGGCGCGGGAGGCGCGCTGATGCCGCTGCTCGCGCGCACGATCCCGGCTCCGATCGCGGTGGACATCCGGCGCGGCGCGGTGGAAGGGCTCGCGCGGCTGCTGGCCGACGGGCGCATCTCCGCGGGCGGCAGCGTCGCGATCGCGGTCGGCGAAGGCATGGGCGAGCAGATCGCCGCGCACCTCGCGGGCAGCCTGCCGAGCGCCGAGCTGATCACCGTCGAAGGCGGCAGCATGGAGTCGGCGCATCGCCTCGCCGAGCAGCTCCGCGGCTCGTTCTACGACGCGGTCGTCGGCATCGGCGGCGGCGGCACGCTCGACGTCGGCAAGTACGCGGCGAGCGCCGTCGGGTTGCCGTTCGTCTCGGTCGCCACGACGCTCACGCACGACGGGCTCGCCTCGCCGGTCGCCGTCCTTCGCACCGGCGACCGCAAGGGCTCCTACGGCGTGCAGCTTCCGATCGCGGTCGTCGTGGACCTGGACTACGTCACGCGCAGCCCCGAGCGGCACACGCGATCGGGCATCGGCGACGCGGTGTCCAACCTGTCGGCCGTCGCCGACTGGGAGCTTGCCGCGCGCGAGCGGCGCGAGCCGATCGACGGGCTCGCGGTGTCGCTCGCGCGCTCGGCTTCGGCGGCGGTCGTGCGCCGGACCGACGCGATCGACTCCGAGACGTTCCTGACCGCGCTCGCCGAGGCACTGATCCTGAGCGGCCTGTCGATGGGAATCGCCGGCAGCAGCCGGCCGTGCAGCGGCGCGTGCCACGAGATCTCCCACGCGATCGACGCGCTGTTCCCCGGGACCGGGCTGCACGGCGAGCAAGTGGCCGTCGGGGCGCTCTTCGCGAGCTTCCTGCGAGCGGACCCCGGCATCGCGGACCTCGACGCGTGCCTGCGCCGCTACGGCGTGCCGCGGCTGCCGGGCGACCTCGGCCTAGGCGCCGACGACTTCACCTCCGCGGTGGTCAAGGCGCCCGAGACCCGGCCAGACCGCTACACGATCCTGGAGCACCTCGGCCTCGGCCACGACGAGGTGCGGAGCCGAGTGGATGCCTTCCTCGAATCCTTCGATCGCTGAGCTGCGCGCCGTCTGCCAGCCCCCCGGGCTGATCGCGCGCTACTCCGGCGAGCACTGGGCCGGCCGCCTCTACGGCCGGCGCGTGAGCATCTACGTCACGTGGCTGCTCGTGCGCACGGGCCTCAGCGCGAACGTCATCACCTTCGCGATGGCCGTCGTCGGCGTGTGCGGCGCGCTGCTGTTCGCGCTGCAAGGCCCCACCGCGCCGATCGAGGGCATGGCCCTGATCCAGCTCTACTTGCTGCTGGATTGCTCCGACGGCGAAGTCGCGCGCTGGCGTCAGACGACCGGCGCGACGGGCATCTTCATCGACCGGCTCGGCCACTACCTCGTCGAGGGGTCGTTCTTCGCGGCGCTCGGCATCTACGCGGCGCGCGTGTGGAGCCCGTCGTGGATCGGGCTGGGCATGGGCGCGGCGTTGTTCCACTTCGTCGGCAAGGTCGAGACCGACCTCGTGCACGTCGCGCGCGCGAAGGCGGGCCTGCCGGTCGCGGCCGACGAGGAGGCCGTGTCGGTTCCTTCGGGTGGGCTGGGCGCGGCGCGGCGGCTCGCGCGGATGCTCCCCCTCTATCGACTGACCGGCGCGATCGAAGCCTCCCTGATCGTCGGCGTGCTGCGCGTGTTCGACGCGATGTGGTGGCACGTGGACGTGACCCTGCCCCTCGTCGCCTTCTACTTCTTCCTGACGGCGCTGATCGCGGGCGGTCACTTCGTGATGATCCTCGCCTCGAAGCGCCTGCGGTGAACGCGGCCTGCATCGTCCTGACGGCTGGGTCCCGGCCCGCCGAGGTCGCGCGCGCGCTGGATTCGGCGCTCGCGCAAGAGGGCTCGCCCGAGGTCTGGCTCGTCTGCAACGGGTGCGAGCCGCCGGCGGTAGGCGCGGGCGTGCGGGTGCTCGCGCTACCGGAGAACGTCGGCCCGGCCGCGGCGCGCAACCGAGCCGTCGAGGCCGTTCGCGCCGACGTCCTGTTCTTCCTGGACGACGACACGTCCTATCCCGATCGCGACCTCGTCGCGCGGGCGCTGTCCCGGTTCGATGCCGAGCCGCGCCTCGGCATCGTCTCGTTTCGCATCGACGACCCGAGCGGTCGGCCGGGCCAGCGCCGTCACGTTCCCCGACTGCGCGCGGGGGACCCGCGCCGGTCGAGCGATGCGACGACGTTCCTGGAAGGCGCGTGCGCCATCCGGGCCTCGGTGTTCGCCGAGGTCGGCGGATATCCCGAGGAGTTCTACTTCGGCCACGAGGGCACCGACCTCGCCTGGCGAGCGCTCGACGCGGGCTATGCCGTTCGCTACGCGGGCGACCTCGCGGTGGCGCACCCGTCCGAGCCGGCCGAGCGCCACGCCTGGTTCCATCGCACGACTGCTCGGAACCGCGTCTTCCTCGCCCGCCGCCGCCTGCCGTGGCTCCTCGCGCCGATCTACGTGGCGGTCTGGATGGTCCTCACGCTCGCCCGAGCCCGCTCCCTCGCCGACGCGCGCGCGCTCCTCGCCGGCTTCGGCGCCGGCTTTCGCGAGCCGGCGGGCGAGCGCAAACCCATCCGCTGGAGCACCGTCGCCCGCATGACCCGCGCGGGCCGTCCGCCCATCATCTGAGCCATGCGGGCGGGCGTGGCTCGCCTCCGCGTGTTGCGACGATCCTCGCGGGAATACGCTCTGACGCTGGCGAATGCGGTAGGCAGGGCGACTCGAGGCGGTATGATCACGGCGTGGGTGATCTGAGTTCGGTCGTGCACTCTGACCCGGAGATCCTCGGCGGGACTCCGGTGTTCGTCGGCACGCGGGTGCCGCTTCGGAACCTGATCGACTATCTCGAAGACGATTACAGCGTCGAGGAGTTCCTGAAGCAGTTTCCGTCCGTGACTCGTGAGCAGGTCAACGAGGCTCTCGATGCCCTGGAGGGCGCAGTTCCGCGTGCGCGTACTGCTTGACGAGCACCCAACCGCACCGATGGCTTTCAGGGCACCGGGAAATGCAGGCACGCAGATCCTGATGCCCCTCAAGCTCCGCGGCGAGACCAACGGGCAAGTGCTTGGTGAGGTGCGCCACGTTGCGCGATAGCTCGATGAGGCAGCCCGAGGGGCTCCGACCGCTCGTGGGCATGTTCTCCGGTGACGGATAGCTCACGCGAGCACGCCGTGCGACCGCGGATTGGAACGAGCGGCTGATGTTCAGGGAACCGAGGGACGAAAAGGTCCGCCGGCGCGTCGGAAGGCACGCTACGTGGCAGGTCGTGCTCGGCTCGGTCTTTGCGGTGTTCGGAGTGATCGGGTTCTTCGTCACGCGTCAGTGGGAGGCGCTTGCCTTCGCCGCGCTCGCCACGCTAAACGTCCTCTACTGGAACCCAGTACGCAAGAACATGGACGACGGTGACCCGCCCTCAAACGCTCGCTAGCTTTGAGCGTGGGGGGATTGAAGCGTCGCTCAGCCGCGCGTTGACGGAGGTCCCAAAGATGTTGGAAGAGAAGGAGTGGGTAGTGACGAGCACGATCGGTTGAACGCCGACCGACCGAAGCGCGCAAGCGGCCAAACAGCCACCTCGTGATTGGTCCTCGCTGTCGACACGTGCTGTGAACCGATCCGTCGGTCTGTTGTGTCCCTGCGGCGCTGTAGAGTCGCGCGATGTCGTTCGAAGGTGCCAACGAGGCCGTCGTTGAGCCTCGCAAGGTACGCGATTACCTTCTGTCTTCGTCGCATCCAGTTGGGCAGTTCAAGGCGAAGTTCTTCGCAGCTCTCGGCTATACGCCCGAGGCGTGGGGAACCTTGCTCGCTGATCTCAGGATGCACGCTGTCGAGGGAATCGCTTCAATGGAAGAGACGGCGTTTGGCCGGAAATACACCGTTAGCGGACCGTTGCGCGGGCCTGGCGGAAAGGAGGCTCAGGTCGTGTCGGTCTGGATTATCCTTACGGGTGAGGATGCCCCGAGGTTCGTGACGGCGTTCCCAGGAGCGAGGCCATGAGATATGAACTGCTTCAGACCGTTGTCCTTGCTCGAGACGTCCCGGAGCACGGGCTCCGTCGTGGTGACCTTGGCACTGTGGTCGAGCGTTACGAACCCGACGGCTTGGAGGTCGAGTTCGTGACGGGATCGGGAAGAACGCAGGCCGTGCTGACTCTGAGGATCGATGACGTGCGTCCAGTCGAAGAACGCGATGTGATCGCCGTCAGGCCACTCGACGAGGCGCGGTAGCTTGAACGCACCGTTGCGCTCGTTGTCTATCTCGGTCCGCTTCAACCGCACACAGCGCGCCGGGTAACGGCTCGATGCCAGAGAACTCGGACGCTCGGACGGGGACGAAGTCGCGGATTCTTTGGCTTGCGGCTGCCATCACGGTGGTGCTGACGCTGGCGGGGATGTTCGCGCTCGCGCCGCGGGCGACGGTCGTGCTGGCGGCTCCCGCGCAGGTGCAGACGCGCGTGTCGGTGCCGGCGGCGGAGGTGACCGCGGCGTCGAGCGTGACCCGCCCCGTCGAGCCGACGGGGCGCTCGACGGCGGCTCGGGCGGAGGGGTCGGTGATCTTCTTCTGTTGTCCGCGCACGTGCAACCAGCCGTTCGGGGGGTGTTCGGAGCGGAAGCAGGAGGCGCCGTCGAGCCTGGTGCCGGCCGGGACAATCGTCGGGTCGTGCGCGAAGCATGCGAAGAACAACGATCGGCGGTGCTTGGAGGCGGGCGACGTCCTGTACCGAACCACCGCGGCGGCGCGCATCTCGCCGACGCGCGAGCGGTGCGGCTTCCCCATCTTCCTGCTCTTCATCGTCGCCGAGGAGTGCCATCTGCGCTCGCTCGAGGTTCCGATCGTCGCGCTGGAGGCGGGCGACGACGCGAATCACGCCGGCGAGCACTACGTCGAGTACACCGAGGTCAAGCAGCTCGACGGCGTGAACGTGTACACGGCGAACCTGAAGTCGATCACGGGCGGACGCGACGCGGGCGTACCGCTGGTTCGCGTGCCCGACGTCGAAGCCGCTCGCCGTGCCGCGCGCGAGGCGGCGACGACGGCGATCCGGGACCGGACCGAGCGCGCGGCCGCGCGCAAGGGGTTCGACGGCACGATCATGCTCGATCGCGAGGTCACGATCCGGGACGGGCAGGCATGGAACGCGGTCGACTGCTACTCGTGCTCGACGCCGTCGGTCACGGCCCGCGTCAACGCGCGAGCGGCGGCCTTCAGCGTTCGCGCGCTCGAAGACCGGGCGCTCGAGCAGCTCGAGCCGCTGCTGCCTGAGGCGCATGCGATCGTCGAGGGGTCGCTTCGGCCGGAGGAGCCCGTCCTGCGGCGCGGCCGCATCGAGGCCACGGTCACCGCCACAGTCGAGTTGATCGGGATCGAGGACGGACCGGCGCTCGCGCGGGGCAAGAGCCCGGCCGCCGCCGCGCGCGCGCTCGCAGATCGGTACGACACCACGGTGATCGCCATCCGGCGCACGTACGCGTTCCTTGGCTTCCTGCCTTTGCGCGCGAGCCGGATCGACGTCGTCGTAGAGTCCTGACCTGCGCGAGCCTGCCGGGTTGCCTCTCCTCTGAGGGTCCGCAGGCGGGCGTGGCTCGCCTCCGCGGGGACCCGTTCCCGAACTCGGCGACGCGTGACCGCGTCACCGAGTTCGCTCACTGCGGTCCTCCCTCTCACGTCGCTGGCGCGCCGTTCGAGGGGCCCACCGAGTCCCCGCTCCCGGCGATCCCCGCCCGCCCGCTCGAACCGCTGGGCGCGAGCGCATAGCTCGCTCTGGACAAATGTCCAAAGGGCTTCGCGCGAGGGTTCTTGCAAGTCAATCATGGCAAGCTGACTCCTCGACCCGCGTCGACTAGGTGTTATCTGCTCAGACGGGTGTTAACCCGGTCTTTTCAAGAAGGAGTTAACCCGGCTAACATCGGATGAGCCACATGTTTCGTTGCCAGCTGTGCAAGACGGAGCTCTCGAGCCATCTCGAAGAGCTTGCCGATCTCACCGCTCTATCCGATGCAGATAACGCACCCCATGTACCCGAAGGACGCTACGTTCTCTCGGACGGCTCGTTCTTCACGGGAACCGAGGGCAAAGTAATCATGAATCTTCACGATGCGAGGAACATCCGACGCACGGACGACCCCTCCCGACTGAACGGGTGCTGTGGTCTCGACGGGTTGGACGGTCCCAACGTCCTCTGCCGGAAAGGACACGCAGTGGGCACAGAGAAATCGGACTGCTGGATGCCCCATGCCCTTATCCTGGAACCCGATGCGATCAGCACGGAGATTGCCAGCTAACTCGCGCGTGCAAGGGGCCGTCCGCCTGCGGCATCCGGCCGCTGACGCGCCGGGTCGTTAGGCCGTCCCTGCGGCGAGATACGATCGCCGCATGCCCGTCATCTCGACGTTCTTCGGAATCGTGATCCGCATGTATTACCGAGACCACGCTCCACCCCATTTTCATGCGGAGCATCAGGGCGAACAGGCGACCTTCACCTTCGACGGAACGCCGCTGGCTGGCCAGCTCCGGTCTCGGACCGCCAAGAGACTCATCGAGGAGTGGGCGCGGGCGCACGCTGTGGAACTGGCCGCCGATTGGGATCGGGCGCGAGGCGGGGAACGCCTCGAACGGATCGAGCCGCTCCAGTAGAATGCTCCCATGGAACCGCTCCCGCTCGTGACCGCGGCTGAATACGTGGACGGATTCCGGATCAGGGTTGTGTTCAACGATGGTTTGGACTCGATCGTGGACTTCGAGGACTGGCTCTCAGGACCGATGTTCGAACCGCTGCGATCTCCCGAGTTCTTCAAGCGATTCTTCGTGGAAGCAGGCACGATCACGTGGCCGAATGGCGCTGATATCGCTCCGGAGGCACTCCACGAGCGGGCGAGCGCCACGAGTGCGGTCTAACTTGCGCGTGCAACGGGCTGTTGGGCGGACGACTCAAGGATGAGCAGCCAATCGGATGGCGGACTCTAATGACTGAGAAGGAGGTATCGAGTGATGGCTAGGGAGCGCGAGTACGAGGTCATCCTCGTTCCCCAAGACGAGGGTGGGTTCACCGTTCTCGTCCCTGAGTTGCCGGATGTGGTCACGGAGGGGGAGAGTCGTGACGACGCTCTGGCGATGGCGAAAGAGGCTATCGAGGGATACCTCGATGCCATGCGCGGGCAGGGGTGGGACCCGCCCGCGAGCGAGCGGGATCGAGTCGTGATTCGCGCTTCGTGAGCGCGAAGCTGCCGGCGGTCAAGCCGAGGGAACTCGTCCGGGTGCTGGAGAAGAAGGGCTGGCGCCTGGATCGGGTTCGCGGTTCCCACCACATCATGGTGCACCCCGCGCTGAAGAAAGCCGTGTCCGTCCCCATGCACAACCGCGATCTCAAGACCGGCACGCTTCACGGGATTCTGCGTGTCGCAGGGATAAGCAGGCAGGAGTTCATCGAGTTGCTCTGACCGACGCCACCTAGCTTCCCACCGTTTTGGGTGGTCGGAGTGGCTGCGATACGATGCGCCGCGCGCCGCTCGTGAGCGCCTTCACAAGGGTGCGAGCACGAGCGCGCGAACGGGGAGTTCAGGTGACGGATTACTTCTGGCAATACGGGACTCTGGGCGTGCTCGCGGTGGCCGGCGCGGGCTTTGTCGCCGTCGGGTTTCTGGTCAACCGGATCATGCGGCCGACCTTCGCCCGGCCCGAGAAGTACACGACCTACGAGTGCGGCGTGGACCCCGTCGGCGAGGGCTGGAGCCAGACCCAGATCCGCTACTACATCTACGCCTTCCTGTTCGTGATCTTCGACGTCGAGGCGGTGTTCCTCTTCCCCTTCGCCACGATCTTCGAGCGGTTCCCCAACGCGGGGCTGGTCCTGGTGGAGATGATCGTGTTCGTGGTCATCCTGGCTGTCGGCCTGCTCTACGCATGGAAGAAGAAGGTCCTGGAGTGGGTGTGAGGGAGTGGGTGTGACCGACTGATGGGGCTCGTCGAGCAAGTCAACTTCCCGAAGCCCGCCAAGTTCATCCTCAACTGGGGCCGCAAGTACAGCCTCTGGGTGATGAACTTCGGGCTCGCGTGCTGCGCGATCGAGCTGATCGCCGCCTCCACCAGCCGGCACGACTTCATCCGCCTGGGCGTGATCCCGGTCGCGCACGGGCCGCGCCAGGCCGACATGCTCGTCGTCGCCGGGACGCTGACTGACAAGATGGCGCCCGCGCTCAAGCGCGTCTACGAGCAGATCCCCGAGCCGAAGTACGTGATCTCCTTCGGGTCGTGCTCGAACTGCGGCGGGCCCTTCTGGGACTCCTACTCGGTGACCAAGGGCGTGGACCAGATCGTGCCGGTCGACGTCTACGTGCCGGGGTGCCCGCCGCGGCCCGAGGCGCTGCTCGAAGGGATCCTCAAGCTGCAGGAGCGCATCGGCCAGGAGAGCTTGAAGGACCACTTCGCGCGGCGTCGCGCGACCGAGCCGATCGTGGTCGGCGGCGGACCCATCCACCAGACCGCGATCCGCGACGAGTGATGAGCCCCGACGAGATCGTCCAGCACCTCACGGACGCCACCGGCGCCGTCGAGCGCAGCGAGGTCGCGCACG
The DNA here is from genome assembly GCA_036397035.1 of Actinomycetota bacterium. Classification (GTDB taxonomy): domain Bacteria; phylum Actinomycetota; class AC-67; order AC-67; family AC-67; genus DASWJS01. Next base: position 44,346 of record DASWJS010000014.1, on the reverse strand, counting down.
GCGAGGTCTCGGTCTGGGTAGCGCCCGCCCGGTGGGTCGAAGTCGCGACGCACCTGCGCGACTGCGGGCACTGCCACTTCGACTTCTGCACGTTCCTGACCGCGGTCGACCTGGAGGCCGAGGGCTTCGAGGTCGTGCTCCACGTCTACTCGGTCCGCCGCCAGCACCACGTCAACGTCAAGACGGTGCTCGGGCGCGAGAACCCGTCGCTGCCGACGCTGTCGGAGGTGTGGCTCGGCGCCAACTGGTGCGAGCGCGAGACGAACGAGCTGTTCGGCATCGACTTCGCCGGGCACCCGAACCTGGTGAAGCTGCTGCTGCCGGTCGAGTTCGAGGGCCATCCGCTGCGCAAGGACTTCAAGCTGATGACGCGCGAGGCCAAGGAGTGGCCGGGCGAGAAGGAGCCGGAGGAGGTGTCACCGTCACAATGATGGCGGGGCCCACCGAGCTGCGGCAGGCGGGAACGATCCCCGGCGGCCCCGGCGAGGGCGTCCAGGTCGTGATCGCCGGCGCCGAGGCGGAGTTCGCCACGCAAGAGATGACGCTGTCGATCGGGCCGCAGCACCCCTCGACCCACGGCGTGCTTCGCGTCGTGCTCACGCTCGACGGCGAGCGCATCGCCACGGCCACGCCGGTCATCGGCTACATGCACCGCGCCTTCGACAAGCTCTCGGAGGTGCGCGACTACCGGCAGATCATCGCGCTGTCCAACCGCCACGACTGGCTGAGCGCCTTCGGTAACGAGCTTGGCGTCGTGCTGGCGGTCGAGAAGCTGATGGAGATGGAGGTGCCGGAGCGCGCGCAGTGGATCCGGATGCTGATGGCCGAGTGGAACCGCGTGCTGAACCACCTGATGTTCCTCGGCTCCTTCGGGCTGGAGCTGGGCGCGATGACGCCGATGTTCCTGGCGTTCCGCGAACGCGAGGACATCCAGAACCTGCTGGAGGCCGCGACCGGCGCGCGCATGCACTTCACCTACAACCGCGTCGGCGGGCTGAAGGAGGACCTGCCGGCGGGGTTCCTGAAGCACTCGGCCGCGCTGGTCCGCAAGATCCGGCACCGGCTGCTGGACTACGACGGGTTGCTGCTCGGCAACGAGATCTTTCGCAAGCGCACGGTCGGCATCGGCGTGCTGCCCGGCGAGGTCGCCAAGTCTTACGGCGTCAGCGGCCCGATCCTGCAGGCATCCGGGGTGGCCGAGGACGCCCGCAAGACCGAGCCCTACCTGAAATACGACGAGGTCGACTTCGACGTGCCGGTTGGCGAGAACGGCGATTGCTACGACCGCTTCGTCGTGCTGTACCGCCGCATCGAGGAGTCGCTGAAGATCATCGAGCAGGTGCACGACAAGATGCCGGCCGGCGCGATCCTGCCGGGCAAGATGCCGAAGTACATCCAGCCGCCGGAGGGCTGGACCTACACGCGCGTCGAGAACTCGCTGGGCGAGCTGGGTTACTACCTCGTCTCGCGTGGTGAGAAGGAGCCGTGGCGGCTCAAGATGCGCACGCCGTCCTTCCACAACGTCTCGATGATCCCGTACCTGCTGGAGGGGATCCTGCTGCCGGACCTGATCGCGGTGCTCGGCAGCGTGTTCTTCGTCGTCGGGGACGTCGATCGATGAGGACGAGCAGGGGGGCGCGCCGGTGATCTTCAACGAGCTGTTCGCCAACCCCTGGATCGTGCTCGTCTTCAAGGTGGTCGCGGTGCTGCTCGTCTTCCTGACCGCGCCGATGGTCGTGGGCTATGCCGAGCACAAGGGGCTCGCGCACATGCAGTCGCGGCTCGGGCCGATGGAGGCCGGCAAGTTTCACGGCTGGGCGCAGCTCATCGCCGACGGCGTGAAGTTCATCCAGAAGGAGGACATCATCCCGGCGGCGGCCGACCGCAAGGTCTTCTCCGTCGCACCCATCGTGGCCTTGGTTCCCACGATCCTGGTGTTCTTGGTGCTGCCCTTCGGGCCCGGACCCGGAGACAACCCCGCCAACGGCATCTGGGGCGAGAACTTCGACCTCGGGCTGTTCTTCGTGCTGGCGATCAGCGCGATCGGCGTCATCGGCATGCTGATGGCGGGCTGGTCGAGCGCCAACAAGTTCGCGCTCATCGGCGCGATCCGCGGCGCCGCGCAGCTCATCGCATACGAGCTGCCGCTGGTGCTCGCCGCGAGCGCCGTCGCGATGCAGGCGGGCACGATCTCACTCGTCGGGATCGTCGAGGCGCAGGACAGCTACTGGTTCGTCATCCCGCAGTTCGCCGGCTTCGCGCTCTTCTTGCTGGCGAGCCTCGCCGAGCTGTCGCGCCCTCCCTTCGACATGCCGATCGCGGACTCCGAGATCATTTTCGGTCACATGACCGAGTACACCGGCGTGCGCTTCGCGATGTTCCTGCTGGCCGAGTACGCGGGGATCGTCGCGCTGTCGGCGGTGGCGACGGTGCTCTACCTCGGCGGCTGGCACGGGCTGCTGATCCCGTTCATCCCGGCGCCGATCTGGACGCTCGGCAAGGTCGGTCTGCTCGCCTTCTTCATCATCTGGCTGCGCGCGACCTACCCGCGCCTGCGCGAGGACCAGCTCCAGAAGATGGCGTGGAAGTACCTGATCCCGATCGCTTTGGTGAACATCCTGCTCACGATGATCTTCAAGGTGGCCTTCTAGATGATCAGCGCCGAGCGCCTCGAGAAGCTGCGCGCCCTGGAGCGCACGATCGCCTCGAAGAAGGGGATCGGCGCCGTCTACGGCCTCGCCAAGGGGCTGAGCGTCACGCTGCGCACGATGCTCACGCCCGCGACGACGCAGCAGTACCCGCACGTGAAGCCGGACCTGCCGCCGCGCACACGCGGGATCATCGCGCTGAAGGAAGAGAACTGCACGGTCTGCATGCTGTGCTCGCGCGAGTGCCCCGACTGGTGCATCTACATCGACTCCCACAAGGAGAAGGTGCCGCCGAAGACGCCGGGCGCTCGCGCGCGGACGCGGAACATGCTCGACCGCTTCGCGATCGACTACGCGCTGTGCATGTACTGCGGGATCTGCGTCGAGGTCTGCCCGTTCGACGCGCTGTTCTGGTCGCCGCACTTCGAGTACTCGACCGACGACATCACCGAGCTGACCCACGAGATGCCGACGCTCGGCGAGTGGATGAAGCTCGTCCCGCCGCCCCCGGCGCTGGACGACGGCGCGGAGGATCCGAAGGAGCTTGCCGCGCAGGCCAAGGACTACGGGGGCGGTGCCGAATGACGTCCTGGCCCGCGATCGTCGCGCTCGGCTTCTCGCTGCTGACCGCGCTCGCCGCGGTGGCCGTCGTCGTCAGCAAGAACGTCGTGCGAGCCGCGCTGTACCTGGTCGTGGCGCTCGCCGGCATCGGCGTGCTGTTCCTGATCATGGGGGCCGAGTTCGTCGGCTGGACGCAGATCCTGATCTACGTCGGCGCGATCATCGTCCTGCTGCTATTCGGGCTCATGCTGACCGCGGCGCCGATCGGGCGGACGACGCTGGACAACCAGCAGCGGGGGATCGCGCTGCTGGCGTCCGGCGCGATCTTCGGGGTCTTCACCTACCTGATCTGGGACGCCTTCGGCGACGAGAAGATCCCGCTCGACCAGGTCGTTCGCACCAACGACATCGGCCAGTCGCTGTTCGAGCGCTACATCCTTCCCTTCGAGCTGGTGTCCGTCCTGCTGCTCGCGGCCCTGGTGGGCGCGATCGTCCTGGCGAAGAGGGATTAGACGATGAGCCTCGCGTGGATCCTCACCCTCGGCGCGTTCCTGTTCAGCGTCGGGGTCTACGGTGTGCTGGCGCGCAAGAACGCGGTCCTTGTCCTGATGTCGATCGAGCTGATGCTCAACTCGGTCAACATCAACCTCGTCGCGTTCAACGCCTACCTCCAGGACCAGGTCGCCATCGGGCAGATCTTCAGCCTGTTCGTCATCACGATCGCCGCCGCCGAGGTCGGCGTCGGGCTCGCGATCGTGCTGCTGATCTTCCGCAACCGCAAGAGCATCAACGTCGACGAAGTGGATCTGCTGAAGTGGTAGGCGCGCTGCTCGCCGCGGAAGAGGCGGCCTTGGAGCTGGCCGCCGGCGCGGGCAACTGGGCGACCGAGCACGCCTGGCTGATCCCGGCCATCCCGTTCGTGTCGCTGCTGCTGATCTGGTGGTTCGGCAAGCGGCTGCCGAAAGGCGGCGCGGAGATCGGCATCACGCTCATGCTCGCCGACCTCGTGCTCGCGCTGTGGGTGCTGGCCGACTACGTCGGCGGCGGCGGGCCCACGGTCGAGCGCGCGCTGGACTGGTTCCCGTTCGGCGGCGGGCTCAGCCTGGAGCTGGGGATGCTCGTCAACGGGCTGACCGCGGTGATGTTCGTGGTCGTGACGGGCGTCTCGGCGATGGTGCAGCTCTATTCGAGCGGGTACATGAAGGGCGAGCCGCGCTTCACGTGGTACTTCACCGCGCTCAACCTGTTCACCGGCTCGATGCTGTTGCTGGTGATCAGCAACAACCTGCTGCAGCTCTTGATCGGCTGGGAGCTGGTCGGTGTCTGCTCGTACCTGCTGATCGGGCACTACTGGGAAGAGCGCGAGAACGCCAACGCGGCCATCAAGGCGTTCGTGGTCACCAAGACCGGCGACATCCCGTTCCTCATCGGCATCTTCGTGATCTTCGCCGCGGCCGGCACGTTCAACATCGGCGAGATCCTGCACCTGGTCGAGGGCGGCGAGATCGGGACGGTGACGCTGACCGCGGGCGCGATCCTGCTGTTCGGCGGCGCGATCGGTAAGAGCGCGCAGTTCCCGCTCCACGTCTGGCTGCCCGACGCGATGGCGGGCCCGACGCCGGTCAGCGCGCTCATCCACGCGGCGACGATGGTGACCGCCGGGATCTTCCTGGTCGCGCGCGCGTTCCCGATCTTCGAGGGATCGGAGGCGGCGCTGAACGTCGTCGCGCTGATCGGCGCGTTCACGATGCTGATGGCGGCGCTGCTGGCGATGGTCCAGGACGACATCAAGAAGGTGCTCGCGTATTCGACGATCAGCCAGCTCGCGTACATGTCGGCGGCGCTCGGGGTCGGCGCGGGCAACGCGGGGATCTTCCACCTGTTCACGCACGCGTGGTTCAAGGCGCTGCTGTTCCTGGGAGCCGGATCGGTCATCCATGCGGTGCACTCGAACAACATGAGCGACATGGGGGGCCTGCGAAGGTTCATGCCGACCACCTACTGGACGTTCGGCGTGGGGTCGCTCGCGCTCGCCGGCATCTTCCCGCTGGCCGGCTTCTGGTCGAAGGACGAGATCCTGACCGAGGCGTTCCACGTGGGCGCGGGCACCGCGGCGCACTCGCCGGGCACCGACGTCGTCGGCTACATCGTGTACGGCTCGGGGATCCTCACGGCGTTCCTGACCGCGTTCTACATGTCGCGCGCCTTCCACCTGACCTTCGAGGGCGAGTACCGCGGGCACGGTCACCCGCACGAATCGCCCAAGACCATGACGATCCCGCTGACGGTGCTCGCGATCCTGGGCGCGGTCGCCGGCTTCGCGGGGCTGCCGGGCAACCAGAGCGGGTTCGGCGCATGGGCCGCCGTCGGGGGCGTCACCGAGGTGCCGGGCGCCGACATCGTGCTGATCGTCGTGTCGCTGGCGGTCGCGGTCGGCGGGATCTGGTTCGGGCGCCGGCTCTACGCGCCCGCGCCTGCGGTCGATCCGGTCACGAGGCTCGGCTGGTTCCACACGCTGCTCGTCAACAAGTACTACCTGGACGAGTTCTACATGCGCGCGATCGTGCTGCCGGTCCGGGACACGGTCTCGGGCGCGATGTACTGGCTCAACCAGAACGTGTTCGACGGCGCGGTCAACGGCGCCGCGGCGACCGCGACCTGGTTCGCGCGCGGGCTCTATTCGGTCGTCGATCAGAAGGTCATCGACGGAGCGGTGAACGGCGTGGGCATCGGCGCGCGCACGTCCAGCGGCCTGCTCCGGTACGTCCAATCGGGCAATGTCCAGCGATACGCGGCCGTGCTGTTCGGCGGCACCGCGGTCTTGGCGCTGCTCTTCATTCGATTCGCGTAGGGGGAAAGCATGTTCGACGACTGGTTGCTCTCGCTGGTGGTGTTCACGCCGCTGGTGGGAGGCGTGCTGATCGCGCTGGTGCCGCGCGGCAACGAGGTCGCGATGAAGGCGCTCGCGGTGGTCGCGTCCGGCGCGGCCTTCGTGTTCTCGCTGGTCGCGCTCGCGCGGTTCGACTTCGATCGCACGGGCGCGTTCCAGTTCGAGGTCGACACGAGCTGGATCGAGACGATCTTCGCCCGCTACCACATGGGCATCGACGGCATCTCGCTGCCGCTGGTCGTCCTGACGGCGCTACTGACCTTCCTGTGCGTGCTCTACACGTTGCGCGTTCCCCCGAAGCCCGAAGGGCGCCTCAAGGGCTTCTTCGCGCTGGTCCTGCTGCTGGAGACCGGCATGGCCGGCACGTTCACCTCGCTGGATCTGGTGCTGTTCTTCGTCTTCTGGGAGATGGTGCTCGTCCCGATGTACTTCATCATCTCCATCTGGGGGAGCGAGCGGAAGGAATACTCCGCGATCAAGTTCTTCCTCTACACGCTGTTCGGGTCGGTGTTCATGCTGCTGGGCTTTCTGGCGATGTACTTCCGCTCGGTCGGGCCCGACGGCAACCACACCTTCGACATGATCCTGCTGCAGGGCCAGACCTTCGGCGGGGTCGGGTTCCAGCACCTGGTGTTCCTGGGCCTGTTCCTCGGCTTCGCGATCAAGGTGCCGATGTGGCCGTTCCACACGTGGCTCCCCGACGCGCACGGCGACGCGCCGACGGTCGGCTCGGTCCTGCTTGCCGGCGTCCTGCTGAAGATGGGGACCTACGCCTTCATCCGCATCGCGCTGCCCCTGCTGCCCGACGCGGCGCGCACGTGGGCCCCCTACATCGGCGCGCTGGCGGTGATCTCGATCTTGTACGGCGCGCTGTGCTGCCTGGCGCAGAAGGACATCAAGCGGCTGATCGCGTTCTCCTCGGTGGGTCACATGGGCTTCGTGATGCTCGGCATATCGACGCTGACCGACGTCGGGATCAACGCGGCCGTCTTCGGCATGGTGGCCCACGGCCTCATTACCGGGATGCTGTTCTTCCTCGCGGGGTCGATGTACGAGCGCTACCACACGCGCGTCATCGACGACATCGGGCCGGGGCTGCTGACGAAGATCCCGCGGATGGGAGCGGTGTTCGTCTTCGCCGGGATCGCTTCGCTCGGCCTGCCCGGCCTGGCGGGCTTCTGGGGCGAGGTGCTGGCGCTGCTCGCCGCCTTCCGCCCGGCCGACGGGCTCCACCAGGGGCTCTACCGCTCGTACATGGTGCTCGGCGGCGTCGGCACGATCCTGACCGCGGGCTACATGCTCTGGCTGATTCGGCGGCTCGGGCTCGGCCAGTTGCGCGAGAAGTGGGCGGCCGACGCCTCGATCGACGACGTGCGGACGATGGAGTGGGTCGCGTGGGCGCCGCTGCTCGTTGGCATCGTCGCGCTCGGCGTCTTCCCGCGAGCGGTGCTGGACATGACCAACGACGCCGTGACGGCCCTCGCGAGCTTGTTCTGAGATGAGCGTCCTCGCCCAGGTCTCCACCGACGCGCTGCTGAACGTCGACCTTCACGCGATCGCGCCGGAGATCGCGCTGACCGTCGCGGCGGTCGTCGTGCTCGTCGTCGACCTGTTCCTTCCCTCGCGCGCGAAGCCGCTCAACGCGGTGGTCTCGGCGCTGGGAATCGGGGCCGCGGCGATCGCGCTGGCGACGCTGGTGGGGGACCGGCCCGCCGGCGGGCGCGAGACCTTCGGCGGCATGTTCGTCCTCGACGGCTACGCGATGCTGTTCAAGTTCCTGTTCCTCGCGGTCGGCGGCCTGACGATCCTGATCTCAGTCACCTACCTCGCCGAACGAGCCGAGCGCATCCAGGGCGAGTTCTACTTCCTGCTGCTGTCGAGTCTGCTGGGCATGGTCGCGATGGCAAGCGCGCGCGACATGCTGGCGCTGTTCGTGGCGCTGGAGCTGGTGAGCATCCCCGGGTTCGTGATGGCCGGCTTCAAGAAGGCCGACGACCGCTCGAACGAAGCCGCGGTGAAGTTCTTCCTGTTCGGCGTGCTGTCCTCGGCCGTGATGCTCTTCGGCATGTCGCTGATCTACGGCGTCACCGGGTCGACCAACCTCAGCGCGATCGCCGAGGCGCTGCGCGCCCAGGGCGACGCGCCGCTCGTCACGGCGAGCATCTTGCTGATCGTCGCCGGCTTCGCGTTCAAGGTCTCCGCGGTCCCGTTCCACTTCTGGGCGCCCGACACCTACGAGGGCTCGCCCGTGCCCGTCGCGGCGTTCCTGTCGGTCGCCTCCAAGGCGGCCGGGTTCGTCGGGCTGCTGCAGCTCACCTTCGTCGCCTTCCCCGACTACACCCACGTGTGGGCGCCGGGGTTCGCGATCATCTCCGCGATCACGATGACGGTCGGCAACCTCGTCGCGATGTCGCAGACCAACCTCGTGCGCATGCTCGCCTACTCCTCGATCGGGCAGTCGGGCTACATGCTGCTGCCCTTCGGGATCGTCGCCGGCAAGGGAGCGGACCTGCAGAACGAAGCGTTCGCCGCCGTGCTCACCTACATCCTCATCTACTCGTTCATGAACCTCGGCGCCTTCGCGGTCGCGATCGCGGTGGGGCGCAAGCACCCGAGCAACGACATCGCCGACTACGAAGGGCTAGCGCAGCGCGAGCCGGCGCTCGCCGTCGCGATGCTGTTCTTCCTGCTCTCGCTCGCGGGGATGATCCCGACCGCCGGCTTCTGGGCCAAGCTGTTCGTCTTCCGAGCCGCGATCGGCACCGGGACGCTCTGGCTCGCCGCCATCGGCGTCGCGAACGCCGTCGTCGGGCTCTTCTACTACCTGAGCGTCGGCAAGCGGATGTTCCTGCGCGAACCGGCCGAGACCTCGCGGATCGGCGTCCCCTACTCGATCGCGGCGGCGCTCGCGCTGATGGCCCTCGTCATCGCGGCCGTCACCGTCTACCCCGAGTTCTTCCACCACTTCAGCCCGCGCTCGACGCTCGTCGCCTTCTGAGCCCGAGAAACGGCTGAGGACGCGCGCGCGGCTCCCCGGTCGTCGCTACCCTTGAGAGCCGAAAGGATGGGTGGGATTCGATGACCGCGAAGAACACGTTTCGAACGTTCGTTTTCCTGGGCGCGCTGGGCGGACTGCTCGTGCTCGTCGGCGCGTGGGTCGGGCCCGCGTTGTTCGGCAGCTCGAACGCGGGAATGGCCTTCTTCCTGTTCATCGCCGTCGCGATGAACTTCGCCACCTACTGGTGGAGCGACAAGATCGTGCTGAAGATGACGCGCTCGCGGCCGGTGAGCGAGGCCGAGGTGCCGTGGCTCTACCGCGTCGTGCGGACCCTCACGCAGAAGGCCGGCCTGCCGATGCCTCGGCTCTACGTCATGCCCGGCGCACAGCCGAACGCCTTCGCCACGGGCCGCAACCCCGAGCATGCGGCGGTGGCGGTGACCGAGGGCATCCTGCAGGTCCTGAACGAGGACGAGCTGGCGGGCGTGCTCGCGCACGAGATCTCCCACGTCGGCAACCGCGACATCCTGATCGGGGCGGTGGCGGCCACGGTGGCGGCGGCCGTGACGATGCTCGCCCGGATGGCGATGTGGGCCTCGATCTTCGGCGGCGGCCGCGACCGCGAGGGCGGCGGGCTCGGACTGCTGGTGGCATGGCTCTTCGCGCCGATCGCGGCGGCGATGGTCCAGATGGCCGTGTCGCGCTCGCGCGAGGCGCAAGCGGACGCCTCCGGCGCGAAGCTGCTCGGCGACGCGACCCCGCTGGCGAGCGCCCTGATCAAGATCGAGGCGGCCGCGAAGAACCGCCCCGACTTGCCGGTGAGCCCGGCCGTCTCGCACCTGTTCCTGCGCTCGCCGCTGCGTGGTCAGGGGATCGCGAAGCTCTTCATGTCGCACCCGCCGCTGGCCGAGCGCCTCGAGCAGCTCCGCGCCCTCGGCGCCCGCGTCTGAGTCAGGGCGCGGGTTCGGCTTCGGGCGCCGGTTCGGCTTCGGTCGCGGGCGCTGTGGGCGCCGCGCGTGCCGGCAGGCGCAGGACCAACTCCGCGCCGCCGCCCGTCGCGTTGCGCGCTTCGACCGAGCCGTCGTGGCGCTCGGCAACCTGCTTCACGATCGCAAGGCCGAGCCCGGACCCCGGCATCGCGCGCGCGTCCGGCGCCCGGTAGAAGCGGTCGAAGACCTTCGGCAGGTCCTCCTCGGCGATACCGGACCCGTGGTCGCGCACCCGCAGCTCGCCGCCCGCCGACAGCTCGATTTCGATGGCGCGGTCCGGCGGCGACCACTTCGCGGCGTTGTCGAGCAGGTTGGACACCGCGCGGCGTAGCAGCGGATCGACCCCGCGAACGACGCACGGCTCCAGCGTCGAGGCGAAGGAGGTCGCGGGCCGGTAGGCGCGCGCTTGGTCCAGCGCCTCGGCGACGATCTGGTCGAAGCGCAGCTCGGTCGCTTCGGGGAGCTGCTCGTCTCCGCGCGCGAGGTCCACCAGGTCGCCGACGAGCAGCGACAGGTCCTCGATCTGGGTCAGGACGTCGGCGAGCAGCGCCTCGCGTTCGGCCGGGTCCATGCCGGTCGCGCGCGCGAGCACCTCGATGTTCGTCCGCAGGCTCGCAAGGGGCGTGCGCAGCTCGTGCGAGGCGTCGGCGACGAGTTGCCGCTGCGACTGCAACGCGCCGTCGAGCGCGACGAGCATCGTGTTCAGGCTTTCGGCCAGGCGCGAGATCTCGTCGTTGCCGTCCACGGGGATGGGCTCGCTGGGGTCGTGCGTGCGGGCGATCCGCTCGGCGGCGCTCGTCAGGCGCCCGAGCGGCGCCAGCGCGGTGCGCGCGACGAGCCGCCCGAGACCCGCGGCCAGCCCGACCCCGGCGAGCGCGATCAGCAGCAGGTAGAGGCGCTGGCGGCGCAGGACGTTGTTGACTTCGTCGAGCGGTCGCGCGATCTGCACGGCGAGCCCTTGCGTGATCGTGTGCGTCAGCACCCGCAGCGGCGTTCCGTTCACCTCGATCGTTTCGAACACGCGGAGCCGCTCGCCGGCCGCCACCTCGCGCGCGGCGTCGCTCACCGGGATCGCGGCTTCCTCGGACCGGAAGACGATCACGCCCTGGACGGTGATGTACTGCGCGTACCCGCCCGGCGCCCCGAGGCGCGGCCCCGGCATCACGAACCCGCTGCCGAAGGGCCGGCCGGTCGAAACGAGCACCGCCGCGCGCTCGATCAGCGTCTGGTCGATCTGACGGAACTGCTCGCGGCGACCGGCCATGTATAGGACGGCGGCCGAGGCGACGATGGCCACGGCGACGACGGCGGCGGCGGCGGTGGCGATTCGCGTGCGAAAGGTCATGCGTCCCTCAGGACGTAGCCGACGCCGCGCACGGTGTGGATCAGGCGCGGCTCGCCGCGCTCCTCGGTCTTGCGCCGCAGGTATCCGATGTAGACGTCGAGCGAGTTGGAGGTCGGCCCGAAGTCGTACCCCCACACGCGGTCGAAGATGACGTCCCGCGTCAGGACCGTGCCGGGGTTGCGCAGGAACAGCTCCAGCAGCGAGAACTCCGTGCGCGTCAGCTCGATCGTTCGATCGCCCCGCGTCACGATTCGCGTGCGAGGGTCCAGCGTCAGGCCGCCGAAGCTCACTGCGCCGTCGTGCTCGTCCGGCTGGTTGCGGCGCAGCAGCGCGCGGACGCGCGCGAACAGCTCGTCGATTGCGAAGGGCTTCACGACGTAGTCGTCCGCGCCGGCGTCGAGCCCCTCGACCCGCTCGCTCACCGCTGCGCGCGCGGTCAGCATCAAGATCGGGGTCCGGTCCCCGGCGGCTCGCAGGCTCCGGCTGATGCCGAGCCCGTCCATGTCGGGCAGCCCGAGGTCCAGGACGATCAGGTCGGGCGCGACGTCGCGCATCGACTCCAGGCCCCGCCGTCCGTCCGCGGCGAGCGTCACGGCATACCCCTCGAGCTTCAGCGCGCGCTCGAGCGCCGTCCGCAGGGCCGGGTCGTCCTCGATGACCAGGATGTGCACGGGACTCAGCCTGCCGCGCTCGCATGAACGGTCTCTAAGAGACCGAGGGCGCAGCACCTGCGGGGCGAGGCGCGCGAAGCGGGGGCCGGCATCGGCCCCCGCTTCACTTCTTCGGGCCCTTGTCCTTCTTGGGCTTCTTCGTCTCGCGCTTGGGCTTGTCCCTGCCTTTGGCCATCGATCTCCCTCCCGAGTCGCCAGCCTATCTCGGCGCTTGCGCCACGTCGACGGCTGTGGTCGCGCGAGGATCGGGCAGGGGCAGCAACGCCAGCCCGCTCAGCACGAGCGTCGTCGCGCTCAGCACGATCGCGGTCGTGTACGAGCCGGTCCGGTCCACGAGGAAGCCGCTCACCGGCGAGCCGAGCAGCGTGCCGAACGCGGCGGCGGTGAAGATCGCGCCGGTGGCGGCGGCCAGCCGCTCGACGCCGAAGTAGTCGGCGGTGAGGGTGGGCAGCAGCGCGATGAAGGCGCCGGCGGACAGGCCGAAGGCGATCCCGAAGACCGACAGCGTGGCGAACGAGTGCGCGAGGGGCCACAGGAAGACCGCGGTCGCCATCCCCGCGGCGGCCACCTGGATGATGCGGAGCCGGCCGACGCGATCGGCCACGGCGCCCATGACGATGCGTCCGCTCGTGTTGCCGATCCCCATGACCGCGACGAGCAGCGCCGCGCGGGTCGGGGCCACCCCTTGCGCCTCGGCGTACTTCACGATGAACACGAACGGAACCCAGTAGCCGAAGGCGCCTACGACCGAGGACATGTACAGCAGCCTGAAGGTCCTGCTCCCCGCGAGCGAGCGCAGCACGCCGGGAACGTGCGAGCCCGCCACCTCTCCCCGCACAAGGGTCGCCGCGGCCGTCAGCAGCCCGAAGGCGATCGCGCTCATGACCACGACCGCCGTCCGCCAGCCGTACGCGGAGATCAGCGCGCGCGACAGCGGCGCCAGCACCATCGAGCCGATGCCCGACCCGGCGACCGACAGGCCGACCGCCAGCCCGCGCCGCCGCTCGAACCAGCGCCCGACCGAGCTGAGCGCCGGGATGATGCACATCGCGTTGCCGAGCCCGACCGCGATCCCGTACCCGAGGTAGACGTGCCAGATCGTGGTGGCCCGCGAGGTGCCCAGCAGGCCGAGCGCGACGAGCACCGTGCCGACCGCCATGACCCGCCGGGTGCCGAACCGGTGCGCGAGCAGGCCGGCGGGTCCGCTCGCGCCCAGCATCAAGGCGCCCTCCAGCGACACGACCCACGCGGTCGCTCCCGCGCCCCGCCCGAACTCCCGCTGTATCTCGCTGAAGAACACGCCGAAGGACAGCAGCAGTCCGAAGGCCACGAAGTGGGCGGTCGCGGCGACGCCGACGTTGACCCAGCCGTACCCGCCGTCGCGCGCGCTCATGTGCGCGTGAGGGTAGCGGGCGGGAGACGGCCGGTCGACGCGGATGCTACGGCCGCGCCGCCAGCTTCTTCGTGACCGACCACGTGCCGGGTCCGGCCTTGGACTTGGCCCGGACGCGGCAGGCGTAGGCGACGCCGCGACGCAGGTGGCGGACGACGACCGGCGAGTCCCCGTCGAAGCCCCAGACGATGTGCGAGCCGCGCCGGGCCACGCACCGCGCGGCGTATCCGGTGATCTTCGAGCCGCGCGCCTTCGCGGGGTCGAACTTGACCTTGCCGCGGTGCGCGGTCGCGCGTTTCGTGGACACGTTCGTCGGTCGCGTGGGCGTGATGACTCCTCGCTTGATCCTGACGTTGCGCGCCGAGAAGTGCATGCCCTCGACGTCCACGAGCATGGCGTCGGCGCCCGACTCCTGGGCGATCGTGGCGGTGGCGGCGCTGCCTTCGCCGGTGACGATCAGGCCGGAGCCCGTCATCGAGGCGGGGTTGTCGACGCCGTAGGTCAAGCGCAGGAAGGCGTTCGGGATCCGAAGGTGCGCGAAGCCCTCCCAGAGCGTGGAGCCGTCCAGGTGGTAGTGATGGCTCGCCATCCGGATCAGGAGCTGCTCGTAGCCCGTCGCCGGGTCGTTGACGATCTCGGGCGGCAGGCTGGTGGCGGCCACGTTCGTCGAGTAGTTCATGCCCCACATCGACTCCCGCTGCGCGACGTCGTCCCAGGCGTTGTAGTTGGTGATCTGGCCGCCGAGGTAGCCGTCCCACGCGTCGCTCGGCGTCTCCGGGCAGAACCACGGGTTGACGTTCTGATCGCAGTCGTCGTTGTCGTTCAGCTCGATCGCGGTCGCCGTGATCTCGATCTTGTAGGTGCCGTCGCCGTCGTCGATCCGGTTGACGACGACGTCGTCGCCGTAGGTGAAGGCGACGCGCGGGATGACCGAGCCGGTGTCGATCAGCAGCACGAAGACCTCGGATGTCGCGCCGGCGCCGAGGTCGTTGTCCATGTTGTGGAACCAGCCCCAGTCGACGTTCGTCGAGCCGCCGACCTTGTACTTGAAGACCCAGGGCTCCCAGTCGGTGTCGGCCGGCGCCACCGGGTTGCCGGCGTGCGTCGCCGAGACGATGCACGGCTTGGTCGAATCGACCGAGCACCAGTCGGTGTCGGTCGCGCCGGCCTGCCGCACCGGGCCGAGCGTCAGGAGCACCGCGACGCCGAGCGCCGACGCCACCTTGATTCGTCTCACCATCGCGCGCCTCCTCAGCGGTAGTTCACGAACTGCAGCGGGATGCCGAAGTCCTCGTCCTTGAGGAGCTGGATCACCTGCTGGAGGTCGTCCTTGTTCTTGCCGCTCACGCGGAGCTGGTCGCCCTGGATCGCGACCTGGACGCCCTTGAGCTTCTCGTCCTTCACGCGCTTGACGATCTGGCGCCCGCGGTCGGTGTCGATGCCCTGGCTGACGTCGATCTCGATCTTGAACCCGCCCCCGCCGGTCGGCTTGACCGGCTTCGCGTGCACGGCCTTCAACGAGACCGAGCGCTTGACGCACTTCTCCTTGAACACTTCGAGCGCCGCCGCGCAGCGGTCCTCGGCGTTCGCCGTGATCTCGATCGTGAGTTCTCCGGTCCACTCGATGGCGGCGCCGGTTCCCTTGAAGTCGAAGCGCTGCTGTATCTCCTTCTTCGCCTGGTTGAGCGCGTTGTCGACCTCCTGGCGATCCACCTTGGAGACGACGTCGAAAGAAGAATCCTTGGCCATGGCGGGAGGGTACACTAGGGCGCCGCTCGGCCGGAAAGCCGGGCTACGGGAGGATACCCAAGCGGCCAAAGGGGCCTGACTGTAAATCAGGTGGCTTCGCCTTCGCAGGTTCGAACCCTGCTCCTCCCACGACGCTAGTCAAGCCGACCAAAGTTGGTGTGAGGCAGGCCCGGGATCCGCTCGAAGTCGTCGTCGAATGTGACGAGGTGGGCTCCGCAGTTGAGGGTTGTCGCGGCGATCCAGTGATGTTGCAGCCGCGCAGCAACGGCGAGCTTCGCCAGGCGATCATCTACGCGTCCAGGCTTCTCTTTCTCGAAGTGTCCGCATCGCGGACGGGAGTTCTTGCGCAAGCCTGTCGATAATCTCGTCGACGGTTCGCGGAGGACTTGTCTTGCGACCTGCCATCTCCTCGAGGGCGTCGAGCACTCCGCTGGCGCTTTCCGTTACGAGTCGTCTAGTGAACTCGTCCGGATGCTGGGCCTTCACGCCGTGCGGATCGCAAGCATCCGCAGGGAAGTCGCTCAAGTTGAAGGTGACAAGAATCGCCGCTTCGGCCACGACCGCAGCTGCGAGAACATGTCGATCCTTGGGATCGTTGGTCATGGAGTCAATCAATTCCTGTGGCGGCTCGACCATCGCCTCTGGCACCGCCCGTTCCATCTGATCGATTCGGCGACGAACTCGGTCGCCGAGATCGGGTCGGTTCTCCTCGAGGTTTCTGGCGACTTCCTCGAGGATTCCCGAACTCCAGCACATGCGATAGAAGCGTGTCTTTGCCGCAGCGGTGATGAAGAAGTCGGTGAGCGCGATTCCGTAAAGAACGTTCGCGTCAAAGACAACAGCTAGGGCCATCACGTCACCCTAGCTGTTGGGTCATTGTGCGATCAGTAGGGAAGTTCGAGTTCTTCTCCCTCCCGAACCATCTCGTCGAGGGCTGCTCGACGTTCTGCATCCTTCTTCTCGAGATACTTGAGAACATCACTGAGTCGGACTCTGTGATGGGTTCCCACCATCTCAAATGGAAGCACGCGTTGATCCAGCAGCCGCGCCAGGTACGGACGCGAGACGTTCAAGAGTTCTGCGGCTTCGGTGGTCGTTAGAAGCTTGTCGATCGGAAGGACTGCAACCGCCTGCCCGTGCTCGAAATCGGTCGTGACGAACTCGAGAAGCTGGAAGACGCTGTCTGGGATATCCACATGCTCACCAGTCGGTCCAAAGATACGGAACTGGCCTGCCTTGGCTTCGAGTGAGGCGCTGCCCTCCGAAGCCAGGAGTCGGCGGAACAGATCAACAAGCTCACGCAAGGCCTCCGCAGAGCCCTTCTCAGGTTCCAGCATCAGTGGGCGCATCTCGATCCTCTTGTCGACTAGAGTAGCGACTAACTGAAATAAGTGCAACGCCGGCCCCCGGGGGCAATACGAACAAGTGTTCTATACTTATCAGCGGATTGTCCTACCTACTGGTTAGCCTCAGCGAGAAAGCTCTCCGAGGTGCGAGGGGCAAGAGAGCCCGACCTGCATAGGACCGACCTGCATAGGAGGAGTGTCGGCCGACGCGGGTGTCGGGCGCGGCTCCGAAACGAGGGAAACGAGCTGGACAGAGACGCAATCGGGCAGGTACCGGACGGGGATCCCCACCCGGGGAGCCAGCCACCCTCGATAAGACTGCTGGAGAGCGTCTCATCGAACTGGCTTGCTCGCTTCGAGCGGACCCCCGAGGCAGCGGCGCTTGAGAGTACCAACTCCGTGTGGCCGCAGATGCGACTCTCATCCGCGCATGCCTGAAGTCACTGCTAGTCGTGCGGGTTGACGACCTTGTCGGGGTCCCAGGGGCTGGTGCCCATGCCCTGTTCGAGCAGGCGCACGGAGTCGCCGATGATCCGCACGTACGCGTAGCCCGCGTTGTCGTGCTCGTTCGTTTCCTTGAGGTGGTCGAGCGGGTCGGCTGTGGTGCGGATCACGTACCAGCCGTCGGGGTTGTCGCCGAACTCGACGAAGTTGCCCGGGCGTTGCCAGCGGTAGGCGTCGCCCCAGCCGCGCGACAGGCCGATGCGGCCGGTCGATCCCGGCAGGCAGTTGTCGCCCGAGCCGCTCGTGCCGGAGGCGGCCTGGTTGAACGCGGTCCAGTCCGCGAACGACTGATCGGCCGGTCCGTAGCCGGTCTTTTCGCCGGTCCCGGCTCGAACGAGCTTGCCCTTCGCGCGGTTCTTCACGCGGAAGAGCTCGTGCAGCACGACGTCGTCGTAGTGGTAGTGCCCGTGTACCTCGTGGAAGGTGTACGTTCCGGCGGGGCGCGCGATCGCCGTGCCGCCCGGCTTCGCGATGCACTGGACCATCTCGCCGTGGACGACCTCGGTCGACCGATCGAACCGAACGTCGAAGGCGCCGGGCCCGCTCGTGGCCATCTGGAACGAGAAGCGCAGGCACCGATGCGCGCCGCCCTGCATCTCGTCGGCGGTGCACGAGAAGGGGTGAACGCCGGCCGCCTCCAGCGGCGGGTTGACGTCGTCGAACATGACGCCGGCGATCCCGGTGACGGGCGCCACGAAGGTCGGTTCCCAGATGCGCGGAACCCGCAGGTTCGGCAGCCACTTCTTCAGGCTCGCCGGCGGCGCCCACTCGGTCTTCTCGAGCTTCGCGCGCAGCCGGAACGAGGAGTACTCGGCGGTGAGCGGACTGACCGCGACCGACCACGTTCCCGGCGCGGGATCCGCGACGAAGCCCTCCGCGTTGAACTTGTTGAAGTTCATGAACTCCGTCGTCTCCCCGCTCGGGGAGACGATTCGGATTCGGAAGTGGTCGTTGCGGTTGGGGACGTCGATCGCGATGCGGAGACGCGCGGCTCGCTTTGCAACCTCCACCGCGTACACGAAGCACGGTCCGTCGGGGCATTCGGCAGACGCGGTCTCCGGCGCGCCCGCGGCTCGGTCGACGGTGCCGCCGACTCGCCCGCCGTTCCAAAACAGGCTGGCTCCGGGGGTCAGCACGCCGACGACGGCCGCCGGGCCGGCGGTCCCCGCGTCGAAGCCGATCGCCGTGATCAGCACGGTCAGTGCCACGATCGTCCTGCGCATCGATTCCCCCTCGTCCCAACGCTCTCGGGAGGCGACGCTACCCCGCGCGCGTTGCGCGCCCGTTACGTCTGTGTCAACGCGCGGCGCGATGCCGGAAGCGAGCGGTAGCCTTGCCGCCAACCCGGCCGCCCCGGCCGGCGTGAAGGAGGCAAGCCATGGCCCTCACCCCGCAGATGGAAAAGCTCTGCGACGAGCACGGTTGGGACTTCTCCGATCTGCGCGCGCTCTTCATCAGTTGCACGCTCAAGCGCTCGCCCGAGGTCTCGCACACGGAGGGGCTTGCCGCGATCTCGATGGAGATCATGCGCCGCAACGGCGTCGAGGTCGAGCTGATTCGCGCCGTCGATCACGAGATCCCCCCGGGCGTCTACCCGGACATGACCGAGCACGGGTTCGACCGCGACGACTGGCCGCCCATCTTCCAGAAGGTGCGCGCCTCGGACATCGTCGTGCTGTGCTCGCCGATCTGGCTCGGCGAGAAGTCGTCGGTGTGCACGAAGGTGATCGAGCGGCTCTACGGCCAGTCCGGCGAGCTGAACGCGAACGGCCAGTACCTCTACTACGGCCAGGTCGGCGGGTGCCTCATCACCGGCAACGAGGACGGCATCAAGCACTGCTCGATGAACATCCTGTACTCGTTGCAGCACCTGGGCTTCGTGATCCCGCCGCAAGCCGACGCGGGCTGGATCGGCGAAGCCGGCCCGGGTCCGTCCTACCTCGACCCCGGCTCGGGCGGTCCCGAGAACGACTTCACCAACCGCAACACGTCCTTCATGACCTGGAACCTGCTCCACATCGCGCGGATGCTAAAGGACGCGGGCGGGATCCCTGCGCACGGCAACCAGCGGTCGGAGTGGGACGCGGGCTGCAAGCCCGACTTCCCCAACCCCGAGCACCGCTCCTAGGCGTCCGCGCGAAGCGCGCCCGCGAGGCGCGCGTGCTGCTCGCGCAGCCACCGGCTCGGGCGACCGAACGGGACGGGCCGCCAGTCCATCGCGGCCCAGAGCTTTACGCGGCGGCCGTCGCGCAGGCGAAGCAGCAGGCCGAGCGTCGTCGTCCCGAGGCGGCCGACCTCGACCTCGGACACCTCGGCCCGGGAGACCCTGGTCGTGGTCACGAAGTTGCGCACGATGATCGCGGCGCGCTCGACCCGGACGCCGAGACGCATGGTCGCAACGGCGAACCCTGCGAAGACGGCTGCGAACGCGTACAACGGCGGCGTCGAGGTTGCGATCGCGCCGGCCGCCGTGACCCCGCCGAGCAGGAAGAAGAAGAATCCCGAGGCGATCACCAAGCCGTGCGGGCGGATCTCCAGCTCGCCGTCCATCGTGGCGAGCAACTGTAGCGGTCGTCCCGCATCCCTATACTCGGAGCGTTCGGACAGACGCAAGGCTGGGATCTCCGGTGGCTCGACGACTTCCCCTTCTTCCGGCGCTCGACGGCATCCGCGCGATCGCCGTCGTCGCCGTCTTGCTCTACCACGCCGACCTCATTCGGTTCCTCGGCGGCTTCCTGGGCGTCGAGGTCTTCTTCGTCCTGTCGGGATACCTGATCACGTCGCTGCTGCTCGCCGAGCATCGTTCGACCGAACGCATCGCGATCGGCGCCTTCTACGTCCGGCGCGCGCGCCGCCTGCTGCCCGCGGTGTTCCTCATGCTGTTCGTCGTCACGGTCGCGTTCGTGATCGGCTGGCCGGAGGAGGTCGGGCGCATCCGCGGCGACGTGCTCGCCGCCTTCACCTACGTCTCCAATTGGTACCTGATCGGCATCGACCACTCCTACTTCGCGCAGCTTGGCCGGCCCTCGCCCTTCGGCCACCTGTGGTCGCTCGCCATCGAGGAGCAGTTCTACCTGCTGTGGCCCCTGATGCTGAGCCTGCTCGCCGCGCGGTTCCGGTCGGACAGGGACCGCGCGGTCTGGATCGCCGGCGCGATCGGACTCTCGTTCGCCGCGATGGCGCTGCTCTTCCGGCCGGGCGATCCGACGCGCGCGTACTTCGGCACCGACACGCGCGCGAGCGGCCTGCTGATCGGCGCATTGCTCGCGGTTGTCTGGCGTCCGTGGGATGCCGAGCGCCGTACGCCCACGATCGCGCCATGGATGCTCGACGCCGCGGCACTCGGCTCGCTCGGCGTGTTGCTCTGGACCTTCATGCGCTGGGACGAGTTCGCGGACTTCACGTTCCGTCCCGGGCTCGCCGTCGTGTCGGTAGCGACTGCGGTGCTGATCGCCGCCTGCGTACACCCGGCCGCTCGCGTCACGCGCGTGCTCGCGCTGCCGCCCATGCGCTGGCTCGGCCACCGCTCCTACGCGATCTACCTGTGGCACTGGCCGGTGTTCGTCGTCACGCGGCCGGGCGTGGACTACGACATCTCGATCATGCAGGCGCTCGCGCCGCGGCTCGCCGTCACCCTGCTGCTGGCCGACCTGTCGTACCGCTTCGTCGAGAAGCCGATCCGCGCGGGCCTCCTGGGGCGCACGGCCAGGCGCATCAGGGAGCGGGCGCACGCCTCGCCGGTCGCGCTGCGCGGGATCGCCTACGGCTGGTCGACGATCATGACCGTGTCGGTCCTGTCGCTGGCGATGCTTGCCGGCGCGCTCGTGCGCGCGCAACCGCCGGTCGCCGACGCGGCCGTGCCGGGGCTCGATCCGCGGCCGCGGCCCGTCGCGACGCGCGACGCCCCGGGCGACCGGAAGCGCACGAGGAAGCGTGCGATCCCGTGGTCGGACGTCGTGCGGGTCCCGTCCAACGCCTTCGGCGACTCGGTCATGCTGGGCGCGCGCGGCGCGCTCAAGGACCAGTTCTCGCGCATCCGCGTGAACGCGGCCGTCTCGCGCCAGGCCTGGCACGTGCCCGCGCTCATCCGGCAGGTCCGGCGTGAAGGGAACCTGCGTGCGCAGGTGATCATCCACGTCGGCAACAACGGGTACTTCTTGCGGAGCCACTTCGACACGATCATGGGTCTGCTGGGCGACACCGAGCGCGTCCTGTTCCTGACGGTGAAGGTGCCGCGATCCTGGGAGGCTCGATCGAACCAGACGATTGCCGAGGGCGTCACGCGTTACGACAACGCGGAGATGGTCGACTGGCACAAGCTCTGGCGCCAATGCGAGGTGGACGTGTTCACCGTGGACGCCTTCCACATGACGCGCGCCGGCGCCCGCTGCTACGCGCGCCTGATCGCTACGACGTTTTGAGCGCGAGCAGCTCGTCGGCGATGAACGTGGCGAGCCGCTCGTAGCCCGCTCCGGACAGATGGAGGCCGTCGTCGCCGATCAGCTCCGGCAACTGGTCGATCACCGCGCCCCAGTCCGGCACGTGGAGCCGCCGGTCGACGGTGGCGAACAGGGCGCCGGCGCGCTCGGCGTACACGGCCGGGTCCGAATGGCGCGGGGGAATCCACAGGATGCGCTTGGCGCCTCGCTCGCCGAGCAGGTCGATCAACTGCCGGATCTCGTCGGGGAAGTTGCCGAGCGTCGCCGACGGGTTGGTGCCGAGCACGACGACCACGTCCTTGGGCACCTCGATCCGCGCCGACACGACCTCGATCGCGCTCAGCGTGCTGCGCCCGACCACCGCGTCCACCTCCGGGATCCAGCCGTCGTCGGCGAGCTTGGTGGACAACTCGCCGATGTCGCTCGCGCCGGCCAGGAGCGAGTCGCCGATCAGGAAGACCGGCTGGTCGTTCACGTGCGCGCGGGGAGCGTCCGATCGCCCGAAGGAGATGAAGGGCGTCTCCGCCGGGCAGGCGCTGAGGACGAGCGCGAGCGCCGCGAGCCGAACCACGAGCGGGATCATCGCCGCCGACGCTACACGACCGGACCGCCTAGAAGCGCGGCGCTCGTTTCTCGCGGAATGCGGCGATGCCCTTGGCCGGGCCCGGCCCCGCGATCACCGCTCGCGAGAAGTCGGTCTGGCGCTCGAACGCCTCGGCGAGCGTCATGCCGTCGGTTTCCAGCGCGCACCGCTTGATCGCGCGCAGCGCGCCGGGGGAGTTGCGGGCAAGCCGCGCGGCGACCGCCCGCGCCGTGGGCATCAGATCCTCGCGCGGGACCACCCGCGAGACGAGCCCCATGCGAAGCGCGGTCGCGGCGTCCACCGGCTCGCCCGTGAGGATCAGGTCCATCGCGTTCGCCCAGCCGAGCCGCCGCGGCGCACGCACGGCGGAGCCGCCGCCCGGGAACAGCCCGAGCGCCGGCTCGGGCAACCCGAACGTCGCGTGGTCGGCGGCGAGGCGGACGTCGCAGGCGAGCAACAGCTCGAAGCCGCCCGCGAGGCAGAGCCCGTTCACCGCGGCGATCAGCGGCTTGAGCAGGACGCGTTCGGGGAAGAACGCATCGTGCGTCGGGCCGACGCGGTGGCGTTGATCGGCCGGCGCGAACTCCTTGAGATCCGCGCCGGCGGAGAAGGCGACGTCGCCCGCGCCGGTGAGGATCACCGCGCGCACGTCCTCGTCGGCGTCGAATCGGCGCCACGCGTCGGCCAGGGCGTCGAGCGTCGCGAGGCTCATCGCGTTCCGGCGTTCCTGCCGGTCCAGCGTCACGGTCGCGACCCGTTCGGCAACGTCGAAGGTGATCCCCGGCTCGGACACGGGCGTTAGCATACGCGCGCCCGCGTTTCGGTCCGTTCCAAGGGAGGCCCTCATCACCGACGTCGGTATCGCCGCGTTCGCGCGAGCCGCCCCCGGCACGATCGCAATCGTGGACGGGGACGAGCGCGTGAGCTATGCGGAGCTGGACGCGCGCGTGAACCGAGTCGCGCGCGTCCTGTCGGGCGCGGGAGTCGCGGCGGGCGAGCGGGTGGCGCCGGCGCTGCGCAATCGCGCCGAGTTCTTCGAGGTCGCGTGGGCGGCGGCTCGGCTCGGCGCGGAGGTCGTGCCGGTCGCCTGGCGCGCGAAGGACGACGAGGTCGCCTACGTGGTGCGCGACGCCGGCGCGCGGCTGCTCGTGCGCGAGGACGACGGGCCCGGTGCGGGCATGGCGCTCTCCGAGCTTCGGGCGGCCCGCGCGACCGCCGCCGCCGCGCCGATCGACGGCGCGCCCGACCCCGCGATCCCCGCCTTTCGCTACTACACCTCCGGCACGACCGGACGGCCGAAGGCGGTCGAGCGCGAGCGCTCGCCCGCCGATCGGTTCGTCGCCGCGGCGCGCGCGCTCCCGACGTTCGCGGGACTCGACCGGCCCGCAGAGGTGCACCTTGCGTGCGGGCCGCTCTACCACACGGCCCCGTGCGCCTACGCCCAGTACGGGCTGCTGTTCGGCCACACGGTCGTCGTCATGGAGCGATTCGACGCCGCCCGGTCCCTCGAGTTGGTCGAGCGCGAGCGCGTCACGTGGACGCACATGGTGCCGATCAACTTCGTGCGAATCATCGCGCTCGGCCCGACCGGCCGCGACCTGTCCTCGATCCGGCGCGTGCTGCACGGCGCCGCGCCGTGCCCGCCGCACGTGAAGCGCGCGATCATGGCCGTGTTCCCGCCGGGGAGCGTGTGGGAGTACTACGGGATGACCGAAGGGCTCGCGACGGTGATCACGGCCGAGGAGTGGGGGCGCAAGCCCGGGAGCGTGGGGCGCGCGGCCGCGGGCACCCACGTGAGCGTCCGCGGACCCGGCGGCCGCGCGCTCGGGCCGGGCGAGATCGGGCTCGTCTACCTCACGCCGTCCGCACGGTTCTCCTACGCGGGCGACGAAGCCAAGACCGCCGAGGCGTGGGACGGCGACGCGTTCACCGTCGGGGACATGGGCTTCCTGGACTCGGACGGCTACCTGTTCCTCACCGACCGCGCGCAGGATCTCATCATCTCGGGCGGCGCGAACGTCTATCCGGCGGAGGTCGAGGCGGTCCTGTGCGAGCACCCGGCGGTGTCCGACTGTGCCGTCGTCGGCGTGCCGGACGACGAGTGGGGCGAGTCGGTGCTCGCGATCATCGAGGTCGCGTCGCCGCTCGACGCCGGCGAGCTGATCGCGTTCGCGCGCGAACGGCTCGCGCACTACAAGTGTCCGCGCGCGGTCGTGGCCGTCGACGAGCTGCCGCGCGACCCGAACGGCAAGGTCCGCAAGCGGGAGCTTCGCGACCGCTACTGGGCGGGGCGGGCGACGAGGATCTGATGGACTTCCGCGACGCGCCCGCCGACGCCGCCTTCCGCGCCGAGCTGCGTGCCTGGCTCGCCGAGCACCATCCGCCGGCGGCCGAGCTGGGCACGGCCGATCGCGTCCGCATCCAGCTCGACTGGCAGCGCGAGCTGCACGCCGGGGGCTGGGTCGCGCCCTCCTGGCCGGCGGAGTGGGGCGGTCGCGGCGCGACCCCCGCGCAGGTCGCGATCTACCACGAGGAGATGACGCTCGCCCGCGCGCCCAATCCGATCAACACGATCGGCGTTTGGAACATCGGCCCGATGCTGATCGCGCTCGGCACCCAGGAGCAGAAGAATCGCTGGCTCGCCCCGATGCTCTCCGGCGAGCAGATCTGGTGCCAGGGCTTCTCGGAGCCGGACGCCGGCTCCGACCTCGCGTCGCTGCGCACGCGCGCGGTCGCGGTCGACGGCGGGTTCCTGGTGACCGGTCGCAAGGTCTGGACGACCTACGCCGACTTCGCCGACCTGTGCCTCGCGCTCGTGCGCACCGACCCCGAGGCGCGCCCGCACGAAGGCATCAGCGCGCTCGTGGTCGACATGCACGCGCCGGGCGTCCAGGTGCGGCCGATCCGCGAGATCACCGGCCACGACGGATTCAACGAGATCACGTTCGACGACGTGCTCGTGCCCGCCGAGAACCTCGTCGGTGAGCTGAACCGGGGATGGCACGCGGCGATGTCGACGCTCGCCAACGAGCGCGTGGGAACGACGACGCTCGGCATCCAGGTGCGCCGGCACCTCGGGGACGTGATCGAGCTGGCGCGCGCGACGAAGCGCGGGCGCGGCACCGCGCTCGAGGACCCGATCGTTCGCGACCGCATCGCGCGCATGCACATCGACGTCGAGACGACGCGAATCCTCGCGGCGCGAGCGCTGAGCCTCGTGCAGCGAGGCGAGCCGCCGACCGTCGAGGTCGCGCTGGGCAAGCTCGTCTGGAGCAGGCTCTGGCAGCAGGTGAGCGAGCTTGCCGTCGAGCTGCAGGGGGCGGCCGGCTTGCAGTGGGGCGCTCGCGCGGTCGACGAAGGGCGGTGGCAGCACGCCATGCTCTACTCGCGGATGGCAACGATCGGCGCGGGCACGACCGAGATCCAGAAGAACATCATCGCTCAGCGCGGGCTCGGCCTCCCGCGCGCGACCTGATCCGGGATTTCGTTTCGCCCTCAGCGCTGGAGGCTCATTGTCGTATCGGCATGTGGCACACAAGGTTTTTGCGCCTATTGACAGGGAACCGAAGCCTCTGCTTGCTTTAGTCCCCAAGTGCCTTGTTCTTCGGCCGATGGGCCCGGTGGCCCGAAGGAGGGAACCGATGAGGAAGCTCTTGCGCAAGAGTTCGGGAATGATCGTGGTAGCCGTCGCCACCGCGCTGGCCGTCAGCACGTTCGGGAGCGGGGCGTTGGCCACGCACCAGCCCGCAGACAAGCCGTTCGCGGCCGCATCCAAGGTGATTCGCTCGGGCCCGACGGAGGGCGTCGAGTTGCTGCGCGCCACCGTCAAGAACGCCAAGCCGACGGACCTGATCCTGCAGGTGAGCCTGGAGTGCGCCCTCGTCACCGACACGATCCTGCTGGGCTCCACGACGCCGGGCGCGCAGGACAGCACTCGCGCCACCGCGACCGTCCGCGCATGGATCACGATCGACGACGTCGTGGTGCCGATCATCAGCGAAGGCAGCGGCGAGCCGGGCGACGACACCGACAAGGTTACGTTCTGCAACCGGGTCTTCGAGCGCACGGTCCAGGACACCGAGGACCCTGAGGACGGCTACGACGGAAGCCGCGACTACATCGCCACCAAGTCCGCGAACTCCTTCAACTGGGTTCGCCTGAACATGGGCTCCGGTCTGCACACCATCAGCCTGTGGGCCGAGGTCGAGGCCGACGCGACGGGTGCATCGGCTGCCGACGCCTACATCGGCAACCGCTCGCTCGTCGGCATCCCGGGCAAGTTCGCCAACGACGCGACGATTACCGAGGGAACCGCCTAGCGTCGAGTCTCACGACGCGCAGAGGGCCGGACGCGACGTCCGGCCCTCTCGCTTTGCCCGATCTACTCGGCCTCGAAGCGGTCGACGTCTTCGCTCAGGAAGCCGGTGCGCTCCTCGCGCCATACCGCGCGCACGCGCAAGCCGATTGCGGGCCGCCGCGGACCGGCCACGAGGTGCAGGAAGGCCGAGTCGGCGCCGTCGAGGCGGATCGAGCCGAGGACGTAGGGGATCTCGACCTGCTGGCCGTAGAACGGCACGTTCACGATCACGAACGTTTCGAGCACGCCGTGGTCGCTCACCTCGATCCAGTCCCGGCATTCGACCCAGCACGCCGAGCAGCTCCCGCGCGGAGGCACGTAGACGCGCGCGCACGACGGGCACCGGTTCCCGTGGATGCGCCCGTCGCGGATGCCGTCGAAGAACCGCGACGCGAGCGCGCCCGCCGACAGGTCGAACGGCAGGCGCAGGTGCGCGCGCACGAACGCGACGGGTTCCGCCGGGCCGGGCGCGTCGTCGTCGTCCGCGGGCTCGCCGCGCTCGAATCGCTCGACGTCGGTGATGGCGCCGGCCGGCTCGCGCGTCCATTTCGGACGCACCCGCGCGCCCCGCTCGACGCCCGCCTCGACCACGTGGATGAGGTCGACGTCCGCGCCGTCGAGCCGCACGGCGGCGAGCGTCCGGCCCTGCGTTGCCGTCACCGCCCGGACCGTGCCGCCCGGCCCGATCGCACGCCACTCGCCCAGCTCGCCGCCGCACGAATCGCAGTGCTCGTAGGCCGGCACGACGACCAGGCCGCACGACGAGCAGCGCCTGCCCATGATCCGGCGCGCGCGAAGCTCGCCGAGCCACCGTCCCATCGCGGCGCCGGTCGAGTGAGCGAACGGCGCCTCCACCTCGAACCGCGAGACGAAGGGCTCGCTCACGGCTCGCTCCCGAAGACCATCATCGCGACGTAGTTGGATGCGCCGCCGTAGGCGTGACCGAGCGCGAGGCGCGCTCCGTCGACCTGGTGCCCGCCGTCGATGCGTCCGCGCACGTGCTGCGCCGCCTCGACCATGCGGATCATGCCCGAGGCGCCGATCGGGTTCGTGCAGAGCACGCCGCCGCTCGGGTTCACCGGCAGCGCGCCGCCCGGCTCGGTCGCGCCCTCGTCGAAGAATCGCCATCCCGACTCGGCGAAGCCGAGGTTCTCGTACCACATCGCCTCGATCCAACTGAAGGGCTCGTAGATCTCCGCCACGTCCAGCTCGCGCGCTGGGTCGGCGATCCCCGCTTGCCGGTAGACGTGCGCCGCGCACGCGCGACCGACGTCCGGGTCGCCGAGGTCGCGTCCCGGGATCTCCGCCGCCTCGGCCATCGCCGCCGCGCCGCGTACCCACGCCGCGTCCGTCCGGCCGCGCGCCGCCCGCTCCGAACCGAGCACCATCGCGGCCGCGCCGTCGGAGGTCGGGCAGCACTCGAGCCGCCGCAACGGGTCCCAGAGCATCGGCGAATCCAGCACCTCGTCCAGCGTCGTTGCCTTCCGCACGTGCGCGTAGGGGTTGCGGAGCGCGTTCGCTCGCGCCTTGACCGCAAGGCGCGGCCCGATCTCGGGCGGCGCGCCGGTGCGCTCCATGTACAGGCGGCACGCCGGGGCGAAGAACGCGCCGGCGCCCGCGCCGAACGCGCGGCCGAACGGCGAGCGTGGCGACAGCCCCCAGAGCGCGTCGCTCTCGGAGTGCTTCTCGAAGGCGATGGCGAGCACGCGTTCGAACAGGCCCGACCCGACGTGCGCCGCGGCCGCGACGGCGGTCGAGCCGCCGACGCTGCCCGCGGTGTGCATCCGGATGAGCGGCTTGCCCACGGCGCCCAGCGCGCCGGCGAGCCACTGCTCGGGCTGCATGATCCCTTCGAAGAAGTCCGGCGCCGTGCCGAGCACGACCGCGTCGAGGTCGGCCGGCTCGAGGCGGGCGTCGGCGAGCGCGCGCTCGATCGCCTCGCGGACGAGCCCGGCGATGCTCACGTCGGTGCGCTTCGACGCATGGTGCGTCTGGCCCGCGCCGAGCACCGCGACGCGGTTCACGCCGCTCCTTCCAGCAGCCACACGACGTTCTGCTGCATGGCCGGGCCGGTCGCCGCGTGCGCCAGCGCGCGCTCGCCGGGTCCGGCGCGCGCGGCGGCCTCCGCGAGCCGGATCAAGCCGGTCGCCATGATCGGGTCGGCCACCATCGGCCCGCCCGACGGGTTGACGCGCTCGCCGTCCAGCGCCAGCGCCTCGCGCAGCATCAACTCCTGGTGCGCGTAGGACGAGCCGACCTCGGCCAGGTCCACCCGCGTGTCCCAACCCGCCATCGCGCGCGCGCGCTCGGCCGCCGCTCGCGCCGAGACCGCGCGCGACAGGTCGCGGTGACCGAGCGCGCCCGGCTCGATCCGATGATCGGCACCGCGAATGACGGGGCCCTCGCCGCCGGCGCTCAGCACGAGCGCGCACGCGCCGTCCACCAGGTCCGGCAGGTGCGCGCGCGTGAGCGGGGAGGCGACGATCTCGTCCGAGGGCGCCCGGCCGGCGCGCGCGGCGACTTCGTCGATGGACTCGACCCCGAGGCCCGCGCGCGCCACGAACGCGTCCGCCTGCAACCCCGCGCACGCGACGTCGTCCAGGCCGAGCGGCGCGAGCACGAACGGGTCGAGCCGCGTGTTCAGCACGCGCGCCGTCGAGCCTTCGGACGTCTTGCCCCACGCCACGACGAGCGCGCCGTCGAACTCGCCGGTCTGGATGAGGAGCCATGCGTAATACGCCGCCCAGGCGCCGTCCATCTCCAGGTGCCGCTCGTGCACCGCGGGGTGCGCGCCGAGCGCCTCGAGCCCGCGCACGAAGTTGAACGATCGTCCTTCGAGCATGTCCGAGGACGCCGAGACTGTCACCCCGATCGAGCCACGCGGAAGGCCGCTGCGCTCGACCGCGGCTCGCGCGACGTCGAAGGCCATCTCCGCCGTGGTGACCTCCGGCGTCGGCGCGCGCAGGTCGGTGATCGCGCTCGCGACGACGTGGACGGGCCGGATCATGCGCGCGCGAGCACCGCCGGCAGGTCGCGCAGCAGCCGCTCGACCTCGTCGGGATGGTTGTAAGCGTGGCAGGAAACCCGCACGATCCCCCGGCCGTTCCACGCGTTGAACGGCAGCTCCAGCGCGGTCTCGGCCACGACGCGATCGTGCAGCGCCCACGCGTGCTCACGCGTGGCGACCAGCCCGCGCGGTAGCTCGATCGAGGCCATCATCCCGAGCGCCGGCTCGGGCACGAGCGGCTCGGTCCCGAACGCCTCGGCGAGCCCGTCGCGCGCCGCGAGCGCGAGCGCGTGTCCGTAGGCCCGGATGCGCTCGAACCCGAGGCCGCCGAGGAAGTCGATGGCCGCCGGCACGCTCAGGATCGCCGTCGGGTCGTGCGTGCCCGTCCAGTCGAAGGGCGCCTGAAACCCCGTCAGGTGCGCGTGCGAGGTGACGAGCGGCGTGAGCCGGGTCCGATGCTCCGCGCGGACCACCAACCCCGCTGCGCCCTTCGGCGCGCAGAGCCACTTGTGGAAGTTGCCGACCCAGAAGTCCGCGTCGAGGGCGCGAAGGTCCACCGGGAGCATCGCCGGGGCGTGCGCCGCGTCGACGAGCGAGAGCACTCCTCGCGAGCGGCACTCGCGCACGATCCGCTCGACCGGCAGGATCGCGGCCGTGGCGGACGTGACCTGGTCGACGACGACGACCCGCGTGCGTTCGGTCACCGCGTCCATCACCGCGGCGACGATCGCGTCCGGCTCGGGCAGGGGGAGCGGCAACGGGACGCACGCGAAATCTGCGCCGGTGTCCGCGCAGAGCGTGCGGATCAGGTTGTCCACAGCCGGGTAGGCATGATCGGTGAACACGACCTCGTCGCCCGGCCCGAGCGCGAGCCCCTTCAGCACCGTGTTCACGCCGGTGGTCGTGTTGGGCAGGAACACGAGGCCGTCTTCCTCCGCGCCCAGGAAACCGGCAACCCGCGCTCGCGCGTGCGCAAGGTGCCCGGCGAGCGCCGACTCGAAGAACGCGACCGGCTGGCGTTCGAGCAGCGCGCGCCACCGGCTCTGCTCCTCCAGCACCGGCGACGGGCACGCGCCGAACGAGCCGTGGTTCAGGAACGTGACCGCGGGGTCGAGCGGCCACTGCGCTCGAACGGCGGCGTGATCGGGCCAGGGGAGGTCCATCGCGGCGTCACGATATCCCGGTAGCGTGTCGGCGATGGCGAGCCAGCTTCGCGAGCGCCTCGTCGCGCGCATCCGGTCCGAAGGCCCGATCACGTTCGCGGACTACATGACGGCGGCGCTCTACGACCCCGACGACGGCTTCTTCTCGCGAGCGCCCGTCGGCCCGGCGGGCGACTTCGTCACGTCCCCGCACGTGTCGCCCGTCTTCGCCGCCTGCCTCGCGCGCCAGGCCGTCGATACCTGGGAGCAGCTCGGCAAGCCGCCGTCGTTCACCCTGATCGACCTCGGCGCCGGGGACGGCCTGCTCGGCGCGCAGGTGCGCGACTCGCTCGAGCATCACGCGCTCGCGTCCGCGCTTCGAGTCGTCGCGGTCGAGCAGGGCGCGCGCCAGCGCGCCGCCATCGCAGAACGCGGCCTCGCGGCGGTCGCGGACCTCGCGGCGGTCGCCGCGCCCGTCGACGGGCTCGTCGTCGCCAACGAACTGTTTGACAACCTGCCGTTCCATCTGCTGCGCTCGCGCGACGGCTCGCTGCGCGAGGTCATGGTCGCCGAACGCGACGGCGAGCTGATCGAGCGCGAAGGCGAGCCCACCGTCACGCCCCCCGTCGCGCCGCAGGACGGCGAGCCACGAGTCGCGCCGCCGGACGGCGAGCCACGAGTCGCGCCGCCGGACGGCGAGCCAGTCGCGCCGCACGGGCCTCCGCCGACGGAGTTCCCGTTCGCGCCCGGCGCGGCGGCGATCGTCGAGTCGATCGCCCGCGTCCTGCGCCGCGGGGTCGCGCTGATCGTCGACTACGGCTTCGCCCGAGGCGAAGCGCCCGAGCCGATCCGCGGGTACCGGGGCCACCGACTCGTCACCGATCTCCTTGCCGACCCCGGCTCGACCGACATCACCGGGCCGGTCGACTTCGGGAGTCTCGCCCGGGCGGCGCGCAGGGCCGGCCTGGTCCCGTACGGTCCGACCGATCAGCGCGCCGCCCTCCACGCCCTCGGCTATCGCTCGATCCTGGACGAGCTTCGAGCGCGCCAAGCCGGCCAGGAGACGGCGGGGCAGTGGCGGCACGCCGTCGCGAGCTTCGGCGCGCGCGGTGACGCCGCGACGCTCGTGGACCCGGGCGGGCTCGGCTCGCTGAAGGTTCTCGGCCTCGCGACGCACGGGCTGCGACCGCCGCTGGCGCTGAGAAGCGGCTTCTGAGCAGCGCGGGCGCTGGTAGACTCCCGTGCCGTTCGCTGGCGTAGCTCAGGCGGTAGAGCACGGCTTTGGTAAAGCCGAGGTCACGGGTTCAAGTCCCGTCGCCAGCTCGTGGGTGGCTCGATACACTGCATGCCCCCGGCGGGGTAGCTCAGTGGTAGAGCATGCGGCTCATAATCGCAGTGTCGGCGGTTCGATCCCGCCCCCCGCTACGCAAACGACGAGAAGGAAGCTAGATGGCCAAGAGTGACAAGCGTCCGGGTATCACCCTCGCCTGCGAGGACTGTAAGCGGCGCAACTACCAGACGACCAAAAACAAGGTCAACGACCGCGACCGCCTGGAGATGCGGAAGTTCTGCCGCTGGTGCGGCAAGCACACCCCCCACAAGGAAACGCGCTAGAGGCTGCGTACCGCTACTAGAGGCTGTGCACGTTCATCAGCGCCGAGCCGAGCGTCGCATGTCCCTGCTCCTCGCCGCCGCCGAAGACGAGGCAGTCCAGCGCTCCGAGCACGGGCCCTTCGAGCGCCACCACGATCTCGACGGCCCCGTTGGGGATCGCCAGGTTCGTGACCTCGCCGCAGCCGCCGGCGGCGTTCGGACAGGCGGCCGTCGGGTCCTCGCTCGCTCCCACGCAGTCTCCGTTGGCGTCCTCGAAGATCCAGAAGAAGGGGACGGGGTTGAGCACGTCGTCCTCGATCGTGAGGTCCAGGCGCTTCCCCCGGTCCGCGCCGCCCCCTGAGGTGTCCAGCGAGAAGCACACGTACCCGATGTTTCGGTTGTCTTCTCCACGAGCTTCGGGGTCGCAGAATCCCGCGACCGCGTCGGACCCGCCGACGTAGTACTGCCGTGCCGTCCGGGCGTGCGCGGGGCTGAGCGAGAACGCCAGCGCCGCCGCCGCCAAGACCATGACCTGGATCCGCTTCATCTTGAACCTCCGTCGAGGAAGGCTCCCTCGTGGGGAGCCTCGTCCTGAAGCATCGAGATTCGACGTGACCCCGGTGAAGTCCTGCACGCTGCATTGACGGGGCCGGTTACCGGTGGGTAAGTTTCTGGCTTCCACCCGAGGAGGAAGCCATGAGTCGACTCGAAAACAAGGTTGCCATCGTCACCGGATCGGGCCGGGGGATCGGGCGCGCGACGGCGTTGCGGCTCGCCGCCGACGGCGCTCGGCTCGTCGTCGCCGACGTCGACGCCGAGCCCGCCCAAGAGGCCGCGGAGGAGATCAAGAAGAACGGCGGCCAGGCCGTCTCCTTCGCCGGAGACCTCACCCAGCTCGAGGACGCACAGGGCCTGGTGAAGGCCGCGGTCGACGAGTTCGGCCAGCTCGACATCCTGATCAACAATGCCGGCATCACGCGCGACAAGACCTTCCACAACATGGGGCCCGACATCTGGGACTTCGTGATCAAGGTCAACCTCTACACCGCCTACAACGTCACCTACGCCGCGATGCCGTTCATGCGCGAGGCCGCCAAGAAGGAGAAGGCGGAGCAAGGCCAGCCCGCGTACAACCGCAAGGTCGTCTTCACGTCCTCGGTCGCGGCGCTCGCGGGCAACGCGGGGCAGGCCAACTACACCGCGGCCAAGGGCGGGCTCATCGCGCTGACCAAGACGCTCGCGCGCGAACTCGGCCCGTTCTGGATCAACGTCAACTGCGTCGCGCCGGGCTTCGTCGAGACGCGCTTGACGGCCTCGAAGGAGCAGGGGGCGGAGCTGGGCATCCCGGAGGCGACGCGCAACATGGCGCTGATGATGATCGCGCTCGGCCGGTACGGGCAGCCCGAGGACATCGCCAACGTCCACGCCTTCCTCGCCTCGCCCGACTCGGACTTCGTCTCGGGCGTCGTCATCCCCGTGACCGGCGGACAGCTCGGAGGCTGACATGCCGCTCAACAAGTCGCTGATCGGTAAGAAGTACCCGGCTTCGGCTCCCTACGAAGTCGGACGGGAGAGGATCAAGGAGTTCGCGCAGGCGATCGGGGAGACGAATCCCGTCTACACCGACGAGAAGGCGGCGAAGGCGGCCGGCTATCCGGACATCATCGCGCCGCCGACGTTCCTGACCGTGCTCAACTTCCGGTACTCGCCGCAAGTGATCGGCGACCCGGACCTCGGCCTGGACTACTCCCGGGTCGTGCACGGCGAGCAGTCCTACGAGCTGCACCGGCCGGTCGTGCCGGGCATGCGGCTGGTCGGCGAGCCGACGATCACCGACATCACCGCGCGCGGCAAGAACGAGTTCTTCACCGTCGAGGCGGCGATCTCGACCGAGTCGGGAGAGAGCGTCGCGACGGCTCGCGCGGTCATCGTGTCGCGCGGAACCGCGGAGGAGGCGTCATGACCATCAACTACGCCGACGTCGCACAGGGCGAGGACCTCAAGCCCTGGGAGTATCGGGTCGAGCGCGTGAACCTCGTGATGTACGCCGGAGCGAGCGGCGACTTCAACCCGATCCACTGGAGCCCGGAGTTCGCCCGAGCAGTGGGCCTGCCCGACACGATCGCGACCGGGATGCACACGATGGCCCGCATCGGCCAGTACGTCACCGACTGGTGCGGCGACCCCGGTGCGGTCGTGAGTTTCAAGAACCGGTTCACGTCCCCGGTCGTCGTCCCGACCGAGGGCGCGACCGTCGTGGTGAAGGGCCGGGTCGCGGAGAAGCTCGACGACAACCGGGTGCGGATCGAAGTCGAAGCCGAGTCGCCCGAGGGCACGAACGTCAGCAAGGCCGAAGCGGTCGTTCGGCTCGCCTGAGCAGCGACACGGCGTAGACTCGACGGCCGTGATCATCGACGGCGACCAGCACGTCTACGAGCCGCGCGACTGCTGGCGCGCGCGCATCGATCCCGCGTTTCGCGACGACGCGCTCGCGATCGAGGACGACGACCTGGGCTACGCGTGGCTGACGCACCGCGGCAGGAAGCTCTACCTCGCCGAGATCCAGCGCCCCGGCAAGGCCAAGCCCATCGGCGAGGAGCGTCTGCGCATCGAGCGCGGCGAGCCTGCGGACGGGTCCTACGACGAGCTGTTGCCGATCGAGTACACCGACCCGGACGCTCGCATCAAGCAGCTCGACCTGTGGGGGATCGACGAGGCGATCTTGCTGCCCAACTTCGGGTTGCTGTGGGAGGAGATGCTCGAGCCGCCGGCGCGCCTTGCGAACATGCGCGCCTACAACCGCTGGATCGCCGAGACCACCGCCGACGCCCGGCTCCACGGCGTCGCGCACGTCTCGCTCGCCGACGCCGGCTGGCTCGACGAGGAGCTTGCGACGCTGAGCGCCGGCGGCGTGCGGCTCGCGATGGTCGCGCCGAGCCCCGTCGGCGGGCGCGCGCTCGGTCATCCCGACCTCGACCCGGTGTGGTCGTCCTTCACCGAGCACGGCGTGAGCCCGATCTTCCACGTCGGCGGGTTCCGCCAGCCGCTCGACCCCGCGCTGTTCGCCGACGATCCGGAGCCGGTGGACAAGGTCATCGCCTCGGCGCTGCTGTGGGTGGCGCCCGCGACGGCGCTCGCGCACATGGCCGTTCACGGCGCGTTTCAGCGCCACCCCGATCTGCGGGTCGGCGTCATCGAGCTGACCGCGCACTGGGTCCCGCAGTTCATGCTGATGCTCGACGGCGCGTGGGGCTTCTACGCCGCCCGCCACGGCCGCCCCCTGACCGAGCTGCCGCTGCGACCGAGCGAGTACGTCGCCCGGCAGGTTCGGGTCGGCGCGCTCGCATACGAAAGCCCGGCTCGCTTGATCGAGCAGGCCGGCGACCTGTTCATGTACGGAAGCGACTGGCCGCACGCCGAAGGCATCGCCGAGCCGCTGGCGACGTACGAGGGGGCGCTCGACGGCTTGCCGGACGAGCGGCGCGGCCCGCTGATGGGCGGCAACGTGGAGTGGCTGCTCGGCCGATGACCGAGGCTCCTCCCGACGTGGTCGCCAAGGGGCGCGCGCGTGCGGAGGCCCGGCAGGCGAAGGACTTCGCGCGCGCCGACGCCTTGCGCGACGAGATCGCCGCTGCGGGCTATCGCGTCGTCGATACCGCGACCGGGTTCGACCTCGAGCGCCTCGCTCGCTGGGCGCCGGTCGATCCGTCGACGATCGACGACGCGCTCGCCGAACTCCCGACGTGCCCGCTGTCGTTCCACGTGCTCTACGAGGGATTTCCCGGCGACCTCGAACGGTTCCTCTCGGCCATCGGACGTCACGCTCCCGGTGCGGAGGCGGTCGTCGTCGACAACGCGAGCGCCGACGGCGACGCCGTCCAGGACGTGGTCGATGCCTTCGCTTTCGCGCGCGCCGTTCACCTGCACCGCCCGCTCGGCTGGGCGCGCGCGCACAACGCGGGGTTGAAGACGAGCCGCGGCGCCGTCGTCGTCCTTGCGGACTTGTCGATCGAGCCGCACGGCGACGTCGTGGGGCCGCTGCTCGAGGTCTTCACCGATCCCGCCGTCGGCATCGCCGGTCCGTTCGGTCTGGTGAGCGAGGACATGCGGTCCTGGCGCGAAGACCCGGGGCCGGACGTGCTCGCGATCGAGGGCTACGCGATGGCCGTTCGTCGCGAGGTGCTCGGGCACGGTCTGATCCACGAGCGATTCCAGTGGTACCGCAACGCGGACATCGATCTCTCGTTCCAGGTTCGCGCGCTCGGGTACCGCGCGCGTGTCGTTCCGCTGCCCGTCGCCAGGCACGCGCACCGCGGCTGGACCGAGACGCCGGAGCACGACCGCGAGCGGCTCTCCAAGCGCAACCACTACACGTTCTTCGACCGGTGGAAGGACCGGACCGACCTGCTCGAACCCTAGCCGGACCCTCCTAGGCGTCCGCGATCCTGGTTGCGACCAAGGCGTATCCGTCGCGCCGCCACGAGATCAGCACGGGAAGCTTGCCCGCCAGATGCTCCCTCAAGTGCGCGATCGTGACTTCTTCGTCCGCGATGATGAACGTGTACCGCTTGCCCTGACCGGTCTCAAGGACGAGGTCGTCGGTCCCGATCTGGGTGATTTGGCCCTCGATGGGATTGGGAAGCTCGATGAAGGGAGGGTCCGTGCAGCCGGCCGCGGTCAGTCCGAGCAGGAGCAATGCTCCCGCCAGCCAGCGTCGAGGGCGCGCCACCATGCTCAAACGTTATCGACCGAGGCGTAACCTGACCGTAACGATGCGCGTCAAACCCTTGTAGTGGAGGTCGGCGTTTGCAGGTAGCCCCGGCGTTGGCGGAGGCCTGCCGGCGCGGTGAGCCGGAGGCGTTCGACGAACTGGTTCGGAGCACGCACCGAGCCGTCTACACGCTCGTGCTTCGGATCGTCGGCGATCCCGACGATGCGGCGGACGTCACGCAGGACGTCTACGTGCGAGCGTGGCGAGGATTGAAGCGGTTCCGGGGCGACGCGAACCTTGCGACGTGGCTGTACCGGATCGCTGCGAACACCGCGCTGACGCACGTTCGCAGGCGCGGGCGCCTGGGAACGCCGACCGAACCCGAGCGGCTGCCGGAAATACCGGTTGCCGACGGCAGCGACCGGCAGGCCGATGCCGACGTTCTGGAGCAGGCGCTTGCGTCGCTTCCTCCGGAGCACCGCGCGGCCGTGGTGTTGAAGGACGTGTACGGGTGGACCTGCGAGGAGATAGCCGAGGAGATGGGAACGACCGCCGGCGCGGTGAAGGTGCGGCTGTTCCGCGCTCGCCAGCGACTGGCCGACCATCTCTCGTCCTCCGGCGTGGTCGTCCCGATGGGACGGAAGAAGGCGGCGAGATGAAGTGTGAACAGGTGACTCCTTACCTCCCCGGCTTTGCCGGGGGCGACCTCCGGCCGGACACCAGGAGCCTGGTGTCCGAGCACCTCGAGTCGTGTCGATCCTGCGGCGCCGAGCTACTCGTGCTTGGGCGGGTGACCGAGGGCCTTGCGACGCTGGCCGAGCGCGAGGCCGTTCCGCCGCCCTACCTGGCCGACGCGATCGTCGAAGCGGTGGCCGAGCCGCTCCCGCGACGCACGATCCTCGTCCCGCCTCTTCTGCCCGAGGTGGCCAGGGCGATCGGGGAGAATCGGGAGGCGCTCGCATCCGCAGCCGGCGCCGCCGCCTTGGTGGCCGCCGGCGCCGCGTACGCGTTCTGGCGGACGCGGCGGACCAGGCGAACCGGCCTGCAGTCCGGGCTCACCGGCTGATCTGCCGGACGCCCGGGCGCCGCCGCGAACCGATTGGTCAACCCAAGCCCGCCACGTATACTGAGCGGGTTCACGAACGGGCATGCCCGTTCGCGGAGGGCCGTAGCTCAATCTGGCAGAGCACCGGTCTCCAAAACCGGGGGTTGGGGGTTCGAGTCCCTCCGGCCCTGCAGAGCGGTAGGGGCAGGTCGCCCGGTCGTGAAGCCGCGGGTTCGCGATCCGCGGCTATATTCGTGACCGGCACACCGGACCCGCGTCGAGCCGCCGGACAGGAAGGCCATGAACAGACAGACCAAGAGGCTCCTGGCGAAACAGGAGAAGCAAGCCGAGCGTGAGCGCGCGCGGCGAACGCCGCTTGCCGCGCGCAGTGGCGCCGGGTCGGGCGGCGGCCGTCGCGGACCTTCGGGCGACGGCACGGGAGGCGGCGGCGACGACGACGGCCGGCGGCGCGCGAGGGGCGAGCGACGCGAGAAGCGCGAAGGAAGGATCAAGCGCTCGCGCCAGTTCCTCAAGGAAGTTCGCCAGGAGCTGAAGAAGGTCTCGTGGCCCTCGCGTAGCGAGGTGTTCACCTACACGATCGTGGTCATGGTCTCGGTGACTTTCGTGACGCTGATGGTCTTCGGACTCGACTTCCTGTTCGGCAAGGGCATTCTGCAGGTCTACGGCTAGAGAAGGACGATGGATCCCGACGACGAGTTGACGAACGAGCCTGCCTCGGACGAGGAAGAGGCTGCTTCCGCCGAGCCCGAACCGGCTGCCGAGCCCGAACCGGCTGCCGAGGCCGAACTTCCCGAGTCGCCGGAGGCCGTGGCGGAGGAGCCCCAGCCGCAAGAAGCCGTGGCCGAGGAGCCCGCGGAGACCCAGCCTGACGTGGAAGGCGCGACGGAAGTCTCGGCCGAGA
Organism: Actinomycetota bacterium; assembly: GCA_036397035.1. GTDB lineage: Bacteria > Actinomycetota > AC-67 > AC-67 > AC-67 > DASWJS01. The sequence goes on along the minus strand of DASWJS010000014.1, from coordinate 5,453 downwards.
TGGAGGCCGAGATCGAGGAGGCGTTCGCGGCCGTCGACGTGACGGCTGAGGAGGCCACACCCGAAGGCGAGGAGCCGGAGGGCGAGGAGCCCGAGGCTCTCGACGACTGGGCGCCGGGAGACTGGTACGTCGTCCACACCTACGCCGGCTACGAGAACAAGGTGAAGGCCGACATCGAAACCCGCGTCGCCTCCATGAACATGGAGGAGCTGATCTACGAGGTCGTCATCCCGATGGAGGACGTCACGGAGGTCAAGGGCGGCAAGAAGCAGACCGTGCAGCGCAAGGTGTATCCGGGCTATCTGCTCGTTCGCATGGAGCTGAACGACGATTCCTGGTACGTCGTTCGCAACACGCCGGGCGTCACCGGCTTCGTCGGCTCGGGAAAGCCCGTCCCCCTGTCCTCGCGAGAGGTGGACAAGATCCTGAAGCGCGGCAAGGAGGCGCCCGAAGTTGCGGGCGTGGCCGCTCCGAAGCCCCGGCTCGAATGGCAGGAGAGCGATCCCGTCCGCGTTACCAGCGGGCCGTTCGCCAACTTCCAAGGAGTCATCAGCGAAGTGGACGGCGAGCGCCAGAAGGTCAAGGTCCTGGTTAACATCTTCGGCCGGGAGACGCCCGTCGAGCTGAGCTTCGAGGACATCGCGAAGGTCTAAGGAGAGCCATGCCCCCCAAGAAGAAGAAAGTTGCCGCGGTCGTCAAGCTCCAGATCCAGGCGGGATCCGCGACGCCGGCCCCGCCCGTCGGGACGGCGCTCGGCCCGCACGGGATCGCGATCATGGACTTCTGCAAGGCGTACAACGCCGCGACCGAGTCCCAGCGCGGCACGGTGATTCCCGCGGAGATCACCATCTACGAGGATCGTTCGTTCTCGTTCGTCACCAAGACGCCGCCGGCGAGCGTGCTCATCAAGCAGCGGGCCCGCATCGAGAAGGGGTCGGGCGAGCCGAACCGGGACAAGGTCGGCGCGATCACGCGCGCGCAGGCGCGCGAAATCGCCGAGATCAAGATGCCCGACCTCAACGCCAACGACCTCGACGCCGCGACGAAGATCGTCGAGGGTACGGCTCGATCCATGGGAGTGAACGTCACCGACTAGTGGGAGGCGCGATGGGCGCCGCTCGACCACGGAGGTATCAAGCGATGACAGGCAAGAAGCACACCGAAGCGCTCGCGCAGATCGACCGGATGCGGCTCTACGAGCCGGCGGCCGCGGTCTCGCTGGTGAAGCAGCTCGCGAAGAGCAAGTTCGACGAGACCGTCGACGTCGCCATCCGGCTGGGCGTCGATCCGCGCAAGGCCGATCAGATGGTGCGCGGGACGGTGTCGCTGCCGCACGGGACCGGCAAGACCGTTCGAGTCGCCGTGTTCGCTGCGGGCCCCGCGGCGGACGAGGCGCGCGAGGCGGGTGCCGAAGTCGTCGGCGCGCAGGATCTCGCGGACCGAGTCCAAAAGGAGAACTTCCTGGACTTCGACGCGGCGGTTGCGACCCCCGACATGATGCCGGTCGTAGGGAAGATCGGAAAGATCCTCGGCCCGCGCGGGCTCATGCCCAACCCGAAGACCGGCACCGTCACGACCGAGGTGGGCAAGGCGGTCCGCGAGATCAAGGCCGGCAAGGTCGAGTATCGCGTCGACAAGGGCGCCAACGTCCACGTGCCGATCGGAAAGGCGTCGTTCGACGCGGCGGCGCTCGCCGAGAACCTCACCACCGTCCTGGACGAAGTCCGCCGTGCGAAGCCGTCGGCCTCGAAGGGTAAGTACATCAAGGGCGTGACGGTCTCCTCGACCATGGGCCCGGGCATCAAGGTCGCGGCGGAATGACCGCACCGCCGCCAAGACGTCGGCGAGGTGGTCGGCAGCGCGGCGAGCACGGCACGTCCGGCGGCAGTCGCTCGTAGCGAGCGGATGCGGCGCCGCTTCGCCGTCGATGCCGCGGGCCTGAGCGTAGGAGCGGCCGTCAACGGCATTGCCGCGTACGGGTTCGCGGCAATCGGGAGCCGGGCTCTCGGCGCCGCGGGATTCGCGCCGGTCTCGGTCTTGTGGACGTTCTGGGCCGTTGCCGGAGCCGCGCTCGCCTTCCCGATTCAGCACTGGGTGATCCGGCGCGTCCACGCAGACGGGTCGGAGGCCGGCGTCCGCCGGGCGCTCCCGCGCATGACGATGTGGACGGCGATGCTCGCGCTCGCATGTGGCTTCGTCGCATGGATCGAGCGAGCGGATCTCTTCAGGAGTCAAACGGTCCTCTTTCCGTCGTTGCTGGCGTTGATCGTTCTGGGCACTGCGGCGATGGGGGTTCTTCGCGGCGGCCTGGCCGCGCGCGGGCGGTTCTCGGCCACCGCGGCAGCCTTCGCGGCGGAGAGCCTTGTTCGCCTCGGGCTGGCGGTGATCGGTGCGGCCGCGGGCTGGGGGCCCGAAGCGTTCGCCTTGGTCATGGTGGCGGGCTTCGGCGTCGTGCTGGTCTGGCCGAGCGCCCTTCGGTTCGGCGGCGGACGGGCGGAAGAGGGTCACCAGCTCGGCTTCCTCGCCGGGATCTCGGCCGGGTCGCTTCTCTCGCAACTCGTCCTGACGGGAGCGCCGGTGGCCATGGCTCTCGCCGGCGCCGGCGCGGCCGGCATCACGTCGGCCTTTGCGGCGCTTGCTCTCTTCCGCGCGCCCTATCTACTGGCTCTCGGCGTCACGAGCCGCATGACCGGCGCATTGACCGGGTTCGTCGTGGGTCACCGGCGTGCCCGGCTTCGGGCGACGCTCGCCCTGACGGTCGGAGGCGCGCTGCTCGCGGGAGGCGCCGGGGCTCTCGCAGGCGCGACGATCGCCTTGGGGGTTCTGCGCATCCTCTTCGGTCCCGAGATCGACCTCCCTCGCAACGCTCTGGTCTTCCTCGGCGCCGGCTCCGGCGTCGCGCTCGGGACACTGGTCCAGGGCTTGGTCTTGATCAGCCGCGCCCGATGGCAGAGCCTCGTCGCGGTGTGGGGCGTGGCGCTCGCCGCCGGCTCGGGGTGGATGGTTGTGGCGGGAGGCGACGTCGCCGTGCGGGCGGCTCTGGCCTTTCTGATGGCCGAAGGGATCGCCCTGATCGCGATGACCGCGCTGGAGTCGGCGGCGCTGCGTGCGCCCGCCGCTTCGGCGGCGGCTCGAGCGTGAGTCAGCGCCAGCTCTCGATTCGCCTCCCGAGAAATTCCTCCAGGCGCTCGGTCGCCGGCGCGAAATACGTTCGAAGACGAGCAGCGTCCGCCTCGGCGAGCTGAGGCTTCTCCCCTTCTGAGGCGTTGACCGGTGGCCCAGGCTCGCGCGTTTGGTGAGGCTCGACGCCGAGGAACGCGCACAATTCGGCAAGGACGCCGCCTTCGACCAGTTCTTCGAGGACGGCGACGAAGATCCGCTCTCGCGGGATGTGCCTGCCGTACATCTCCAGTTGCTCCGCGTACCGTCCGCGCCGCAGGTAGCCGAACGGTGAGGCGGAAATGCTGGAGGTGTCGTACGGCCGGTCCTGAGCCTGTTCCGTGAGCGCCTCCGCGATCGGAAGCGTTTCGAGTCCGTTCTTCACGCTGAACCGGTAGTTCGAGATCGCCCGGTCGATCGGGTCGCGCACGAGCACGACGATCTTCGGATCCGGAAGGATGCCGGCGATCCGTCTGGCCGCGTCCTCGGACTCGATGTAGCTCGTCCCCTTCTCGCCGCGGACGCGCGCGTGGGGGCGATGCCCGAAGTGGTCTGCGAGATACGCGTCGATCCCGCGCGCCACCGCATCCGCCTTGAGGAAGAACTTCGGCTCCGGCCGTAAGGGCCGGGCCATTTCGATCGAAGGGTGTTCGTCGAGGAGCGTGTACAGATACGTCGTCCCGCAGCGCTGCGCGCCGACGATGACGAAGAAGCTAGCGTCCGACTGCGACGACATCGACGACGTGGTAGGACTCGGCGTTGCTGACCTGGTTGAGGGTTCTGATCGTGTATTCCCCGAGCATGCTCAACATCAGGATCGTCACGCCGTTCAGGAAGGCAAGGAGCACGACGACGGTGGTCCAGCCCGGGATGTTGATCCCCCGGACGGCGGCCAGCAGGAGGTAGACGCCGCCGATCGCGAAGCTCATCGTGGCGATGACTGCGCCGAGGACCGCCATGAGGCGCAATGGGAACAGCGAGTAACTGAACAGGATCGTCATGACGAGCTGCGCGATGCGCCGGAACGAGTAGTTGCTCTTGCCGACGGCCCTCGGCTCGTGACGGACCTGCACGTTGGCCCGATTGCGAGAGTTCAGAAGGGCCAGGCCCGTGATGTAGGGGAACGCCGATCGCGTGGCGCAGATCCGGTCCACCACGTCGCGCCGCATGATGCGGAAGTTGCTCACGATCAGATCGCGTGGCTGTCCGAAGATCCGGCGGTTGATCATGCCGATGGTCTTGCTCCCGATCGACCGGATGCGGGATGCCTGTTTGATTTCGAAGCGTCCGAAAACGACGTCGTGGCCTTCCTCGGCTGCGCTGATCAAGTGAGCGATCTCTTCGGGCGGGTTCTGAAGGTCGTCGTCCATCGTGATGACCCAATCTCCGGTCGCGCGACGGAGGCCGCAGATGTTTGCGACGTGCTGCCCGTAGTTCTTGAGCAGGTTCACGGCGACGAGGTTCTTGTTGTGGAGCGCCTTGTCGCGGATGACGTCCCAGCTACCGTCCGGGCTTCCGTCGTTCACCAGGATGACCTCGTACGGAAGATCCCGGCTTTCGAAGAAGGCAACCGTCCTGTCGATCGTCGTGCCGACGATCGACCGGCTGTTGAACACCGGGATGACGACGCTGTACTTCGCGGGTCGTTCGTTCACAGGACAGGTGCCTCCCCTTCCCGAGCTACCGCAGTATAGGCCGCCGGGAGCGCGATCTCGGTCGACGTCAACCGGCGACGACGTCCAAGAACGCCCGCGCCACGTACTCCGTCTGCTCCTGCGTCAGCGCGTTGAAGAAGGGCAATCGCAGCAACCTTCCGCTGACGTCGTCGGTCACCGGGCATGCCGTCCTGCTACGGAGGTGCGGTTCGGCGCCGGGTGCGTCATGGAGGGGAACGTAATGGAACGTCGCCTGGATCCCGCGCTCCCGAAGGGCGGCGAGAACCCGGTTGCGCGTGGCGTTGTCTTTCAAGAGCACGTAATACATGTGGAACGTCTGATCCCGGTCGGCAGGCACGACCGGAGTGCGGTAGCCCAACGCCGCGCCGTGCGGAGACAGCAGCTCGTCGTATTGCTCGTAGATGGCGCGCCGCCGCCGGGCAATTGCTGCTCGCTCGTCAAGCTGAGCCACCAAGTAAGCCGCGAGCACGTCCGACATCCCGAAGGACGAGCCGAGGTCGGTCCAGGAGTACTTGTCGACCAGGCCCAGCATGAAGGCCTGCCGGTTCGTTCCCTTGTCGTACAAGATGTGCGCTCGGTCAACGTCCTCCGGCCTGTTGACGAAGAACGCCCCACCCT
>DASWJS010000013.1:0-11119 GCA_036397035.1 Actinomycetota bacterium | reverse complement strand
GCACGTCGTCGGCGTGGGCGACGAGCGCGGGGATCAGGTCGGTCATGCCGGCGTGGGCGGGCGTGACGCCCACCGCGGTGAGGCCCATGGCCACGCTCATGATGGTCAAGAGTTTCGCCGTTCGTACCATCGCTTCCTCCTCAGTTTCCTTGGTGCGTCCTGAAGGGCGGGATTGCCCTTGAGGTCCTGCTTGCTGCGACGTGCGATGTCTCAGACCATGAACCTCCCGACTCCCCTCGATCGATACGGTGTCTCCTTGGACGATAAACAGACCAAGGCGACGAATAGGCGAGGGAACCTACCGTGTTCCGGTGAGCGCGTCTAGTCCCGACGTTTCCTGTGGAGATATTCCCTGTGCTCGTATCTCATGTAGACGCGACAGCGGTGGGGCTCACATCATCCGCGCCATGTCTCTATCGGAGGAACCGGGCGATGCCCGGATCAGCAAGGATTTCGGCGCGCGCGTGCGGGCGCTCCGCGAAGCGACTGGCGTCTCGCAGGAGCGATTCGCGGAGGTGTGCGCCATGCACCGCACCTACTACGGCGCGATCGAGCGCGGCGCGCACAACGTCTCGCTGATCAACATTCACAAGATCGCGGCGGCGCTCGGCATGTCAATTGCGACGCTGTTCGAAGGTTTGCCGACGATCGACGTCCGCCCGCCCGATATTCGGGACCGCTTTCGCTCGAGCCCGCCCGAACAGAAAGGGCGAAAGAAGCGCTCGCCCGGCTAGGACTCGCCCGCTTCGAGCTCGTGGTCGACTTCGATCTGCAACTCGACCAGTGAGCGGTGCAGCTCCCGGCCGTCGATCCTGACGTGGGGAGCGTGATCGGCGCGCAGCGGGGAAACGCGGGGAATCGTGATGGCGTTGATCGCCGACGACAACGTCTCGTAATCGAAGGGCTTGCTGACGACGCTCGTCGGACGCAAGTCGAGCCGGCGGCACCGCTCGGCAGCTTCCTCGTCGCCGGTCACGACGACGACCGGCAGTCGCTTGGTCTCGCTCCCCGACCGAATCACGCGCAGCACCTGGTAGCCGTCCACGTCGCTCATCCGCAGATCGATGACCGCGCCGTCGAAGTGGTCGTGCTCGAGCAGCGAGATCGCATCCCGTCCGCGCGTCGCCTCGATCGGCTCGTGCCCCTGAAGTCGGAGCGCGGTCGAGACCAACTCGCGCGCGGAGGCCTCGTCTTCAAGAACCAGCACCCGCGCCATGGTCTCCTCCTCGATTGCGTGGGGCGCGGCGGTCCCCAAGCGGCTCCCTTATCGTCACGCCGTTCGGATGCCGCCACAATGGCCCGTCGGGGCTAACCCCTGGAGAACGGGAGCGAAACGCCTTACCTCTTCAAGCCAGCCGCCTCGCGGCGGGCGGCGTCCTCCAGCCGGTCGTCGAGGGGCGCCAGCGGCTCGCCGCCGGTGACGGGCGCGAGCGCGCGCGCGAGCAGGCGGTCGGCGAACGCGGGGTTCACCGGGAGCACCGGGCCGTGCAGGTAGGTGCCCACGATGCCGCCTTGCACGGCGCCCTCCCCGCCGTCGGTCCCGTTGTTGCCCTGACCGTGCGGGACGCGCGCCAGCGGCGTCGCGTCCGGCCCGAGCGTCGTGCGGCCGCCGTGGTTCTCGAAGCCGAACAGCTCGAAGCTCTCGCCGTCGAGCGTGCCGCGCGCGCGCACCCGGCCGATGATCCTGCCGGGCCCGGCGCCGGTCGTCACGTCGAGCAAGCCGAGGCCTTCGATGCTCGAGCCGTCGGCGGCGGTGTAGGAGTGCCCGAGGAGCTGGTAGCCGCCGCAGATCCCCAGGACGACCGCGTCGCGCTCGATTGCCTCGCGCAGCTCACCGGCGCGCCTTCGCATGTCGTCGCCCAGCACCTCCTGGATACGATCCGATCCGCCGCCGATCAGCACGACGCGCGCGGCCGGCGGCAGCGGTTCGTCGCGATGGACCTCGGCCACCTCGGCACCAAAGCCTCGCCACTCGGCTCGCTTGCGAAGGGTCACGACGTTGCCGCGGTCGCCGTACGTGCGGAGCAGGTCCGGGTACAGGTGCGCGATGACGAGGTCGGTCATGCGTCGACGACCGCCTTGCGCCGCCCGCCGGCGAGCGCGGCTCGCGCGTCGAGCATCGCCGTGTAGGTGGCGAGCACCGCGACCGTCGAGCCCGCGGGCGCCGCCGCGATCGCGGCGAGCACAGCCTGCTTCGCGTCCGTGCGCGCCGGCAACGGGGTGGCGCCCGCGTAGCGAAGGCGCACGGCGACGTCGGCCGCACGCCGGCCCGCCGGCACGACGGGCACGTCCATCCCGGCGAGTCGTTCGTAGTCCACGTCCCAGATCCAGGAGATGTCGCGCCCGTCGGCGACCTGGTCGTTGACGGCGACCACGACCGCGCCCACACCGGGGTCGCGAGCAAGCTCGCGGATCACCACGCTCGCCCCGGCCGGGTTCTTGGTCAACAGCATGCGCACCGTGCGGCCGCCCACGGTCAGCACCTCCGAGCGTCCGAAGCGCGCGCGGAACTTCTCCAGCGCGCGCGCGGCCGTTTCGACGGGCACCCCCACCGCACGCGTCCCGGCGATCGCGGCCGCCGCGTTGTAGACGTTGTGAATCCCGCCGATCGGAAGGCGGAAGCGAACCCCTCCGGTCTCCACGACCGTCGCCTCGAGCCCGTCCGAGGAGACCATGCGAAGCGCCAGCGACGGCTCGGCCGTGGCCCAGTCGCCGGCCGGACAGCGCGCGACGCCGAGGTGCGCGATCGTTCGCACCTCGAACACCAGCGAGCGCCCGCAGCGCGGGCACGTCTCCGGCTCGGCATCGGCGCGGTGCGTCGCCTCGTCGGCGCGGGAGGGCTCGGGCCGAACGCCGAAGCCCAGCGGCTCGCCCGGCAGCGCGTGCCAGAGCAAGGGGTCGTCGGCGTTGGCGACGACCGTCGCGCCCTCCTCGGCCGCGGCCCCGCGACTCAGGAGGCGCGCGACACTCTCCGCCTCGCCGAAGCGATCGAGCTGGTCCCGGAACACGTTCGTCAGCACGACCACGCGCGGGTTCAGGAGCGGCGCGACCTTGGGGAGCCAGGCCTCGTCCAACTCGAACACGCCCATGGTCGCGCCGCGGACGCGCAGCAGCGCGGTCGCGACCCCGTGCAGCAGGTTCGCGCCGGACTCGTTGCTGACGGTGCTCGCGCCGTGCTCGGCCAGGATGGCGCGGATCATCGCGGTCGTCGTCGTCTTGCCGTTCGTTCCCGACACGACGAGGACCCCGCCGGTCAGCCGCGCCGCGCGCCGCCGGACGAAGCCCGGGTCGAGCCGCTCGACGACGATCCCGGGAACGCTGCTTCCGCCTCCGACGCGCAGTCCGCGACTGAGCGAGCCGGCCCCACGCGCGGCCAGGACGGCGATCGACTCTCGGAGCCTCATCGGCGGCAAGGCTATCCGTGGAGCGGCCGGACCGATACGACCCGTGGTGGACTAATACGACCCGCAGTGGGCCACTGAGGTCCGAGCGCCTTCGACGGATGCTTAGTGGCCTAGCTCGGCCGGCATCACGACGAGGTCGACCAAGTCGCCCCGGCGTGCGACGCGCGCGGCGATCGGCCGGCCGACCGCTTCGCCGACCATCGCGCGCTGGACGTCCTCGACGCCGGATACCGCCACGCCGTCGAGGTCCAGCAGGACGTCGGCCGGCCTGATTCCGCCGAGCGCGGCCGGACTGTCGGGTACGACCTCCAGGATCTCCACGCCCTGCTCGCGACCGACCGCGCGGGCGACGCGCGGCGGAAGCGGCCGCGGTCCGCCGACGATGCCGAGGTACGCGCGGCGCACTCGCCCGTCGCGGATGAGCGCGCCGATGATCGAGCGCGTGGTGGCGTTGATCGGGACGGCGAGCCCGAGCCCCTGGCCCATGCCGGGGCCGACGACCGCGGTGTTGATTCCCACGACGCGACCGGACGCGTCGACCAGCGCGCCGCCCGAGTTGCCGGGGTGCAGCGCCGCGTCGGTCTGGATCACGTTCTCGATCACGCGCGAGACCTGGCCGGACATCGTCGTGAACGACCGCCCGAGCGCGCTCACGACGCCCGCCGTGACGGTCCCGCTGAACCCGAACGGGTTGCCGATCGCGACGACGAGCTGCCCGACGCGCAACGCCGACGCGTCGCCGAGCGTCGCGGCGTGAAAGTCCTCGCCGATCGCTCGCACCACGGCGAGGTCCGACAGCGGGTCGGCGCCGACGACGTCGACCGGGGTCTCGTGACCGTCGACGAACGTGGCCGAGCCGCCGTCGGTCTCGGCTACGACGTGCGCCGAGGTCAGGATGAAGCCGTCGGGCGAGATGACGACGCCGCTCCCGCCGCCTTCGGCCACGCCCCGGCGAACCCGGCGCGCGACGCGCAGGTTGGCCACCGACGGGGAAAGGGCGTCGGCGACCCGGGTCACGACGTGCGAGTACGCGTCGAGCGCGGCGGCCTCGCCCGCCTCGCCGCCGGCGACCGGGCCGGGCGCCTCCGGCGCGCCGTCCAGGATGGCGTCGATCGGGCGCAGATCCATGATCCTCCCGACGCCCCGAGCGACCCCCGTATTCCCACCACCGCCTTGCTACCCTGACCTCCGATGGCCTTCACGCCGCGCGACCTCGTCTACCGGGCCTACGAGCGCCGGCTCGACGCCGAGGTCAGGCGCGCGCCGCTCCCCGAGCACGTCGGCGTCATCCTCGACGGCAATCGCCGCTGGGCGAACGCGATGGGTTACGCCGACGCCGCCGAGGGCCATCGCCGGGGCGCCCGCAAGATCGACGAGCTGCTCGGCTGGTGCACGGACCTGTCGATCCCGGTCGTGACGCTCTGGCTGCTGTCCACCGAGAACCTCGACCGCGACCCGGAGGAGGTTCGCGCATTGCTGGAGGTGATCGAGGACAAGGTCACCGACCTCGCGCGGTCGCGTCGCTGGAACATCACGACGCTCGGCGCGCTGGAGCTGCTCCCCGAACGCACGCGCGCGGTGCTGCAGACGGCGGTCGAGGCGACCGCCGAGCGCGAAGGCGCCCATCTGAACGTCGCGGTGGGCTACGGCGGGCGGCAGGAGATCGCGGACGCGACGCGCCGGCTGCTGGAGGGGTACGCGGCCGACGGGCTCGACCTGGCCGAGGCGGCGAAGCGCGTTTCGCCCGAGGAGATCGCACGCCACCTCTACACGGCGGGCCTTCCCGACCCCGACCTGATCATTCGCACGAGCGGCGAGGTCCGGCTCAGCGGCTTCCTGCTCTGGCAGAGCGCGCACTCCGAGTACTACTTCTGCGACCCCTACTGGCCGGACTTCCGGCGCATCGACTTCCTGCGAGCCGTGCGCGCCTACCAGCAGCGGCACCGGCGTTTCGGCCGCTAGGACGGCCGGCCGGCAGGAACCCGACCACTCGGTGGCGAAACCGTCGACGACACCCACCACGTCGAAGAGAGGTTTCCGATGCGCTCCAAGACCCTGCTCGCGCTCGTCGCGACCGTTGCCCTCGTCGCTCCCGTCGCCGGCGCCGAACCCGCGCCCCCCGGCTCGCCCCAGGACCGCAGCGTCGAGCCGGTGATCCTGACCGGCGCCGAGTTCCCCGGCTGGTCGGCCGGCCCCGACCCGACCTTCCGCGAGCCGCAAGCGCCCGGCAACCCGGGCGCGACGGGCGGCGGCGCGCCCGCCGACCCGCTCGGCCAGAGCGACTGCAAGGAGGGAACGAGCGGCGACAACCTCGACGACCACAACTGCTACCAGTCCTCGCGCATCCCGCGGAACCCGGTCGCCGGCGCGCCGGTCGACCAGTTGCTCGGCTTCCGCTGGACCGAGGACGGGTTCGAGCAGATCCCGTTCCAGGTCGACGAGCGCTTCACCCGCTACCTGTCCAACAACGCGAGCGACTTCGCCGCCTACTCCGGCGTGGATCAGCACAACACCTACGCATTCGACCGCGAGGGCTTCCGCTTCATCGACGACGACGGCGTCGCGGTGTGCACGCCGATCCCGCGCGAGGATCCGGTCGGGTCGGGCCTGCGCCCGGCGACGACGCCCGATCCCGTCGCCGGTCTGGACGACGACGACGAGCTGGTGTTCATGTACCGCGACACCGGCCCGCAAGCCCCCGCCGGGCAGGTGGTGGACGGCGTGTCCGCGCTGTTCGAGGTCGCGGTCGCCGACCCGACGAACCCGGCCGCGATCGCCTTCGCCTACGTCGGCCTTGCCGACGAAGACGGCCCCGCGCCCGCGTACACCGCGGCCAACAGCCCCTACGTCCACTACGAGCGCGACGCCGACTCGGACCTGTTCGTCTACAGCCAGTCCTCCTACGAAGACTACGGGCGAGCGAAGAAGGGGACGTTCTGCGACCCGGTGACGGGCGAGCCGGTCGAGAACCCCGACGGCTCGCTCGCGATCGAGCAGCGCCGGCCGAAGGACACCGCGTGGATCACCACGCCCCGCTATGGCTTCCGCTACGAAGGCCGCTGGCTGATGACCGAGCTGAAGGTCTCCAATGACCCCGAGGGCGACTGGAACTACGGGCCCGACGTGATCGACCGCTGGAAGGCGCGGGCCTTCCAGCAGGACCCGTCCTCGGAGACGCCGTGCTGCGGCTACGAGGAAGAGGACACCAACTGGGGTGGCTCGTCGATCCTGATGGGCGAGCGCGCCGGCGCGGTCCGCATCATCCGCGAGACCTGGGGCGCCGACTCCTCGACCAACAACGCCCGCCGCGAGACGTTCTACCGCGACATGTTCACGTGGGGCGACGCGCTGCGCGTGCACGTGATCCCGCCGCTCGACGGCATCTACTCGCAGTGGGACTTCAACGCGGGCCGGATGACGAAGTACTACAACCCCGTCACCTCGAACGGTGTCGACGTCGACGGTCAGAACGACGAGGTGTTCGGCAACTGGGACGACCCGTGCAACCCCCAGTACGACGGGCGCGGATCGGATCTCGACAACACCTACCGGGAGACCTACAAGCAGACGCCGCTGTGCGACAGCTTCCCCTACCACCAGAGCATCGACCTGACCGACCCGACCTTCGCCGGACCGCAGGCGTTGCAGTGGGACCAGGTCTCCGGGCCGTGGGGATCGATCGTCGCGCGCACCGTCATCCGCGACCACACAGTGGGCGGCGACGCGCAGAGCCTGCTGGCCGTTCCCTACTACCGCGACGACTCGTGCTTCGACGACGGGACCGGGACCGACCCCGGCCCGCGCCGGCGCGAGCGCTCGAGCGAGGAGACGACGACCTACCGGCTCCCCGGCGGCACCGAGGACCTGGCCCGCACGTGCTGGTCGCCCGGTGACGGCCTTCCCGACACCGGCTTCACCGCCGGCGTGGACGAGCGGGGCCTCGGCGACGAGTTCGGCGACGAGCGCTACTTCCAGGGCTCGATCGGGACCTTCGGGCTGCACATCCTGGCGATCGCCGAGAGCGACAACGCGAACATGACCGTGCCCCTGACCGAGATCAACTCCGAGCAGCGCGTCACCGTGCTCCCCGGCGAGCAACCCAACGTCGGCGAACGCTACGGCCGCTTCCTGGAGTTCCCGCTCACCGCGGCCGCGCGGCCGTACGCGTAGACGTCAGACCCGGCCGAAGCGGCGGGCGCGACGCGCGTATTCGGCTGCCGCCTCTTTGAGGTGCGCGCCGTCGAAGTCGGGCCACAGGACGTCCAGGAACACAAGCTCGGCGTAGGAGGACTGCCAGAGCAGGTAGTTCGAGACGCGCTGCTCGCCGCCGGTGCGAAGGAACAGGTCGACGTCGGGAAGATCGGGGTCGTAGAGCGCGCGATGGATCGAGCGCTCGTCGATGCGCTTGGGATCGAGGCGCCCGGCCTTCGCGTCGGTCGCGAGGACGCGCGCGGCGTCGACCAGCTCGGCCCGGCCGCCGTAGTTGAAGGCGATCGTGAGGGTGAGGCCGGCGTTGCGCTTGGTCAGCTCGATCGTCTCGTCGATCGTGCGCGTGATGCGCTTGGGGACGCGCCAGTCGCGCCGGCCGATCCAGTTCATACGAATGCCGCGCGCGTGAAACTCGGCGCGGCGCTGCTCGACGAAGCGTTCGGTGTCGTTGAGCAGCCAGCGCACCTCGGCCTTCGGCCGCCGCCAGTTCTCGGTCGAGAACGCGTAGAGCGTCAGGTATTCGACGCCCAGGTCGGACGCCGCGTAGACGGCGCGCGGGATCGCCTCTTCGCCCGCGCGGTGACCCTTGTTGCGAGGGAGCCCGCGCGCCTTCGCCCAGCGGCCGTTGCCGTCCATCACGATCGCGACGTGTCGCGGGACGGCCGCGCGCGAGCTCATCGGGGCACGTGCGCCCAGGATCGCAGCGGCCTGTCCAAGTGGTACTCCAGGTACGCGCGCACGAGGTGGCCGGCCTGCTGGCGCGTCGCCTCCGGCGCGACGGTCGGGCGCTCGTCGAGCAGCCCGGTCAGGTAGGGAATCGTGTCCTCGGTGACGCGAACGGTCCCGCCGGACCGGCAGTCGTCGCAGACCATCCCGCCCTGCTGGATCGAGAAGCGCAGCGCGCCCGATCGCCCGCACTCCGCGCACGCGGTGAGCGAGGGCAGGAACCCGGCCTGCGCGGCGAGCCGAAGCAGGAACGAGTCCGCGATGAAGCCCGCGTCGCCCTCCGGCATGTCCAGCGCGCGCAACGCGTTCAGCACGAGCAGGAACAGCGCCGTGTTGCGCTCGCGCTCCTGGCTCACGCGGTCGGCCGCCTCCAGGATCATCTCGCCGGCGGCGAATCGCTCGTAGTCCTCCCGCAGCCGCCGGAACGGGGTGATGATGTCGGCCTGCGTCACGATGTCCAGCTCGCGCCCCTCATAGAGCAACAAGTCGACGTGCGTGAACGGCTCCAAACGCGCGCCGAAGCGAGACTTGGTCTTGCGGACCCCTTTGGCGACGGCGCGGACCGTCCCGCTGCCTTGCGAAAGGATGGTCACGATGCGGTCGGCTTCGCCCAGCCGCATCGTGCGCAGGACGATCCCCTGCTCCTTGTAGAGGGCCATGTGACCCCCATCGTAGAGCGGCGCGCGGCCCGAGAGCCCGAGGGCGGCGCTCCGCCCGGCACTGCCTACAGCCCGAGGGCGGCGCCCTCCGAGCGCGGGTCGGAGGCGGCCGTCCAACCCGGAGGGCGCCGCCCGATCATGTGGGCGTGCCCCAGCAGGGCGGAGTGCTCCGGCACCGCGTGCAGCACGTGTCCGTGCGAGCGCAGCTCGGCGAACCACGGCTCGCCGAACGGCTGCTCGGCGCTGACGTCGCCCGAGCCGGGGTCGATCACCCACCGCGGCGCGTCGATCGCGCGCCGCTCGTCCAGACCGTCGAGCACCACGCGCGTCAGGAGCTGGAGGTGCGTTTGGGCCTGCCCGTCGCCGCCCATGGTGCCGAACACCAGCGCGGGCTCGCCGTCGCGCAGCGCGAGCCCGGGGATGAGCGTGTGAAGCGGCCGCTTGCGCGGCCCGATCGCGTTGACGCTCGAGGGCTCGAGCGAGAAGAAGTTGCCGCGGTTGTGGAGGTTGACGCCCCAGCCCGGCACGGTGACGCCCGAGCCGGCGCCCATCCAGTTGGACTGGATCAGGCTGACGCACATGCCCGAGGCGTCCGCCGCGCACAGGTACGCCGTGCCTCCCGCCGCGGCGCGCGCGCGCCGGATCCGTGCGCGAGCCGGATCGATGCGCGCGCGCCGCTCCCCCACGTTCGCGTCGCCGAACAGCGCCTCCGCGCACTCGGTCATCGCGTCGGGATCGCCGATCGCTCGGTCGCGGTCGGCGAGCGCCAGGCGCATCGCCTCGATCAGCAGGTGGTGCCGATCGGGCCCGTCGGGCGGCAGGTCCAGCCCGTCCACGATCCGAAGCGCCTCCAGCGCGCACGCGCCCTGCGTGTTGGGCGGCAGCTCGAGCACCTCCAGGTCGCCGAAGCCGGCCCGGAGCGGCTCGACCCAGTCGCCGGCGTGCGAAGCGAGGTCGGCCTCCGTCATCAGTCCGTCGCGCGCGCGCAGCGTCGCGACGATCGCCTCGCCGATCGAGCCGCGGTAGAACGCGCCGGGTCCTTCGCTCGCCAGCGTCTCGATCGTGCGCGCGAGATCGAGCTGGCGCAGGATCGACCCGGCGCGCGCGCCGCCGTAGACGCGCACGAACTCCTCCTCGTCCGCAAAGCGCTCGCAGGAGCGCTCGAACGCGAAGGCCCCGCGGGCCGAGACCTCGAAGCCCTCGCGCGCGAACGCGAGCGCCGCCGTCGCAAGCTCGCCGAAGCTTCGCGAGCCGAAGCGTTCGAGCAGATCGAACCAGCCGCGCACCGCGCCGGGCACGGTGACGGTGTGCGCGCCCGCGAGCGGCATCGCGTCGCCGGCGCGCGCGCGAAACTCCTCCGGGGTGACGGCGGCGGGCGCGCGGCCCGACCCGTTGTAGCCGTGCGCGCGATCGGTCCAGACGATCGCGAAGAGGTCGCCGCCGAAGCCGCACAGGTACGGCGTCACCACGCCGAGCACGAGGTTGGCCGCGACGGCCGCGTCGAGCGCGTTGCCCCCGCCTGCGAGCACCGCGCGCCCGGTCTCGCTCGCCAGGTGGTGCGGCGTCGCGATCGCGGCGCGCATCGGCTCGGTCACAGCCCCGGCTGCGGGTTCAGGCAGAAGCCCGCGTTCGGCTCGCCCGCCCGGTAGAGCTGGTAGGCCTCGCCCGCCTCGCCCGACACGCTGCCGTCTTCGGAGCGCCCGGCGGCTCGCGTCACCGTCGAGGCGTCCACCGTGACGTAGTCGGTGATCGGGTCGACGCGCACGGCGACACGGTCGAGGTCGCGCGGCGCGGGCCCGGCGACGTAGCGCCCCCGCGCGTCCCACAGCGAGGTGTCCTCGGGCGCCACGAAAGCCCGTTCGGCCGGGCAAAACTGAAGCCGCTCGCGACCCGGCGCGGTGGAGCGCGCGAGGAAGCCGGTCAGGACGGCGCCCTCTCGAAGGATGAACGCGGGCTCGCCGCCGTAGGGCCAGTACGTGATGCCCTGCGCGAACTGGATGAGCGGGAGCGCCGGCGGTCCGGGCGGGAACGCAAGGCGCACGGTCCCGACCACCACGACACTCACGAGAAGCAGCGCGACGCGCGCGCGCACCTCAGTACCCCAACCGTTCCAGCGCGCGC
>DASWJS010000012.1:0-3186 GCA_036397035.1 Actinomycetota bacterium | reverse complement strand
AAGGGGGCGACCGCGGGCGCCAAGGTCATGGCGATGACCCTGCTCGACTTCCTGCTCCGTCCCGAGCTGGTGCAACAGGCGTGGGCCTACTTCCGCAACGTCCAGACCAAGGACGTGAAATACCAACCGCTCATCCGGCCGCAGGACCGGCCGGCGATCGAGCTGAACCAGGGCATCATGGCCCGTTTCCGCCCGGCGATGCGCCGCTATTACTACGATCCCTCGAAGCACCGCACATACCTCGAGCAGCTCGGCATCGCGTATCCCACGGTGCGGGCGTCCGACGGCAGCTGCGCCGGCGGCGCGACGCCGTGAAACATGCCTAGCGCGCCACGCGGTCTCGATCGATCAGCCGGTCAGGGGGAATTCGCCACGTGCGCACGAGCGCCCACCACGAGTCGGGCCGAAGGCGCACGTCGGCGACGCGCGAGTGCACCGCCGCCACGTTGTCGGGGGCGTACAGGAACACCGCGGGAGCGTCCGCGTTGAGCATGTCGATCGCGGCACGCCACGCGATGCGAGCCGCGTCGCGGCTGCCCACGCCGGTGCTCGCCCGCTCCACCTGTCGGTCGAATGCAGGGTTCGCGTAGCGGAGCCAGTTGGAGCCGCCGAACCCCGCGCGCGTCCAGGTCTGCGCGATGCTGGACGCCGGGCTCAGGTCGGGGTTCCAAGCCCCGAGCACGGCGTCGAACTTCGCGGCGCGCGCCCGGTCGAAGAACACGCTGCCCTCGACCTCGACGATCTCGACCTCCGCCCCGACCGAGCGGAACTGCTCCTGGAGCAGACGGGCGTACTGCCGGCGCGGGGGGCTGGTCGTGGGAACGAGCAGGCGGAAGGCAAGCTTCTCGCCGCGCCGATCGCGGACGCCGTCTCCATCCGAGTCGCGCCAACCCTGCGCCGCGAGCGACCGCGCGGCCCGGGCCGTGTCGTAGGGAACCTGCGGCATCGCCGGATCCCAGATCCACGACGATTGGGGCATCGGGCCGGGAGGGACCTTCCCGAATTCGCCGAACACGCTTTGCAGGAGCCGCGCGCGGTCCACCCCCATCGCGAGGGCGCGGCGAACCTCGCGGTCCGCGAAGATCGGGTGGGGTCGTGTGGTGTCGCCGTTCGCGGTCAGGTTGAAGCCGAGAAAGCCGTAACTCGAGCCCCTGTACGTGTGCAGGGTGAGGTGCGACGCCGCCCGCGCGCGCCGCACGTTGTCCGGCGATCCGAGGTATTCGAGCGCGTCCACTTCGTCGGCGACCAGTTGGCTGATCGCGACCTGGAGGTCGGGCGCCACGCGCCAGATCAGTCGCCGGATGTGCGGCCGGCCCAGGAAGAACGTGGAGTCGGCCGCGAGCTCGATGGTCTCGCTCGCCTTCCACGAGACAAAGCGGTACGGCCCGCTCCCCACGGGCGCGCGCCCGAACGGTGCGGTCTTCCACGCCTCGCGCGGCAGCGGGCGCAGCAGGTGCGCCGGCAGGATACGCATGTGATAGACCGCGTCGTAGAACATCTCCGGGTATTGTCGCCGGAACAGGAACACGGCGGTGAGGGAGTCGCGGGCCGTCACGGCTCTGATCCAGCGCAGATCATGCGCGAAGGGCGAAGCGACCGTCGGGTCGGTGTAGGCGTCGAAGGTGAAGGCGACGTCCGCCGCGGTCACGGGCTGGCCGTCGTGCCAGCGGGCGCGCGGATTCAGGTGGACCACGAGGGTGTGCGGACCGTCCCACCGCCACCGCTCGGCGAGCAGCGGCTCGAAGTCCTCGTCGCCCACCGTGTTGGTGGACATCCCGAGATCGGCGAGCTTCAGAAAGATTTGGTCGTGGATATCGCGCCCGGCGATCGTCTGCGTCAGAGGCGGCAGCAGAATGTCCGGGTCGGAGCCGGCGACGAAAATCAGCGTGCCGCAGTAGTCGCCCGTGCAGCCGCCGCGGCGGCTGCAGCCTGACAGGCCGAGGCCGCAGAGCGCGACGAACAGGGCGAGACGGCGGATCGGGGGAACGGCGCTAGGCATGCTGCTGAAGATTCACGACCGCGCCCGCAGCGCCAGGCTGGGCCACCGACGCGCAGAAGGCGCCGTAGACCGCTTTCGACCACGACTCCCGCCGGTCTTCGATCTTCGCGAGCGCCGCCGCGCGCGAGAACGCCGGGCGGTAGGGACGCGCGGTCGTGAGCGCGTCGTAGACGTCCGCGATCCCCACGATCTGCGCCGACAGGGGAATCTCGTCTGCGCGTAGACGGTCCGGGTATCCCGTCCCGTCATAGCGCTCGTGGTGCCAGCGGATGATGGGCTTGATGTCCCAGGGGAACTCGACGCCCTCCAGGAGCTCGACGCCCCAGATCGGGTGCATCTGCACCACCTCGAACTCGTCGCGCGTCAGCGGGCCGGGCTTGCCCAGGATTCCGTGCGGCAGGCGCACCTTCCCCAGGTCGTGGAGGTAGGCGCCGATCCGGACCGTCGTCTGGGCCTGCTCGTCCATCCCGAGGGCGCGCGCGATTGCGACGCTGCCGCCCGCCACCCGCTCACAGTGGCCGTAGGTGTATGGGTCGATCGACTCGAACGACTGGCCCCACTCGCGCACGACCGCGCGGTACGTGGCCTCGAGCTCCGCCACCTTGCCATCGACGTGCACGAGCTCGACGCGCGCGTCCAGTCGGCCGAACCGCGCGTGGGCGGCATTCAGCAGGGTGAGGGCTTCCTGATTCCGGCCCATGCCCTGATAGAGGATGGCCAGTTCGCGCGACGCCTCGGCCTCGTTCAGTGTCGAGCCCGCACTCACCGCCAGCTCGATCGCCGTTCGCAACCGCGATTCCGCCAGCGCGGGGCGGCCGGTCTCGCGATACACCATGCCGAGCACGCGATAGGCGTCGGCCTTGGCGCTCCCTACCCCAACCTGCTCAAAGACCGCCAGGGCGGCTTCGGCATTCTGCCGCGCGTCCTGGTATCGCCCCCGGACGACGTGCACCTTCGCGTGGTTCACGAGGCACAGACCCTGGAGGTAGGCATCGCTGGCGTGCTTGGCAATTTCGTAGCTCTGCTGGAAATAACGCTCCGCTTCGTCGAACTGCTGGCAGTCCGCGCTCGCCATGCCGAGGTTGTGGTAGGCGATCGCGCAGCCATGCTCGTCGTTCGACGCGCGGTAGGCCTCGAGCGATCGCCGGTAGCGCGCCACGGCCTCGTCGAAGTCACCCTGGATGTTC
>DASWJS010000011.1:0-34961 GCA_036397035.1 Actinomycetota bacterium | reverse complement strand
CCCCACGCCCGGGTCCAGCAGCGCCGCGCGCGCGGCAGCGCGCGCGGCAACGGGATCGACCCCCGGGTCCGCGGGGATCGAGCGATAGACCACGCCGGGGAGCCGGCCGAGCGGCTCGTGCCCGCCGGCCCGCTCGGACGCACGCTCCCCCGGGTTCGTCAGGACTGCGACCGCGATCGCGGGCACGACCGCGGCGAGCAGCGCGACGGCCACGGCGCCGAGGCGGGGACGCGCGGGAACGCTCGGGACGGGGAAGGTGGCCACGCCCGGTATACAACCATCCTTCACGCCCCGGTCAAGCAGCCTGCTAGAGCGCCGGAACGCCCGGGAAACGAGCCGGGACGCCGAGGCGAGGATCGACCTCGACCGGCACCAGGTCCCGCGATTCAAGGACTTGCGCGGCGAGCGCGAACGCGAACGCCACCTTCGGGCGCGGCGGGCGCGGGATGCCGCGTACCTTCGGGGGCCGCGGCCCGAGGTCGAGCGCCACGGCCTCGATCACCGGCACGACCGGTTGATCGGAGGTCAGCTCGAAGGCGAACGTGCCGGCGCCCCTCGCAAGGGGCACGCTCTCGGTCGAGCCGGCCTGCACGACGATCGAGCGTTCCTCGCCGCCGAGCGGCCGCAGCGTGATCGCCGCGGCGTCGTCGCCGGGATTTGCGATCAGGATTCGCGTCACCGCGTTCTGCTCCGGACCGCCGAAGACGCCGCCCCACCGGCGCGCCGGCTGCGCTCCGGTCGCGTGGGCCAGGTCGAAGGTGCCCCCGCGGGCGACCGGCCATGCGGCGCCGGCGACGACCTGGGAGCCGACGTCCACCGACACGCGGTAGGCGACCGGTCCGTCCCCCCGGCGCGGGAATCCGAGCCGGAGGCCGGTGTTGCCCCGGATCGACTGCGGGATCTTGGCGGCGGCTCCCGAGCCGGCGAAGGACAGCAGGCGCGCGGTGATGCCCGCGTCGTCCCGGCCGATCGCGGCGAGCCCGAAGCTCGTCGTCGCACCGCCGGCGCCTGCGAGCGTCACCGCCCCCGGGGACTGGGTCGTGGACGCGATCAGCGCGACGCGCGACGCCGTTCGTTGCAGCGCTTCGGCCCCCACGGTTCCCCGGTTGAGCTGGATCACGGCGGCGATCTCGGGCCGCTGGAAGGCGAAGTCGGCGAGGCGCACGATCGTGCGCGACCGCGGCGGCACGCTCACCTGTTCGAGCCGCTGCGGGCGGAGCACGTTCTTGCCGGCGATCAGCGAGATCGACGCGTCGGCGCTCGCCGTGCCGGGATTGAACAGCACCAGGTCCAGCTCCGCCTTCGCCGTGCTGCCGTGCGGCACGACCAGCAAGCCGTCGCCGGTGCGCCGGCACAGCGCGGCGCCCCCGCCACGCGGACCACGCCCGCCGCGCGGCGGGAGCCACAGAGAGTGCGACGCGACGATCTCTCCCCCGGTGCGCTCGACGATCGCGCTCGCGATGCCGGGGACCCGGCCGTGGAGGCGGATGGTGCGGGCCTGCCCCGGCTCGAGCGCGACCGGGATGGACACGGCGCGAGCCGGGTTCTCGGGGACGATCGAGACGACGGCGCGGGCGGGTTCGGCCCCGACGTCGGCGAGCGAAAGGAACGCCCGCCCGCCGGGCTGCACGGCGTACGGGCAGACGAGCGACGACGTCTCCGAGCCGATCCGGACCGGCTCGCCGCGCGACGCGGGCGCCGGCAGGGAGGCGTCGAGCAGCAGCGCCGCCACCAGCAGCGCAGCCGCGAGCCCGAAGCCGAACCTGCTCACGCTTCGCCCCGATCCCGCGAGACCCGCTGCGCCCGCCAGAACAAGAACGCGGCCAGCAGGACCGCTTCCAGCGCGATCGCGGCGCGGTGGATCCATTGCCCGCGCCATTGCAGCGTGACCGCCGACGTCCCGGTGGCAAGCTCGAACCGTGATCCCCAGCCGAACGAGCGCTCGGGCTCGACCTCCTGGTCCCCGGCCAGGGCGCGCCAGCGATCCGAGTAGGCCTCGGCCAGAAGGATGGTCACGGCGTCGCCGGTGTCCCCCTGGAGCACCGCCGCGGCCTGGCGCCGGAAGCCCGGCCCCGCCGCCGGGGACGCCTCGGCGATCGGCAGCAACCCCACATCGCCTCGCGACGCCTCGATCCACCCGGGCGAGCTGACCGGGGCCGCCACGCCCATCCCCGCCTCGTTGCGGTAGACGACGGTTCCGCGGAGGCGCTGCAGGAAGGCGAGGTCGGCTTGCCGGTCCAGCGCGGAGGTCAGCGAGCCGTCGCCGTCCGGACGGACGACGACGTAGCGCACGCCCAGCGCCGCCAGGATCCGGCCCGCCGAGGTGGACGAGCGCGTGGTGATCGTTGCGACCGCGAGCTTGAGCAGGTCGGTGCCCTCGCCGCCGGTGCGCGGCAGGTAGTCGGTCATGCTCGAACCCGAGGGGCCGGTGAGCGCCGCGCGCGGCGAGCCGGCCGAGCCCGACAGCCACACGATCCGGAAGTCGCCGGTCGTTCGGGCCTCCTGTGCGAGCGAGGCCGGCAGCAGGTCGCGCGCTTCGACGAGCCCTGGGCGCGAGCCGACGCCCACCCACAGCGCGGTCGCGCCGACCTGCGCCGCGACGAGCAGGCCGAGCACGATCGCCCCGACGTGCGTCGCGCCGAAGTTTCGCGATCCGAGCGCGACGAGCGTCCGGTCGAGCGCATCGCCGCAGAAGACGGGGACCACGACCGCGAAGCCGATGAGCGGCAGCGCCGGACGGGCCGCGATGGCGGGGACGCCGATCGCCACTGCCCAAGCCATGACCAGCCCGCCGAGCCCGATCCCGGCGAGGACGGCTCGCGCCGGAACGTCCGGGCGCCCGCGCACGACGCCGGCCACGGCGACAACCGTCGCGCCGAACGCGAGCACGAGCGGGATCGGCCGGACCGCCGCCGGCGACAGCGCGAGCAGGTCCAGCAGCGAGGCGTGCCGGTCGGCGCCCCCTCCGCCGAGCGGCGAGCCCGGCTTGAACAGCTCGCCGCTCCACGGGAACAACAGCGCCACAGCCGTGGCGATCATGATCCCGCCCCGCGTCAGGACCGCGCGCGCCGCATCCGCGGCGCGCGCTCGCACCAGCGCGACGATCCCGGCGACCCCCGCCACGAACACCAGCGCCCACGGCGCGAGCGACGCGGCGACCGCGAGCCCGAGCGAGCCCGCCGCCGCGCTGCGCCACGTACCCCGGTCGATCAACCCGCCGGCGCGCAGCAGCGGCATCACCAGCAACGGCGCCGCGCACACGAGCACGAGGTCGGGAAGGCGCCCGGCGCCGAAGGTGCCCATCAGCAGCGGCGAGGTCGCGTAGATCAGGACCGCGAGGCGGCGGCCGGCCGGCTCCAAGCCGAGCGCGCGCGCCATCCGGTACATGGCGACGGCGCCCAGCACCGGCAGGCCGAACAGCAACACGCGCTGCGCGAGCCACCCGCTGCCCCAGCACAGCGCCGTCAGGATCCCCAGCAACACCATCCCCGGCGTCGCCGGGCCCGCGCCCAAGCCGCCCCCGCGCCACCCCGAGGCGAAGGTCTCGAAGAAACCGCTGGCGCTCGGAAAGGGCGCGAAGTCCAGTCCCGCGACCTGACCGGTGACGAACAGCGGCCGCGCGCCGAGGATCGCCACGACGATCGTCAGGGTGATCGCGAGCCCGGCCGGGTGCCGCCTGATCCGCGCGAGCAGCCCCGGGGGCTCGACGTAGACGTCGTCCTCCTCGCCTTCCTCGACCTCTCCCATGACGCGCTCGGCCGCCTGCTCGACAATCGTGCGGACGCGGCTCGCCCCGTGGTGCATCAGCCGCGTGACGTGCCGGTCGCCGACGGTCCTGATGCGCTGGATGCGCGCGCGAGCCCGCAAGGTCGAGGGCAGGTGCACCATGTTCCAGCGGATCGCGTCGAGCACCTGGGCGGCGCTGCGCCTTCGGCCGCGCGCCAGGTACAGGATCGCGTTGCCCAGGCTGAGCACCAGCGTCACCGGCGCGACGAAGGCGATCGCCCAGCGGCTGTAGTTCTTGATCAACGTGGCGATCAGGTTGCGGTCGCCGTAGTAGCGCACGTTCCGGCGCACCGGCGTGTCGCGCAGGTCGCGGCTGAGCGCGGCGACGTGGCGCACGCCGGCGTCGGCGGCCACGACCGTTCGATAGCCCACGAGCCGCGCGCGCCAGCACAGGTCCAGGTCGTCGCGGAGCGCGACGTACCTCGGATCGAACAGGCCCACCCTTTCGATGACGTCGCGCGCGACCAGCAGGGCGGCGCTGGTGGCGTACAGGACTTCGCGCGTGCCGGCGTGCTGTCCCTGGTCGATCTCGTCGCGCTCGACGGCCGAGACGCTCCGGCCGTAGCGGTCCGTCGTCCGGCCGATGTCCTGCAGCACGTCGGGGTTGTCCCACTCCAGGAGCTTGGCGCCGACGATCCCGACGCCGCGCCCGCCGAGCGCCCCGACCATCAGCGACACGGCGCCCTCGCCCAGCTCCGCGTCGTCGTGCAGGATCAGGTAGGCGTCGCCGCGGATCGCGCGCTCGCTGGCCGCCTGGAGCGCGACGTCCAGCGCCCGCCCGTACCCCGCGCGCGTCTGCAGCCTCGTCACGCGCCCGCGGCCCAGCGTCTTGACGAGCAGCGCGCCGCTGCCGTCCTGCGAGGCGTTGTCGACCGCGACCACCTCGAGCGGCCGGTAGTCCTGCGCGCGGAGCCCCGCCAGGACCGCCGGAAGCCACGCTCCGCCGTCCGTTACGACGAGCAGAACGACGACGGCGGGATTCTCCGGCAGCGCCATGAGCCGCGCGAGCGTAGCAACGGCAAATCGGCGTCGCCAGAAGCGAGCGCGCCCGTAGGATGTGCGACTCGTGGACCCCACCTCGGCGAGCGACCTGGTCGCGGCGGCGCTGATCCTGGCGATCAACGCAGGCGTGTTCGTGTGGTTGCTGCGGTATCGGAACGTGAACCGGCGGCGACGGCGCGCGGGCTTGACCCCGATCGACCATCGCACCGCCGGACTCGGTCTCTCAGCGAAGCAGTTGACCGGCGAGCACAGCGACGAAGCGATCGCCGCGGCGCTCCGGCTCGCCCGCCAGAAAGAATGGGAGCGCCAGACGGCCGCGCAGGAGATGGTGCGGTACGGGCGCTACCAGACCCGGTCCTATTGCTCGCAACACGATCGGTTCTGCCTGCACCCCGAACAGGGACCACACCCGCCGGGCGGGTTCGACAACCCCGCCGTGCCCGACGACTGGGTCGACTCGCTGCGGTGAGGGAAAGCACGAGGCCCTGCCCGGATGGCAAGGCCTCGCTGGTCACCAGCCCGGCTAGCGTCGCGCTTTGCGGCGTGCGGGAGCGCGACGTGTAGCCGCCTTTCGCGTGCGGGCCGCCGGCTTGCGCGCGGCGGTCGTCCGCTTGCGGGCGGTCTTCCGGCGAGCGGCCGGCTTCCGCTTGGGAGCGGCCTTCGCCTTGCGGGCCGTCGCCTTCCGCTTCGCCGGCTTGCGCTTCGGTGCGGCCTTGCGGGCCGTCGCCTTCCGCTTTGCCGGCTTGCGCTTGGCAGCCTTGCGGGCGGTCGCCGTGCGCTTGGTTGCCTTCCGGCGAGCCGGCGCCTTGCGCTTGGCTGCTGCCTTGCGCTTTGGTGCCGCCTTCGCCGCGGCCTTCCGCCGCGCAGGCTTGCGAGCCGGAGCGCGCTTCGTTGCGCGCTTGGCCGTCGCCCTGCGTTTCTTTGGTGGCATGGGTGTCACCCCCTCTCCACGTCTAGACGGGTCCTCAGGAGGCGATCCGCTTCAGGCGGCGCCGCTCCCGCTCGGAGAGGCCGCCCCAGATGCCGAAGCGCTCGTCGTTTTCGAGCGCGTACTCCAGGCACTCCTCCTGCACGGTGCACTGGCTGCAGATCCGCTTGGCCTCTCGGGACGAGCCGCCCTTCTCGGGGAAGAAGACGTCGGGATCGACGTACGCGCACAACGCGTCTTCGTGCCACGGCAGTCGCTCGTCTTCGAGCAACTGGAACTCCTCGAACTGCTGCACCGTCTCCCCCTTGGCGCGGCTGAATACGACAACTGTAATTACGCTGCTGTAATTCTAGGCCGGGCGGCGCCCGCGTCAAGAAGAACTTTCGCCATTGACCACGCAAAGTGGGCAAATGACTACATGCCGAATAGCGAATCAGCGGGTCCGATGACCCGCTGATCGCTTGGGGGGAGAGAGGGTTGCGCTCGCGCGCTGTTGCTCTCTAAGTCTCGGCAGTGGAAGACCCCACCCGATGCCTAGGCGTGATGGATTCGGTGTAGGGCGAACGGGCTACTCGCCGGAAGACTCGCTGCTCGACGGAGGTTCCTGTGCACGGGGCGTCTCTTTCGAGGTGGGAGCCCGTTTCGCGGTCGTCTTCCTGGGTTGCGACTTCTTGCGCGCCGTCGCGCTCGCCGGGGTCGCCTTCTTCCGCGCGGCCTTCGTCGTCGCGGCGGGCTTCTTGGGCGCGGCCTTCTTCGCGGCGGGTTTGCGCGCAGTCGTCCGCTTGGGCGTCCGGTTCTTCGCTGCGGGCGCAGGCGCGGGCTCGGCCGGGGCCTCGGGCTCGGGAACCGAGGCGGGTTCGGGAATCGGGGCGGGCTCGGGCTCGCGTACGGGTTGCTCGGCGATCGGCGGCGGCTGCTCCTTCTGACGCTTCCGCCACGGTACGAGCCGCTCCCCCAGCCCGCGGCGCAGGTTCCGTGGGAGCAGCTCGGCCAGATCCATCAGCGTGCGGGCGAACACGTCGTCGCGCTGGCGGATCAGGTTCATCGCGCCGGCGAGCCGGCCCTCCAGCTCGTCGATGCGTCCGCTCATTGCGACGGCAAGCTCTTGGACGTCGAGACCGCGTTGTTGCGCCGCGGTGAACGCCGCGTTCCCGACGCGGTCGATCGCCTCGGTGACCGACGACCCCACACCGGCGGTCAGGGTCTCGATCGATCCGACCCGGTCCCACAGCTCGCTCAAGCCCGACGTCAGGGACTCGAGACGCTCCGCCATCGCGCTGCGCTCGTCCGCGGCGGAGGACAGTCGCTCTTCGATCTGCTCGGCCAACGGGCGCAAGGCGCCGGACGTTTGCTCCGCCAGAGCCGCGACCGAGCCGCCGATCTCTCCGACGATCCCGTCGATCCGCCCCGCGTGGTCCCGCACCGAATCGACGTAGCCGGCGAACGCCTGACGGGAGGCGCTCGCGCTGGTGGACAGCACGTCGCGCACGTCGACGATCATCCGGCCGACTGCTTCTTCCACGGCGGCGAGCCGATCGGTCACGGTCGCGGTCGCCGCGGTGACGGCCGCGGCCGCCGCCGGACTGATCGCCTCCGGCAAGCTCCGAACGTCGTCCGCGATCCGCTCCACGGCTTCGGGCAACCCCTGGACGCCCGTCGCGATGCGCTCGGCTCGCTCGTCGCCAGCCGCCGCTCGTTCGCCGAGCCCGCGAACCGCGTTCCCGATGGTGGAGACCACCTGCGCGAGCGACCCGACGTCCTCCTTCAGCTCGCCCAGTCCGGCGAGCCGGCTCGAGACCTCGTCCGGGAGGGCCCGCAGTCCGGCAACGCCCTCTCGAACGGCGTCTCGCACGGCGTCCGGCACGCGGCCGAGCCCGTCGCCGACCGCGGGCAGGATCTTGTCCTCGATGGCGGGCGCGATTCCTTCGATCGCCTCACCCAGCCGGACCTCGATAAGGCCCGCGATCGCCGACAGCTCGGGGCGAATCGTCTCCGCCGCGTCGGCGGGACGTTCGAGCAGCGCGCCGATCCCTTCGCGAAGCCCGTCGAGTCCTTCACGAAGCCGTTCGACGGCCGCCTCGATCGCGCCGGTCGGCGCGCTTCGAAGCTCCTGCGTTCGGTATTCCAAGTCGGCGTGGATACCGTCCGACTGCC
The DNA here is from genome assembly GCA_036397035.1 of Actinomycetota bacterium. Lineage (GTDB taxonomy): Bacteria > Actinomycetota > AC-67 > AC-67 > AC-67 > DASWJS01. The sequence goes on along the minus strand of DASWJS010000011.1, from coordinate 27,091 downwards.
GGCCAAGCTCCTCGCGCAGCTCCGTCGCGACGGACGCCAGCTCGGCGCGCAGCTCGGTCGCCACCGTCCCAACCGCCGATGCAAGCGCGTCGGCGTCGGGCCCGGGCGCGGTTCCGGCGCGGACTTCGTCGAGCAGCGCGGCGCGCGTTCGGGCGAGCCCGTCGACCACCGACGCCACGTCCGAGCGCACCAAGTCGAGCTGCTCGGCGACCTGCTCGCGCAACCCGCTCATGCGCTGGTCCACCTGCTGCGCGAGCGCCGGCGCGAGCGACTGCAGCTCGTCCTGGACGAGCCGTGTCGTCCCCGCGCTCTCACCCGTCAGCGCCTCGGCGCGCTGGCTGATGGCTTTGGCCTGGTCCCGCAGCGAGTCGAGCGCCTGCGTGATCGTCATCGACAGGTTCGTCAGGCGAAGGCCGAGCGCGTCGGAGCGGCGGCGCTCGTCGTCGGCTCGCTCGCCCACGATCGAGGCCATCTCGGCGCTGAGCGTTGCGGTCAGGTCGGTGATCGCGCGCTCGAGCCCGCCGCCGGCGGCCGGCGCCGACCCTTGCGCCGAGCCGATCTCCGCGATCGCGTCCCCCTGGCGGGCGACCTCGCCGGCCAGGCGCTCGAGCGCGCCCATCATTTCGGCGGTCATCGCGCGCACCTGCTCGATGGTCGAGCCGCCGACGAGCTTGTCGATCCGGTCGGCCCAGCCGCCGAAGTGCTCTTCGAGGTGCTCCTCAGTCGGATCGTCAGCCATGGCTCGCCACCTCTCGTCCATCGACGATGCGCACGTCGTCGTAGAGCGTCGTGCGTACGGCGGGCGTTCGCCCGATCGCGCGGATGGCCTCGTGGAACTCCTCGGGCTCGCGCCGGATCCCGTGGGACGCGCCGGCCATGCGGCTGATCGTCTCCTCCATCAGCGTGCCGCCGAGGTCGTTGCAGCCGGCGTTCAGCATCGCCTTCGCGCCCTCCATGCCGAGCTTCACCCACGACACCTGCACGTTGTCGATCGCGCCCGCCAGCAGCAGGCGCGCGATCGCGTGCATGCGAAGGTTTTCGTCGAGCGTCGCGCCGGGCCGCGCCTTGCCCGCCAGATAGATCGGCGCGTTCTGGTGCACGAACGGCAGCGGCACGAACTCGGTGAACCCACCGGTGTCCTGCTGGATGCGGCGAATGCGGCGCAGGTGCGCCACCCAGTGCGGCGGCGCGTCGACGTGGCCGTACATGATCGTCGCGGTCGAGCGGATGCCGAGCCCGTGCGCGATGCGCACGATCTCCTCCCAGGTGTCGGCCGGGAGCTTGCCCTTGGTCAGCACCCAGCGCACCTCGTCGTCGAGGATCTCCGCCGCGGTCCCCGGCGTCGAGCCGAGCCCGGCATCTTTCGCGCGCGCGAGCCATTCGGCGAAGGAGATGCCCATGCGCGTCGCGCCGTTCAGCACCTCCATCGGGCTGAACGCGTGGACGTGCATCGCAGGCACGCGCGCCTTGATCGCGCGCAGGATGTCGAAGTAGTAGTCGCCGGGAAGGTCGGGATGGATGCCGCCCTGGATGCACACCTCGGTGGCGCCGATCGCCCACGCTTCCTCCGCGCGGTTCGCCACGTCCTCGTTGGTCAGGAAGTATGCGTCCGGATCGTCGCGCCGCTGCGCGAACGCACAGAACCGGCACCCGACGTAGCAGACGTTGGTGAAGTTGATGTTGCGGTTGACGACGTAGGTCACGACGTCGCCGACCGCCTCGCGCCGGACCTCGTCGGCGATCCGGCAGAGCCGCGCGAGCGCGTCGCCGCTCGCGGAGAACAGCGTGAGCGCGTCGGCGTCGGAGAGTGGCCTGCGCGACTCGGCGCGCCCGAGTGCCGCGTTGACCTCCGCGGGGTTCGGCGCGGGGCGCGCGGCCCACGCCGTGCTCGCACCCACCTCCAGCGCGTCCCAGTTGCCGTGGACCATGTCGGTATCCTCGCGCAGCGCGCGGGCGAGCGCGGCCGTCGCCTGCCCGGCGTCTTCGACGGCGCGAATCCCCGCCCCGCTCGGCGCTTCGAAGACGAGGTCGGGGGCTTGCCATGCCACGGGCTCGGCCCGGGCGGATGCGCGCGCATACCCGTCCTCGGCCGCCAGCGCGACGACCGGCGCGCGCATCCGCCCGTCGATCCAGGGATCGGGCCGCAGCGCATAGGACGGATAGATCGTGAGCCGCTCGCGCAGCGTGAGACCGCGCGCCTCAGTCTCTGCGCGGAGGCGCTCGATCTGCGGCCAGGGCTTCTCGGGGTTCACGTGATCGGGCGTGACCGGCGACACGCCGCCCCAGTCGTCGATGCCGGCGTCGAGCAGATCGCCGAAGCGATGATCGGACAGGTTCGGCGGCGCCTGCACGGTGAGGTTCGCGCCCAGCAGCACGCGCGTCAGCGCGATCGTCGCCAGGTAGTCATCGTGCGCCGCGTCGGGCGCGCCGGCCATGGCGGTGTCCGGCTTGGCGACGAAGTTCTGGACGATGACTTCCTGAATGTGCCCGTACGCGCGCGCGAGCCGGCGCAGCGCCAGGATCGACTCGACGCGCTCGGCGAGCGTCTCGCCGATCCCGATCAGGATCCCGGTCGTGAACGGGATGGCCAATCGGCCGGCGTCCTCGATCGTGCGCAGGCGCACCGCGGGCGCCTTGTCGACCGAGCCGTAGTGCGCTTCGCCCGGCGTCGCGAACAGACGCTCGGAGGTCGTCTCCAGCATCAGGCCCATGCTCGGCGCGACCGGCTTGAGGCGCGCCAGCTCTTCGTAGCTCATCACGCCCGGGTTCAGGTGCGGGAGCAGCCCGGTCTGCTCGATGACGGCGATCGCGGCCGCCCGCACGTAGTCCAGCGTGCTCGCGTACCCGCGATCGGCGAGCCAGGCGCGCGCTTCGGGCCAGCGGGCCTCGGGCCGGTCCCCCAGCGTGAAGAGGGCTTCCTTGCAGCCGGCGCCCTGCCCCCGCCGCGCGATCTCGAGGACCTGCTCGATCGACAGGTACGGCGCCTCCACGCGGTCGGGCGTGGTGGCGAAGGTGCAGTAGCCGCAGCGATCGCGGCACAGGCGCGTCAGCGGGATGAAGACCTTGCGCGAGTAGCTCGCGACGCCGGCGCGCGGGCCGCCGTCGCGAACGGTCCGCGCGATCGCCGTCAGCCGCTCCAGGTCCGCGCCGCTCGCCGCTAGCAGCGCCTCGGCTTCACCGGCCGAGAGCGTCTTGCCGTCCTCGGCGCGGCGCAGCGCGCGCCGGATCGTCGTGTGCTCGGGACCAGCCACGGCGCGAATCTACATCACCGCTCCCCGACGGGTCGCAACTCCTGCGAAGTCGTGCAGCCTCGGTCAGGCTCTCACGCTATCAATCCGGCGAACCAACCAGGCTGAAACGAAGCAACTGACGATCATCCCCGCGGCCACCACGGATCGACGCGCTTCTCGTAGACGAGGTCGATGAACGGCCCCGGCCGCCGAGCCCGTCCGATGATCCGGTTGATGTTCGCCCGAAAGCATTCGGCCTGTTCGGCTCCTTTCAGTTTCCGGAGGGCAAGGCAGAACACTCGTGCTCGGTGCTCACTCACCGCCTCCAGTTCAGCCGGCACGTATCTGATCCTGCGGTCCTTCGTGAGGAGAATCCACCCACGCTCGGCTCCCTCGGCGATCCAGTCCACATCAGAGATTCGCTCCTCGGCGCCTTCGCCGTAGACGGAGAACATGGTGTGCGCGACGAACCCGGCAGACCCCAACGCCTGCGGCACCGTGAGTCTCCCGAGGCTCCGGTCAACGAAGAACTCGGGCGGAGGATCAGGCGGCCTCTTGCGGAATGAAGGCACGGAGCAGCTCGTAGACGTCCTCGACGGGGACGCCGAAGTCCTCGGCCAGGTCCCCGGGATCCTCGCCCGCCGAGAATCGGTCGAGGACATCTTCCATCCGGCCTCCTCCGCGGATGAAGACGGGCTGCCCGAACGCGATCCGGGGATCGGTCTTGAGTGTGGGCCTCTGCGTCAGAGGCAACACCAGCGACGAGGCCAGATCGTCCTCTGCGTACGTCATCAGCTCGAGATATCCAACGACGACCGGATCGAATACACGGTTCTTCGTAACGACCTCGGCCAGCTCCCGCTTTGCCGCGGGATCGGTCGCGTGATCCCACAAGATCTGCGCGCCGTGAAGGTGGAGCTTCCGCGATGCGAGGGCGTACTCAAAGCCGATGTCGCGCCGGATCGCGTCGACAGCCTTCCGGACGTACTGCATCGAAGCCCCTGCTCTCCGGAACGCGGCGACGACCAGACCTTCCGCGAGGGCAACGAAGGGGAGTTCGGGCCGGTGCCTTCCCCCAGCAGGGACGGCGTGGAGCAGCGGAGGGGTGCCGTTGCGCCCCCGAGCCCAGTACTCGAGCGTGTTGGGCGACACCTTCAAGTACATCGCCGCCTCCCTGACCGTGTACAGGGGCTCGGTCAAGCGGACATCGGTAGCGTTCGCGGCGTGCGTCACCTGGGCGACTCCTTCCCTCTCGACGGTCAGGCTACCGCACGCTTGGGACGGTCCCTCGGCAGCAGGCCGTCAGGCCGGAATAGGGCTAGAAGGAGGCGCTTGGACGGCGGCCCTCGATGACCTCGTAGATGATGCCTTGCTCGCCGAAATCCCAATGGCGAGAAGGTCGTCATAGGGAGAGAGCTGAGGATCAGGTTCTCGATGAGAGACATCGTCATCGAGGCTATCACCCGCGATTCGCATACCCGTCCGCGCTAGGCTCCGGCTCGTCGTGATCACGGTGCTGGCGGGAGGCTTCGGTGCGGCGCGCTTCCTGCGCGGGCTGGTTCGCGTCGTGCCGGCGGCGGAGGTGACCATCGTTGGCAACACCGGCGACGACATCAACATCTACGGCGTGCACGTCTGCCCGGACCTGGACATCGTCACGTTCATGCTCGCGGGGGTGCTCGACGAACGACGGCAGTTCGGGCTGATCGGCGACACGCGCGTGATCATGGACGAGTTGCGCGCCGCCGGCCACGACGCCTGGTTCGACCTCGGCGATCGCGACTACGCGATCTGCGCGGCGCGCTCGCTGTGGCTCCAGGAGGGCGTTCCCCTGCACCGGGCGATCGAGCGGATGACGGCTCGATTCGACCTCGAGACGCGCTTGCTGCCCATGACGAACGAAGTCGTGCCGACCTTGATCGAAACCGACGACAAGACGATGCACTTCCAGGAGTACTGGGTGCGCCATCGCGCGGCGCCGCGCGTGCGCGCGGTCCACGTGGGCGGCGGCGCGCCCGCGCCCGGCGTGCTCGACGCGATCGCGGAGGCGGACGTTGTCATCGTTGCGCCCAGCAACCCGGTCGTGTCGATCGATCCCATCCTCGCCGTGGACGGCGTGCGAGCGGCGCTCGCCGCGACCCGGGCCCCCGTCGTCGCGATCTCGCCGATCGTCGGCGGAAAAGTCGTGCGCGGGATGGCCGACAAGCTGCTCCCGGCGATCGGTGTCCCGGTGAGCGCGGCCGGTGTGGCCGGGCACTATGCAGGGATGCTCGACGGCTTCATCCTCGACGAGGTGGATGCGCAGGAGGCGGCCGGCATCGGCGTTCCGGCGCGCGCGGTGCCGGCGATCATGCGAACGCCCGAGGACGCGGCGGCGCTCGCCAAGCAGGCGCTCGATCTGGCGGCGCAGCTTCGGGACGCGGCTCGCCCGTGATCGCGATCATCCCGGTCGAGGGCATCGGCGAGGTGGCCGATGGCGACGACGTCGCCGCGCTCGTGTGCGCCGGGGCGGCGCTGCTCGACGGCGATGTCGTCGTGGTCGCGCAGAAGATCGTCTCGAAGGCCGAGGGACGGCTCGTGCGCGTGGACCCCGCGCAGCGAGAGGCCGAGCGCGGGCGGCTCATCCGCGAAGAGGCGACGGAGGTGCTCGCGCGGCGCGGCGACGTCGTCATCGCCCGCACGCGGCACGGCTTCGTGTGCGCAAGCGCGGGCGTCGACGCGTCCAACGTCCCCCTCGACGCGCTCGCGCTGCTGCCGCTCGACCCCGACGCGAGCGCGGCCCGCATTCGCGACGGGATCCGCACCCAAGCGGGCGTCGAGGTGGGCGTGATCGTCGCCGACACGTTCGGGCGTCCGTGGCGGATCGGTCAGACCAACGTGGCGATCGGCGTCGCGGGGCTCGACCCGGTTCGAGACGAGCGCGGCCGGACCGACGCCTACGGCATGACGCTGGAGGCGACGGTCGTCGCGGTCGCCGACGAGCTTGCCGGCGCGGCCGAGCTGGTGATGGGCAAGGCCGATCGTGTGCCGGTCGCCGTCGTGCGCGGTCACCGGCTCGGGCACGGCGGCGGGACCGCGCGCGACCTGATCCGTCCGTCCGAGGAGGACCTCTTCCCGCGCGGCATCATGGACCCGTGAGCGAATCGGCGACGCCGCCGAGCGCCGTGTTATAAAGCGTCGCACTCGTCGTTCAGGGAGGCTCCGCACGTGTCGAATCACCGAGAGACCAAACGGGAACGCAGGGAAGCCGCGCGGCTCGCGCGCATCGAGGCGCAGCGGCGCGCGGCTCGGAAGAGGAAGATGCGAGGCGTCCTCACCCTGGTCGCGCTCGTGGTGATCGCAGGCCTGATCGGCGTCGCCGTCTACCTGTCGGGCGCGAGCGCGCGACGCGCGGGACAGGAGCTTGCCCGGCTGGCCGCGCCCGCCGGCTGCACGGAGGTGCAGAGCTTCGGTGACGAGGGCTCGACCCACGTCGATTCGCCGACGGACGTCGAGTACCGGACCACCCCGCCCACTTCGGGCAACCACTACGGGAACGTGGGCAACACAGGGATCTACCACGTGCAGGCTCCCGACGAGAACATGGTCCACAACCTCGAGCACGGCCACGTCGGCATCTGGTACGCGCAGGACGGAATCGACGATGCCGTCCTGGAGGCGCTCAAGGGCGTCGTGCGCGAGAACGCAACCGGCGCGTTCCTTTCGCCGCGACCCGACCTTCCCGACGGCGTCACGATCGCGTTCACCGCCTGGCAGCACATGTCCACGTGCGGGACGCCCGGCGCGTCCGAGGACGTCGCCGCGTACGCCGGTCGGTTCATCGAGGCCCAGGGCGCGAAGGGTCCGGAAGGGTTCCTGCCGGGCTCGCCGGCCGGGGTGTAAGGCCCCGACGGGTCAGACCAGGACGGTCGTCGACTCGGCCCGCGACGGGTTGAGCGCTTCGTCGATGAGGATCACGTCGACGCGGTAGACCCCGTGCAGCTCGAACTCCGGCAGCCACTCGGTCACGACGCGGCCGGGCTCGACGGTCATCGTTTCCGACTCGTAGACCCTCGTGCCGTCGAGCTTGTCGTTCACCGTGAAGGCCCATTCCATCCGGCTCGCGTAGTCGTCGAGGGCGACGAAGTCGACGACCATCGGCTGGTTCGCCGAGGGCGCCGCGACCACCGAGACGGCGAGGTCCCGGATCTCGGGCGGCTTGCGATCCACGATCAGCGCGCCCACCGACGCGGCTCCCCACCCGGTGACGTCGCGCGCGCGCACGAGCAGCCGGTGCACGCCGGTCGGGAAGGTGAGCGGCACCTGGATCGTCATCGTCAGCTCTTCGTTGCGCTCGCCGAAGGCCCCGTCGACCGCCTCGACGGACCCGCCCGAGCCCGGACTGCCGAGCGAGTCGACGAACCACTCGGCTTCCAGGATCGGGTCCTCCGAGCGAGCGCGCGCGACCGCGGAGGCGACGCTGACGCCCCCGAGCGCGCGGGGCATGGTGGCCCGCGTGCGATCGACGTCCGGACCGACGCCGTCCATCAGCGCCCGCTGGACGTTGATCCTGCCGTGCCCGAAGTATTCGTCGATCCCCGGCGCGAACCGGTCGTCGTCCGCGGTGCGCTCGATGATCGATCGCACGTCTTCGGGCGAGCGGCTCGGGTTCTGGGCGAACAGCAAAGCGGCCAGCGCCGACACGTGCGGCGCCGCGGTGCTCGTCCCGCACCCTGCGGTGCCGTAGCCGCTCTCGGTCCGGGTGTCCATCGACAGCACGTTCATCCCCGGCGCGGCGACGCTGGTGTGGTTGCTGTGGTTGGTGCAGGGCGCCGGCCGGTCGGCCTCGTCGGTCGCGGTGACCGACATCACGCCGGCGTGCCAGGCCGGGTAGAAGGGCTGGTTGTTGCCGTTGTTGCCCGCGGCCGCCACCGACAGAGCGCCCGCGTCGTGCGCGACGCTGATCGCGGCCTGCACCGCGGTCGAGGTCTCCAGCAGGCCGAGCGACATGTTGATCACGCGCGCGCCCACGGAGACCGCGTGGTCGATGCCCGACGCGAGGTCCGCAGCGGTGGCGACGCCGTTGCCGTCCACGACGGTGATCGGGACGATGTCGGCGTTGTAGGCGAGCCCCGCGATGCCCTGGCCGTTGTTCGCCGCCGCCGCGAGGATCCCCGCGACGAAGGTGCCGTGGAACGCGGCGTGGCCGGCTTGCCTGCTCGCCGGGACGAAGTCCTTGCCCGCGCCGAAGTCGAGCTGCCCGCCGGCCGAGACGTCGTAGAGCGCGCTCATGGGCGGCGGGTTCGCGCCGCGCCAGTCGGGCTGCAGCTCGTCGATCTTGGTATCGAGCACCGCGACCTTCACGCGCGGCGAGAGGTTCTTCTTCTGCGTCGCGGTGTAGAAGTGGCCCGGGAAGACACTCCAGCCTGCAAAGGCGTTCACCGCGCCGAGGTTCCACTGGCGCGTGGTCCCGCACCCGTTCACGCACGCGTCGTTCGGGGTGATCTGGATCCGGCCCGTGTAGTTGGGCTCGGCGACGGCGACCTCGGCCATCCGCACGAGCCGGGCGACGGCGCCGAGCGCGTCGCCGCGAACCCGCACCAGGTCGTAGTCGATCGAGGGGATGTGACGCAGGACGCGCCCGCCGATCGACCCGAGCGCGGACGCGCGGTCGGAGATCGAGGCGGACCGACGGAAGCGGACGAGCAACTCGTCCCGCACGCGGCCGGTCGTGCCTCCCTCTCCGGCACGCCCGGTCGCCGGGACGATCGCAAGAAGGATGCACAGCGCTGTGAGCACCTTCCTTGCCCTGTCCACGTGCGGCGTCCTTTCCCGTCGGTCCTGCCCTGATCCTGAGCGGCGTTCGCGGCCGCTCTCTCCCTCCGCCGGTCGCCCGGCGACATTCGTCTACGTCAGCTCGAGGTCTGGGATGCAGTACCGCCCCGCCACGACGCTCCCGATGGAGATGACCTGGTCCGGCGCGCGCGCGCCGTTGGCGCCCTCGATCTCGCTGCCGGGGAAGATGATCGCGAGCGCGCTCGTCTCGACACGCTGGGGCTCCGTCGTCGCACGGTACCGGTGCGCGATCACCTGCACGGTGCCGGGCAGGGTGTAGAGCAAGGAGTTGGGCGGATAGCTCGAGGACAGGCTGAACGGTCCGATCACCGTGTCAGGCCGCGAGCCGTCGCCGGCGATGGTGACCATGAACTCGCTCCGCGCGAGGTCGACCCGCGACGTCGTGCCCTCGCACGAGGCCGTCGCGGTCGCGTCGATCTTGACCCCTTCGACCAGGACCGACACCTGGTTCGTCGGGTCGGCGAACACCGCGCTCAGCCGGTTGATTCGCGCGCGCGACACCACCGTTTGGTTTGCGTCCACGAAGGTCTGCAAGCTCGCGCCCGCCTCGAAGCCCTCCCCACCCAGGGTCCGGACGAGCCCTTCGTCGAAGCGCATGTCGTCGTAGACGTAGCCGGTGTCGATCGTTCGCGTCCTGTCAAGGCCGGCGATGCGCGACACGGTGCCGCCGGCGCCTTTCTTGACCTCGCCGCCGACGCCGAGGTCGAGGTAGGAGTCGACCAGCGCCGAACGGCCCTCGTAGGCGTCGTCGGCGATCACGATCAGGTCGTCGAACCACGCACGGCCGGCCGAGGTTCGCAGCCCGATCGCGCCCTCGTCGAAGGGAAGGCCCGGGAAGGGGTCGCTGTTGGTCGGCGTGTCGCCGCTCGGCTTGTCGCGGTGCTCGATGATGAGCCGGCCGTCGACGTAGGCCTCGATCCGTCCGCCGGACATGATGACCTTGTAGTCGTGGGGCTGGGTGAGATCGGCGTTGGTGTGCGAGATCTTGTTGCTGAGCATGAAGTAGCCCTGCCCCACGCGCTTCCACAACATGAACGCCTTGCCGGTCGGGAAGCCGCCGATGTAGCCGGTGTTGATCGCGGTGAAGAGGTAGAGGTTGTTGGGGTCCGCGGTGTGATCGCTCAGGATCGGCGCGCGGAAGGTGAAGCCGACGCTGCACGAAAGGCAGTCGTCGATCAGCGCCGCCGTGACCTGGACGGCGAAGTTCCGGAAGGACGTGTCGCGGATGTAGACGATGGGCTCGTTGGGCGTCTTCAGGATCGAGCCCTGCCGCAGCACGCGCCGCCCCTGGGTCGGGTCGATCGGGTCGACGATGTCGACGACGTCCCAACTGCCGCGCTTGATCTCGTAGGGCTCGGTCGGCATGTCGCCGGGAAGCGGTCCGAGCGTGTCGAAGTGATCGACCCACTTCGTGACCGTCCCTGCCGCGTGCCCGGCTCCGACGCTGAAGCAACTCGCCACGACGGTCGCCAGCGCGAGCATCGCGCGTGCTCGTGCGGCGCGTCCGCGAGAGAGCGAGAGCCTGGTCATGTCCACGGGAGACAGATTCGCCGCCAGACCCCGGCGTCCTGCCCGTTTTGGCTGCTCAGAGGCCATGTTTTCCGGGATGAAGGGGCGCGAACTCGCATCCGTGCGAAGCCGGTACGAGCGCGCACTTCCCCCGCGCGGGGACGAACCTTACGCGCCGATCGCGGAGGAATCAGGCCATACCGGGCGGACGCTCGAGCAGGGCGGCGAGGTCGTCCGGAGCCGGTCCCCATCGGCGTCGCAGGCCGTCGCGCAATCCGAGCGTGAGCGCGGTGCGCATCGGCTCGGCCGCGCGGGTTGCGGCAACGCGGTAGCGCCGCACGAGCAGCCGCCGCGTGCGCCACCGCCACCATGGCTTGCCGTGCTTGGCCAGGACGAGGAAGGAGTTGCGGGCGAAGAAGTAGCCGAACAGGGGCGAGCCGTCGCCGCCGAAGCTCGCGCTGCGCCCGTGCCGGACCCGGGCGGCCGGGACGACGACCGGGCGCTCGTCGGTCGCCGCTCGCACGCGCAGGCAGAGGTCCACGTCCTCCCACACCAGGAAGAAGCGCTCGTCGAACAGTCCGGTCTCCCGGAGCACCTCCGCACGTACGAGCATCGCGCTCCCCGTCGCGTAGTCGGTCGGCGCCGGCTCGGGCGGGCCGTCCCACGGCTCGTCACGGCCGGTCGCGTCCAGCGCCATCGACCGCACGTCCACGCGCGCGCGATAGAAGTCCACGACGTCGGTCTCGCCGAGCAGCGACAGGGGCGCCGCCATCGGCACCCGGGGATGGGCCGTCAGGTACGCGGTCAGCGCCTCCACGCAACCCGGCGTCACCACCACGTCGTTGTTCAGCACGAGCACCGCATCCGCGCCGTCGCTCAGCGCCGCCTCGATCCCGGCGTTGTTGCCGCCCGCGTAGCCCGCGTTGCGATCGTTCACGACGACGGTCGTGCCGGGGAGCTGCTCGGCGAAGACGGCGAGGGAGTCGTCGCCCGAGGCGTTGTCGACAACGACGACCCCGGCGTCCGGCGCCGTCTCCCGCAGGGAGCGGACGCACGCGACCGTGTCGGTGGGCCGCCGCCAGTTCAGGACGACGGCGACGACCTTCACGCCCGTTCCCAGGCGCCCGTGCCGGGATCGCGCGTGCGCAGGACGCGCGCCGGCACGCCCGCCGCGATCGAATACGGCGGGACGTCCTCGGTCACGACCGCGTTGGCGCCGATCCAGGCGTTGCGGCCAATGCGAACGCCGGGCAGGACGGTGACGTGCTCGCCCAGCATCGCGCCGTCTTCGATCACGACCTCGGCCACGCGGAAGGGCTGCTGCTTGAGCGGGCGCTCGTCGGTCGCGCTTCCGTATTCGTAGTGGTGGTCCTCGATGCAGACGCCGCTCGCGATGCCGACGTCGTTGCCGAGCACGATCCGCCGCATGGCGCCCAGGTGCGCGAAGGAGTTGATCACCACGCGGTCGCCGATCTCGATCCGCGCGTCCTCGGCGGGCAGCGCGGGTCCGCCCAGGTGCGGGTTCTCGACGATCACCTCGATGCGGCAGTACGGATGGATCGTGGTGGTCGCGCCGATGAAGAGCCGCTCGGGATGGTGCAGCAGCGAGGGCAGCCGCACGACCGAGCCCGGCCCCAGCGCGCCGAAGCGCGGCGCGTCGCGCCGGTCCTCGAAGTCGTGCACGCGCCGGTGGACGCGCGCGACGAAGTCCTTGAAGCCGCTCACGGACGCCTCCCGGCCATGGACAGAGCATCGCCCAGTCCGGCGCGCTCGGCCAGGGCGAGCACCGCCCGCTTCAGCCGCTGCTTCCGGTTCCGCCCGAAGTCCCGGTGCAAGTTGTAGGTGCGCTCGGCGATGACGACGAAGCCCGCGCGCTCCAGCGCCGCGCGCAGCGTGCGCGGCGTGAACTGCCACATGTGCCCTGCCGGCTGAATCCCGTACCAGAGGTCACGCTCGATCTTCGCCCCCGCCGAGCGAAGGTTCGGCGAGTTCGACACGTACAGCACGCCCCCGCGCCGCAGCAAGCCCCGGCAGAGCGCGAACGTGTCGTCCAGGTCGGGCAGGTGCTCGGCCGTCGCCGACAGCACGATCACGTCGACGCTTTCGGGCTCGAAGCCCGCGTCCTCCAGCCGCACGGCGCGCAGGTCGAGCCCGCGCGCGCGCGCGTAATCGACCGCGGCCTCGTTCAGCTCGATCCCGGTGGCTTCGTAGCCGCGCTCGCCGGCCATGCGCACGATCATGCCGACGTTCGCGCCGACGTCGATCAGCCGGGCGGGCGGCGGCGCCAGGCCCGCGACGTGATCGACCGTCGGGGCGAGCAGCGCCTCGAACAGCTCGGCTCGCTCGAGGTAGGACTGAATGAAGGCGTCGTCCCGGAAGGGACCGTGCTCGTGCTCGGCGGGCGGAGGCCAGGTGCGCACCAGCCCGCACGCCACGCAGCGGCGCAGCGAGTAGGTGTGCTCCGCCACGTTCGAGCCGTACACGCAGTAGCGATCCGAGGTCAGGATCGTCCGGTACCAGCGGCTGCCGCAGGGGCAGACGGGTCCGCCTGCTTCGCTCACGTCCTCCCGTTCCCGCTCGACGCCTCAGTCCGAAGCACGCAGATCCTGCTCCGCGCGCGCGTACGCGGCGGCGATCCGCTCGGCGTTCGCGCGCTCCCATACCTTAGCCATGACCAGGGTCCGGTTGAACGCAAGCAGGAGCGCCTCGACCGCACCCTCGATCCCTTCTCGCTTCAGTCCGGAGCGCAGCAGGCTTCGCAGCGCGACCCGGAAGGAGCGCAGCAGGTCGCGCGCCGCCGGCGCGGGGGCGCCGCGGCGCGCCATCTCCGCAGCCTCGTACTCGGAGTAGCGGTCGATCTTTCCGACGACCTCCGAGACGGTGCGGTGCGTCAGGTGCACGAGCCGCTCCGTCAGCGCGCCGGTCGAGGCCGCGCCGTGCAGGGCCTCGTGGACCTCGCCCACCCAGCGCGCGGCCCCGGCCCGCACGAGCCGCACCGGCGCGTCGGGCCCGCCGCCCGGGTGCCATTCGAGCCACCGGCCGAAGGCCATGCTCGCGCGCGGGATCGCGTAGGCGTCGTGCGGCGGGCCGGCGGCGAGCAGCGCCTGGACCTCCCGCGCGAGACCGGGCGTGACGCGCTCGTCGGCATCCAGGAAGAGGACCCAGTCGCTCATCGCCTGCTCCATGGCGAAGTTGCGCTGGGAGGAGAAGTCGTCGAGGGGGCGCGAGACGACGCAGGCGCCGCCCGCGGCGGCGAGCGTGGCTGTGGCGTCCGTCGAGCCGCCGTCGACGACGAGCACCTCGTCGGCGAAGGCGGCGGAGGCAAGGGCGCCGGGGAGCATCAGCTCCTCGTTCGTCGCCAGGATCACGACCGACAGGGTCATGGCTCGCTCAGCCCTTGCGCGCGATCAGCTCCACGATCGAACCGTACCCCAGCCCGTCGGCAACCCCGGCAACCGCGTCGCCGAGCGCGCGCCGGACGCGAACGGGCAGCGCCCGGCCCGCGCGCGTCGCGGTCAGGACGTCGATCCCGTCGTGCAGGGCCGCGGTGCGGGCGCTCCACGTCGTCCGCTCGAGCACGCCGAACCCGGCGGCGCGGATCGCGCGGGCGAGGGTCGCGGGCGGGTACCACGCGCAGTGCATCGGCGGGATCCAGTAGTTGAACCGCTCGCGTTTGATGCGGGCGAGCAGGCTCGCCGGGTTCGGCGTCGCGACGAGCAGCACGCCGCCGTCGCGCAGCAGGCCGCGGCAGGTCGCCAGCAGCGGGCGCGGGTCGGGAACGTGCTCGATCACCTGCAGCAGCGCGAGCGCGTCGAACGACTCCGATTCGAGTTCGATCTCCTCGACCATTCCCTCGTGGGCCTCGAACCCCGCCTCGCGAGCGCGGGCGACGCCGTACGGCGACGGGTCGACGCCGACCGGTTTCCAGCCTCGCTCGCGTGCGGCCTCCAGCAGGAAGCCGGGGCCACAGCCGACGTCGAGCAACCGGCCCGGCGGGACGTGCCTCTCCATCGCGGCGAGGCTGCGGTCGTGACGCGCAAGCAGTTCGTCACGAAGCGCGAATGCCCCCTCGTAGCCGCTGCCGTCGTCGAACTCCTCCATGCGCACGGTCTCCGGCGGCGGCCAGAGCGTCCGAAGACCGCAGCGCTCGCACCGCAGGATCGTCCACGAATCGAGCGTCAGCTCGGCATCGCGCGCGGCGGCGCCGCAGACGACGCAGGGAGTGGTGGAAGCGTGCTCGCCCGAAGGCTCAGACATGCAGCACCTGCAGGCCGAGCATGAGGATCAGCGTCCCGATCGTGCTCGCCCCGGCAGCAACCGCCTTGCGGCGGGTGAAGCCCAGGCGTCCGATCAGGTCGCGTACCTCTGCCATCTCACCCGCAAGGTACAGCAAGGCCAGGTAGGCGAAGCCGCCCGCGGCCGCGAGGCCGGCGAGCTGGAACGAGTCGCGGACCATGTGCGACACCGCGCCGATGAGGGCGGCCGGGATCGCGGCGATGATCAGGATGCGCACGAGCGGCGCGAGGATTCGGATCTTGATCTCCCGCCGCAGCGCGCTCACCGCGAGGATCGACAGGCACGACACCAAGCTCATCGCGACCGCGAAACCGTTCATGCCGATCCAGAGCGTGAGCGGCACGGCGAGCGCCCAACCCACGGCCGCCCAGATCATCGTCAGACGGAGCACGGTCTTCGCGCGCCCGAGTCCGTACAGCGCGCTGATCGCGACCGTCGAGTACGCGGCGTTCAGCATCGGGATGCAGAACAGGTAGAACGACGTCAGGCCCGGGAACCACTTCGGTCCGTAGACGTGCTCGACGATCTGCCGCGCGAGCGCCGCGAGGAACAGCGTCGCCGGGAACACCGTCGCCGCGACCCACTTGATCGACTTCTCGATCGCGTCGGCGAGCGCCTCCCGGTCGTGCTGGAGCCGCGCGTAGGCGGGGAAGGTCACCTTGCTCACGATCGGCAACAGGAACAGCGCGTTCGTCGCCAGCCCGACCGCCCACGTGACGTACCCGACCGACTGCGCGGTCAGCGCGAAGGCGATGAAGGTGGGGATGAAGTTGTCCTTCAGCGCGTTCACCAAGCCGTTCGCTTGGTACGGCAACCCGAAGGACATCATCGAGCGCATCGCCCGGACGTCGAGGCCGAAGCGCGGGCGCCAGCGCGACATCAGGTTCAGCACGATCGTGTAGACGACGCGCGAGGCGACGGTCGCCCAGACGAATACCCAGACCGCCGAGGCGGCGCCTTCCTGGGCGACGTGCGGGTCCTTGAACTGGAAGGCCAGCGGGATCGCGACGAAGACGTACGCGAGCGAGCCGGCGACGTCCGCGATCGACAGCTCCTTGAACCGCAACTGCCGTTCGAGCCGGATCGCGGGCACGGCCACGAAGGTCGAGAACAGGATCGTCGCGGCGAGCACCTGGACGGCCGCGACGTTGCCCGCGTCGATGTCGTAGGCGTGGATCAGGGGTCCGGCCACCGCCAGCAGCGTGCCGACGACGACGACGTTCAGCAGGAACGACAGCGAGAACGCGGTTCGGAGGTCCTTCTCTTGCAAGGCTTCCTTGCGCTGGACCAGCGACGCGCCGAGCCCCAGGTCGGACAGGAAGCCGGCCATGCCGACGATGAAGCTCACGATCGCGTAGAAGCCGAAGGTCTCCGGCGCGAGCCAGCGCGCGAGCAGGATGTTGCCGACCATCTGCAAGCCGCGCTGACCGATGCTGCGCAGCAGCATCGCGCCGACGCCGCGGAGGGCGAGCGTGCGCACCTCGGCGACGTCCAGCTCCGGGTGCGCGGTCGGTCCGCCGTCGATCTGCGGCTGCTCGACGACGCCGGCGGCGGCTTCAGGCGACACGCAAATCCACCCCCTTCGCGTCGCCGGTGACCTCGCGGTAGGTGCGCTCCATCTCGTCCACGACGTGCTCGATGTCGTAGCGTTCGAGCGCGCGCGCCCGGTTGAACCCGCCAAGGCGCTCGGCGACGCCTTCCTCGGCCAGGATCGAGCACAGCGCGTCTCCCAGCAGCCGCTCGTCGCCCGGCGGCACGAGCCGGCCGCCACTGCCCTCGATCACCGCGTCGGGGATGCCGCCGCCCGTCGTCGCCACGACCGGGCGGCCGCACGCCATCGCCTCGATGACGGTCATGCCGAACGGCTCGCCGAATGACGGCTGGCTCAGGACCGTCGCGTGCGCGTAGGCCGTCGGCGCCTCGTCGGGGGCGACAGGGCCGGCGAACTCGACGTGCGATGCGATCCCGAGGTCATCGGCGAGCCGTTCGAGTGCGAAACGTCTTCCTTCCGGGTCGGCGCCGGCCACGATGAGCCGCGCGCTCGGCGCGCAGCGCGCCACCTGCGGCATCGCGCGCAGCAGGACCTCGATCCCCTTGCGCTCTTGCAGCACCGACAGGAACAGGATGGTCGGCCGCGCCGGCATCGGCGTCAGGCGGAACCGATCGACGTCGACGCCGAACGGCACCACGGCGCAGCGCCCCCGCACGTGCTCGGGCATCGCCGCGTACGACGAGCCGCCCGTCACGAACAACGTCTTCGCCCGCGCGAGCGTCTTGGCGTGCAGCCGCCGCTCGATCCGGCCGGTGTAGGCGTTCGCAGCGCGCGCGACCGCGCGCGCGCGCCTGCCGGCCGCCCGCGGCCACGGCACGTTGATCGGGCCCGCCACCAGGGGCGCGCCGCGCACGAGGCTGTAGCCCTCGGCGGTGTTGAAGGGAAAGAGCAGATGCGCCACGTCGAAGCGCTCGCGGGCTGCGTCGCGCGCGATGCGCTTCGCGAAGCGGATGCGGCCGATCGCCGCGGTCGGTCCGTCGGCCGGGATCTCGCGAACCTCGACCCCGTCGATCGGCGGCAGCGTGCTGCGCTCGCAGTACGCCAGGATCTCGTGCCCGCGGGCGGCCAGACGGCGGATGAGCGCCGAGGCGATAAGCCCTTCGCCGTTCGGCTCGGTCTCGGTGAGCAGGCGCGCGGCCGGCACGAACGCGATCCTCACCGGCGCGCCTCCTGCCGGACGTGATCGGTCACCCAGGCGACCGTGCGCGCGATCCCGTCTTCGAAGGACACCTGCGGCTCGTAGCCGAGCGCTCGGAGGGCGCCGACGTCGGCCGCCATGCGGAGCGAGTCGCCCGGGCGCACACTCCCCGTGAACTCGATGCGCGGTTGCGCGCCCATCGCGGCCGCGACGGCCTCGACGACCTCGGCGATGGAGACCATCGAGCCGGAGCCGACGTTGTAGGCCTCGCCCCGGGCGGGCGCGCGGCGGGCCGCGACGAGCGTCGCGCGCGCCACGTCTTCGACGTAGCACAGGTCGCGCAGCTCGGCGCCGGTGCCGTAGACCTCGACGCGCGCCGGGTCGGCCATCAGCTTGCGGATCAGGTCGTAGACGACCTGCTTGGTCTGGCGCCGGCCGTACACCGGGAAGAAGCGAAGGATGACCGCGGGGAAGCCGTGGATCGCCGAGGCGACCCGGACGTGCTCCTCGGCCGCGAACTTGTCGACGCCGTAGGGCGACACCGGGGCGATCGGCGCGTCCTCGGCGATCGGCTGCCGCTCGGGCTGGCCGTAGACCGCGGCGGAGGACACATGGACGAAGCGAGGTTTGTCGGTCACCGCGCGCATCGCGGCGATCATCACGAGCGTCTGCTCGACGTTCGCGCGCAGGTCCCCGACCGGGTCCTCGACCGACGGCGGGACGTAGGCCGGCGCGGCGAGATGGAAGACGGTGTCGAAGCCGCGCTCGAGGATCAGCGCGGCGGCGGTCGAGCAGTCGCCCTCGACGACCTCGACGGCGGATGCGACGGAAGCAAGGTTCTCGCGGGAGGAGGTCCGGAAGTCGTCGACCACGACGACGGCGGCACCAGAGGCGGCGAGTTGCTCGACGACGTGACTGCCGATGAACCCCGCGCCGCCCGTGACCAGGACGCGCGCGGGACGGTGCTCTTCCAAGACGGTGTCGCCCCTTTCCGCCGCACGTGCCGCGCCTCAGCCGTAAGGCGCCGCACCTCTACCAACGAGCGGACCTCGGCCCGCGCGACGCCCGAGCAGCGAACTCGCCGCACTTTCCTCGCCCAGGTCCGACATGCCGAGCCAAATCGGACCGCTGCGTTGCGTCAGCAGGCCATGACCTTGCGCATCGCCCGGCAGAACTCCGGCCACCGCCCGGGCGCGACCGCCCCGGCGGGGGCTACGAGCCGATCGACGGGCACGAGGTGGACGTTGTCGAGGTTCGCCACCGAGCCTTCCTCGACGCCCTCCGCGGCCCCGAGTGCGACCTCTGTCGGGATGCCGCGAACCGTCGTCGTCACCGGCGCGACGAGCACGCGACGCAAGCGCGGCGCGGCGCGCGAGCGCGTCAGCACGACCACCGGCCGAACCTTGTCGAGGTCGGCCCACCACACCTGGGCGTGGGCGAGCCTCACTTCTTGCGCCTTCGCGCACGCGCCTTCGCGAGCACCGCCTCGGGCACCTTCCCCTCGTAGGGAAGGGCGGGACCCTCCGACGCGGTCCATGCCAAGTCCGGGTCGTCCTCGTACGGGAACGCTTCCAGGGCCGTGCGCTCGGCCTCGGCCTCGACCGAGTCCACCAGCGCCCCCAGGGCCCGGTCGACGAGCATGCTGTCCGGCTCCGACACCAGCTCACGAGCCCGGTCGAGCAGCTCGGCGTCCACCGTGGTAGAAATCCGCACACGACTCATGCTACTAACTGTAGCATAGCGAGACATCCCAGATCCCGAACGGCGGCTCATCTGCGGTCGCGCGGCCAGAGCCCCTTCAGCAGGCACCTATCGCGCGCCGCAAGCGCGAGCCTCGCAAGGAGCGGTCAAACATAACGGTCTTGCGGAGGCGATCGATGCTCCGCGAGCGAGAATGGTTCGGGAGACGCTCGTCCAAGCGATCGCTGACACGACGGTTTGCTAGACCAGGCGCGGAGGTTCGATTCCTCCTGGGGCACGATGCTGGGGCACTGCCCCGTGTGCGTAGGCTCCTCTGCGTGGACGGAGAAGGGAGGAACGATGAGCAAGTATGAGAAACTGCTTGACGGCGCACAGCAGCACCTTGACTCAGGCGAGCAAGTAGTTGAAGGCGTGACCGGAACCTGCGAAACGAAGAAGCTGGGTCAGGACTGGGTTCGCACCGGCATGCTCCTGGCGACAGACCGCAGAGTGGTCTTCTACGCGAAGAAGCTCGGCGGATACGACCTCGAATCTTTCCCGTACCAAAACGTGTCTTCGGTCGAGATGAGCAAGGGAATGACCGGGCACCGCGTCCGGTTCTTCGCCTCCGGTAATGACGTCTCCATGAAATACATCAACGACCTACCTCGCCTGCAGCGCTTTGTTGAGCACGTTCGTGCGCGCATGAACGAACCTTCCGCTCCCGCTGCATCCGGCGAGCAGGGATCTGACATCATGGATCAGCTCAAGAAACTGGGCGAGCTACGCGACGCTGGCGTCCTGACTCCGGAAGAGTTCGAAGCGAAGAAGGCCGATCTCTTGAAACGGCTCTAGCCGGGCAAGGCTTCTTAACTAGCCAAGTGAACGAAGCACTTGCGGCCGAAATGCTCCCGGACGCCAAGTTCGGCGTCCTCTGTGCCGACGACGTCCTAGTCGACAAGACCGCAAGCCGCGTTGTGCTCGGAGTCATGAACGACCAGGCCTGGATGATCGAAAACAGCTTGGCGAGCGAAGGAGGACTCGCGCGCGCCGATATCGGCACTGAACCACATGTTGCGCGGGACGATCAACAGCCCAACGGGTACAAGTTACCCGATCGACCTCGCGAAGGTCGTCGCGGGGCTGCATCCCTGGGATCGGACTCGTCCCTCCCCTATCCTCTGCGCAGAGGAGGTTCCGCTTGGCTCAGGCGACTCAGATGCACATCGTGGTCACCGTGAAGGCATATCCGGCGGTCTCGACGTCCTACGGCGAAGTGGTGTGCATCGCGGGATTCGCACTGATCCTCTTCGGCCCGAGTGGATAAGGCTCTTCCCCATCGATCGCGACACGGCGGCCTCGTTCAAGAAGTGGGACGAGATCTCGATCGACGTTGTTCCTCACTCTGGTGACACACGGCCCGAGAGCCGGCGCCCGCTGGCAGGCAGCATGAAGATCGTCCGCCATCTGGACACCAAGAAGAACTGGGCTGCTCGGCGGCCGTTGATTGAGTCCGTTCGGATCGACTCGATGTGCGAGCTCCGCCGGGCCCAAAAGGCGAACCGAACATCACTCGGCGTCTTTCCCATCAAGGAGGCGACAGACCTCCAGATCGAGGCCTCGACCGGAGAATGGCGGCCGGAGCAGGAGGCAGCCCTCCAGAGGACCTCCTCACAGATGAGCCTGCTCGTCGAGGTGGGCAAGCCCGGCCGGTCCAAGCTGGAGAAGATCCCCTACACGTTCAAGCTCACCTACCGATGCCACGACCGCTATTGCAGAACGCACACCCAGACGATCGTGGACTGGGAAATCGGGCAGGCGTTCCGAAGCTGGCGACGCACCTACGGCGAGAAACAGGCGCTGAAGCACATCCGCAGTAGGTGGCTGGACGAGATCTGCTCGTCCGCGAACAACACCCACATATTCGCGGGCAACATGCACCAGTACCCGGAAGGCTTCCTGGTGCTCGGGATGTACTACCCGAAGCGAACCTAGAGCTCGCGAACCTTGACCGACCCAGCCGCGCGCTCGGCAGCAACCTCGCCGACAACCTGGCGATGACACTGATCCGGTGAAGACTCGAGGCACATGATCGCAGTGCGTTGAGCTTCGGCAACCGCAACCAGCCAATCGACATGGTGTGACCGGCCGTTGTTCAGTAGCTGCCGGTAACGTTTGCGGCCCTCTGTGATCGCGGGCCCATGGAACATCGCACGGATCTGTGGAGGATTGCCAAGGGCGGCGACGTGCTCATATGTGATGCCAGCTTTACGCAGCCCCTCCGCCAGCCTGTTCCGAGAAAAACCAGGCTGTCGACTCATCGGAGTCTGCCGGATGTCGATCACGCTTTCGATGCGGTTCTTCTTGAGAACATCGACGAACGCCCGGAGCGTCTTCCCCGCATATCCGATGGTGTAAAGGGTTGTTTTGCTATTCAGTTCTGCCATGGCCCGGCCCTCCTCTCACGCCTCGACGGAGATACACTACCGAAGGGCCGGCTGAATAGTGCGCACGCCGCCCCGTAGGGCTCAGGGTAGGCGCAACCAGTGACAGCGCGTGGTGGGCGCTAGGAGTCGCGAGCCTGGAAAATCCGCGGTTCCTCTTCCGATCAGCACCTAGACTGCACTCCATGAGCATCGTCGCCTGGCATGGTCGGATCGGAAGCGGTGGATTCGGGGAGGTTCATAAGGCCTCGCTCGTCAAGAACGGGCCCGTGTTCGCCGTGAAGCTGCTCCTGAAGCAGCCCGTGAACCAGGAGATCGCAGTCCGTAGGTTCCATCGCGAGGTCGGCATGCAGCAGAGACTGACGCACCCGAACGTCATGGAGATCGTTGCGTTGGGATTGGACGATGATCCGCCCTGGTATGCAATGCCGCTTGCAGAGCAAGACCTAGCCGCTGCGATCCAGGCGCAGGCGGGGGACGACGGGTTCATCATCGATGCGTTCGGTCAGGTCCTGCGAGGTGTCCAGGCCGCCCACGTGCACGGAATCGTTCATCGTGATTTGAAGCCGAACAACATCCTGGATGTCGGCAAAGGGACATGGGCCGTTTCTGACTTCGGCGCAGGCCTCGAGCTCGATCGTGAGACGACTGTCATCACTCATGCTCAGGGAATCGGCACGCTGGACTACCTCTCTCCCGAGCAGTACTCGGACCCACATAACGCCGACCGGCGCTGCGATGTCTTCAGCCTGGGCAAGATCCTGCTTCAGATGGTGACCGGCCAGCAGCCGATGCCGTTCCGACCGCAACACATACCCGGAGGCCAATTCGGACCGCTCATCGATAAGGCGACCCAACAGGACCCAGCTCACCGATACCAATCGGTTGACGAGTTCATCGCGGCCTTCGACGCTGCCACGACCGCTGGTTCCTTCGAAGCCCCCACACAACAGCTGGCGAGACTGGAAGAGGAGCTGGGCCAACCCGACGCGTCAGACGCGACCGTTGATAAGGTCCTCGACCTGTTGGTCCGCTACCCCGACCGGCAGGAGTTCCATCACCAGCTAGTCCCTCGCATCTCCATGGACCTGATGAAGTCCTTGCGCCTTCGTCGTGAAGACTCATTCCGCACCTTGATCGAGAGGTATGACGGCCACGTTTCCGGCGGACTCGACTTCGGATACTGCGATATCGTCGCCGACTTCTATAGCGACCTGATCGTAACCTTCCCCGATATCGACCTATTCCGTAAGCTATTCGCTCGCCTACTAGAGATGGGCGCGTCTCACAATCGTTGGCATGTGATGGGAGTCGTGTTCTCAATCTGCTCTACTGCTTCACTCGAACACGTCCCCGTCATCGCAGCCGCCATCACCGCCGATCCCTGGTCATCGGAGCGGACGTTCATCGATCGCGACGTGATCGAACTTGCGCCAGAAATCCAGGCAGCACTGGTGTCGCTTCGTCCCTAACTCTTCGACGCGGCGCCGGCTCGATACATGGACGGATCTACTCGTCGAGCCGTGCTCGTGGCGACGGTCGTCGAGCGAGAGGTTCTTCGAAAGGACCATGCGAGGATTCCTACATTCCGGAACCTGCGGCCATGACCGAGTCGATTCCGTGGCGGGACGAAGGTTTGAGGTCAGAGGGTCCCCTATCCCGTGGCGCAACCGTCCTTCAGCCGATTGCGTGGCGGTAGGCATCTTCGTGGCGGGCGGCGACGGCCTCGGGGGTGTATTCGGCGGCCTTGTCGCGGCCCGCGCGGCCGAGCGCGGCGGCTCGGGCGGGATCGTCGATCAGCTCGGTGATCGCGGCGGCGAGCTGACCCGCGTCGGCGTCGACGAGCAGGCCGTCGCGCCCGTGAGCGATCAGGTCGGGGGCGCACCACCAGCGCGCCGCGACGACCGGCCTGCCGACGCTCCAGGCCTCCAGGATCGACACCGGCATGATCTCCGAGACCGAGGGCAGGACGAGCATGGTCGCCGCCCGCATCCACGAGCCGACCTCGGCGTCGCTCACCCTGCCCACCCGGACGACGCGCGGATCGGCGATCCCGGCGAAGTCCGCCTCCGACGCCGCGGTCTCCGGACCGACGAAAGCGAAGCGTGCGCCGGGGTGCTTCCCCCAGACTTCGTGCGCGGCGGCGAGGACGAGTCCGTAGCCCTTGTACGGCTCCTTCACGCCGAGGAACAGCACGAGCGGCTCGTCGGAAAGGCCGTGCGCCGCTCGCACGTCCGGCCCGTCATCCGGCAGCGGGGTCACCGGGACGCCGACGCTCCACACCTTCGCCTCCTCGACCCCGAGGCTCGCGTAGAACGCCGCTTCGCTCGGCAGCAGCGCGAGCACCAGGTCGGCCGCGCGATAGAACGCGACGTTGAGCGGGTCGTCGCCCCACGCCTTCGGGTGCGCGAACGGCGTCACGACGACGGGGACCTTCCCGGCGCGAGCGGCCGACGCGCCCGCCCAGTTCACATGCTCGCCGCCCCAGCAGTGAACGATGTCGGGCGCGCCCCAGTCGGCTCGCAGCCGAGCGCCGACCGCGCCCGCGTACAGCGGCGCCGTCGCCGACCGCAGGACCTTGTAGCCGACCCTGCGCGCGCCCGGCACGGTCAGCAGCCCCATCGGCGAGGTGGTGAGGCGAGCGACGCCCATCGGGATCGGCCGGATCTCCACGCCGTCGGACCAGAACGGCCGGAACCGCTGCGGGCGCGACGAGGCATTCAGCCGGGTGAGAGGCTCGTCGTCGACGCGCGCGGCCCACACGCGCACCCGGTGGCGCGTTGCAAGCTCGCGCGCCACGCTGCGCATGGCCGTCGCGATGCCCCCGGGTCCCGGGAACGAGCGCCGAACCGTGTAGGCGATATCCATCTTGGGGGGCCGATCGTACTGCCAGCGCAAGTTCTCCTTGACGCTGTGCTCGGAGGGCGTATCCTGGGATAGTCGGAAAGTAAGAAGGTGTGAATATCCGAGAGGCTGAAGTGTCGCGAACGACGATCCGCTCGAAGGGCCAAGTTACGATCCCGCGCGAGATTCGCGAGCAAGCGAACCTGGCCGAGGGTGATCTTGTCGACGTCGAGATGACCGCGGACGGCATCCTGCTCCGTCCGCAAAAGGTGATCGACGCGACGCAAGCATGGTTCTGGAATCCCGCCTGGCAGGCGGGAGAAGCGACCGCGAGCGCGGACATCGCCGCGGGTCGGGTGGACACCTTCGAGTCGCCCGATGATTTCCTCGAGTCGCTCGACGACTAGCGCGTGCCGACCTTCGCGAAGACCGCTCAGTTCAAGCGAGACTGGGCCTCGCTGACACACGAGCAACGACAAGCGGTCCGGCGCGCGCTCACGAAGTTCCTGGCCGACCTGCGCTCGGGACGCTTCCGCAAAGGGCTGCGGGTCAAGGGAGTGCAGGGCGCGCCGGGCATCTTCGAGATGACGTGGGCGGACGATGGGCGCGCGACGTTCCAGTACGGACCCGAGATCATCCGGGGCGAGCCGCACGTCGTCTGGCGCCGGATCGGCACGCACGACGTCCTGAACCACCCGTAGCTTCTACAGGTCGAGCGAGAAGGACCGGAACTTGATCGCGCCCGCCAAGACCCAGTAGGTCTGCACGAACGGGTGGATCGCGGCCTGCAGGATGCTCACCGGGTCGCGCGCCTTGTAGGCGAACGCCACCCGGCGCAGGTGCCAGGCGAACACCGGGGCGAGCAGCACCGAGAGCCCCGGCAGCCACGGCGCGAGCACGACCGGCGCGAGCACCGAGGCCATGTACTTCACGTGGATTCCCGGGATCCCCGGCACGACGGGGCGCAGGTGCGCGCGGTACAGCGCGGGATGCTTCTTGAACAACAGCGGGTTGTAGTAGCGCTTCTTCGCCTCCTTCAGAAACCGGCCGCGTCCTTCGTGGATGACGAGGTGGTTCACGATCACGTCCGGGTCCCACGCGATCGCGCCGCCGGCGTCCATGATCGCGAACGCAAGGTCGGAGTCCTCCAGGAACGCGAGCCGGAAGCGCTCGTCGAACCCACCCGCCGCGTCGATCGCCTCGCGGCGATAGACCATGTTGCAGGTCATGAACAGGCCGCCGGCCTCGTTGCGCATCTGATGGGTGAGCGTGCCGACGTCGCCCTTGGGGTCGGTGCGGCCCTCGACGCCGGCGACCTCGGGCTCCGCGGCGAAGCGCGCGAGCGCGCGTTCGAGCCAGTCCGGCGCGACCTCGCAGTCCGAATCGGTGAACGCGACGAGCGGCGCGCGCGCGACGGCGAGCCCCGCGTTGCGCGCGGCCGCCGGTCCGCGGTTCTCCGGCCGGCGCACGAACGTGAAGCGCGCGCGGGCGTCGGCGAGAAACGCCTCGACGACGCCGGCCGTCGCGTCGGTCGAGCCGTCGTCGACCACGACGACCTCGTAGCGCTCGGGCGCCAGGGTTTGCGCGTCGAGCGACGCGAGGCATCCGGGGACCACGGCCATCGCGTTGTAGACGGGCACCACGACGCTGATCTCCGGCCCGGTCATGCGTCCGGCCTCCACGCCTCACGCACGACCCGGTACAGCTCGTCGACCCGCGCGACGTGCGCGTCGAGCGCGAAGACGCTCGCGGCGCGAGCTCGCCCGGCCTCCCCCATCGCGCGCGCGCGCGCCTCGTCGGCGAGCAGCGCGCCGAGCGCCCGGCCGAACGCCTCCACGTCGCCGGCCGGCGCGAGCGCACCGGTCTCGCCGTCAACGAGCCACTCCCTGATGCCGCCGGTGTCGAAGGCGACGACGGGCTTGCCGGCGGCCATGGCTTCCAGCCCCACGATCCCGAAGGGCTCGGGCCACATCGAGGGGACCGCGACGACCGAGGCGGCCTCGCGCCAGCCCGCCAGATCCGCGGCGTCGAGCCAGCCGGTGAAGGTGATCCGGTGGCGGCCGCCGGCGCTCGCGGCGTGCCGCTCGACCGAGGATCGCGAATGACCCTCTCCCGCGATCACCAGGTGCACGGCCGCGCCCGATCGATCGACCGCGTCGACCAGTTGCGCGAAGCCCTTCTCTTTGGTGATGCGCCCGCTCGCGAGCACGACCGGGCGCCGGTCGTCGTTGCGCGGCGGGCGCGGAAGAGGCAGAGGTGGAACGGGGTACGGCGTCACCTCGACGGCGGCCTCGTCGATGCCGGCCTTGGTCATCAGCGCGCGGACGGCGTGACTGAAGACCTGGATGCGGAGCCCGCGCGCGGCCCGAAGGGCCGCGCGCCAACCCACGTAGGGACGAAGGGTCGCGTTCGCCTTGAGGGATCCGCAGTGCGCCGCGACGTTGTACGCCAGGCACCACGGCCCCGGGCGGATGTCGCACGCGCGCTTCCACGCCGCCCAGTAGCGCGTCCCGACCGGGCAGTCCAAGCGGTGATCGTGGACGGCGAGCACGACCGGCGCCGC
>DASWJS010000010.1:0-135639 GCA_036397035.1 Actinomycetota bacterium | reverse complement strand
ACGGGCGCGCCCCTTTTCGTAAGGGGAGTTGCCCTTTGGCCTCTCCGCCCTGTTGACTACCGGCCATGTCCAACCGGCTGGCGGCATTCGTGACCCCCTCTTCGTCGATCGATCGAGCAGTCGATCGCGTGCGGCTGCTCGAGAAGCTCGGCTACGAAGCGGTCTTCGCCACGCACATCGCTCAGCGCGACGCCCTTGCGGTCATGACCGCCTACGGCGCCGGCACGGAGCGCATCAAGGTGGGGACGGGCGTGTTGCCCGCGTTCCCGCGGCACCCGGTCGCGCTCGCGACCGAGGCGGCCACCATCGACGAGATGATCGGCGGCCGGCTCATCCTCGGGCTCGGCATGGCGCATCGAGTCACGATGGAGAACTGGTACGGCATCGACATGGAGAAGCCGCTCAGTCGCTTCAAGGAATACGTGTCGATCGTGCGCTCGATCCTGCGCGACGGGCGCGTCGAGCACGAGGGTGAGTTCTACCGTTCCCGATTCGCGTTCATGGGCTACCAGGCGCGGGCGGACCTTCCGATCTACACGGCCTCGCTCGGACCGAACTCCCTGCGGTGGGCCGGGGCCTTCGCCGACGGTGTCGTGCTGTGGTCGTGCATGCCCACCTACATCCGCTCGGTGGTCATACCGGCGATCCGCGAAGGCGCGGAGTCGGCGGGGCGCGACCCGTCCGAGGTGGAGATCGTCGCGGCCGTTCCCGTCGCGCTGGCGGAGGACCTGGACGCCGCGCGCGACGGCTTCCGGCGCGAGTTCTTCACCTACATGACGCTGCCCTTCTACCGGTCGGCCATCGCGGGCGCGGGGTACGGCGAGGAGATCGCCGCCTTCGACGCGGCGCTTGGACGGGGCGACACCGACGGCGCGCGGTCCGCGATCAGCGAGCGGATGCTCGCCGAGTTCATCGGCATCGGCGACCAGGAGGCGGTGCGGGCCAAGGTCGCCGAGTACCGGGATGCGGGCGTCACGCTCCCGGCCGTCGGATCGATCGGCGTGCCGAAGGACGCGGGCCCGAGTCCGGACGCGACGTTCGAAGCGGTGATCGGCTGATGCGCGCGGTGCGCTTCCCGGGCGTGGGGCAAGCGCTGCGCGTGGAGGACGTGCCGACGCCCGAGCCGGGGCCCGGCGAGGCGCTCGTCGAAGTGGCGGCGTGCGGCGTCTGCGCGAGCGACCTGCACATGTTCGACGGCTCGCTCCCGGTGCGAGGCTCGTTCCCGGTCACGCCCGGCCACGAAGCGAGCGGCGTCATCGCGGAGCTGGGCGAGGGCGTGCGCGGCTGGAGCGCCGGCGACCGCGTCGCGATCTACGCGGGCAAGGCATGCGGCGTGTGCGCGCGCTGTCTCGCCGGCGAGTCGGTCGAGCGGTGCCTGCTCCCGCTCACGCTCGGGATCGACTTCGACGGCGCATGGGCGGACTACGTGGTCGTGCCGGCGAGCGGCCTGGTGCGCGTGCCGGAGAACGTGCCGCTCGACGTCGCGGCGATCCTGTGCGACGCGGTGGGAACCCCGTTCAACGCGGTCCTCGACGCGGGCGGCTTGCGCGCCGGCGAGCGCGTCGCGGTGTTCGGCGTCGGCGGGCTCGGGACGCACGGCGTGATGCTGGCGCGCATGGGCGGCGCCTCGTTCGTCGCGGCGGTCGACCCGCGGCCCTCGGCGCGGGAGCGGGCGGAGGCGCTCGGCGCGGACTTGGTCGTCGACCCGACCGAGGGGAAGGCCTCCGCCGCGATTCGCGCCGCGACCGGCGGGCAGGGCGTCGATCTCGCGATCGACTTCGTCGGCGCGAACGAGGTGCTGAAGCAGGCGGTCGCGTCGCTCGCGATCGACGGCCGCGCGATGGTCGTCGGCGTGAGCGGCGAGCGCATTCAGCTCGGTCCGAGCGTCACGTTCGCCGTCTTCCGCAACACGTTGCGCGGCGTGTTCGGCTACCAGCGTCACCACCTGGAGACGCTCGTGTCGCTGGTGTCGTCGGGCCGGCTCGACGTTGCCGGATCGATCACGCACCGGTTCCCGATCGAGGACGCTTCTGCCGGTGTGTCCATGTTGTCCGACAAGGACAACGACCCTGTCCGAGTCGTCCTCGTTTCCGGCAATTCGTCGCGCGCGTAGCCTTTCCGGGGGTTCGTCACCGCCCGAGCCGCAGGGGTGCCCGAGCCCCGCGCTGAACTCTCATGCACACCAGGCCGTCCATGCATGGAGTCTCGGGAATCATGAAGAGCTTCGGAACGCTCGTCCGCTCGGTCGTCGCGCTCGCAATGACGGGAGCCATCGTCGCTTCGGGACTCGCGCCCGCGCACGCGGGTGTCGAGGACGAAGCAATTTCCGCGCTGACCGCCGTCACCGAGGTGTCGGCGACCGGCATCAGCCCCGACACGATCTATCTCACGTGGCGCGACATCGGCCTGGCGACGACCCTGTTCCGAATCGAGATCGCCTCCGACGAAGCGGGCCCGTACACGCAGATCGCGCTCACCGAGTGCGGGACCGCCAAAGCCGACCTGCTGTGCTCGACGTCGATCAAGACCGGACCGTCGTCGGCGCCGGGGCCGTTCTTCGTTCGCGTCGTGCCGCTCATCGAGGCCGACCCCTTCAACGCCGGCGACCTCACGCTGATCGAAGGCCCGCCGTCGGTCGCCGACCCGGCGATCCTCGGCCCGGTGCCCCCCACGCACTTCAAGTGCAACGGCGGCGGGGCCACCGCGTGCGTCTACGTCAACAGCGTCACGCTCACCTGGGTCGACAACAGCGACGAGGTGGAATGGTGGATCATGCGCGCCGAAGCCGAGCGGAACCCGAAGTTCGGCGACGTGCCCCACGCCGTCCTCCCGGCGAACACGACCTCGTTCTCCGAGTACCTGCCCAAGTACAACACCACGTACTGGTACCGCTTGGTTTCGGTGCGCATGCAGAACATCGCGCGCCTGGACGGAACGGTCACGGTCGAGCGCGGGTTCTCCAACGCGATGGCCGGCGAAGAGGAGGTCATCCTGAAGGTCATCTCGGCGCCGGTTCCGCCGCCTACGGACCCCTTCGGCCTTGTGGCGACGATGATCGGACCGGCGTCGGCGAAGCTCGAGTTCAGCGACCAGGAGCCCAACCCCGGGCGCGAGTACGTGGACGAGGACGGGTTCTTCGTGGACTTCGGGCCGGGTGTCAACGACATGCAGTTCACCCATGCGATCGACGCGCGGCCGGGTGAGGGCACGCGATCCTGGGTCGACGACCAGATCCCGCCGGACACGACGCGGTGCTACCGCGTTCGCGGCTACCGCAACGGGCCCGCCTACTCCGGCTTCACCAACGTCGTGTGCGTCGGCTCGCGCCCGAAGCGACCGACCGGCCTGACCGCCACCGCGCTGTCCAACGCGGCCGTCGCGCTGGCCTGGATCGACCGCGCGGAGGGCGAGACGAGCTACGAGGTCGAGCGCTGCAACGGCGCGTGCACGGAGACTTCGACGTGGTACGACGTCGGGACCGCTCCGGCCGACGCCGTCGCCTTCGTCGACACCACGACGCTCGGCGAGACGAAGTACTCCTACCGCGTCTTCGCGGAGAACTCCTCCGGCCGGAGCGCATCGTCCAACATCGTGATGCTGACCACGCCGCAGTCACCGGTGTCGGCGCCGATCGCGCTGGCCGCCGCCGCCGCCGGATCGCACAAGATCAAGCTGCTGTGGACCGACACCGCGACCAACGAGACCGGCTTCGTGATCGAGTACCGGCACGCCGGCACGTGGGACGAGCTGGACCAGGTGGGCGCGCACACGGGCACGGGTTCGGTGACGTACCTGGACGAGCTGTCGCTGGCCGCCAACGAGACCCGCTGCTACCGGGTTCGGGCGGCGAAGGTGTCGAAGCTGAGCGACCCCTCGAACGTGGACTGCGCGACGACGCTCCCGCCCGCGGCGCCGGACGGGACGCCGGCGAACCTCGTCGCGACGCCCGACTCCAACCGGGTCATGCAGTTGACCTGGATCGACAACGCCACCAACGAGGACGGGTTCCGCATTGAGATGATCGCGTTCAGAGACCAGAGCTGCCCGCAGAACCCAGCCGGCCTCACCTGGACCGAGGTCGCCACGGCGCCGGACCGCTCCGGCGTCGGCCCGGCGAACTACAAGGTCAAGGGGCTCATCCCGCACACGGCGTATTTCTTCCGCATGCGCGCGGTGAACAAGGACGGCGTCTCGCCGCTGTCCAACGTCACCGCGTGCGCGATGACGGAGGGCCCGGCTCGTCCGGTGTTCCTCGACCCCTACGAGAACGGCGACATCGAGGCGACTCGCTGCCAGGTGGACATCGAGTCGCTCGCGACCGAAACCGACCGGATGAAGCTGATCGTCAACGCGTGGGTGCCGGAGACCAACGTCTCCCACACCGACGTCGTATGGGCGGAGTCCCCGCTCACCGGCAAGGACACGTGGCGGGTGAAGTACCAGTTCCGGCGCGGGGTCACCTACCGGCTCATCGCGGTCGCCTACGGCTTCGGCCCGAACCACTACGAAAGTGATTCGGCTGAGATCCGCGACACGAAGGTCCTCGCGGACTGCCCGACGAGCGGCGTCTAGACCGAGCCGGGATCGCCGAGCCGCTCCCTCGCGGCGGACTGCGCTTCGGCGTAGACGTCCTTGAGGGGGCGGCTCGTCTCGCGAGCGACGCGTGCGCAATCGGCGTACTCGGGCGCCAGGCCCACGACCGTCCCGTCGCGCCCACGCGCGACTTTGACCGCGACCGAGCCGCCGGTCAGCTCGACCGTCATGATCTCGCGCGGCAGCGTCCACTTTTCGATCGTGCGGCGCCGCATCCCGATCGTGGTCGTCTCGGCGAACAGGGCGTCGCGGACCGCGTGCTCCTCGCCGGGCCCGGTGAGGATGCTGAGCATCGCCGCCGGCCGCCCGCGCTTCATCACCACCGGCGTGACCCAGGCGTCCTGCGCGCCGGCCTCCAGGAGCCGCTCGATCGCGAACTCGTACAGCTCCGGGTTCATGTCGTCGATGTTGGCCTCCAGCAGCACCGCGGGCACGGGCCCGAACAGGTCCTCGTCTTCGGCCGGCTCGCCCACCATGATCCGGAGCACGTTCGGGATCTCCAGCTCGCGCGTGCCGGCGCCGTACCCGGTCGCCCGCACGTGCATCATCGGCAGCTCGCCGAAGCGCTCCGCCGTCTCGGCCAGGATCGCGGCGCCGGTCGGCGTGACCAGCTCGTAGGGGATCCCGCGCGAGTACAGGGGCGCGCCCTTCAGCAGCTCCAGCACGGCCGGGCCGGGGATCGGGTAGACGCCGTGGTCGGTGCGCATCATGCCCATCCCGGTCGCGACCGGCGACGCGTAGACCTTGTCGATCCCGAGGTGCTCGAGTCCGAGCGCCGTCCCCACCACGTCGACGATGGTGTCGGCCGAGCCGACCTCGTGGAGCCGCACGTGGGTGATGTCGGTGCCGTGAACTCTCGCCTCAGCTTCGGCGAGCCGCTGGAAGATGCCAAGCGCGCGGGTGCGCGCGCGCGGCGGAAGCGGCGCCTCCTCGATGATGGACCGGATGCTGAGGTAGTTGTGCAGGACCGCGCTGCGCTCGCCCGTCACCTTCACGTGGGTCGCGGTGATCCCGAGCCGCTCGGTCCGCTGCGCCTGCAACGACAGCCCGTGGATCGGCAGCTTGCCGAGCGGCTCCTGCAGCACCTCGACCGGCACGCCGGCGTCGATCAGCGCGCCGAGCATCATGTCGCCGGACACCCCGGAGAAGCAGTCGACGAAGGCGATCGTCGTCATGGACGAGCGGCCAGGATCCGCGCAGCCACGACCGCGGCGCCGAAGCCGTTGTCGATGTTGACCACCGAGATGCCCGCGGCGCACGAGGACAGCATCGCGAGCAGCGCGGCCACCCCGCCGAAGGACGCGCCGTAGCCGACGCTCGTGGGCACCGCGACGACGGGTGAGCGCACCATCCCCGCGACGACGCTCGGCAGCGCGCCCTCCATCCCCGCGACGACGATGACGACGTCGGCGCGCCGCAGGTCCGCTTGCCGCGCGAGCGCGCGGTGCAGCCCGGCGACGCCGATGTCGGCGATCGGCTCGACCTTGATGCCGAGCGCCTCCGCCACGACGGTCGCCTCGCGCGCGACGGGCAGGTCGGCGGTGCCGGCGGTCACGACGGCCACGGTGCCGAGCGGTGCGACCTCGGCTCGGCGAAGGACGATGATGCGGCCAGCGGCGTCGTAGGCGACGTCGGGGGCGAGGTCCCGGACCGCTTCGAAGTCGCGCTCGGTCGCCCGGGTCGCCAGCAGCGTGCCGCCCGGCGCCTTCAGCAGCTCGGCGGCGATCGCGCGGATCTGCTCCGGTGTCTTGCCGGGGCAGTAGACGACCTCCGGCAAGCCGGTCCGAAGCGCCCGGTGGGTGTCGACGTGGGCGAAGCCGAGGTCGACGACGGGCAGGTGCGCGAGCCGTTCGGCCGCCTCCTCGGGGCCGACGTCGCCGCGGGAGACGGCGTGCAGCAGATCGCTGAGCGATGCCTGATCCACGGCCGGATATCCTAGCCGTCGCCGTGTCCCTCAGTTCGTCCGCGCTCAGCGCGCTCGCGATCGCCGCAGCGGCCGTTGCGGTGCTGTCGCTGCTGCTCGTGCTGCTCCAAGGGCGACAACTGCGCCGGGTGCGCAGGCGCCGCTCGCTGCCGAGCGTCCGCGCCTCGACGGCGCAGGTCCCGCTCAACGGCGACGTCGGCGCGGAGCTGGCCGAGCTGCGCGACATGGTGGCGCACTCGGTGCAGTGCGTCGGGCTCGTTCGCTTCGACGCCTACGAGGACATGGGCGGGCACCTGTCCTTCGCCGCCGCGCTGCTCGACGCCGACGGGTCCGGGATCGTGCTGTCTTCGATCAACGGACGCAACGAGAGCCGCATCTACGCCAAGAGCGTCGAGCGCGGGGCGAGCCGGCACAACCTCAGCACCGAGGAGCAGGAAGCCATCCGGCGCGCGATCGGCGCGGTGACGCGGTGACGCGCCTCGGCTACCTCGGCCCGCCCGGGACCTTCACGGAGGAGGCGCTGCTTTCGATGCCGGACGCGAGCGGCGCGCAGCTCGAAGCGCTCACCACCGTCTCGGAGGTCGTGGCCGCGGTGGCGCGCGGCTCGATCGACGCGGGAATGCTCCCCATCGAGAACTCGATCGAAGGGTCGGTCAACGTCACGCTCGACGCGCTGGCGTTCGGGTCCGAGCCCGTGCAGATCCGCGCGGAAGTCGTGCGGCCCATCCGTCATGCGCTCCTTGCCAAGGCGGGGACGACGCTCGACCGCGTCACCGACGTGATCAGCCACCCGCACGCGACCGCGCAGTGCCGCGAGTTCCTGGAGGACCGCTTGGCGCACGCGCGCGTGCACGCCGCGAACTCGACCGCCGAGGCGGCGCGGTACGCTCGCGACGCCGCGAGCGACGGCGAGCGCTGGGCGGCCATCGGCAACCCGCTCGCCGCGGAGCTGTACGAGCTGATCGTGCTGGCCGAGGACGTCGAGGATCGGGGCGAGAACGAGACGCGCTTCGTGCTGGTCGGCCGGGAGCGCGCCGAGCCGAGCGGCGACGACAAGACCAGCGTCGTGTGCTTCATCGAAAAGGACCGCCCGGGGTCGCTGCTGGCGATCCTGCACGAGTTCAGCGATCGCGGCATCAACCTCACCAAGCTCGAGTCGCGCCCCACGAAGGAACGGCTCGGCGAGTACTGCTTCTTCATCGACATGGAAGGGCACGCGGACGAGCCGCCCGTGCGCTACGCGATCGATTCGCTCCGCACGAAGATCCTCGAGGTCAAGGTGCTCGGGTCCTACCCGCGGGCCGCGCGAGGGCCCGCCTAGATGCTCGACATCAAGCTCATCCGCGACGAGCCGGAGCGCGTCCGAGCGGCGCTCGCCCGGCGCGGGATCGAGCCCCCGATCGACGAGGTGCTGAAGGCCGACGGGGAACGCCGGGCGTGCCAGGCGCGCATCGACGAGCTGCGCGCCGAGCAGAAGAGGGCCGGCAAGGACGTGGCGCGACTGGCGGGCGGCGAGAAGCAGGCGCTGCTCGACAAGCTCAAGGGCTTGTCGGACGAGATCGCCGCGCTCGGCGAGCGCGAGGCCGGGCACGCGGCGGAGCTTCGGCGGCTTCTGCTTCAGATCCCGAACCTTCCCTACGACGGCGCGCCCGAGGGCGCGAGCGACGAGGACAACGTCGAGCTGCGCACGTGGGGGACACCGCCCGCGTTCGACTTCGAGCCGAAGGACCACCTGGACCTGGGGACCGCGCTCGGCATGATCGACGTCGAGCGCGCGGCCCGCACGTCCGGCTCGCGATTCGCGTACCTGACCGGCCACGGCGCGCTGCTGTGGCAGGCGCTCGTCCGCTTCGCCTTCGACGTCCTGCAAGCCGAGGGCTTCGTACCCGTCGCGCCGCCCGTGCTCGTGCGGCGCGAGGCGATGGAGGGGACGGGGTTCCTGCCGACCGACGAGCAGCAGATCTACAAGACCGCCGACGACGACCTCTACCTCGTCGGCACCAGCGAGGTGCCGCTCGCGGCGCTGCACATGGACGAGCTGCTCGATCCCGGGGCGCTTCCGATCCGCTACGCGGGCGTGTCGTCCTGCTTCCGCCGGGAGGCGGGCACGCACGGCCGCGACACGCGCGGCATCTTTCGCACGCACCAATTCGAAAAGGTGGAGATGTTCGTCTTCGCCGACCCCGCGGTTTCCTGGGACGAGCACGACCGCCTCATCGCCATCGAGGAGCGGATCCTTCGCGACCTCGAGCTGCCCTACCGCGCGGTGGACGTGTGCACGGGCGAGCTGGGCGCCCCGGCCGCTCGCAAGGTCGACCTTGAGGCGTGGTTCCCGGGACAGGGGCGATACCGGGAGGTCACGTCGTGCTCGAACACGACCGACTACCAGGCGCGCCGGCTCGACTGCCGCATCCGGTCGGCGTCCGGGACGGCGCCCGTTCACACCCTCAACGGCACCGCCGTCACCTCCAGCAGGCACGTCGCGGCGATCCTGGAGAACCACCAGCGCGCCGACGGCTCGGTCCTGCTCCCGGACGCTCTGCGTGGCTACGTGACCGGGGACGGTGCTTACCTGCCGCACGCCGGCGCGTAGTATCCGAGGTCTGATGTAGTTTGTCGTGGCCCCTATTGGCTGGCCTCTGAGGACTCACTTCGTCATTCGGCACATCATCTAGCCAACCGGTGCTATTTACCGTCGGGACGCGGGTACGCAAGATGGCGGGACGCCGGATGTGGCGAAGGGAGTCGACGTGGCACGGATGAATCGGGGAACGAAGTGGGCGGCGCGCTCGATGGCGCTCGTCCCCGTCCTGATGCTGACGCTGGTCGCGACGCAGATCGCGAGCGCCGACAACTGGGACTCGGTGTCCGAGGCCGACTACAACGTCAAGTGCGGCGACCTCGAGATGCAGACGCTCACCAAGTTCGACCCTCCCAACTCGGGGACGCAGGGCGGCGTGACGCTCACCGTCACGACCGGGGGCACCCCCGATCCCCGCGTCGACTGGGAGTCGGAGGACCCGGTGGACGCGGTGATCGTGAAGGGCGGTCCCGGCGCCAACGTCTACTCCTACTCCGGCGCGACGAGCGACCACCACCTGACCACGCCCATCAACCCGAAGAACAAGAACAACAAGCGCTACGGCTTGAGCCACGTCGAGTTCTGCGCGGGCGGCGACACGCAATCGACGAGCACCTCGACCGCCACCGAGACGGCGAGCGTGCAGGCCACTGAGACCGAGTCGGCCGATGTCGCGGGAACGAAGTTCACGCGGGATCCCGACCCGAAGACGAAGGTGAAGGGCGTCAAGCTGGCCAACACCGGGCCCGAGGTCGCGCCGGTCCTCGGAAGCCTCGGCACGCTCCTGCTGGCGTCGGGCTTCTGGTTGCACGGGCTGCGCCAACGGTTCCTGCTGCGCTCGCCGGAGTAAGCCGCTCGCCCCCGGCAGGCGCCTCGCTCGCGCCCGGCGCCGCACTCCCGTCGCGGTACGCTTGCCGGCGGAGGGCTACGGTAATTGGCAACCGGGCGGTCTTGAAAACCGCTGAGCCGGTGTGAGCCGGTGTATGGGTTCGAGTCCCATGCCCTCCGCTTGTTGAGGAACGGCAGGGCGTTGCGGGGAGCCGCGGTCGCGGCGACCTTGCTGGCGGCGTGCGCGCGGCAGCCACCGACGACGCCGTCCGCGAGCGCCCCCGAGCCCTCGGGCGAACGCGGGTACGTCGCGTACGTGGCGCACCAACCCGATCAGCGCGACCTGTGGCTCTACGACGTCGCGATGGATCGTGCGACGCAGCTCACATTCGACGGTGACGAGCGGTTCGAGCGCGACCCGGCGTTCCTCGGCGACGAGGTTCTGTACGTCGCATCCGACTCCGAGTCGTCACGTTCCTCGATCGAAGCGATTTCCGTCGCGGGCGCCGCGCCGCGCGAGATCGTCCGCGAGGAGGGCTCGATCCTCGGCTTCGGCGTGAGCCCGGACGGCTCCACGATCGCCTACCTGTCCTTCAAGTACGAGGGTTCCACCGCGCATCGGCTCAAGCTGGTGGACGCGTCCGGGGGCAGGCCGTCGGCCGTTCGAACGATCGGGCACGTGATCGGGCGGGGCGCCGGGAGCGACGACGAAGCATCGGTCGCGTGGGCGCCAGACGGCGCCTCGATCCTCGTCACCGACACGCACGTCAGCGTCGACCGGACGCTCGGGCTCTTCTTGCTGGAGCCGACCGGCCAAGACGTCGCCGAGCCGTGGGCGGGCACGCATGCGCGCTGGTCGCCCGACGGCCGCACGATCTACTACCGCGGTCACGTCGAGACCGGCGACGATAGCTGGTTCGCGCTCGACGTCGAGTCCAGGCGGACCCAGGCGATCGGCGTGCGCCCCGGCGCGAACAACGCGGTGGTCTCGCCCGACGGCTCGAGCATCGCCTACGACACGTCCTCGTTCGGCGACCATCTGCGCGTGCGTCCGCGGGTCCCCCAAGCCGTATACCGATACGACCTCCCGTCGGGACCGGAGACGCTGGTCGCGGAGAACGCGATCGCGCCGCTGTGGATCTCCGGCGGCGAGATTCTCGTGACCGACGTCACGGTCCCGGGTCCGCGAGCGAACACGCTGAACTCGTGGGAGTTCGCGGGGACGGTCACCAAGGTCGGCGAGGACGGGACATGGTCGGCGGTCGCGATCGCCTCCACCTCCGACGCCGCGGCGCTCCTTCGCCAACCGTAGGCTCACGCGTCTTTGCCCTCGCGGGTCGCTGGTTTCGCCAACGGCACGAATGGGCATCGATGTAAATAGCCCTTCTGTGCGGGAAGGTTGACCACTGTGACCTATGGCACGTACAGGCCTTAGGTCCAAGACTCATAGGTCTCGGGAGGGAGGCTGCCATGGACAAAGGTTGGCGGCGTAGAGCCCGGCGGATGCTGTCCGCCTCGCTCATCGTAGGGGGGTCGGTCCTGTTCGCCACGGCGGTGAACGTTCATGCCGCGCCCGGTGGACCACCGGGTAACAACGGCACCGTGAAGATCGACGGGGTGGCTTTTGACGACCACCCGAACAACCAGCCGCACGTGGGCTGTGTGTTCCAAATCGACTTCTACGGGTACGAGGAAGGCGATCTGAGCGCCTCGTACAGCGTTGCGCTGCACGCTCCGACGGGCAGTGGCGTGCTCGCTGAAGGTGACGTCGCGATCGGGGGCGATCCCGCAGGCGGCGGGACGGACCTCGATGGGTCGGTCACGCTGGACCTGACGGATGCGCTTGCGGCGTCCAATGCCGAGCCGCACGCGATCCAGGGCTACCACGTGAAGCTGACGGTGAACGCCGACGGCTCACGAGGCGCCGACAAGAAGCACAAGGTCTTCTGGATCGAGTGCGAGGCTCCTGAGGTAGAGCCGACGGAGACTGAAACGGAGACCGAGGTTCTGCCGACGGAGACCGAGCGGCCCGAGGCCGAGGTCAAGGGAGTCAAGCTCGCCAAGACCGGACCCGAGACGCCGCTGATCGCGCTTCTCGGCACGCTGATGGTCATGACGGGCATCATGCTCCAGGCATCCAGGCGCAAGCTCGCTCGGGTGCCGAACAAGTAAGGGACGAAGGAAACGGAGGGGCGGATCTCCCGATCCGCCCCTTCGTCGTGCGGGGGGTTGCGTCGTAACCTACGGTCTCGTAAGGTTACGCAACCGTAGGTTACGACCCTGGAGGCGATCGTGCAGACGACCCTTGACCCCCGCCCGGCCGAGATCAGGGGGATCGCGCGTCTCAGCGCGCGCGATCTGCGCCTCCAGCGGCGCCTCACGCTGCTGTTCACCGTCGGACCGCTGCTCGGCGTGGTGCTGGCCATCGCGCGGCTCGGGATCGGCGCGGGCATCTCGACCCTGGACTTTGGCCTCCTGGCCGGCCTCTACGCCTTCACCGGCGTCGGCATCTCGGTCGGCTACCACCGGCTCTTCACGCACCGCGCGTTCCAGGCGGTGCGGCCCGTCCGGGCGCTGCTGGCCATCGCCGGCTCGATGGCCGTGCAAGGATCGGTCGTCGCGTGGTGCGCGACCCATCGCCGCCATCACGCCTACGCCGACCAGTACGGGGACCCGCACTCGCCGCACCTGGCAAAGGCCTCGGGGCTGAGGGGCGTGCTGCTCGGGCTGTGGCATGCGCACGTCGGCTGGCTGGGCGACGACAAGCACTCCCAGCCGGACGAATGGACGCCGGACCTGGTGAAGGACAGGACGGTGGCGCGAATCGACCGCGCATTCCCGCACCTCACGCTCGCCACGTTCGCGCTTCCGGCGCTGATCGGCGGCCTCGTCACCATGAGCTTCGGAGGCGCTCTGTCGGCCTTCGTCTGGGGATCGCTCGTGCGCGTCTTCCTGCTCCACCACGTGACGTGGAGCATCAACTCGATCTGCCATTTCTACGGCAAAGAGGCTTACCGCGCCCGCGACGAGAGCAGGAACGTGTGGCCCTTGGCCGCGATCAGCTTCGGCGAGTCCTGGCACAACAATCACCATGCGTTTCCGTGGTCGGCGCGGCTCGGCCTTCGCCTCTGGCAGGTCGACGTGGGGTGGTACGTGATTCGCGCGCTCCGCGGGATGGGGCTGGTCCGAGGGGTAAAGGTTCCCACGCGCGAGCAGCAGGAAGCGCGCGCGCTGTGAGCGACGGGGACGTCGTCCCGATACGACCACGGGGGGAGCCGGCCGAGATCACGCAGCCGGCCCGCGTTCGGATGACCGGACAGGAACGGCGCATGCAGCTCGTCGCCGTCGGCCGATCCGTCTTCGCCGAGCGCGGCTACGAGGCCACCACCGTCGAGGAGATCGCCGAGCGAGCCAAGGTCAGCAAGCCCGTCGTCTACGAGCACTTCGCCGGCAAGGAAGGGCTCTACGCGGTCATCGTCGACCGCGAGGTCGC
Source organism: Actinomycetota bacterium (assembly GCA_036397035.1). GTDB lineage: Bacteria > Actinomycetota > AC-67 > AC-67 > AC-67 > DASWJS01. The sequence continues at coordinate 122,220 of DASWJS010000010.1, read as the reverse complement.
GACCCTGCTCGGCAGGATCATCGAGGCGCTGAAGGCGCCGCACCCGAAGCGCGCGCTCGAACAGGCCGCCGACGCGTTCCTGTCCTACATAGAGGACGAGCAGGACGGCTTCCGGATCCTGGTGCGGGACGCGCCGCTCGGCAGCCAGACCGGGACGCTGCCCAGCGTCATGGCCGACATCGCGGCGCAGGTCGAGGGGCTGCTGGCGACCGAGTTCAAGACGCGAGGCTACCCGCGCAAGATCGCGCCGATGATGGCGCGCGCGCTGGTAGGCATGGTCGCGCTCACCGGCGAATGGTGGCTGGAAGAGCGCAAGCCGTCCCGCCGCGTCGTGGCGGCGCACCTGGTCAACCTCGCCTGGAACGGCCTCAAGGGGCTGGAGCCGAACCCCGGATCAAGCGCCCGCTGAGGCGGCGAACCCACGGACGGGGCGTTATGCTGTCTCGTTCGCGGCGTTTGGCGAAGCGGAGTGCGATGGGCAGCGACCTTTCCGCCAGGCATCACCCCGACTACGAGGCCGAACAGGCCTACGTGACTCATGCCTACGAGCGGCTCGAGATCATGCGCGAGCAGGCCAGGGCCCGCGCCGAGCGGCTCTACAACGTCGAACGCGGCGGCACCTTCCAGAACCGGTACGAACGCGACGTGACCGTTCGAACGAGCCTCGCGCGGGCCGAGCAGCTCGACATCGGCGACCTCTCGCTCGTCTTCGGGCGGATCGACCGCGAGGACGGCGAGCGGTACTACATCGGCCGCCGCGGCGTCTTCGAACAGGATCGCTCGCCGCTGGTGGTCGACTGGCGGGTCCCGGCCGCCGAGCCGTTCTACCGGGCGACGGGGCGCGACCCGATGACGCTCGTCCTGCGCCGGCACCTGACGTGCGAAGGCCGGCACTTGGTGCGCATCGAGGACGAGCGATTCACCGACGAAGGCGAAGGCGGCGGACTCGGGCTTGCCGGGACCGGCGCGCTGATCGCCGCGCTGGAGAAGTCGCGGAGCGGGTCCATGCGCGACATCGTCGCGACCGTGCAGGCCGAGCAGGACATGATCATTCGCGCGCCCGCCGACGGCGTGCTCGCCGTGCAGGGCGGGCCGGGTACGGGCAAGACGGCGGTTGCGCTCCATCGCGCCGCGTACCTGCTCTACACGCACCGCGCGAAGCTCGAGCGTCAGGGCGTGCTCGTGGTCGGGCCCAACCCGCTGTTCCTCGCGTACATCGAAACGGTGCTGCCGGCGCTCGGCGAGAGCGGCGCGGACATGACGACGCTCGCGGGGCTGCTGCCCGACACGACCGTCACGCGAACGGATGCCGACGCGGTGGCGCGCGTGAAGGGCGACGTTCGCATGGCGAGGGTGATCAAGCGCGCCGTCGCCGGCCGCCAGCGGCCGCTGACCAAGGACCTCACGATCCGGCTCTCCGAGCACGACGAGATCGTCTTGCGCGCGAAACGCACCCGCACGCTGATCAGGATGGCGAAGCGCAACCGCCGTCCGCACAACCGCCGGCGGCTGATGCTGGCGAACATCCTGGTCGCCGAGCTGCACCGTCAGCACGTCGAGCGGTGGCGGCGGCGTGGCGACTCCGACGCGGCGATGTCGAGAGGACCGTTCGGCGCGCTGGTTCGCGAACATCCCAAGTTCGAGGCGGCGCTGGACTCGATGTGGCCCGCGCTCACGCCGGAGCTGCTGCTGTCGGACCTGTTCGACTCCGCCGAGCGCATCGAGAGCGCGGCCGGCGGGATCCTGCCGGCTCCCGAGCGGGCGCTGCTGAAGCGGACCGCGGACGGCTGGAGCAACGCCGACGTCCCGCTGCTCGACGAGGCCTTCACGCACCTCGGTCGCATCCGCGAAGGAACCCGCGTGCGCGAGACGGACGACGAACGAGACGAGATCGCGACCTACGGCCACATCGTCGTCGACGAGGTGCAGGACTTGCCGCCGATGGCGCTGCGGATGGTGGCGCGCCGCTCGCGCGCCGGGTCGATGACCGTCGTCGGGGATCTCGCTCAGACCGTGACGGGGTGGAAGCCCGAGAGCTGGGACGAGATCCTGCGCCACCTGCCCGACTCGGGCGGACGCGCGCGCGCCGAGCTGACGATCAACTATCGCACGCCCTCGGAGGTCATGCGCCACGCCGTCGAGGTCCTGCGCGCGACCGACGCAGCGGTCGAGCCTCCGCGTTCGGTCCGCGACACCGGGCAGGAGCCGCGCGCGATCGAAGCAGCCGGCGGCGACGTCGCCGCGGCGGTCGGGCGCGTTGCCCACGAAGAGGCGGACCTCGTCGGCGACGGGCGGGTCGCGGTCATCGCGCCGCACTCGCTCGTGTCCGGCGTCGCGGAGGCGCTCGTATGGAGCGGGGCGACCGCGGTCCCGAGCCGGGAGACGCTCGACCTGACCGTCTCGCTCTGGGAAGTCGACGCCGTCAAGGGATTGGAGTTCGACTCGGTCATCCTGGTCGAGCCCGCACGCCTCGTGCGCGAGCACGCCCACGGACCGTATGCCCTCTACGTGGCGCTCACCCGCACGACCAAGCGGCTCACCGTCGTGCACGCCGAGCCGCTGCCGGCCGAGCTGCGCGAGCTGGAGCCTTCGGGCGACGTGCGCGAGGCCGTCGCGACCTGACGGGAACATCCGCGCGGGCGCGCGCGTTGGGGACCCTGATGCCTGCCGTCACCACGCACGACGTCACCGGGCTGCCCCGGCTGGCCGATCCCGCGCCCCTCGCGACGCCGCGGCCTGTCGAGCGGATCGTCGCCGCGCGCACCACGCTGGAAGGCGAGGGCTTCCAGGTTCGCCGCCCGTTCCCGAGCCACGAGCTGGCGGGCGCCGACCCGTTCATTCTGCTCGACCATCTGGGTGCTGTGGAGTATGCGCCCGGCGAGGCTAAGGGCGCGCCCGACCACCCGCATCGCGGCTTCGAGACCGTCACCTACATCATCGACGGCGCGATCGAGCACAAGGACTCGACCGGCGGAGGCGGCTTGATCACCGACGGCGACACCCAGTGGATGACCGCCGGCGCGGGGATCGTCCACTCGGAGATGCCGCCCGAGTACCTCGTGCGCGCGGGCGGGCTCTTCCACGGCGTGCAGCTCTGGGTGAACCTGCCGCGCGACAACAAGATGCTGCCGCCCCGGTACCAGGACCTCGAAGGCAAGGGGCTCACGTTGCTCGCGACCTCCGACGCGGGCGTCCTGGTGCGACTGATCGCGGGCGAGCTGGGCGGGCACACCGGGCCCGGCAGGACGTTCACACCGATCGTGTACGCCCATGCGACGGTCGAGCCGGGCGCGCGCTTGCGCCTTGCGTGGCCCCGCGAGTTCAACGCCTTCGCCTACGTCCTCGCCGGGAACGGATTCGTCGGCGAAGAGCAGGTTCCGATCGCCGAGGGCCGGCTCGCCGTGTTCGGGCCCGGCGAGGTGTTGACCGTTCGGGGCGCCGGCCGCCAGTCGCAGGCGAGCCCGGCGATGGAGATCTTGCTCCTCGGAGGCCGGCCGATTCGCGAGAGCGTGGTTGCCTACGGGCCGTTCGTGATGAACACAAAAGCCGAGATCATTCAGGCCATCGAGGACTACCAGTCCGGGAAGATGGGCAGCATCCCGGCGTCGCGCTCGTAAGCCGCTTCTGAACACGAAGCGGGCACGCCCGGACCGACCGCACCTATCGGAACCTCGCCGGTTTCCCGGCGTGCACGCGTCACAAAGCGGCAAGCCTCGTCGTTGAATGGGGAACTGGGCCACCGACGACGGAGGCGGTAATGCAGAAGTGGAAGCCAACCCTTGCTCTCGCGGTGCTGCCGCTGGCGTTTGCCACGGTCGCGCTCGCCGGACCCGCGGACGGAGTGATTCCCCCCGAAGTGGGCCGGCACTTGCCGTCGCCGCCCAACGTCGATCCCAACTGGTTCATCCCGAACGACGTCAATCAGCGTCCACCGAACGTGGTCCCGAACGCCGATCCCAACTGGTTCGTTCCCAACGAGGTCAACCAGCGTCCGCCGGCCGCCCCGAACGTTGACCCAAACTGGTTCATGCCGAACGTGATCAACCCGCACGCCCCTTCGGCTCCCAACGTCGACCCGAACTGGTTCGTTCCCTCGGCGAACTGTCCGACGCCGCCGGTGTGTCAATAGGAGACCGATCATGAGAGCAGTCAAGTCCCTCCTGGCGATCGGCGTCGTCGCCCTCGGCCTTTCGAGCGCCGGCGCGCCGGCTCACCCCTGCGACTCGGCGATCGCCGTCTTCAGCTACGTGCAGGGAGGGGGGCCGGGCGTGAACCCGAACGCTCCGTCCTGCTCGGCGCAGGGAGACGCGGACACCGAGTTCAACCAGGACGGGCGCGTCATCTACCCGGGTCACGACACGATCGCCGTCCGATACACCGGAGCGGTGAAGCGCAACCCCGACAAGGTCGTGGGTTACCTGGATGGGCTCGGCTTCGATCACCGGCGGTTCTCCTTGGCGCGTGGAACCGACCAGGTGAGCGGAATGCCGGTCTACGACTCTCCCATGATCGCGATCGGCGACGGCGCCGCGGCATCCGGCTGCCTCGACGTGACCGTTCTCTACAAGGTGACGAAGCAGAAGAGGACCAAGAGCGGCGCGATCCGTACGATCCGCGTGACGCTGCTCAAGGACCGGTCCTCCTGGCACACCGCCGATTCGAGCTGCTGAGCCGGCCGGCCGCCCCCGGTAGAATGACCGCCGCTTCACCCGGAGGCGTCGCCTAGTCTGGTCTATGGCGCGGGATTGCTAATCCCGTTGGGGCTCATGGTCCCTCGAGCGTTCGAATCGCTCCGCCTCCGCCACCGTCGAAGGGGCCCCTTTGGGCCCCTTCTTCGCGGTCAGCTCGTGAGCTTGTCCCACTCCGCTTCGAGGTCGGCGACGCGGGCGCGCGCGTCGTCGTAGGTCTTCATGAAGCCCGCGATGTCTTCGGTCGTGGAGTAGAAGTCCGGCCTGCTCATCGCCCCGTTCATCTCCTCCAGCTCCGCGTACAGCCGCTCGATCTCCCGCTCGACCGAGCGGCGGGCGTTCATCTCGGCGCGGGCGCGCGCCCGCTCGTCGGCCGACGCGCGGCGGCGCTCCTTCGCAGCCGCCGCCGCCGTGGTGCGCGCCGCGCCCGTCCGAGCAGCCGGAGCAGCCGTCGCGGCTTCCTCGGCCGCACGCCGCTCGAGGTAGGACTCGTACTCCTCGGGGAAGACCCGGACGCGGCCGTCGATCACCTCGACGATCGTGTCGGCGACCTGGCGGATCAGGTGACGGTCGTGCGTGATCAGCACGAGCGCGCCGTCGTAGTCCTCCAGCGCGTCCTCCAGCGCGTCGCGGCTCCAGATGTCGAGGTGATTCGTCGGCTCGTCGAGGCACAGCAGGTTGCGTGCGCTCACCAGGATCTTCGCCATCGCGAGCCTCGTGCGCTCACCGCCGCTCAGCACGGCCACCTTCTTGTCGACGTCATCGCCGGAGAACAAGAACCGCCCGAGCAGGTCGCGCGCGCGGATCTGCACTCCGGGGGGAACCGCCCGCTCCAGCTCCTCGATCACGCGGTTCTCCGGGTCGAGGGCTTCGATCTGGTGCTGCGCGAAGTAGCCGAGCGACACGTTGTGGCCCGGGCGGCGCTCGCCTGCTTGCGGCTCCAGCGCACCGGCGATCAGCTTCAGCAGGGTCGTCTTGCCGGCGCCGTTGGGTCCCACGAGCGCCACTCGACGCCCGCGCTCGATCGCAAGGTTCAGGTCGTCGTAGACGCGCTTGTCGCCGTAGGAGAAGCCGACGCCCGACAGCTCCATCACGATCCGTCCGGCGCGTGGCGCGGGCGGGAAGCCGAGCTTCATCGCGCGACGGCGCTCACCCGGCACGTCGATCGCGCCCATGCGCTCGACCATGCGCAGCTTGGCCTGGGCCTGCTTGGCCTTGCTCTTCTTGTAGCGGAAGCGGTTGACGAAGAGCATCAACTGCTCCTTGCGCTTCGCCTGGTTCTCGGCGGCGGCGAGCGCCTGTTCGATGCGCTGCTCGCGCTGCTCGACGAACGACGAGTAGTCGCCGGTGTAGGACACCAAGCGCGAGCGCTCGATCTCCACGACGCGCGAGCAGAGCCCGTTCATGAAGTCGCGGTCGTGGGAGATCAGCAGCACCGCGCCCTCGAACGTCCGCAGGAACTTCTCCAGCCACACGACCGACTCGACGTCCAGGTGGTTGGTCGGCTCGTCCAGGAGCAGGGCGTCGGGAGCGGCCAGGAGGAGCTTGGCGAGCGCGACGCGCATGAGCCACCCGCCGGAAAGCGTTTCGGTGCGGCGCCCGAGGTCCTCGTCGCGGAAGCCGAGGCCCGCGCAGATCGTGCGCGCCTGCGACTCCAGCGAGTAGCCGCCGAGGGTCTCGAAGCGCGTTTGCAGGTGCGCGTACTCGGTCAGCAGTCGCTGCCGATCGGCCTCGTCCGTCGTCGCGGCCAGCTCGTCGGTGAGAACGTCCAGGCGGTGACCGGTCTCGGCCGCGTCACTGCCCGCGCGCAGCACCTCCTCGATGATCGAGCGCCCGCGCAACGCATCGGTCTCTTGCGGCAGGTAGCCGAGCGTCACGCCTCGGGTGGTGTCGATCCGTCCCGCGTCGGGCTGTTGCCGTCCGACGATCATCTCGAACAGCGTGGTCTTTCCGGATCCGTTCGGGCCGACGAGCGCGAGCCGGTCGCGAGCGCCGATGCGCAAGTCGGCGTCGCGAAACAGGTCGCGCGCGCCGAAAGACCGGGTCAGCCCCGTGATCGTGATCATGCCGACGAACGAGCGTAGCGAACGCAGCCCCGCCCGTCGCCGCCGATTCCGCGGGGGTCTTGTCTAGATGGCGTCCGAGCCGCGCTCGCCGGTGCGGATGCGGACGACGTCCTCGACCGGAGTGACGTAGATCTTGCCGTCGCCGATCGAATCGGTGCGGGCGCTCTGGACGATCGCCTCGACGACCGCGCCGACCTGCCCCTCGTCGCACAGGACCTCGATCTTGGCCTTCGGGACGAAGTCGACCTGGTACTCCGCTCCCCGGTAGACCTCCGTGTGACCCCGCTGGCGGCCGAAGCCGCGCACCTCCGACAGCGTCATTCCGGCAACTCCCGCGGTGCGCAGGGCCTCCTTCACGTCTTCGACCTTGAACGGCTTGACGATCGCGGATACGAGCTTCATCTCTCTTCCTCCGTCCCTAGTGTGAGGCGCCGCCGACGCTCGCGGCCGCGTCGCCCGAGGAGTACGCGCTCTCGCTGTGCTGGCTCAAGTCCAGGCCGGTCAGCTCGTCGCTCTCCGTCACGCGAAGTCCGATGGTCTTGTCGACGACCACCAACAGGATGAGCGAAACGACGAGCGAGAACCCGATCGTCGCCCCCACGCCGATCGCCTGGTCGAGCACCTGCCCCCACGCGCCGGCGATCGCGCCGCCGGACCCGTCGAGGAAGTCGAACTCCGCTTGCGCGAAGAAGCCCGTCGCCATCGCGCCGATGATTCCGCCGACGAAGTGAACCCCGACGACGTCGAGCGAATCGTCGTAGCCGAAGCGGTACTTGAGGTTGATCGCCAGGTAGCAGATCACGCCGGCCAGGAAGCCGATCACGATCGCGGCCCACGGCAGGACGAAGCCGGCCGCGGGCGTCACGGCCACGAGCCCGGCGACGGCGCCGGTCGCGACGCCGACCGTGGTGACCTTGCCGTTCTTCATCTTCTCGATCAGCGCCCATCCGACGACCGCCGCTGCCGTCGCCAGGTGGGTCGTCACGAACGGCAGCGCGCCGCCGCCCGCGGCCAGGGCGCTGCCCGCATTGAACCCGAACCAACCGAACCACAGGATCGCCGCGCCGAGCACGGTCATCGGCACGTTGTGAGGCGGCGCGAGCTCCCGGGGCCACCCCCGCCGCTTCCCCAAGTAGATCGCGAACGCGAGCGCCGCGATCCCGGCGTTGATGTGAACCACGGTTCCGCCGGCGAAGTCCAGGACGCCGCGGTCGCCCAGCCAGCCGCCGCCCCACACCCAGTGCGCGATCGGCGAGTACACCAGCAGCGACCACAGCGCGATGAAGGCGACGTAGCCGCCGAACTTGATGCGCTCGGCGAAGGCGCCGGAGATGAGCGCGGGCGTGATGATGGCGAACATCAACTGGAAGACCATGTAGGCCCCGTGCGGGATCGTCGGGGCGAAGCTGCTGGGCTCGGAGAACGAGACCCCGGAGAGCCCGTAGTAGTCCCCGCCGCCGATCAGGCCCGCCTTGTCAGGGCCGAACCCGAGGGCGTAACCGGCCGCGAACCACACGAGGCTGATCACGCCGAGGGCGATGAAAGAGTGCATGACGGTAGACAGGACGTTCTTCTGCCGCACCAGCCCTCCGTAGAACAACGCGAGCCCCGGCGTCATGAACATCACCAGCGCGGAGGCCGTCAAGATGAAGGCGGTATCTCCCGGATCGATCACGCTTCCCCCCTGTTCCCCGGTTGCGACCGGCCGCAGGGATCGTAGTACGGCCTCCCCGCGAGCCCAAGGGGGGGAACCGGTTGGGCGTCGCGGTCGTCGAGCGGTACGCTGTGGGTCGCCGTTCGGTGCTCCCGGCCGGCGCTCGCGCCCGTAGCTCAACTGGATAGAGCGTCTGACTACGGATCAGAAGGTTAGGGGTTCAAGTCCTCTCGGGCGCACTTGATAGGTCTTATCCGAACCGTCCCCAACCAGGGAAGCGCGGCGCGAAGTCGCCCGATCCAGGGAAGGAGCGGTCTTTGCTTGACCTAGCCCTAGAGAACGCCCACTTGCTCGAAACCCTGCGCGGGCTATAGGAGGCCGACAAAGGGCCTTTCAAAGTCCTTGGAAGTCACGGCTCGCCTGATACCCTGAGCGCTCGGAACGAGACAGGGTAGGACGAGACAGGGGCAGGAGATGAGTTACGAGGATCGAATCGCCGAGTATCTTCGTGAGAAGGTCGTTCCTCGGCTTGGCCCGGATCATCCCGCCATTCACTTCCCTCAACGTCGTTTGGCGTTCGATCAGCACGTACTCACGCTACCGACGGCAGAAGACCTCGCCCGCAAGATCGTGGCGGATGGTGAGTTCCTGGCCCTGCGACTAGGGACCTGGCTCAGAACGCCGGACGGCGAGGTGATCGCGAAGGCAGTCTCGCTGGTGCTTCCTCCCCCCGGACTGAGCGTCGAATTCAACCTAATGGTGGAAGCGCTCAAGCTCGCGGCGCAGTTGCAGCATGAGGCAGCGCGTCAGAAGGTCGCAGGTCCCTTGGCCTTGACGGGCCTCGTGGGTCTCGTCGTCGTTGGAGCGGTGGCTTTACGACGAGCGGCGTAGGACGCTAACACCGCGCAGTATCAGCGTCGGTTTCAAGCCCCGCGATGCACTTCGCCCAAAAAGCCCCGATGGCTTCGAGGGCTTGACAAGGCACGCGGTTTTAGATCAGCGCACCAAAGAGTCCTTATCCGATCCAGGGAAGCGCGGGTGCGAAGTCGCCCGAAGACGGGGTGATCCAGAAGTTGCGCGTGCCACACCTGATTCAGGGTCTGATACTCGCTTGCCTGCTGCTGGCCTGCGTGAGCAACGCACCTGATGCCATCCAGCCGACTGAACGATCCCCGTCTGTGCCTGAGCCCGTTATGCCCTCGCCAGCTTTGTCGGGCGAGCTTGACGGCCGCGCCTGGGAGGTTCACGGAGCTCTTCGCACATCAGGATCGGTGTGTTCCTTGCTCCGTGAGCCAGCGACGGGTTCGTCGAGGGGCGGCGGCTGCGTCTATCTCGTCGGGCAGGATTTGGCGGCGCCGATCGCGAGCGGCAATCTCCCTCGCTTCATCGGCTATACGACCTCGCCGCCTCCTTGGATCGATCCGGTCATCGAGGGGACGTCTCGCTTTTACGATGGCCCGGAGTACATGGTCTACGGTGCTGTCTCGTCGCGGGTCGATTCGCTCGTGCTAGTTCAGAGAGGCCGCGATGAAGTGGAGCTACCGCTCAAGCCCTATCCTGATGTTCCTGACGCTCGCTTCTTCGGGTCAGTCATTCCGAAGCTGAACGGTCGCCTTATCGCCTACAGCGCAGCGGGCAGGGTTCTTGAGTCAATACGGTTTGGCAGCGCGCCCTCTATCGGGCCTGCGACAAGACGCGCCTAGGGCTCGTTCGCCACTGACGTACCCCTCTATCCAGCCCGCTCGCCATAGACACGTTCGTGAAGTTGCGAGACCCTGTCCGTGTGCGCGGGGTTCGAGGGGGCTGATATCGGGCGCACCAGAGTCGTCTTGCTCAACGCGCCGTCCAAACAAGAAGTGAAACAGGTTCCTATCGCGCGAGGTCGGCACCGAAGTGCGCGGGACCAGCACCCCCAGGCCATCGGGCGGCAGGGCGCGAGAGCCATGACCGCTCGCCTCTCGGCGGAGCTGGGTCCGGTCATACGCCGGGGAAGGATTGAAGCCCGGCGCGTTATCGAGGCGGTTGGAGCAGATCGAGGGGCCGCAAGCGCAGTCGAGCGGCGATTTTCTCCACCGACTGCAGCGTGAGGTTCCGCTCTCCGCGCTCGATCGCGCCCATGTAGGTGCGATGCACTCCGAGCACTTCGGCGAAGTCTTCTTGGCTCAAACCGCGCTTGATTCGGTACGCGCGCAGGTTCACGCCGACGGTCTCTTGCAGCTTCCCGGTCACGCCGAGGAATTTGCCCGAGTGCTACTTGACGGTCTACAGACCTATGAGTAGCATCAGCCGATCGAGGGGGGAACTACCTTCAACGAGTGCCTCCAGTGGCGTGGGATCGGTTACGAACCTTGTTCTTCACCCTGTGAAGAAAGGGTCTTGAAATAACAGGGCATCGTGCGACCACCCGTCGTGAGCTTGGCCAATTGTCCAATAGACAATGTGGAGTCCGTCAGAGCTTCCCTGAAAGAACAGGCGTGGGATGGCTCCCGCTGAGGGGTGCCCGGGAGTAAACCCGCACGTCCACCGCTTGCGAACGGGAGGTCGCTTTTCGTAACCAAGATTTTGCACGGGAACGTGAGACCTTTTGAGCTCTCACACGTACCTATTAGGTAGCAGGAGGAACTGAGGGCTGGAGGCCCCCTCCGGTTGGGTCGGGACCGCCGCCTTGGGACCGATTTACCGGAGGCCAACACGGGCACCCTGAGCATCAGAAAGGAGACCACAGGCTTCACTCGGGTGCTTCTTGGCCCCGACCGAACGGCACCGAGCCCGGTCCGGAAAAAAAGACATCGGAGGAAGGGAATGAAGAAACGAGTTGCAGTCTGCTTCACTCTGCTCTTTCTGATCGCTAGCACCAACAGCGGCCTCGCGCTCGCCGATGAGGGCCCGAACGAGATTGTCCTGTTTAGCGACTCGGTGACGGTGGATATTCCGCTCGCCTGCACGGATTGCAACAGCGCCCAAGGGGTTGAGCCCCCTCCGGAAACGCCGCCGACTATCATTCTCCGGATGACCTTTACCCTGGACATGGGTCGCTACGAGGACTCAGATCGGTTTTGGGCGAGGGCAGAATCGCGAGGGAGTCTATGGGGGCGATACGCGGAAGGGGGCGGCTTCCCCTGCGAGCGCATCAGGATGGAGCTTGATTCCACCGTCGCGGCCGACATGACCTACCTCTTTTCGGTGTGGCCGCCCACCTGGGGGACTCGCGAAGGCAGTAGCGATGACACAGAAGCAGCGGGCTGTTCGTCTACGAGGGCAACTACGTTCCTTCAGTCGGCCTTCGGGGCGATCATGGCGTCGGTTTCGAGCCATCACGAGTCGTGGGTGGACAAAATCCAGTGGCGGGACAGCCAGGGGATATGGAGGGACTACGCCAACCAGGAGCAGGGAATAATCGGAAGATGCTCCGCCTTCCATGGAGTGGGTAGCGTGGAGGGCGACTGCGAAATCGTGAGCGTGTCGCCGTAGGTCGCATAACTCATGCGAGGGTCCTTGAGCACCGTCTGATACGATTTTTCGGGCCGCAAGTTGGGTTAGGAGGCGATATGACTGTGGAAACTCGGGGTAGGGCCCGCTATGCGTTGGATCTGGCAGCGGCGATCATCCTTGGCCTCGCCGCCTTCGGGATACTGTTCTGGCAGCCTGGAGGTGCGGTAACCGTGCTGTCGATCTTCGTGATCAGCGCGATTGGTCCTGTGGCGTGGTTCTTCCTCCGGCGTAGATGGCGCGACTCAGGGTAGCCCTCGCAGGATTGCGACTTCTTCGAAAGTTATCCCGACGACGACGTGAGCAGCTACTCCGAGGTTGAGGAACGTGGGCGTCGGTGTCTGCCGGGCTTGCTAAATGGGAGAGCAGTATCGAGCCTTCAAAGACGCGGAGTTGTTGCCCTAGCGCTTGGGCTGACGGCTCTGTCGGCTTGCACTGCGGGTATGCCCGGTGGCGGAGTCCCTAGTTCGTCCGCGTTTCCAAGTGAATCGCCAAGTGGCGAACCACCGGCCTCACGGCCGGCGGCTACTCCTGCGGCGGCTTCGACAGCGGCCGCTCCGTCCTCTTTGCCCACTGACGGCTCGGCGGCATCTAGCTGGTTGCAACCACCTGCCCCCGGTCTCTATGAATTTCATTTATCAGCCGAGCGAACATCGCCGCAGGCCACCACACCGCCTGGACCAATGGAGAATGATCAAGTCATCCGTTACGGCAAGGCGGTGCAAACCAAGGCCGGATTGAGGCAAGAGATGTCTTACTGGTTCGAGGGGTCTAAGACAACCGACGTGCTTGTTTGGACCGATTCGGGAGTGGCATGGGTGGAAACGCGGCTCCGCCAGGGTGGCGAAACATTTCGCTGCAAATATGTCCAGCCGCACTGGATTCTGAGGAAGCCGTTTGAAGTGGGCGCGAGCTGGACGACTGGCAACGGCGGTTGCACCGAGGAAGACGGCCGGGGGCTAGCTACGGCAGCCAGAGCTTCGACATATGAAATCACCGGAATCGAAACGCTGGGGTTCCAAGGTGAGAGGTATCGAACGCTGGTCATCAAGCGCGTGAGCGAGCCGATCGAAGAACCCTTCCGCACCACGGAGGAAATCGTCAAGTGGTTCTCCCTGGAGCTTGGTGTCGCACTTAGGTCAACGCGCGTTCAAGAGTCTCAGGTTCACAAGAGCGTTTCCGAACAGAAGCTTGTGTCTGTGGAGTGGGCCTAGACCATAGATCCTGTGTGGCGACGATGGTCGCTCAGGGCGGCCTGCTCACGGCCTCTTCTTCGCATCGGATCCGTAGACGCGCTCGTGGAGTTGTGAGACCCTATCCGTGTGCGCGGGGTTCGACGGGGCTGATATCAGGTCCACCGCCCGTGACGATTGCGGTGGGCTCGCGGAATGATCCCGGTGTGGCGGCGCTCGGGCGTGGGGCGGACATGCGGTCTTCGTAGGGGATGATCGGGCCGGGCGCCCCGCCGAGGAAGACCGTCTCGACGACCCGCTCGGCCGCGTGGCCGTCGTCCCATTCGCAGAAGCGGCGCCGGAACGAGTCGAGTTTGAGGGCCGATTCGGCGGACTCGAAGCGGCGCTCGCGCAAGATTTCGATCAGCTCCTCGTCGGTCGTTGCGACCGGACCCGGCGCCTGGGAGAAGATGTCGAAGTAGATCCCGTGGACCTTGCCGTAGGTCTCGAAGTCGTCGGCGTAGACGATGATCGGCCGCGCGAGGTTGGCGTAGTCGAACATGATCGAGGCGTAGTCGGTCACGAGGACGTCGGCGGCGAGGCACACGTCCTCGGTGCTCGGGTGCTCGGACACGTCGAGGAACTTCCCGGTGGTCTCCAGCGCGGCGAACTCCGGGTGTTTGCCCTGAATCCCTCGCACCATCAAGAGCTGGTCGTCCGGAAGCGCGCGGGCCAGGTGCACCAAGTCGAAGTTCGGCTCCCAGTCCTCGCTGTACTCGCGCTCGGCCGGCGCGTACAGGATCGCGGTCTTGCCGGCCGGGATGCGAAGGTGCTCCCGGACGCGGGCGATCTCCTCCGCGCCGGCCGTGTAGTAGCGATCGTTGCAGGGCAACCCCAGCTCGAGCGTCCGGTACCGGCTCGGAAACGCCCGACCCAGGACTTCGCTCGTGTAGCGGTTCGCGGACAGCGCGACGTCCCAGCGATCGACGCTTTCGAGCATCGCGTCGAAGTCGACCTCGCGCGCGGTCGGATAACCCTGGAGGTCGAGGCCGACGGTGGCCAGCGGCGTGCCCTGCGTCGTTTGGAGGTAGACCCTGCCCGGGCGCTTCACGACGAAGTCCGGGAACTCGACGTCGTTGACGACGTACTTCGCCCGTGCGAGCGCATTGAAGTGGGCCCGCGAGCCGTCGACGACCACCGCGACATCGGAAGGGACGAGGTCCCTCTCGGTGTAGCGGACCGCCCAGACGGTCTGGATCGCCGACGCTCGCCGGCGCAGCTCCTCGTGGATGGCCAGCGGGCTGCCGGACGGCGCGCGGTGCAGGTTCGAGGAGAACACCGCGAGGTTCGGATTCGGGGCCCGGCGCACCCGCACTCGGTAGCCGGCCGTTCGCGTGCGCCGCGCGATCCACTTCTTCGCCTTCTGGGCACGCACCAGCCCCACTCGCGCCTGCTTGCGCAGCAACTTGGCGTTCTTGATGCCCGTGTGGAGCGCCACGTACCGGCGGAACCTGCGCCGCTCGAGCAGCCGGTAGGTCGTGTCCTCCGCACGCTCGGCCTTGATCTCCGGAGGCACGTACCGCTTGTACTCGGCGGGGTCCCAGCCCTCGGGCCGGTGCCGGTCGTGCTGGTCGCACACCATCTCGAAGAACTGCTTGCGCGCCTTCCTCGGGATGAGCGACGGGTTCTTCATCACCGCCAGCTCGTTGAGCATGGCGCGCCGGAACATGTACGGCTTGAACCAGTCGTACGCAGGCGCGTGGCGGTCGATGTAGGCGAAGACGTGCTCGAACTGCTGGATGATGATGCTGTGGCCCGCATGCGCGGTGGACAGGATCGACCCGCCGCCCCGGCGCTGCCGGTAGTAGTAGCAAACGCGGTCGAGCAGGCTGATCCGCTCGGCCGCCATGATCGCCGGGTAGGTGAGCGGGATGTCCTCGAACCAGCCTTTGGTGAACGTCGCGCCGAGGGAGTTCAGGAACTCGCGGCGGTAGGCCTTGTTCCAGGCGACCATGAACAGGTACATCACGCTCAGACGTTCCTTGAGCGTGAAGGTGTCCGGTGCCGGCGGCTCGCGGAACAGGTCGTTGGCGCCGCTTCGCCGCTTGATGCCGTTGTAGTAGGACCGCGCGAAGTCGAAGAACATGACGTCGGGCTGGGTCTCCTTCAGCCGGTCGGCGATGGCCTCCAGCGAGCGCGGCGCGAGGTAGTCGTCGCTGTCGACGAACAGCACGTACTCGCCCGTCGCGTGAGTCAGCCCGATGTTGCGGCCCTCGCCCAACCCGACGTTCTCGGTCAAGTGGACGACCGAGACGCGTTCGTCGCGAGCCGCGTACTCGTCGAGGATCTCCCCGACGTGGTCGGGCGATGCGTCGTCGATCGCGATGACCTCGACGTCGCGGAAGGGCTGGTCCAGGATCGAATCGAGGCACTCACGCACGTACGCCTGCACGTTGTAGCAAGGCAGCACGATGCTGAGATAGGGCATGGGCGGATTCTAGCTACGGTGCCGAGGGTCCTCCACATGGTCCGCCTGCGGGATCGTCGCACGCCCAGGGTGGGTAGGATGACCAGCCTGCGACCGCCTCTGGAGTGTCATTGAGCGACGAACACGATCCGACCGCCCCGGCGCTGGGACCGTTACCCGGCTTCCTGATCATCGGCGCCATGAAGGCCGGCACCACGTCGGCCGCGGCCAACCTTCGCCGCCACCCGGGACTCTTCATGCCCAAGAACGAGGTCCACTTCTTCGATCGCTACTGGGACGAGGGCGCCGACTGGTACCGATCGTTCTTCGCCGAGGGCGCCGGCAGGCTCTGCGGAGAGAAGACGCCGCGGTACATGACGTCGCGCGAGTACATGGAACGCATCGCCTCGATCGTCCCGCGCGCGAAACTGGTGGTGCTGCTGCGCAACCCGACCGATCGATTGTTCTCCCAGATCAACCACGAGATCCAGCGCGGAAGGCTTCCCGCGACCGAGCACGTCGACCTCGCGTACCTGAACCGGCACATTCTCAATCCCCCCGAGCAATTCCAGGACTACGTCGAGCGCGGCTTCTACGCGCGCCAGTTGGAGGAGAACGTCTTCCCGCTGTTCAAGCGCAAGCGAGTCTTCATCAGAAGCTCGGATGGATGGCGGGAGTCGGTCGCCGAGGAGAAGCTTCGCCCCACGCGGCGCAGCGAGGTCGAGCTCAAGGGGATGATCCGGCACGCCTTTACCCAGCGGCTGCTCGACGAGCTGTGCGACTTCCTGGGCGTGTCGCGCTGGGAGCCCAAGCGGCACCGCGTGCGCCATGTGCGCGTCTACGGCGTCGCGTTCTCCGACGAAGCGCGCGAGCACGTCGCCGAGCTGTACCGGGAACCGAACGAGCGTTTGCTCAAGCTTCTCGGTCGGGAGACCCGCGTACGGGAAGCCGATCTCGCCTGATCCGCGCCGCCTGGATGGCGTGCGCGGTCGCGTACGGGCGATACCACCCCCGCTCGGCCAGCCGGTGTCGCACACCCTCCTTGCCGGCCGGGTGCCGGTAGCCGGGGGGCCGGTAGCGCCGCGCGTCGCGCGCCATGCGAAGGAAGAAGCGCTTGCGGTCGCCGGGCATGACGCGGTCGGGACGGCCGAGGATCACGAAGTAGTGGTGGAGCATCCGCCGGTACATCTCACCTCGGAACCGGTCGGTCGCCGCGCGGTGCTCGTCCATGAAGGCGAAGACGGCTTCGTATTGGTCGAAGACCTCGAAGTGGCGCCCGCTCGGCCGGCGCGTGATCCCCTCGTCCCCGCGCTGGCGATATGCGTAGCAGACCCGGTCCAGCATGCCGATCCGCTCGGCCGCCATGAGCGCCGGGTACGTCACGGGAATGTCCTCGTAGAATCCCGGGCGAAAGCGCACGCCGAGGTCCACGAGGAACTCGCGCCGGAACGCCCGGTTCCACGCGACCATCATCAGGTTCATCACCGCCGGGCGTTCGGCAAGGGTGAACGTCTCGGGAGGCGACGGCTCGCGGAAGAGGTGCTGCTTGGTGTTGCGAATCTGCCTGCCGTCGTCGAACCGGCGCACGTAGTCGAAGAAGAGCACGTCCGGGCGTACCGCGCGCAGCCGTTCGACGATCGCGGGAAGCGCGCCGCGAACCAGCGTGTCGTCGCTGTCGACGAACATCACGTACTCGCCTCGCGCGGCGTCGAGCCCGGCGTTCCGCGCCGGACCCAGCCCGGAGTTCTCCGGCAGCGTGACGACCGAGACGCGCGCGTCGCGGTGTGCTCGTACCGCGAGGATCTCGCCGGAGCGATCGGGCGAGCAGTCGTCCACGCCGATCAGCTCGATGCCGGGAGCGTCCTGGGACAGGATTGAGTCCAGGCATTCGGGGAGGTACCGCTCGACCTCGTAGCAGGGAAGCACGATGGATAGAAACGGCCGCATCGGCTCAGCCCGGCAACGCGCGCTGCGCCGAGGTGATGCGCGCCGCGACGCCCGGCGGCAGCGACGCGGTCCGGGGACGCCGCCGGCGCCAGCGCCGGAACTGCAGGCGGGCCCACTTCAGCCGCAGCGTCGCGGACGGCGCGTCCTCGCTCACCGGCTCGTAGCCGAAGCGCGCCATCTCGGGTGCGGCGACGTGCTCGATCAGCGCGACCTCCGCGGGCGTCAGGATCGATCGCCAGGCATCCTTCGAGACGTTGGCCACCGGCTGGTCGAGCTTCGGATGGAAGCGTGCCCGCTTGCGCTTGGGAAACTCCCGGGCGCGCTGCTGGAAGTCGAGCATCGCGCCGACGCCGTTCTCGTCGAGCCCGGCGAAGCGGCACAGCGCCAGCAGGTTCGCCTCCGGCTCTTCGACGAGGTCCTCGTAGCGCAGCTCGAAGAACTGGTCCGCGCGGTAGCGCTCGAGCGCCGCGCGGCTCGAACGGACGGAGCGAAGCCACCGGTCGACGCCGCCCGCCACGGTGCCGTCGTACCAGGCTTCCAGCCAGCCGAGCGTTCGCATGGACGCCACGACGGCGCGCGGGTCGCGCACGATGCTCACGAACTGCACGTCCGGGAACAGCGCGAAGACGGCGTCCAGCTCCAGGACGTACCCGGGTCGCTTGTCGCCCCACCGCGCCGCGCCGTGGCGCTCGGCATACAGGGCGAAGGCCGTCCCCAGGATCGAGCCGAGCGTCGGCGGCGCCGCCATGAGCGCGCCCCCCGCCGCCTCCCGGTCGAGCTTCAGCCGCCGGAAGTGCAGCTCCGGCGTGCCGATCATCCAGTCGACGAGCCGCCGCCGGTTCGGCTCCTCACGCAGGTCCCCCCAGCGCTCGAAGGCCTCCACGGCGCCGAGCACGAAGCCGGTCTCGCGCGGGATGGCGAGGCCGGGATGGGAGTGCAGCATCGTTCGCAACATGGTCGTTCCCGAGCGCGGGCACCCGCCCAGGAACACGGGGCGGTCCACGGCGGCGCGCACGATCTCGGCGCTCGTGGAGCGCCGGTCGGCGTCGCGGGAAGCCGCGGTCCTGGCCATCGGATGCGAGTGTACGGAACGCGGCCGGCGCCGTCGCCGCCCGCGATTGCCCGCGTTGGGGACCAAGTAGACTTGCGCGGACATGGACGCACTCGAGGTGTCGGGCGCGCGGGGCTGGGTGCAGCGCGCGCGCTTCGCCTTCCAGTTCGCGAAGCCGAGGCGCACGCTGTTCGTCTTGAGCCACATGCGCAGCTACTCGAGCCTGCTGTGTCACATCCTGCACAGCAACGCCGACATCACCGGCTACATCGAGCAGCACGCCAGCTATCGGTCCTCGATCGACCTGCTCGACCTTCGGATCAGGCTGGCGCACGAGGCTGAGGACGGGCTGAGCGGCCGCTACGTCCTGGACAAGATCCTGCACAACAAGGCCAAGCTCGATCCGGCGATCCTTCGGCGCGACGACGTCTTCTGCGTGTTCATGGTTCGCGAGCCGGAGATGACCATCAAGAGCACGCTGGCGATGGTGAACCGCAAGAGCCGGTGGGAGGGCACCGACTGGAAGTCCGACCCCGCCGGCTACTACGTGCGGCGGCTCGATCGTCTGGTCGAGCTGGCGGAGCTTCGTCCGCGTCACTCGCTGTTCTTCGAAGCCGACAGCCTGATCGACTCCACCGACGCGGTGCTCGCCGGTTTGTCGAGCTTCCTGGAGCTGAAGCACCCGCTGGCGCCGACCTACGAGACTTTCGAGCTGACCGGCAAGCCGCGCTTCGGCGACCCCGGGAAGTTCATCGGCGCCGGCGAGATCGTCAAGGAACGCAACGAGTACGCGGACGTGACGATCCCGGAGGAGGACCTGCTGCGGGCGAAGGAAGCCTTCGAGCGCACGCGCGACGTGCTCACGCGGCGGTGTACGACGACCGTGACCTCGGGCGTCTAGGGAAGGGCGCGCGGTGCCGGTTCACGTGATCCACATCGGCAAGACGGGGGGCACCGCCCTGAAGACGGCGCTCGTCCAGGCCAAGGGGATCAAGACGCCGTACGGCCCGATCTGGCGGCACAAACATTGGTACACCCTCGACGAGGTTCCCGAAGGCCACTTCGCGATCGTGAGCGTGCGGGACCCGATCGCACGCTTCACGAGTTCCTTCTACAGCCGTCTGCGGAAGGGCCTTCCCCGCTACGAGTTCGAGTGGACGCCGCCGGAGAAGAAGGCGTTCGAGACCTTCCCCACGCCGCAGGAGCTGGCCGAGGCGCTCGGGAGCTGGAGCCGCAAGCGGCGCGCGGCGGCCGAGAAGGCGATGCGCGGCATCCGGCACGTGAAGAGCCACTACGACTACTGGCTCGGCTCGGCGGCGGAGTTTCAGAAGCGCCTGCCTTCCATCGCCTACATCGCGCGACAGGAGACGCTCGCGCAGGACTGGGAGAACATCAAAGGGATCTTCGAGCTGCCGGGCGAGATCGAGTTGCCCAGCGATCCCGAGCGGGCGCACCGCGGCGACCCGACCGAGGACAGGACGCTCGACCGCAAGGCGGTGCGCACGCTGAAGCGGTGGTACCGGGTCGATTACGAGCTGCTCGACATTTGCGAGGCCGAGCGGAAGCGCAAGGGCTGGGCCGAAGAGACGTGGGAGGAACGACATGCCGGGTGATTCGACGCTGCCCTCCCTCGCGTTCAGCGACGAGCGGCTCGACAACGGGCTGCGGCTGCTGATGAGCGAGGACCACCTGGTCCCGGTCGTCGCGGTGAACCTCTGGTACGACGTCGGCTCCGGCCGCGAGGTGCCGGGCAAGACCGGCCTCGCGCACCTGTTCGAGCACATGATGTTCCAGGGCTCGGCCAACGCCCCCAAGGGCGAGCACTTCGGCGCGATCGAGCGCGTGGGCGGCACGCTGAACGCCTCGACGACCCTTCACCGCACGAACTACTTCGAGTGGGCGCCGTCCAACAACCTCGAGCTGATGCTCTGGCTGGAGGCGGACCGCATGGGCGGCCTGCTGGACGCGCTCGGCCAGGAGACGCTCGACAACCAGCGCGACGTGGTGAAGAACGAGAAGCGCCAGGTGCAGGACAACCAGCCCTACGGCACGTGGCTGCCGCGCATGCAGGCGGCCGTGTTCCCCGACGGCCATCCCTACCACCACCCGACGATCGGTTCGATGGAGGACCTCTCGGCGGCCTCGCTTCAGGACGTGCAGGACTTCTTCCGGACCTACTACGCGCCGAACAACGCGGTGCTCTCGATCGTCGGCGACGCCGACCGGGCGCAGGCGCGTGACTGGGTTCGTGCGTACTTCGGCGGGATCCCGCCGAACCCGGCCATCCCCGCCGCGAAGGACGCGGCCATCGCGACCGGCTTCGGGCCGAGCCGCGAGCTGGTGAAGGACCGCGTCCCACTCACGCGCATCTACGCGGGGTTCCGCGCGCCGGACGCGCGGTCCCGGCTCGCCGACGCGACGCAGATGGCCGCCGCGGTGCTCGCCGGCGTCGAAGGCGGCGCGAGCAAGGGGAGCCGCATCTACAAGCGGCTCGTGCGGGAACGCAGGCTCGCGCAGGACACGGTGTTCGCGTTCCTTGACCTGCCCGGGTCCTCGCTGTGCGTCGGGTGGATCACCGCGCGGCCGGGAGTCGCGACCGAAGACGCCGAGGCCGGCTTCTATGAGGTGCTCGAGTCGCTGGCGAAGGAGCCGCCGACCGAAGACGAGATGATTCGCGCCCGCGCCGGCGTCGAGCGCGCGATCGTCGAGGCGCACTTCACTACGGTCGCAGGCACGGCCGACCGGCTGTCCGAGTGCGCGATCACCCATCGGGACCCGGGCTGGATCAACCAGACGCTCCCGCGGTTGCTCGACATCGGCGCGGAAGAAGTCTCGGCCGCGGCCGCGGAGATCCTGGCCGAGCCCAACCGCGCGACCGTCATCTTCGAGCCGGAGGAGGCCGCATGACCCTCGTCGCCACCCGCCCCGTCCCCGGTCCGCCCACGGCGTTCTCGTTCCCGGCGTTCACCCGCTCGACGCTGTCCAACGGCGTGACGGTCGTCGCCTGCCACCTGCCCGGCAAGCCGCTCGCGCGCGCGCAGCTCGTCCTGGGGGCCGGCGCCGCGCTGGAGGACCCGGCGAAGGGAGGCGTCGCGGCGCTCGCCGCCGGCGCGCTCACGGAAGGATCCGAACGGCTCGGGCCTGCGGAGTTCGCCGACGCCGTCGAACGGCTCGGCGCGGAGGTCGACGCGCGCGCGGCCTGGGATGCGTTGCTCGTCGGCGCGACCGCGCCGATGGCGAAGATGGCCGACGCGCTCGGCCTGCTTGCGGAGGTGGTCCGCACGCCTGGCTTTCCGCCCCCCGAGATCGACCGGCTCCGCGAGGAGCGGCTGAACCGGATCAAGCAGATGCGCGCGCACTCCGGGATGCGCGCGCTGCTCGGCTTCCCGAAGGTGACCTTCGCCGAGGGCTCGCCGTACGCGCGCGCCCGCGAGGGCGAGCCGGAGACCGTCGCGGCGCTCACGCGCGAGGACGTCGCTGCCTTCTTCGGCGGCCACGCGACACCGGGCGCTGCGACGCTGATCGTCGCCGGGGACCTCGACGGGTTCGACGCCGAAGCGGTCGCCGGGTCGCTGCTCGGCGACTGGTCGGCGCCCGAACCGGATCGCGCGCCCGCGCCGGCCGTCGACGCCACCGGCGGTCCCGCCGTCACGCTGATCGACCGGCCGGGCTCGGTCCAGTCCGACATCGTCTACGGCCATTCGAGCCTGACGATGAGCGACGCCGACCGCCCACTGCTCAACCTGGTCGAGGAGGTTTTCGCCGGCCTGTTCAACTCGCGGATGAACATGATCATTCGCGAGGAGAAGGGCTACACCTACGGCGTGCGCGGCTCGCTGGAGTCCAACCGAAACTACGGCGTGCTCTACCAGTGGACGCCGGTCCAGGCCCCGAACACCGGCGATTCGCTGGCGATCCTGGCGGAGGGCTTCGCGACCATCCAGGCCGACGGTCTCACGCAGGAAGAGCTGGAGACCGCGCGCGACTACCTGATCGGGGTCTTCCCGCTCCGCAACGAGACCGCGCAGCAGATCGCGTCGCTGCTGACCAACATCGTCGTCTTCGACCTGCCCGACGATCACTACGACGCGGAAAACGCGATGCTGGCGGGCGTGACCCTGGAAGAGGTCAACGCCGTCGCCAAGCGGTCGCTGCGCCCGGCCGACGCGCGCGCCGTCATCGTCGGGGACGCTTCGCAGGTGGCCGACCAGGTGCGCGCGGCCGGCCTCGGCGAGGTCGCGGTCGTCGCCGACGACGAGTAGCCCTGCCGGCGCGCCGGCGCTCGCGGAAGCCGGCGGGCGCGGAGGGTGGCGAGCGCCCCCGCCGTCCCTGGACGGACTGTCCTGCGTCGAACGCGCTGCGTGGACCAGATTCGATACTTCGGGAACCCGCGAGAGGAATAGTATTTCCGGTGCCGAACACTCGACCGTCAGGCGGTCGCGCTACCTTCTCAGTATCAAGGTCTCCGTCGCACGACGACCATCCGCTCGACTTGTGGGCCCGAAGAGGAGAGCTTGGAGCGTGGGGGAAGAGGTACGCAGGCACCTGCACCCGGTCGGCGCGCGCCCTGCTGAGATGCGCGACGGCGAGCCGGGAACCGCCCCCGAGGACGGCGACCGCTACTTCATGGCCGCGGCCCTGTCCGAGGCCCGCACGGCCCTTCGGCACGGCGACGTGCCCGTCGGGTGCGTCGTGGCCAAGCAGGGGCACGTGCTGTCCTCGGCCTTCAACGAGCGCGAGCTGAGCAACGACCCGAGCGCGCACGCCGAGATCGTCGCCCTTCGCCGGGCGGCCGCGCGCTCTGGGTCCTGGCGTCTGACCGGCTGCACGGTCTACGTGACGCTCGAGCCGTGCGTGATGTGCGCGGGCGCGCTCGTCCTGGCGCGCGTCGAGCGACTCGTCATCGCGACCATGGACCCCAAGGCCGGCGCCGTCGGCTCGCTCTACGACATCGTTCGCGACCCACGCTTGAACCACCGGATCGAGGTCACGACCGGCGTGTACCAAGAAGAAGCGTCGCGCCTGCTGCGCAGCTTCTTCGAGGACCGTCGCTCGAAGTAACGCGCCCGAGGCGCGCGGGCCATCCTGGTAGGCTCCGCGCCGGAGAGGTGCGAGAGTGGCCGAATCGGGGCGCCTCGAAAGCGTCTAGGGGCGGTGACGTCCCTCGGGGGTTCAAATCCCCCCCTCTCCGCGACGACGGCAGGGCCACTGCTCATGGTACGGTTCGTCGATTCCGAACTGCGGTTTGAGCCTGACGAAAGAAGCTTGCTGAAGGGGGTGGACACCGCGCTCGGTTGGACCGCAGAGGATCGATTGTACTGTTTGGGGAGGCCATGATGAGCGGGTTGAGCGTGCCACAGGCGCATCGTCCGGTGCTCAAGCTACTGGCTGAGCTGAACGCCGAGCAAGCGGACGGCCTTGAGAAAGCTCTGAAGGCTGTGCCCACGCCCATCCTGCGGGTACGCAACTTCGCTCGAGCAGCCGAGGCGTCTCTTCCAGAGGGCTTCAAGGAGAGAAGCGCTGAGGTGATTCAGGTTCTCTTGTCTCTTGCCGGGCAGTCCAGATTTCACGCGTGGAAGCTGGCCGAACTCGCCGAGGGTGTAGCTGGATCGCGAGATCTTGAGTTGAAAACAAGGCAGCGCACCAGCCTGCGTGAGATCTTGTCGAGGTTGTTGTCTGTGCCCTCTGTCTTGGCAGTCGGGAAGAGCTTTGACGTTGCGACCGAATTCGACAGGATCTATCACTCATCCAGGATCATCACCGATCTGAGGCCCGTGTTTGCTGATGATCCGGCCACACCGCTTGGAGTCGTGCTGGTTCATACCCTCAAGGTCGACTATGTCCGAAACGGGGAAATGGAATCAGCGTTCTTTGGGCTGGACGATCAGGACATTTCGGAACTGAAGAAGGTGATTGAACGTGCCGAGAACAAGTCCAAGGCCCTTGAGGGACTAACTGATGCTGCAGCGATCACGAGGTTCCGTGTAGAGGATGACTTGGAGGAATGACTCGTGCCACTTCCACGCCTTGATCGATTGACTCAACCGACCCGCCCACATCGCACAGGTGGGGGGGGCCATGTGAACCGTGTTTCAACCAAGAGCTTGGCTTGGCGGGAGTTACAATATGAGGACGTTGGGTGGGCAACGATCCGGAGCGTGCCCCCTAAGAGCATCATCCGAGTCGAGGAGCCGGGCATAGTTCAGGAGTTTGAGAAGCTGGTTGATCGCTGGGAGCGCGAAACTGCCACTTGCTCCTCTCTCCACGAGATGATTCTTCATGACGCCTACCAACAGATCATCGGACTAGGTCCGAATGTTGTGCCTCTCATTCTTGAGAGAATGAGGGCAGAACCTAATCATTGGTTTTGGGCGCTCCAAGCCTTGACGCGGGCTAGTCCGGCAGATGGTAGTGAAACGGTGAGCGAAGCTACGGATGCGTGGTTGACGTGGGGTCGTTCGGAGGGCTTGGTCAGCTGACCCCTCCTCCATTCGACTTCGTGGACTTCCCGAATCTACAGGGAAGCGGCCATGTGACTAGCCTGCGTTCTCCGGACTACAACTGCATTGCATGGGCGGCGGGAGATTCCCGTCGTTGGTGGTGGCCCTTTCCAAAGATCCCGCCTTACTACTGGCCAGTGAATGCTGCGACTTCGGCGGCGCTTGGTGTATTTGTGGCTACCTTCATGGAACTCGGGTATTCCCGTTGCGAAGATGGTGAGCTTGAGCGTGGATTCGAGAAGATTGCATTCTATGCAGACGCCCAAGGCCAGGTGACTCATGCGGCCCGCCAGCTGACGGACGGGCGATGGACGAGCAAGCTAGGCCGCGAGGAGGACATCGAGCATGAGTCTCCTGAGGCGGTTGAGGGGCCGGTCTACGGCAGGGTGGTGGCCTTCATGAAGCGATTGCCCCCCGATCTGGGTGCGTGAGCGTGGCGACATTCGCCATCAACGAGAGGAGGTTCGCGAGGCTGCACTCTCTGGCCGTTAGGCGGCGTAACGCTGCATGCAGACGCGCGCCCTCGGTAGACTTGCGCGCGGAGGCGTCGCCTAGATCGGCCTATGGCGCCGGTTTGGAGTACCGGTTCGCGGGCAACCGCGTCGGGGGTTCAAATCCCCCCGCCTCCGCTCGTTGTCGGCATGCAGAGTGCATGCTAGGTTGGCCCCATGGTGGAGACGACGAACATCCAGATTCGGGGCGTTCCGGTGGGGACGCGGGAACGCGTTAGACGACGTGCGACGAAGCAAGGGCGAAGCATGAGCGAGTACCTCTTGGCCCTGATCGAACGCGATCTCAGCATGCCGACTCCCGAGGAGTTCGCGCGTCGCCTGGCCAAGGCCAGTGCCGTCGACCTCGGCCGGCTGGCGGCCCGTGACATCGAAGAGCTTCGCTCGGAACGCGATGCAGTCGTCGATCCCGGCGCTCGCCGCCGGGGCCGGGCAACGGGTTGACCTTCGTGATCGATGCCTCGGCGGCGGCCGAGGTTCTCTTCCGGACGCCGCTCGGAGTGAACGCGCTCGAGACGCTCGGCGACGAAGCGCTCGTGGCGCCCGAGCTGATCGACGCCGAGGTGCTGGCGTTCATTCGCCGCAAGACGCTGCAAGGGGTCATCTCCGCGGCACGCGCCCGGGAAGCGATCGATTTCCTCGGGGTTTGGCCGATCACGCGGCTCTCCCATCGCCCGCTGCTCGCCGCCGCCTTCGCGATGCGCGACAACGTGTCCGCCTATGACGCGCTGTACGTGGCGGCCGCGATTGCGGTCCGGGGAGAGATCGTCACGGCGGACGGACCTTTGTCGCGCGCGCCTATCGACGTCACGATCCGCAACATCCGGAACTAGGGCCGCTCGCGTCCGGACACTCTGCGGCCGGCGCGGAACCTCCGCCGCCGCTCGTGCGCCCGACCGATTATCCTGGCCGGTCCCGGGTCTCGCACCTGGGCGTTGAGGGCCCGGTCCCGTACGACGTCGGTCTCGTGAACCCGGTCAGATCCGGAAGGAAGCAGCCGTAAGCGGTGATCCGGCGGGCGTGGCGGGTAACCGGGTCCTCTGCGCGCCCGGAGCCGCACCGCCGCCCGCGACCGCCGAACCGCCCTGAGGCTCGTCCGCGGGCGCGGCTAGGATAGGCGCCTCATGGGTTCGGTCGCCCTGTACCGCCGCTATCGCCCGCAGACCTTCGAGGAGGTCGTGGGCCAGCAGCACGTCACGGCGACCCTGCAGGCGCAACTGCGTGAGGGCCGCATCGGCCACGCCTTCATGTTCTCCGGGCCGCGCGGCACGGGCAAGACGACGACGGCTCGTCTGCTGGCCAAGGCGCTGAACTGCGAAAAGGGCCCGACGTCGACGCCCTGCGGGACCTGCGACTCGTGCGCCGCGATCGCGGCCGGGCACTCGCTGGACGTGATCGAGATCGACGCGGCCTCGCACGGGGGCGTCGACGACGTGCGCGAGCTGCGCGAGAACGCGGTGCTCGCCCCGGCGTCCTCCAACAAGAAGGTCTACATCGTGGACGAGGCGCACATGGTCTCGACCGCGGGCTGGAACGCGTTCCTCAAGACGGTCGAGGAGCCGCCCGGTCACATCGTGTTCGTCTTCGCCACGACCGAGCCGCACAAGGTCCTGCCGACGATCGTCTCGCGCTGCCAGCGGTTCGACTTCCGCCGCGTGTCCCAGGCCGCCATCGCCGACCACCTGTCCGTCGTCTGCGAGCAGGAGGGCATCGAGGTCGAGGAGGGAGCGCTCCACCTGATCGCGCGCAGCGCCGAGGGCGGCGTGCGCGACGCGCTCTCGACGCTCGACCAGCTTGCGGCGACGGGCTCGATCACCACCGCGGACGCGGCTCGCCTGGTGGGCGCGAGCACCGGCGACACGATGTTCTCCTTCGTCGAGGCGTGCGCCGCGGGCGACACGGGCGCCGCCGTCCGGATCGTCGCCGGGCTGGTCGACGCCGGGACCGACCTGCGCGTCTTCGCGCGCGGCGTCCTGGAGCACGCGCGCGCCCTGTTGCTCGCCAAGAGCGTGCCGGACGCCGACGAGCTGCTCGACGTCACCGAGGAGACGCGCGCGCGCTACGCCTCGCAGGCCGACGTCTTCACCGCGGCGCGCCTGGTGCACCTGATCCGGCTTTTCGCCGACGCGCTGGCCGACATGCGCGAGCAAACCTCGCCGCGGCTCGCGGTGGAGCTTGCGGTCGTGCGCGCGACGGTGCCGGAGGTGGACGACTCTGCGACCGCCGCGATCGCACGCATCGAGCGGCTGGAGCGCGTCTTCGAGGCGGGCTCGCCGGTCGCGACTACCCCCGAACCGGCGGCCCGGCCCGCGGCGGAAGCAGCAGAGCCCGCGGCCGTGGCCAAGACTGCGCCCAAGCCTGCGGCCAAGAAGAAGGGTGCGCCGAAGGAGAAGCCCGCGCCGGCGAAGGCTGCGGAGCCGGCGGCTGCGGAGCCGGCGGCTGCGGAGTCCGCAGCGACGGTGGGCTCGGTCGACGCGGGCAAGCTTCAGCAGAACTGGACGCTGGTCCTGGAAGCCGTGCGCTCGAAGAGCAAAGCGCTGCACGCGCTTCTTGCCGACGTGCGCATCGGGAGGCTCGAGGCGGGGGTGCTGAGTCTGGAGACGCGCTACCCGATCCACGCCGAGCGGCTCAAGGAGCCGAAGTTCGCCAAGGCCCTGACGGAGTCGATTCAGGAGGTGCTCGGCGTGCGGCTCGCGATCCGCGCGGAGGCTCGCGCGAGGGACGAGGAGGCCGCCGAGGCCGAGGCGGCGGAGGGTTCGAGCGACCCGCTGGAGATCGTGCGCGCGGGCTTCGGCGACGACGTCGTCGAGGAATCCTGACCCGATGTTCGAAGGGCCGGTCCAGGACCTGATCGACGCGCTCCGGCGCCTGCCGGGCATCGGCAGCAAGACCGCGCAGCGGCTCGCTTTCTACCTGCTGAAGGCGCCCGCGGAGGACGCGCACGGGCTGGCCGACGCGATCATCGCGGCCAAGGAGAAGGTGGCGATCTGCCGCACGTGCTTCAACGTCTCCGAGGGCGAGGAGTGCGGGTTCTGCCGCGATCCCCGGCGCGACTCGTCGATCATCTGCGTCGTCGAGGAGCCCGGCGACATCATCGCGGTCGAGCGCACGCAGGAGTTCCGCGGGCGCTACCACGTGCTCGGCGGGCACATCTCGCCGATCGACGGGATCGGTCCGGACGACCTTCGGATTCGCGAGCTGGTGCAGCGGATCGGCGCGCACGACGTCAAGGAAGTGATCGTGTGCACGAACCCGACCGTGGAGGGGGAGGCGACGGCCGTCTACCTCGCCCGCTTGATCAAGCCGCTGGACGTGCGCGCGACGCGGATCGCGAGCGGCCTGCCGGTCGGGGGCGATCTGGAGTACGCCGACGAGGTGACGCTCGGGCGCGCGCTGGAAGGGCGGCGCGAGCTGTGAGGAGGCCGGCGGGCGCGTGCGCCCTCGCGCTGGTGGTGCTCGGGTTCGTCGTGGCGCCCGCGGCGCACGCGGCGAAGCGCTCCGGTCCGCTCGGCCCGATCGGCGACGCCTCGCAGGCGGACGTCGACGAGTCGGGCCCGCCCAGGCGGTTCGCGGTGTCTCCGCCCCTGCGGTCGCTGCGCCCGGCGTCCCCGGAGTCGCCCGGCGAGCCGGACGTCGCCGCCGCGCCGGTGACCGGGGCGTCCTTCGACGGGATCTTCAACGCCGAGCAGACCGCCTCGGCGATCCCGCCCGACTCGGTCGGCGACGTCGGGCCGGATCACTACGTCGAGATGGTGAACCTCTCGATGGCCGTGTACGCGAAGGGCGGCACGCGCGTCCTGCCCGCGAACCCGGCCGACCCGCCGCTCGAGCTGGACGAGATCTGGTCCGCGCTCGGCGGGAAGTGCGCCAACTCGGGGAACGGAGACCCGATCGTGCTCTACGACCAGCTCGCCGACCGCTGGTTCCTGAGCCAGTTCGCATTCGACTTCGTCGGGCCCTTCCAAGAGCCCGCGGGTCCGTTTCATCAATGCGTCGCAGTCTCGACCTCGTCCGATGCGACTGGCTCCTACTACCTCTACGACTTCGTCACGAGCCAGAACCGGCTGAACGACTACCCGAAGTTCGGCGTCTGGCCGAACGCCTACACCTACTCGGTCAACCTCTATCGAGACTCCGACTTCCAGTTCGTCGGCGTCGCGGTCGGCGCGTTCGAGCGCGAACGAATGCTGATCGGCGATCCGGGCGCTCAGTTCGTCTACCTCGACCTGGGCGCCGCCGATCCGTCGCTGTTCACGACGATGCCCGCCGACCTCGACGGAGCGACGCTCCCGCCGGCTTCCGCGCACCCCTACTTCCTGCAGATCTACATGGGCGAGCTGTACAGCCCGCCGATCGACGATGCGCTGCGCGTGCTCTCGCTGGACGTCGACTGGAACGACCCGGTCGCCTCGAGCCTGGACGACGAGGGAACCATCGACCTCGTCGCCGAAGGCGCGACGTCGGACTCCAACCTGTGCAACTTCGCGTTCGATTGCATCCCGCAAAAGGGGACGGGCGTGAAGCTCGACGCATTGTCGGATCGAGCGATGTGGCGGCTCGCCTATCGCAACTTCGGGACGCACGAGTCGATGGTCGTGAACCACACGGTCGACCTTGGGGGTAACCGGGCGGGCGTTCGCTGGTACGAGATCCGTGACCCCGGCGGCGCGCCGTCGCTGTTCCAGTCGGGCGAGTACGACGGCCCGGCCGCGAACACCGAACACCGATGGATGGGCAGCATCGCGATGGACGGTTCGGGCGGCGTGGCGCTCGGCTACTCCCATTCAAGCAACGTCGACAACCCGAGCATCCGCGCGACCGGGCGGCTCGCGGGCGATCCCGCCGGCGAGATGCCGCAGGGCGAGCTGGTGCTGCACGCGGGGACGGGATCGCAGACCTCGTCCTCGAATCGATGGGGCGACTACTCGGCGATGTCGATCGACCCTGCCGACGACTGCACGTTCTGGTACGTCAACGAGTACTACGTGGCGAACTCGGCCACGGGATGGCGAACGCGCATCAGCCCGTTCCATTTCCCCGAGTGCGGCGGGACCCTGTCCGGGACGGTGACCGCGCAAGGCTCGGGCGACCCGATCGAAGGCGCGCGCGTCGTCGCGGGGCCCTTCGAGGCGCGGACGGACGCGCTCGGCGACTACTCCTTCGATCTCATCCCGCCGGGGGCCTACGACGTGACCGCGACGGCGCTCGGCCGGACGGCGGTCACGCACGAATCGGTGCCGGTCGTCGCCGAGACGATCACGGGCGAGGACTTCTCGCTCGGCGCGCGCGCGCAGACCTTCGCCGATTTCGACGGTGACGGCTACGGCGACCTGGCCGTCGGCGTGCCGCTCGACATCGTGAGCGGCGAGAGGCGCGGAGCCGTCAACGTCCTGTACGGGGCCGACGGCGGGCCGGGCGCGTCGGGCAACGACCTGTTCCGTCAGGGCGCCGGCGGCGTGCAGGGACCCGCGGAGGCAGGAGACCGCTTCGGTCACGCGATCGCCGTCGGGGACTTCAACGGCGACGGGTTCGACGATCTCGCCGTCGGCAGCCCGCACGAGGACCTTCAGGGGAAGAAGAACGCCGGCCAGGTGCAGGTGATCCTGAGCGGCGGGGCCGGCGGCCTCGCCGGGGGCACGGCGAAGGTCGTGCACCAGGGCTCGTTCGGCGTTGCGAACGTGCTCGAGCCGAACGATCGCTTCGGCTGGGCGCTCGCCGCGGGCGACTTCGACGCCGACGGCCGGGACGACCTCGCGGTCGGCGCGCCCGGAGAGAACAACGGCAAGGGCGCGATCCACGTCTTCTTCGGCGGCGGGAGCGGCATCAAGACCAGGAACGGACAGTTTTTCACGCAGAACACCGCGGGCGTGCTGGATCGAGCCGAGCGCGGCGACAACTTCGGCGACGCGCTCGCGGCGGCCGGCTTCAATGCTCCCGGCGGCGCCGACGACGTGGCGATCGGGATCCCGAAGGAAGACGTCGGCGGCAAGAGGGACGCGGGCGCGGTGGCGCTGCTGCTCGGCAAGTCCGGCGTCGGGCTCCGGACCGGGGGCGACGCCTTCCTGCACCAAGGATCCACCGGCATCAAGGGATCGAACGAGCCGGGCGACCGCTTCGGCGACGCGCTCGCCGCGGGCGACCAGGACGGGGACGGGTTCGCCGACCTCGCCATCGGCGTCGGCCGCGAGGACGTGGCGGGGAAAGTCGACGCAGGCGCGGTGGGCGTGGTGTTCGGGTCCGGCGGCGGTTTGAGCCGTCGCGACCAGCTCTGGCGCCGCGACGCGCCGGGCATGGCGGGGTCACTCGGCGAACGGGACCGCTTCGGCGAGTCGCTCGCGATGGGCGACCTCGACGGCGACGGGTTCGCCGACCTCGCGATCGCGGCGCCCAGGGACGAGGTCGGCGGGGCGCGCGGGGGCGCGATCAACCTCGTCTTCGGCGCGTCCCCGATGCCGAGCGCGGCGGGGGCAGGGCTGTGGCACCAGGACGTGCGGGGCGTTCTCGGCGTGGTCGAGGCAGGCGACCTCTTCGGCCTGGGCGTCGCGGTGTGCGACCTGAACGGCGACGGCTTCGGCGACCTCGCGGCGGGCGCCCCGAAGTCCACCGGGCCTGTGGTGCGCGCCGGCGCGCTCGACTTGCTGTTCGGCTCGCCGGCCGGGCCGGGCACGCGCGGGACGCTCTACCTCACGCAGCAGACCCCGGGCATCCCCAGCGCCGCCAAGACCGGCGAACGCTTCGCCGAGTCCCTCGCGGGCTAAGGCGTATCAGGAGGGGATGTCTCGCCGGAAGCCAAGGAGGGCGATGACGACCCCGAGGGCGAGCCACCCCAGCAGAACGAGCGCCGATACCACAGGCTCGACCGGGGCGAGCGCTTCGTAGACCTGCACGCCGCCGCGATCGGCCAGCACGGTCTCGATTCGGGGGAACCACAGAGGGGGAACGAACTGCAAAGAAGGATCGACTCTCGGAAGGATCCAGGCGGTGTGATGGACGGGGAAGATGCCGCGCCAGTCGATGAACCCCTCGATCCGCGTCACGAGCCCGTCGGCGAGGATGAATCCCCCGGGGACGAGCACGCCACCGAGCGTCGAGCGTGTGAGCACCACGCCGGCGACCGCGAACGTCGAGTAGCAGAGCGCCGGGATCGAGGCGCGAATCATGCCGGCGCCTAAGCTCCGCGCGGACGGGAATCCCCCCAAGGCTTCACCCAACGCAATCAAGGACACAACCAGATGTACTGCGTACGAGAGCATCAGGGCGAGCGCGATCCCGGCCAAGGCAATCAACCACAGACTGAGGAACTTCGCCACGAGCAATCGCTTTCGATCGGGCTCGTGGAGGGCGAGCGTGGCGACGTAGTCCCATTGGAACTCTGCGCCGAAGATCGTCGATGCCAACAGGATCGCAAGGGCGATCCCAGGAATGGACCCGAAGAAGCCGAGGGTAGCGATATGTGAGGAGGCGGGCGACAATGCCCTCCTCATCCTCGCTTCGACAGGGGGCAGCGACTCAAGCGCGTTCAGGCGGTCCAGACGGATTGTCCTCTTCTCTTCAGGGGTGGGGGGATGTGAGGCAAACGGTCCTTTCTGTTGCTCGATCTCACCGAAGTCAATCGGTTGCGTCGCCTCGTTGATCTTGCTCCTGATTGCCTTGAGATCCGAGTGATCGCTCCACGACATGATCGAAAGCAGGACGATCGTGATGGGAATTGCGCCGCGAACTGCGCGGCGGCTCCACGCGCGGTGAAGGTCTGCCCGGATCATCGCGAGCACGTCAGGGCTCCCGAGAGTCAGGCTCGTCGCGGGTCAGTTCGAGGAAGACGTCCTCCAGTCGGCGCGCCTCCGTCCTCAGCTCATGGGGAACGATTCCCTGGGCGGCAAGCGCAGCGGCGACTTCGCGCGCGGTTGCGCCCCCAACTCTCAGTGCCAGGTTGTCGCGACGCACGCTCCAGCTGCGGGCTTGGAGGAAAGAAGTCGCCGCCTCCGAATCGTCCACGACCACGACCACCTCGCCTTCTCCCTGAAGCGCGCTCAGAGAACCTTGCGCGATGACGGCACCCCGATGGACAACGGCGACGGCGTCGCACACTCGCTCGATCTCGGACAAGAGGTGACTCGACAGGAAGACCGTTGTCCCTTCGGCCTTGCGCTCCTCGATCACGCGCCGAACGTCATGCACGCCCTCCGGATCGAGGCCCTTCGCAGGCTCGTCGAGGATGAGCACTTTCGGATCATGGAGCAACGCCGCCGCCAGGGCGAGGCGTTGGCGCATCCCGAAGGAGAACGTCCCGACCTTGTCAGCGGCTCGCTTCGCCAATCCCAAGAGAAGGAGTAGATCGTCGATCCGGCTAGCTGCTTCGTAGTCCCTCGCGGTCCACGCAAGCACGCGCAGGTTGTCGTACGCGGACATGCCCGGATAAAAGCCCGGGTTCTCGAGCGAGGCCCCGATCTGCCTGGACACCGATTGGCGACCCCCCGGCACTTCTTTGCCCAGGATCCAGCAGCGCCCGGCCGTGGGCTTGGTAAGGCCCAGCAGCATCCGGATGGTCGTCGTCTTGCCCGCGCCGTTTGCTCCCAGGAAGCCGAAGACAGACCCGACCGGGACCTCGAGCGTGAGGTCCTTGATTCCGTACGCTTTGCCCCAGCGCTTCGTGAGGCCTGCCGTCGCGATGGCGTCCGTCATGGTTTTGCCGAAGGGCTCAGACCGAGCACGGCGAGGGGCGCGACCGCAGGTCGAATCAAGGATTGTCGTTCAAGTTCGGCCAGCATCCGTCTGTTCGGCTGTCTCCTCGGATCTCGCAGTCGAGCGGGCCGAATTCCTCATACAAGACGGGAGTAGTTGTTCCGTCTCGATACTTGAGTTCGATCGAGATCCGCCCCTTAAAGATGCCTTCCTCCTCCACGATGATGAGAGGATCCCACTCGGGTATCTCTTTGCCGAAACTACTGCTGAACCCGCCGTCGCTCGGGTTCTGACGAACCTTGTAGTCAGTCCAGTTGGTAAAAAGGCCGGCCGCCTTGATGACTTTGAACTCCAAGCGGTATTTGACGTCGGCCGTGCACTTGAGATCTTCGTTCTCTGGACCGATGTGCCCGTTCCAATTCCAGTTTGCGCCGTCTTGTGAGAAATCATCCAGGGCACATGGCCCTATCGGGATCGGGTCGTCGGCGACTGCGTGTTGAGCCGGAAGGGCGATCAACGAAAGCGTGCTGGCGAGAACGAGAACAATCCTGCGACGCATGGCTCCCCCTTGGTGAATTGTGTCCGGGATACTAGCAGCGGTACTTGTTCCGGCCGACCGCGCTAGCCCGCCTCTTGCGGATTAGCAGCCTCAGCCACACCGGCGCCCGCACGGCGGACGCTGACGGAGCCGGCGCCGATCAGGCCTCCGGCGACGAGCAGCGCGAACTGGTTCTTGTCGAGATCCGCGCCGGCGAAGCCGAGCCCGCGCTCGCCCACCAATGACGCGACGCCCGCCGACACCAATGCGCCGACCGACAGCGCCCCGCGGACGAGCATGTGCACGAACCCCATCACGCGTCCGCGGAATGCGTCGGCGGCGTGAGCCTGCACGGCACTCATCGCTACGATCAGGCTGACCGAGAACGCCGCGCCGAACCCGACGGCGGTCAGGTAGGCGATCCACAGCGTTGCGAAAACGGCCATGAAAGCCAGGATCGCGCCCATGGCGAGCAGCGACGCGCGCACCGAGCCGATCACGCTGTGTCGCACGGCCTGCGAGATGACGAAGCCGAGGACCATCCCCGCGCCGAAGAGCCCCATCAGCCAGCCGAACTCGACGTTGCCGCCTCCGAGCGTGTCGTGGACGTAGCCGATGCCCAGCGCGAAGAGCACTCCGCCGCCCAGCATCCCGAACGACACCGCCGCCGCCAGGCCGCGCAAGAGCGGGCGTTCCATCACGTAGCGCGCGCCCTGCCTGGCGGCGTCGAGCATTGGCGGCGTCTCCTGTCCGTCCGGCTCGCGGTCGGGCAGCGTCATCCGCTGGATCAGCCATGCCGAGACCAGGAAGGTCAGCGCGTCGAACGCGAACGCGAAGGCCCACGGACGCTCGTGGAAGACGAAGGCCCCCGGCAGCGACGACGGGAAGTGCGCGCCCGCAAGCGCGAGCAGCGCGAAGATCGGCCCCGAGAGAGGGATCGCGCCGAACGACGAGCCCATGATGAGCGCGTTCGCGGGCTCCAGGCGTTCCTTCGGCACGAGGTTCGGCAGGCTCGCGTCGCGCGCGGGCAGGAAGAACAGCGAGAAGATCTCCTGTCCGAAGGCCAGCGCGTACAGCACGCCGAGCTTCGGCACGAACGGCACCAGCGCGATGATGCCGAAGCGGATGAGGTCGCTCGCGACCATCAGGCGTTTGCGATCCCATCGGTCCGAGAGCACGCCGCCGATGGGCGTGGCGAAGAAGGACGGGAGCAGCCGCAGGATGAGCACGACCGCGACGGCCGCGGGGCGGTCGGGCGCGAGGTGGTCGGCGGCCGCGATGAAGGCGAGCGTGCCCACCCAGTCGCCGAGCGCCGACGCGGCTTGACCGACGAACAGCAGGCGGAAGTCACGAATGCGCAGGATCTCTCCGAAGCCGGCGAGCGACCCGCCGAGCCCGCCCGCCGCAGCGGCGTGATGTTCCCCTCTCACCGCTTCGAGGGTACCGGCACCGTCGCCGGATGCCGCGACCTCGGCGCGTGTGATGGAATGGCGGCATGCGGACGCTCGGGTGGATCGCGCTTGCCTATGCCGCCGGGACCATCCCGAGCGCATGGATCGTCGCGCGTCTGTCGGGGCATCACGACGCGGTCGCCCGGATGCGCCGCGCCGAGTCGCAGGGGGACGCCCATTACCTGCTCTGGCACGCGGGGCGAACGGCAGGCGTCGTCGCCATCGTGCTGGATGTGGTCAAGGGGTTCGCTCCGGCGCTGGCCGCCTCGATCGCCGGCGCGGGATCCGGCACGCTGGCATTCATGGGAACGGCTGCGGTGCTGGGACACTCGTTCCCGCCCTACCTTCGCCACACCGCGGGACGCGGACTGTCGGCGGCGGCCGGCGTCGCGCTCGCGCTGATCCCCCGCGCGATGGTGGGTACGGGCGTGATCGCGCTCGGCGGTACCATCGCGCGCCGCGGCGGCCAGGGCACCAGCATCGGGTTCGTCCTGCTGCCGGTGCTCGCGTGGCTGTTCGGCTACGACGGCGCGCTCGTGGCGATGGCGGGCGCGATCGCGGTGGTGATCGCGTTGCGGCGGCTCGACGGCTACGGCGCCGAGCGAGCGGCGGGCGCTCCCGCCGCGCGCACGCTGGCGCGCAGGCTCTTCTTCGACCTGCCGGCGAGGGCCGAGCCGTGAGCGCGCTCGTCGTGCAGAAATACGGCGGGACCTCCGTCGGCGACGCCGAGCGCATCAAGAGCGTCGCGCGCCGCGTGGTCGAGACCAAGCGGGGCGGGCGCGACGTGCTGGTCGTCGTCAGCGCGATGGGGAGCACCACCGACGAGCTGATCGAGCTGGCGAGCCGGATCACCTCCATGCCCCAAGGCCGCGAGCTGGACATGCTGCTGACCGCGGGCGAGCGCATCTCGATGGCGCTGCTGGCGATGGCGATCCACGAGCTGGGTGAGGAAGCCGTGTCCTTCACCGGCTCGCAAGCCGGGATCATCACGACCGCGGATCACGGGCGAGCAAAGATCAAGGAGATCCGCTCGCGGCGGCTGCGGGAAGGACTCGACCAGGGCAAGGTCGTGATCGTGGCGGGGTTCCAGGGCGTGAGCGACGACACGCTCGACGTCACGACCATGGGGCGCGGGGCTTCCGACACGACCGCGGTCGCCATCGCCGCGGCGCTCGGCGCCGAGCTGTGCGAGATCTTTACCGATGTCGACGGCGTCTACACCGCGGACCCGCGCATCGTGCCGGCCGCGCGCTTGCTGCACGCGGTGTCCTACGAGGAGATGCTGGAGATGGCCGCGAGCGGCGCGCGCGTTCTGGCCGCGCGCTCGGTCGAGTACGCTCGAAACTACGGCGTGCTGATCCGTGTCGCGTCCAGCTTCGGCGACGGTTCGGGCACGTTCATCAGGGAGGAAGACGAGCGGATGGAGAAGGCGATCATCTCGGGCGTGACCCACGACACGTCCGAGGCCAAGGTCACCGTCCACGGCGTGCCCGACAAGCCGGGCGTCGCGGCTCGGCTGTTCGGCACCGTGGCCGCCGCCGGGATCAACGTCGACATGATCGTGCAGAACGTGTCGACGGCGGGCGTGACCGACATCTCCTTCACGGTCCCGCGGGACCAGATCGCCGACACGAAGGCCACGCTCGGGCCGGTGGTCGAGGAGGTCGGCGCGGCCGGCGTCGAGTACGACGAGGCGATCGCGAAGGTCTCGCTGATCGGCGCCGGCATGAAGTCGCATCCGGGCGTCGCCGCGGACATGTTCGCCGCGCTCTCCGACGCGGGCGTGAACATCGAGATGATCTCGACTTCGACGATCCGCATCAGTTGCGTCGTCCGCGAGGAAGACACCGCGCGCGCCGTCACCGCCGTGCACGAGCGCTTCGCGCTGCCGGACGAAGCCGGCGCGCGCGAAGAGCACCCCGCATAGCTCAGCTCGAATCCGCCAGGTGCCGCTCGAGGTCCGGCGTCGTCGGATCGACATACCGAAGGTCTTCGATGCCGGCGAATCCTCGGTCTGCGGACAGCAGCGTCGCGCCTCGCGCTCGAGCCGTCGCCGCGAGCACGGCGTCGAACGCGCCGAGCCCATCCTCGCCTGCGAACAGTTCCATGCCGGCGAATAGTTCGTCCTCACCCGGGCGGATGAGCGGCGACAGCAGCCGTGCATAGTCCCGTGCTCGCGCCGCCGCCTCCTTGCGGCCCTGCCGGCGCGCACGGACGTGGGCGAACTCCTGAACGACCTCGACCGTCGAGCGCACCTCTAGCTCGCCCGAGCCCGCGAGCCGCATTACGGCGCGGCACGGACCGCGTAGGGGATGATCGGTCCCCAGCGCGTAGACCAGGATCGTCGTGTCGACGACGATCACGCGCGCCTGCTCCGAATGGCGTCGATCTCCGCGCGCAGCTCGCCCTCATGGGGCACGGGCATGGCCTCGGCGGCGGCGATCCGCTCCCATGCCCGCAGTCGCTCCTGCGTCGTGGCGGGGAACGTTCGATCGATGGCCTCACGAATCAGCGAGGCGACGGACACCCCTCGCCGTCGTGCCTCCGCTTCGAGCCGCGCCCGCCGCCCCGGGTCGATCAGTATCTGCAGCCGCTCCGATAACATACACATACAGTAGCATGCGTATAGTCCGGGAGGCTCGGGTCGAACCTGCGATAATCGCGGGCCATGGGTAAGAACGTGGGGGTCGTCGGCGCCACGGGCGCGGTCGGGCGCAACGTGCTGCGGATCCTGGAGGAGCGGGACTTCCCGCTCGACGCGCTACGGCCGATCGCCAGCGAGCGCAGCGCCGGCAAGTCGGTGAGCTTCCTGGGCGAGGCAATCCCGGTGACCGTGATCTCCGAGCGCGCGTTCGAAGGGCTCGACCTGGTCTTGTGGGACACGCCCGACGAGGTGGCGAGCGAATGGGTGCCCAAGGTTAGGACGCGCGCCGTCCACGTCGACAACTCGTCGGCCTTTCGCATGAAGCCCGACGTGCCGCTCGTCGTGCCGGAGGTGAACGCGCCCGCCGCACGCACGCACTCCGGGATCCTCGCCAACCCCAACTGCACGATGGTCACGCTGCTGATGCCGCTCGCGCCGCTGCACCGGGCGGCCGGCGCGCGCCGCGTCATCGCCTCGAGCTACCAGTCGGTGTCCGGCGCCGGCGTCGCCGGCGTCGAGGACCTCTACGAGCAGCTCGAAAAGCTGCTGCCCGAGCGTGACGCGGTTGCGAACGGCGCCGTGGACGTTCCCGCCGGACGCGCGTTCACGCACCCGATCGCGTTCAACGTGATCCCGCGCGTGGGCGGCTTCGACGACCTCGGCCGGACGAGCGAGGAACGGCGCGTGCACGAGGAGGTCAACAAGATCCTCGACGCGCGCATCGACATCTTCACCACGGCCGTGCGCGTGCCGACCGTCGTGGGTCACGGCGTGAGCGCATGGGTGGAGTTCGACCGCCCGATCGACGCCGCAGAGGCGCGCGCCGCGCTCGCCTCCGCGCCCGGCGTCGCCGTCGAAGACGACGGCCCCGCCGGCCGCTACCCCACGCCGCTGGACGCCGCCGGCGGCGACAAGGCGATCGTGGGCCGCATCCGCAACGATCCCGATCACCCGGGCGCGCTCGGCTTCTTCTCGGCTTGCGACAACCTGCGCAAGGGCGCGGCCCTCAACGCCGTGCAGATCGCCGAGCTGCTCGTCGCCGAAGGCCTGGCCTAGAAGAAGTCGCCCAGCCAGGGCGGCGGGCCGGCGAAGATCAGCTCGAGCGCGCGCAGCGCGTCGTCACCGGCGGTCAAGACGCCCGTGCGCACCGCGTCCGCGGGCGAGAGGTGTCCCGACCAGATCGAAGCCCAGGCTTCCACGTCGGCCTCGGCCTCGGCGCGCCCCGCCGGCGCGACCTTGGCTCGCCCGCCGGAGACCTCGACCCGCCAGGGCCCGGCGTTGTCGGCGAAGAGCCGATCGCGCACGCCGATCGTGACGCCGGTTTCGAGCAGCGGGTTGTAGCCGCGCGCCTCCACGGCCGCCGGCACGTCGAGCAGCCGCAGCATCCAGCGGAAGGCGCCCTTGTCCTCGATGCGGTCCTCGCGCAGCAGGTTGGCGAGCGGCTCGGTCGCGCCCCCGATCCAGTTCATTCGCGAGGCAGTCGATCGGTGCAGCGAGCCGAGGCTCAGCAGCGCCCGGCCGGCGCCCGGCGTCAGCCACACGAAGTCGCGCGCGCTGATCAGGCTCCGCCAGTCGTCGGTCTGCCGGACGAGCGAGTAGACGATGTAGCCGGTCACCTCGCCCGCTTCGCGAACGAGGTAGCGGTAGTTCGGGCTGTCGTCCCACGTTTGCAGGACTCGCTCGGCCCACCACTGCTCGTCGCGCGCGAGCAACCCGTTGTTCGCCGCCGCGAAGCGCTCGTACGCGCGCGAAACGACGGCGGCCGAGTCGAACGGCTCGACGTCGACGTCGCGTGCGCTCGGCAGGTGCCCGAGTGAGGTCGTCCAGGTGTGGCGTGTACCTCCGTAGCCGTAGCCGGCTTGGCGGTACATGTACGCCGTCGCGGGATACAGCGAGGAGATCGGGATGCCGGCGGCGCGCTGCTCGGCCAGGGTCTCGACGAGGATCTGCGAGCCAAGGCCCTTGCCGCGCGCCTCCGCGGCGACCGCGACGCCCGCGATTCCTGCGCTGGGCACGACCCGGCCGCCGAACCAGTGTCCGATCGCCCAGATGCGAAGCGTCGCCCGGACCCGACCGCCGTCCTCCAGCACGCGGTTCATGGCCGGGTCGAACTCGGCCTTGGCCCGTTCGAGGGACGCGCCGTGCACGTTGAAGGCGTGCGAGCGGAGCGCGGCGACGACCTCGACGTCGTCGGCGGTGGCGATCCGCATCGGGTTCATCGCGCGCGCGAGCGTAGCAACGGTGGCGACGGCGGCGACGCACCGGGCGTGGCCCAGGGAAGCAGGTCACCCCCGGTGGCGGACGGGGCTCCCGAACGCGAGCCGACGATACCCCGGCTTCGTGGACGGGCCGCTGCGACCACCTGAACGGAGCGTGAACCTTCGGCGACGACCGCCCGCGCAACTTCTCACGAAGCGTTCACGGAGGCTTCACAACGGGAGCCGAACGGCCGCCTCGCGCCGTCCTACGCTCGCGGTGGTGAACATCGCCCCGACTCGCGTCCTCATCGTGGAGGACGAGCCCGCGCTCGCCGACGTGATGCGATACGGCCTCGAACGCGAGGGCTTCCCGTGCTCGGTTGCCGCCGACGGCACGGATGCGGCCCGGCGCTTCCGGGAGGAGCGGCCGGGCCTGGTGGTCCTGGACCTGATGCTGCCGGGCATCTCCGGCGAGGACCTGTGCCGCATGATCCGCGCGCACGGCCGGACGCCGATCGTCATCGTCAGCGCCAAGACCTCCGAGCTTGATCGCGTGGTGGGCCTGGAGCTTGGGGCGGACGACTACCTGACCAAGCCCTTCAGCACACGCGAGCTGGTCGCGCGCGTGCGCAGCGTGCTGCGTCGCGCGCAACCGGCGCCGCCGGCCGAGCAGTCCGACCCCGTCCTGACGGTGGGCCGGCTGGTCCTTGATCCCGACCGCCACGAGGCATGGCTCGACGGCGACGAGCTGTCGCTCCCCCCGAAGGAGTTCGACTTGCTGGCGACGTTGATGCGGCGGGCCGGCCGGCTGTGCACGCGCGATATGCTCATCGCCGATATCTGGGGACCCGACTACTTCGGGGACACCCGCACCCTCGACGTCCACGTCAAGCGCCTGCGCCAGAAGCTCGAACGCGATCCCCGCCGGCCCGAGCTGCTCGTCACCGTGCGGGGCCTCGGTTACAAGATCGCCCCGCCCGATCGCCCCTAGACCGCCTCGTCCAGGATCTGCGCCACCCGCTGGTGACTGAGCCCGAGGAGGTCGCCGGCATCGCGCAGCGACAGTCCGGCGTCGGTGAGCCGCCGCGCCGCGTGGGCGAGCGCTAGCTTGGTGTCGCGGCCCGCGCGCTCGGCCCGCTGACGGGCGCGCTCGACGGGCTGGATCGCCGATCGAAGATCGCGAGGGAGCCGGACGTCGAACGTCAGCGTGGCGCGCTCGGGCCTTGCGATCCACAGTCCCAACGCCTCGCGGATGCGGCGCTTCGCCGCGCCGAGCGTCCGCCCGTACGTGTGGCATCCGCGGATGCTCGGGATGCGTGCGATCCACGCGCCAGTCTCGTCCAGCTCGATCACCACGCGATATTCGCTCATCGCACCCGCAACCATCCTCTTCCCAGACAGGGCTCCATGTCGCGCTCGATCGCGCGAAGCGTGCCGGGCGGAAGGTCCTGACCCGCGTGGACGGGAACGTGGTCGTGCAGCCGGCGTACCTGACTCGCACGTGGGAGCCGCGGCGCCGAACGATCTCGCAGCCGCGACGGGCAAGCACCCGGAGCACCTCGCGCCCGGTCATCTTCGGCCCGGCGGACGTGAGCTGTCAAGTGCGCTAGACATAATCACCCTCTCCTCGGGTGCTCGCGTCCGGTGAGGCTCCCCGAGAGCGCTCGGGGGTCAAGAACGCGCGGAACCGGACGAGGGCGACTCAGGGAAGGACGACGCGTTCGGTGGCGCGGCGGCGGGCGCGACTGCGGGGCAGGGCGTGGGCGGGCGTCTTCGCCGGCTTGACGCGGCCGAGGATGTCCTCCAGCGGCACGCCCGACAGGGTCTCATGCTCGAGCAGCAGCGCCGCGATCTCCTCCACACGCGCGCGGTTGGCGCGCAGGGCCTCGGCCGCCGCGTGCTCGGCCTGCTCGAGCAGCTCGCGGATCTCTCCGTCGACCGCTTCGAGCGTCGCCGGCGACACCTGCTGCATCTGCGTGAAGTCGCGGCCGAGGAAGACCTCGCCGGCGGCCTTCGCGACCGCGACGCGTCCGAGCGCCTTGCCCATGCCGTACGTGGCGACCATCGAGCGCGCGAGGTCGCTTGCCGAGCGGAGGTCTCCTTGGGAGGAGGTCGTCACCTCGCCGAAGACGAGCTGCTCGACGGCGACGCCGCCGAGCGTCGTGACGAGCCGGCGGTGCAGATCCGAGCGCGCCAGGACCAGGCGGTCGCTGATCGCGTAGGTGGTCGTGTGGCCGAGCGAGCGGCCGCGCGCAATGATCGAGAGCTTCTGCACGCCGGTCGACATCCCGATCGCCGCCGCGGTCACCGCGTGGCCCGCCTCGTGGTAGGCGACGATGCGTCGCTCCTCCGCGGTGAGCACGTGGCTGCGCCGCTCCGGCCCGGCAACGACGCGGTCGATGGCTTCCTCGAGGTCGGCCTGCGCGATCGCGGTCCGTCGCGCGCGCACGGCGAGCAGCGACGCTTCGTTCACCAGGTTGGCGAGGTCCGCGCCGGTGAAACCGGGGCACTGCTTGGCGACTCGGTGAAGGTCCACCTCCTCGCCGAGCGGCCGCCGGCGCGCGTGCAGCTGAAGAATCTCGGTCCGCCCGTCGATGTCCGGCGCGTCCACGACGACCTGCCGGTCGAAGCGCCCCGGGCGCAGCAGCGCGGGATCCAGGATGTCGGGCCGGTTGGTCGCGCCGAGGATCACGACGCCGGAGGTCACCGAGAAGCCGTCCATCTCGACGAGCATCTGGTTCAGGGTCTGCTCGCGTTCGTCGTTGCCCTGGCCCATGCCGGCCCCGCGCTGCCGTCCCGCGGCGTCCAGCTCGTCGATGAAGACGATCGCGGGGGCCGCTTCGCGCGCCTGACGGAACAGGTCGCGGACGCGCGCCGCGCCAACGCCGACGAGCGATTCGACGAATTCCGAGCCGGACAGGGAGAAGAACGGCACGCCGGCCTCGCCGGCGACCGCCCGGGCGAGCAGCGTCTTGCCGGTGCCCGGCGGACCGGCCAGCAGGACTCCCTTCGGAGCGAGCGCGCCGAGCGCGGCGAAGCGGGTGGGATCGCCGAGGTAATCGACGACCTCTTGCAGCTCGATCTTGGCTTCCTTGGCGGCGGCGACGTCGGCGAACGTGATCTGATCGCCGGCGCCGTCCTTGCGCCGTCCTGCGAGGCGCGAGAAGTTGGCGAACTCCGCCACACCGCCCTTGCCGGCCATCAACATGAAGAACAGGCCGAAGAGCGAGGCGAGGATTATCAGCGGCATGAGGAACTGCGCGACGAATCGTGTCTGCGCCTTCCCGGTCTGCTGATCGACGAGGACGCGGGCGCCGGATTCCAGCAGCGAGTCCATCAG
Source organism: Actinomycetota bacterium (assembly GCA_036397035.1). Classification (GTDB taxonomy): domain Bacteria; phylum Actinomycetota; class AC-67; order AC-67; family AC-67; genus DASWJS01. The sequence goes on along the minus strand of DASWJS010000010.1, from coordinate 77,824 downwards.
CTCGGCCGTCTGCGCGTCCGAGCGCGGGTAGGCGGTCCAGAAGCGCAACGCGTCGTCGCGCATGACCATGACGCGGGCGTCCTCGTCGTAGAACGTGGCATTGACGACGCGCCCGTTCGCGATGTGCTCGCGCAGCGCGTCCACGGAAGACTCGAAGCCGATCTCGACCGGCCGGATCGCCGCGAGCAGCGCAAGGTAGATCGCGAACAGCACCACGACGAGCAGGCCGAGTGACGCGGTGAGCGGCTTGATCGCGCGGATGCGTCGGACAAGCGCGCCGCCCGCGTCCTTGAGGAACGGAACTGACCGGTCCGCGGCGACGCGACCGTACCGTGCCACGACTGTTGCGAGCTTCATCGTTGCCTCCTCGGGGCTTGACCGGTGGGGACGCCGGCGGCTGACGGACGAGCAATCGGTCGCCTCGTGCCGGTCGCGCCGAGCGCGAGCGCGAAGGCGCCCAGGATCAACACGGCTGCGATCGGGGCGGGCGAGGCCGAGCGGTTCCGGACGGGCAGCGCTGTGGCGTCGGCGCGTTCGGAGACGGCCTCGTGCTTCTGCTGCCTCTGCCCGCCGCCGCCGGCGGGGGGCGCGGGCGCGGTGTTGATGATCGGCAGCGCGATCCCAGCCACCGCCGCCGGGTCCGGGATCCGCGAACGGGTGGTGAGGAACGGCTCGTCGTCCAGCGACGCGGGCTCGTCGAGGGCCGGCTCGCCCGGCGGAGGCTGCTCCAGCGGGAGCGCGAACGTGCCGGGGATGCACGGACCGCTCCCGCCCCCGACGACGATGGGAACGCGCGCGCCCACGACGCCGGCCTCCAGCACGACCGAGGTCGTGCCCGGGCGGAACGCGCACAACAGGCCGCCGTGCTCGTCCAGCTCCAGGTTGCCCTCGGCGTCGCGGTAGGGCGCGCGCGGGTTCGCAGGGTCGGGTCGCACGAAAGCCGCGATCCCGCGGTCCTCGGTCGTGAAGCGATACCACGGCGGCAATACGTCCCGGCCGAGGCAGCCATCGCGCACGGGATCCTGCAGCAGGCCGCAGCGGTCCCCTTGCGGGAAGGCCAGGTAGGTCGCGCGACCCTGCTCCTGGTCGGGCGCGCGACCGAGCGCGTGCGGCCCGCCCACGTCGGGGATGCGTCCGAGCCCCGCGAAGCGAAGCGTGCCTCCCGCGACGACTGCGCGCCCGTCCCGCGCATCCAGCGCGACCGACTCCAGGACCGGGATGGAAAGGATCGTCGCCGGCGCCCGCCCGGTGAGCGTTCGCGCGACCGGGTCCGGGTCGATCGTGACGAGCTGCCAGGCGTGGTAGGCGCCTCGGTTCGGGTCGGACTCGCGCTGCAGCGGCGTGCCACCTCCGCCGAAGATGCCGACCGGAAGGCGGTCGGGCGACTGCTCGTCGGGCGTGAAGACGACCTCGTTCGAGCGCCGGTGCCCGGCGAGCGCCAGCGAAGCGCCGCTCCCGGTGAGGATCCCGGTGAGCACGGACGCGTCGGCTGCAGTGCTGACCGGCAACACGAGCGGCTGGTGCATGGCGACGACGGACGGGATCCCCGCGGTCCGCGCGTCGGCAAGGACCGCTTGGAGCCACGCGGTCTGCTCCTCCTGCGGGTTCTGGCCCTCGACGTTGGAGGCGAGCGGCGTCACCGACGTGTCCAGCACCACGATCCGGACTCGCCCGGCCGGCGAGCGCACGTCGAACGCGTAGTGGGTGCGCGCCCCGGCTCGCGCCGCCTGCTGGCCGGGGACGCGCACCTCGTCGAACCCGTCGGGCAGCGGCCCCTCGCCCCACGGGCCGGGCCGGTCGGCCAGCGTCCGGACGTAGTAGCCGTTGGATGGGAGCAGGCCGCCTTCCTGTTCGCCCACCGACGGTCCGAGGCCCGCGAAGAGATCCTTGTCGCCGATGACGCCGAAGACCGGCACGCTCACGTCGTCGAGCAGCGTGCGCACCGGCAGCAGCTCGTCGGGGAAGCCGTTGCGACGAAGGTCGCCGCCGTGCAGCGCGAAGCGAACGATTCCGCGCCGCCCGAGCGCGTCGATCGCGCGCAGCGCCTCTGTCGCGATCACGTCGCCTCGCGACCCCGACCCGAGCACCGCCGAGCACAACCCCGTCGCGCACGCCGTGTCGGCGAGGAACGCGAAGGTGAGGCCGGGGCTCGCAGGCGGGACCCCAGCCGTCTGCGTGGGCGCGCCCGCGGGCGGTCCACCCAAGTCGAGCCGCCAGATCGATGACGTCTCGGTCGAGCGGAGGTGCCCGTCCTCGTCGAAGACTTCGCGCGGGAAGCCGCCGACCGCCCAGCCCCGGTCGCCGCCAGCGTCGAGCGCAAGGCCGTAGCTCGCGTCGCGCAGGGCCGGCGCATCGAGGTCCGGCGTGCTCGCCGCCGCCCGGCCCAGCGACACGTCGCGCCAATGCCGGCCGTCGTTCGCGAACAGCCAGCCGTGGCCCTGCGCCAGGAAGGACGATCCCGCGTAGCGCGAGGAGGCGGTGCCTACCGAGGCGACGACGCGAAGCGCGCCGCGTGCATCGCGGCGCGCCGCGAGCGCGTAGACGGTGCCCTCAAGGGAGGGCAAGCGGGCGAGTCGGAAGGCGCCCGCGGGCGAGCGCTCGACGAACGTTCCGACCTCGCCGCCGATGAGGGCAGTCCCGTCGGGGAGTCCGGCGACGGTGAGCAGGTTCGGTTGCGCGGAGTCCTGGCCGAACGCCAGCTTGTCCCGCAAGAAAGTGATTGCGCGCCAGCCCGCGCCCTCGTCCACCAGGATCGTTCCCTTGTCGCCCGCGATCACGAACGCGCCGCCTGCCTTCGCGACGGCGTTGAGGCGTCCGGTTGCCAGCGCGCCCGAGGCGGGGTCGCGCCGCCAGCGTCCGTCGTCGTACCGAAGGATCGTGCCGCCCTTGCCGACCGCGACCCCGCGATCGCCGGCAACCGCGACGCCGTAAAGCGGCTCGTCCACCAAGCCGGAGTCTGCGTGAAGCCGCCATCGCCTGCCGTCCCAGACCGCGATGGCGCCGTCCTCTCCGACCGCGAACGCGCGATCCGCTTCGGGCCAGGCGATCGCGTGAAGCGACGCCTCCGTCGGCGAGTCCTGCACTTCCCATCCGGCGTCGGCGGTGAGCGAGACGATGGCTCCGTCCCGGCCGACGGCGGTCGCGCCCGGGCCGCCGGGCGCCGCCGCGACGGCTTCGAGCATGCGCGTGTCCGCATGGGGCCAGCGCCGAATCGCGGGCGTCTGCGGCCTGGTGGTCCAGTGGCCGAGCGTGATGCTCGTGCTGGAAGCGGTGCCGGAGCCGCTGAACACGTTGCCGGGCGACGCGGCCCATCCTTCTTCCCGTGAGGAGAACGCGAGCGAGGCGACGTACCCGGCGGTGTTCGGCTCGCGCGTCCAGCGTCCGCCGGCGTAGTGGAACAGGCCGAAGCCGCCGGCGAAGACCTCGCCGCCGGTCGCCGCGAGGCCGAACAGCGACCCGGTCGCGAACGGGAATCGCCGGTCACACACGTCGATGGTCGACTCGACGCCCGAGGACGACAACTGGTAGAGCGGCGGGCAGTAGGACGTGATCCGGCTCCCGCCGTCGCTCAGGCGTACGACGAAGGGGCGCGAACGATCGGCGGTCGAGGCGTCGCCGGTCGGCCGGGTGGCGTCGATCGGCTGCATGCTCCCGCTGATCCACACCCGGGCGCCGTCCGTCGCGACGCCCGCGCCGCGCGCGAACTGGTTGACCGTTGTGCCCCCCTGGCCCGACACGGGCGCGGGCGGTGAGTCGAAGATCGTCCGTCCGGTCAGCACACGTTCCCACCCGCCTTCGGTGCGGTGAAGGATCCAGAGCTGGTTGGAGTTGATGCCGGACACGGCCCACGCGTCGCTCGGGGAGGACATCGCGACGGACACCAGGTCCGGCAGGTTGTTGCCCGGCGTGGGAACCTGGCTCGTCGCCTGGTCGCGCGTCCAGCCCTGGGGCGCGAGCCGAAGAATGGTCAGGTTCGCTCCGACCGCGTATCCGTAGATCCCGTCGGGACGTTCGGCGAGCGCGACGCGAAAGAGCGCGTTGGTGGTCAGGCGCTGCGGCTGAAGCACCCATCGCCCACCCGGAAGGCGGTGGTACAGCGCGCCTTGGGAGCCGACGGCCCACCCCTCGCCGGTCGAAACGAGCGCGAGGCTGGACAGTGGTTCGTTGACCGGGTTGCCGCTCGCGTTGACCGGCGGGCCGTGCAGGATCCAACCGGTCGCGTTCGTGTATCGCAGGAACACCGTCTGACCCACGGCCGTCGCGCGTCCGTAGCCCTTGCCCGGCGCGTGCGTGAAACCGATCGCCCACGCCTCGCTGGCGGGAGATCCGGGCACGACCGCCACTCGCGCGACGGCCGCGGGCGTGTTGACCGGCTGCATGCGAGGGCCGCCGGGCTGAAGGCCGAGCCGCGCGCCCACCGGATCAGCGGGGGGAGCCGCCGCCGAGGCGTTGCCCGCCAGCACGAGCAGCGCGCAGCCCGCGATCGCCGCCGCGCGAGCGCGGGCCCGCTTGCGGGCTGCCCGAGGAGCGAGTCGCTCCTCGGGCAGCCCTGCGGTGAGGCCGGTGTGCACCTAGACGTAGGCGACGCTGGCCATGCCGGCTTGCGCGACCGCCTGCAGGGACGCGGGCAGCGGCGCGTAGCCGTGATCGGCGAGCGCGTCCTGCACGTCGGGTTCGAGCGCGCGGTTCATGTAGTCGACCAGCGTCTGCGCCTGCGCACGGCTCATCGCGCCGCCGAAGGCCGTCGCCAGGTCGTTGTAGACCAGGGCGTAGGTGAAGGTGCAGATCGCGTAGGCCAGCGGGTTCGGCGTGTCGGTGATGGAGACGGCGTCCCAGCCGGGCGAGAGCGTGGACGGCGGATGGGTCGCGCCGGTCGCGGCCAGCTCGCAGTTCGCCGAGCGGCCGTCATCCGGCGCGTTGAACACGCCGGTCGCGCCGTCGACGAGCGCCCATTTCAGGCCCTTGCTCTTCGCGGTGGACAGCTCGACGTAGCCGATCGAAGCGTCGTTGTTCTTGACGCCGTCCGCGACGCCGCCGTTTCCGGGACCCCGCACGGGCGTGTTGAGACCGAGGTCCTCAGCCGGCCACGCCGTGTTGAAGTCGTTGGACTTGTACGCCTGGAAGAGCGGGTTGCGCTTGGACAGGTAGTCCTTGAAGGCGTAGGTCGTCCCCGATCCGTCCGCGCGCACCACGAGCGTGATGCTGCGGTTGCAGTTCGCCAGGTTCGGGTTCTCGAGCGTGAGCAGCGGGTCGTTCCACTTCGTTATCGCGCCGGAGAAGATCCCGGCGATCATCGGTGAGCGAAGGCTGATCGCCTCCTGACCGGTGATGCCGCAGATCGCGAGGTTATAGGACACCGTCACGGCGCCGAGCGCGATCGGGATGTGGTGGAGCGGCGACACACGCCCGCCGGGGTTGGGCGCGTTCGGATCGCCGGTGTCTCCGGAGTCGATAGCGACTTCGGTCGCGTCCAGCGGCTCGTCGGACCCACCGAAGGCGTGCGTGCGGTTGCGGGTCGCGAGCTTGCCCGCGCCCGAACCCGTCGAGCTGTAGGACACCGCTCCCTCGCCACAGTCCCCGTCGTAGGCGGGGATGAAGACGTTGTTGTGCGCGTTCTTGGCGAACGACGCGCCCGTGCCGCTGATCGACGAACCGGCGCTGCAGTACTCGCCCACCAGTGGCGACCCGACCGTCGGCTCGGCGTGGACGAGGCCCGCCGAGAGGCCAATCGCCGCGACGACCGCGACGGCGACCACCTTTCTGCTGCCCATGGGTTCCCTCCCTTGGTCTGGTGTCGCCCTTTTTGGGCGAATCCTCACCATGCGTGGCGGAGAGTACGAAGCCGACTTTTCCCGAATGCATGCGCCGTGCGAACGGACGATGAACGGCAGGAGAACGTTGCGCGCCGACGCCTCTCGCGTGGGCGGATCTGTCGTCAGGCCAGCGGGAGGCGGACGGTGAAGGTCGTTCCCGCGCCCAGCTCGCTCTGCGCTTCGACGCGGCCGCCGTGGCTCTCCACGATGTGCCGGACGATGCTCAGGCCCAGGCCCGTGCCCCCGGTCTCGCGCGATCGCGCCCGGTCCACGCGGTAGAAGCGCTCGAAGATTCGCGGAATGTCCTTGCTGGGGATGCCGATGCCGGTGTCGGCGACCGTGAGCACCGCGTCGGGCCCGTCACTGTCGAGCGCCACCACGATCCGGCCGCCGCGCGGCGTGTAGGCGATCGCGTTGTCGAGCAGGTTCCGCGCGAGCAGCGACAGGTCCTGGGGCCGGCCGAGCACGCGAAGCCCGCCGGAGACGCGCGTCTCGAGCGCGAGGCCGACGTCGCGCGCGGACGGCTCCATGTCCGCGACGACCTCGCGCACCACGGCGGAGACGTCGGTCGGGTGCGCCTGGTCCTGCGGCTGGTCGAGCCGCGCGAGGTCGAGCAGCTCCGCGATCAGGCGCGCGAGCCGGTCCGACTCTTTCACGAGGTTCTCGACGAACGCCCGAGCCGCCTCCGGGTCCTCCTCGATCGCGTTGCGCAGCGTCTCGGAGGTGGCCAGGATCGCCGCGACCGGCGTCTTCAGCTCGTGGCTGGCGTTCGCGACGAAGTCGTGCCGGATCCGGTCGAGCCGCTTCGCTTCGGTCACGTCGCGGGCGACGATCAGCGCGCGCCGCGCGGGGAGCTGGGACCGGACGCCGCGCACCTCGCGGTACGTCGGGTGGTGCGCCTCGAACTCGAACGGGCCGTCGTCGGCCGCCGCGATCTGCGGCGGCGGCAGCCGTCCCGCTTCCGCGCCGAGCAAGTCGTGCGCCGCGCGGTTGGCGAAGGCGACGACGCCTCCATCGATCAGCACGACGGCTTCGGTCATCGCGTCGAGGATCTGCGCTCGAACTTCGACCTCGCGACCGATCGCGCGCGCGCGCGCGTCGGACAGGCCGCGCTCGCGATCGACGACGAGCTCGACCGACCGGCGAGTCGCCGACGATGCGGAAACCGTCGCCCACACGGCGCCGGCGACGACGAGCGCCGCCGCCGCGACGATCGTCACGGCCGGATTGGTCAGGGCCCACAGCACGAGGCACGCCGCGACCGTGACGGCGTTCGCGGCGAGGACCCGCGGGCCGAGCTTCATCGCGCGCGCGCGACCTTGGGGCGGACGCGGAAGCGGTAGCCGACGCCGCGAACCGTGTCGATGTAGGTGTAGGCGGACTCGGCCTCGACCTTGCGCCGGACGTTCTTCACGTGCGTGTCGATCGTGCGGGTGTCACCGAGGAACGTGTAGCCCCACACGCGCTCGGCCAGCTCTACCCTGGTGAACAGCCGCCCCGGCTCGGCCGCGAGCGTCACGAGCAACGAGAACTCCTTCGGCCGAAGGTCGTACTCCTCGTCGCCGATCCAGCAGCGGAAGTCGCGCGTGGCGAGCCGAAGGTCGCCGAAGACGATCTCCTTCGGGGTCTCGGTGCGGATCGCCTCCACGCGCGAGCGGCGCAGCAGCGCCTTCACCCGGGCGACCAGCTCCTCCATCGAGAACGGCTTGGTGAGGTAGTCGTCGACCCCGGCGGCGAACCCTCGCAGCTTGGTCTCCTCCTCCGAGCGGGCGGTGACCATCAGGATCGGGACGTCCGGCCGGACGCGACGCAGCTCGTCCACGATCTGGAGCCCGTCCACCGACGGCAGCATGAGGTCGAGCATCACCAGCGTGAAGGAGTAGTCCTTCGCCATGCGAAGCCCCTCCGCGCCGTCGGCGCAGGTCGCGACCTCCAGGCCCTGGCGCCGCAGGTTGTAGGCCACCAGGTCGGCCATGGTGGCGTCGTCTTCGACCAGGAGAACCTTCGACATTCTCCACCCTCATTTCACGGTTGGTTCACGTCCGTTCCACCATAGCCGAGGCGAGGGCGTTACCGTTCGCCGCGTATGGGTCGATGCCCAGGGTTTCACCGAGAGTTCACGCGAGGTGCACCGCCCGGGGCTCGGAGGCGGCCGCGGCCGGGTTGGATGGGCTCGACCGATCGGGGTCGAGAGATTGGGGGAAGCGTCATGGGAAGCACGTCGAAGCGCATCGGCGGGATCCTCGCCGTCGTCGTCCTGACGATGGCGGCGTGCAGCACGACGAACAACGGCGGCAACACCGGCCTGACCGGGACGGTCAGCGGTGACGGCTCCTCGACCGTGGGGCCGATCATGGAAGCCCTGGCGGAGGAGTTCAAGCAGGTCGAGCCGGGCGTGAACGTCAACGTCGGGATCTCCGGCACCGGGGGAGGCTTCGAGGCGTTCTGCAAGGCGAACGGCACCGACTTCAGCGACGCGTCGCGTCCGATCAAGGAAGACGAAGAGGCGCCGCTGTGCGCGGACGCCGGCGTCGAATTCACCGAGCTGCAGATCGCGATCGACGGCATGGTGGTCGCGATCAACCCGGAGAACACCTGGGCCGAATGCCTGACGCCCGAGCAGCTTGCCGCCATCTGGAGCCCCGACTCCAAGGGCAAGGTGAACTCGTGGAAGGACGTCGACCCGAGCTTCCCGGACGTCAAGCTCGAGCTGTGGGGTCCCGGAAGCGACTCCGGAACCTTCGACTACTTCAACGAGGTGATCATCGAGGAGTACGTGGGTGACGACCTCACGCAACGGACCGACTACGGCAACATCGGCGAGGAGGACGACCAGGCGGTCGCCAACGTCGCCGACTCACGAGGCGGCATGGCGTACTTCGGCTACTCCTACTTGGCCAACGCGGGCGGCATCGTCAAGCCGGTCTCGATCGACGCCGGCGCCGGTTGCGTCGAGCCGAACGACACGACCGTGCGCGACGGCACGTACACCCCGCTCGCCCGGCCGCTCTTCGTGTACGTCAACCACGCGGCGCTGGACCGGCCGGAGGTCGTGGCGTTCTTCGACTTCCTGTTCGACACCGTCAACTCGATCCTCGGCGACGTGGGATACTTCCCCATGGACGATGAGGACTTCCAGGTTTCGGTGGACACGTGGAACGGATTGAAGGCCTGAACGCCGCTCATTCCGGCGTCGGCGCCCCCGGCTTTCTCCAGGGGCGTCGACGCATTGGCGAAGCCGTCATCCGCGCGGTCTTGCTCGGCTGCGCGGCGACTTCGATCCTGGTCACCGCCGGGATCATCTTCACGCTCGGCGAAGGGGCCGTCGAGTTCTTCAGCGAGATCAACATCGGCGGCTTCCTGACCGGGACCGATTGGGCGCCGGACTTCGGCGCGCAGTCGTCATACGGGGTGCTTCCCTTGGTCGTCGGGACCCTGCTGATCGCCGGGATCGGGCTCCTGGTGGCGGTCCCGCTCGGATTGGCGACGGCGATCTACCTGTCCGAATACGCCTCCGAGCGAGCCCGCCGCATCCTGAAGCCGACCCTGGAGATCCTGGCGGGGATCCCGACGATCGTCCTCGGGTTCTTCGCGATCAACTTCGTGACCGAGGTGGTCCTTCGCACCATCATCCCGGGCGGCGTCTCGCGGCAGAACGCGCTCTCGGCGGGCATCGTCGTGGGGATCATGATCATCCCGACCATCGCCTCGCTGAGCGAGGACGCCATGCGAGCGGTACCGCGCGGTCTGCGGGAGGCGGCCTTCGGGCTCGGCGCGGGACGCCGTGTCGTGTCCTTGCGCGTGGTCGTGCCGGCGGCGCTCTCGGGGATCGCCGCGTCGATCATCCTGGCGTTCGCGCGCGCCATCGGCGAGACGATGATCGTCGCGATCGCATCGGGCGCGCAGTCGGCGCTGAGCTTCAACCCGCTCGACGGCATGCAGACGATGACCGCCGCGATCGTGCAGCTCGCTTCGGGTGAGATCCCGATCGGCTCCATCGAGTACAAGACGATCTTTGCTCTGGGTTCGACGCTGTTCGTGATGACGTTCGTCCTCAACTACCTGAGCCACCGCATCGTCCGCCGGTTCCGGGAGGCCTACGACTGATGGCCGTCTCGACGCGCGAGCACGCCGTCTTCGCGGCCCTGGACCGCGATCGCGTCCGTCGCGAACGACGGTTCTCGCGCTGGCTGCTGGCGTCGGTGGGCGTCGGGCTCGTGACGCTCGCCGCGCTGCTCGTCCAGGTGGGCGTGGAGGGCATCCCGCGGCTGTCGCTCGACTTCATCACCGGGTTGCCGTCGCGCTTCCCGACGCGCGCCGGCGCCTTCCCGGCGATCATGGGGACGATCTGGGTGATCGGCGTCACGGCGGTCGCAACGATCCCGATCGGGATCGGCGCCGCGATCTACCTGGAGGAGTACGCGCGCAAGGGACGTCTGGCTCGCTGGATCGAAGTCAACGTGTCCAACCTCGCCGGCGTCCCCTCGATCACCTACGGGCTCCTCGGGCTCGGGCTGTTCGTCGAGGGGCTCGCGCTGCGCAAGTCGATCCTCGCCGCCGGGCTCACGCTCGGGCTGCTGGTCCTGCCCGTCGTCATCACCGCGAGCCGCGAGGCGATCCGCGCGGTCCCGGCTTCGATCCGAGAGGCGGCGCTCGCGGTGGGCGCGACGCAGTGGCAGACGATCGAGCGGCAGGTCCTTCCCGCGGCGGTGCCCGGGATCGTCACCGGCGTGATCCTGGCCCTGTCGCGCGCGATCGGCGAAGCGGCGCCCTTGATCGTGGTGGGCGCGCTGGGCTCGGTCTTCTTCGCCCCCAACAGCGTGTTCGATCAGTTCACCGTGCTGCCGGTGCAGATCTTCAACTGGGTGCGCCGCCCGCAGCCGGACTTCGAGATCACCGCGGCCGCGGGTATCGTGGTGCTCCTCGGCATCCTGCTCGTCATGAACGGCATCGCCATCGCGATCAGGAACCGATACACGAGGACGTGGTAAACGTGAGCGGCACGCAGGTCAGGATCGCCACCCGCTCGGATGACCCCACCATGAACCAGGACAGGCCGGAACCCAGCGCGCGCGAGGAGGTTCCCTCGCCGTCCCTCGACGACGTGGTCTTCCGGCTGAAGGACGTCGCCGTGTCCTACGACGGCGTGGTCGCCGTACGCGACATCACGCTCGACGTGGACCGCAACGACATCACGGCGCTGATCGGACCGAGCGGCTGCGGGAAGTCCACCCTGATCCGCTGCCTCAACCGAATGAACGACCTGATCCCCGGCGCCGTCGTGTCGGGCTCGGTGCTGTACCACGAGCACGATCTGTACGCCAACGGCGTCGACCCGGTGGAGGTTCGCCGCCGCATCGGCATGGTCTTCCAGAAGCCGAACCCCTTCCCGAAGTCGATCTACGACAACGTCGCCTTCGGGCTGCGCGTCACGGGCATGACCGACGACCTCGACGCGCGCGTGGAGGAGGCCCTCAAGGGCGCGGCGCTCTGGGACGAGGTGCGCCGCGACCTGAAGGCGAGCGCGCTCGCGCTGTCGGGCGGCCAGCAGCAGCGCCTGTGCATCGCCCGCGCGATCGCCGTCCAGCCGGACGTGATCCTGATGGACGAGCCGTGCTCGGCGCTCGACCCGCTCGCGACCGCGCGCATCGAGGAGCTGATGCAAGAGCTGCGGTCCCGCTACACGATCGTGATCGTGACGCACAACATGCAGCAGGCGGCGCGGGTCAGCTCCAAGACGGCGTTCCTGACCGCCGACGTGGAGGAGGAGACGGGCAGCCGGACCGGCGTCCTGGTTGAATACGACGCGACGGCGAGGATCTTCACCAATCCCGCGGACCCGCGGACGGAGGCCTACATCACGGGCAGGTTCGGCTGATGGATCAGGACGGCATCGCGCCGCCGCAGGCGGTCGAGCTGCGAACCGGCTTCCACGAGGAGCTGGGCCGGGTCGAGGCGCACGTGCAATCGATGGGAGCCGCGGCCGGCGACTTGTTCGCGAAGTCCATGCGCTGCATCCGGGAGACCGCCCCTGCGCTCGCCGACCGCGTCATCCTCGGCGACGACGTGATCGACGAGTACTACCTGCGAACGGAGAAGCGGATCCTGCGCCTGTTCGCGCTCCAGACGCCGGTGGCCTCCGACCTTCGCCTGCTGACCGTGCTGCTCCACATCACCTTCCACCTCGAGCGGGTCGGCGACATGGCGGTCAACCTCGCCAAGATCTCCAAGCTCGCGGCCGACCTTCCCAAGTCCGAGACGGTGATCAGCCACCTGGAAGAGATGGGGAGCATCGCCCTGAAGATGATCGGCGCGGCCATGGACGCCTTCGACCGGCGCGACGTCGCGCTCGCGCGCACGCTGCCGGCGATGGACGAGCCCATCGACCGGCTCAACCGCGGGATGCTGGAGGAGGTCCTGAAGATCGCCGACGACAAGCGGATGCTCGAATGGGGGATTCGCATGCACGTCGTCAGCCGCCAGATCGAGCGCATCGGCGACCACGCGGTGGACATCGCCGAGCAGGTCGTGTTCCTGGAGACGGGCAAGTTCGTCGAGTTCGGGGACGCTTCTCATCCCGAGCGCGAGATCGTGACGGAGTAGTGCCGCGGCGGCCTCCCCGGCTCACCGGGGACGAGACCCTCGACGACGCGCTGATCGCCTTCCTCGACGAGCTGGACCCGATCGACAGGCGCATCGCGCTGGAAACGCTCGGCACGGCGCTGACGATGGCGCGCGGGAACGTAGCGCGGCTCGACCGCAAGATCGTCAACACGGCGCTGAAGGAGATGCGCCAGGCGTTCAGCGTCTTCGCGCCGCTGCGTTCGCGCCTGAAAGTGACGCTGTTCGGCTCGGCGCGCACCGCCAAGCACGACCCGACCTACGCCACCGCGCGCGAGCTGGCGGCGCAGATGGCCGCGAAGGACTGGATGGTCGTCACCGGCGCCGGGCCGGGGATCATGGAGGCGGGCCATGAGGGCGCGGGCGGCGACCATTCGATCGGCGTGAACATCCAGTTGCCCTTCGAGGCCGAGCCCAATCCCTTCATCGCCGCCGATCCCAAGCTGATCAACTTCAAGTACTTCTTCACCCGCAAGCTCATCTTCATCAAGGAGTCCGACGCCTTCGTCTTGCTCCCCGGCGGCTTCGGAACGATGGACGAGGCCTTCGAGCTGCTCACGCTGATCCAGACCGGCAAGAGCGACTTGCACCCGATCATCATGCTGGACGCGCCGGGCGGGTCCTTCTGGCGGACGTGGGAAGAGACGTTCATCGGCATGCTGATCAAGAACGGCATGATCGACCACGAGGATCGCTCGTTCTTCCACGTGACCGACGACGTGGCCGACGCCGTCGCGCAGATCGAGCGCTTCTATCGGGTCTACCACTCGGGGCGGTACGTGGAGGGACGGCTGGTGCTTCGCCTCAAGCGCGTGCCGCCGCGCGCGCTGCTCGAACGGCTCTCGGAAGAGTTCGCCGACATCCTGGACGGTCCCATCGAATCGGTCGAGGCGACGGAAGCCGAGCGGCGCGACGACGACGTCCCCGACCTTCCGAGGATCGCGCTGCGCTTCGACCGCACGCACACGGGGCGCCTGCGCGCGCTGCTCGACCGGGTGAACGACGAAGGATGAGCGAGCCGACGTTCCTGTTCGTCTGCGTGCACAACGCCGGCCGCAGCGTGATGGCCGAAGCGTTCTGCAACGCGCTCGCCGCCGGGCGGGCCCGCGGCGTCTCGGCCGGCACCCAGCCGGGCGGCTCTCCGCACCCGGAGGTGGTGGAGGCGATGGCCGAGGTCGGGATCGACGTCTCCGCGCATCGCGGGGTCCTGCTCGACGACGCGATGGTGCGCAGCGCGGCTCGCGTCTTCACGATGGGGTGCGCGGTGGATTCGGACGTGTGCCCGGCCATTCTGTACGCCGACACCGAGGACTGGGGGCTGCCCGACCCGAAGGGCAAGCCGATGGACGAGGTGCGCGCCATCCGCCACGAGGTGCGACGGCGCGTTGAGTCGCTGCTGACCGGGCTCTGACCGCCTCGCGGTAGCGTGGGCGAGTGGACGAGCCCGCACCGAAACGCGGTCCCTGGCGCGTCGCCCGCGACCTGACCGTTCGCACGCTGGTCGAGGCCCGTGAGGACCGGCTCCTCGGCCTGGGCGCCGAGCTTGCGTTCTTCGCGTTGCTGGCGATCCCGCCGACGCTGTTCGTCCTGGCGGCTCTGATCGGCGCGGTGGGCGACCTGGTTGGTCAGGACGTGCGCCCGCAGATCGCCGAGCGTCTCGCCGACGCGCTCGGCGGCTTCCTGTCCGGCAGCGCGCGCGAGACCTTCATCGCGCCGACGGTCGACCGGATCGTGCTGGAAGGCCACAGCGGGATCCTGTCCTTCAGCGTCGTCATCGCGCTGTTCTCGTCCTCGCGCCTGGCGCGTGTTCTGATCGAGGCTCTCAACATCACCTACGACGTGCGGGAGTGGCGCTCGCCCGCGGTGCGCCGGCTCGTCGCGCTGCGCCTGATGGCCGGCGGGTTCCTCGCGGCGGCGATCTATCTGCCGTTCCTGGTGGGCGGGCCGAACCTGGGAGACTGGCTTGACCGCGAGCTGGGGATCGGACACGTCGCCGGGTTCGTGTGGTCCGTCGTCTACTGGCCGGTCGCGGCGGGGCTCGGCATCGCGATGCTCGCCACGCTGTACCACGCGGCGCCCAACTGGGGGACGCCGTGGCGCCGGGATCTGCCCGGCGCGGCGCTGGCCGCGGGCCTGTGGGTGGCGGCCGCGTTCGGGATGCGCACCTACGTGAGCGTCACCGTGTCCGAAAGCGCCTTCGGGCCCTTCGCCGCGCCGGTGGTCCTGATGCTGTGGCTGTATGCGATCTCGCTCGCGGTCCTGCTCGGCGCGGAGCTGAACGGCGAGATCGAGAAGGCCTTTCCCTCGTCGGGCTCGGGTCCCAAAGCCTCGCGCGTCGGGCCTGCGATCCGCCGCGTGCGGGGCCTCGTGCGACGGCCCGGCGAATCTGGGTAGGGTGGATCCGATGCGCGGGGGACCGATCTGGACCGTCGAGTTCGACATCGGCCAGCTCATCGCGCCGCTGCTCTACGTGGTGATCGGGATGGGCGTCGGCTGGGCGGTCAACAAGCTCGTCGTCGAGCGGCTGAAGCGCAACGTCACGCTCACCAAGTGGCGGGCGGACGACGTCGTCATCGGCGCCGTGCACGACGTGATCGTTGTGTGGTTCGCGATCGCGGGCGTGTATGCGGCGGAGCGAACGCTGCCCCTGCGCCAGGACGTCGCCGGCACGATCGAGCACCTGTTGCTCGCGGCGGTGATCGTCTCCGGCACGCTCGTCGCGGCGAAGCTCGCCTCGGACTTCGTCAAGCTCACCGTGATGCGGACGGGGTCGGTTCGCGGCTCGTCCTCGTTGCTGGTCAACATCGCGCGCGTCGCCGTGTTCGTGATCGGGCTGCTGATCCTGTTGCAGGCGCTCGGCGTCGCGATCACGCCCTTGCTGACCGCGCTCGGGGTCGGCGGCCTCGCCCTCGCGCTCGCCCTCCAGCCGACGCTCGCGGCGCTGTTCGCCGGGATCAACCTGCTGGCGTCCAAGAAGATCCAGCCCGGCGACTACGTCGAGCTGGACACCGGCGACGCCGGGTACGTCGTCGACATCGACTGGCGCAACACGACGCTTCGCCAGTTGCCCAACAACTTCGTGATCATCCCGAACACCAAGATGGCCGAGGCGATCGTGACGAACTTCTACCGGCCCGAGCAGCAGCTCGCGGTGCTGGTCGAGGCCGGCGTCGCGTACGACAGCGACCTCGGCAGGGTCGAGGAGGTGACCATCGAGGTCGCGCGCGAGGTGCTGCGCGAGGTCGCGGGGGGCGTCGCGGACTTCGACCCCTTCATTCGCTATCACACCTTCAACGACTCCAGCATCGACTTCACCGTCATCCTTCGCGGGAGCGAGGTGACCGACAAGTTCTTGCTCAAGCACGAGTTCATCAAGCGGCTCCACCGGCGCTACGAGGCCGAGGGCATCACGATCCCGTTTCCCCTCCGCACGGTCATCCTGCAAGACGGCTCGCCGCGGGACGGGGCGAGCGCGTCCCGTGCGGGGCGCCTATCCGACGTCTGAGCCGGACAGCTCCCCGCTGCCTTCCGGCGCGTCCCGGGTCTCGCCGATCCCGTCGGCCAGCAGGACGCGAAAGCTCGCTTCGTCGACCGGCCGTGAGAACAGGTAGCCCTGCACGGCATCGCACCCGAGCGCGCGCAGGGCCTCGAATTGCGCGGACTGCTCGACGCCTTCGGCGACGACCTTCTTGTTCAATGCGTGGCCCATCGCGATGATCGCCGTGACGAGCGGTTCCTCGCCGGTCCCGCGACCGAGGTTCTTCACGAACGCGCGGTCGATCTTTAGCTCGTCGATCGGGAAGCGGTGCAGGTACGCGAGCGAGGAATACCCGGTCCCGAAGTCGTCCAGGCTCAGGCCGAACCCCATCGCCTTGAGGCGTCCGAGCGTCTCGGCCGCCGGCGAGTCCTCCTCCAGCAGGACGCCTTCGGTGATCTCGAACATGATGTCGTCGGGATCCGCCCCGCTTTCGCGCACGACCTCGCCGGCGAGCTGCGCGAAGTCGCTGCCGAGCATCTGCTTCACCGACACGTTGACCGAGACCTGGATGGGGAACCCGTCGCGCTTCCAGGCGGTCACCTCGCGCGCGGCCTGCCCGAGCACTTCCCGTCCGACCCCGGCGATCAGACCCGACTCTTCGGCGACCGGGATGAACCGCGCGGGCGAGATCAGGTGCCCCTCTTCGTGCCGCCAGCGCACGAGCGCCTCCGCGCCGGAGATCGTCCGGGTGTCGACGGCGACCTTCGGTTGATAGACCGTGACGATCCGCCCGGCCGACAATGCTTCGCGCAGCGCGTTCTCGATCTGGAGCCGGTCCGTCACGCGCGCGCGCAGGGCGTCGTCGAAGACCTCGTAGCGGGCCCGGCCGCGTTGCTTTGCCCGGTGCATCGCCGCGTCCGCGTCGCGCAGCAACGCTTCGGCGGTCCTGTGCCCGTTGCGCACGGCGATGCCGATGCTTGCGCTCATGGTCGCCGGCACGTTGCCGGCTTCGAACGGCTCGACGAGGGCGTGCTGGATGCGCTCGGCGAGCGCGGCGGCCTGGTACGTGCCGTCGAGGCCCTCCGCCAGCACCACGAACTCGTCGCCGCCGAACCGGCCGAGGGTGTCCGAAGGCCTGATCGCGGCGCGAATGCGATCGCCGGCGTCCCGTAGCACCTGGTCGCCGGCCTCGTGTCCCAAGGAGTCGTTGAGCGCCCTGAACCCGTCCAAGTCGACGAACAGCACCGCGACCGACTCCGGTCGCTGCGACTGCGCCAGCGCGCGCTTCAGCCGGTCGACGACCAGCGCGCGGTTCGGGAGGTCGGTGAACTGGTCGTGCAGCGCTTGGTGAAGGAGCTGCCTTTCGTAGGCCAGCCGTGCCTCCAGCATCTCGTTGTACGCGTCCGAGACGGTGGCGATCTCCGCCGGGCCGTCAACCTGGACGCGTTGCGGCGTCGTGTCCTCTCCGGACACGGCGATCGCTTGAGCAAGCGCGCGCAACGGGCGCGCGATCGATCGGTTGGCCGTCCTGCCCAGCAGAAGGAGCACGATCAGGGCGAGGGACAGGAACGCGCCGCGTTGCGCGGCGCTCACCCCCGCCTGCCGGATCGCTTCTCGCGCAGGGATCCCCCACCACAGCGCAACCGCGGGATCGTCCAGCGTCGCGATGCCGTAGAGGCGCGCGACGCCGTCGGGCCCGGCGTACTCGCCCGAGGCCGCCGCCGCCGGACCGCGGCGTGCGGTCACCGTGCCGCCGCTGTCCAGGACGAGCCCATCGGCGCCGAGGACCTCCACCTGGCCCGTCTCGTCGCCGAGACGCTCGGCGACACCGCGCCACGACAGGAACTGCATGAAGAAGCCGGCGCGCCGGTTCGCCCCGGCGACCGGAGCGACGACGGCGATGCCGGTCTCCGCGACGAGCGGATCGACGAACGTCTGGGACACGATCGCGCCACCCGCGCGCGCGGCTTCGCGCAGCCACGGCTCGCCCGCGTAGGTCGCTCCCTCCGGCGCGCCCGTCTCCACGACGGAGGAGCAGACGTCGGTTCCGTCGGGCGCCAGCAGGTCGAGGTGGCCGGTGCGAAAGACGCCCGATCCCGTTCCGGCGAGCCCGCATTCGGCGGGCGTGGCGATGACCGCGGCCAGGCTCGGCTCCGCAGCGGTGCCGGCCACGAGCGTCTTGGCTTCTTCGATCGAGTCCCGCAACTCCATGACCGCGCGCTCGGCGGACGCGACGGCTTCGCTCAGCAGCGCCGCGCGTTCCTCGAAGTAGTCGTCGATCGCGAAAAAGACTTGGAGCACGAGCAACAAGACGAACGACGTGACGACGAGCCGCCGAATGAGCGCGCGAATGGACGGTGGAGGACTGCTTTGGGGCTGCGACGTTTCGGCTGAAGACGGGACTTCGTTCAGTGGAAACTCCCGGCGAACCGCCCTATTGGCAACGCCTCAGCATAGAGTGCCACCGATGCCGATGGTATGAGTCTTTTGGGACTTTGTTTGGCGAGCGTTCGGCCCTACTGCGGCTCGATCCGCAATATGGCGTGGCCCCATTGGCTCGGAAGGTGGACGTCCACCCCCGACCGCAATTCGGCCGCCGTCAGCGTCGCGGCCGGGCCGGGGCTGGTGGCCGGGTCGATCCTCGTCACGGTGTACGTGCCGTCCGGAACACCCCGCAACGGGATGGCCCGGTCGGCATCGGCCGACCCCTGGCGGTAGGCGAGCAGGTATCCCTCGCCCGTCTCGGGGTTCCACGGCTGCAGCGCCGTCCACCCACCGCCCAGCGGATCGTCGAGCAGCGGATACGCGAACCCCGCAAGACCGTCCCGGTGCGCCTTGTAGAAGTCGGTCCAGACCTTGATGTGCGCGCGCTCGGCCGTGGTGAAGTGCGCGTCGATCTCGTTCCAGAAGGTGATGTGCGAGCCGAGCGCCGCCGCCATCGCCGCGTCGATCGCCGCTTCCGGCGATCCGAGCAGCCCCGCGAGCGTCGCGCGCTCGCCGTTGTTGCTCGCCGCGTGCTGGCCGAGCGAGAAACCGGGGACGTACGGAGCGAGCTTCCAGATGTTGTGGAGCAACTGCGGGATCTCCGGCTTGCCGTTCTGGAACCAGGACGGGCCGCGCGCGACCGACTCGAACGGGAACATGCGGTAGTCGTTCGTCTCGTCGACCTGGTAGGTCACCTCGGGGTGCGCCGCCTGCAGGCGATCCACCATCGCGACGAACGCATCGTGATACGTGTACATGTCGGCCGGGTGGACGCCCGCGCAGTCGACCCAGGCCAGGAAGTCGAACTTGAAGTAGCGCGCGCCGTAGACCTCGATCGCGCGCGTCAGCCGGTCCCGCATGTAATCGATCAAGCGCATCGGCTGGCCCGTGTCGGGGTGCAGACCCATTGCGAGCGGGTTCCACACGCCGAGGCCGGCCTCATTGGAGGAGGAATCCGGCTGGAGCGCGTTGTAGACGGCGAGCCCGTGGCCGACCGGCCCGCACGCCCATTGCGGGTTCGCGCTGAACGCCGCCGACGCGGGGTTGAACTCCATCGGCGTCCACCACAGTCCGAGCGCCATGTCGTCCTCGGGTCCCGGCTCGCCCGCCAGCTCGTCGCCGACGGCGTCGAAGGTGTCGTCGGGGAAGCGCGGGCGGAACTTCGACTCGGCGCTGCCGTCCCAGCGCGGCTCGGTGCAGTCCGCCGAGTCCGGGCACCAGTCGCCCGAGCGTGCCTGCCAGCCGTCGTCGAGGACGAACGTCTCGACCCCCATCTCGCGAGCAGCGTCCGCCAGGGACTGCAACCGCTCGAAGTTCACGTCGTCCTTCGCGCCGGTGGAGATGAGGTTCGCGTCGACGCCGTTGGTGTTGAACGTGACCGCTTTCGGGTACGGCGTCAGCCGGTGGCGCGTGAGGTACTTGTAGAACTCCCACGGCTCGCGGTCGGCGTCTTCGGCCAGGGCGGTGAACACCGTCTCCAGGGTGAGCGGCTCGCCGGGGCTCAGCACCCTGGCGCGCACGCCCGGCTCGGTCCCCTGCGCGGCCGGGTTCTCGACGTGCGCGGTCTCTTCGAACGGGCCGATGTAGACGACGTCGCGGCCGAGGTCCACGCGCGCGGACGCGACGCCGCCGTGCAGGCTCATCACGCTCGAGGCGTAGTTGCGGCGCTCCATCACCATCGCGACGCGCGCGCCGGCGCCGGTTTCGACGCTCATCCATTCGCCGTTCGCGTCGACGTCGGACCCGGTGTGCTCGACCCGCCAGTCTCCCTTGTGAGCCTCGCCGATCCCGGCCGGGTTCCACCCGTCGTCGAAGCGCCAGTCCGCTCCCGCGCGGAACTCGTGGATCGTCGCGGTCGCCTCCGTGCCGACGCCGACCTCGTCCAGCGAGTAGTCCTCCAGCACGACCGGCGTGAGCGCGTCGACGGTCGTGCGGGAACGAAAGCCCGCGACGTCGCCGTAGGCTTCCACCTCGCGCGTGAGTCCGGCGACGCCGGGAAGCAGCAGGTCCCACGTGATCCGCACGCCGCCCTCCACCGGGGCGGCGCCTACGCCGGTCACGACCAGCAGGTCGCTCGGGACCGTGAGGCCCGCGATGCCGAGCCGGAAGTCCGGCGTCTCGGCGTTCGAGGAGAACCCGGGGCCGGTGATCGCCGTCGTCGCCAGGGCGTCCCCGCGCCAGGTACGGGTCACGACCCCGTTGGTCAGCGAGACGCCCGCGTCGTCGATCGTGGCCGTGACGCCCGCGTTGCCGGTCACGGCGGGGTTCGCGTCCGCGCTTGCCGGGCCGATCAGCCCGAGCAGCGCCACGAGCGCGACGGAACCGGACGCGATGGTACGACGATGCTTCAGCGGACCCCTCCTTGCCGGACGCGCCCTACTTCAACGCGCGGGCCACTCTCCCCTGCTGGTCAGCGACGGCGACGGACGGCAAGTGCGGGAAAGTGGTACTGAGCGGTGCGGGAAAGTGGTACTCAGAGGTGCGGGAAAGTGGTACTCTGAAGCGGTGACCGACTACAGGCCTCGACGAATCGAGGCGCTCCTTCGGGAGCTTTTGTCCGAAGTGCCGGCCTTGCTGATCGTCGGACCTCGCGGGTCCGGCAAGACGACGACGGCGATGCGACACGCGGCGACCACCGTGCGCCTGGACCAACCCCGGGAAGCTGAGGCGTTTCGATCAGACCCAGATGCTGCAATTCGCGGCCTCGCCGAGCCCGTCCTTCTAGACGAGTGGCAGGTGGTGCCCGACGTGCTCGGCGCGGTCAAGCGCGCCGTAGACGCCGAATCCCGCCCAGGTCGGTTCTTGCTCACTGGTTCGGTACGAGCCGACCTCGATGTGGAGACGTGGCCGGGAACGGGGCGCCTCGTGCGGGTACCGTTGTTTGGAATGTCCGTCGCCGAGCAGATCGGCGGGTCGGCAGAAGCCGCCCTGCTGGATCGCTTGGCTGACCAAGAGGTTCCGGCCGTTCCACCTGATCCACCCGACCTCCGGGGTTATGTGGAACTCGCGCTGCGGAGCGGCTTTCCCGCCGCCGCGCTGTCGCTTTCCGACCGCACTCGGCACCGCTGGATCGAGAGCTACATCGATCAATTGCTCACGCGAGACGCCGTGCAAGTCGAGCCGGGGCGCGACCCCGCCAAACTTCGTACGTACTTCGAGGCATATGCGCTGAACTCCGCGGGTGTCGTTGAGGAAAGAACGCTGTTCGAAGCTGCGCGAATGAATCGCAAGACCGCCGCGGCTTACGAGCAACTCCTGCAAAACTTGTTGGTCGTCGAACGAGTGCCGGCGTGGACGGTCAACAGGCTCAAGCGATTGATCCGCTCGCCGAAGCGTTACGTGATGGACGCCGCCCTTCTTGCCGGAATCTTGCGTGCCGACGCCGATGCGGTGATGAGGGATGGCGACCTGCTGGGACGGGTCCTCGACACGTTCGTTACGGCGCAGCTACGTGCGGAGACGACAATTGCGCAGACGCGTCCTCGCCTTTACCACCTCCGTACCGAGCAGGGCCGACACGAAGTTGACTTGATCGGCGAACTCGCGGGTCGCCGTGTGATCGGCATAGAGGTGAAGGCCTCATCCGCGCCGAGCCGTGAGGAGGCGAAGCATCTCTCCTGGCTCCGTGACGAAGTGGGCGACCGATTCGTGGCCGGTGTCGTCTTCCACACCGGCCCGCGCGCGTTCGAACTCGACAAGAGGATCCTTGCCGTTCCGATTGCGGCGCTCTGGGCCTGACGCTCAGGCGACGCGGCGGTAGGAGCGCACGGCGAGGGGTGCGGCGACGAGGATGATGCCGACGATCCAGGCGAGCCCTTGGAGGAACTCGATGCGCGCCGGCCCGCCGAGCACGAGGACGCGGATCGCGTCGACCGCGTTGGTCACCGGGTTGGCGCGGGCCCAGGCTTGCAACCAGCCGGGCATGGTCGCCACCGGGACGAAGGCCGACGAGGCGAAGACGAACGGGAACACCCACACGAAGCTCGCCGCCTGCGTCGCTTCCACGTCGCGCACGGCCAGCCCAACCAGCGCCGAGATCCACGAGAACGCGAGCCCGAACGCGACCGCGATCCCCAGGGCGAGCGCGGCTCGGACGAACCCAGCGTGGAAGCGGAAGCCGATCGCGGCGCCGATGCCGGTCATCAGCAGCACGACGAAGACGTTGCGCACCATGTCCGCCAGCGTCCGCCCGGCGAGCACCGCCGACCGCGCCATCGGCAGCGAGCGGAAGCGGTCGATCATGCCCTTGGTCAGGTCGTCCGCCAGGCCCACACCGGTCTGGATCGAGCCGAACACCGCGGCCTGGATCATGATTCCCGGGAGCAGGAAGTCGAGGTAGCTCACGCCCGGCCCGACGTCGATCGCCCCGCCGAAGACGTAGGCGAACAGCAGCACGAACATGACCGGCTGGATGGTCGAGAACACGATCAGGCTCGGGATCCGGAAGTAGCGAATCACGTTGCGCCGCGCGACGACGCCGATGTCGCTGATCGTGGTAGCGAGCGTCCCGTGGGTCACCTCGCTCGCCGAGCGGGTCGTGCGGGTCATCGTCGTGGCGGTCATCGTCTGCTCCTCCGGCGCTTGCGCTGGGGCTGCTCGGCCTGCTCGGCGCCGTGTCCCGTCAGCGTCAGGAACACGTCGTCGAGCGTCGGCGCGTGGATCCCGAGGTCCGCGACGGCGATGCTCGCCCCGTCCAAGCGGCGAACGACCTCGGTCAGCACCGCCGTCCCGCCGTCGCCGACGGGGATGGAGATCTGCCCGTCGCTCGTCGTCGTGATCTCGCCCTGCCCGAGGCCCGCGAGCAGGCTCGCTGCTACGCCCGTCTGCCCGTCCTCGAGCCGCAACGTGACGACGTGCCCGCCGATCGTGCGCTTCAGCTCGGCCGAGGTGCCCTCCGCGATCACCGTCCCCTCGTCGATGACCGCGATGCGGTCGGACAGGCGATCGGCCTCCTCCAGGTACTGCGTCGTCAGCAGCAGCGTCGTTCCTTCCTTCACCAGGTCGTCGATGATCTCCCACAGGGCGAGGCGGCTCCGCGGGTCGAGCCCGGTCGTCGGCTCGTCCAGGAACAGGATGCTCGGGCGCCCGACGAGGCTCGCGGCGAGGTCGAGCCGCCGGCGCATCCCGCCCGAGTAGGTCTTCGCCGTCCGGTCGCCGGCTTCGCTCAGGTCCAGCCGGTCGAGCAGCTCGTCGGCGCGCGCCGCCGCCTCCGCGCGGGTCAAGTGGTACAGGCGCGCGACCATCTGGAGGTTTTCGCGGCCGGTCAGCGCTTCCTCGACCGCGGTGTACTGACCGGTGAGGCCGATCCGGGTGCGAACGTGCGCCGGATCGTTGACGACGTCGAAGCCCGCGACCATCGCGCGCCCCGCGTCCGGGCGCAGCAGCGTCGACAGGATCCGAACGGCCGTGGTCTTCCCGGCGCCGTTTGGCCCGAGCAGCCCGACCACCGTCCCGTGCGCGACGGAGAGGTCGATCCCCTTCAGGGCCTCGACCGATCCGAAGCTCTTCGTCAAGCCTTCGGCGAGGATGGCCGGCGTCTCGTTCATGCGCTCCTTCGACCTCGCGATGCTACCCGGACCCTCAAACGCGCAGTGGCCGGACCGGCGCGAGGATCGCCTCCGGGTGCTCGCGCCACACCTCCGGCTGCACGTCGATGTACAGCTCGATCTCGTTGCCGTCCGGGTCGGCGATGTAGAGGCTGTGCGTCACGCCGTGGTCGGCCGAGCCGAGGACCGGGACGCCCTCGGCTTGCAGGCGGTCGCGGGCCTCGCGCAGCTCCTCGTCGGTCTCGCCGACCTTCAGGCCGAAGTGGTAGAGCCCGAGCCGACGCCCCTGCGGGATCGGGACGGCGTTCGGTCCGACCTCGATCAGGAGCAGCTCGTGGTGCGTCCGGCCGGACGAGAACAGCGCGACCGGCGCGCCGGCGGGGGCCGCGATCTCCTTCCAGCCCAGCACGTCCCGGTAGAAGCGGCGCGAGCGCTCCAGGTCGCTCACGTACAGCACGATGTGTCCAAGCTCTGTCACACGCATCCCAATCGCCCTCCCGCGTCGTCCAACGGCGGACGGGGGACTCGTATTCCATGCCGCAGGAGTGCCCGAACGTACCTATTGCGGGCGTCCCCTCCGCGGTTCATACTCCGCGCCAGGCTCCGCCTGGGGGCGGGATGTCGAAAGGAGCTTTTCGATGCGACGCTTCGCGCTCACCACGCTCATGGCGATTCTCCTGGCGGGCCTGGGAATTCCCGCCTCGGCTCAGCCGGGCCCGGCCGAGTCGACCTCGCCGGCGTTCGAGGACTCCTGCGCGCTTCCCGAGCCGTCCGAGTGGGGCTCGTTCCCGACCGGCTGCTCGCCGTTGGAGCTGAGCCAGGCGCTGGGCGAGCTACGCAAGCGAACCGCGTACGCGCCGGCGAGCGATCGCGTCATCGCCGGGTTCTCCTCGGTCGGGGAGGCTCGCGCCGCCGCCGCCTCGAACGGCTGGCGCATCGCCGACGAGCTGGGCGGCGGCGGCGTCGCGCTCGCCGTGCCGGCCGGGCACTCCGCCTCGTCGTTCAAGCGAGCCGTGAAGGCGAAGGCCGATCCGTCGTTCGTGCAGCTCGACCATCCCGCCCGCGCGTTCGGCCAAGTCGTCGATTGGGGAGCGCAGGCCGTCAACGCGCCGGAGGCGCACCTCGGGGGCGCCACGGGGGCGGGCGTGGTGATCGCCGTCGTCGACACCGGCGTCGACTACAGGCACGAGGACCTTGCGGCGAACGCCTGGACCAACCCCGGCGAGGTCGCGGACAACGGCCTGGACGACGACGGCAACGGCTACGTCGACGACGTCCACGGCTGGGACTTCATCGGCAGCTTCTATACCTCGCCCCAGGAGGACGACGACCCGCTGGACACGCTCGGTCACGGCACGCACGTCGCCGGGATCGCGGCCGCCGCCGACAACGGGATCGGCGTCCTCGGCGTCGCGCCCGGCGCGCAGGTCATGCCCGTGCGCGTGCTCGACGACTACGGCTTCGGCTTCGGCTCCACGATCGCGCAGGGCATCCGCTACGCGGCCGACAACGGCGCCGACGTCATCAACCTGAGCCTCGGCGGCTACCAGCCCTCGCCGATCCTTCGCGACGCGGTGAACGACGCGGTCGCGGCCGGAGCAGCCGTCGTCGCCGCCGCCGGCAACGCGTACTACTACAGCATCCCGAGCTACCCGGCGGGCGTGCCGGCTGCCATCTCGGTCGCCGCCGCCTCGCGCGAGGACCAGGTCAAGACCTGGTGGTCGGACTTCGGCAACGTCGACTTCATCGCGCCGGGCGAAGAGGTGCTCTCCAGCATCCCGATCGACGCCTACGCCCGCTACTCGGGCACGTCGATGGCGGCGCCGCATGTGGCCGGGGCGCTCGCGCTGATCAAGGAAGTCCACCCGGGGTTCGGTCCGGTCGAGCTGGAGCACGCGCTCGCCTCGACCGCCGACGACCGCGGCGTTACGGGGAAGGACGAGGCGAACGGCTCGGGCTTTCCCGACGCGGAGGCGGCCACCGGCGCGTTGCCGGCCGCGCAGCTCGAGCTGTACCGGAGCAAGTACCTGATCCCCTCCGACGGCACCGAGACCACGATCACCGCGCACCTGCTCGACGACGCCGGCCTGCCGCTCGCAGGCGTGGCGGGGACGTTCTCGACCGACGTCGGGACGCTGTCCGACACCGCCTTCGTGACCGGCGCGGACGGCGCGGCGACGACGGCGCTCGGCGTGGAAGATCACTTCGGAACGGCGACGGTGACCGCCGCCGTCCCGGGACTGAGCCGCGACATCCGTGTCGTGGTGGAGGACGACCGCGTCCGGGTCAACGACGCGTTCGTGGTCCCGAAGCGCTCGTGCTGGTACTGCGGCCGCAGGGACGTCGTCACCGTTTTCCCGACGCGCGGACCCGTGCTGACCGCCGGCGCCGACGTGCGGGTCAACGTGCTGCTGGGCAACCGTCGCTTCAACGACCCGAAGTGGGCCTCCGCGGAGTGGTCGGTCACCGACCCGAACGGCGATCCGGTCCCGGAGCTGGCCGGCTCGAGCGAGCCGGTCCAGGTCGGCGACGGCTTCTGGGGCCTGTGGTTCAGCGAGGAGCGCGTCCGCGGCTTCAACGTCACGCTCCCCGACGACGCGATCGCCGGCCGCTACGAGCTGACCGTGACCGTGACGACGGAGGACTCCGGCAAGGTCGACACGCGCACGCGCCCGTTCTGGGTCGACGAGCTGCCGGAGGTGCTGTTGGTCCGTGACTGGGACTACTTCACCGCGGAGACCTTCAACTACCTGGACTGGAGCTTCCCGTCGATCAACAACGGGATGGAGGGCGAGCTGGAGGACCTCGGGCACGGCGTCGCCTACTGGGACACCGCGATCTACGGCAGTCCCGGCGCATCCGACCTGCGCTACTACGCAACGGTCGTCTGGCTCGGCGACTGGTGGCGGGTCCCGCAGGGCTCGATCAAGCAATACCTCTCCGAGGGCGGCAACATCCTGCTCAGCGCCGAGCTGAGCGCCACCTGGGACCGGCGCTCCGGCGTCTCGACCGTTTCACAGAACTGGTTCCACCTCACCGGCCTGTACACGCAGTGGTATCCGCACCGGAACCATCAGGTGTTCCCGCAGTCGGTGTCGGGTGCCGCGGGCGGACCGTTTGCCGGCGAGACGTTCGACATCGACTCCACGAACCTCGGCACGACGGGGGAGGGCACGGCGCTGTTCACCGACGAGCTGCTCGCGCTGAACGCCGGCGCGGAGACCGCGCGCGCGTTCGACTACGCGGCCGGCGTCTTCGACCCCGCGATCGGCGGCGTCTCGGTGGACGACGGGACCTACCGCCTGCTCTACCTCGGTTTCGGGATCGAGGCGATCAACGATCCGGGGAGCACGATGAGCCGCTCGGACGCGCTGCAGGCGGTCCACGACCTGTTCAATCCCGCGCCCACGATCGGCGCGGTGAAACCGGACGCGACCGTCGCGATCAACGAATGGTTCACGATCAAGGGGACCGGCTTCCAGCGACTGGCGGCGACGAAGGTCAAGCTCGGCGGCAAGAAGATCCCCGCCTACGTAGTGAGCCGCACGCGAATCCGCGCCTTGGCGCGCGACAACGTCGCGCTCGGGACGGCGGATCTCACGGTCGTCAACCCCGACGGTGACTCGGTGACGCTCGCCGACGGCGTCGAGGTCGTGCCTCCCACCCCATTCGTCATCGGCGTCCGGCCGAACTTCGCGAGCAACGACAGGCAGCGCACGATCACGATCTACGCGCACAACATGATCGAAGGCGCGGACGTCTACGTCGGCGGCGTTCCGGTCGAGACGACGGTGTGTCCAAGGCGGTTCCTGTGCTCCGTCTCGCTTCCGCGCGGGTTCACGCCGCTCGGGCGCCTGCGCGTCAAGGTGGTCAACGCGCCCGGCTATGCCGATTCGCTCGCGCGAGCACTGTGGGTGCGCTTCGGCTTCACCCGGCGAATGGAGCGAGGAGACCGCGCGATCGACGTGCTGCACCTGAAGGATCGCTTGCGCCGGTACGGCTTCTACGACGGCCCGCTCACGAAGCGGTTCTCCGCCGCGACCGAGCGCGCGCTGCGTCGATACCAGCGCGACCGGAACCTCGCCCCGACCGGCGTGCTCGACTACGACACGCGGAGGCGCTTGAACGAGCAACGATAGCCGCGCTCAGGCCAGGACCATCGCGCCGGCGCGCAGCACGACGATCGGCCGGCCGAGCGCCCTGAGGTCGGCGGACGCGTCGCCGTTGAACAGCGCCACGTCGGCGCGGGCGCCGGCGCGGATGCGCCCGGCGTCCGGCAGGCCGAGCAGGTCGGCGGCGGCCGACGTCGCGGCGCGAAGCACGTCGGCCGTGCTCATGCCGGCGTCGAGCATGAGCGTCGCCTCCTCCACGTCGAAGCCGGGCGGAATCGGCTCGTTGCCCATGTCGGTGCCGTAGACGATCCTGCCGCCGATCGCGTGGTAGCGCGCGACGGCGTCGATGCGAGCTGGGTGCGGGTGGATGTGCAGCGTCGGAATGAGCGTCACGCCGGCCGCGTCCATCAGCCGGAGCGTCTCGTCGGGGATCTCCTCGTCGCTCCAGAGCCCGTGCGCCAGCTCCGTGACTCCGGCCTCGATCGCCAGGTCGAGCTGCTCCAGGCTGCCGACGTGGCTCGCGACCCCGAGGCCGTGCTTGCGCGCCTCCTCGGCGATCACCTCCAGCGTCCCGTGCGCGAGGAGGGGGCCGGCGCGCGGCTCCTGCGCCACCTTGATCACGCAGGCCCCCGCCTCGGCGAGTTCGGCGACCGCCGCGCGCGCCGTGCGGTGATCGACTTCGCGTCCGGTGCCCTTCGGGGCCCAGGAGGCGCGCGTCGGATAGCCGCGCGGCGCGGTCAGCATCGGCCCCGCGAACAGCACGCGCGGCCCGTCCTGGTGCTGCAACGCTGCCACGCGGTCGAGCGGCCAACCCAGGTCGCGCACGGTCGTGACGCCGCTCGCCAGGACGAGCGAGGGCAGGTGCAACCCCAGGTGGACGTGCGTGTCGATCAGGCCCGGCGTAAGCGTCACGCCCTCGCGGGCGACGACGTGCGCGCCGGGCGGGGGCTCGACGCCGGGCCCGGCCGCCGCGATGCGCGCGCCGTCCACGACCACCGTCCAGTCGTCGTGGAAGTCCTCACCGTCGAATACGCGCGCCCGCGCGAACGCGATCGGGCCCTCGACGTCGTCGCGCACGGGCATGCCGCGAAGCGTAGGACACCGCCGCGCGCGGACGCGTCAGGCCGGGTTGCCGCGCGGCGCTCGCGGGGGCGGCGCGTCAGCCGATCGTCAGCACGTGGGTCCCGGAGGCGTCGAAGGTCAGCGTCAGCACGCCGCCCGCGTAGGTCGAGGTGCTCGCGCCGACGACCTCGGGCGCGCCGTGCCAGCCGCCGGCCAGCCGCAGGGTGGTGGGGCCGTCGGTCGTGACGCTCGCCACGATGGGCGAGCCGGTCGACAGGCCCATCCGGACGACGTCGAGCGTGGCCGAGGACAGGTTGGTCATGGTCGCGTCGAACCAGTTCCGGGCGCTCTGGTAGCCCGTGACGAGCCGGCGCTGCCCGTTCATCGTGTACGGCTCGGGCTGCGCGGCGGTCCCGGCTTCGGGCACGCCGATCGTCTCTTCGAACCCGCGGCCGTAGGTGACCGCGTCGATCGTTCCGACGTTGGACGGGTCGATGCCGGGCGTACGCGTCTCCAGGCCGTCCACCCAGTACGCGCCGTCGAAGTCGAAGCCGAGGTCGACGCCGGCCGGCACGCTGATCGTGGAGACGGCGTGGTTGAGCGCGGGCCACACGCTGTACGTCACGTGCGGCGGATCGCGGTCGAGCGTGAAGGTGCTCATGTAATCGACGATCTCGCGCCAGTCGTCCACGATCGGCGCGGAGTAGTGCTCGTAGGTGTGGAACAGGTAGAGCCGGTAGGTGTTGCCCATCTCGTGGAGCGTCTCGCCGATTCGAATCGCGCCCGACACCGGGACAAGCTCGTCCTCGGTCCCGTGCAGGATCGCATACGGCAGGTTCCGCGCGTTGCCGATGATGGTGTAGAGGAACTCCGCTTGCAGGTCGCCGTCGTTCTGCGGCTCGATCGGTTCGGTGAAGCCGGTCCACAGGCCCGGCACGATCGGGCCGTCCTCCGGGTTGGCCGCGGCCCAGCGGTCGGGGAACAGCAAGCCGAGCAGGAACGAGGCGAAGCCGCCCATGGAGTGACCGCCGACGTAGGTGCGCGACTCGTCGATCGGGTAGCGCTCGTGCGAGTCGGCCCACACGTCGAGGTAGTCGACCATGCCGCGGCCCGTGTACCAGGTGGAGGTGCCCCGCGCGCTCGGCGTCACGACGATGCCGCCCATGCGGTCGCCGAAGTGCCGCATCACGCCGGGGAGCCACGCGCCCGCGTCGTGCGCGTGCCCGCCGCGGTAGTGCATCCAGAACGTGGTCGGGTAGGCCGTGCCGGGCCGGTAGACGCGCGGCAGGTACACGCCGTAGTGCTGGAAGATGCCCTGGAAATACTGGCCGGACTCACTCTCCTGGTTCACCGGGCTGTCGCTCGCGACGTAGACCTGCTCGTAGTAGCCCGGGCGCTGCTGGAAGGTCTCGGTGCGCCCGGCGCGGAGCGCGTCGAGGTCGACCGGGGCGAGGAACTCGTCCATCGACCCGAGCCGCAGGGCGAGCGCCTGCGCGCGGTCCATCCAGATACGCACGCGCTCGCTCCGGAAGCCAACGTTGATCAGGTCGGACTGCGCGTCGCCCGTGCGCGTCGCGGCGAGACCGGACGGGTTGACCTGGTCGTCGGTGAGCGCGGTGGCGACGCCGAACGCGGGCGCGGCCGGAACCGGCCCGAAGCTCGCCAGGAACGACAGGTCAACCGACGCCTCGATCGTGTTCACGAAGTCGCTCTCGTCGGTCGCCACCGCCATCGCGGCGCCCGTCGCGACCGGCGCGCCCTTGAAGCTCGCCGACACGACGTCGTCGCCGGCGACGACGAAGGCCCACTCCGCCTTCGTGCCCGCGAGACCCGGCGCCGGGTAGTCGCCGCCGTCCTCGGTGTCGATCAGCAGGACGACCGCGGTGCCGGCGTGATGGGAGAGCCCGTTCAACCGCACCATGAGCGACAGCGTCGGACCGTCGGCCGCGATGCGGGCCTCCACGATGTCGGCCTCGTTGCGCCGCGCGCCCTGGTTCGCGTCGCCGTAGTGCAACTGCGCGCCGACGGGCTGGCCGACGCCGAACTGGTCGCCCGCAGCCTGCTGCAGCGCGTCGTTGCGGTACGTGCGCGGCTCGAGGTCGGCGAGCTGGTCGTGGGTGGCGAGCCGCTCGGCGTCGAAGCCGTCGTCGGCGCCCCAGTCGTCGTTCAGGTAGTCCTGGTAGACGAACTCGCCCCGCGAGTAGATGCTCGTCCCGCCGAGCCGCGTGCTCTGCCCGGTCCAGTCCGACGGGTCCCCGTCCACGGTCTTGGGCGACGGCGCGACCGGCGCCACGACCGAGGTCGCGATCGATCCGGCCGGCGTCTCCGCGCCGAGCACCGGCAGGTCCGGAACCGCGTCCGGGATGACGGCCTGCGCGGACGATGCCGTCGCGACCACGGCGACCAGCGACAGCGAAGCGAGCTTGATGCGCGTCACGGTTCCTCCCCTGAAGTCCCTGTGCGGGAAGGGTTAGACGCGGACCGGCGTATTCCTGCCGCACGGTCGGAATTCCGGCGCCCGCGAGCCAGCCGCTACGCTCCCGCCCTCGTGGCGTCCCTGGACGTGATTCGGGACCGGCTCGGCGTGCCGCACGTGCGTGCGCGCTCGATCGACGACGCGTTCTTCGCCCAGGGGTTCGTACACGCGCAGGACCGGCTCTGGCAGATGGAGTACGACCGGTACCGAGCGGCCGGCCGTCTGTCCGAGCTGATCGGAGCGAGCGGACTTGCCTACGACGTCTTCGTCCGCCGGATGCGAATCCTGGACGCATCGCGCGCCGACTACGAGGCGCTCGGCCCCGAGGCGCGCGCGATGCTCGACGCCTACGCCGCCGGCGTCAACGCCTTCCTCGACGGGGCCCGAGCGCTGCCGGTCGAGTTCGAGCTGCTCGGCGCGACGCCCGAGCCGTGGCGCGGCTGGGACGCGGCCGCGACGATGAAGGTGCGCCATGTGTTGATGGGGAGCATGCACGCCAAGGTCTGGCGCGCGCTCCTGCTGCGCACGCTCGGGCCCGACGCGGTCGTGCGCATCGGCTCGGTCGACGGACGCGACGAGACGCTGATCGTCCCGGTTGACGGGCGCGAGACCTGGCACGCGCGCGCCGCCGACGTCGAGCCGGGGCTGCTCGCGGTGGCGGCGCTGGAGGACGGCAGCAACAACTGGGTCGTCCACGGGAGCCGCACGCGATCCGGCCTGCCGCTGATGGCCGGCGACCCGCATCGCATCCTGGAAGCGCCTAACGTCTACTACCAGAACCACATCGCCTGTCCCGAGTTCGACGCGAGCGGCTTCTCCGTGCCCGGCATCCCCGGCATCTTCCACTTCGGCCACACGCAGCACGTCGCCTGGTGCATTACCCACGCGATGGCCGACACGCAAGACCTCTTCGTCGAACGCTTCGACGCGGCGCTGCGGCACGAGCGCGCGGGTGAGTGGCTCGCGAGCGACCGGCGAACCGAGACGATCCAGGTTCGCGGCGGAGCGCCGGTCACGATCGACGCGCTCGCCACCCCGAGCGGGCCGGTCGTTTTCGGCGACCCGGCGGCCGGGGCCGCGATCGCGATGCGCTGGACCGGCATCGACGCGCCCAACCGGACCTTCGACGCCTTCGTGCCGATGCTGCGCGCGAGGACCGTGGACGAGCTGGACGAGGCGATGCGGCCCTGGGTGGACCCGTGCAACAGCATGCTGATGGCCGGCGTGGACGGCGCGATCGCCTACCTGCACCGCGGCCGCGTGCCCGAGCGGACGCGCGCCAACGCGTGGGTCCCGGTTCCCGCCTGGACCGGCGAGCACGACTGGCGCGGTGACGTTCCGTTCGAGGCGCTCCCGCGTCTGCGCAACCCCGATCGCGGGTTCGTCGTGACCGCGAACAACCGCGTCGTGGGCGATGACTTCCCCCACTACCTCGGCATGGACTACTCGGCGCCCAATCGCGCCCGACGGATCCTCGACCGGCTCGACAGCCTCGAGGGGGCGACCGCGGAGGACATGGCCGCGATCCACGCCGACCGGCTCTCGCTCCCGTCGCGGATGTTCGCGGACCTGGCGAGCCGCGCGCCGGCGAGGGGCGTCGCGGCGCGCGCTCGCGCGCTGCTGGAATCCTGGGACGGCCGGATGGAGGCCGGCGATGCCGCGCCGGCCGTGTACGCGGTGATGCGCGACGAGCTGGCGGGCGTGCTGATGGAACGCGATCCGCTGGCGCGGCTCGACCCGAGCCTGCTCGCTGAGGAGCCGTATCCCACACCGCTGCGCGCGCGCGTCCGGACCGCGCTGCCGCGCCTGATCGCCGCGGGGGATGCGACCTACTTGGGCGGCGACTCGTGGGCGACCGTCACCGGCGAGGCGCTCGAGCGCGCCGTCGCCTTCTTGAGCGAGCGTCTGGGAGCCGATCCCGAGTCATGGCGATGGGGCGATCTGCACACGACGCGGACGCTGCACCCGCTCGCGCGCGTCTTCCCCGACGCGGCGGCGACGCTCAACCCGCCGCCGGTCTCGGTCGGCGGGGACGGGGACACCGTGAACGTCGCGGCCGCCGAAGCCGGCTTCCACGCCCTGCACTCATCGGTCGCGCGGTACGTCTTCGACCTCGGCGACTGGTCGAGTAGCGCATGGGTCGTGCCGCTCGGGTCCTCGGGCGACCCGGCGAGCCCGCACTACGCCGACCAAGCCGGAACCTGGGCGCGCGTCGAGATGACGCCGATGGCCTACGACTGGGTCGCGATCGAAGCCGAGTCCGAGAGCCGTCAGGCGATTGAGGCCAGGTAGGCGTCGACCTTCTCCAGCGGCACCTGCCAGACCATGCTCGCCTCGAACCGTTTGAAGCCGAGCTGATCGTTGATCGAGAGCATGGCGTCGTTGGAGTCCGCGTTGCCGGTTCGGATCTGGTCGGCGTCCGGACGCTCCGCCAGCACCCGCTCGATCATCGCGGCCTTCAGCCACTTGCCGAGCGCGCGTCCGCGGTGCTCGGGCCGGACGCCCGTGCCGAGTTGGTGCACGATCTTGGGCATCTTCGGGTTCCACAGCACCTCGGTGAAGCCTGCGATCGTGCCGGTGGCGTCCTCGATCGCGAACAGCGACCATCGCTCGTCGCCGGAGGCCTTCATGCTCTTCTCCCAGTCGCGCGCGTGCTCGACCGTGAAGTTCCAGTCCTCCATGTCCAGGTCGTCGCGCGGCGCGGTGTTCATCACCGCGTGCATGTCGACGATGGCCTCGATGCGCTCGTCCGGGTACGGTCCGTCGAGAGGGTCGAGCCGGTAGCCGGCGGCGCGCTCGGGCCCTTCCTTGATCCAGCGCCGCATGAGGTCGGCGTCCAGGTCCGAAAGCAGCAACCGGTTCACGTGGTTGGCGAGCCCGGGGTCCGCGCCGACCGCGCGCGCGAACGCATCGCCGGCGGGAATGCGCTCGGACGTGCCGGACATGATCAGCGTCCGCCTCTCTTCGCGCGTGACGTCGGCGACGATGCGAAGCAGCGCCTTGGCGATCCCGCGGCGCCGGCGGTCGGCCCGGACGTTGATGCCCGCTTCGACGAGGTGCTTGTTCTCGTCTGCCTTCAGGTAGGAGACCTCGGCGCTGGCGGCGATGCTGCCGTCGGGGTCGCGCGCCCAGAACTCGCGGACGAAGATGAACGGCGGGATGTTCTCCAGCGAGGCGCGGGTCAGCTCGACCGGGCGCGGCGGGTCTTCCGGGTTGCGCTCGGCGCGGAAGAGGTTCCCGTACTGGTTGAGCCGAAGGACGTCCTCCTCCGGCAACGCCTTCAGGTCGATCTCTTCGATGACGACCTCGCCGACCGCAATCGGTTCGAAGGCCATGGCGGTCCCTCCCGGCGCGTCGCGCCCCTCACCCGGCAATTCCGGGCCGAGCGTAGACGCGCCCGAGAGGCGGCGGCAAGCGCTTTTCACCCCATTTGGCGGGGCGTGGCCTTTTTGGCGGAGCCCCCCGGGGCCGTCCGGCCCGCCGGAGACCGCCCGTCCGGCCCCCCGGGTCCCGGGCCGTTCGACTCCTGCCACCGGCGCCGATGCTTCGTACCTTCATGAATGGCCGGACCACGAGGGTTCGGCTGGGAACCGAAAGGAGGAATCATGCGCCGCCGTACGTTCGACATCCTGATGTCGGCCGGGGGTCTGGTGCTCACGATCGCCCTGGTGGTGGCGGGTGCCCTGCTGATGGTGGGGTACAACTTCGCAAGCACCAACGTGACCAACGAGCTGACCGCCCAGAACATCTTCTTCCCGCCTGCTGGAAGCGAAGCGCTTGCGTCCGACGAGATCGGACCGTACCTGAACAAGTATGCGGGACAGCAGCTCACGACCGGTGAGCAGGCGAAGGCGTACGCGGACCACTTCATCGGCGTTCACCTGAAGGACGTGGCCGACGGCAAGACCTACGCCGAGGTCTCGACCCTTTCTCGCGCGAACCCCGACGACGCCGTTCTGGCGGGGCAAGTGCAGACGCTGTTCAGAGGTGAGACGCTGCGCGGCCTGCTGCTGAACGCCTACGCGTTCTGGCAGTTCGGACAGATCGCCAAGATCGCGGGCATCGCATCCTTCGGGCTCGCGGGCGTCATGGCGATCCTGACGATCCTGGGCTTCTGGCACCTGCGCAGGGTTGCGCCGGAGGAGGAGGTCCTCGCACCGCGCGAGTTGCACCGTAAGACCGCCTAGCGGGCGGGCATCACCGCAAACCGAGCCGAGACCCCTCCCGGCTCGGTTTGCTTCGCGTCCGGGCGTTGCTCGTACGCTGCAACCATGCCGGGAGGTCTCCTCACCGATCTCTACGAGCTGACGATGGCCGCGAGCTACGTGCGGCGCGACATGCGCGAGGCGGCCACGTTCAGTCTGTTCGTGCGGCGACTGCCTCCGGGCCGCGGCTTCCTGGTCGCGGCGGGGCTCGAGGACTGCCTTGCGTTCCTCGGGGAGTTCTCGTTCGACGACGAAGACGTCGAGTATCTGCGCCGGTCGCACGGCTTCGACGACGCGGCGCTGCGCGCGTTCCGCGCGATGCGCTTCACCGGCGACGTCTGGGCCGTCCCGGAGGGCCGCATCGTCTTCGCCGACGAGCCGATCCTGGAGGTCACCGCGCCCGTCGCCGAGGCGCAGGTCGTCGAGACCGTGCTGCTCAACCACGTCACCTTCCAGACGGCGATCGCGTCCAAGGCCGCCCGGTGCGTGATCGCGGCTCGCGACAAGGACGTGGTCGACTTCGCGTTCCGGCGAGCGCACGGCGTGGAGGCCGGGATCGCGGTCGCCCGCGCGTCCGCGATCGCGGGCTTCGCAGCGACGAGCAACGTCGAAGCGGCCCGGCGCTTCGCTCTTCGCGCAACCGGCACGATGGCGCACTCCTACGTCGAGGCGTTCGGTTCCGAGGCCGATGCGTTCCGCGCCTTCGCGCAGGACTTCCCCGAGCGAACGACGTTCCTGGTGGACACCTACGACACGCTCGCGGGCGTGCGAGCCGCCGTTGCCGTCATCGAAGAACTCGGCCTGACCGAGCGGCTCGCCGTGCGGCTCGACAGCGGAGACCTCCCGACGCTCGCGCGGGACGCTCGCCGTGTGCTCGACGACGCGGGACTGCGCGAGGTTCGGATCTTCGCAAGCGGCGGCCTGGACGAGCACGACCTCGACGAGCTGAGCGGCGGAGGCGTTCCCGTCGACGCGTTCGGCGTCGGGACGACGATGGGCGTCTCGGCCGACGCGCCGTCGCTGGACTCCGCCTACAAGCTCGTGCAGTACGGCGAGCGGCCGGTGCTGAAGCTGTCGGAGGGCAAGGCGACGGCGCCCGGCCCGAAGCAGGTCTTCCGCGCCGAGAGCATGAACGACGTCTTGGCTCTGCGCTCGGAAGCGCCGCCGCCGGGCGCGCATCCGCTGCTGGAGCCGGCGATGCGCGCCGGCCGCCGCGTCGGCGCACCCCAGACCTGGGTGGCCGCGCGCGAGCGGTTCCGGGTGGACCTGGCAGCGCTCCCTTCGGAGGCCCGCGCGATTCGCGATCCCGTCCCATGCGCGGCGCGCCACTCCGAGGGGTTGGCCGAGCTGACCGCTCGCGTGACGAGAGACGTTTCCGGGCGAGCCTAGGCGGGCTGCTCGACCGTCACGCCGGCGGCGCGCATCTCCTCGATCGCCGCCCGCTCGTCGCCGTCGTTGAGGTTCACCGCGCGCGCAAGGTCGCGCCGGACGGTCGTTTCGTAGCCGATCTCGGCTGCGTCGAGCGCCGTGGCCTTCACGCAATAGTCGGTGGCGAGCCCGACGACGGCGACGCGGCGGATCCCGCGCTCGGCAAGCATCGCGCCGAGCGCCGTCGCGCCCTGCTCGCCCGTGACCGGGTCGCGCACGCTGAAGCCTGAGTAGCCGTCCTCGCCGCCGGTCCCCTTGCGAACGACCGGTCCGGCGACGCGAAGCGCCGGGTGGAACGCGGCGCCCCACGTCTCCCGCACGCAATGGACGGGCCAGACGCCGCCGCTCTCCTTGAAGTGCGGCGTGGACGCGGGGTGCCAGTCCTGCGTGTAGACGACCAGCGCGCCGCCGTGCTCGGCTCGATCGATCTCCTCGTTGATCGCCCCGACGATCCGGTCGCCGCCGGCGACGTAGAGGCTCCCGGCCGGGTCGGCGAAGTCGTTCTGCACGTCCGCCACCACGAGCGCCGTCTCAGGATCGTAGGTCGTCATCGCGCCCATCCCCGTCGCCGGGCGGAGATCGGCGCTGCCGCCGACGTCGCGTTTGCTCGCGTCCTCACCTCACCGCCTTCTTCACCAGCGCGCGGATCTTCTTCTCGTCGGCGGCGGTCAGCTTTTTCAGCGCGAAGGAGGTCGGCCACATGGCTCCCTCGTCGAGGTTCGCCGCCTCCTCGAATCCGAACGTCGCGTACCTCGACTTGAACTTGTCCGCGCTCTTGAAGAAGCAAACCACCTTGCCGTCCCTGGCGTACGCGGGCATCCCGTACCAGGTCTTGGGCGTCAGGGACGGCGCGGTCTTCGTGATGATCTCGTGCAGGCGCTCGGCCATGGAACGATCCGGCGCCGGCATCGCGGCGATCTTGGCGAGCAGATCGCGTTCCCCGTCCCTGCCGGCGCGCTCCGCCTTCAGCTCGCGGGCGCGCTCCTTCATCGCAAGGCGTTCCTCGCCGGTGAACCCCCTGTCCGCGCCGCGGCTGCTCTTGGTCGGCTTCTTCTTCGCAGCGTTCGCCTTAGCCATTGCGAAGCACCTCCGTTTCCGTGCTCATCGTGGCTGCCGTTGCCGGATCATTCAGCTCGCCCGTCCGAGGGCGCGTCATGGTTCGGCGGAGGGTCGGAGGATGCCGAGGTGCGGTATGCGATGACTTCGACGGTCTCCAGCGTCACGAGGCCTTCGCCGACCATCTCGTCCAGCATCGGCAGCACCGAGGCGATCTTGTCTTCGGTGTCGACGATCTCGATCAAGACGGGGAGGTCTTCGGACAGACGCAAGATGCGAGCCGTGTGCAGCCTGCTGTGCGCCCCGAACCCCTCGATGCCGCGGATGACGGTAGCGCCCGCCACGCCGTGCTCGCGCACCCGCTCGACGATGGCCTGATACAGGGGCTTGCCGTGCCAGGTGTCCGACTCTCCGACGAAGATCCGGAGCAACCTGCCCGTTCCTTCGAGCTTCACAGCGCCCTCCCCAGCCATGTCCCAGCGTACACAGCGACGAGGCCGGCCCCGAGGCTCGCCGCGACGTTGGCGGCCGCCAGCAGGCCCGCGCCATCTTCGGCCAGACGCATCGTCTCGAACGCCAGCGTCGAGAACGTCGTGTAGGCGCCCAAGAAGCCGATCGTGAGCGCGGCCCGCACGTGCGGGTGCGGCAGGAAGCGTTCGGTCAGCAGCGCGAACAGGAACCCAAGCAGGAAGCAGCCGCTCACGTTCACCACGAGCGTTCCCCAAGGAAGGTCGCCGCGAGTTCGGTTCGACACCCAACCCTCCACTGCGTAGCGGCTCACCGCTCCGGCAAAGCCGGCGAGGCCGATCCACAAGGTCCTCACGCTCCACCTCCGAATCGCGACAAGAAGGCTCCCACCCGATCAGGCCTCAGTACCCGGTGAGCACTGAGTAAGCTACCCCGCCCGCAGACGTACGGTGTCGATCGGAAAGGAGTAACGGATGGCATCGCTGCTCAACCCCTACATCACGTTCCCCGGCAACGCGAAGGAGGCCATGGAGTTCTACCAAGCCGTCTTCGGCGGCGAGCTGGCGGTGAATACCTTCGGCGAGTACGGGGAGCAGGACCCGGCCGTCGCCGGCAGGATCATGCACGCCAGGCTCGATACCGACCGAGGATTCACGCTGATGGCGTCCGACTCACCGCCCGGGATGGAGATTCAAGCGGGCAACAACATCGCCGTCAGCCTCAGCGGCGAGGACGCCGACGACCTCGGCGGCTATTGGGAGAAGCTTTCGGCCGGCGGCGACGTGCAGATGCCGCTGGAGAAGCAGGTCTGGGGAGACACGTTCGGCATGTGCACCGACAGGTTCGGCATTTCGTGGATGGTGAACATCACCGAGCCTCAAGCCTGAACCGAGGCGACGGTGTTTCCCGCGCGCCGTGCGGTGCTCGTACGCCCCGCACGTCGTCATCCAGCCGCTCGAGGATGACGACGGGTATCTCGCGCGCGTGCGGCGCTCGTACTCCGCGAAACCTGGGTAGCGCTCCTTCTGAAGGGTCTAGATCCGCTCCCGCTCCTCGCCGCGCGCGACCCTGGCGGTCACCGCGAAGGTCTCCGTTCCGCCCTCGACGGTCGCCCTCGGATTCGCAAGTAGGTTGTGGCACCAGTCCGAACCTCTGATGCCCTGACTACCCTGTCACGCTGCCGCGCATACAGCTAGCGTGCAAGTGCGAAATATAGATGCTATCTTGCGTGGGCGCGAAGGAGGTGGACCCGTGGACAAGAACAAGATGCTGACCGTGCGGCTTCCGGCCGAGCAGGCTCAGGAGTTGGAGGCTGTGGCGGAAGTCGACGGTGTGGCCGTCGCCGAAGAAGTTCGCGCGGCCATCGCCGCCCACATCGAGGCCCGCCGCAAGGACGAAGACTTCAGGGCGCGGCTCCGGGCGTCCATCGAACGAAACAAGCTGATCCTCGAGAAGCTCGCCGAAACCTGACTCGGTGGGTTTCCGCTACCTGGATCTCGCGGACTTCCTCCTCATTGGGGAGGAAGTTCTCGGCATTCCGGCAGAGGTTCTGCAGAAGAGGGCCAACCTGCCGCTCGCAGACTCCGCCCTGAACGCTCCTTCGGCAGAGTTCGGCGGCGTCGAGTTCTACCCCGAATTCTCGATGAAGGTTGCCGTGCCGTGCCTGCGACTGATCAAGAACCATCCACTGCCCGACGGCAACAAGCGAGTTGCGTACATCTGCGCAGTGGAGTTCGCCGAGCGCAACGGCTATCGCTGGGAACTACCGGCTGGTGATGCTGATGGGACGGAGACAGTAGAGACGATGAAGGCTGTCGCCGCCGGGTCGATCGACGACGATCAACTCGAGCGGTGGATCCGCACGCGTCTTCGGGTGCCCGATGACGGGTGAACAACTGGCTTTGGACGTCGGTCCCAACGAGCCACCGGCGAAGCGTCCGTCGATCGACGCCATGCGGATCGCGACCTCGGTGATCGAGACCGCCCGTCGAGGAGCTTGGGGGACGGCTTGATAGCGACTGCTCAACCTTCGAAAGCTCCTGCAGCATCGGCTCCCCCCCTTGACTCGGCTGGGCCGAAGTCAACCGGATGGAGCGAGTAAGACATAGAAGCCGGAGCCACTGTCGCCCATATGAGACAGAGGTGCCGAACTCTCACAGCACGTCAACGGCTTGAACAAGTAGGGAAGGGGGGATTTGAAGTCGTCACCCCCGCGAGGTTCGCGCCTGCGATTCCGGGGCCCATACCGTCGTTATCGTCAGGGTCATGTCTTCGTCTCGAGGCCCGATCGACCTCATCCACGAGTTGTTCCGTCGTGCTCCAAGCTATGCCGCCATCCGGTCGGATGCGGAGAATGACTTGGTCTACGAGGTCTTCGGGGACCTGGCTCTTCTGATCGTGGATAAAGATCCTCGTCTCGCGCGTGAAGACGTCGGAGCTGTGTTCGACCTCTTCAACGAGATGGCTGATTCGGCACACTTGGAAGAACAGAATGTACTTGTGGTGGCTGTCCTGGAGGTCCTGTGTGATCGAGCG
Source organism: Actinomycetota bacterium (assembly GCA_036397035.1). Lineage (GTDB taxonomy): Bacteria > Actinomycetota > AC-67 > AC-67 > AC-67 > DASWJS01. The sequence goes on along the minus strand of DASWJS010000010.1, from coordinate 36,540 downwards.
TCCAGCCGCCGGTTTGCCAGTCGCCTCCTGCGCGGAAACGGCTTGGCCTTGCTGGAGCGCGTGTCGAAGGGTTGGCCTGACGAGGACTCGGAGAAGAGTCGTTGAAGTGGTTCACGGCAGTCCTCGTCCTGGAGTGTCTCGTCGACGGCGCGTCGCAGGAGGAGGCGGAGCTGCAGTTCCGGTTGGTTCGTGCGCCAGACCAAGGGGCGGCACTGGCTCAAGCCGAGAGACTCGGCAAGGGGGCGCAGGAGTCGTACCAGAACCATGCAGGAGAGGGAGTGACCTGGGTTTTCCGGGGTCTGTTCGACCTCGCCGAGATCGACGGAGCCCCCTCGGAAGGTTCCGAGCTGTACTCGATGCTCTCTGATCGCTCGATCGAGGATCTTGTCCGGCGAGCGGACGATCTCGGCTAGGTCAACCGGAAGGCTCTGTCCCAGCCCGATGCTATCTTCGTGATCCGTGCGCACGAACCTCTACATCGATGCGTTCAACCTCTACTATCGCTGCCTTAAGGGGACGCGCTTCAAGTGGTTGGATCTTGGCAAGATGTGCTCCCTGCTGCTTCCGCAGCATGAGGTGAGGCGCATCAGATACTTCACCGCGCGGGTCGAGGCCCGGCCCGATGACCCGCAACAGCCGCAGCGGCAGCAGACCTATCTACGTGCGCTCGCGACCGTCCCGAACCTGTCGATCCACTACGGGTCGTTCTTGACCAAGCCAAAGCGGTTGCCGCTTGCCCATCCCAAGCCAGGAGAACCTCGCACCGTGGAAGTGCTCCGGACCGAAGAGAAGGGCTCCGACGTCAACCTTGCGACTCATCTGCTCGTCGACGGGTTCAAGAGGGACTACGACGTTGCCGTCGTGATCTCCAACGACTCGGACCTGAAGGGACCGATCGAGGCGGTCCGATCCGAGCTTGGCCAGACGGTTGGAGTCGTGATCCCTGGGAATCTTCCCAGGTCGGCTCTCCCGGCGGACTTCTACAAGCGGATCCGATCCGGAATCCTCGCCGCGAGCCAGTTCCCGGGAACGCTTCGCGATCAGCACGGAACGATCCGCAAGCCGAAGGGTTGGTAGCCAGAAAGGCAGAGACCGCCCAGAGGCGGTCTCGCGCCCTGCCGCCGAAGCAGCAGGGTGGGTACACGGTCAGGATACCGGACCGCGGGGACAGCGTCCATGATGAATCAGGGTTCTCTTCGTGTCGTCCACACAGGGTCCCCTTGTCAACGCAGATCTTGGAGACCGAGGATGCCTGAGCAGCCCCCCACCGTTGCGCCCGGGCGATCCGAACGGCGGCAGGCCCGCTCGGCGCCGGGAGTCAGCGTCAACCCTCATCCATCAGGTGAGCGCAACAGATGGACCGTCATGGCCTGGGCCGGGTTCGGCGCGAATGACAAACCAATCCGCGCGCACCGAAACTTCCGCGGCACCGGACGCCAGGCACTCGAGTTCGGGATCGAGCTGCGGCGCAAGATCGCCGACGCGCCACCCGATCCCGCCAAGCACACGATCGGATCGTGGTTCGAGAAGGAGTTCCTGCCCCACAAGCGCGCACTCGCCGATCGCGGCGACCTCTCACCGACGACGGTTGACGCGCTTGAGAAGAAGTACCGTCGCTACATCAAGCCGTCGTCGCTCGCGCGCGTGTTGCTGAGCAAGCTCGATACACCGCAGGGACCGACGTACCTCGTGCGGTGGTTCACGGAGCTGTCGTCGACCGATGGCCCGACCGGCCACGTCTCGGCGCGCACGCTGCAACACGCGTTCAGCACGTTGATGTGCGGCCTTCGGTACGCGATGTCTGTTGGACCGCTTGAGAAGGATCCATTCCGGAAGTTCCCGCGTGAGCTGAAGCCGAAGGTCGGACCGAAAGGACGGCCGTCACAACGGTCGATCGGCTTGGTCGGCCAGCGCGCGATGCGCGTCGCGTTCGACGGTTCCAACATGGAAGGCGAACTGACGCTTGCGCTGCTTGGGATGCGGCGCGGTGAGATCCTCGGCGTTCGCCTACGGGGCAGCGACGAGGATCCGCGCAACGGCGATCTCGTCCTCGACGGACGGAGCCCCCTCGTCCGAGTGCGTCAGGTCGTCATCGACGCGAAGGGCGGTGCGCGCATCAAGTCATGCCCCAAGAGCGAGACGTCGCGCCGCGACGTCATGCTGCCGGCGTGGGCGGTGAAGGTGCTGCGCGAACAGAAGAGGCGCGCTCTCGAGATGCGCCTTGAGGCCGGCGATCGCTGGGAGGAGCACGATCTGCTCTTCCCGTCGCGAGGACGGCATCGTGACCCGCGCAACGACCGCCTCGTCGGTTGGGGCGCGCCAGGACGTCCGCAACAACCCAACGCGCTCTACAAGCGGTTCAAGAAGCACCTTGGCCAGATCGAGATCGAAGGCCTTGACCGCGCGCGCATCGACGCGATCCGGCTACACGACCTACGCCACACGTTCGTCAGTGTGCTGATCAACGAGGTCGGTATGCGCGCCGAAGACGTTCAGCGCCTCGCCGGTCACGCCGACCTCAAGACAACGGTATCGCGCCGAGGATTCCGCCCCCGGCGCGCGTGCGGCGGCCGCGCTCGACGAGCTGCTCGGCTGACGCCTTCCGTTTAGCGCGGGCGGTCGCCGACACCACGAAGAGCTAGTTCCTCGATCCGCCCAACCGCCTTCACGCCGACCACATATGGACCGGCGTTCGCGAGCGCATACACAACCATGTCGTCCCATCGACGGACCAAGAGCTGCATGATTTCCCAGATCCGCATGTTGCCAGCGCCAGTCAACAGGAACGCGGGTAATGGCACCTTCTACAAGAGCCCGAGCCTCATTCGGTCGCTTTCGAAGGTTCTTGTCGCGGGTGACGAAGCACCAGTTCCGCTCTCCGAGACCCGCGAGCAGGAGGGGGTCTTTGATGTCACGGGGGAAGTGATCGTCATGAACCCGGGCGTCGAGCGGTCGCACGAGGGCCATCGCCCGCGCAACGGCCTCTGGGATGTTGCGGTCGATGAGGAAGATCGGAGCCTGGTCCGTATCCTCGGCCATTCAGAGGTCACGCGGCGGATTCGGCGGGAAGCTTCGCGCCGAGCTTCGTCTCGTACCGGATTGCCGCTTCAACTTGTTCCACTGGCACCTTGAAGCCCTCGACGATCGCTGCGATCGTGTCGCCGGCGGCGAACGACTCGAAGAGAACTTCGGTGCGGATCCCGACATCAACGACCGGGGCGCCGAAACTGAGGTCCGGCTGCAGAAGTACCAGACCGTCTCCCTCAGCCGGCCTCCATTGAATGACATAGCCGTCCGCCGTGAACTCCAGCTTGAGACTCTCGAGGTAGTGCACGATCGCCTTCTCCATGGCGAGCTGCTTCTCGGGAGATGCTTCGAGATCACCCGACACGCGGCGGAAGACGTCGCGGCCTGAGACGAACAACTTCTGGGTGGCCAGAGGGTAAGGGGTCCCGAGTTCATCCCGAAGGTCGGCGACGAGACGCCGGAGCTTAGGGAGAGGGATCTTCTTGCCTCGGTAAGCACGAAGATAGATCGCCTCTACAAACTCGCCCCAAGTCAACTCATCAACGCCGGTTGGTTCGGTACGAAGAACGGGCTCGTCGAAAACGGGCTCCCCATGAGTGCTCCTACGCGAGTGGCCGTGAATCCATCGTTTCAGGGTCGACGAGGGGATGCGCGCAAGTCTCGCCGCCTCGGGCAGGGCATACATGGGTTGCGTGATCATGGGAAGGACGTCCGCGCTCATCGATGGGGAGTGTATCGGCTGGGTCTGACGACACGGGTCAGGTTGCTGCATGTTGTCGACTCGCGCACGCGCAGAACGGAATCGAGATTGCACCGGATTGCACCGGACGGGTGGTCGCAAATCTATAACCGCAGGTCAGAGGCCTAAAACTTGGTCGGGAAGGGGGGATTTGAACCCCCGGCCTCCACGTCCCGAACGTGGCGCGCTGCCAAGCTGCGCTACTTCCCGTCGCCGGGCATTATACGGCCCGCTCGCCCGCCGGGAGCCCCGATTCCCCCGCCCGCAGAACCCCGCCACCAGCGCGTTCGCTCGCGCGCGTTCAACCCTGGCAGAACCTGACTTCCGAACGGCTTGACCGGTTGGGTACCATCAAAGCCCCTTCATCGAAGCCGGGGTTCGGACCAACCTCTCGGGAGTCGAGGCATGGACGAACGGCGAGATTGTGAGTGGTGCGGTAGCGCCGCTTCCATCGAGTACGACACCTGTCAGGTGTGCCTGATGCGACACACCGCGGCCCCGCGCGCGGCGCCGATCCCGCTGGAGCCCGCCCGGCGCGCCCGGGCCGCGCAGCGCGGGATCCCCGCCGCTCCGCCGCTCGACCTGTCCAAGCGCGCGCGCTGAGCGCGCGGTTACGGTAGACGGCGGTCATGAAGATCGCCCTGATCGCGCCACCCTGGATCGCGGTGCCCCCGCCCGGCTACGGCGGCATCGAGTGGGTCGTGGCGCTGCTCGCCGACGGGCTCGTCGATCGCGGACACGACGTCACCCTCTTCGCCGCGGGCGGGAGCGTCAGCAAGGCGCGGATCGTCTCGCCCGCGGGGCCGGCGCCCGGGCCGCTCGCCATCGGCGACACGCTCCTGGAGACGGTGCACGCCTTCGGCGCGCTCGAGCATCCCGAACGCTTCGACCTCATCCACGACCACACCTCGCTCGTCGCGCTCGCGATGGCCGCGCGCGGCGACACGCCGGTCGTGCACACGATCCACGGCCTGATCACCGAGCCGTACGCGAACTGGTACCGCTCGCTCACCGATCGCGTGCATTACGTCTCGATCAGCGACTCGCAGCGCGCGCCCGCGCCCGACCTCTCCTACGCGGGCCGCGTCTACAACGGCATCCACCTGGCCGACTACCCCTTCCGCGCCGAGAAGGAGGACTTCCTGCTCTTCGTCGGGCGCGCCGATCCCGCCAAGGGCGCGCGCGAGGCGGTCGTCGCGGCGAAGAAGGCGGGCCTTCCGCTCACGCTCGCCGTGGCGATCAAGAAGCGAGAGGAGCGCCGCTACTGGAAAGAGCAGGTGGTGCCCGAGCTGACCGGCGACGAGACGGTCCTGGCCGAGATCCCGATCGAGCAGAAGGCCGACCTGATGGGCCGGGCGCGCGCGGTGCTGTTCCCGATCACCTGGCCCGAGCCCTTCGGACTGGTGATGGCCGAGGCGAACGCGTGCGGCACGCCCGTGATCGCCTTCCCGAACGGCGCCGCGCCCGAGGTCATCGCGGACGGCGTGTCGGGCTTCATCGTCCCCGACGCCGAGCGCATGGCGGAGGCCGTCACTCGCGCAACCGAGATCGACCCGAACGCCTGTCGTGTCCGCGTCGAGGAGCACTTCTCCGCCGCGCGCATGGTCGCCGGCTACGAGGAGGTCTTCGACCGCGTCCTCGCGGGCTGAGGTGCCCGCGTCCGCACGCCCGCGCGCGCGGGCGCCGCACGCGGACGCAGCGCAAGGCGGGCCCGCTACTCGCCCGGCACGAGTTCCAGGACGCACACCTCCGGCCTGCACGCCAGACGGTAGGGCGCGTACATCGACGTTCCGAGCCCAGCGCTCACGTGCAGCCACGCGCCGTCCATGCGGTGCAGCCCGCTCGCCATCCGTCGCGGCAGCGTGGAGTTCGTCACCAGCGCGCCGAAGCCCGGCAGGCACACCTGCCCGCCGTGCGTGTGCCCGCAGACGATGAGGTCGTAGCCCTTGGCCGCAAGCTCTCGCGTGCCGTCGGGCGAGTGCGCGACGGCGAGCCGGAAGCCGTCGCCGCTGCGCTCGGTCGCGACCGAGAAGTCCGCTCGCCCGATGTGCGCGTCGTCCAGCCCTACGACGTCGATGCCGCCGACGGCGAGCGCGCGGTTGTTGATCAGCGTCCAGCCCTTTGCCTCCAGCGCGCGCACCATCGGCTGCCACGGGTTCGGCTTGCCGGGCTCGGGGATGCGCCGCGCGCTCGACAGGTACCGCAGCGGGTTCTTGGGCTTGGGTCCGTAATAGTCGTTCGATCCGAGCACGAACAGCGCCGCGGTCCTCGCCGGCGTCGCCGTCATCGCCTCGACGGTCGCGTCCACCGACACCTCGTCGCCGAGGAAGTCGCCCGTGCCCACGATCAGGTCGGGCTCCAGCGTCGCGAGCGAGCGCATGAACCGTTGCTTGCGCCGCTGCACGCTCCGAAGGTGAAGGTCGGAGACGTGCAGCACGCGAATCGGCGTCGATCCCGCCGGCAAGCACGGGACGACGTGCCGGCGCACGGCGAACCAGGTGCGCTCGACGACGACCGCGTAGAGCGCGACGGCGAGGCCGAAGCCGAGCAGCGCGAGGACTGCGACAACCACCACTGAGCCGCGAAGCCTACCGGCTATATCCTTGCGCCCATGCTTCGCGACACGATCAGGACCGACCTCACCGCCGCCATGAAGGCGCGCGAGGCGCTGCGAACCTCCACGCTTCGGATGCTGCTGACGTCCATGAAGAACCTCCAGGTCGAGCGGGGCCACGAGCTGGACGACGACGAGGTGATCGAGGTGATCGGCCGCGAGGCGAAGCGCCGCCGCGAGGCGATCGAGTCCTTCACCGCCGGAGGCCGCACCGACCAGGCGGAAAAGGAGCAGGCCGAGCTTGCCGTGCTCCGGTCCTACCTGCCCGAGCAGCTCTCCGAGGCCGATCTGGCGGCGCTGGTCGACGAGGCGATCGCCGAGTCGGGCGCGACCGAGATCAAGCAGATGGGCGCGGTGATGAAGGCGCTGATGCCGAAGGTGAAGGGCCGTGCGGACGGCTCGGCCGTGTCCTCGGCGGTGCGCGCGCGGCTCGGCGGCTGATCGCTAGGGCGACGGCGAGGGCGAAGGGCTCGGCGGGCCGTTTGCGGGCTTCTCCGCCTCGCCCGAGCCGTCCGAGACCTCCAGGGTGACGACGATCCCCGGCGACGCCTCGGACCCCGCCTCGGGCGTTTGCGAGAGCACGGTGAAGGCGGGCTCGCCCGAAGGCGCCTTCACGAACGTCACCTCGAACCCGGCCTCGCGGAGCGCGGCTCGCGCGTCGCGGTAGAGCATCCCCACGACGTCGGGCACGTTCGACCCCGCGATCTTCGGCGGCTTCGGGAACGCGACGACCGGCAGGTCCTCGTGCGCCGCGCGCATGTAGCGCGCCCAGATCATCGCGGGCAGGCTCCCGCCGAACACGCGCGGCAGCCCGTGGATGTCGTAGAGCGACCGCTCGGTGGACTCGGGGAACCCGAGCCACACGACCGTGGCGAACTGGGGCGTGAAGCCCGCGAACCACGAGTCGGTGTACTCGTCGGTCGTGCCGGTCTTGCCGGCGGCCGGGCGGCCGATGTCGCCGTTCGTGGCGCCCGTCCCGCGCTCGATCACGCCGCGCAGGACGTCGGCGCCGAGCGCCGCCACGTCCGCCTCGACCGTGCGCTCGCACGCCGGCTCGTTCTCCAGCACCACGTTGCCGTCTCCGTCGGTCACGCGCGTGATGGCGAAGGGCGCGCACCGCACGCCCTTGTTCGCGATCGTGGCGTAGGCGCTCGCCATCTCCAGCGGCGACACCGCGATCGTGCCCAGCGCCAGCGACACGATCGGCTGCAGCGGCGTCGTGATGCCGAGCCGCTCGCCCATGTCCACCACCGCGGCCGGCCCGATCTTCTGCAGGAGCTGCACGTAGTAGGTGTTCACCGACAGCTCGGTCGCCGTGCGAAGCGAGATCGTGCCGTAGGAGTTGCCGTCGTAGTTGCGCACCTTGTAGGGCTTGCCCTCGGTGTCCACCGTCTTGTACGGCGAAGGCGCCGGCAGCTCGAGTGTCGGCGCGACGCCCTGCTCGAGCGCGGCGAGCAAGGTCAGCGGCTTGAAGATCGAGCCCGGCTGGCGGCGGCCTTGCACCGCGAGGTTGAACTTGCTCTCGTCGAAGTCGCGGCCGCCGACCATCGCGACGACGCCTCCGGTCGCGGGGTCGATCGAGACCAGCGCCGAGGCCGGGTCGCCTTCCTCGTCGAGCACCGCGGCGTTCGCGCGCGTCGCGACGCGCTGCAAGTCCAAGTCGAGCGTCGTCTCGATCCGAAGGCCCGCCTGGAACAGCGCCTTCGCGCGCGCGTCCGCCGTCTTTCCGAACCGCTTGTCGTTCAGGATCTGCTGCTTGACGTACTCGACGAAGTACGGCGAGTTGCCGCCGGGCAGCTCGTGCCGTGCCACCTTCAGGGGCTTGGCGGCCGCCGCGTCGGCGCGCTGCTGGGTGACGAACCTCTCGGCGACCATTCGCTGCAGCACGAGGTTCCTGCGCGCGAGCGCCTCGTCGGGATGGTTCAGCGGCTCGAAGTTTTCCGGCGAAGCGATCAGCCCCGCGAGCATCGCGGCGTCGGACAGGTTCAGCCTCTCCACCGGCTTGCCCAGGTAGAACTCCGCCGCCGTGGCGATCCCGTAGGCGCCTTCGCCGAAGTAGGTCTCGTTCAGGTACAGCTCGAGGATGCGGCTCTTGTCCATCTTCTCTTCGAGCTTCACGGCGAGCCGCGCCTCGCGGATCTTTCGGTCCAGCGACTGCTCGTTGCCGACGAGCGTGTTCTTGATGAGCTGCTGGGTGATCGTGCTGCCGCCCTGTGCCACGTCTCCGCTGCGCAGGTTGGTGACGAGCGCGCGCAGCAGGCCCTGCGTGTCGATGCCGTCGTGCTCGTAGAAGTTCGCGTCCTCGATCGCGATCACGGCCTGCTGGGCGATCTTCGGGATCTGCCCGAGCGAGACGATGACGCGGTTCTCCTCCCCGGCGAGCGTCGCGAGCACCTTGCCGTCGCGGTCGACCACGACCGAGCGCTGCGCGATGCGCGGCAAGCGCGCGGGACCGACCTGCACGTCGAACAGGCTCGTGACCGCGTTCACCGATCGCGATACGGCGCCGACGGTCGGCAGCGACATGATGCCTGCCGCGATCGCGGTGAGGACGGCGACGACCGCCAGGGTCGCGATCCGGTGCAGGATCTCGCGTCCGTCGAGGCTGGGCGCGTCCACCCGTTCGCCGAAGCGCGCGGCGTCCCGGATCGCCTCGGCCCAGGCCCGCCTGGTGCGCGGAAGACCTCGAATCTCGCCGGCGTCGACCCCCATGAACCCCGAACCCTACCCAGCCAGCAGGGCGCCCACCGTCCGAAGCTGATCCAGGTCGACGACCTCGTCGGGGAGGTCGGGAACGCGCCACACCGGCAGGCCGTCCGTGCCGAGCGCGTCGGCGAGCACCCGTTCCTCCGCGCGGGCGAGCGCGCGCCAGCGCTCGTAGGTGTCGAGCGCCTGCGCGGCCGCGGCGCTTGCCCCTGCGCGCACGCCGGTGAGGTCGCCCGCGTCCGGCACGACGTGCATGCGGTTCACGACGACGCCCCCGAGCGGCATCGACTCGGCGGCGAGCCGCTCGGCGAAGAAGCGCGCCTCGCGCAGGCTCGACCCCGACGGCGAGGTCACGACCAGGAAGACCGTTCGCCTCGCGCCGAGCAGGTCGCGCACGCGCACGGACCGATGCTTGAACTCCTCGTACATCCCCTCGAAGGACCGGAAGAACTCCGCCACGTCGGCGAACAGCTCACTGCCGGTCACGCGCGTCACCGCGCGCAGCGCCACCTGCGTGCCGAAGTTGAGCACGCGCAGCCCGCCCTTGCCGGCCTTCATGTACGGCCAGAGCATCATCCTCAGGAAGCGTCCCTCCAGGAAGTCGGTGAGCCGGCGCGGCGCGTCCAGGAAGTCGAGGGCGCTGCGCGTGGGAGGCGTGTCGATCACGATCAGGTCCCAGCCGCCTTCCTCGTGCAGCTCCCACAGCTTCTCCATCGCCATGTACTCCTGCGTGCCGGCCAGCGTGGAGGAGACGTGTTCGTAGAAGGGGTTGCGCATGATCGCCTGGGCGCGATCGGGCGAGGTCATGTCCATGACCATCTCGTCGAACGTGCGCTTCATGTCGAGCATCATCGCGTGCAGCTCGCCGCGGCCCGTCCCGGCGATGTCGACGCGGTGCGGCACGTTGTCCAGCGCCGCCAGTCCCATCGACTGCGCGAGCCGCCGCGCGGGATCGATCGTGCACACGATCGTCTTGCGTCCTCGCTCGGCGGCGCGCAACGCGAGGGCGGCCGACGTCGTCGTCTTGCCCACGCCGCCGGCGCCCGTGCACACGACGATGTGCCGGGAGTCGATCAGCTCGTCGATCCTCACACGACCTCCTGCTCGATCATCAGGGCGGCGAGCGTCTCGACGTCGCGGTAGGCGAGCGGCTCGGTGAACAGGTACGGCAGCTCCACGATCGGCGTATCGGCTTCGGCCCGCAGGCCGGCGATCGCGGCGGCCTGGTTGGCCGCGCGGCGCGCATGGCGCTCGGCGACGTCCATCACCGCGTCGGCCTGGCGCTCCGTCGCTCCGGCGGCAGCCAGGTCGCGGCGCGCGTCATCGCGGTGCTCGGGCGGCGGGGGCAGGACGGCGTTGACCACGAACGGTCCGAGGGCCACGTTCATCTTCGCCAGGTGCTCGGCCGCCTCGAGCGTCTCTCGCACGGGCATCTCCTCGGGTAGCGTCACCAGGACGACCTGGAGGCGTCGCGGGTCGACCACCGCGGCATGGACCCCGATGGCCTGACGCCGGATCGGGCCGGCTCGCACCAGGTCGGCGACGGCCTGCGGGGCGCCCAGAAAGCGCGGAAGCCGCCCGGTCGGCGGCGCGTCGACGACGACCAGGTCGTAGACGGGCTTGCCGTCGCGCGTCTCGCCGGCGGCGGTAATCGTCTTGCCGATCAGCAGGATGTCCTTCAGGCCCGGCGCGGTTTGGGTCGCGAACTCCACGGCGCGCGACCGGATCAGCGACCGCGAGATCGAGGGGATCTTGTAGGAGACCTTGAGGTATTCGAACAGCGCCTCGTCGGCTTCCACCGTCAGCCCGGTGACGTTGGGCGCCAGGTGCTGGGGTTCGTAGGAGATGCGCCGGAGCCCGAACAGCGGCGCGAACGCCTCGCGATCCTCCAGCTCGACCAGCAGGACGCGCTTGTCGGCGTGCGCGGCCGCGATGGCGAGCGCGGCCGCGACGGTCGTCTTGCCGACGCCTCCCTTGCCCGACACGACGACGACGCGCGCGCCGGTCAACGTAGTGCCCATCGACCGTCGATGATAGGTCGTTCCATGCCGGGCTCGCGTTTCGAACTGGGTTCCCGGCCAACCTATAATCGCGTCTCGTGCGCCGTCTCGCGGCACTTTCCCTGTTTCTGGGCATCCTCGCGGTGCCCGCGTTCGCGTTCGCTCAGGCCGGCGACGTCCCGGTCGTGGACGTCGTGGAGGTCGTGGGAGTCGTCGACCGCCCGATCGAGCGCTACCTGATCGAGCGCATCGACGAAGCCGAGCGCGACGGCGTGGCGCTGCTCGTCCTGCAGGTCGACAGCCTCGGAGGGCTCAAGGTCTCCGACGACGAGCCGCTGCCCCCGGTCGTGCGCCGCGTCCGCGACGCGCGCGTGCCGGTCGCGGTCCACGTCGGCCCCCGCGCCGCGCACGCGGGAGGCGTGGTCGCCTACCTCGCGGCCGCCGCGCACGTCGTCGGCGTGGGACCGAGCGCGACGATCGGCCCGGCGGACCCCGTGGACTTCGCCCGCCCCGAGGGCGGACCCTCCCCGGGAGCGTTCGAGGCGCTCGCCGCCGCTCGCGGCCGCGCCGTCGAGCCGGGGGCCCCCGCGCAGGTCCTGGGCGCGAACGCGTCGGTAGACGCGGGCCTGGCCGACGTCGTCGCGCCGAGCGTCGCGGAGCTGCTCCGCAGCGCCGACGGCCGGACCGTCGCCACGACGGCCGGCACGGTCACGCTCGACTTGCCCGAAGACGGCGTGGACGTGCGCGTCCTGCAACCCGGCCCGATCCGCCGGCTGCTCCACACCTTCGCCAACCCGACCCTGGTCTATCTGCTCCTGCTCGGCGGCGCGATGCTGGTCGTGTTCGAGCTGTTCCAGCCCGGCTTCGGCGTCGCGGGCTGGACGGCGGCGGTCGTGCTGGGCGCCGCGGCCTACGGGCTGACCGTCCTGCCGGCCCGCGCGCTCGGGATCGGCCTGCTGGCCGGAGGGCTCGTGCTGCTGGGCATCGACGTCGCCTTGGACGGCATCCGCCTGCCGACTTTCGCCGGCACGGCCGGCGTCGTGCTGGGCTCGCTCTGGCTCTACCCGAACACCGCCGAGCCTGTGCGGCTGTCGCCCTGGCTCGCGGGCGCCGGGACTGCGGCGATCGTGATCATGTTCGTCCCGGTCATGACCGTCGTCCGGCGGGCCCGAAGGCCTGTGTCGCGCGAGGTGCGCGACCAGCTCGTGGGCGAGCGGGGCCGCGTTCGCAGCATGCTCAACCCCGAGGGCTTCGTCGAGGTGGACGGCGAGATCTGGCGAGCCCGGTCCAAGGACGGGTCCCGACGGCGCGTCGGCGAGGACGTGGTCGTCGACCAGCTCGACGGCGGCGTGCTGATCGTCATTCCCGGCCCTGCCAGCTAGGAATACTGGGATATCTTGACAGAGTTGGTAGATTCTGCCTGTACGAAAGGGCATTGTCCACGTATCCTGCTGTCCCGTTCAATGACGGGGTCGCTCGCGATCCTCACCTTTTGCTCAGGTTCGCGAGGGAACATCGGGACCTCATCTGGCGTCGGATATCGGTAAGGAAGGGGTGACGTCGGGCGCTCGCCGGGCAACGAGCGCGGACGAATCGCATGGCACGGCCGACTTGGGCAACGACGGTTGACTGGCAGTCCCTCGCAGCGTGCCGAGGCGCGGACACGAACCTGTTCTTTACCCCCTTCCACCTGGAGACGAAGGACGAGCGCGTCCGGCGCGAAGCCAAGGCCAAGGCCATCTGCGCGGAGTGCCCCGTGATCATGCAGTGCCGCCGCTTCGCGCTGGACGTTCGCGAGCCGCACGGGATCTGGGGCGGCCTGAACGAGATCGAGCGCCGCCACCTGCTCAGCCGCAAGGCAGGCTGACTCCTCTTCGCCCCCGCCTCCTTCGCCTCCGCCGCGCGCGGTCGCATAGTCTCGCCGGCGACACCTCGGAGGTGACTCGTCGTGCAGAGATGGGAATACGTGTCCGTGCCGCTCATCCCCCACTCGATCCAGGAGATCCTGAACAACTGGGGGGACGAGGGCTGGGAGCTGGTCCAGGTCTACAACCCGGCCGACGTGCCGGGGACGGTCGCGATCCTGAAGCGGCCGAAGGAAGAGCCGGCGTCGTGAGCGCGGAAGCCGCGCTGCGCGCGCTCGGCATCACGCTCCCCGAGCCGGCGGCGCCGGTCGCTTCCTACGTGCCGTACACGCGCGACGGGTCGCTGGTGTTCGTGAGCGGACAACTGCCGATCCGCGACGGCGCGCTTCCGCGCACGGGGTTGGTGGGCGCGAACGTCTCGCAAGAGGAGGCGATCGAGGAGGCGCGCGCGTGCGCCGTCAACGTGCTCGCGCAGTTGCGCGCGGCGGCGGGATCGCTCGACGACGTCGCGCGCATCCTGAAGCTGACCGTCTTCGTCGCCAGCGCGCCCGGCTTTCGCGCCCAGCCCGTCGTCGCCAACGGCGCGAGCGAGCTGATGGTCGAGGTGTTCGGTGAGGCGGGGAAGCACGCACGCGCGGCGGTCGGCGTTGCGGAACTGCCGCTGGGCGCCCCGGTCGAAGTGGACGCGGTCGCAGCCGTCCGCTAGCGGACCAGCTCGCGCAGGTCGCCGACGCGGCGCGTGAAGCCGGTGCGATCGAGGTGCTCGAGGAGCGGGATCGCGTACTTGCGTGTCGTGCCGAGCAATTCCTTGATCCGGGCCGCCGTGAGCGCACCCTCGGCCTCCGTCGCCTCGGCGATGATGCGCTTGGCCTCCCCGAGCAGCTCGGCCGTCAGGACGACGTCCTCGCCGACCGGGACGAGGTCGCCCGCCTCGACCAGCGCCCGGACGAGGTGGTCGCCGTGCGCGTCCATCAGCGAGGTCGTGCTGGGCGGCGAGAAGCGCGCGGCGGCGAGCTGGCGCAGCAGCACGTCGCGCGCGTCCTTCTGCTCGAGCGTCAGCACGACCTCGTGCGCGGCGAGGCGCAGGATCGGTCCTTCGGCGACGATGCGGTCGGGGATCGCCTCGACCACTTCGGCGAACAGCCGCTCGTCGATCTGGCCCGCGGCCGCGCGCACGTCCTCGCGCGATGCGCCCCGCACGAGCGGCAAGCGGGCGTGCAGCTCGCCGAGCGCCTCCTCGATCGCCGCGGCGGTGCGATCGAAGGTCTCCTGCGTCGTCTCCAGCGTGCGCAGCGAGACCGTTCCACGCGGCGCCGCGCCGCTCCCGCTGCGCCGCTCGAGGTCGGTGCGCGCGATCCAGCCTTGTTCCTGGACGAGCAGCGTCGGGATGTCGTCGGGCCCGGCGAGCGAGCGCGCGCGCAACTGCTCGATCCGATCGGCGCGGTTCCTGTTGCGAAGGCCGGGCGGATGCGCGTCCAAGATCGCGCCCCCTGCGACGGTCTGGCGCCGCCCCACGTCGCGCAGCACGAAGCGATCGAACGGCGCCGCGACGACCGGGTGCGCGAGCACGATCCGCGCGAACGCTTGCTCGCCCGGACCGATCGAGGTCGCGTCGAGCAGCGTGAGCCGCGCATCGATCTCGGCCGAGCCGACGTAGGCCTTGTACGCGCCGCGGTTGCCGAGTCCGTGGTCGAGCGAGCGCACGGCCCGCAGGCGCACGTCGAGCTGCGAGGCCGGCTCCCATTGACCCGGACACACGACGGCGTCGCCGCGGGCGACCGCCCCCGTCTCGATCCCGGCCAGGTTCATCGCCACCCGGCTCACGGGTTCGGCGACTTCGCGGACGGTCTTGTGCGTCTGCAGCCCGCGGATGCGCGTGTGGTGACCGGCCGGCAGGACGACGACCCGGTCGCCCGTGCGCAGCGAGCCGCCGGTCAGCGTCCCGGTGACGACCGTCCCGACGCCCTTGACGGTGAAGACGCGGTCCAGATAGGCGCGGGGGCGGCCCCGGTCGCGCACCTCGCCGTTCTCGTCGAGCACCCGGTCGAGCGCGAGTCGCAGCTCCGCCACCCCGTCGCCGGTCTGCCCGGAAACGGCGACGACCGGGCTGCCCTCGAGCGTCGTCCCGGCGAGCCGCGCGCGGACCTGCGCGGCGATGGTCTCGACCCGGTCCAGGTCCACCAGGTCGACCTTCGTGAGCGCGACGACGGCATGGCGCGCGCCGAGCATGTCCAGGATCGCGAGGTGCTCTTCGGACTGGGGCATCCAGCCCTCGCTGGCCGCCACGACGAGCAGCGTCGCGTCCACCGAGCTCACGCCGGCGAGCATGTTGTGTACGAAGCGTTCGTGACCCGGGACGTCCACGATCCCGATCTCGCGCCCGCTCGGCAGCGTGAGCCACGCGTACCCGAGGTCGATCGTGAGACCGCGCTCCTTTTCCTCCACGAGGCGGTCGGGGTCGATCCCCGTGAGGTGCCGGATCAGCGTCGACTTCCCGTGGTCCACGTGACCGGCGGTCGAGATCACGAACATGGCGGCATCTTCGCATAAGGCCCGGGAGGGGTCACGGCGGGCTAGTGCTGTTCGGAGAGCGCGCCGGCCAGCGCGGCGGCGACCAGGTCGTCGTCGCCGGGGTCCACCGTGCGCAGGTCGATCAGCACCCCGCCCGCGTCGAGCCTGGCGACGATCGGCGGTGTGCCGGATCGAAGCGCGCGCGCGAGCTTCCCGGGCGCGACGTGGTCGATGCGGATCAGGGCCGACGGAATGGTGACGCCCGGGAGCGCGCCCCCGCCGGCGACGCTCTCGCCGTCCACGACGCGAGCGTGCGGCAGGCCCTCGGCCACCGCCTCGGCCCGGGCGCGCACCTCGCCGGGGGTTGCGTGCAGCATCTGCCAGGTGGGCAGCGTGTCGCGCTCGCCGCGCGCGTGCGCCCACAGGGTCGCCTCGAGCGCGGCGAGCGCGAGCTTGCCGGCGCGTACGGCGCGCGCGATCGGGTGCGTGCGGCACCGCTCGACCAGGTCCTCGCGTCCGGCGAGGATGCCCGCCTGTGGACCGCCGAGAAGCTTGTCGCCGCTGAAGCAGACCAGGTCCGCGCCTGCGGCGAGCGCGGTCGTCGCGTCCGGCTCGTCGGCGAAGACGCCCTCCTCCGGCGCGAGCAGCCCGCTGCCGATGTCGTTGAGCAGCGGCAGGCCGGCCGCCCGGGTGAGCGTGGTCAGCTCGGCGACGGAAGGGGTCGTCGCGAAGCCCTCGACCTTGTAGTTGGAGGGGTGCACTTTCAGCACGAGCGCCGTCCGGTCCGAGACCGCCCCCTCGTAGTCCTTCAGGTGCGTCCTGTTGGTGGTGCCGACCTCGCGCAGGACGGCGCCCGAGGCCTCCATCACGTCGGGGAGACGGAACGAGCCGCCGATCTCGATCATCTCGCCGCGGCCGACGACGACCTCCCGTCCGCGCGCGAGCGCGGCGAGCGCCAGCAGGAGCGCGCCCGCGTTGTTGTTGACCACGAGCGCGGCCGGCGCGTCGACGAGCGCGGCCGCGAGCGTCGCCGCCACCGGCGCGCGCTCCGCGCGCTCGCCGGTCGCGACGTCGAACTCGACGGCCGCCGCGCCGGCGGCGTGGGCGATCGCGACGCGGGCCTCGGCGGACAGCCGCGCGCGCCCGAGGTTGGTGTGCAGGACCACGCCGGTCGCGTTCACGACGGCGCGGACGCGGCGCTCGGTCAAGGTCTTCAGGCGCAGCCGGGCCGCGCCTTCCACGTCGCCACGCCGTTCGCCGGCCAGGATGCGGGCGCGCGCGGCGTCGATCTCGCGCCGGACGACCCAGCGCGCGACGAGGGGTCCGGCGCCGGCGTCGCCGAGCCGCCGCAGGACTTCGTCCACTTGCGGCAGGTCGCGCCGCTCGTCGGAGGACCGCATGCCGCCGCTTATGCTACGGGGCAGGGAGGAACCTGATGGCCGACGAGCGATTCGACCGGACGACCTACACCGTCCGGCGCAAGGTATTGAAGCTGGTGGGCGGCGCGTTTCACATCTTCGGCGACGACACGACGCCGCTGTTCTACGCCAAGATGAAGGCGTTCACCCTGCGCGAGGACATCCGGCTCTACACCGGCGAGGACATGACTCAGGAGGTCCTGTCGATCAACGCCCGGAAGATCATCGACTTCGCGGCCGCCTACGACGTCGTGGACGCCTCGGACGGCTCCAAAGTGGGCGCGCTGAAGCGCAAGGGGTGGAAGTCGATGCTCCGCGACCACTGGATCTTGATGGGGCCGCAGGACCAGGAGATCGGGACCGTGCGCGAGGACACCGGGGGACTGGCGTTTGCCCGGCGGTTCCTGCCGCTGGTCGCGCTGTTCGCGCCGCAGCGGTACGACTTCGAAGTCGGCGGGCGCGTCGTCGCGACGGCCCAGCAAAACCACAACATCTTCGTGTACAAGCTGACGCTCGACTTCGGCGCCGACCAAGCGCGGGTGCTCGACCGGCGCCTGGCGATCGCGGCTGCCCTGCTCTTCGCGGCGATCGAACGCAAGCAGCGGAGCGGTTAGAGACCCAAGGTGCGGGCGATGATGAGGCGCTGGATCTCGCTGGTGCCCTCGACGATGCGGAACATGCGCACGAAGCGATAGATGCGCTCCACCGGGCCTTCGGTGAGGTAGCCCATGCCGCCGAAGACTTGCACCGCGCGGTCGGCGACGCGGTTCACCATCTCGGTGTTGTAGAGCTTCACCATCGACGAGTCGCGCATCGGCTCCTCGCCTTGGTCCACCAGCCACGCCAGGCGGTAGGTCAGCCAGCGCGCGGCCTCGATCTCCACCGCGGAGTCGGCGAGCATCCACTGCACGGCCTGGTACTTGCCGATCGGCTTGCCGAATGTCTTGCGCTCCTTCGCGTACTCGGTCGCGACGGACACGCAGTAGTCGGCGAGCCCGAGGCACATCGCGCCGATGTAGGCGCGCCCGGCGTTGAGGAACTTCATCGCCG
Organism: Actinomycetota bacterium; assembly: GCA_036397035.1. Lineage (GTDB taxonomy): Bacteria > Actinomycetota > AC-67 > AC-67 > AC-67 > DASWJS01. The sequence goes on along the minus strand of DASWJS010000010.1, from coordinate 18,610 downwards.
AGTAGAAGCCGAACCCTTCCGTTCCCAGGACGTTGTCGGCAGGGACGCGGCAGTCGGCGAAGTGCAGCTCGGTCTGGCCGCTGTCGCCGGCCATCGTCTTCTGGCGCTTGCCGGTCGTGAAGCCGGGCGTGTCGCGCTCGACGATGAAGGCGGTGATGCCGCCGTTCGCGCGCTTCTCGGGATCGGTCACGGCGAAAACGATCGCGAAGTCGGCGTCGGCGCCGTTGGTGATGAAGGTCTTCGTGCCGCTCAAGATGAAATGATCGCCGTCGCGCACGGCCTTGGTCGAGATCGACTGCGCGTCGGATCCGGCGTCCGGCTCGGTCAGGGCGAAGCACATCGTCTTCTCCGCCCGGACGAGGGGTTTCAAGTAGCGCTCTTGCTGCTCGGGCGTGCCGTCGAGCAGCAACTTCGTCGGCGCGTCGGGGTTCGGTGGCCCGATCACGAACGTCCCGAAGCGCAGCCCGGTCTGCGCGACCGCTTCGACGAGCAGCGTGTAGCCGAGCGTCGAGAGGCCCCAGCCGCCGACTTCCTCCGGGAGGTGGGCGGCGTAGAAGCCCAGCTCGGCCGAGCGGCGCCGAAGGGCGAACCCTTCGGCGCGCATCTCGTCGCTGAAGAGGTCGTCCTGGAGTTGCGGCCGGTAGCGCTCCTCGACCGGCCGCACCTCGCGATCGACGAAGTCCAGGAAGGACGAGCGAAGCTCGGCCAGCTCGGGCGGAACCGCGAAATCCATGCGCGCAGGATACTCAACCGACTACGAAGGGGTCGCCGTCGGCGACCCCTTCGTTCGAGACGTGACGCGCTGGAAGTGCTAGGCGCTCGTCACCGACATGGACGCGGGGAAGAAGAACGCGGTCAAGCGCGCCGTGCCTCCGTTCCCGCCGGTGATGTTGAAGCCCTCGGTTGCGTCATCGGTGTCGGCGTTGACGTAGTACGTCTTCGTTCCCTTGGAGCCGACGGAGACCACTCGCGCGCGGGAGATCGGCAGCAACGCGTTGATGCCGGTTGTGCTGTCCGGGTCCTCGTAGTCCCACGTCTGATAGGTCGTTCCGCACGCGGCGCTCGAGTCGGCCGAATCGCAGATGCCGAGGCTGCCGCGCGCGAAGCGCGCGGAGGCGTCCACGGCGTCGGCGTCGATGAACGCCGTTCCTTCCAACAGGAGCAGCAACGTCCCCTTCCCGGGGACCTTCACCTCGACCGTGTCGATCGTCTCCGGGGTGGTCGAGGTCGTCGTGCCGACGATGACGACCGATCCGACTCGAGCCCTCGCGTTCGCCGCCAGGTCCCCGGGCTTGATCGAGTTGTCCACCACCTCGCCGCTCCCGATCGCCTTGTTGGCGATGTCTTTGCGGTCGATACAGCCGTTGCAGTTGAAGCCGTCTCCGGCTGCCGCTCCGCTCGACGTGACGCCGACCGCGACGAGAACCAGAGCACTCGCGATGCCCACTACTGCTTGCAGGACCGTCCTGCGCATGACTCCCCCTTTCGTAGAAGACCGCTTGCCGTCGTCGGGCCGGCGGCTACGCCGGGACGAACTCCGGGAACACCTTGCCCTGCGGGAAGAAGATCGCAGTGAGCACCTGGTCGTAGCAGCGAACCGTCTGGACGTCGACCGCCGGCGGGTCCACGTCGAAGCTCACCGTGTGCGCTCCCTTCGTCACCGGGACGACGATGTGGGGCGTCGCGAGGTCCACGTCGAAGCCGCCTCCGTCGGGTCCGAGCCGCGACTCGCCCGGCGGCGTGATGTCCGTGCCGTCCAACTGCAGCTCGGTCGTGACGATGATGTTGCTGTCGTCGTTGTTGTTGAGCGTCGCCTGCCCGTGGATGTACAGGAACCCGGCCGCGGGCACGGTGATGTTCATCGAGATCATCTCGGTCTGCGTGCCGTCGGTCACGTCGACGAAGCCGGTGTTGTTCTCGACGGACCACACCCGCGTCTTCGCGTTCGCCGCGAGGTCGCCGGGCTTGACGGAGCCGTTCACCAGCTCGTCGGTGCCGACGGCGTTCTTGCCGATGTCCTTCTTGTCGATGCAGCCGCCGCAGTTGAAGCCGTCTCCGGGCGCGGCGCCGCCGGCGGTGAAGCCCATGCCGACTAGAACCAGTGCGCTGACCAGGGCAGCGGATGCTTGCAGGATTCTCCTGCGCATGATTCCCCCTTTCCTAGGACCGAGCGGACACTAGAGCAGGTTCGACGCCGCGCGCCAGTCCGCGCGCTTGCAGAGCGTTCCTGCGCATGGTTCCTCCTTCGTGAGCGTGCCTGGACGCACGGTAGCGGCTGATTCGGCTCGCGGCCCAGGACGTGCGAACATCGGGGGGTGAACAAGCCTTCCCTCAGCTTCACGTCGCTGGACGAGCCGGCGGAGCCGGCACGCCCGCGAGACTCGGCCACCGTGGTGATCGCGCGCGACGGCTCCGACGGGGTCGAGGTGTTCATGCTTCGCCGGCACCTCAACAGCGACTTCGTCGGCGGCGCCTACGTCTTCCCGGGCGGCAAGCTCGACGACGCCGACCGGGACCCCGCGCTCGCCGAGCTGATCGACGGCTGGGACGAGGACCTGACGCGCGCCGAAGGGGGCGACGAGGCGACGGCGCGCGCGCTCGTGCTGTGCGCCATCCGCGAGACGTTCGAAGAAGCGGGGATCTCGCTCGCGCGCGGCTCGGACGGCACGCCGGTGCGTCTGGACGACGCCGAGCGCTGGCTGGCGTACCGGCGCGCGCTCCAGTCCGGCGAGGAGTCGACCCTGGCGGGCGCGCGCCGCTTCGGGATCCGCTTCGGCGCGGACTTCGTGCGGTTCTGGTCGCGCATGGTCACGCCCGTGCAGTCCCCGAAGCGCTTCGACACGCGCTTCTACGTCGCCCGGATGCCCGAGGGCCAGACGCCCTTGCACGACGAGGTGGAGACGACCGAGAGCGCGTGGGTGCGGCCCGCCGAGGCGGTCGCGCGCGCTCGCGCGGGCGAGTTCGCCATCATCTTCCCGACGCGCTGGACGCTCGAGTCCCTGATGTCGGCGGCGACGACCGGCGAGCTGTTCGCGTCGGCCCGCGGCCGCAGCGCCGAGCCGGTCACGCCGCAACTGGTCATGGCCGATGGAGAAGTGCGGATCCGGCTGCCCGACGGGTCGCTGCACCTGCCATGAGCGTGACGCGGCTGAGCGACCTCGTTCGGGTCGTGCTCGCGCCGAACCCTTCTCCCCTGACGCTGGAGGGAACCAACACGTACCTGGTCGGCGAGCGCAGCCCGATCGTGATCGATCCCGGGCCGAACGACGAGGCGCACCTCGGGCGCGTGCTCGACGAGGCGGGCGAGGTGCGCGCGGTCGTGCTCACGCACCGCCATTACGACCACGCGGAAGGCGCCGAGCGCTTCGCCGGGATGGCGCGCGCGCCGCTCGCGGCGTACCCGGTCGCCGGCGCCGCGAGCATCTGCGGCGACGCGACCGCGATCGCGGACGGACAGCGCATGACCGGCGACGGCGTCACGCTGCGCGCGCTGTTCACGCCCGGGCACGCGGGCGATCATCTCTCGTACGTGCTGGAGGAGGAGCGCGCGCTGTTCACCGGCGACCACGTGCTGGGCCGCGGGACGACGGTCGTCGCGCACCCGGACGGGAACATGGCGGACTACCTCGCCTCGCTCGAACGCGCCCGCGCCGCGGCGCCCGCGCGCATCTATCCCGGGCACGGTCCGGTGATCGAGGCGCCGGGTCCCGTGCTCGACTACTACGTCTCGCACCGCATCGAGCGCGAGCAGCAGGTGCTCGCGACGGTGGCGGAGGGGCTCGGCACGATCGGCGCGATGGTCGAGCGCATCTACGCGGACTTCGACCGGGCGGTTTGGCCGGCGGCCGCGCTGAGCGTCGCCGCGCACCTGGACAAGCTCGCCGCGGAAGGAGCGGTCGTGCGGGAAGGCGATCGATGGCGAGCGCGATAGCCGAGCGGTGCGCGCGATGCGGGACGCCTGCGTCCGGCGACGCTCGCTTCTGCGCGAGTTGCGGCGCGCCGCTCGCCGAGGCGCCTCGCGAGGAGCGCCGCGTCGTCACCGTGCTGTTCGGGGACCTCAGCGGGTACACCGAGCTGTCCGAAGCGCGCGACACCGAGGAGGTCAAGACGATCGTCGACCGCGCCTTTGCCGACACGGCCGAGGTGATCGAGCGCCACGGCGGCACCATCGACAAGGTGATCGGCGACGAGATCATGGCCGTCTTCGGCGCCCCGCAAGCGCACGAGGACGATGCCGAGCGCGCGGTGCGCGCGGCCCTGGAGATCCAGCGCATCCTGGGCACGTACTCCGAGGAGCTGGAGCGCGAGCGCGGGATCGGGATCGGCCTGCACGTCGGCGTCAACACCGGGGAGGTCGTCGCCGGGACGGTCGGCGGCAGCTCCTCCTACACGGTCCTGGGCGACGCGGTGAACACCGCGCGCCGCATCGAGGACGCGGCCGCGCCGGGACAGGTGCTCGTCGGCGAGGCGACGTACGAAGCGACGCGCGAGTCGATCGTCTACCGCTCACTCGGCTCGCTCAACGCGAAGGGCAAGCGGACGCCGGTGCGCGTCTGGGAAGCCAAGGCGGTGCGCGGCCTGCCCGGCGAGCGAGGCCGGCGCGAGGCGCCCTTGATCGGCCGCGACGAGGAGCTGGCGATCCTGGACGCGGCGCTCGCGCTCGCGCGCCGCGACGGGCGGGCGACGCTGGTCACGCTGGTGGGCGCCGCGGGGCTCGGCAAGAGCAGGCTGGCCACCGAGTTCGCGGTCCGCGCCCGGCGCGCCGGCGTGCGGTCGCTGCACGGCCGCGCGCTCGCGTACGGCACTACGACGCCCGCCTTCACCCTTCAAGAGATCCTGCGCGCGGCGTTCGGGTCGCAGGGCGAGGAGGATTCGAGCGCGCTGCTCGACGAGGCGGGACCCGCGCTGGAGGCGGCGGCCGGGGCCATCGAGCGAATCGCCGGCGCGGAAGGCGGGCTGGTGCTGGCGTTCCACGACCTGCACTGGGCCGACGACGCGCTGCTCGACTTCGTGCACCAGATTGGCACGCGGATGCGCGCGCCGATCCTCGTCCTGGCGCTTGCGCGTGAAGAGCTGATCGAGCGGCGTCCGGAATGGGGCGCGGCCGTCGGCTCGTTGCTGCTTCCGATCGAGCCGCTGTCGCGAACGCGAGCCGGCGAGATGCTCGACCTGCTGGCCCCCGCCGTGCCGCTTCCGGTTCGCGAGGGCGTGCTGGACAAGGCCGCGGGGAACCCGATGTACGTGCAGGAGCTGGCGCGCCTGCTGCTCGACCAGCCCGCGCGCGACGCGGGCGAAATCGCCATCCCGCAGACGGTGCAGGCCGTGATCGCGGCGCGGCTGGACGCGCTCCCCGGTCGCGCGAAGGTCGTGCTGCAGGACGCGGCGGTCGTCGGCGAGGAATTCTGGCCGGGGGCGTTGCGCGCGCTGGGGCTTGACGGCGTGGATGACGTGCTGGGAACGCCGGAGGTGGTCGAGCTGCTCGACCTCGTTCCCGCGCCGGTCGTCGCGGGCGAGGCGGGGTATCGATTCTCGCAGCCGCTCATGCACGAGGTCGCCTACGGCTCGGTTCCCAAGCAGGTGCGCGCGCGCCATCACGCGGCCGTCGGGGACTGGCTGGCGCGCGTGGACGCGGCGCCCGGGCACGATCGCGAGCGGCGGGACTTGCTCGCGCACCACTACCTGCGCGCGGCGACGCTCGCGCGCGAGGTCGGGACCCCGTCGGCCGAAGCCGACGAGAAAGCCCGCGTGCACCTGATCGAGGCGGGCGACCGGGCGCTTCGGATGGACGCGGCGCTCGCGGCCGTCCGCTCGTTCGAAGCGGCGCTGCCGTTCGCCGTGGACGAGCGCGACGAGCTTGCCTTGCGGACGCGCCTGGGCGAGGCGCTCGTGGGCGTCTACCGGCACCCGGAGGCGACCGGGCAGCTCGAGCGAGCGCTCGCCGACGCGCGCCGGCTCGGCGAGCGGACCCTGGAGGGCAGGATCCTGCGGCTGACCGGGGACATGCGCCGTATGACCGGCGACGCCGCCGGGGCGGAAGCGCCGCTCGACGAGGCGCTTCGCATCGCACGGGAAGCCGGCGACGAACGTGAGGAGGCGGCCGGCTTGCGCGCGCGCGGTCAGCTCGACCTGTTCCGCGGTCAATGGTCCTCGGCGGTGCTGTGGTTCCGGCAGGCGCTCGCCCGCTACGGCGCGCTCGGAGACCAGCAGGGCGAAGGCTGGTCGCTGATGAACCTCGGGTGGGCGTCGATGCTGATGGGCCGGCACGACGACGCGCTCGGCTACCTCGCCGACGGCGAGAAGGTCTTTACCGCGATCGACGACGTGGAAGGAGCGGGGTGGTGCACGGGGCTGCGCGCCTGGGTCCTGCTGCTGCGCGGCGAGGTGATGGAGGCGGGGCGGATCGCCGCCGAGCTGGAGCACCACTTGCGCTTCGAGCACCCCGAGTACCTGACCGGCGCGGTGTTCGCGCTGGAGCTGCAACGGCTGCTGCGCGCCTACGTCGACGTCGCGACCGGGCGGCTGGCCGCCGCGCGCGTCGTCGCCGAGGAAGCGCTGGCGACCGGGGACTGGGGCGCGGCGCCGTGGGTGCAGTCGCTCGCGCAGTACCCGATCTTCGCGGTGGCGATGCTCGAGCGGCGCTACGAGGCCGCCGAGCGCGCGCTGGAGCAGGGAGCGGCCGGTTCGGGCTCGCTCGGCGACCCGCTCTACATCGGGCTGTTCGACTTCGCCCGCGCGTGGCTCGCGTTCGAGCGCGGCTCGGCCGAAGAAGCCGCGGCGATCCTGGACGAGGCTTCGGGGGAGAGCGAGGAGGGCGGCATCCGACGGACGCGCTCGTCGATCCGCTGGCTGCACGCGCGGATCTTGTGGGCGCGCGGGGATGCGTCCGCAGCGCGCGCGATGCTGGAGCAGGACCTCGGGCGAAACTCCATCGAGATGATCTCGCCCGCGCGATCGAAGGCCTTGCTGGCGGAGCTGGCGCTGGAGGCAGGGGACGCCGAAGGCGCCGTCGCGTGCGCGACGGAGGCGATCGACGGCTCGGGCGAGGAGGTGCTCGGACGGGTCGAGGCGATGCTGATCCTGGCCCGAGCCGCCCTCGCGGCCGATCGCGCCGAGGAGGCCGAGCGCACGGCGCGCGCGTGCCTGGACCTGCTCGCTCCGCTGAACTGGACCGTCGCCGAGGTCCGCGCCCTGCTGCTGCTGTCGCACGTGCTGGACGCGCAGCGCCGGGTGGACGAGTCGGGCGAGGCGCTGGATCACGCCCGCGCGCTCGCCGCCTCCCTGCCGCCGGACGTCCGCCTGGACGTCGAGGACCTTGCGCGCGAGCCGGCCTCGCTGCTGCGGCCCGCCTGGTAGTTCGCTCCGTCGTACGCCCTGCGGCTATCGTTCGGGCGGGAGGAACCATGTACAAGAAGATCCTTGTGGGCACGGATGGTTCCGGCACGGCCGCGAGCGCCGTCGCGCACGCTGCCGCGCTGGCCGAAGCGGCCGGCGCCGAGTTGATCGTGGTCAGCGCGTACGCGACTCCGAAGGAGACGCCCTCGGCGCTGGCGCCGGCAGACGCCCCGTCGGGGATCGACGTCGCCGTCGGCGTCCTCGACGACGTCGACCGGCGCTACGCGAGCCGGGTCAAGCTCACGACGGTCGCGCGGGAAGCCGCGCCGTCCGACGCGCTGATCGAGGTCGCGGAGGAGCAGGGCGCCGGCGTGATCGTCGTCGGCAACCGGGGAATGCAGGGAGCGAAGCGCTACGTGATCGGCAGCGTTCCCAACACGGTCTCGCACCACGCGCCGTGCGACGTGTTGATCGTCCACACGACCGACGAGGGGTGAGCGCCGTGTACTCGAAAGTGCTCATCGCGACCGACGGATCGGCGACCGCCTCGGCGGCGTCCCGCGTCGGCGCGGACCTGGCCTCGGCGGTCGGCGCGCGGGCGCTGCTGCTCTACGTCGGGGACGTCGCCGAGGGCGAGCGCGTGCTGCGCGAGACCCGGGAGGCGCTCGGCATCGACGCGGAGACCAAGGCCGTCGCCGGCCATGCGGCCGACAAGATCCTGGAGATCGCCGAGGCCGAAGGCGCCGACTTGATCGTCGTCGGCAACAAGGGAATGAGCGGCGCGCGCCGCTTCCTGCTGGGCAGCGTGCCGAACCAGGTCTCGCACAACGCGCCGTGCAACGTCTTGATCGTCAAGACGACGTAGGCCAGCGCATCGTCAGGACCACGTCGCGCAGCGCGCCGCTACTGGGTAGCGCGTGGCGATGCCGGAACGCAACCGCGTACTCGGCGCCTTCGGTCAGGCTCGCCGAGACCGACAGGGGCGAGGAGCCGTCGGCGCGTCCGGCTTCGCGGTACGGCACGCCGGTCGCCGTCAGCGATCGCGCCAGGACGCTGCCCTGAAGCACGACCGCCGTCGCCTCGCCGCCGGTCCACTCGGCCGCGACCCCGAGGTCGCCGGCGGGCGTCGGCGTCAGCTCGAAGAAGGGGTTGCACGCGTTGTCGTCGCACGCGCCGGTCCCCGCGGGCGGGCCGATCTGCGGGATGTGCGCCTCGATCGCGCCGCTCCCCTCCGCGTACTCGACCCGGAGCGAGACCGTCGCTTCCCGCTCACTCACGTAGAACGCGATCGCGGTCATGCCGCTCCGGCCGACGCCTTCGCGCACGCCGCTCGCGACGCTCCGGCAGGCGTCGAGCCCCGCAAGCGGCTCGTCGATCGACGTCAGCGGGCAGACCGTGATGAGCGCACCGGTCCCTGCTTCGATTCGAACCTCCGCGGAGCCGTTCGCGGCGTCCAGCCCGATGCGAACGGCGCCGGCCGGGCCGGGAGCCAGGACGAGGTTCTCGCCGACGAGCGTCGTCGCCTGCGTGGGCTGCGGGCCGGTGCACCCCGCGGCCAGCAGAATCGCGATCGCAAGCGCCCTCGGCATCCGCCGGGAGGCTACCGGGCCGGGAAAGCAGAAGCGAGGGGGTCCGCCGCGACCCCCTCGCTTCTCTATCGTCTTACAGGATCGTCAGGGTGACCGTGCCCGCCTCTTTCGAGGTGTTCCCGGCGCGGTCGAGCGTCGTGATGATCAGCGTGTACGTGCCCGGCCCGAGCACTGAGGCGTCCCAGGACCAGTCCACGTCGGCGTCGCCGGCGTCGGTGTCGCAGAGCGGGCACTGCGCGTTGCGCTCCAGCACCACCCGGCCGACGACCGGCACGGAACCGGCCGGCGGCGACGGCGGCGTGTCCGAGCAGCTCTCGGTGCAGGACGCCCAGGCGCTGATCTGGCCGCTGTAGGCGGAGAGCTGCGGGGCCGGGCCGCTCGGGAACTGGCCGGCGGCTAGCTCGTCGATCCAGTTCACCGACGTGTGCTTGTAGGCCTCGATCTTGAGGGCGAGGACCCCGGCCCACGCGTGCCGGTTGATGTCGTGCGCGATGCCCTCGATCGTCTTGTCGTCGTCGGGGCTGAGCACCCGGAAGTTTTCCGGGTAGTCGACCTGCGGCGCGGCCGGGTGAACGCCGTCCACGTGAAGCGATATGACTGCGGCGGCGACGTTGCTCGCCGGGTCGGTCGCAGTCACGGTGTAGGCGAAGATGCCGGTCGGCTGGCCCGAGACCAGGGCGGTCCACGTGCCGTCGGCGTCCGCGGTGTCGGAGCCGACGACGCTCGCGCCGCGCGTGACCACGATGGCCGAGCCGGCCTCCGCGGTCCCCCGGAGCGTGAAGTCGGTCTTGACGAAGTCGCCGTCCTCGTGCGAGGTGATCTCAAGCGACGACGTCAGATCCTTCACGGTCGAGCCGGAGGGGCTGGCCGCGTTGCCCGCGAGGTCGCTCAGAGCCGTGGTGACCGTGATGGGACCGGCGGCGAGGCTCGTCGCGTCGATGGCGGTCGGGCTCGTCGAGGACACCGGGCCGCTGACGCTGGTCGTGCCGTCGGACAGGGTGACCGTGCCCGACACGTCGAGCTGGTCGGGGGTGTCGATCGCGATCGCGACGCTGCCCTGGTTTCCGCTCCCGATCAGTGGGATGTCGAGCGTCGCGGAGATTCCGCTGTCGAGGATCGTGGTGTCGCTGCCGGTGGTCGTGTTGCCGGCCACGTCCACCGCGGTGAACGTGTACGTGACCTCGCCGTCGAGCAGGCCCGCGGCGCAGGTCGCGCCCGCCCGCCCGGTGTTCGACGACACTCGGTTGAACGCGCAGTCGGCGGGGACCGGCTCGCCGGTGTTGTTCGCCGTGAATGCGACTGGGTTGCCGTCGGTGCCGGAGATGGCCCAGGTGACGGACGGACCGTTGTTGTTGTCCGCCGCGTCGCTCGCGATCCCGTCGCCGCCGTCGTTGATCGTCAGGGTGTCGATGCTCGGCGCGATCGTGTCCAGGATCGGCGCGTTGCTGGAGGTCGTCGTCGGGCCTTGCATGGCGCTCGCGTCGCGCAGGGCCGCACGGGCGCAGATCGTCGCACCCTGCGGTGCGCTGAGGGTGAAGCCCGTGATCGAGAACGTGCCGTCGCCGGCGACCGGGATGTCTTCCACGAGCGGCGCGATCTCGGTCGCGGCGAAGTCGCACGTCGGGCTGTTGACGAGCCGCGCGACTGCTTCCACCGCGTCGGGCGAGGTGGCCGTGCCCGTCACCGTCAGCCCTGCGGCCTCGGCGGCGTTGATGTAGCCGTCGCCGCCGTCGACGACCACGACGTCGATCGGCGCGGTCGGCGCGGCCTCGGCAATGCCCGGCATGAGCAGCGCGGCAACTGCGACCGCGACACCCGTCAGCAGCGCACGGGCCCGCGTGTCGAGCGTTGCACCCTTCATCGTCTTCTCTCCCTCTGCGGCCTGATCGGCGAGCCGCCTCGATGCAGTTTTCCGAAAGCCGTGCCCAGTGGCGCGTCGGGCCTTCCGGTGGGCATTTTTACTCGTAGGAGTAGTTCCGCATGGAAACGGATACTTCCTGCCTCGATGCTCCGATACGCGGTACCGATTCTTCCGAATTGCCGTAAAATCGTTTTCCGATGTCCGGTGCCTGAACCGGTCCCGAAGACTGGCGCCGCAGCCCGCCGCGACGACCGATCAGAGCACGTAGAGGCTGATCTCCGCCGGCGCCGAGCGGGCGCCGACGGCGTCGATCGCCCACACGCGGACCTTGTAGATCCCCGGGCCGATCGTCGCCGTGTCGTCCCAGCTCACCAGGGTCCCCGGGCAGTCGCAGGCGGCGATCCCCGCCCGCGCGACCGTGCCGTCGAGCGCCCTGTACTCGATCTCCACCTGGACCACGCCCACGTTGTCGGTGGCGGTGCCGGTGATCGCGGTGTCCTGCAGCGGCAGGACGAGCGCCCCGTCGGCCGTCTCGATCTGGACCTCCGGACGGAAGCCGTCGACCGTGAACGTGCGCACCGAGCTCGGCGCGCTCTCGTTGCCCGAGGGGTCGGTCGCGGTCGCGGTGATCTGGTGGACGCCGTCGCCCATCGCGACCTGAAGCTCGAAGAAGCCGTCGTTCGCGGTGCCGTCGGCGATCGCCGCGTCGTTTTCGTAGATCGTCACCGTCGCGCCGGGTTCCGCGGTGCCCGATACCGCGAAGCTCGCCGGCACGGCATCGTTTTCCGCCGGGTAGTCGATCACGGGCGGGTCGGGCGCCGCGACGTCGCCGGTGCCGTCGACGGTGAAGGTAACCGTCGGGTTCCCGGCGCTGACGTTGCCGGCGAGGTCGATCGTGATCGCCTCCAGCGTGTGGACGCCGTTGGCGAGCATGACCTTCGTCGACCAGAAGCCGTCCTCGCCGCTCGCGGTCCGCGTCAGCTCGTCGCCCGCTTCTTCCAGCGCGATCGCGGTGTTCGGCTCGGCGGTGCCCTTCACCGTCACCTGGTTGGCGAGGATCGTGCTGGCCGGCGCCGGCTCGGTGATCACCGGTGGGGCCGGCGCGACCGTGTCGACCGTGAACGAGCGGCCGAGCGAGCGCGGGCTGCGATTGCCGGCTTGGTCGACGGCGACGGCCTCGACGGTGTGGTGCCCGTCCGCGAACGGGATCGTCACCGACCACACACCGGCGCCGCTCGTGACCGCGTTGCCGACCGGGCCCATCGCTTCGGTCAGCTCGATGATCGAGCCCGGCTCGGCGGTGCCCGCGAGGAACACGCTCGGGTCGTTCAGGAAGGACTCGTGCTCGGGATCGGTGAAGACCGGGAGATCGGGCGGGATCGTGTCGACGACGAACGAGCGAACGGTGGATGCCTCGTTGCCGCCGGCGTCGCGCGCGGTGACGACGATCGTGTAGTCGTCGTCCGGCAGGATCAACGTCGTGCTCCACGCGCCGCTCTCGTCGGCGGTCGTGGTGCCGAGCACGTCGCCGTCGCGCGTGATCTCGACGGTGACGCCGGGCTCCGCCGTTCCCGAAACCAGGATCGAGTGCGAGGAGATCGCCTCGCCCTCCGCCGGCGTGAGGACGACGGGCGCACCCGGAGGGATCGTGTCGACGCTGAACGAGCGCGGCAGCGACGGACCGTCGGTGATCGTGCCGTCGAAGGACGTCGCGGTGATGGTGTGCGGCCCGTCGGGGAAGCTCACCGTCGTGGTCCACACCCCGTCGCCGTCGGCGGCCGTGACGGCGAGCAGCGTCGCTCCCTCGCGAACCCGGACGGTGGCGTTCGGCTTCGCGGTGCCTCGAATCGCGACGCTCGAGGCACCGACGGTCTCGCCTTCGTGCGGCTCGAAGATGACGGGCGCGTCCAGGTGCGAGTCGTGCCAGATCGTGATCGGGCCCGTCGAGGGGCCGGCGTTGCCCGCCTCGTCCTTCGGGATGACTTCGAAGGTGTGCGAGACGCCGTCCTCGGGCGGATACGGAAGCTCGACGGCGAAGTCTCCGGCTTCGGTGGCGAGCCCCTCGGCGAGCGGGTCCGCGTCCTCGACGACGACGATCCGGTTGCCGGGCTCTGCGGTCCCGATGACGGTCACGGGATCGCCGGTCACGATGTCGCCGTCGTTCGGAGACGCAACGACCACGCCGGGCGGCGCGGTGTCGTCGACGTCGAAGAACCAGACCGTGTGCGTCTGCTCGGCGGGCACCGTCAGGTACGCGCGAACGGTCGCGCGGTACGGGCCGGCAGATTCGGTCAAGGGCGCGTCCGCGCGGAAGCGGATGCTGCGGTGCCCGGTGCCCGAGGAGTCGCCGAACAGCGTCGTCCCCGCAACGACGGCGTCGACGGCGTCGCGAAGGACGAACGTGGACTGCAGCTCGCTGAGGTCTTCTTCGTAGAGCGCGAAGATCTCGCCGGCATCCTGGGACCGCACGGCGCCGTCCGAGACCGGGTAGGTCGCCACGAGCGTCGGGGCGGTCGCCGCATGCGCGCTTGCCGTCGCCGAAAGAGCGATGCCGATCGCGACGGCGAACGCGACCGGGAACCGCGAAGAAGGATTCCGCGCGAGCCGCGCGCGGTTGTGCCGCTTTGCCGGCAGGAAAACGCGGCCACGCATGCCGAGCCCTGGCATGCGGGGGACTTCGCTGCGCCGTCTTACGACGCCTGCCCCGATACATCGGCAAAGTGGGCATAAGAGCGGGAAAGGGGAACGGCGCCGGACCGAGCCGCCGGGCGTACTATCCTTCAACTCATGCCCGACCTCAAAGCCGTCACCGACGCCGCCGCCCAGTCGATCCGAATGACTGCCGACCGGATCTTGGTTCGCACTCCAACCCAGGAGGAGCGTCGCTCCAAGAGCGGCCTGCTGATCCCGCCCACCGCGTCCAGCGTCAGCAAACGGTGCGTGTGGTCCGCGGTCGTCGCCGCCGGGCCGGCGGTGCGCAACATCGAGGCGGGGGACCAGGTGCTCCACCTTCCCGACGAGGGGCTCGAGGTCGAGATACGCGGCGAGGAGTACGTCCTGTTGCGGGAGCGGGACGTCCACGCGGTCGCAAGCGACCGCGTGGACGGTGGCACGGGCCTCTACCTGTAAACGAAACGACCTGCCCGAGGGGCAGGTCGTTTCATTCCGCGTCGCGCGTTAGGCGGCGACCAGGAAGTTGACCGGGCCCGTGCGGTTCGACGGGTTGCCGGCGATGTCGCGGCCGGTCGCGAAGACCGTGTAGTAGCCCGGCCCCAGCTCGACCGTGTTGAACTCCCAGTCGTAGACGCCCTGCTCTTCGGCCCGCTCGACCGCGTCGACGTGCAGCGCGTGCTCGACCTCTTCACCGCGACCGTCGAAGATGTTCAGGTCGACGTGGTCCACGCCGGACTTGTTGGCGGTCTCGTTGCCGCCCTCGACGATCGTGCCGACAAGCGTGCCTTCGGGGCTCAGCGCCATGCCGAAGCGGCTCTTCGTCGCCTCTTCCCATGCCTGGTAGAACTCCTGGGGCAGCGGCGGGCTGATCGTCGCGTTCTCGATCGTGACGACCGGACCCTTGGTGTCCACGTGGAACGCGCGGACGATCTCGGTCGTCAGCGCCGGGTCGCCGAGGGCCACCGCGGTGAACGTCACCGTGTACTCGTTGGCCGGCTTCTCCAGGAGCTTGGCGTCGGCCTTGAAGTTGATCACGTTGGGGTTGCGGACGTTGCCGCTGTACACCGACGGGCCATCCTCGCCCGCGCAGCGGCCGGACTCGCACTTGTCCTTGATCACGACGCCGTCGACGTCCAGCTCGCCGAGCAGGACCGTACCGGCGACCGCGGTGGTCCCCAGTTCGAGCGTCGCGCTGGACGATGGGTCGATGTCCTCGAAGAACGAAGCCGAGACCGTCGTGGGGTGGTTGAGCCAGCCGCCTTCGACGTTGGTGTCGTCGAGAGACGGACCTCCGGCTGCGGCGACCGGGAGCGAGATCGCTCCGACGACCAGGATGCCCGCAGCGACGATGCCGCGAACACCGCGTCGAGTGTGCTGTGCCATCTGACCTTCCTCCTCCGTGGCGGGTAGCCACATGTCGGACATGGCGTTGCGTGCGATAGTTTCGACCTTCTGTCCATCTTCGCCTGCTGTCGGCCGGTTCGCTAGGTTCACGTTTACCGATTCGCGGAAAGCATCCCTGGGCACGAAGCGGGGCACTCTCCGCGAAGCGTAACAACCCTTCGCGAGGGTGCCGCACGCCGGACCCAAACCGCCCGTAACGCTGACGCCGCATGGGGTCGCGGGTAGACTTGCCGGACGTTTTCTACCCGCGGGGGATCGTGATGACAGAAGGGGAAGCCCAGGAACTGAGCCCTGCCGCCTTCGAGCGGCTGCGTTCGGAGCTGGACGAGCTTCAGACGACGGGACGCGCGGACATGGCGGCGCGCCTGCAGCGCGCCCGGGAACTCGGGGACCTCAGCGAGAACGCCGAGTACCACGAGACAAAGCATCAGCAAGGCTTGATGGAGGCCCGCATCCGCAAGCTCGAGCACTTGTTGCAGAACGCCGTGGTCGTCGAAGCGCCCTCCGGCGTCGACCACGCGGCCGCCGGCATGATCGTCACGCTGCGCTCGATCGAAGGAGGAGAGAGCGAGCGCTACCTGCTCGCCGCCTCGAACGAGGAGCGCCATCCCGAGCACCACACCGTCACCGTCGGCTCGCCCCTGGGGACCGCCATCGTCGGCAAGCGGGTCGGGGAGAAGGTCGAGTACACCGCGCCGGGCGGCACGTTCTCCTACGAGATCGTCGCGCTCGCGCCGAGGGACGCCTGATGGGCACCGTCGCCACGATCGTCACCTCGATGGGCTCGATCCGCGCGCGGCTCTTCCCGGATCACGCGCCGAAGACCGTGGACAACTTCGTCGGGCTCGCGACCGGCGCAAAGCCGTGGCGAGACCCGCGCACCGGCGCCGAGACGAGCGAGCCGCTGTACACGGGAACGATCTTCCATCGCGTGATCCCCGGCTTCATGATCCAGGGTGGCGACCCGGTCGGCACGGGAACCGGCGGTCCGGGGTACACGTTCGAGGACGAAGTCGACGGCGGTCCGTCGTTCACGCGGGCGGGCTACCTCGCGATGGCGAACGCGGGTCCGGGGACCAACGGCTCGCAGTTCTTCATCACGCAAGTTCCCACCGAATGGCTGACCGGCAAGCACACGATCTTCGGCGAGGTGGTCGACGGCATGGAGGTCGTGAGCGCCATCGCCGGCGTCCCGCGCGACGGGCGCGACAAGCCGAAGACCGACGTGGTGATCGAGCGCGTGGAGATCAGCGAGGAATAAGGCTCAGCCCGCGGGGACGCGGTACGCCGGCAGGATCACGTCGCCGATCTGCTCGACTTGACGAACGTCGGGCACGAGCGGGAACAGGATGAGCACGTCGAGCCCCGCCTGCTCGTACTCCGCGACGGTGCCGGCGATCACGTCGGCGGGGCCGCGATGGCACAGGTCCTCGACGGGACGCGGCGGCGCCTGGCCGTAGTAGCGCGTCAACCGCTTCGAGGCCGCGTCGAGCAACGCGTCCGGGTCCTCGCCGATCGCGACGTAGGCGACGCCGACGAGGTCGAAGCGCTTCTTGTCCGCCGTGCGCTCGCGGATCGACGGGAGCCGTTCGGCGACCGCCTGCGGTCCGACGACGCCGAACACGTAGCCGTCGCCCATCTCGACCGCGCGATCGACCGCGGCGTCGGATCGTCCCCCGATCCAGATCGGCGGCAGCGGCTTCTGCAAGGGCGCCGGCCCGTTCAGCCCGGCCTCGGCGTTCGAGCGCTTCGCGGCGCGCCAGATGCGCCTGATCTTGCGGATCTGGCGCTCGACCTTCTTCCCGCGCCCGGCGAAGCGCGCCCCGAGCGCCTTGTAGTCGTCCTCGCGCGAGCCGATCCCGATCCCGAGGTCGAGCCGCCCGCCGCTCAGCCGGTCGATCACGGCGGCCTGCTTGGCGACCAAGGACTCGCTCCGCGGCGGCAGTTGCAGGATCGTCGTGGCGAGCCGTACGCGCTCGGTCACCGCGGCCGCGGCCGCCAGCGACGCGAGCGGGTCCCACGAGTCGTAGTTGGGCCGGTCGATCGTGCCGAAGACGTGGAAGCCCGCACGGTCGGCGGTTCGCGCCCAATCCAGCAGCAACCCGCGGTTCAGCTCCGGGACGAGCGTCGTAGGCAATCCGATGCCGATCTTCATCTCACTCCTTGGGTGCGGGGGGATCGTTCGCGCGAAGCAGCTCGACGACTTCGGCGGCGACGTCGTAGCGCCGGAACGGGGGGATGAGATAGGCGCCGGCGACCCGGTCGACGGAGGCGGCGTACAGCTCGCCGGCGAGGCGGATGCCTTCGGCGCGCTGGTCGCTCGCGCCCGCGATGCGCGCGCGCACCTCCTCGGGGATGTCGATGCCGGGGACCTCGTTGTGCAGGAACTCAGCGTGCCGGGCGCTCGCGATCGGCAGCACGCCCACCAGGATCGGCAGCGCGAGCGGCCCGTGGCTCTCTTCGTATGCGGCGCGGAACTTGTCGATGCGCGCCGGGTCGAAGACCGCCTGCGTGAGCGCGAAGTCGGCGCCGGCCGCGATCTTGCGCGCCAGGACGCGCGCCTCCCGGTCGATGTCGCTCGCGTTCAGGTTGAGCGCGCACGCCACGGTGAACCGCGTCGCCTCGCCGATCGAGGATCCCTTGCGGTCGATGCCGGTGTTGAGGTTGCCCTTGATGAGCGCGATCAGGCCCGAGGGCGTCACGTCGGCGAGGTCGGCCGCCTCCGGGAAGTCCCCGATCGAGGTCGAGTCGCCCATCACCGCGAAGATCGTGCGGATGCCGAGCGCGTAGACGGCGAGCAGGTCGCTCTGCACGCGAAGGATGTTGCGCCCGCGCGTCGGGAAGTGGAGCACCGTGTCGATCCCCGCCTCGGTCTGGATGGCGTGGCACGCGGCCCACGGGCTCATCCGCATCTTCGCCATCGGCGAGTCGCTGACGTTCACGACGTCGGCGCCCGCGTCGCGCAGCGTCTCGGCCCCGGCGACGATCCGGGCCGGCGAGAAGCCGCGCGGCGGCTCCATCTCCACGGCGAGCACCTTGCGCCCGCTCGCGAGCCGCAGCGCGAGCGGCGAGGGCTCCTCGGCGACCGCAGCCTCGGTCCCGGGCTCGTCGGGCTCCTCGACGGTCACCACCGGCGCGGCCGCGCCGGACCGAAGGGCCGCGGCGATCGCCTCGACGTGCGCGGGCCGGGTGCCGCAGCACCCGCCGATCAGCCAGACGCCGGCCGCGCGGAACGCCGGCACGTACTCGGCGAAGTACTCGGGCGCCGCGGAGAACATGATCCGGTCGCCGAGCCGCTGCGGCGCGCCGGCGTTCGGCTGCGCGACGAGGGGGACGCCGGGCGCGACCCGGCGCATCCGGCCGACGAGGCGCAGGACCTGCTCGGGTCCTTCCGAGCAGTTCACGCCGGCGGCGTCGACGTCCAGATCGAGCAGCCTGCGGGCCGCGTCGGTGGCCGATTCGCCGAGCAGCGTCCGGTCGTCGCGCGTGAAGGTGAGCGTCGCGACTACGGGCAGGCCGCAGACCTCGCGCGCGGCGAGGATCGCCTGCTCCAGCTCGGCCAGGTCCGAATGCGTCTCCAGGACGAGCAGGTCGGCGCCGCCCTCGGCCAGCGCGGCGATCTGCTCGGCGTACGACGCCTTCACCTGGTCGAAGTCGACCGGACGGAAGGCGGGCTCGTCGACCTGGGGGGACAGCGAGAGCGTGACGTTCAGCGGGCCCACCGAGCCGGCGACGAAGCGGTCCCCCACCT
>DASWJS010000009.1:0-1832 GCA_036397035.1 Actinomycetota bacterium | reverse complement strand
GTGGCGCATCGCCTGGACATCCTCGACCGCCCGGCCGCGAACAAGTTCCACGTGCGTGCGACGCCGTACCTCGGTGGCCTCGCGATCGCAGGCGGGCTGATGGCCGTGGCGGCGTTCACGACCGGCTACACGGGCGAGCTGATCACGATCCTGGCGGGCGGCGTGGCGATGTTCGCGCTCGGGCTCGTCGACGACGTACGGACGGTCTCGCCTCGGACGAAGGTCATCGCCCAGGCCGGCGCTGCGCTCGCGTTGTGGTTCGCGGGCGTAAGGGGCGGCTTGTTCGGGTCGGTCGCGGACCTCCCGTTCACGATCCTGTGGGTCGTCGCGGTGACCAACGCGGTGAACCTGCTTGACAACATGGACGGCGTGCTGAGCGGCGTCGCGGCGGTGTCGGCGCTCGCGTTCTTCGTGATCGCGGCCGAGCGCGGCGACTACCTGGTCGGCTCGTTCGCGCTCGCGGTGGCGGCCGCATCGCTGGGGTTCCTCCGGTACAACTTCCCGCCCGCGCGGATCTTCCTGGGCGACGCGGGGTCGATGCTGCTCGGGTTCCTGCTCGCGGCGATCGGGCTCAAGCTCGACCTGGTCGGCCCGACCGGCCTCGCGCGCACGGCGATCCCGGTCCTGGTGCTCGGCGTGCCGCTGTTCGACACGCTGCTCGTGGTGGTTGCACGACTGCGCGACCGCCGGCCGCTGCTGCGAGGCGCAACGGATCACACCTCGCACCGGCTGGTGTCGCTTGGGCTCACCGGCCACCGCGTGGCGGTCGTCGCCTACGTCACACAGGGCGCGATGGCATTCGTTGCCGTCTGGCTCGTGCACGCGTCACAGACGTCGGCGGTCGTCACCGTCGGCATCGCGTGTGTCGCCGCGGGCGCGGGCGTGGTCGCGTTGCTGCGGAGGGAGCCCGCCGGAACCGGCGCCGGGCGCTACCGGAGCGTCGAGGGCTCGAACCAGCCCGCCGGCGCCTCGTCGACGTCCGCGGTCTGATCGGCCTTCTCCTCGGTCGACGCGGGACCGCCGACCGCGAGGAACAGATCGGCGACGGCGTTCGCCAGCGCCTTGCCCTGCTCCCCGGTCTGGAGCCGCACGCCGCGCTCCGCCATCGTGTGGAAGAAGTCCTCGACGATCGCGCGCTGGTCACCCAGCAACGAGGCCTCACTCACGCCGAGCGCGCCGGCGAGCCGTTCGAGCGTTTGGATCGACGGCGCGACGTGCCCGTTCTCGTACCGCGACAGTCGCGCCTTGGGGATACCAGAGATCTCCTCGAGGTCCGACTGGCTCAGGCCTGCCCGGATCCGCGTCTCGCGCAGACGCTGGCCGAACGTCTTCTCATCCTTCACGGAAGGCGCCCCCTTCGGAAGTCGCGCATGTCGAGTGCGATTGTCTTCCCATCCTACAGGGGCCCGACGCGGCCCTTGCAAGCCGTCGGTTCGCCCTACTTGACCTCGACGGTCGCCCCCGCAGCCTCGAGCTGCTCCTTGGCCTTGTCCGCGGCCTCCTTGTTGACCTTTTCAAGGACCGGCTTCGGCGCCCCGTCGACCAGGTCCTTTGCCTCCTTGAGGCCGAGGCTGGTGAGCGCGCGGACCTCCTTGATGACCTGGATCTTCTTGTCTCCTGCGGCGGTCAGGACCACGTCGAACTCCGTCTGTTCCTCGGCCTCCTCGGCGGCGCCGGGCGCGCCCGGGCCGGGAGCGGCCATCATCATCGGAGCCGCGGCGGCGGCCTTCACGTCGAACGTCTCCTCGAACTGCTTGATGAACTCGGACAGCTCGAGCAGGGTCATCTGCTTGAACGCGTCGAGCAGGTCCTCCGTCTTCACCTTGGCCATC
>DASWJS010000008.1:0-3116 GCA_036397035.1 Actinomycetota bacterium | reverse complement strand
CGTTCCCCAGGCGGCGTGCGACGTGATCCTGCCGGTCGAAGACGGGCTCGCGCGCCCCGGTCTCACCGCCGGGGACTACACCGAGGACGGCGCGCGCGTGGACCTCGAGATCGCCGACTTCTACTTCCGGCCCCGGGTCGTGCGGGTACGCGACGGACAGACGGTCGTGTTCACGAACACCAACCCGCCCGGCGGGAACCGTCACTCGTTATCGTCGTCTGACTGGGGCGGGAACCGGCCGGTGCTCCCCGGTCCGATCGGCGGGTTCGGCGGCGGGCGCGCGTTCGGCTCCGGCGTGCTGGATCCCGGGGCGACGTTCACGTTGGAGATCGATCTCGCGACCATGGACCCCGAGGCCTACGTGCCGCTCCCCAACGGCGATCACGTGATCTCGTTCTTCTGCTACATCCACGGCTCCTCGCAGATGAGCGGCCAGCTCGTGGTGACCTCCGGCGCCTGAGCAGACCCCACGCCTGAGCAGACCCCGCGCCTGAGCAAACCCCGCGCCTCGGGCGCACCCGGCTGCCTAGCGCGGATACTCAGCCAGCTCGATCGTGTAGTCCGACACGAAGTCCGCACCGCTCGCCTGGACGTCGGTATGCGCGCGCTCCTTCACGAAGACACCGAGCGCCGGCGCGTACCACATGGTCGCCTCGAACTCCCCGCTCTGCCCGTCCGAGAACGTGACGCGCATGCGTGCGACGTAGGTGTCGAACTCGCCGGCGGGGACGCGGACGCGCTCGCGACGCAGGATCTCGCCGGTCATGTGCTCGGTCCAAGCATCGGACCGAGCAGTGGAAGACCAGCGCACACCCGGCGCCGGCGACCCCGGGAATCGCACGACCGGTGGCGTGTAGCCGCCTTCCTCGGTGCGACGCACACCGACGCAGGTCGCGACGGCGCCGTAATACCGGTGGAGCATGCCGCGCTCGCCGATCTCGAAGATGGCGCGCTCCTGGCGGGCATCGCTCCACACCCAGTCGAGCACCGTCAGCCCACCGTCCCGCTTCGCGACCATGCTTACCTGTTCGATATCCCAGGCGCACGCGGAGGCAGGACCGAAACGAACGGTCTCCCGCCCGCTCCCTTCGTAGAGGTACGAGCCGGGAGCGGGCGGCGCGAGAGAGCCTGCTCGTTGCGACCGCGCCGCTCCCGGCTTCTGACGTTGCGTAGCTGCCTCCGTCGCCGACGCTCGAGCCGTCGCCATCCCCGAGGGAGATGCGGCTGGGGAGGGCGTCGCCGTGCTGCTCGAACCGGGCGTCGGGGTGGCGGTCGCACCGAAGGCCCCACCTCGCGCGAACTCGATGGGACCGCGTCGCGTCCACCATCCGTACCCGAGGAACCCCGCGATCAGCGAGGCGATCACGAGCGACGCGATCAACGCCTTCCGCTTCATGCCTTGGCCCGTTCCCGCAAGCGACGGGTCGCCGCCAGCGACACCACCAGGTGACGGACCACGGCGACCGTCTCGTCGGGGCGACCCGACTGCAGGATGTGCAGGGTCGCCTCCGACCACGCCCCGAGCAGCACCCGCGCCAGCGCATCGGGGTCCATCGGCACCAGCTCGCCGCGGGCCATGCCTTCCGCGAGCATCGATCGGATCGGCTCGACCCACTCGTCCAGACGGCTCTCGGCCACCTCGGTGATCGCCCAGCAATCGCGCAAGAAGAACCGGGCCTCGTCGTGGACGGTCAGCGCCCGGAGCCACGCGTCGAACCCACCTATCAGGTTCGAGAGGGTGTCCGCGGCCGGATCGATCGCTTCCATCGCCTCGGCGGCAAGGCGGTCAGCCAGCAGCTTCTGCAGGTCCCGCGCGAGATCGGCCTTGTCGGTGAAGTAGTAGTAGACGGCACCCTTGGTCACGCCGGCACGAGCGGCCACATCGTCGATCGAAGCCTCCGCGAAGCCGCGCGCCCCGAACTCGGCCAGGGCGGCCTCCATGATCCGCTCTTTGGTGTCCCGCGGCTTGGGCTCCCGGCGCCCCATCCCTACCTCCATACTCGTGGTACGGATTACATACCACAAGTATTCCGCGCACCGCTACCCCGACCAACCTTCAGCGGCGTCAGGAGAGCTGCTCGGACAGCGTGCGAGCCGCGTAGAGCACGGGATCCCAGACCGGCGAGAACGGCGGCGCGTAGGAGAGGTCGGCGCCGGCCAGCTCGTGCACGGTCATCTCATTCCACAGCGCGACCGCGAAGACGTCGATCCGCTTGGCCGATCCCTCCCCGCCGACGATCTGCGCCCCCAGCAGGCGGCCCTCCCGCCGGTCGGCGATCACCTTGAGGTGCGTGCGCGCGCTCCCGGGGTAGTACGCGGCGCGAGTCCGCGAGCGCACCACCGCCGACACCGCCTCGGATCCTGCGGCGAGCGCGTCTTCGAGCCCGAGCCCGGTCCGGCCTATCTCGGCGTCGCAGACCTTGGTGATGGCGGTGCCCAGGACGCCGCCGAAGCGCGCCGCTCCGCCGGTGATGTTGGTCCCCGCGGTACGCCCCTGCTTGTTCGCGTGGGTGCCGAGGGCGATCGCGACCGGCGAGCGTGAGATGCGGTGATAGGTCTCGACACAGTCGCCGCCCGCCCAGACACCCTCCGCGGACGTGCGCATCCGATCGTCCACGACGATCCCGCCGGTCTCGCCGATGGTTAACCCCGCCGCTTCCGCGAGCTTCACGTTCGGCTTCACACCCAGCCCGAGCACCACGACATCGGCCTGCAGCTCGCGCGCCGCCGTGACCACGCTCGTGACCCGGCCGTTCCTCGTCTCGAAGCCGTTCACGGCCTCGCCCACGTGCAGGGTGATCCCGGCGTTGCGGATCGCCCGTGCCACGTGCTCGCCCATATCAGGATCCAGCGTCGACATCGGCTGTGATGCCATCTCGATCACGGACGTGTCGATCCCGCGCGCGGCGAACGCCTCGGCCATCTCCAGGCCGATGTAGCCGCCGCCGACGACGACCGCGCGCGCCACGTGCTGTTCGTCGACGTAGCTGCGAACCGCGATCCCGTCGGTCAGCGTCTGCACACCGAAGATGCCGTCGGCGTCGATGCCTTCCAGCGGCGGCCGCACCGGCGTCGCACCGGTTCCGATCATCAGATGATCGAACGGCTCGTCGTGC
>DASWJS010000007.1:0-246829 GCA_036397035.1 Actinomycetota bacterium | reverse complement strand
AGCTTGGTGATGAGCTCCTCGGCGTTGTCGGTCGCCGATTTCATGGCCCGCTGACGGCTGGCATGCTCCGACGCGGCCGCGTCGAGGAACGCACCGAACAGCCTGGCCTCCACGTAGCGGGGCAACAACGACTCGAGCACGGCCTCGGGGCTCGGCTCGAACTCGAAGGCGCCGACGATGCCAACCTCACCGCCACCCATCTCGGCCATGGTCTTGGTGTCCTCGAGGGGCAGGAAGCGCCGGACCTGGACCCGCTGGGTGCCCATGGAGACGAACTCGGTGTAGACGAGCACGACCATGTCGATCTCGCCGGCGATGAACGCGGCGGCGATGTCCTCGGCGATGAGCCGGGCGTCCTCGTAGCTGGGGCTGTCCGAGAACCCGGCATAGCTGTGGTCGACCCGGTAGCCCCGGAACCGGAAGTACCCGGCCGACTTCTTGCCCACGCAGAACAGGGAGTAGCCCCGACCGTCGCTCTGGTGGCCCATGACCTCGCGTTCCGCGGCGCGGATCACCGACGAGTTGTAGGCACCGGCCAGCCCCCGGTCGCCTGCGATCACGATGAACCCGACCTTGCCGACCTCGCCCGCGTCTCGCAGCAGCGGGTGGTCGACGGAAGCACCACCAGCGGCCAGGTTCTCTATCACTGCGGTGATCTGACGGGCATAGGGACGCGCCGCGTCGGCCCGCTGCATCGCCTTCATCACCCGGGTGGTGGCGATGAGCTCCATGGCCCGCGTGATCTTCTTGGTCGACTGGACGCTGGAGATCCGCCGCCTGAGCTCTCGCTCCTTACCACCGGGCAACTGACCTACTCCTCACGCCTGATGTCCTCTTCGGGCAGGGTCGTGTCGGAGTCGACCATGGCCACCGACGCCGCGCCCTGGGCCTCGGGGTCGGGCTCGCTCGGGTCGAACACGGAGGGCACGAACTGGTCGGTGAAGGCCCTGACCTTGGCCTCGAAGACCTCCACGTCGGTGATGGCCCCCGTATCGCGGATGTCGGACAGCGCCGCCTGCTCTCGGGTGTGGAACCATTCCAGCAGCTCGCTCTCGAAGCGGGCCACGTCCTCGACCGGAAGCCCGTCGAGGTGACCGTGGGTGCCGGCATAGATCGAGACCACCTGGTCCTCGACCGGCAGCGGGCTGTTCACCCCCTGCTTGAGCAGCTCGGTGAGGCGGTAGCCGCGATCGAGCTGAGCGGCCGACACGGCGTCGAGGTCGCTGCCGAACGCCGCGAACGCCTCGAGCTCACGGAACTGCTGGAGGTCGCCCTTGAGCGTGCCCACCGCGGTCTTCATCGCCTTGATCTGAGCGGCTCCGCCGACCCGCGACACCGAGATGCCGACGTCGACGGCGGGACGTATACCCGACTTGAACAGGTCGTCCTGGAGGAAGATCTGCCCGTCGGTGATCGAGATCACGTTGGTCGGGATGTAGGCGGACACGTCACCGGCCTTGGTCTCGATCACGGGCAGGGCGGTCAGAGACCCGGCCCCCAGCTCGTCGCTCAGCTTGGCGGCCCGTTCGAGCAGCCGGCTGTGGAGGTAGAAGACGTCGCCGGGATAGGCCTCGCGCCCCGGCGGTCGTCGCAGCAGCAGCGAAACCTGGCGGTAGGCCTCGGCCTGCTTGGACAGGTCGTCGTAGACGATCAAGGCGTGCTCGCCCTTGTACATCCAGTGCTGGCCGATCGCCGACCCCGCATAGGGCGCGAGGTACTTGAAGGGCGCCGGGTCCGCCGCGCCCGCGACCACGACGACGGTGTACTCCAGCGCGCCGGTCTCGCGCAGGGACTCGACCACCTGCGCCACCGTCGAGTCCTTCTGGCCGACCGCGACGTAGATGCACTTCACCTGGTCGGGCGTTCCCCAATACCGCTTCTGGTTGATGATCGCGTCCACCGCGATCGCGGTCTTGCCGGTCTTCATGTCCCCGATGATCAGCTCGCGCTGGCCCCGGCCGACCGCGGTCATCGCGTCGACGGCCGTGATGCCGAAGTAAAGCGGCTCCTTCACGGGCTGGCGCTGCACGACCGATGCGGCCTGCACCTCCAGCGGCCGGCGGCCGGCGATGCGCGAGGTGTCCAGCGGCGGCCCGCCGTCGATCGGGTTGCCCAGCACGTCCACCACGCGCCCGAGCAGCGCGTCCCCGACCGGAACCGAGAGGACCTCGCCGGTGAGCTTGACCGGGTCTCCCTCCTCGACCGCGCTTACCTCGCCGAGGATGACCGCGCCGATCTGGTTCTCCTCCAGGTTGAGCGCCACGCCGGCGATCCCGCCCGGGAACTCCAGGCGCTCGTTCGCCATGCAGCGCGGCAGCCCGCTGATGCGCGCGATGCCGTCGCCCGAGTAGGTGACGCGGCCGACCTCCTCGCGCTCGATCGACGGCTTGTAGTCGTCGACGTACTTCTGCAGGACGGATGCGATCTCGTTCGGATCGATGGTCAGCTCAGCCATGTCAGCCTCTCTCGAATTGTTCCTTCGCCAGTTGCAGCTTCCGGCGGATGGACGCGTCGAACACCACGTCGCCGACGCGGGCGACCAAGCCGCCCACGACCGAGGCGTCGCGCACCACCTTCAGCTCGACGCTGCGCCCGCTCGCGCGCTCCAAGGCTTCCTTCAGCCGCGCCCGCTGTCCCTCGTCGAGCGGCGCGGCGACGCGCACCTCCGCCACCGCTTGCGCGCGCGCATCGGCGGCCATCGCCACCAGCGCGTCGATGATCGAGCCCAGCTCGCGCGCGCGTCCCTGCTGCACCACGAACCCGATCAGGTTGATCGTGTGCTGGTCGGCCTTGCCGCCGAGCAGCTCGCGGACCATGCTCGCCCGGTGCTCGGCCGGCAGGTTGGGATCGGTCAGCGAGTCGCGCAAGCGCGTCTCGGTTTCGAGCGTACGCGCGAACCGGAACAGTTCGTCCTCGACCTTTTCCAGCACGCCCTCGGCCTGGGCCACCTGGACCATGGCCGAGGCGTAGCCCTGCGTGCGCGGGTCGGTCGTCATGCGCCGGCTCCGGACCGGGCAAGCTCGTCGATCGCGCGATCGACCAGCTCGCGGTGC
This sequence comes from Actinomycetota bacterium, assembly GCA_036397035.1. GTDB lineage: Bacteria > Actinomycetota > AC-67 > AC-67 > AC-67 > DASWJS01. The sequence continues at coordinate 243,776 of DASWJS010000007.1, read as the reverse complement.
GTCTCGGGCGAGGACAGCTCGCGTTCGAGCATCTGGCCGGCGAGCTTCACCGAAAGACCGGCCAGCGTGCCGCGAAGCTGCTGGACCGCGCGGTCGCGCTCGCCGGCGACGTCGACCTGCGCGCGCGCGAGGATCTCGCGAGCCTCGGCCTCCGCCTTGGCGACGATGTCGGCGCGCAGCGACTCGGCCGTTCGCTTGGCCTCCTCGATCACTTTCTGCGCCTCGCCGCGTGCTTCGGCGAGCTGCTGCTCGTACTGCTGACGGATCTGGTCGGCGTCGCGCTTGACGCGCTCGGCCTCCTCCAACTGCCCCTGGATCTTCTCGCGCCGCTGTTCGAACGTCGCCGTCACCTTCGGCCCGATCAGCTTCACCAGGGCGACGACGAGCACGAGGAAGAACAGCGCGCCCCAAACCAACTCGTCGCGGTCGGGGAGAACCCTCAGGCTGTTCTCGGCCTCCGCGCCCGCTTCCGCGGCCGCAAATATCGCTGCAAGCATCACGCGCTCCCTAGGAGATGATGAAGAACAGGACGAAGCCGAGCAACGCCAGCGCTTCCGCGAGCGCGAACCCGACGTACATCAGCGGGGTCACCAGTCCCTGCGCCTCCGGCTGGCGCGCCACCGCTTCGATGGCTTTGCCGAAGATGATCCCGATGCCGATGCCGGGACCGATCGCGGCCAGACCGTAGACCAGGCCCTTCCCGACCGGGATCAGGTCGATGGTGCTGGCGGCTTCCTGCGCGAAGACCACCAGCGGAGCCAAGAACTCGAGCATCTGCTTCCTCCTGTCATCAGCCCGGACCTTCCGGGCGCGAACGTTGCGCTAGTGGTGCGCCTCCTGCGCACCGGCGATGTACACACCCGTCAAGATCGTGATGATGAACGCCTGCATGAAGGCCACGAAGATCTCGAAGCCGGTCATGATCACCCCGAAGGCGAACGGCAGCACGAACGCCACCCGCCCGATGCCGCTGTTGATGAACACCGCCGTCGCGATTGCGAGCACCGACAGCAGCATGTGGCCCGCGACCATGTTGGCGAAGAGTCGGAGGGCCAGGGTGAGGGGTCGGAAGATCACCGTGGAGAAGAACTCGATGGGCGCCAGGATGACGTAGATCGGCCACGGCACTCCCGGCGGGAACATCATGTTCTTGAAGTAGCCGATCGGGCCCTGGTTGCGAATGCCGATGCCGTTGAAGATCAGCCACACGACCGCCGCGATCGTGGCCGGGATCGCCATTCGGCTCGTGATCGGGAAGTTCACGCCCGGCGTGATCCCCATGAGGTTCAGGAAGAACACCCAGAAGAAGATCGCGACCAGGAACGGCACCCACGGACCGGCGTTCGGGCCGAGTACCGGGAACGCGATCTGCTTCTGGACGAACTCGAAGCCGAACTCGCCGACGTTCTGGACGCCGCTCGGCACGACCTTGGGCGCGCGGAACGCGCTGTACCAGAACGTGATGAGCAGGATCGTAATGATGCCGAGCAGCAGCATCGGCCACGTCAGCTCCAACGGACCGATGGTGACGACCGGCTCGTAGTTGAACAGGTGCCCTGCCTCGGGCACGTGGAACGGCTTGTCCGCCGCCAGGATCGACGGGAGTCGAGTGATCACGCCTTCTCCTTCTGTCCGAAGCTCAACGCGATCCAGGGGGTCCGCGCGTACGCACGGGCCTCCAGGACCAGGACCAGGGTCAGCACGCCGGCGAACGCGGCGACGAAGCTCGGCTCGTCGATGAAGGACCGGCCGTCGAGCGCGACGAGGACGCTCAGCAGCGCAGCCATGCGGAACGCGAAGCTCGGCAAGGCGATCATGGCGGCGCCGATCGTGGACAGGCGCTGGGCGAGCGCGTTGGTCACCGCTCCCACGAGCGTGTTGCCCAGGATCAAGCCCGCGCCGATCGCGACCGACGTCGCGCCGGCGGTCCCCCGGAGGGCGAGCGCCAGAACGACTCCGGCTCCCGAGGCGACCAGGCCCCAGACCACGGCGCCGCGCACGAGCCGCACCTCGCCACTCACCTCTCGACCAACTCCCCCCGCGCGCGCTTCCGCGAGCGCTCGACCGCTTCCAGCTTCGCCTTCGTCTTCAGCCACGCCGAGTAGACGCCGGCCGCGTTCCCGAGGACCGCCCCGATGACGAACAGCGCCGGCCAGGTCCCGAGCCAGCGGTCGAGCCCGTAGCCGGCCAGACCCCACACGGCCGTTCCCGCGACCACGGCGCCGGCCACTTCCGCGCCGCTCGCGCCCAGCACCGGCTTCGGCGCGTTCGGTTGCCACCAGGTCGTCCGTTCCGAAGAACGTGGCATTGTAGCCGTCTCCCCCGCCGCCGGGTCAACGCGCCCCGGCACCGAATATCCGCAGGTCAGAGGCCATTTCGCGCAGCCCCCGCCCGACTTTGTGAAAGTTTTCACCAGCAGGGTACCCTACCCGGCCCGAGCCGCATAATCGGGGGCCGCTCACCCGGGCACGCCGGCTCAGGCTCACCCCGGGACGTCGCCGGGAACGCGCCCTGCGCTCAAGCGGCGCAGCGCGCGCGGCAGCACGAGGATGCTGAGCGCGAGCAGTCCCATGATCGACAGCGACACCGCTCGCCAGAACGTGCCCGGGCCCAGAGCGAGCACCAGCGCCGAGGCCGAGATCATCGCGCTCCACAGGTACATGACCAGCACCGCGCTGCGATGAGACCCGGCCATGTCGAGCAGCCAGTGGTGAATGTGAGCCTTGTCGGCGTGAAACACGGGGCGGCCGCGTCGCATCCGCCGGGCGATCGCGAAGCCGACGTCGGCGAGCGGGATGGCGAGCACGACGAAGGGCACGAGCGCCGGGACGATGAACCCGGCGACGTCGATGAACTGCGGCTCGGTCGTGCGGCTGATCGCGCTCATCGTCGCGCTGGCGAGGATGAGGCCGAGCACGTAGGCGCCCGCGTCGCCGATGAAGATCGTCGCCGGGCTGAAGTTGAACCGCAGGATGCCGATGCACGCGCCGACCGTCACGGCGGTGAGCAGCTCGGCGGTGGTGGCGAAGGCGCCGCTCGTCTGGTGAGCGTAGATGAAGAACGAGCCCGCGGCGATCGCCGTCACCCCGACCGCCAGCCCGTCGAGCCCGTCGATCAGGTTCACCGCGTTCACGATCGCGACGGTCCACAGCGCGGTGACGAGCGCCGCCAGGTCGCTGGAGAGCGACACGATCCCGACGCCGGGCAACCAGATGTAGAAGATCTGCACGCCGCTGCGGACGAGGATGCCGGCGACGATCAGTTGCCCGGCCAGCTTCGTCGCCGGGCGCAGGTCGCGCACGTCGTCGACCACGCCCAGCACGACGAGCGCGGTCGCCGCCAGGATGATGCCCACGGGCTCGCTCGACTCGCGGAACAGCGCGCGAAACTCCGGAAGCGTCCACGCCGCGATCACGCCGACGACGATCGCGACGTAGAGCACCACGCCGCCGAGCAGCGGCGTCGGCTCGGCATGGACCTTGCGGTCGGTGGGGACGTCGACCACGCGCAGCCGGATCGCGACCCTGCGAATCACCGGCGTGACGGCGAACGCCGCGACCGCGGACACCGCGGCAACGATCAGGAACGGGCGCACGTGCTCCTAGTCCGAGGAATTCCTCGCGGGTGGGGCGAGGAATCCGTCATCGTCCGTGACCAGGATGCCCGGCGGCGGGAAGGACGAACACACCTCGCGGACCTCGCCGGCAACCTCCGCCAGGACCGCCTCGTCCTCGTGCGACCCGACGACGCGGTCGATCCAGTCCGCGATCCGCTCCATCTCACCCGTCCCCATCCCGCGCGTGGTTACCGACGGCGTCCCGAGCCGGATGCCCGACGGGTTCGCCGGCGGGCCGGGGTCGAACGGGACCGCGTTGAAGTTCAGCTCGATGCCCGCCCTGTCGAGCGCCTTCGCCGCCGGCTTCCCGCCGATCCCCTTCGACTGCAGGTCCACCAGCAACAGGTGGTTGTCCGTCCCGCCGGAGACGAGGTCGAAGCCGCGCTCCAGCAGCGCGCCGGCAAGGGCCTTGGCGTTCGCGACGACCTGGGCCGCGTAGCCGGCGAAGGAGGGCTGGGCGGCCTCGTGGAGCGCCACCGCGATGGCGGCCGTGGTGTGGTTGTGCGGGCCGCCCTGCAAGCCGGGGAACACCGCTCGATCCATCGCGTTCGCATGCTCGGCGTCGGACAGGAACATCGCGCCGCGCGGTCCGCGCAGGGTCTTGTGCGTGGTCGTGGTGATCACGGGCGCGTGCCCGACCGGTGACGGATGCGCGCCCCCCGCGATCAAGCCCGCGATGTGCGCGATGTCCGCGACGAGCAGCGCGCCGGTGTCGCGCGCGATCTCGGCGAAGGTGTCGAAGTGGATCGTGCGCGGGATCGCGGTCCCGCCGGCCCAGATGATCTTCGGGTGCTCGCGCTTGGCGAGGTCGCGCACCATGTCGTAGTCGATCAGCCCCGTGTCGGGGTGCACTTCGTACTGAACCGAGCGGAACCACTTGCCGCTGACGGAGACCTTGTGCCCGTGGCTGAGGTGCCCGCCCGACGGCAGCGAGATGGACAGAACCGTGTCGCCCGGCTCGCAGAACGCGAGGTACACCGCGAGGTTGCCCGGCGATCCCGAGTAGGGCTGCACGTTGGCATGCTCGGCGCCGAAGAGCGCCTTCGCGCGCTCGACCGCGAGCGGCTCGACCTGGTCGATGATCTGCTGGCCCTCGTAGTAGCGCTTCCCGGGGTAGCCCTCCGAATACTTGTTGGTGAGCACCGAGCCCGTCGCCGCCAGGACCGCCGCGGAAACGTAGTTCTCCGACGGGATCAGCCGGGCGACGTCGCGCTCGCGCCGCTCCTCGGCCAGGATCAGCTCCGCGATCGCGGGGTCGGTCGCGGCGAGCGCGTCCCACAGCGGTCCCCTGCCCGTCATGCTCCGTACTCCTTCTCCAGTCGCTGTTCGAGCGCGCCGACGTTGTCGAGCCGCGCGCGGTGTCGCTCGCCCTCGAAGGGCGTGTCCATCCAGACGCGCAGGATGCGAAGCGCTACCGGCTCGCCCACGACCCGCTGCCCGAGGCACAGCACGTTGGCGTCGTTGTGCGCCCGCGCCATCTCCGCGGTGTAGAGATCGTTGCACACGGTCGCGCGAACGCCGTGGATCTTGTTCGCCACGATCGCCTCGCCGTTGCCGGACCCCGCCACGACGATCCCGCGTTCGGCGCGGCCCTCGGCCACGGCGCGAGCGACGGCCTCGGAGATCTCGGTGTAGTCGCTCGGCACCGCGTCGGTATCGCAGCCGAGATCGTCCACGTGATGACCCGCATCGGTCAGGGCGCCCTTGAACAGCTCCTTGTACCGATAGCCTGCATGGTCCGATCCGAGCGCGATCCGCACCGCCTTTGCCTCCAGAGTCGAGCGGTCCGGCCGCTCGTGCGGGGAAGGGCGGCCGGGTTCGCGGCTGAGTCTATCGGGCGGCGAGCGTGGCCCCCATCCGAGCGGGACTCCTGCGCCTCACCCGAGCCCGGCCGCGATGTCGTCGACCACCGCGGGAAGCAAGCGCTCGATCTGCACGGCCACCCGCTCGTAGGCTTCCTGCCCCGACCCCAGCGGGTCGGGCACTTCTTCGCCGGCCATCAGCATCACGCGGTCGTGACCGTCGTCCGGCAGCATCGCGCGCACGTTCGCCACCTGGTAGTCCTCCATGCAGTAGATGCGCCACGCGCGTCGCGCGTCGGCCGGACGGAGCATGGTCGAGCGCAGCGTGCGCCCGTCGACCCCGCGGGCGGCGAGCGCCTCGACGGTCCCCCTGCTCGGCGGGCGCCCGTCGTCGGCGCCGATGCCGGCCGACGTCACCAGAAACGTCCCCCGCTCGAACCGCTCGTCCAGCGCCCGCTGGAGCAGCACCTCCCCCATCGGGCTGCGGCAGATGTTCCCGAAACAGACGACGATGATCTCCTTCATGGTCCGCCAAGGCTATCCGCAGCCACGGGGCGCGCTCGAACCGGGCCCGAACGAACGCCGTGCGCGTCAATGTCGAGCCGTCCCGCGCGATTGGCCCGAGCGGACTACGGGATTCCCCGATTCACCGTGTTACTATCGAATCACCTGGGACTCAGGTCCTAGGTGGGACACCGGAGGTGAGCGATGGCACGCCTGCTCGTTATCGATGCCGCAACGCCGATTCGGGCGCTGACGCGTCGCACGCTCGCGATGGACGGCCATGAGGTCGTGGACGTAGGGACCGCGGAGGACGTCTTCAAGGCGTTGCTCAACGACCGAACGTTCGACCTGATCCTGCTCGACGTGGACCTGGCGGATCGGGACGGATACGACATGCTCGAGGACATCCGGCGCTTGCCGGCCGGCGCCACGACGCCGGTGATCGTCCTGACCTCGGACCTGTCGGTCGAGGCCCTGGAGATCGAGGAACGCCTCGACGTGATCGCTCGCGTGGTGAAGCCGTTCGGCTTCGGCGATCTGAAGCTGGCGGTCAATAGCGTCGTCGAGCCGGCTGCGCAGGAAGCCTCGCTGCGGCGCACGGTCTCGCTGGAGGACGACTCCAAGGTCGCGATGTAGGTCCGGCCGGATCGTCGTCCTCGCGTTTCGTCACGCCCGGCGGCAGGCTTGCGAGTTCGGCATGGTGCCGCACGCGCTCTCGATCGGCGGGTGAGAGGTTCCTTCGCTCTTTCGGGGTGAGCCCTCCCCAGATGCCGAATGGTTCTCGCTTCGCGAGCGCGTAGGCGAGACATTCGATGCGGACGGGACACGAGACGCAGTACATCTTGGCAGGCGGGACGTCGTCGTACGCAGGCGGAAAGAAGTCCTCCATGGGGGCGCCCCGGCACGCCGCTCGCCGCTGCCAGGCGATGGAAACGCCCGCTTGCCGGAGCATCGTCATCACCTCCGCCTCGCCGATGTACGCGAGCGCAATACCCGGGCCGCGCGCCGGCAAACCTCATTCGACGAAACGCCAACCTCATTCCGAGGCGAGAAGCGACGCCGGACCCGCCGATCAGCGTTCGCGAGACAGCGCGCGCAGGCGGTCGAGCGTCGAGCGCAGGATGCGAGACACCTGCATTTGCGACAGGCCGACCTCGCGCCCGATCTGGCTCTGGGTCAGCCCCTTGACGAACCGCAGGTCAAGGATCACGCGCGACCGCGCGTCGAGGTTCCGCAGGTGTTCGGCCACGTCGGCCCACTGCTCGGCGAACTCGAAAGCGCCGTCTTCGGTCCCCACCCGGAGCGCCGACCCCTCCTGCCCCGGCGCGCCGTCGAGCGATTCCGGCGAGTACCCGGCGGCGGCTTCCAGGCCATCCAGCACGTCCTCGATTCCGATGCCGGCACGTTCGGCGATCTCGCCCGCGGTGGGCGCGCGTCCAAGCTCCTGAGTCATCTCTTCCACGACGCCGCGGAGCAGCAGCACGCGCTCCTGCAAGCGCCGCGGGACCCGAAGCGCCCATCCGGAGTCCCGGAAGTACCGCTTCAGCTCGCCCAGGATCGTCGGCGTGGCGTATTGCGAGAACGGGACCCCGCGCTCGGGTTCGAAGCGACGGGTCGCCTTCAGCAGGCCCACGCTCGCGACCTGGATCAGGTCCTCGAGCGGCTCCCCGCGACCGGCGAACCGCCGCGCGAGCTGCTCGACCAGAGGATAGGCGGCCGCGACGACCTCGTCGCGCCGGCGGGCGTCGGAGGTTCCCGCGGCGAAGGCGGAGAGGACGCGTTCGTCGATCGCGTCGACGTCGATGCCCGCCACCTGTCAGGCTTTCACGCGTTGGACCAGCTTGACGAAACGGATCTGCGCTCTGCCTCCCGCGTGCTCGAACGACGTCTCGTCGGTCAGGCCCTTGAGGATCTGCCACGTCAGCGTCTGGTCGATTCCCTCCTGCGGCCAGGGGTCGGGAAGCGTGTCCACGGACGCCGCCACTTCGAATCGCTCCTCGCTCACGAGCATCTCGAGCGCGATCGTCGAGCCCCGCGGCTCCAGCCCGATCAGGTGCGCCACCGCCTCGTCGATCGCGAGGCGAAGGTCGTCCACCTCGTCGTAGGGAATCTCAAGGCGAGCCGCAACCGCCGCGGTCATGGACCGCAAGATCGGAACGAAGGCTTCGCTCGCGGGGGTGGTCAAGCTGATCCGGTCCACGCTGACCTCCGGGGGCAGACTCTGACGATGAACGATACGGAAGGAACCCCGGCGAGGCCAGCCGCCGTGAGGTCCCAATGGCCCGAGGTTTCAGGAATGGTGACGTGGGGCATGCCGGTTGCTGGTGGCTGAACCACCGGCACAGGAGCGGACCCTGGAGGTGATGGAACATGGCGATGCGACACCACGTTCACACCGAGCCGCCTGCGGTTACGTCAGAACGCGAAGAGAACTGGCGCGAGGAAGCGGTCATGAGCGAGCCGTTCAGCGTGGGACAAGGCGTTGCGTTCGCGACCGGCATCGCGAGCCTCGTGCTCGGGGCCATCGGGTTGATCCGCGCCGGCACGGCCGACCTCACCGGTCCGACGACTGAAGTCGCGGGCCTGCGGATGACGGGCGCGCTTGCTCTTGCGCACGTCGTGATGGGACTGCTCGCGTTGCTCGGGGCCGGTCTGCGAAGCGCCGCCGTCGGCAGCCTGGTGTTCGTCGGGCCGGCGTTCATCGTCGCCGGCATCATCGCGCTGGCGGAGAACGTGGAGTGGCTCGGCTGGACGGACACAAACGGCATCGTCTATCTGCTGGCCGGGGTGCTCGCCCTCGGCGGCGCGATGCTGACGCCCGACAAGGCGGTCGTCGAGCGTCGTTCGACGACGTTCGACCAGCGTTCCTGACGCCCTCGCTACCGGCGCCGCCAGAAGAGGCGCGCTGCGAATCGCACGCCCGTGACGAAGATCAGAACCGCGGCGATGACCGCCGTCACGGGCGTGCTGCCGGCGGGGGCCCGCGCCGTGTTGCCGACGCTGCCGGCGGGTGCGACGCCGGGTTCGAGCGTCTGGACGAGACGCCCGGGGCGAGGAGCGGGCGTGGGACGCACGCGCGCCAAGTGCAACCGGGAGAGTTGCGGCACGCGCGGCGCGGCGACCCCGTGGTCCTTGCGGACCAAGGCGAGGGCGACCGCGACGGGTCGTTCCCGCCCGTCGCTCGGCTTGTTGCGAACCCTGCCGCGCAACACGAACGTGGTCGACCCGCCCCCGTCCAGGTTGATGGCCTCGTCCGCGCCGAGCCTCACCATGAGCCTGGCCGCCTCCGCGAGGCTCATGCCGCTGCGGCCCGGCTGCCGTCCGTCCACGGTCGCCATCAGGATCGAACCGTCGCGCGTCCGGCCGAGCAGCGTCCGGGGGTGCCGCCCCCGGGCGAAGGCGCCTCCGCGCCGCCCGACGACCGAGCGACCGTTGCGAACGATCACGGGCCGCCCGCCCACGGCGTCCCACGCCTTCGGGTTCGACTCCAGACGGAGCAAGACCTGACGGCTGATCGCGCCGGATCGCATCGCGGACGCGAGCCGCTCGATCCGGGCCGCGCCGGACCCCCGGCCGGCCAGGACGGCTCCTCGGGCCGGGATGCGGACCCGCTTCCCGCCTCGGAAGACGTGCTTCAGGCGAACGATCGAGGTCTGGCCAACGCGAAGGGATCCCCTCGGCTTGACGACCCGCAACACCGCGGCCACGCCACGACCCTTCGGCGTGCGCCGGCCCGACGCACGCGTGAACAGGCTGAGTTGCCTGCGGTTCTCTCGATCCACGCGCGTGATGCGCATCCGCTTGAGGTCGGTCGTGACGAGCGAGGCTCGAATTCGCAGGCGCCGCGCGACGAGGCCGCGGTCGCCGTCGAAAGCCGCCTGTACCCAGTCGTTGCGGGGCGCCTTCACGACCTTGCCGTCGAGGATGAGCCCGCCGACCGGCTGCCCGTGCCGGAAGAAGTCGCCGTTGATCGCAGCCAGACAGTGGACACGGCGGCAGAGCGTGCTGGTCCGTTCGAGCGACGGTCCGCTCTTGCCGAGGTTTCCTCGCGACGGGACCGGCTGCACCGTGAGGTTCGAGCCGGGCGCAACCTTGGCGACGTGGACCACCTGTCGCGGTCCCCGGCTCCGGACCATCCGGATGTGCGTCAGTCCGGGCGCGACGCGGCGGCGAACCTGGACCTGGTAGGAGGCGGGCGCCCGGAGCGCTCTCGCGGCCAAGATCGAGGCGGGCAGAGCGAACTGCGCGGATACCAGCAGCACGAGTTGTGCTGCGATGAGGCGTTTGGGCATGGCCCTAGGTAGCCAACCGTGCTTGCTTCGGGCAAGGCCTCGCCGAGGATCGGTCCGCTACGAGCGAGCGGTTGCGAGCGCCTCGTCGACGGTCGGGAACACTTGGAAGACGCCGTCGAGGCCCGTGAGGCTCAGCACGTTCAGGACGGCGCGCGAGGTTGCGACGAGCACCAGCCTCCCGCCGCGCTCGCGAACCCGCTTGTAGCCCGCGATCAGGGCCCCGAGCCCCGACGAATCAAGGAAGCTCACATGGGACAGGTCGAGCACGAGCCGGACGTCGCCCTGGTCGATGGCCTCGATCAATCGGGTCCGCAGCGAGGGCGCCGTCAGCAGGTCCAGCTCGCCCGCCACCCCCACGATCCGCCAGCCCCCGAGGGTCCGGTGATCGACCATCAGATCCAGGTGGCCACCCTGCTGGAAGGAATCCATTTTCCCCTCCCTACCCCACATCCGCGGCTGGCAAACGTGTTTGGCCGGCGGGGCCGGTGGTATCGAACCATCGAGGCCATGAACACCGTGAAGCTGGCCGTGCCCGCCAGGACCGAGTACATCCCGGTCGTCCGCTCGATGATCGCGGGGCTCGGCGCCCTGGCCGACCTGTCGATCGACAAGGTGGACGACCTGCGCCTGGCGACGACGGAGGCCTGCGGCTACCTGCTGGCGATCGCGCCGGGAGCGCGCATCCTACACGCCGCGGTGGACTCCGCGCCGGCGACGGTGCGGATCGTGGCGCGAGTCGACGACGGGGCCAACGGCGTTCGCAGCGTCGAGCCGGGTCCGGCACTGACCTGGCCCTTGCTGCGCGCGCTCACCGACCGTGCTCGCCTTGAGTGGACGACGGCAGGGCCGGCGATCCATCTGCGACTGGGGAGCGCGCGGTGATCGTCGCGGCCGGGACGCGCGAGGACTCGTTCACGAACGGACCGGAGACGAGTCCGGCCGAGCGCGACGACGTCGCGGCGGAGCTGCTCGGCAACGGCGCCCCCGACGCCGTCGACACGGTCGTGCGGCTCTACGAGCCGCTCGTGAAGCACCTCGCGTCGCGGTTCGCGCACCGCGGAGAGCCGTTCGAGGACTTGCTCCAGGTGGCGAACCTGGCGCTGGTGAAGGCGGCAAGCCGGTTCGATCCCGAAGCCGGGACCCGCTTCTCCTCCTACGCCATCCCGACGATCCTGGGCGAGATCAAGCGGCACTTCAGGGACTCGGGCTGGTCCGTGCGCGTCCCCCGCCGGCTCCAGGAGCGCGCGCTCCGGCTTCGGGGGCTGATGGAAACGCTTCCGCAGCGGCTCGGGCGCTCGCCGACGGTCGCCGAGCTGGCCGAGCACGCCGGCATGGACGTCGACGCCGTCCTGGAGGCGCTGGAAGCCGGCGGGACCTACCGCACCGACAGCATCGACGAGAACGGGGGCCACGACGACGCGCTCGGGAGGCAGGTCGCGATCGAGGACGTGCGGTTCGACGTGATCGAGGGCTGGGTGCACGTGGCCCCGCTGCTGCGCCGCCTGCCCCGTCGCGAGCAGGCGCTGCTCTACCTGCGATTCGTCGAGGAACTTCCCCAGCGCCGGATCGCCGACAAGCTGGGCATCTCGCAGATGCACGTCAGCCGGCTCCTCCGCCGGACGCTGGAGGACCTCCGGCGCGCGACCCGCCCCTGACGCGGAGTGGTTTCGCGTGCGGCGCGGGCGGGTACGCCGGGCACCGATGGCATGGCTTTGGATGGCGGCGGGAACGCCGGAGACTCGTCCGCAGGACGACGGCGTCCACCGCGCCAAAGCCGAGGCGGGACGCAAGGGCGGGCTCGCGACGCGAAAGCGCTACGGCATCAGCTTCTACCGAAAGATCGGGCGGCTGGGCGGGCGTCGCAGGAAGGGCCGGGCGAAGTACCGCTGACGCAGGTCCGGAAGGACCGCCGGCGCCGGCCGCGGGCCGGCTACCGGCGCGTCAAGCGCTCCGCGCCCAGCTCGTCGAGCAGCGCGCCGACCCGATCGCGCACGTGCGAGGGAACGGTCACTTCCAGGTAGATCGCTTCGCCGTCCCAATCCGCGAACGTCAGCTCGAAGTCGTCGTTCAGCGGCAGGGCCAGCACTCCTCCCGCGTATGCCCCGACGAGCGCTCCCGCGGCCACGAGCCCGATGATCAGCGCGAGCCCGGCGTCGATCGAAAGGATCCCCGCCAGCAAGGCTCCCAGCAGGGCCGCGAGGCCCATGCCCGCGACCGCGCCGGCGACGACTCGAGGCAGCAGCCACTTCATCTCGCGCCGATCGGCCGTCGCGGTCTCGCGCTCGATTGCGATCTCCGCGCGCGCGGCGCTCGGACCGATCAACGATGCCTGCACGCCGTCGACGCCGGCGCGACTGAGGGACTGCAACGCTTTGCGTACGTGCTCCGGCTCGTCGAACCGGGCGATGAGGGAGCCTGACTGGACCACACTTGGTGAGATGCCCTCGCCGGCGGGTCTTGAAACGGTGCCGGACGCGGCTCCCGGCAGCTACCCGGCCGGGATCTGATCGAGGCTCTCGTATACCGGGCACACCTGCGTCACGTCGGTCAGGTCGATGATTCGCCGGACGACGCCGGACGGGGGCGCCACGACTATCAGCTCTTGCTTGCGGCTGCGGAGCCGGGTGGCCAGCGCGAACAGCATGCGCACGCCCGCGCTGTCGAAATAGGTCGTGCGGGTCAGGTCCACGACGTGACGCCGCGCGCGGTCGGCGGTCTCGGAGTCCAGCGCCTTGGCGATCTCCTCCACGTTGGAAAGGTCCACCTCGCCGACGACGTGCGCGATGGCCAGGTCGCCCCGGCCCTCGGTCTCCACGTACGCCATGGGATCAGTCATGGCCGATCAGCGCTCCGACCCGTCGCCGCATCCGGACCTCCGTCCCTTCGTTCGTCGCAACCACGTCCACCGAGTCCATCACGGCGCGCATCAGGCGCATCCCGCGTCCGCTCTCCTCGTGCGGCTCCCCCTCGGGCTTCCACGACCCGTGATCCCGCACGCGGATGCTCACTGCCCCGTCCTGGACCGACGCATCCAGCGCCAGCGTCCCCTCCCGCCCGTCGTAGGCATGCTGTATAGCGTTTGCGCATGCCTCCGCGCACGCCAGCGTCACGTCCGCCGCCTCGTCGTCGGCGAACCCGTTCTGCCTCAGCCACCGTCCCATGACGCGGCGAATGGCCGGGAGCCGGGCCGGCTGGGCGGGCAGCTCGAGACGCAAGGGCCTGCCGCTCTGCCTAACCGCGCGGACCGCCAGCAACGCCACGTCGTCCGACGACTCGCTTTCTCCCAGCATGGTCTCGACGACGTGGTCGCACATCGCCTCGAGGTCTTCCGGCCCGGATTCCAGGACCGTGCGCAGACGCTCGATGCCCTCGTCGAGCGACTCCCTTCTGCGCTCGATCAGGCCGTCGGTGTAGAAGAGCAGCGTCGCGTCCGGGTCCAGCGAGAACGACGATTCGGCGTACTCGACCGACGGCGCCACGCCGATCGGTGGCGCGGGGGCGCCGCGCACGACGTCGACGCCGCGCGCGGACGCGACCAGGGGAGCGGGATGGCCGGCGCGCGCGACCTCCACCGTCCAGGTGTCCGGGTCCAGGTGCGCGTACGCCAGCGTGGCCATGGACCCGGGCTGGAACTCCAGCAGCAAGCCGTTCAGCCGGCGCAGCGACTCGGACGGTGAGAGGCTCTCCATCGCGTAGGCGCGCAACGCAACACGGACCTGGCCCATGGCCGCGGCGGCGGCGACGCCGTGTCCCGCGACGTCGCCGATCACGATCCCGAGCCTGCCGTCACGCATCGAGAAGACGTCGTACCAGTCGCCGCCGACCTCCGCGTGACCGCTCGCGGGGATGTAGCGGGCGGCCACCTCGATGTCGGGCACGTCGGGCAGCACCTCGGGGAGCATGCTGCGCTGAAGGGTCTCGGCGATCCGGTGCTCGCGCTCGTACAGCTCCTGGTCGGCGCGCCGCTCGCGCTCGCGCATGTGCTCGCGCGCCTTTTCGACGTGGTCGCGTTCGATCGCGATCGCGGCGCTGGACGTCAGGATGTCCAGCAGCGCAAGCTCCGGCGGGACGGGCGCGCGCGCTTGCGTCGCGTACATGCAGCACGTGCCGAGCACCGCGCCGTCCGACGCGACGATCGGCGAGGACCACGCGGCGTGCAGTCCGTGCGCCAGCGCGATGTCGCGCGAGGACGACCAGCTCGGATGCGTGGCGATGTCGGCCACGACGACTCGCTTTCGCGTAGCCGCCGCGGCCGCGCACGACCCCGAGGTCTCGTCCACGGGCAGGCCGTCGATCGCGGCTCCGAACGCCTCGGGCACGCTCGGAGCCGCGCCCAGGCGCAGCCGCCGGCGCTGCTCGTCCAGCACCATGACGGCGACGCGCACGTCCTCCCGGCAGCGGCTCTCGACGAGCTTCGCGAGCGACTCCAGCACGGTCGCGAGGCCGCCTTCGCGCGCGATCGCCTCCAGCGCTTCCTTCTGGCTCATCAGAAGGATCTCGGAGCGCTTCCGCTCGGAGATGTCGACCATCACGGTCCCCACGCCCAGCAGCGCTCCGTCGGGCGTCCGCACGGGGTAGAAGCTCGCAGACCAGTACCTGGCTTCGCCGTTCCGGCGCGACGGGATGGCGATCTCGACGTCGGCGACCGGCTGGCGCTGCTCGATCACGAACCGCAATCGCGGCTCGATGTCGGGCGCGATCGACGGGAACGCCTCGGCGGGCGACTGCCCCATGCAGGCGTCGACCGAAACCCCGAGCACCCGCGCCAGACGATCGTTGACGCGGATCACGCGGAGGTCCTCGTCAAACAGCGCGAAGCCCGCCGGCGCCGTCGCCAGCAGCGTGTCGAGCAGCGCGAAGGACTGGCCGATCTGCGCGCGCGCGAGCACGGCCGTCGTCACGTCGACGCCGTGGGTCAGGATGCCCTCGACGCGGCCGTCCGGGCCGACGAGCGGCTGGTAGGCGACGTTGTAGTACGCGCGCTCGACGCCGCCGCCCCGCCCGGAGACGCGCTCGACCGCGGCTTCGGCCGCCGTGCGGGGCTCGCCGCTTTCGAGCACCGCGTCCATCTGGTCGAAGAACCCCTGGCGATCGAGCACGGGGAACGCCTCGCGCGCCGGCGTCCCCACCACGTCCCGGCTCGCGCGCGCAACCTTCAGGAACGCCTCGTTGGCGAACTCGACCGAGTGCTCCGGACCGTGCGTGATGCAGATCATCGCCGGCATCTCGGCGAAGTACATGCCGAGCCGCGCCCGCTCCTGCTCGGCGCGCTGCAACGATTCCGCACGTTTGCGCTCCGACAGGTCGCCGAGCGCGGCCTGGACGAAGCGCGGCTCGTCGCCGGTGCCGCGGACGAGCGCGACCGTCGCGTTCACCCACACGTCGCCGCCCTCGGCGCGGTCGAGGCGTTGCTCGACCTCGAACCCGGCGATCTCGCCGCGGCGCATCCGCCCGAACAGGTCGTCGAAGCGCTCGCGGTCCGCGCTCGTCGTCAGAGACGACAGCGAGCGGGATCGAAGGTCGTCCTCGGCGAGCCCGGTGAGCCGCCGGAACGCCGCGTTGGCCATTCGGATGCGGCCCTGAAGGTCGCACTGCACCATGCCGATCGAGGCCGAGTCGAAGACGGTGCGCAGGTCGGCCTCGCTCTCTCGCAACGCGCGGTTCGCCTCGGCGCGCTCGGCGATCTCGGCCTCCAGCAGCTCGTTCGCGGCCGCCAGCTCCGCCGTGCGGAGCCCGACGGCGTCCTCCAGGACGACGGTCGCGTGCTCCAGCTCGCGCCGCACCCGCTCGCGCTCGGCCACGATCGCCGCGAAGAAGAACGACGTGAACGCGACCGCGGCGTTGAACGCTTGCAAGCCCGCCATGGTCGTCAGCAGCGTGCCCCCGCCGAAGGAGCCCGCGTCGCGCGCAGCCGCGTAGCTCGCCACGGAGATGGCGACGAACGCCGCCGGGCCCGCGGCACGCTGCTGGAAGCGCCACGACGCCCAGCCGAGCGCAGGGAAGATCAGCACCCACGCGGGCTGCTCGGTCCGGAGCAGCAAGAGCGACACGCCCCCGATGACGAGCGCCAGCGCCACCGCTTCGGCCGCCCGCGTCCATCGCACGCTCCCGGACGGCCTCCACGACCACACGACGAACAAGAAGGGCGCGACGGCCAGGATCCCCATCGCGTCGCCGGTCCACCACACCGACCAGATGCCCAGGAACCGGTCGGGCTCGATCACGTCGCTCGCGATCAGCAGAAGGGTGCCGCCGGTGGCGCTGAAGACCATCGCGCCCAGCGCGCCCAGGCCGATGAGGGCGAGCGCGTCGCGCGTACGGTCGAGCTGCCGCCGGAAGCCGGTCGCCTTCAGCACCCACCACGCCAGCATCGGAGCGAGCGTGTTGCCGGCTGCGATGCCGAGCGCGATCCACGGCGAGGAAACCAGCGGCAGGTTGATCGCGAACGCCGGGACCGCGACGCCGGGCCAGATCCGGGGACCGAACAGGAAGAACGCAACCAGGGCGATGCCGGTGGACGGCCACAGCGGCGTGACGATCTCCTCGACCAGCGCCAGCCGGAGCCCCAGTTGCCCGGACGCGTAGTAGACCGCGGCGACCAGCAGGACCCTGCCCGCGTACGCGCCCGCGGAGGCGACCCTCGCCGGGGTCGAACGCCCTCCGTCTTCCTGCGTGTGTCGCATGGCACCTCGAGTGAGCCGGCTCATGCCCCTTCGGGCAATGGTATGCCCCGTCACGGGACGATGGAACACTTCGGCTTCGGCGTGGCGGCGCGCCTACGCGTGTCGCGGCTTTGTTCTCACCGGCCCTCCGAGCGCGCGCTCGACCTCGTCGCGCCCGACCGGACCCTCGCGAAGCAGGGCCGGCACGGCGCCGGAGAGGTCGACGATGGTCGAGCCCCGCTCGCCCTCCGCCGGGCCGGCGTCGAGGTAGACGGCGACCGCTTCGCCGAGCCGAACCCGAATGAGGGGCACCGTGGCGGGCGTCGGCTGGCCGGTGATGTTCGCGCTCGTGACCGCGAGCGGCCCCGCTCGCCTGATCACCTCCAGCGCGTGCTCGTTCGCGGGCATCCGCACCGCGACGGTGCCGCGGCTCTCGCCGAGGTCCTGCTCGAGGTCCGCCGCGACCGGGAGCACGAGCGTCAAGGGGCCCGGCCAGAATTCCGACGCGAGCGCTTCCGCGCCCGCCGGGACGCTGGCGGTCATCGCCCACGCCTGCTTGGGCCGCTCGACCAGCACCGGCAGCGGCAACGATCGCGGTCGCTGCTTCAGGGCGAAGACCTTCGCGGTCGCGCCGGGCACGAACGCGTCGGCGGCCAGCCCGTAGACCGTGTCGGTCGGGAGCACGGCGAGGTCGCCGGCGCGCAGCGCGCGGACCGCGGCGGCGATCCCGGCCTCCCGGTCGCCGGCGAGGACGAAGGTCTCGCTCACCGCAAACCCCAGCGGGCTTCGACCACGCGCTCTCGCCCGGCGAGGTCGCGCGTCACGGTCACCGCGTCGTAGTCCTTCGACAGCAGCAAGGTCGTCACGTCGCGCGTCTGCGAGGGCGCGACCTCCAGCACGAGCCATCCGCCCGGCGCGAGCCACATGCGCGACTGGTTGACCAGCGCGTCGATGACCTCCATTCCCGTCGGCCCGCCGACGACGGCCTCCTTCGGCTCGTAGCGGCACACCTCGGGCATGAGCGTCTTCCACTCGCCGTCGGACACGTACGGCGGGTTGGACACCACGATGTCCACGCCGTTGCCGAGCGCGGGGTGCAGCGGGCTCAGCAGGTCGCCCGGCAGCAGCGTGCAGCGCAGGCCCGTGCGCGCCAGGTTGCGCAACGCCCAGCCGCGCGCGGCGCCCGAGGACTCGGTGGCGAAGATGCGCGCCTCGGGGACCTCGGCGCCGATCGACAGCGCGATCGCGCCGCAGCCCGTGCCGACGTCGACGACGGTCGGGCGCGGTCCGCGCGCGCGCGTCCGCTCGATCGCGCGAGCCGCCGTCACCTCGGTCTCCGGCCGGGGGACGAGCGTGCCCGGTCCGACCTCCAGCTCCAGTCCGCGGAAGCTCACCGTGCCGACGATGTAGGCGAGCGGCTCCCGGCGCGCGCGGCGGGCGAGCATCGCGCCGAAGGACCCGGCCGGCGACGGCTCGATCTCGCGGTCGGGGTCGGCGAGCATGGTCGAGCGGCGCTCGCCCAGGACGCACGCGGCCATCCACTCGGCGTCGGTGCGCGCGGACTCGATCCCGGCGGCTTCGAGGCGGGCCGTCGCGTCGTCGAGCAGCTCGCGCAGCGTCACGAGTCGGCACGATCGGCGGCGCCGTTCGAACCGCCGAGCAAGTCCGCTCGGTCCTTCAGCGCGAGCGCGTCGACCAGTTCGTCGAGGCCGCCGTCGAGCACGTGCGGGAGCCGGTGGAGCGTGAGCTTGATGCGGTGGTCCGTCACGCGGTTCTGCGGGAAGTTGTAGGTGCGGATCTTCTCCGCGCGCTCCCCGGCCCCGACCTGTCCCTTGCGTTCCGCGGCGATCCGCGCGCGCTGCTCCGCCTCGGCGCGCTGCAGCAGCCGCGCGCGCAGGATCCGCAGCGCGCGCTCCTTGTTCTGGAGCTGCGAGCGCTCGTCCTGGCACGCGACGACCTCGCCGGTCGGCTTGTGCGTGATGCGCACCGCCGAGTCGGTCGTGTTGACCGACTGCCCGCCGGGCCCGCTCGACCGGTAGACCACGATCTCCAGGTCGTCGCGGTCGATCGCGACGTCGACCTCTTCGGCCTCCGGAAGGACGGCGACGGTCGCGGTCGAGGTGTGGATGCGGCCCTGCGACTCCGTCGCGGGGATTCGCTGGACCCGGTGCACGCCGGACTCGTACTTCAGGCGCGAGTACGCGCCCTTGCCCTTGACGGCGAATGTGACCTCCTTGAAGCCGCCCACGTCCGAAGGACTCGCCGTCAGCACCTCCACCTTCCAGCGCCTGGCCTCCGCGTAGCGCGAGTACATCTGGAACAGGTCGCCTGCGAACAGGGCGGCCTCGTCGCCCCCGGCCGCGGAACGGACCTCGACGATGACGTCCTTGTCGTCGCGCGGGTCCTTCGGCGCGAGCATGTCGCGCAGCGTCGACTCCAGCTCGGCCAGGCGATCGGCGATCGCGGCGATTTCCTCCCGCAGCATCGCGGCGTCGTCGTCGGCCGCCCCGCTCAGCATCTCGCGCGCGGTGACGAGATCGGCCTCGCCGGCGCGATAGGTTTTCAGCCCGTCCACCAGCGGGCGCAGATCGGCGTGCTCCTTGCCCAGCTCGCGCAGCTTCGCCGGGTCGGCCGTGACGGCCGGGTCGCTCAGGAGACGCTCGACTTCGGCGAAGCGTTCACTGGCTTGGCCGAGGCGTTCCGCGAGTCGTTCGTCGAGCATCGGCCCGCGAGTCTAGCGAACGCGAACCTGCGTTCAGTCGGGTCGCTGCGGAGGTTCCTCGCCGTCGATGCCCATCGCGTGCGCCGAGCGATCCGCCGCGCCGGGATCCTCGGCCTCCAAGGAGTTCCCGACGACGACCCGCGAGGGCAGCGGCGCCACTTTCGCGCGCTCCGCCTCCGGCAGGACGGCCTGGAACGAGCGGATCGCAACCTCGATCATGTCGGGCTCGGGGCGGCGGGTGGTGATCTTCTGCAGCCACAAGCCGGGGGCCATGATCGCGCGCACGACGGGGTTCTCCAGGTGAGCCGCGCCAAGGCGCAGCAGTTCGTAGGACACCATCGTCACCAGCGCGACGACGCCGACGCGCTCGACGATCTGCAGCCACAGCGCCGGCCGCCCGAAGAAGGACGTGGTCACGATCGTGAGCAGCATCACCAGGATGAGGAAGTTGGTGCCGCACCGGACGTGGATCGTCGAGTACTTCTCGACCGCGGCGGGCTCCAGCACGGGCTCGTTCGCTTCGTAGGCCGCGATCGTCATGTGCTCGGCCCCGTGGTACTGGAAGACGCGCCGGATCTCCTTCATCCGCCCGATCAGCAGCAGGTACCCGACGAAGAGCCCGAGCCGGATGAGGGCTTCCTTCACGTGGCTCGCGGCGCTGTTGCGCCCGGCGTCCTCGCCCAGGACGGCGATCACGTTGGGCAGCACGATGAACAGGCCGATGACCGCCGCGACCGCGAGCGCGATCGAGATCGCCATCTGCCGCCTGCTGAGCTGCTGGTCCTCTTCCTGGCTCTGGTTGGCGGCGATCATCATCGCGCGCATCCCGATCGCCAGGGTCTCGCCGAGGGTCGCGAGCCCGCGCAGCATCGGCTTGCGCCACACGGGCCTGCGCGCGGTAAGCGGCTTGACCGGATGGCTCTCGACGTAGATCTCGCTCGTCGGCCGGCGGCAGGCGACCGCCCAGCCGTGCTGCCCGCGCATCATGACGCCCTCGATGAGGGCTTGACCGCCGTAGTAGTGAGGCGCCGCTCGCTCGCCCACCGGAGGGGTCAGCTCGCGGTCTGCTTGCCGTACCGGCGCTGGAAGCGCTCGACGCGGCCGCCGGTGTCGACCAGCTTCTGCTTCCCGGTGTAGAAGGGGTGGCATTGCGAGCACAGCTCGACGTGCAGCTCCGGCACCGTCGAGCGCGTCTCGAACGTCGTGCCGCACGAGCACTTCACCGTGCAGGTCACGTAGTCGGGATGGATGTCCGGCTTCACGGTTCCTCCGTTAGTCCACGTTCTTCATCTTGGCGATCTCTTTGAGCAGGTCGGCGTTGGAGCCCGTCTGCCCCATCTTGTCACGCAACAGCTCCATGGCCTGACCGGGCGCCAGGGCGTGGAGCAACCGACGCCAACGCCAGACCATCATCAATTCTTCCTTCTCGTAGAGCAACTCTTCCTTGCGGGTGCCCGAGGCCTCGATGTTGATCGCCGGGAAGATCCGCTTTTCGGAGAGCTGCCGGTCGAGGCGGATCTCGGAGTTCCCGGTGCCCTTGAACTCCTCGAAGATCACCTCGTCCATCTTCGAGCCCGTCTCGACCAGGGCCGAGGCGATGATCGTCAGGCTGCCCCCCTCCTCGATGTTGCGCGCCGCGCCGAAGAACCGCTTGGGCGGGTAGAGCGCGGTCGAGTCGACGCCGCCGGACAGGATCCGGCCCGACGCCGGGGCCGCGAGGTTGTAGGCGCGAGCCAGCCGCGTGATCGAGTCGAGCAGGATCACGACGTCCTGCTGGGCCTCGACGAGCCGCTGGGCTCTGTGCAGGACCAGCTCCGCCACCTGGGTGTGGTCGTCGGCCGGCCGGTCGAACGTCGAGTAGACGACCTCGGCCGCCTTCACCGTCCGCTGCCAGTCCGTCACCTCCTCCGGCCGCTCGTCGACGAGCAGCACGATCAGGTGCACGCCCTTGGTGTTGGCGAGGATCCCGTTGGCGATCTGCTTCAGGATGGTCGTCTTGCCGGCCTTCGGCGGCGACACGACCATGCCGCGCTGCCCTTTGCCGAGCGGCGCGACGAGGTCGATCACCCGCTCGGTGATCGCCTGCGGACCCCATTCGAGCCGGAAGCGCTCGTCCGGGAACAGCGGGGTCAGGCTCTTGAAGTCCGGACGGAGCCGCGCCTCGTCGGGCGTCATGCCCGCGACCGTCTCGATGCGCAGCAGCGCGTAGTACTTCTCGTCCGAGCGCGGCGCGCGGACGTACCCGGACACCTCGTCGCCCTTGCGCACGCCGAAGCGGCGGATCTGTGACTGCGAGACGTAGATGTCGGCCGGGCCGGGCAGGTAACCCGAGGTCCGCAGGAACCCGTAGCCCTCCGGCAGCACGTCCAGGATGCCGGTGGCAAGCTCGCCTTCGAGCGCGGCCTCCTCGGCCGACAGCTCGCGGTCGGCCGGCATGCCGTGCCGCTCGCGCGGCGGGCCGCCGCCCGGACTGCCCGGACTGCCCGGCCGTCCGCGCCGGTCCCGACTCCGGTTGCGACGGCGGTTCCGGTTGCCCTGCCGCTGGCCCCGCGGGTCGCCGTGCTGGCCTCGGTCGAAGCGCGGCTGCTCGGGCGCGCGGGGAGCCGGGGGCGGCGGCGCGCTCACCGTGGCCGCCGGCGTCGCCCGGTCGACGGTGCCCTCGCCGTTGGCCGGCGCCGCAGGCGCCGGCTTGGGGGCAGCCGGAGCAGCGGGCGCCGCATGTGCGGATGGCGCCGGCGATCCGCCTCCCTTCGACACGATCGCGTCGATCAAGTCGGCCTTGCGCAGACCCTTCGCGCCCGTCAGTCCTATCGATTGCGCGATCCCGTGCAATTCCGGAAGGCGCTTCGAATTGAGTTCCTCTTTGGTAGCCACGTCTGTCACCTTTCCCCGCCGGCGCTGCCCAGCTCGCGCTGGTACGCCTCCCAATCGTCCAAGAACCGCCGCAGACCGATGTCGGTCAGCGGATGGTTCACCAACGCCTTGAAGACCTTGTGCGGCATGGTCGCGACGTCCGCGCCCGCCTTGGCCGAGTCCACGACGTGCTGAGGCGAGCGAAGGCTCGCCGCGAGCACGAGCGTCTGCTCGCCCTGGGTCCGGTACACCTCGACGATCTCGGCCAGGAGCGCGATCCCGTCGTTGCCGGTGTCGTCCACCCGTCCGAGGAACGGGCTGACGTACGTCGCGCCCGCGCGAGCGGCGAGGATCGCCTGCGTCGCGGAGAAGCACAGCGTCATGTTGGTCTTGATTCCGCGCGCGCCGAGCGTGGTCACGGCGGCCAGGCCCGCGGGCGTCATCGGGATCTTCACGACCAGGTTGGGCGCGATCTCCGCGAGCCGCAGACCCTCCTCCACCATGGCGGCGGTCTCGGTCGCGATGACCTCGCCGCAGACCGGACCCTCAACCTCGGCCGTGATCTCCTTCAGCATCTGCTCGAAAGGCAGACCCTCCCGTCCGGCCAGCGTCGGGTTCGTCGTCACGCCGGCGAGCACGCCCCAGGCGTTGATCTCGCGGATTTCCTCGATGTTCGCCGTGTCGAGCCACAGCTTCATGCGTTCCCTCCTGAGATCGCACGCAGCGGTGCGCGGCGGCTCGCCGCGTCCGTGGCGCGATTGACGATGAGGTCCATGACCTCGCGCAGGCAGATGTCCAGGTCGAAGTTGGGGATGATCGGGACGCCGTGCCGCAAGGCGTGTGACTTGATGTACCGCTGCACCCCCCGGATGTTGTCGAAATGCGCCAGGTAGCGCTCGACCGGGCGCTGCCGTGTGTCGTGCGTCCGCGCGAAGAAGTGACTGCGGTGCAGCTCCTCGTCCTCGACCTCGATGATGATCGGCACGATCACCGCGTTGTCGCCGAAGTGAGCCGTGTCGAGGAAGCCGGGCACGATGTGCGCGCCCTCGATGATCACGTCCGTGCTCTCGGTCACCGCCCGGTGGACGAGCGCGTTGACGCCGACCGCCACCGCCTGCACCTGCTCGCGGAAGCCGACGATGACCGCGTCCTCGTCGCGGCCCACGCGCGAGGCGACGACCTGGTCGGCGTTGAACGAGGAGGTGTACAGCGTCGGCATGAACGCGCGCGCGATCGTGCCGCGCATCACTTCGCGGATCGCGTCCGTCGAGCTGACGCGCAAGATGCTCAGCCGCGCGGCCAGGTTGGTCGCGATGGTCGACTTGCCGACGCCCGTCCCGCCGCCGATCAGCACGACGAGCGGCACGTCGAGCGTTCCGATCGCCTGCCACTTCTCGTAGGCGTCCGCGTAGCGCTCGCCGGCGACCGCGCGCAGCACGTCGGCGACGATCCCGCGCAGCTCGGCCGCCTCGATCGTCGTGCGGCCCTCGGCGCGCAGACGCTCCTCGGCGTCCTGGGCCACGTGATACGCCCGCGCCGGCGAAAGGCCGGAGGCGATGATCGTGTTGGCGGTGAGCCCTTTGGAGAAGGGAAGGCCGTGCTCGCCGTCGCGAACGATGATGGTGGGCGGACGCTCGTCGGTCATCGCGGCTCCTGCTCTAATGCGCCGTTCAATGCGCGGCTGATGAGCCCGTCGAATGCAGCGCCCAGGTCCGCGCCGGTCGAGACCGGTTCATTGTCGAAGAAGACGACGTCGGCCCCGGCGTCGAGCGCGGCGCGCGCGGCGACGTCGATCGCCGCCGCCTTCAGTTCTGTCACGAGCACTTCGTAGGTCCCTTCTGCTCGGGCAAGGTCTCGGGTTAGCTCGGTCCGGTCGGAAAGATGGTGGGTGATCCCGACGACCGTTGGGCCGTGCACCGTTTCCAGGTGTCTGCGCAGTACCTGACCTGCGCCCTTCGGGGCCGTCGTGGCCAGCAACACCCGCTTCCCCGCGACGTCGCCGAGAGGTATCGGGCGGAACACCGTACTGACGACGGGTGACGTCACCCCGAACTCGCCAATCGTGGAATTGAGCGCGGAGAGTGTCTCCGCCGAAAGGATGGGTTCCTCGGCCATCGTAACCACGACCAGGTCCGAAATCAACAGCCTGAGCGGCCCGAGCGCCTCTTCGATCTCGCGCGCGGGAGTAGCCCCCCCGGCGACCAGCAGCGTCGCGCCGGCCGCGAACGGCGGGATCGCCGTCCCGCTTCCCTCCAGGATCAGCAGGTCCGGGCGCTCCGCTCGCGCGGCCTCGATCGCGCGCGCCACGGTGTCGTGGACCGGAATGCCCGCGAGGCCCGCGCCGGCGCGCCGCGCTCCGACCGTCGTCACGCCGGCGACGAGCGCGTCCTCGTAGACGTCGCTCGCCGCGTGCTGGCCCGCGTCCGCGAGCGCGACGAGGTCCGCGACCGTCGGTCGCGCGATCTCGCCGTGCATCACGACGGGCTCCGCGGGCCCGCCGCGCCCCATCGCGACGATGATCGGACGCATGCCCCGCGACGCGGCGTGACGCGCGAGGGCCGCGGAGACGGCCGTCTTCCCGGTGCGCTTCCCGGTCCCGATCACCGCGATCGTCGGCACGCCGGTGCGCCCGGCCGGCAGCGCGTCGAACCGGAATCCGCCCCCGGCGTAGGCGGCGCCGCTCGCCAGCGACACGCACGCCAGCGCGAAGCGTTCGCGCACGCCCACCACCGGCGCGTCCGACACGTCGACCACCAGATCGGGACCGGTCGCACGCAGCCCTTCGCGCAGTGCGTCGAGCTGCGTCGCCCCGGTGTGCACCGGCAGGTCGCCCAGCGCCATCGGAGCGCGCAGCTTCTCCCCGCCGCCGAGCATCACGGCCGCAACGACATCGTCTCCGCGCGCGCGCAGGTGCTCGATGGCATCGATCAGGACCGGCGGGTAGTGCTCTCCGTCGACCAGCGCCAGGACGCGCGCCGGCTCGCCGGCGCCCGTCACTGTTGCTCCGCGAGCGGCTCCAGCTCTCGGTAGTGCTGCTCCCCCGTGCGCACGTTGAAGTGCGCCAGCGTGTGGCCCGGGCCGAACGGGTGCTTCTGCGTGATCTTCACCTCACCGTCGTCGTAGGTGATGACGTTGTACGCGGGCCGCGTGTGGCCGCGGAGCCGCAGGCTCGAGCACGTCCCGGCGTTCACGATGTAGATGTTCTCCAGGCGCCAGACGTAGGGCACGTGCTTGTGACCAGTGAGCGCGAGGTTCACGCCGCTGCGGATCAGGACCTCCAGCAAGTCCCCGCTGTCGGCGACCGTGCTGCGCTCGCGTCCGGTGCCCGGCACCGGCAGCAAGTGGTGGTGGTGGACGTAGATGCGCAGCTCGGCCGGCGGGGCGAACTGCTCGATGAGCCACGGGTAGCGGTGCCGGCCGACTTGACCCTCGTTGAGGTCGGGTTCGCTGGAGTCGACGCCGACGAGCACCACGCCTCCGTCGAGCTCGCGCCGCCAGTGCCGCGGCCCGATCATCTCCTCGAAGTGCACGTAGCCGACGTTGCGCGCGTCGTGGTTGCCGGGGACCGCGACGAGCGGCGCCTCGATCTGCTCGAGGTAGGCTGCGGCGCTCTTGAACTCGCCGCGGAACCCCTCGTTGGTGATGTCGCCGGTGTGGATGACGAGGTCGGGCTTCAACTCGTTCAACTCGCCGATCACGCGGTTCAGCAAGTTCGGCACGAAATGCGGGGAGCCGACGTGCGTGTCGCTGATGTGCGCGATGGTCGCCACGTTGTTCGTCACTCCTCCATGATGACACGGACCGGGCCGTCCCTGGACAGCAGCGTGAACCCGGTGGTTTCGCCTTCACGCCGGAAGATCATGGAGATCCTGGATTCCCCGACCCGCAGGTTTCGCAGCTCGACCCACTCCAGCCAGCGGGGCAGCGCCGGCAGGTTCACGGTCAGGATCTCGTCGGGGGCTACGGCCGACAGGCCGAGCATGGCCTGCAGCAGCAGGAACGGCGAGCCGGCCGCCCACGCCTGGGGCGAGCAGGCGACCGGGTAGGCGACGGGACGGTTCGGCGTGCGCCGCGTGAAGCCGCAGAACAGCTCGGGCAGGCGCATGTAGTCGACGAAGAGCGCCGCGTCGAAGATCGCGGTCGCGATGCGGTTCGTCTTGGTGTGCTGGCGGTAGCGCTTCAACCCCGCCGCGATGAACGCGTTGTCGTGCGGCCACACGCTTCCGTTGTGGTAGCTCATCGGGTTGTAGGCGGTTGCGTCCTTGCTCATCGTGCGGACGCCCCAGCCCGAGAACATGTCCGGGCGCAGCAGCCGTTGCGCGACCACCTCGGCTCGTTCCGGCGTCACGATCCCGCAGTAGAGCCCGTGCGCGGGATTGGACGTCACCGTCCGCACCGGCTCCTTGTTCCCGTCCAGCGCCATCGCGTAGTACCCGTCCTCCTCGATCCAGAACGTCTCGTTGAACCGCCGCTTCAGGACGTGGGCCTGCTCGCGCAGGTCGAGCGCGCCCCGCGCGTTGCCGAGCGCCTCGTAGACGTCGGCGACGCGGAGCTTCGCCATGTACGCGTAGGCCTGGACCTCGGCCAGGGCGATCGGAGGCTGGGCGAGCCGCCCGTCGGCGTGCCGCACCGAGTCCCACGAGTCCTTCCACCCCTGGTTGTCCAGGCCGCGCTCGGACCGGCGCCGGTATTCAAGAAAGCCGTCCGCGTCGGCGTCGCCGTGGTCGTTCATCCAGGCCAGCGCGGCCTCGACGTTGGGGATGAGCCGTTGGGCAAGCTCGCGGTCGTTCGTCCACTTGAAGTAGGTGCCGTACAGGATCAAGAACAACGGCGTCGCGTCGACCGAACCGTAGTACGGCGAGTGCGGCACGAGACCGGCGCTTGCGAGCGGGCCGGTTCGCGTCTCGTGCAGGATCTTGCCCGGCTCCTCGTCCCGCCACGGGTCGTCCTTGGTCCCCTGGAACCGGGCGAGAAGCTCCAGCGTGTCGCGCGCCGGCTGCGGGTTCAGCATCAGGATCTGGTGGGCCGTCAACAGGGAGTCGCGCCCGAACGCCGCGACGTACCACGGGATGCCGGCGGCGATGTAGCGACCCTCGGGCGTCTCGGTCAGCAGCGCGCGCAGATCCCTGCGCCCGCGCTGCAGCAGCGTGTTGAACAGCTCGTTGTCGGTCCGGATCGAAGTGCACTCGCGGTCCCACTGGTCGTAGGAGCGCCGAAGGAAGTGAACGATGGAGTCGAAGTCCTCCGGCTCGGGGCCTTCGCCGTCGATGAGCGGCTCCATCACGAAGCTCAGCACCTTGGTCTGGTTGCCGACCAGGTCAAGCTCGAAGCCGAGCTTGACGGCCCCCGGGCGCGGCTCGACGAGGTCGGGCTCGGCCGGCAGCACCACGCGCAGCTCTCGGAACGAACCGTCCTCGCCCAGGTGCGCGAACGTCAGCTCCCTGCCGTCCAGCCGCGGCTTGAAGAACGTGCCCGAGCGCTCGTGGATCCACCCGCGCACGTGGAAGATGTCGGCGAAGTCCGAGCCGAGCGTGATCGTCACGGGAATGCGCACGCGCTGCGGGTTGTAGTTCTTGAACCGGATACGCTCGTGCAACCGGCCCTTGACCACGCGCGTGCGGCGGACATTGATCGTCTGCGCGGGAACGCGCGAGGGGCCTTCGCCGATCTCGGGGTTGGTCAGGTCGACATAGGACATGAACGCGCGCTCGGCGCTCGCCGACAGAAGGATCGGGTTCGCACCGCCGATGCGCATGACGTAGTGGGACAGGAAGCGCGTGTCGCGGAAGTACAGGCCCATGCCGATCTCGCCGTGACGAAGGTTGCCCTCCTGGTCGGCGTAGAGGACCATGTCGCCCTCTTTGGTCGCGAGCAGCGACAGCGTGTCGTCCGTGAGGCGGAAGCGCGCGGACTGGTTGTACAGCTCGGTCGTGTCCGCGTCGACCTCGAAACCGGGCGGGACGCGGGACGCGGCTGCGTTCGAGCGGGCGGTGGCCACTGGGTCGGTCGACTCCCGTGATCGGCGAACGGCGGGATCGGTCCTTCGCGTGCAGTCTAGGTCAGGCCCGATGGGCCCACAACGAACGACGAGTTCAGGCGACGTGCGCGCCGCGCGCGGCGATCGGCACGACGCGAACCGTCCAGCCCTCGGCGAGGATACTCGCGAGGGTCCGAGCGGCCGCGGCGCGGGCGTCGTCGACGAGCGCGCTCACGCTCGGCCCGGCGCCGGACAGGAAGGCCGCGAAGCCTCCCGCCCGCAGGCCCCGCACGAGCGCCGCGCTTTCGGGCATCAGCTCGAAGCGCGCGTCTTGGTGGAGTCGGTCGGCCGTCGCCTCGAACAGCAGGTCGGCGCGGCCGCTCGCCAGCGCCGCGACGAGCAGGCCGGCCCGCCCCACGTTGTCCACGGCCGCGACGCGGGACACGGTCTCGGCGAGCACCGCCCGCGCCTCGGCCGTCACCAGGCCGCCCGGCGCGACGCACGTCAGCACGCCGATCCCGGCGGGCGGGTCCAGGCGCGCGACTCGTCCGCCCGCGCAGACGGTGATCCCGCCCAGCAGGCAGGGCGCGACGTTGTCGGGATGTCCTTCGAGCCGCGTCGCCTCGGCCAGGAGCCGGTCGTCGGAGTCGTCGCCTCCCGACAGCGCGCGCGCGGCGACCAAGCCGGCGACGTAGGAGATCGCGCTCGATCCGAAGCCGCGGCCGAACGCGACCTCGGCGCGGCGGTGGACGCGAAGGCCGGTCTCGTCGCCGAGCAGCGCCCGCACGCCCCGCGCGATCCCGTTGGTCTCGTCGGTCAAGACCGCGTCCGCGCCGGGCCCGCTCGCCGTGATCTCCAGGCCACGCTCGATCGGCTCGACCGTGACCTCGTCGTACCAGTCCAGCGCCAGGCCGAGCGCGTCGAACCCGGGGCCGAGGTTCGCCACCGTCGCCGGCGCGAGCACCCGAACCACTACAGGCCCAGCTCCTGCGCGCACGCGTCGGCGTCGGCGGGCAGCACCTTCGGCTGCGGCGCGCCGGCGATCGCCCAGTCGGGGTCCTTCAGCCCGTGACCGGTGAGCACGCACACGACGGTGGTCCCGGCCACGATCGTCCCGGCCCCGGCGATCTGCAGCAAACCCGCCACCGACGCCGCCGAGGCCATCTCCACGAACACGCCTTCGCGGGCGAGCATCCGGTAGGCGCTCAGGATGTCGCGGTCGGTCACCGACGTGATCGAGCCTTCGGACGACTCGGCCGCCTCGACCGCGCTCTCCCAGGACGCAGGCTTGCCGATGCGGATCGCGGTCGCGATGGTGGAGGGGCTCTCCACCGGACGGCCGAGCACGATGGGCGCGGCGCCGGCCGCCTGGAAGCCGAACATCCGAGGAAGGAACGAGATGTTCCCCGCCTCTCGCTCCTCCTTGTAGCCCTT
Organism: Actinomycetota bacterium; assembly: GCA_036397035.1. GTDB lineage: Bacteria > Actinomycetota > AC-67 > AC-67 > AC-67 > DASWJS01. The sequence goes on along the minus strand of DASWJS010000007.1, from coordinate 213,914 downwards.
CCAGTACGCGGTGATGTTGCCCGCGTTGCCGACCGGGATCAGGTGGTAGTCGGGCGCGCGCTCCAGCGCCTCGCAGATCTCGAACGCGCCGGTCTTCTGGCCCTCGATGCGGTACGGGTTGATCGAGTTCACCAACGTCACCGGGTAGCGCTCGACGAGATCGCGCGCGACCGTGAGCGCTTGGTCGAAGTTCGCCTCCACCTGGATGAGCCGCGCCCCGTGGACTAAGGCTTGCGCCAGCTTGCCGAGCGCGATCTTGCCGGCGGGGACGAGCACCGCGCACTCGATGCCGGCCTTCGCCGCGTACGCGGCGGCGCTCGCGCTCGTGTTGCCGGTCGAGGCGCAGATCACCGCCTTGGCGCCTTCCTCGACCGCTTTGGAGATCGCCATCGTCATCCCGCGATCTTTGAACGAGCCGGACGGGTTCGCGCCCTCGTACTTGAGGAAGACGTCCGCGCCGACGCGAGCCGACAGGACCGAGGAGTGGATGAGCGGCGTCCCGCCTTCGCGGAGCGTGATCACCGGCGTCGTGTCCGAGACCGGCAGCCGGTCGCGATACTCCTCGATCACGCCCCGCCACTGGTGCGGAGGCCCGCCGTGGGTCACGGCTCGACGGGAGCGCTCACGCCTCTCCCCCCTCGACGCGCATGACGCTTTCGATCGCCGACACCTGCGGCGTGGTGCGCAGGCGCGTCAGCGTCGCCTGCAAGTCCTGCTCCAGCGCGCGGTGCGTGATCATGACGAGCTGCGCCTCGTCCGCGCTGCCCTCCTGCCACACGCTCGAAATCGAGACGTTGTTGTCGCCGAAGGCGTGCGCGACCGTCGCCAGCACGCCCGGCTCGTCGGCCACGTTCAGCAAGATGTAGTACTGCGAGTACATCCCCTCGATCGGCCGCACCGGCTTGTCCTCGTAGCAGGTGCAGCCCGGGCCGCGGCCGCCGGTGATGATGTTGCGCGCGACGTCGACGACGTCCCCGACGACGCTGGACCCGGTCGGCCCGCCGCCGGCGCCCTGCCCGTAGAACATCAGCTCGCCGACGCGCTCGCCGACGACGAAAACCGCGTTCATGTTCTCGCGCACCGCGGCGAGCGGATGGGTCTCCGGGATCATCGCCGGGTGCACGCGCGCCGCGATCTCACCGTCCTGCTCCTCCGCGATGGCGAGCAGCTTGACCGTGTAGCCGAGCCGCTTGGCGAAGGCGATGTCGCGCGCGGTGATGTCGGCGATCCCCTCGCGATAGACGTCGCCGGCGACGACGCGCGCGTTGAACGCGATGCTGGCCAGGATCGCGCACTTGGCCGCGGGATCGAAGCCCTCGATGTCGGCCGACGGGTCCAGCTCGGTGTACCCGAGCCGCTCGGCCTCGGCGAGCGCGTCGCCGAACTCCAGTCCTTCCTCGGCCATGCGCGTCAGGATGAAGTTCGTCGTCCCGTTGACGATGCCCATCACCTTGTGCACGCGCTCGCCGGCGAGCGACTCCTTCATCGGGTGGATGAGCGGGATGCCGCCGCACACCGCCGCTTCGAAGTACAGGTCGAGCCCCTTGCCGTCCGCGGCGTCGAACAGCTCCTGCCCGAGCGAGGCGAGCAGCTCCTTGTTGGCGGTGACCACGTGCTTGCCGTTGTCGATCGCCTCCAGCAACAGCGTGCGGGCGGGCTCGATGCCGCCCATGACCTCCACGACGATGTCGACCTCCGGATGGCTCACGACCGCGTGCGCGTCGGTCGTGAGCAGCGCGGCGGTGCCCTCCGGCACGTCGCGCTCCTTCGTCAGCGAACGCACCGCGACCGTCGAGACCTCGATGCGCGCGCCGAGGCGCTGCTCGATCTCCGTCGCGTTCGCGTGCAACTGACGCAGGACCGCCGATCCGACGATCCCGCACCCGAGCTGCCCGATCCTGATCGGCCGTGACATGGTCCGCAGAGTCTACCGGCGCAGGCGCGGACCGAACGCCATAACCGGCGCCTGCGGGGGATTTCAGCCTGTTCGCTGGAGGTCGCGGCAATGGGGCGTCGCCCGGCGGCCGTCCCGGGCTTCGAAGCGCTCGAGCCAGCGGCCCGACAGCCCCCGGTTCACGAGCTGCTCCCCGAACGTCGCCAGCCGAAGGCCGAGGATGCTCTCGGCCTCCTGCGTGGTCGTGCGAGGATCGGTCAGCACTTCCCAATGCTTCGTCACCATCAGCGCCGCGTTGTCGCGGCGCTCGAGCGCGAGCGCGACGGCAAGCTCGGCGCTCCCCAGCCACGTGCCCCGCGCATTGCCGAGGCCGAGCGCCCACGGGACATAGTAGAGGCGCGGCCGCCGCTTCGATCCGTACACGCTCGGACCTGGATGCCAGCTCGCTTCGCGCAGCAACTGCGTCCGCGCTTCGCGACTCGCCTGCATCGCGAGCCACAAAGCGACGACGGCGCGCGCTTCGTCGTAGGCGTAGCACCTCGTCGGCATGGGGTGTGCGATCGACCCTGCGGCCCCTCGCGCCGCCCGGGTCGGGTAGGTGGCCACGCCCAGCGGGAACCCGACTGCCCGGACCCCGACCGACAGACCGAGCATCAGGTCCTGCTCGCCGTGCCTCGACCACGCGCTCCCGAAGCCGAGGTCCGAATAACTCAGCCAGACGCCCAGCGCGCCGAGGTCCTGCTCGATCGTCATGGCCGGACGCGCAGCGGCCGGGACGCGCACGAGCGTTCGCCTCACGATGGGTTCTGCCAGGTCGAGGTAGCCCTCGTATCCGGGGTGGACGCAGACCGAAACTCGGTCGATTGTCCGGCACGCGCGCGGCCGCGCCGCGATCGTCGAAGCGCGTGTGTGGCCCAGCCCCTCCACGGTCGAGATCGCGCCGGCGGCGATCACGCCCAGCGCGGTCACCGCCGCCAGCAAGCGTCGCTCGCCGGCGCCCGCGCGGAGCAGCGCGAACGCGCCGAAGGCCATTGCAAGCCCGGCCAGGTACACCAGGTGAGCGCCCACCGGCCGGGCGACGACCTCCCGGGGAAGCGGGGCGAACTCGGGAGCGGCCAGGAGGCCGAACCACTTGGCGACATAGCCCAGCCCGAGCACGACGTGCAGCGTGATCAGGCCGGCAACGGCGACGAAGGCGACCAGCCGTGACGGGAACAGGTACGCGACCGCGACGCCGAGCCCGCCGGCCGCGAACACCGCCGGTACGACCGTCAGGATCTCAAGCGGCGCGGGCGACCCGACGCCGCCCAGCACCTTCAGCAGCACGACCTCCGCACCGGCGACGGCGCCGGCAAGGCCCGCGTACCAGAGGGAGGAGATCACCAGGCTCATCGCCACGGTGGCCGCACTGCTCGGCACGCCGCGCGTGCCGGTCGCGTCCCGGCGCGCGCGGATGGCCGCCGCGTTCTGGAGCACCATCGCCATCCCGCACAGCGGGTAGATCGACACGCCGATCCACGCGTCGTCGCGGTGCAGCAACGGGATGACGTCCGCGACTGCCGTCAGCAGGATCGCCGGCGCGGCGGCGCAGGCGAGGTAGGCGAAGATCGAGCGGCGCGCCCGCCGGACGAGGAAGCCGGCGATCCGAACGGCGACGCGCCACCGAACGGGGCCGTCGAGCAACGCGCGGGCCGCGCGACGCTCGTCGGCGCTTCGCCGAAGCCGCTCGAGTCGAAGCGGTCCGCGCGACGTCGCGACCCCGGTCATGCCGCGTCCTCGCTGCCGCTCGCGCCGACCATCAGCAGGTAGGCGTCCTCGATCGTGGGCTCGGCCGCGATCGCGCCCGAAGGGCGAGCGCCGATAGAGCGGACCTTCCCGTCGCCGGTTCTCCATGCGAGGCCGGCGCCGGCTTCGGGACGCGTGTCGCTCAACCACACACGTCCGCGCGCCGTCGCCGCGAGGGAGGCCGGCGACCCCTGGAACAGGATCGAGCCGCGGTGCAGCACGATCACGTCCCGGCACAGCGCGGCCACGTCTTCGGTGTGGTGCGTCGAGAGCAGCACCGCGCGGTCCTCGCCGAGGCTCGAGATGAGGTCGCGAAACCGCAGCCGAAGCTCCGGATCGAGACCGGCGCTCGGCTCGTCGAGCAACAGGACGGGCGGACTACCGAGCAGCGCCTGCGCCAGGGCGACGCGGCGGCGCATCCCGCCCGACAGCGCCCTGATCCGCGTCCCCATCACGTCGCCGAGCCCCACGGCATCGAGCACGCGACGCACCTCGCCGCGCCGCACGCCGCGATCGGTCATCTCTTTCAGGATGGCGATGTAATCGACGAAGTCGTATGCCGTGAACCGCTGATAGAAGCCCGGTTCCTGCGGCATGTAGCCGATCTTGCGCCGGATCTCGGTTCGCTCCGCGCCGCTCTCGGGATCGAACCCGAGGATGCGAATCGAGCCCGCGTCGTAGCCGGCGACGGTTGCAAGGACGCGCAGCAGCGTCGTCTTGCCGGCCCCGTTCGGACCGAGCAGCCCGGTCACGCCCACGCCGACCTGTGCGCCGACGCCCGCGATCGCGCGCTTCGACCCGTACCGAACCTCTACGTCTCTAATCTCGATTGCGGCGCCGCTCATGCGCTAATCGCCCTCCACGGCCCGCCAGCGCCTCCACAGCGCCGACACGGCCACCAGCGCGACCGCGGCCAGCGCCACTTGCGCGTCGAGCCGCGCGATGCGCAGCACGTCCTGGCTCCTCGCCTCGGCGACGAACGCGGCAAGGATCCAGGCAACGGCCACTGCTCCCGCGGCGACCAGCGGCCTTCGCGATCCCAGGGCGAGCCCCGTGGAGGTCACCGCGATCGACGGGATCAGCCAGATGACGAGCCCCGCACCCGCGGGAAGGAAGACGCTCGACACTGCGGCGATCGCGAGCGTCGCGATCAGCACGGCCGCCGACCGGAGAAGCAGCAGCCGGAACGAACGCAGCGGCGCCGACAGACCGATCTCGTAGGTCGGGTCGACGCCCGGTCCGTAGGCGACCGCGACGCCGGCGAGCGGCAGCAGCGGCGCGATCGTGATGTAGACGAGCAGCCCGCCGCGGCCCCCCGCGTTCGCCGCCGTCACGGCAAACCCGAACGCGATCGCGACCGCCAGCAGCCAGGACACGCTGAGCGACGGCGTCGCGGACAAGAGCCGCGCGAGATGATCGGGGACGGCGAGCCGGCGCAACCCGCGCTCGACGATCCCCGGCTTGCTGATCAGCTCGTCGTCGATCCGAGCCCACGCGCGATCGAGCGTCGTACGATCGACCAGCGCGCCGGCCGCCAGCGTGCATCGGTCGCACCGTTCGACGTGTGCCTCCAACGACGCCGCGGATGCCCAGGCAAGCTCGCCGCGCGCGTAGGCGCGCAGCATCTCGGCGTCTGCGTGCCAGATCATGCGAGCTCTCCTCGAAGCTGCGCCTTCGCGCGCATCATGCGAGTCTTCACCGTCCCGGCGGGAATGCCGAGCAGCGCCGACGCCTCGCGAGTCGTCAGCCCGTCCAGGATCGTCGCTTGTACGACCGCGCGCAGCTCCGGCGAGAGCCGTTCGAGCGCGCTGCCGAGGTCGCCGTGCTCGACGCCGTAGAGCACGCGCTCCTCCGCCGACGGCTCGTGGGCCTGACGCACGGCGCGCAGGACGCGCGGCTGCCGCCGCAGCCGGTCGACGAGTCGGCGGATGGCGATTCCCCAGATCCACGCTCCGACCTGACCGCGACCCGCGTAGCGGCCGGCACCCCTCCACACCGCCAGGAACGTGTCCTGCACGACTTCCTCCACCACCCCTTCGTCGGCGCATCGGCGAGACAGGCGAAGCAGGAGCCACGGCGCGTGACGCCGGTACAGGGTCTCGAGCGCGCTCCGATTCCCCGCGGCGACGTCGTGCAGCAACCGGGCATCCGAAGGTTCCCCCTGCGGCCTCCCGCCCACGCCTTTCCTGTCGTCGCCGAGCGTCATGACGGTTCACGGTAGCGCCGGTTTGACGGCGGGCCCAGGCCGGGCGACGCTGTGCCGCAAGGAGGGGATCCCCCATGCCCGAGCGCCTCACCGCCCTGGACGCGCAGTTCCTGCACCTGGAGACGCCCTCGGTCCACATGCACGTCGGGGGACTGCTCGTGTTCGATTCCGAGACCAGGCCGGCGGGACCGCTGACCTTCGCCGACGTACGGGCGCTCGTGCGCAGGCGGATCCACCTCGTGCCACGCTTCCGGCAGAAAGTCGTCCCCGTGCCCTTCAACGCGGGCCGCCCCGTGTGGGTGGACGACCCGCACTTCGACTTGGACTTCCACATCCGCAACTCCGCCCTGCCGGCCCCGGGCGGGCGGCGCGAGCTGGCCGAGGCGTGCCAGCGGATCGCCTCGCGCCCGCTCGACCGCTCGAAGCCGCTCTGGGAGCTGTATTTCTTCGAAGGTCTGGAGGACGGACACGTCGCGATCTTCAGCAAGGTGCACCACTGCATGATCGACGGCATGAGCGGCATCGACATCGCCACGATCCTGCTCGACTTCACCGTCGAGCCGCGCGAGATCGAGCCCGCGCCCCCGTGGCGGCCGGCGCCCGAGCCGTCGGGGCGCGCGCTCCTCGCCGATGCCGTCGTCGACCAGATCACCAACCCGATTCGCGCGGGCTTCGACATCGCCGAGCAGATCGTGCGCGCGCCGCGCATCGCGTTGCACCAGGCGCAGGACCTCGCGGGCGGCCTGGCGGAGCTGGTCTCGGAGGGACAAGCGCCGGGCAGCTCGATCAACCACGCCATCGGGCCCAACCGGCGGTTCGTGATCGTCGACGCGCCGGTCGGCGAGTTCAAGGAGGTGAAGGACGCGCTCGGCGGCACGGTCAACGACGTCGTCCTCGCCTGCGCCGCGGGCGCGCTGCACCGGTTCCTGGTCGACCGGGGCGAGCAGACGCAAGGCAGGACGCTCCGCGCCATGGTCCCCGTGTCGGTTCGCGCCGACCAGCAGCACGGCAACCAGATCACCAACATCTTCGTGAACATGCCGGTCGGCCCGATGACCGAGGTGCACCGGCTGCGCGCGATCTCGGCGATTACCAAGGACCTGAAGGCGTCGCACCAGGCGCTCGGCGCGGCGGCCCTGATGAACCTCGGCACGTGGGCGCCTCCCACGCTGCACGCGCTCGGCGCGCGCCTGATGTCGCGCGGCCGGTTCATCAACCTTGCCGTGTCGAACGTGCCCGGCCCGCAAGTCCCGCTCTACATGGACGGCGCGCGGCTCGCGCTGACGGTGCCGCTCATGCCGCTCGCCGAGTCCTCCGGCCTGTCGATCGCGGTCACGAGCCTGAGCGGGATCATGGGCTTCGGCCTCACCGGCGACTGGGACATGCTCCCGGACCTCGACGTCGTGGCCGGCGGGCTCCTGTCCACCCTTGCCGAGCTGCTGAAGGCCGCGCGCGCGTAACGCCCGCGGGCCTACGGCTCGTCGTGGTCGATCAGGTCCTCGTACGACTCGCGGCGCACCAGCACGCGAGCGATCCCGTCGCGAACCGCCACGACCGCCGGCTTGCGGAAGCGGTTGTAGTTCGACGCCATCGAGTAGCCGTAGGCGCCGGTGGCCGGGATTGCGAGCACGTCGCCGCGCGCGATGCTCGAGGGCAGCGCGACGTCCTTGATCAACAAGTCTCCCTGCTCGCAGTGCGAGCCGGCAATCGTCACGATCTTGTCCGACGGCTCGGTCGCCTTGCTCGCGAGCAGCGCCTCGTACCGCGCGCCGTAGAGCGCGGGACGGATGTTGTCGCTCATGCCGCCGTCGACCGACACGTACGTGCGGATACCCGGCACGTCCTTCACCACGCCGACGCGATACAGCGTCACCATCGCGTTGGAGATCAGCCAGCGGCCCGGCTCGACGGCGAGCCGCGGCATCGGCAGGCCGAACCGCGCCATCTCCGCGGCGACCTTCGCGCGCGTCTCGGTCGCGATCGCGTCGACGCGCGCCGGGAACTCGCCGCGCGTGTAGGCGATGCCGAGCCCGCCGCCGAGGTTCAGCTCGCGCGGCTCGATGCCGACGGCGTCGCGCACCGTCCCGCAGAACTCGGCCATGATCTCCGCGGTTCGCAGAAACGCTTCGGCACCGGTGATGTTCGAGCCGATGTGCGCGTGGTAGCCGGCCGGCTCGACGTTGGGGAGGTCGCGCGCGCGCTTGGCGGCCTCCAGCGCCACGCCCCCCTCGATCGACATGCCGAACTTCGAGTCCTCCTGCCCGGTCATGATGTATTCGTGCGTGTGCGCCTCGACGCCGGGCGTGACGCGCAGCAGGACCCGCTGCCGCACGCCCTGCCCGGCGGCGATCGCGTCGATGCGGCCCAGCTCTTCGATCGAGTCCGCCGCGATGCGGCCGACGCCGGCGGCGACCGCCATCGCCAGCTCCTCGTCGGTCTTGTTGTTGCCGTGCGCCATGATCCGTTCCGGCGGGAACCCGGCGTGTAGCGCCGTGAACAGCTCGCCGCCGCTCGCCACGTCCAGGCTGAGACCCTCCTCCGCGACCAGGCGGGCCATGCCCAGGCACAGGAACGCCTTGCCCGCGTAGTAGACGTCGCCGTCGGGATAGGCGGAGCGGTACGCACGCGCGCGCTCGCGGAAGGTCTGCTCGCAGAACGCGTACAGCGGCGTTCCGAACTCCTCGGCCAGCGCGACCGCGTCGGCGCCGGCGATCTCCAGATGGCCTTCGTCGTTGACCCGCGCGGTCGCGGGCAGGACGTCCTTCAGCGTGTGCGGCATGTCCCTCCTACATCGACTCCGGCGCGGTCACGCCCAGCAGCGCGAGCGAGTTGCGAAGCGAGATCTGCGCCGCGCGGCACAAGTGCAGCCGCGCCTGCGTCAACGCGGCGTCCTCCGACACGACGCGACAGTCGCGGTAGAACGCGTGGAACAGCGCCGCCAGCTCCTCGGCGTAGCGCGTGAGCCGGTGGGGGGCGCGAAGCCGCGCCGCCACGTCCACCGCTTCCGGCAGCTCCGCGATCTTGCGCAGCAGGTCAAGCTCGGACTCGTGCTGCAGCTCCTCGAAGGCGACCGCGTCCAGCGGTGCGATCGCGATCCCCGTCTCCGCCGCCTTGCGCAGGATCGAGCAGATGCGCGCGTGCGCGTACTGCACGTAGTAGACCGGGTTCTCCTGGCTCTGCGCGACCACCTCGTCCAGGTCGATCGTCAGCGTCTGGTCCATCCCGGTGCGCAGCAGGTGATAGCGCGCCGCGTCCACGCCGATCTCGTCGAGCAACTGCTCGAACGTCACGCCTTCGCCCTGGCGCTTGCTCATGCTGACGACCTCGCCGCCGCGCGCCAGGTGCACGAACTGGCCGAGCAGGAACTCGCAGTGCTCCGGGTCCTCGCCGAGCGCGCGGATGCCGGCCTGCATGGTCTTGACGTGCCCGTGGTGGTCGGCGCCCCAGAGGTAGATGATCCGCTGGTAGCCGCGGCGCAGCTTGTCCAGGAAGTAGGCGAGGTCCGAGGCCCGGTAGTGCGGGTGGCCGTCCGAGCGCACGAGCACCCGGTCCTTGTCGTCGCCAAAGTCGGTCGTGCGCAGCCACTTCGCGCCGTCCTGGTCGTAGACGTGGCCCAAGTCCGCGAGCATGTCGACGACGCGGAGCACCGCGCCCTCGTCGTGCATCGCGGTCTCGCTGAACCAGATGTCAAAGTCGACCCGGAACCGCCCGAGCGTTTCCTGCTGCTGGGCGAACATCCGCTGCCTGCCGTACTCGCCCATCGCGCGGACGCGCTCCTCCTCGGGCGCCTGCACCAGCCGGTCGCCGATCTCGTTCTTCAGCTCGCGAGCGATCTCGGTCACGTAGTCGCCCCGATAGCCCTCTTCGGGGACCTCGGCCTCGATGCCGAACTCGTTCAGGTAGCGCGCGGCGATCGAGGCGCCGAAGCGCTCGATCTGCCGGCCGTAGTCGTTGATGTAGAACTCGCGCTCGACCGTGTGGCCGATCGACTCCAGCACGTACGCGAGCGTGTCGCCCACGGCGGCCCAGCGCGCGTGGCCCAGGTGCATCGGACCCGTCGGGTTGGCGCTGACGAACTCGACCTGGATCTTCTCCGGCTCGTCGGTCTGCGAGGCACCCCAGCGCTGCCCGGCTTCCTCGGCCGCGCGCACGATGCCGGTCAGCCACGAGTGCGACAGCGTGAAGTTGAGGAAGCCCGGCCCCGCGATGGTCACCTCCTGCACGTGTGCAGGCGTGCCCAGCGCGCCCACGATTGCCGCGGCGATCTCGCGCGGCGGCCGGCCGGCCACGCGCGCGCACACCATCGCGACGCCGGTGGACCAGTCGCCGTGCTCCTTCAGGTTCGGGCGTTCGAGGTCGAACGGCGGCACGACGAACCGCGGCAGCGCGCCCGTGGACTGTGCCCGCTCGATCGCCTGCCGCACGGAGCTGGCGAGCGCTCGCTGGATCACCGCTCAGCCCTTCGGGAAGAGCGTCTCGCCGGCCAGGACCTTCTTCACGGCTTCCAGCAGGTCCACCGGGTCGAACGGCTTGGTGAGGTAGGCCGCTGCGCCCAGCTCCAAGCCGCTGCTGACGTCCATCTCCTGCGCGCGGGCCGACAGGAAGATCACCGGGATGTGCGCGGTCGCGGGATCGGCCTTGATCCGGCGGCAGGCCTCGCGCCCGTCCACCTTGGGCATCATGACGTCGAGCAGCACCAGGTCCGGCTTGAACTCGTGAACGCGCTTGATCGCGTCCTCGCCGTCGTCGGCCTTGGCGACCGTATAGCCTTCAAGTTCGAGGTTGACTTCCAGCAACTGCTGGATCACGCGGTCGTCGTCGACGATCAATACCTTCGCCAGGGCGGGCCCTCCAATCTCGGTTCGAGCATGATAGCCGCGCCGGGCCCGGCCGAAAACCGAGTTGGGAGCCGGTGCTACGCTTCGTCCCGGACGCCCCCGTAGCTCAGTGGATAGAGCACCGGCCTCCGGAGCCGGGAGCACAGGTTCGAGTCCTGTCGGGGGTACCGAAGGTTGCCGATCGCCCGGCGAACCCCTCTCGTTGGGCGAATGGTCCCTCTCGTTGGGCGCGTTCGTGACGATCCCGACGCACTCACGCCCGCAGCCCGCAGCGCCGTGGTACTTCTCTTCCCTCATGCGTTCCGAATACGGAACAGATCGGGTATCAGAACCCGCCGAGCACCGTGTCGCTTTGATCGCGGCGGCTCAGCACGGCGTCGTCTCTCGCGAGCAGGCCTTGGCCGCGGGCGTGACGAGGAGCTTGATCCACCGGCGCGTGACGGCCGGGCTGTGGCAGCAGCCCCAGCCACGTGTCTACTGCATCGGCGGGGCGCCGCCTTCGTGGCGACAGGAGGTCATGACCGCCTGCCTGGCGTGGGGGACCGGGGCCGTTGCTTCGCATCGGTCGGCCGCCGCGCTGTGGCGACTACCGGACTTCGAGCCGCGCGGCGAGCCGCAACTCACCGTTCCCCCACGACGAAAGCGCGCGAACTCCACCATTGCGGTTCACCGCTCAAACCTCCCGCCCGCAGACATGACGACCGTTGGCGCGATACCCGTCACAACGGCGGCGAGGACACTGTTCGACATCGCGGCGGATGTTGCCGCAGGCGTCGTCGAGGAAGCGCTCGACGACGCCCTGCGGCGAGGCATCGTCTCGCTTCCGCGGTTGCAGTGGCGCCTCGACGAGCTGGGCCGCAAGGGGCGGCCTGGGATCGCCACGATGCGCTCCCTGCTGGCCGACCGTGGAGGATCGGCGGTGCCCCAGAGCGTCTTCGAAACCAAGCTTCTGCGCCTGCTGACTCGCTCCGGACTACCGCAGCCCGTCACGCAGCACCACGTCAAAGAGCGCGGACGTCTCGTCGCCGTCGTCGACTTCGCGTTTCCTTCCGCCCGCGTCGCGGTCGAGGCCGACGGATACCGATGGCACTCGGGGCATCGTCGCTGGGCGCGCGACGTTGCGCGGCGGAACGCTCTCACGTCGCTCGGCTGGAGGGTCATCCACGTGACGTGGAACGACCTCACCTCGAGGCCACAGCACATTCTCCGGTCCGTCGAGGCGCTGGTGAGCGCCCGTCACGAGCCGGCGGTTCAGGCGCCCAGCGGGCGGGCGGTTCAGGCGCCCAGCGGGCGGGCGGTTCAGGCGCCCAGCGGGCGGGCGGTTCAGGTGCCCAGCGGGCGGGCGGTTCAGGTGCCCAGCGGGCGGGCGGTTCAGGTGCCCAGCGGGCGGGCGGTTCAGGTGCCCAGCGGGCGGGCGGTTCAGGTGCCCAGCAAGGCGGCGTCGAAGCCGTAGGGCAGCTCGAGACGATGGGCCCGCAGGAGGGGCTCGTCGGCGAGGATCTGCTTGGTCGGGGCGTCGGCGATGACGCGGCCGGCGCTCAGCAGCAGCGCTCGCGGGCATTGCTGGAGCGCGAAGGGAAGGTCGTGGGTCACGACGAGCGCGGTAACCGGCAGGCGCCCGAGGATCTCCCCAAGCTCGCGCCGGCTCGCGGGGTCCAGGTTCGAGGTCGGCTCGTCCAGGACCAGGATCTCCGGCGCCATCGCCAGCACGGTCGCGATCGCGACGCGCCGGCGTTGCCCGAACGACAGGTGGTGCGGCGGCCGGTCCGCGACGTGCTGCATCTCGACCGCGGCGAGCGCCTCGTGCACACGCCGCTCGACGTCGTCCATGCCCAGGTTCGCCGGGCCGAACGCGACATCCTCGCGCACCGTCGGCATGAAAAGCTGGTCGTCGGGGTCTTGGAAGACGAGCCCCACGCGCCGGCGAACCTCGCGCTCGTTCGTGCCGCCGACGACGAGGTCGCCGACGCGGACGCTTCCGGACGTCGCCGACAGCACGCCGTTCAGGTGCAGCATTAGGGTCGTCTTGCCGGCGCCGTTCGGACCGATGACCGCCACGCGCTCGCCCGGGGCGACGGTGAAGCCCACGCCGTCCAGCGCGCGCGTCCCGTCCGGGTACGCGTAGGTGAGACCCGCGACCGTCAGCGCAGCAGCCATGCGCCCGAGGCAACGGAAGCGGCAAGAACCGGGACGGCGAGGCCGCGCGTCCATTCGCCCGCGCCGGCTCCGCCCGAGTCCAGCGACGGCATGGACCCCGCGTAGCCGCGACTGACCATCGCGAGGTAGACGCGCTCGCCTCGCTCGAACGCGCGGATGAACAGCGTGCCGGCGGTCGCTGCGATCGCGCGGGCCTGCCAGAGCCACCGCGGGTCGTACCCGCGCGACAGGCGCGCGATCTTCATGCGGTGCAGCTCGTCGGCGAGCAGGTCGAGGTAGCGGATCATGAATGCGGCGACGCTGGTGATGACGCGCGGGACGCGCAGCCGCTCGAGCCCGCGGATAATCGAGGGCAACGGGGTCGTCGCCGCGAGCGTCAGCGTCGCCCCCAGCCCGAGCGTCGCCTTCGCAAGGATGTTCCACGCCGCCCACAAACCGTCGCTCGACAGCGCCATGCCGAGCACCTCGACGCGCGGACCGCGCGCGACGAACGGCAGGGCGATCGCGAACAACAGGAAGGGCGTCTCGATCAGCATTCGCTTGCCGACGAAGCCCGGCGGGATGCGCCCGATCGCCCAGAGCCCGACCAGCAGGATCGCGTGCGCGCCGAACGCCCAGAACGCCTCTCGCGGCGTGGCCACGACCGCGACGACGAAGGCGAGCAGGGCTGCGGTCTTGACGTGAGCCGGCAGCCGGTGCAGCGGCCCGTCCGCGTCGTGGTAGAGGCCGCCGACGTGGCCCGCGCCCACTAGCCGGACTCGGCGACGCCGGCTTCGGCCGCGGCGGCGCGCCGCCCGCCGGCGGACCGGCGCGCGTTGGCGCGAACGACGGCGCCGAACAGGATCGAGCCGACGCCGAAGGTGACGAGCGTGCCCACGAGCCCCGCGAGCCCGGCCGAGACGCGATCGTTCCCGACGCCGCGCACGCCGTAGCCCGCGACCGGCGAGCCCTCCAGCGCATGACCGGCGGCCGTCCCGTCGAAGCGCTGGTCGATCGAGACTCGTTCGAGCCCGTCCGGCGATCCGCTCGCGAACGGCGAGACGAACATCGCCAGTCCCGCGGCCACGAGCAGCCCGCCGATGACGAAGTAGCGCGCCTCCCGCCGCATCAGGACTGACCTCCGGCGACCGGCGCCGGCTCCGCGCGAACGAGCGTCAGCCCGCGCGCGCCGTGCACGAGGTCCGGCCTGACCCGCAGCACCGCCCCGACGGTCATCGCGGTGATCACGCCCTCGCCGACCCCGATCAGCACGTGAACGCCGACCATCGCGCCGAGCAGCGCGCCGAGCGGGATGTCCGCCGTCCCGCCGATCACGTACTCGAACGTGAACGCGGCGCTCGCCAGGACGACGCTGATGCCCGCGGCGAGCCCCGCGGCCAGCGACACGCTCGCCGCGGTCTTGGGCAGCACGCGCTTGATTCCGGCGAAGACCAGGTAGCCCCCGATGCCGGCGACAAGGCCCATGTTGAGCACGTTCAGCCCGAGGGCGGTCAGGCCGCCGTCGGCGAACAACGCCTGCACGCCGAGCACCACGGCCAGGCACACAACGGCCGCGTACGGACCGACCAGGACGGCGGCGAGCACGCCGCCGATGAGGTGACCGCTCGTGCCTGCCGCGACCGGGAAGTTCAGCATCTGAACGGCGAAGATGAACGCGGCGACGAGCCCCGCGAGCGGCGCCTGCCGTTCGTGGAGCGTCTCGGCCGCGCGCCTGACCGAATACCACAGCCCGCCCGCGGTGAACGCGCCCGCGCCCGCGGAGGTTGCGGCGTTGATGAAGCCGTCCGGGATGTGCATCGCGCTCCTTGCTGGAGTGCTTGTTGCAGCCTCTTGCAGCAAGCATGCTAGCCCCGCGGGCGGCCTTCCGTCAACGACTTGCAGTTGCAATGCAATGCAGTAAGATCGACCCCGTGCAGGACACGGCCACGATCGTCTCGGACCTGCGGGCGCGCGGGCACCGGCTGACGCCCCAGCGCGAGGCCATCATCGGCGCCGTGCTGAAGGCCAAGGGCCACATCGTCCCGGTCGAGCTGGCGCGGGCCGTGCAGCGCCGCATGAGCGCCGTCAACCCGTCCACCGTCTACCGCACGCTGTCGTTGCTGGAGGACCTCGGCGTGCTCAAGCACTCCCACCTCGAGCACGGGCCGGAGTACTACCGGGCGACCAGCCAGGACCACGTCCACCTGCGCTGCGCGCGGTGCGGGACCGACGACGACCTGTCCCTGGACGAGGCGGAGCGGCTCAAGCAGTTGATCTACGCCCACGCGGGGTTTCTCCCCGACCTCAGCCACTTCGCGATCAGCGGTCTGTGCGCCGCGTGTCAAGCTCGGTGACGCCCCGGGACCGGGCCCGGCGAGGCCTCAGGACCAGGTGTCGTCGTCGCGCGGCTGGTCGATCAAGCCCAGCTTGAGCGCGGCCGCCACCGCCGCCGCACGCCTCTGCACCTGGAGCTTCTCGAAGATGCTCGACACGTACGCCTTCACCGTGCGCTCGCTGACGTAGATGCGCTCGCCGATCTGCTTGTTCGACAGCCCGCGCGCCATCAGGCGCAAGACCTGGATCTGGCGGTTGGTCAGCGTCGCTCCCCCGAAGGCCTCCGGCGCGGAGATCTGCGTCTGCGACTCGACCGCGTCGGTCGGGTCCTCGAACTCGATCTTGCTCGCGCCGACGGTGATCTTGTCGCCGTGATGGAGCTGGCGGATCGCGCTCAACCGCTCGCCGTTGACGTAGGTCCCGTTGTGGCTGCCGAGGTCCTCGATCAGCGTGGCGCCGCCGCGCCGCATGATGATCGCGTGCACGCGCGACACGAGCGGGTCGTCGAGCGCGACCTCATTGCGCGCGCGACGGCCCAGTGTGTGCTCGTCCGCGGCGAGGGTCAGCCGTTCGCCCGCGCGCGGGCCGTGCATGAAGATCAGGACCGGAGAGACCACGCGCGAAGGATACCGGCTACTCGGGAACGCCCCGCACCTTCCGGACGACGAACAGCCCTGCGAAGAAGGCCACGATCGAGCTTGCGATCAGCAGCTCGCCGGCGACTTCGCCGAGGAAGGAGCCGTCCGCGACCGGCGGCGCGGTCGCCGTCGGGCTGGGGCTCGGCTCGGGCAGCTCGGTCGGCTCGGCGACCGGCAGCGGCTCGGGCACGTCGGCGCGCAGCACGATCTTCAACCGCTTGGTGTCCGGGTCGTTGCTGGCGACGACGATCCGCGCCCTCCGCTCGCCTTCGGTTGCGGACTTGAACGCCACGCGCAGGTCGATCGCCTGCCCGGGCTCCAGCGTACGCGGCAGGCCGGGATCAGTCAGCAGCTCGAACGACGGGTCGCCGTCCAGCTCGATCGAGCGGACGAGCAGCTTGTAGCGGCCCTGGTTCGCCACCGACAGCCCTCGCACCGCGCGCTCCTTCACCGCGGGCTGCCCGAAGTCGACCTCCGTCGGCGTCGAGACGACGTCGGGTTCGATCCCCGCGCCCGCAAGGTCGACCCGGATGTTGCGCGCGGGAACCGTCTCGTCGACGCACGAGTCGCTGTCGATCTTGAGCTGCGCGCGGCGGGCGCCGGGCCCGCGCGCCGTGAACGACACGCGCAGCGTCAGGGGCGAGCCGTCCGTGACCACGACCGGCTTCGACGGCCGCACGCTGAAGTCGGCTGCGTTGCGGCCGATGATCGAGATCGACTTGACCTGCAACGGCGAGTCCCCGTCGTCGTAGACGGTGACGACCTTCGCCTCCGCGCTCTGGCCGACGCGCACGTCGCTGAATTGGAGGAAGTCCGGCGAGGCGTCGATGAAGCGATCGATCCCGCTGCCCGACAGCGAGACCTTCCGCGTCTTGGGCGAGGCCGACGGCGACGGGTTCGAGCTGGAGGGCGGATTGGCCGCGCCGAAGTCGATCAGCGCCTGGCCCGACACCGCCCCGGCGCGCTGGGGAACGAACCGCGCCGAGAACGTCGCGCGGCCTCCCGCGGGCACGGTGTCGACCGGTCCCCCGTCCACCTCGAAGACCGCGCTGGGCGTGGCGCGGATGGCGACGTCGCGGGCGTCCTGGTTGCTCTCGTTGGCGAAGACGATCCGCTTAGAATTGCTCGCCGTCCGGACGCACCTGGACGTGAAGGAGATCGAGTCCGGAGACACGCTGAACGTGGCCGCCGCCCATGCGGCGAGCGGCAACAGGATCAGGACCGCCGCGAGGATCGAAGAAGCGCGTGCGCGCATGTGCATTGAGAGCGTAGCAACGCCGTCGGGCCCGCGCGGCGTGCGCGGGCATCGCGCGGCGCGGCGGGCGGCGGCAGTTCGGGCATGGATTAGCATGGCTCGAACGAAGACCACGGACGGGGGACCCGATGAAGATCGTCGTCGAATACTGCGCCGTTTGAGGCTACGCGGACAGAGCCGTCGGTCTGGCGGCCGAGCTGCTGGAAGCCCACGAGAACGACATCGTCTCCCTGGAGTTGCAGCCTTCGCGGGGCGGCGTGTTCGAGGTGACCGTGGACGGTGAGCTGATCTTCTCCAAGAAGGCCCTGGGCCGGCACGCCGGGCGCGGCGAAGTCCTGCGCCTGCTCGAATCGCGATGAGACGCGCGCTCATGGTGTTCAACCCGCACGCATCCAGCGTGTCGGAGCCGGTGCGGGACGTCATCGCCCACGCGCTCGCCAGCGAGGTGAAGCTGGACGTGGCCGAGACCAAGCACCGTCACCACGCGACCGAGCTGGCGGCGGGCGCCGTTGCCGACGGCTTCGATCTCATCGCCTGCCTCGGCGGCGACGGCACCCTCAACGAGGTGGTCAACGGCATGGCCGGCGCGGAGGTGCCCGTCATCCCGCTCCCGGGCGGCGGCACGAACGTCTTCGCGCGCACGATGGGCCTGCCGAAGGACCCGGTCGAAGCGACGAGCCTCGTCCTCGAGCGTCTCCACGACGACGTCGAGCCCGAGCGCATCAACCTCGGGCGCGTGAACGGCCGCGCCTTCACGTTCTGCGCCGGCATCGGCTTCGACGCAGCCGTCGTCCGCGCGGTCGAGCGGCGTCAGCGAATCAAGCGCCGCGTCGGCGAGCCGTTCTTCGTCTACCAGGCCGTGCGCACGTTCTTCTTCGCCTACCCCCGCCGCAACCCGCCGCTGAGCATCGAGGCGGGCGAAGAAGCCGTCGACGGCCTCCACCAAGTGGTCGTCTGCAACTCCAACCCCTACACGTTCCTGGGCAAACGGCCGTTCCAGCTCTGTCCGTCCGCGTCAAGCGACCGCGGGCTGGACTACACGGCGCTGCGCTCGTTCAGGACGGCGACCGTCCTTCGCGTGGTGCTGCGCGCGTTCGGCGCCGCGGGCCACCCGAAGATGCGCTCGGTGCGGACCGCGCACGACCTCGACGAGTTCCGCGTCCACGCCTCGCGGCCGGTCCTGTATCAGGTCGACGGCGATTTCGCCGGCGAAGCGAGCGCCTTCGAGCTGTCCAGCGAGCCGCGCGCGCTGTCCGTCATCTGCTGAACGCGCTCATCCGCCCGCGACCGCCGCTCGAACCGCGTCGGGGTCGTCGCAGAAGATCCCGTCGACGCCCATCGCCGCGAGCTGCGCGGCACGGGTTCCGTCCTCGACGGTCCAGGCGAGCACCGCCGCGCCGCACGCGTGCAGCTCCTCGACGAAGGACGCATCGAGCGTGCCTTGCTCGACGTGGCACTCGTCGAGGCCGTGCGCGCGAACGCGATCGGCAAGCCAGTGGTCGCCCGGCACGCAGTACCCGGTGAGCGCGGCGGTGGCGCCGGACAGCTCCCGCGCCCGAAGCACCGCGTCCAGGTCGAAGGACGACACCGTCACGTCCGGCACGCCTCGCAGGAGCGGCGCGGCCGCCTCGGCCACCGGGACCGCCGGCACGACGCCGCCGTCGGGCGTCCGGGGCATCTTCAGCTCCGCCACCATCGGGATCCGGCCTCCCGCGGCGGCGAGGAACTCCTCCAAGGTCGGGATCGGGCCGGCCGCCGTGCTCAGCAGGCGCACCGCTCGCAGCGGCATCCGGGACACCAAGCCCGTTCCGCCCGTCGTGCGAGCGACGTCGTCGTCGTGGATCACGACCGGCACGCCGTCGGCCGTCGCGCGCACGTCGAACTCGATCCCGTCCGCTTCCGAGGTCAGCGCTGCGGCGACGGCCGCAAGGCTGTTCTCCGCGGCGAGCGCCGCTCCCGATCGATGAGCGATGTATCTCATGATTCGTCGAATCTCATGGTTCGTCCTCGGCGCGCTTCCAGGCGGAACCGCAACGTTCCCTCGTGAATCACCGTGGTGTCATACCGACGCAGCGTGCTCAGATCGCCACATCATGCACAGGATCAACGGCGCGGGCGCCCAAAAGCCCGAGATTTTCGGGCCAGACTATTGCCACGTCCTGGAAGGTCGTAATAGATTCGACGCCGTTCTCCGCGCCAGGCCGGGCGGGGACGGGGGGAGTCGCGAGCGAAAGGGTTGGGTGAGCACAAGCCATATGGATTGGCGACATCAGGCGGCATGCCGCGACATCGATCCGGAGATTTTCTTCCCGATCGGAACCACCGGCCCCGCACTCGCACAGATCAAGGCCGCGCAGGCGATCTGCGGAACCTGCGCCGTGAGCACGCAGTGCCTCGAGTGGGCGCTGGATACCGGGCAGGACGCCGGCATCTGGGGCGGACTCACCGAGGAAGAGCGACGCGCCGTGCGTCGCGGCTCGCGCGAGCCCGTCGCCGTCTAGCATCGCTGCCACGAGGTAGGCTCTCTTCGTGCTGCCCGGACGCGAGGAATACGTGCCGCCGGTGGGCTTCGCTCGCGAGCCGCGCGTCGAGCACCGCCGGTGGGTCGCCCGCATCGTGCTCATCGCGTTCGTGCTCGCGCTCGGCTGGGTGCTGCTGACGCGGGTGGTCCAGACGCAGGACGACAATCGCGTGCAAGACTCGTGCGAGCAGGGGTTCGGCGGACGGGACTGCGAGCTTCCCGCGCCGATCTGATCATCCGATCACCGGCACGCGCACCTCGATCGCGGTTCCGCCGTTCGACGTGACGACGATCTCCCCCGCCATCTCCTTGGCGAGCGTCCGGACGATCTGGAGGCCGAGGCTGCTCGCGTCCTCGATGGTGAAGTCCTCCGGCACGCCGACCCCGTCGTCCTGAACCGAGACCGCCACGCCCGGGGTCGTCCGCTTCAGACCCACCGTGATCGATCCGCCCCGCCCCGGGAAGGCGTGCTCGACCGCGTTCTGCAGCAGCTCCATCAGGATGAGCGACAACGGCGTCGCGATCGCGCTCGGCAAGGTTCCGGCCGTCCCCTCCAGCGTGAAGCGGATCGGGCGGTCCGGCCGGACGAACGCATCCTCGACGAGCGTCACCACGCGCTGCGCCACGCGATCGAACTCCACGACGTCGGACGCGTCCTGCGACAAGGTCTCGTGCACGACCGCAATCGAGGAGATGCGCCGGACGCTCTCCTCCAGCTCCGCGCGCGCCTTGCCCTTGCCGAGCCGTCGCGACTGCAAGCGCAGCAGCGACGCCACCATCTGGAGGTTGTTCTTCACGCGGTGGTGAATCTCGCGGATCGTCGCGTCCTTCAGCAGCAGCATGCGGTCGCGGCGTCGCAACTCCGTGATGTCGCGCGTGAGTGAGACTGCCCCTTGGTAGGCGCCGCCGTGCACGATCGGCAGGAAGCGGCGCAGCAGCCAGGCGCCTTCCTCCTCGATCTCGTCGTCGACCGGGTGCCCGGCCCCCAGCTCGAACAGGATGTCGCGCCCCACGCCGATCTCGGCCACGGACTCGCCGATCACGTCCGTCGTCACGCCGAGCCGCCGGTAGGCCGACACAGCGTTGGGGCTCGCGTAGCGAACGACGCCGTCGGGACCGATCTCGGTGAAGCCGTCGCCCACGCGCGGCGTGACCTCATGCTCGCGATCGGCGTCGCCGGCATAGGGGAACGTCCCCTCCGCGATCATCTGCGCGAGCGCGCCGCCCGCGCGCAAGTAGCTCAGCTCGAGCCGCGACGGCGTGCGCGCGGCCGCCAGGTTGTGCTCGACGCTGACCACCGCCACGATCTCGTTGCCGAGCGCCACCGGGATCGTCTCCTCGCGCACCGGCACGCCCTCGCGCCACTCCGGCTCGCCCTCACGCACGATCCTGCGCTCGTCGAAGGCCTGCGCCACCCGCGTACGCGACCGGCGCGGGAACTCAAGGCCCACCATGTCGTCGGGATAGAGCGTCGGCGCGGGGTACGGCCGGACCTGCGCCAGGACGACGAAGGCGTCGCGGCCGTCGACCGGCGCGAACAGCAGGCAGTCGGCGAACGACAGGTCGGCCAGCAACTGCCACTCGCCCAGCAGCCGGTGCAAGTGGTCGACCGCGCGCGAGGCCAGCGCCGTATGGCGCCCCGCAAGCGCGCTCAGGACCGTCATCGCTCAGTCGATGACGGCGATGACGTCGCCTTCCTGGACCACGCCGCCCTCCTCGACGTGGACGGCGCTGATCGATCCGTCCACCGGCGCCTCGACGGGTATCTCCATCTTCATCGACTCCAGGATGACGAGCGTCTCCCCCGCCACCACGCTCGCACCGACCTGCACGAGCACCTTCCAGACGTTGGCGACCATCTCAGCTTCGACGTGCGTTGCCACCGCTCACTCCTTGGCCGGAAGGCCGATGATCGCGCGCGCCTGGGCAGCCGTCGCAACCTCGCGACCGGTCAGCCGGATGATACGCGCGGCCTCCGCGGCAAGGTCGCCGTTCGATGCGGCCATCGAGCCGTCGGCGAGGTAGAAGTTGTCCTCGAAGCCGACGCGAACGTTTCCGCCGAGCGTCGCCGCGGCGGCGGCGAGCTTCCACTGGTCGCGGCTCACGCCGATCACGCCCCAGTCCGACCCGGGCGGCAGCAGCGACTTCATGAACGCAAGCGCCTCGGTGGTCGGCGGCGCGCCGCCGAGCACGCCCAGGATGAGCGAGTAGTGCACGGGCGGCTTCAGCACGCCCATGTCGATCAGCGGGAGCGAGTTCGCGATGTGGCCCGAGTCGAAGGACTCCAGCTCGGGCTTCACGCCGGCCTCGTTCATCGTCGTCAGGAACTTCATGATGTCGCCGAAGGGGTTGGAGAAGACGAAGTCGTAGACGAACGCCTTGCGCTTGGGCGAGTACTTCGCGTAGTTCATCGAGCCCATGTTGAGCGCGCCGATGTCGGGCTTCAGCTCGCGGATGTGCGCGATCCGCTCCTCAACCGGGATACCGACGGAGCCGGTCGAGAAGTTGATGATCATCTCGGGGCACGCGGACAGGATCGCGTCGCGGATGTCCTTGTAGGCGCCGACGCGATGCGTCGGGGTGCCGTCGGGCTCGCGCGCGTGGATGTGCACCATCGTGCAGCCCTGGTCGAACGAGCGGCGCGCCTCCGCCGCGTACTCCTCCGGCGTGTACGGAATTCCCGGGCACTGCTCGCGATTCGCGACGACGCCCGAAAGCGCAACGGTGATCACGGCCTGGTCGGTCATCTCATCTCCCATCGGTGTCGAGTTGCTCGGCCAATGCGTCCACGAGCGCCTCCTCCAGCGCCCCGAGATACAGGTACAGGTTATGCGCCGGGAGCGCCGGGTCGTCTTCGGCAAGCTCGGCGTCGTAGGTCTCATCGGTCACGTCCAGCCGCGTCCCCAGCACGAGCCGCGCGTCGTTGAGCACCGCGAGCCACGCCGAGGACGCCTCCGCGTCCAGCTGCGCCCGCCACGTGCCGCCCCGGCGCGCCCCCGCTTCCACCGAGTCGATCACCCGCTGGGCCGCGATCCGCTTGCCGTCCGTCAGCTCGTCGCGGGTCAGCGACTCGTACTCGGCCTGCGCGCGCTCGTCGGTTGCGTATGCGGGCGGGAAGAGCCGCCTCAGGCCCGGATCCTGCGGCGATCCGAGCGCCTCGATCAATTCGCCCGCGAGGTGCTCGAGGGTCTCGGCCGCGGGCTCGGGCAGCTCGGCCTCGATCGCGCCGCCGTCGCCGGGACGGAAGGGCGAGCGCCTCATGCGTCCTGCTCCATCGTCGCCCAGAGCCCGTGCGCGTGGAGCCGCGACACGTCGGCTTCGGCCCGCTCGCGCGTGCCCGAGGACACCACCGCCTTGCCTTCGTGGTGGACCTGGAGCATCAGCTTCTCCGCCTTGGCGCGCGAGTAGCCGAACAGCTTCTGGAACACGAACGTGACGTAGGACATCAAGTTGATCGGGTCGTTCCACACGATGACGATCCACGGGCGGTCGGGGGTGACCCGCTCGCCGGTGTCCGGGCGGTCCTCGCGGACGGGCGCTTCGACCGGCGCCGCGGCGACGCCCCGGCTCACACCGGAAGCACCCCGTGCTTTCGCCACGGCCGCTCGACGGTCTTTCCCTGCGCGGTCGCAAGACCGTGATGGATCGTCGCGCGCGTGTCGGCCGGGTCGATCAGGTCGTCCAGGAACGACCAGCCCGCGGCGACGTACGGCCCGATCTGCGAGCGCACCGCCTCGATCATCTCGTTGCGCTTGGCGTCGCGCTCGTCCTCGGGAATCTTCTCCAGGATCGATCGCCCGATGATGTTCACCGCGCCTTCCGGCCCCATCACGCTGATCTCCGCCGTCGGCCACCCCACGATCAGGTCGGGCTCGTAGGCCCGCCCGTTCATCACGTAGTAGCCGGCGCCGTAGCCCTTGCGCAGCACGACCGTGACCTTCGGCACCGTCGCCTCCGACACCGCGAAGAGCATCTTGGAGCCGTGGCGGATGATGCCCTGCTTCTCCACGGCGCTGCCGACGAGGAACCCGGGACAGTCCATCAGGAACACCAGCGGGATCCCGAAGGCGTCGCAGAGCCAGACGAAGCGCGCGGCCTTGTCGGCCGCGTTGACGTCGATCGCCCCGCCGAGCACCATCGGCTGGTTGGCCACGATCCCGGCCGGCCGCCCGCCGAACCGGGCGAAGCCGGTGACGATCGACTTCGCCCAGTCGCCCTTCATCGGGAAGAAGAAGCCGTCGTCCACGATCGAGGCGATCACCTTCCGGACGTCGTACGCCTTGCGCGGGTTGGACGGAACGATCTCGTAGAGGTCTTCGGTTCGCCGCTCGACCGGGTCCGTGACCGTCGCGACCGGCGGCGCCTCACGATTGTTCGCCGGGAAGAACGACAGGTAGGTGCGGATGGCTCGCAGACACTCCTCGTCGTCCGCGACCTCCAGGTCCGCGACGCCGGAGACCTTGCAGTGGACCTGCGAGCCGCCCATCTCCTGCTCGGTCACCTCTTCGCCGACCGCGGCCTTCACCAGGTGCGGCCCGCCGAGCGCCATGCTGCTCGTCCCCTTCACCATCGGCACGAAGTCGGCCAGGCCGGGGATGTACGCGGTGCCGGCCGCGCCCGGGCCCATCATCGCCGCGACTTGCGGGACGACGCCCGACATCGTCACCTGTTCGCGGAACAGGTCCCCGGTGCGCGCGAACTGCGATCCGGCCGCCTCCTGGATGCGCGCGCCGGCCGAGTCGATCAGCCACACGATCGGGATGCGCTCGCGCAGCGCGATCTCGCGGATGCGCGATGACTTCAGCTCGCCGACCATGCCCATCGATCCCGCCATGACCGTGAAGTCGTAGGCGATCATCGCGACGCGGCGGCCGTCGATCTCGCCGACCCCCGTGACGACGCCGTCGGCGGGCGTGAACTTGCCCTGCATCTGCGGCGAGGAGGACTGGTGGTGCCCGAGCAGCGCGGTCTCGCGGAACGTCCCCGCGTCGAACAGCCGGTCGATGCGCTCGCGCACGGTGAGCTTGCCCAAAGAGTGCTGCCGCGCGACCCGGTCCGGGCCGCCCATCTGCAGGTGATGGTCGCGGCGCCCGCGCAAGTCTTCGACCGTCTCGCTCATCGCCGGACCTTCGAAGGCGAGCGTCGGCATCTCGCGCTCGGTCATGCGTCCTCCCTTCCGGGGGCCCTTCGCCGGAGGCCAACCTCCGAAGCATGCCCGGGCCCGCCTGGGTAAGGCGTCAATCCTAGCGGCCCTTCCATTCCGGCGATCGCTTCTGCAAGAACGCCGTCACGCCCTCGATCGCGTCCTCGGTCTCCAGGTTCAGCGCGAGCTGCCCGTGCAGGTAGTCCAGCGCCTCCCGGAAGCCCATTCGCGCCGAGGCATGGAACGAGTCGCGTCCCAGCCGCATGACCGCCGGGCTCTTGCTTCCCAATGCCGAGCACACCTCCTCGACCGCCGCGTCCAGCTCGGCCGCAGGCACGACGCGGTTCACGACCCCCAGCCGCAGCGCCTCGGCGGCGTCGATGCGCCTGCCGGTCATCATCAGCTCGAGCGCCGTGCGCTCGGGCAGCACGCGCCGCACGACCACTGAGATGATGTACGGCCACAATCCGATGTTGATCTCCGGCATGCCGAATCCGGCCTCGTCGACGGCGATTGCGTGATCGCACGCGCAGAGCAGACCGAAGCCGCCCGCGAGCGCGTGGCCGTTCACCCGGGCGACGATCGGCTTGCCGAGCCGGTCCATCTCGACCAGCAGCTCGACCAGTTCGCCGCGCAGCGCGTGCTGGTCGAGCTTGGACTGGTCGGGCGTGAAGCCGCCAAGGTCGGCGCCGGCGCAAAACGCGCGGTCGCCCGACCCGGTCAGCACGACGACACGAACGCCTGGATCCTGCTTCGCCCGCTCGAACGCGTCTCGCAGCGCGCGGATGACGATCGCGTTGAGCGCGTTCCTCTTCTCCGGACGGTTGATCGTGATGCGTGCGGTAGCCCCGGCCTCGTACAGAACGCTCGATTCCTCTCCCACTTCCCAACCTCCCGCGACCCGTAGTGCGATAATCGCCGCAGGGTAACAGCGCCGAGCGGGGGAACACCTTGTACGCACTTCTGTTCGTCATCGTGGCCGGACTATTGATCGGCTACGCGCGGGGCGGGCGGATTCGCAACATCAATTCGAGCCGCGTGCGCTGGCTCCCCGTCGCCTGGTCCGCCGCCCTGCTGCAGATCGCCGCGCAGTTCCTGCCGCGCTCGTGGAGCGTCGCCGCGTTCGCGTTCATCGTCGCGTCCTACTTCGTGCTGTTCGCCTTCGCGGGAAAGAACTTCCGTGTGACGGGGATGGCGTTCGTCGCGCTCGGCGCCGCGCTCAACTTTGCGGTCATCCTGGCCAACCAGGGCATGCCGGTGAGTCAGGACGCCGCGGTCCGTGCGGGCATCCCGGCCGACCAGACCCATCAGCTCGTCGTGCGGGGAAAGCACTTCATCACCACCGACGACGACGTCTTGCTCCGTCCGCTCAGCGACATCATTCCCTTCCGCCATCCGCACGTCGTGAGCATCGGAGACCTCGTCATTTGGGCGGGTTTGATCCTGCTTATCCAAGACCTGATGGTCTCCCGGGCCCATACCCGCGCTCCGAATGCAAAGGTGAAGGCAGACAACCCGTCATAGGATGTATGGCAACCACTGGACACTTGCGGCGACTGGCGGTCACCATAGGGCATGCGCCGCCCCTCCGAGATCGCGGATCTCATCACCGACGAAGACCTCATCGGCCGTGAGCGCGAAACGCAACGCCTGAGCGATCTGCTCGACCGCGCGTTCTCCGAAGGTCCGCACGCCGGGGTCCTCCTCGGGCCGGCCGGGATCGGCAAGACTGCGCTGCTGCGTTGGGCACAGCGCGTCGCCGGCGAGCGCGGCGCGCTGACCGGCTCCGTGCGAGCGCCCGCGGCGGCCGGACTCCCGGCCCGGTTCCCGATCGGCGAACTTCTCAACGGCGTGGTGGACGAAGCCCGCACGCGCGGAGTCGAGCCGCCGATGACCCTGACGAAGGTGCTCGACACCATCCGCGGCATTACGACCAACGACGAGTATCCGGCGGCGCTCCCACAGATCGCACAGGGCCTGGAGGACATTGCGTCGCTCGCGCCGGTCGCGCTGATGATCGACGACTACCATTGGGCGCCGAAGGAGGGCGTCGACCTCCTGCTGCAGGCGGTGCGCGTCGTCGAAGGGCCCATCGCGATCATCGCAACGTCGCGCCTCGCCGAGGACGGCCAGCAGGCCATCCGCCTGCCCGAGCCGACCTCAGACCTGTGGGTCGACTACATCGAGGTGCGCGGGCTGACGCCGGAGCAGGTGCAGGACCTCGCGCACCGCGAACTCGGGGGTGAGCTGCTTCCCTCCATCGCCGAGCATTTGCACGACCGGACGCTCGGGAACCCCATGTTCGTCATCGAGACCCTGCGCTCCTGGAAGGACGCCGATGCCCTGAGCGCCATCGGCGGTCATTGGACGGTCGATCTCGGCAAGGTCAAGCCGTCTCGATCCCTCACCGAGATGATCGCGGCCAAAATGCGCACGCTCCCGCCCGAAGCCACAGACATCGCCCGAGCCCTCGCCGCCCTCGGCCGCGAAGCCACCTTCGAAGAGCTGCGAGCCTACTCCGGGATGACTATCGACTCCCTGGTGGGCGTGCTCGACCTCCTTCAGACAAGGCATCTGCTACAAGCAAGCTCCCCAGCTCAATACAAGCTGTTGCATCCACTCCATGAAACATCGGTGATCTCAACGACTCCATCCGCCTCGCTGGCCGAGTTGCACTCCCGCATCTTCAACGCCTTGCGTTCACTCTCACCGAACGCATCCCCAAGGGAACTGGCATTTCACGCCGGTCGTTCCCTGGTCCCTCCGGATGAGTTAGCTGATCTGTTGCACCAGGCAGCTCAGGCAGCCGAGCTCTCCGGGGCCTCCCACGAGGCAAGCGATCTCTATGGAGAGCTACTCGCCCACGTCCTGGATCCATTGGAACGGCGCGACTTGCTTGAGGCGCGAGCGCGCACTCTTACGCACAGTCACCCCCTAGACGCAGTCGAGCTTCTAAATGAGGCAGTGGACCTAGCGCCGACCAGCTCGTCGCCGTCCAGGCTGCTTCTGATGCGCAGCTATGCAAGTCGGCTTGCAGGCCGATTCGAGGATGCTCGTCGCGACCTCGACGGCGCAAGCGCCGAGGCTGACGACAAGATTCGAGCCGACATAGCGCACAACAAGGCAGTCATGGCCGGGGTGGAGCACGATACCGACACGGCCGAACGTCTGCTAGTCGATTTGGCATCGCAAGACCTCGAGGAGCCCCTGCGCATACGCGTCTTGGGCCATCTTGCGCAGGCGAGATACGCCCGAGGTGAAATCTCCTCGAGTCGCACGATGATCGATGAAGCTCTGGCGATGGGACCGGAGCCGAGAGACAGGGCCTATCTTGAGGCGAACCTGGGATGGCTGATGGTTCTCGAGGGGAGTTGGGACGAAGCGAGCACTACTCTACGTCGCTCGATCACCCGGTCAGAGCGATCGGGGGATTTCTGGAACCTGTGTCTCAACCTCAACAACTACGCGCGGCTAAGTGCATGGCGCGGCGACATTCCAGCCGCGCTGGACTCCGCCCTTCGCGCAGCGGCCATGGCACCAAAACTCTCGAACATCGGATGTAGGATAGATTCCCTGTTTGCAAAAGGAGCCACTCTCCTGGAGGCACAACACCACGAGGCGGCCTTTGAAGCGCTATCTGAGGCGGTTGCGGCCCTCGAGAGTCAGGCAACCGAGCCCATCGAGCAGCCAGCAATTGCGTGCACCCTTGGCGAGGTCGCCCTTTCTCTTGGATATCGCTCCGAGGCGCGAAGGAGTCTGGGTCTTGCCGAGAGATGGCTCCCGATCGCTCCGCACTGGAGCCCGGCAGTTGAGCGCCTTCGCCTCAAGATTGACCCTTCGCGGGCTGGACCTACTCCTGGGGTACTCGACGCGGGTGAGATCGGACCAATGCCCTTCGAGCGTGCTCGTTTGGCGTTAGACTTCGCTCAACTCCTCCCCGCCTCCGCCCCAACGGCCACGGCAGCCGGTCTTTACGCATCAGCAGCTTTGATCTTCGAGCGCTTGGGGGCAACCCGATACTTGGACCTTTGCCTTCAGGCGTTGGCGGCAACGAGGAGGGGGAGGCCAAAGAATAGGGATTCCCGCGGCCTCACACCAAGGGAGGCCGATGTTGTTGAGGCGGTGGCGGAAGGGCTTACGAACGCCAACATCGCGCGCCGGCTTGGAATTCGGGAGTCCACTGTGAAGAAGCACGTTGAAAACATCATGACCACAACCGGCATTCACACAAGAACCGGCTTGGCCAAACTCGCTCACGCCTCAACCGCCCTGAGCGGAGGAAATCCAAAGCGTTCCCCGACCGATTAACCTACGCCTTACTCCGGTGGACACACGCTCGGGGGCAAGGGACTATTCGGGCGTGGCCAACTCGACGACGCTATTCCGGCCGAACCAGCCGATTCAACGCGGCGAGCGAAGCGCGAGCGATGGCATCAATCGGATCCCGATGGACGATAGCCGTTCCACACGACGTCCTCGGCCCCCTCGAAGAGCCCGTTCGAAGGATCGAGATCGCAATGCGATAGGACCCTGCTTCGATGACTTCGGCGACCTCAACATCGACCACTGCGTCTCCTGTGAATCTCGAGAGGCCATCAATTACAGCTCGGGAAACCGCCTTCGTTTCCGTCCCTGCTGGACCTCTGGACTCGCCATCTATTTGAGTAGTCCCAAGAGACATCGTGACTTTCGCGAGTACGGCACCTCGAACGACCTCGATAGAAACCTTGTCAAGGATTACTCGCCCGTCGCGCTCGGGGCCGGTCGGTTCGTCCGGTCCCTCGCCGTCGTCGAGCTGCACAACGCTGACTTTCCGATAGTCGATTTCCAAACCGAAACGAGTGACCGCGACGCTCTGGATGTCACGAACTATCTGCTTCGCGGCACGATCCCGACCGGCCAGGACGTGCACCTCTTGCACTTCGCCGGAGTTGTTCGGAAAGATCTTGACAGCGGTAACACTGGGGATCTTGGAAAGTTCAGTTTCCAAGTCTTCCCAAACGATGGAACTTGCTCCGTTTCGCTCCATCCAGCTAGCTCCCCCACCTCGAGGGTCCGTTACCTCAGACGCCCCACGCTTCCTGCTGCTCGACAATACACCACCCACGGTGTCGACCCGCGTCCGGAATGCCAGACGACAGGAGAGAACTATGCATGATCGAGAGAACTACTTGCGCACTGCAGAAGTGGCTCGTCGGCTCCAAGTCTCGCCCAAGACCGTGTCACGATGGGCGAAGGAGGGTCGGCTTCCTTACTTGTCGACGCTTGGTGGCCATCGACGATTCCCCGAGAGCGTGATAACCCGTCTTGTCAACAACCTCACACACCTGAATTCCCTAGTTTCTGGCGCCGTTTCTGAAAGCGTAACAGGCCGACCCCTTGACAACCTGAGAGGGGGTGTGCAACCCTCACCACGTATCTCTAGTAACAACAGTTGACTTGCATCACTCTGGCATCACCAACGCCAGGACCTGGGGCCTGTCCTGTTCTCCCGGATAGGAACTTTGGACCAACTTCGGGTCAGATCGCAGGCCGTTTTCTAAAGAACACAGGTGCCGTGTTCGAGGAAGAAGTGACAACTGCATAGGATCTTGAGGCCGGCCGAGTAGCCCGGGCTGATGTCCCAACAAAGCGAAGCGGATCTATCCCCTCCTTAGCGGACAGGGGGAAATCCACTTTTGTAAGGGGCTGACGCTAGATGAAGCGCATTCTCGCGATTCTCGCGACGCTCGCCGCAACGATCCTTGCGGCTGGCGCGCAGGCCCGCTGGTAATCACCAGAGGATAACCACTGATGAAGAGCACAGAAACCAGCTCGGAACTCGCCCGGCCTCAAGATCCTATGGAGACTCAGCGGAGGCAACACCGTTGCCGAACCCGAACAGAATTCGACTCTACGTAAGCCTCGCGGTCGCGACGGCGTTGGTCTCCTTCGCCCTCACCCTCTCGCACGACCGGCATCTCGACGCAACCTCCGTATTGGGCTTCGCCCTACTCGCGTTCCTGACCGCGCAGTTCCCCCTCCGCTTCCAAGGTGGCGCGCTATACGACATCAGCTTTGTTATCACCTTCGCCGCGATGGTCTCCGGGGGCCCAGCTACCGCGATGCTCGCGAACATCTTTGCAACCCTGAGCATCAGTCGAACCGAGCGCCGTCGCGGAATCATGCGCCACGCCTTCAACGCTTCACAGCTGGTCATTAGCGCCTCACTCCCAGCATGGCTGTACGTTGCGCTGGGAGGACCGTTGGCTCAGGACTGGCTCGGAGGGGCCACCTCGGTCGACGGTGGTCAGGTCTCGGCTCTCATTCCTGCTGCGATGGTGGCTCTTTTGGGAGCTACCGCGCTCCACTTTGTCCTGAACACCGGCCTCGTATCTGGCGCTATCGCTATCAGCGAGCGGCTTCCGTTTCTTGACGTATGGAGGGCGTATCCGGCTCTGGTGGGCAACTACGTTGCCTTCGCGTTGCTTGGGTTGCTGTTGGGGATCTTGCAGGTTCGCATCGGTTGGGCTTCGGTTCTCTTCCTGATCATCCCGTTGCTGGTCGCCCGCCAGGCCTTCCAGGCCGCGGTGAAGATGCAGGGCGCCTACGACGAGACGGTGAAGTCGCTCGTCAAAGCCATCGAGGCGAAGGATCCGTACACCCGCGGTCATGCGGAACGCGTCAGCCGGCTCGCGGAGATGACGGCCCGCGCCTACGGCCTGCCGCCGAACGAATGCCGCACGCTTCGCTACGCGGCGCTGATGCACGACGTGGGCAAGCTCGGCGTCGAGTCGCGCGTCCTGCAGAAGTCCGGCAAGCTCACCGCCGAAGAGTACGACCACATGAAGATCCATCCCGTGCGCGGAGTGGAGATCGTTGGCGAGATCGACCTGCTGCAGATCGCCCTCACGGGCGTACGCCACCATCACGAGCGCATGGACGGTCGCGGCTATCCCGACGGGCTCCGCGGCGACGACATCCCGCTCTACGCGCGGCTCATCATGGTCGCCGACGCCTTCGATTCGATGACCTCCACCCGGACCTACCGCCAGGCCAAGACCATCGACGAGGCCCTCACCGAGCTTCGCCGCTGTGCGGGCATCCAGTTCGACCCCAGCGCCTTGGCGGCGCTCGAGCGAGCGATCGAGCGCCACGGCTGGGAGCCTACGCCCGAGCTTCCCGAGGAGCAGCCCGTCTACCACCCCGTTCCCGAGGTGCAGCTTGCCGAGTCCCAAGCCCTCTAGGGTCGGCGTCCTCCTGCTCATCCCGTTCGGGGTGGCCGGAGGCCTGCTCGCCGCGTGGGCCGACGACCCGGCCGTTCTCCTGCCGTTCGCGGTTCTCATCGCGGTCAGCGAGCTGTTCGAGATCTCCCTGCCGAACGACATTCGCCTGACGCTCGGCGTCGCCCCGGCCCTGGGTTACGCGATGCTCGGCTCGATCGAGCCCGTGCCGGAGAACCCCTCGCTGGCCGCGGTCGTGGGCGCCTACCTGCTCGGCGCGGTCGGGGCATCCGTCGTGCGGGCGGTCCAGCGCCGGCCCTTGCGCCTCTGGAGCCTGGGCGTGAGCGCGGTCGCGATCACCAGCGCCGCGAGCCTCTACCACGCCGTGCGCGCGATCGACACACTCCCGATCTTCGACGCCGAGCGCTCGGCGGCCTCGACCGACCTCTCCGTGGTGGGCATAGGCCTGATGCTGCTGGTCGTGGTCGCCGTCGAGTCGGCCTGGGCGGTCGGGCGCGCCGTGGGTCCCGGTGAGGTTCGCCTGCTTCCCCGAGTGCGGTCGGTGCTCGCGGTGGCCACGCCGCTGCAGCTCGCCTCCCTCTCCGTCGGCGCGCTGCTCGCCCTGAGCTATCCGACGCTGCGGCTCTGGGCGTTCCCGCTGTTCCTGGCGCCACTCGGCGCGACACAGTACGCCTTCCTGCAGTTCGCCTCGATCCAGAAGGCCTACCGCCAGACGATCCGCGCGCTTTCGAAGGTGCCGGAGATGGCCGGGTACACACGCCCCGGCCATTCCTCCCGCGTCGCCGAGCTGTCCGTGTCGATCGCGCGCGCCATGGGTCTGTCCGAGCAAGAGGTGGGCGACATCGAATACGCGGCGCTCCTGCACGACATCGGCCGGGTGAGCATCCCCGACCCCGCCGATGCCACCGTCCCGGTCGGCCGGGAGGAGCTTGCCACCGTCGGCGCCGGCATCGTTCGCGAGACCGGCCACTTCCCCACCGTCGCCGACATGATCCAGCGCCAGTACGACCCCTACCGGCGAAAAGGCGAAGGCTCCGATCCCGGCTTGCCGATCGGCGCTCGCATCGTGAAGGTCGCGAGCGCCTACGACGACCTTCGCCGGCCGGGCACGATCGGGATCAGCTCGCAGGACGCGCTCGATCGAATCAGCCAGGGAATGGCCTTCGAATACGACCCCGGCGTCGTGACCGCGCTTCGCCGCACGATCGAACGCGGCGGGGCGAACTAGGCGCTAGAGCAGCTCGTTCAGCTTCGCGCGCAGGCGCTCCGCCAGGCCCTTGGGCGCGCGCTCGCCGCACCGCCGCCTGACGAAGGCCTTGAAGTCGCGCTCGAAGTCGACCAGACCGTGACAAGGGACGCAGCGCTCGATGTGCGCCTGAAGGGCCGCCCGCTCCTCGTCTCCGATCTCGGCGTCGAGGAAGACGTACAGCTTCTCTATGAGTGTCGAACAGTCCGCCTCGGCTTGTCCCATGGTTCCTCTTCCGTCACGAGCCCTCGCGCCCGCGCGTATTCCCATAACGCGCGCTGGAGCCCTTTCCTTCCGCGATGCAAGCGCGACATCACCGTTCCGATGGACACGCCGGTGATGTCGGCGATCTCCTGGTAGCTGAACCCTTCCACGTCGGCGAGCAGCACGGCCGTGCGGAACTGCTCGGGAAGCGATTCGAGCGCGTCCTTCACCTCGGTGTCGGGGATCCGCTCGAGCACCGACGCTTCCGCCGACCCCGAGGCCTGCAGCACGTCGTAGAGCGAGAAGTCCGGCGACACCTCGGCCGGCACCGTCCTCGGCTCGCGCTGCTTCTTGCGGTAGGAGGAGATGAAGGCGTTCTGCAGGATCTTGTGGAGCCACGCCCGCAGGTTGGTGCCTTCCTCGAACCGGTCGAAGGCCGCGTAGGCCCGCGTAAAGGTCTGCTGAACCAGGTCCTCGGCGTCGGCCGGGTTCCTCGTCAGGCGCAGCGCCGTCCCGTAGAGCTGGTCGAGGAAGGGCAGGGCCTCGGCCTCGAACCGGGCGTCGATCTTGGCCTTCCGGGAATCGCCCACGCGGCGGGGATTCTAGTTGACCGCCGTCGCCGCCATGCTCGTTTCTTGGTCCGCAACGCGTGATTTGACCCCGCCCACAGCCCCTGGCACGGTTGCCCGCGGCGCTTCCCCGGCAAGCCACGAGTCACGCGGGGGTCGCCAGCGCACCCCATGAGGACGAAGCGAGCGCCGATATCAGCGGCCATCCTGTCGATGGTCCTCGTTTTGCTCCCCGCGAACGCGATCGCGTTGACGAGCGCCGAGATCTCCCAGCGCATCGACGTGCTGGAGTCCTCGCTGAAGGACATCGCCTCGGACCTGGCGACCGCCGAGCGCGAGCTGGCCGAGGCCGATGCCGCGATCCGGCAGCACACGAAGGCTGTCGCAGAAGCCGAGGCGCGCCGGGCCGAGTTGCGCGAGGCGATTTCGGCCCATGCGGCGCACCTGTTCAAGTACGGCTCGACGCCGGACTTGGAGCTGCTCCAGAGCGACGGGCTCGGCAGCTTCATCGACCGGATGGCCTACCTGGAGCAGATCCGTCTCGGCGAGCGGACGCTGCTGGAAGAGGCGGTGATCCTCGGGCGCCGCTCGAAGGAATCGGCCGAGAAGCTGAGCGCCGTTCGCGACCGCGCGACCGGCGTGCGGGCGCGGCTCATGAGCCGCCGGTCGGACCTGTCGACGCAACTGGCCGAGCTGCAACGGCTTCAGAACTTCCTCGGCTCGACGTCGGGACCGGTGATCGGCGGGCGAGTGGACGGCGGGCTCGTATGTCCCGTCGTCGGGCCGAACGTCGTCGCGAACAACTTCGGCGATCCCCGCCCGGGCGGGCCGCACATGGGCAACGACATCATCGCCGACACCGGCCAGTACGTCCGCGCGGTCCTGCCGGCGACCGTCGTCGACATGCCGACCGGGAGCTGGTGGGGCTACGGCATCGTCATCCGCGACCTCACCGGGACCGAGTGGGCATACGCGCACATGTCCTCGCGCAGCGTCCACGTCGGACAGCGGCTGCAATCGGGCGAAGTGATCGGCCGGGTCGGGTGCACCGGCACGTGCTACGGCCCGCACCTGCACTTCGAGTGGTGGCCGGGCGGCGGCAGCCCCCGCGACCCGTACTCGTTGCTCAGCAGCGCCTGCTAGAACGTACCCGTGGCGGATGCGGAATCGGGCCCGGGCTGGGCCGAGGTCGTCCACTCGCTGTCGGCGCGGCGCGAGCGGTTCCACGCGCTCGTCGCCGACGCGCTCGACGCGCTGCCGCCGGCGATCGCCGCTCGGATGGACAACGTCGTGATCCTCGTCGAGGATGAGGGCGAGCCCGGCACGCTCGGCCTGTACGAAGGCGTCTCGCAGACCGAGCGGGACGCCGACTACATGATGGTCGCCCCGGACGTGATCACGATCTACCGCGCCCCGATCGAAGCGCGGGCCCGCACGCCCGAAGACCTGGAGGCCGAGGTGCGACGCACCGTCTGGCACGAGATCGCCCACCACTTCGGCATCACCGACGAGCAGCTCGAGGACATGGACCGCTACTGACCCCGGCCGGTGTCGCCGCGAACGCCGAACGCTCGGGCGCCCGCGGGCGGGTGAGAAACGCAATGGGCTATCTACGACCGCCTACTCGGCCGCCCAGGCTCCTGCCCAGCGCGAACCCGTCTCGGCTCCCGGGATGGCGTCAAGCTCGACTCGAGTTGTGCTGCTCGTTCGAGGCTGCCGACCCACCCCGCCGTAGAATCTCGGTCGATGGCGATTCGCAACCAGCTCAAGCTCATGCCAGAGAGCCCTCTGGACCTGAGCGTTCGGTTCGGGGAGGACACCGACGTCGAGCACGGCGCCGTCTTCACCCGGCGCTGGGTCGTCGACCTGATCTTGGACCTGGTCGGGTACACGCCCGACAGGAATCTCCACGAGCTCGTGGCGATCGAACCCTCTTGCGGCGACGGGGCCTTCCTCGTGCCGATGGTCGAGCGGCTCGTCGAGGCGTGTCGCCGAGCGGGGGCGGACATCGGGGCGGCCACGGATGCCCTCTCGGCGTTCGACCTTCAGGCTGAGAGCGTCACGCGGAGTCGGAAGGCCGTTCGCGAGGTCCTTTTGCACTCCGGGTGCAGCGACGACGCTGCGGCAGGCCTCTCTGAGGCCTGGGTGAGCCACGACGACTTCCTTCTTGCAAGCCCAGATCCCGAGTCCTGCGACTTCGTGATCGGCAATCCGCCGTACATCCGCCTGGAGAACGTCCCTGAGGTGCGCCAGCGAGCCTATCGGCGGGCGTGGCCGACGATGACCGGCAGGTCGGACATCTATGTTGGGTTCTTCGAGGCCGGCCTCAATGCACTCCGCCCCTCCGGCAAGCTCGCGTTCATCTGCGCCGATCGGTGGATGCGCAACCAGTACGGCCGGCATCTCCGTCGGACCATTGCCTCCGACTTCGCGCTCGACGCGCTCATCGTGATGCATGACGTCGATGCCTTCGAAGACGAAGTCTCGGCCTATCCCGCCATCTGCGTTCTCCGCCGGGAGGAGCAAGGGCCGGTCATAGCGGTTGAGGCGCATCAGTCCTTCGATGCGGCCGCGGCTGAGCGTCTCAAGGCATGGGCCGGCACGGCACACGCGGCGGATATTTCCGGGGCCGAGTCCTATGACGCGGCGGTCTTGCCGACGTGGTTCGGCGGCGTCGAGTCGTGGCCCACGGGCTCGCCGGAGCGGCTCAAGCTGCTGGCCGACCTCGAGTCGCGTTTTCCCCCGCTCGAAGACCCCTCCACCGGGACACGGGTCGGCATCGGAGTCGCCACCGGCGCGGACCAGGTGTTCCTGACGACGGAGCCAGACCTGGTCGAACCCGAACGACTGCTACCCCTCGCCATGGCGGCCGATACGAAGTCCGGCGCAATGCAGTGGTCCGGGCACTACCTGGTCAATCCCTGGAACGCGAACGCGTGCGAGCTCGTGCGGCTCGCGGACTACCCGCGGCTGCGCAAACACTTCCTTGCACACGAGGATGCGCTCAGAGGACGCAACGTCGGTAAGCGGAAGCCGGACCAGTGGTACCGAACCATCGATCCCGTCCACCACTGGCTGACTTCGCGAGAGAAGCTCCTCTTCCCGGATATCAAGAACGTCATCCACCCCGTGCTCGACGAGGGCAAGCTTTATCCGCATCACAACCTCTACTACGTCATGTCGCGGGATTGGCCCATCGACGTGCTCGGCGGCCTGCTCCTGTCGCGCGTCGCGCAACTCTTCGTCGAGAGCTACGCGGTCCGCATGCGCGGCGGCTGGCTGCGCTTCCAAGCGCAGTACTTGCGACGTATACGACTTCCCCGGCGGGAGGCGGTTACGAAGCGGGCTGCCACGGTCCTCTCGGAGAGCTTCTTCAGCCGCGACGTCGAGTCGGCCACGGCGTGCGCCATGGAGCTTTACGGGATCGACGAGCTGCCTCGGTAAGCTCCCGCGCGTCATGGACCAGACGCGGTTCGAGGAAGCCGTACGCGAGTACTGGAAGGCGAGGACGGCCCAGCACGAGCGGCAGTCGGACACCAGTGGCCGTGGGGCGGTCACGGCCGGCCGGCATCTCGATGCGCTCACTCGCCTCATCGCGGAGGTCTTCCAGGATGCGGGGTTCTCGGCGTCCTCAATCCGCTACGGAACCCGCCGAGCTGCCCGGCTACTTCCGGGCAGAGAAGAAGTGGGATTTGGTCGTGGTGCAGGACGACAAGCTCGCCGCGGCCGTCGAGCTCAAGTCGCAGGTAGGCCCCTCGTTCGGGAACAACCTCAACAACCGAACCGAGGAAGCCATCGGCAACGCCACAGACATCTGGACGGCCTATCGCGAGGGCCGGTTCGGAACCCAGCGCCCCTGGCTCGGCTATGTCTTCCTGCTGGAGGAAGCCCCGGGCTCGACGCGATCCGTGCGCGTAACAGAGCCGATGTTCCCGGTGGAGGACATCTTCCGCGGCTCGTCCTACAAGCGCCGGTACGAGATCCTGTGCCGCCGCCTCGTGCTCGAGCGTCTCTACGACGCCGCCTGCTTTGCGACCTCGTCCGCCGACCCGGACACCCCCATCCACGAGCCCGCAGACGACCTCAGCTTCGCAAGCTTCGTCGCAGCGATCCGCGGCCGGGCTGCCGCCCTGCTGAAGACCACGTAGGCGTCTTCTTGCGCGGGGCTTGCGCACGCGTGGTCCACGCCTCATCCAGAGTGGGAAAATCAGAAAGCCCAGCCTCTGACCTGGGCTTTCTCAGTAGCGGGGGCGGGATTTGAACCCGCGACCTCTGGGTTATGAGCCCAGCGAGCTACCGAACTGCTCCACCCCGCGTCGCGCCCGCGATGGTAGCAGCCGCCCGGCCGGGACGCACCCCTAGCTGGGGCCCGGCGAGGGCGTGGGCGAGGCCGGCGGCGGCGGGCCCGCGCCGAGCGCTTCCTGCGCCCGCTGGTTGTCCCGGCGCGCAAGCTCGATCTCGCGCTGGAAGGTCGCCAGATCCCCTTCGCCCAGCGCCTCGAAGGCCCGGTCGAAGTGGCGCCCGGCGCTGGCGAGCAGCTCGGCCACGGTCGTTCCGGCGGGCTCGGACGGTCCGGCCCCGAGGTCCTTCGCGTCGAACAGGCCCGCCAGGGCGTCGCCGAGCGTCTCGGCCATGATGATGTTCTCGCCGTGGACCGCGACCACGCGGCGCAGCTCGGGCAGCTCGCTCCCCTCGCCCTTGAGGTAGAGCGGCTGCACGTACAGCAGCGAATCCTCCAGCGGCACGATCAGCAGGTTCCCCGGTATCACCTCGGAGCTTTGCTGGTCCAGCAAGGTGAGCTGCGGGCTCACGATCGGGTCTGCGTTGATGCGCGAGTTGATCTGCTGCGGCCCGAGGATCGCCTCGTTCTTGGGGAATCGGTACGTCACGATCTTGCCGTACTCGTCGGGGTCGGCGTGCGCCACGACGTAGGCGCTCAGGTTCTGGCGCTCGCGCGGCGTGAACGGTCGCACCAGGACGAAGTCGAGGCCCTCCTCGCCCGGCAGCGTCTGCAGCACGTAGTAGGGCGGCACTTGCGGCTGCGGGCTCACCAGGTCCGCCTGCTGCGTCGGGTCCAGCGCCACCGTCCAGACGTCTTCGCCGGAATAGAAGTTGGACGGATCGGTGATGTGGTACCGGCCGAGCTGCTCGGTCTGGATCTTGAACAGGTCTTCGGGGTAGCGCACGTGGGCGCGCACGCCGGGCGGCATCGCTTCCTTGGGCTGCAGCAGGTCCGGGTAGACCGAGCGCCAGACCTTCAGCACCGGGTCCTCCTCGTCCCAGACGTAGCCCGTGATCGTGCCGTCCTTGGCGTCGACGGTGAACTTCAACGAGTTGCGGATGTAGTTCCCCGAGCCGAGCGTGAAGTTGCCGGCGTCCGCAGCGAAGTTCGTCCGCTGCGAGTATGGATACATCTCCGAGGTCGTGTAGCCATCGAGGATCCACACCAGCCGCCCGTCGATGATCGCGATGTACGGGTCGCGGTCGAACCTGGCGAAGGGCGCCACCCTGCGGACGCGGTCGGCGACGCTGCGGCGGAAGATGATGAGCGCATCGTCGCCGAGCGCGCCGCTGACCAGCAGGTTGACGTCGCGGAACCGCCACGCGAACGCCGCCTTGCGCAGGAAACCCGACAGCGCGATGCCTCCCTCGCCGTCATAGGTGTTGGTTTGGAAGCTGTCGCTGTCCCCTTGCGGGTAGTCCAGCTCCGGCTGCGTGGACCGCGCCACGACGAAGGCGGGCGAGTCGTTCTCGCCATAGTAGATCTGCGGGTCCTCGATGGCCGGCGCGCCCTCCTCCACCCCGACCGGCGGGATCTCCTTGTAGATGAACTCAGGCTGGCCCTTCGTGGTGACGCGGTCGACCCGGCTCGCGACGAGGCCGTAGCCGTGCGTGTAGATCAGGTGCTCGTTCAGCCAGCTCTGGGCGTCGGCCTGAAGCCCGCGCGTATCGATCTCGCGCGCCGAGAGCATCACCTGCCGCCGCACGCCGTCGAACTCGTAGCGGTCGATGTCCACGTCGGTGAAGTCGTAGTACTGGCGGATGCGCTGCAACGTGACGTACTGCTGGCCGAGGATCGCCGGGTCCCACAGCCGGATGTTCTGGATCGTGTCGCGGTGGGTCCGGATGTCCTTGGCGGTGAGCTTGGACGCGGCGGGGAAGTCGCGCACCTCGACCTCGTCCAGCCCGAAGGCTGCGCGCGTGCTCTCGATGTTGCGCGTGATGTAAAGCTCTTCCTGCTTCTGCTCGTTGGGCACGACGCGGAACCGCTGGACGAGCGCCGGGTAGGCGCCGCCGGCCAGGATCGACATCAGCGCGAGGATCCCGATCGCCGCGGCCGGCAGCAGCCAGTTCTTGATCCGCGCGTTCAGGAAGAAGAAAAGCGAGACCACGATCGCAACGACGACCAGCAGCTTCAGCGCGGGAAGCTGGGCGTTGACGTCGGTGTAGGACGCGCCCACGACGGTGCCGCGTTCGGAGAAGAGCAGGTTGTACTGGTCGAGCCGGTAGCCCCACGCCTTCAGCAGCACGATCAGCCCGAGCAGCACCGACAGGTGCGCACGCACCTCCGGCGCCACGCGGTCGCGGCGCTCGAGCGGGCGGATGCCGCCCATGAAGTAGTGCCCGACGGCGCTGACGATCGTCGCGACGAGCAGCGCCGAGAACGTCCAGGTGAACAGGAAGCGGTGGAAGGGAAGCCGGAACAGGAAGAAGCCGATGTCGCGGCCGAAGACGTCGTCGGCGGTCCCCACGTCAACGCCGTTGGAGAACTGCAGCCATTCGCGCCACTGCGTGCTGGCGCTGCTGCCGGCGAACAGTCCGAACAGCAGCGCCGAGCCGATGACGATCGTGCGCATGTACGGCTGGAAGGTCGCGCGGTAGCGCTCGAGCACCTGATCGGGGACGGTGAACATCCGCTCGGGCTTCGTGAGCTTCTTCACCAGCCACAGGTTCACCAGCACGAGCAGCGCGAACACCGCGCCGAACACGACGCCCAAGCCGAGCTTGGTCCAGAACTCGGTCCAGAAGACCTGCTCGTACCCGGCTTCCTCCCGGAACCAGAGCACCTCGGTGTAGAAGCCGGACAGCGTGGTGAAGCCGATGATGACGACGCCCGCCAGGACGGCGAGGAACGTGAGCATGCGGCGGCGCGGCGAGCGCGCGGGTCTGATCGTCATCGCGCGGGCGAGCCTAGCAAGCTCGTCCGCGCGTTACAGGCACAGGGGGGGCAGCGAGCAGGGCGTCGGGGATTCCGACTCGGTCGGCGTCTCCGACTCGGTCGGCGTTTCGGAACCGGTCGGCGACTTGGAGCCGGTCGGCTTCGAGGTCGGCGACGTCGTCGGTGTCGACGTGCCGGTCGGGTTCGGGCTCGGCGGCGGCGTCACCTCGCCGGTGAACAGGCCGATGCGCGCCACCAGCTCGCCGGTGAAGGAGTCCGCGTCCACGCCGTACTCGCGTGCGATCAGTCCCCACGACGCGCCGAGCGTGCGAAGCTCGACGGCCTGGCGGAAGGTCACCGCGGTCTCGCCGCCGCCGTTCTCCTCGACCAGCTCCGCCAGCACCCACGCCGCGAACACGTCGCCGGGTGAGGTGTCGCCCAGGTAGGGACGCAGGAAGCGAAGGGACGCGCCCTCGGAGGCGCGCTCGAAGAACGACACGGTGCGAGCCCGCCTGCCGAAGTTGTTCTGGAACCCGCGAAGGATCGGCGTCACGCTGTCGTCGATCGCGAACACGTCGGCCAGGAGCGCGACGTCCCACGGGTCGGCCTCGTCGGGCCGGAACGGTTGCGGCTCGCGCGGCAGCGAACGTCCTGCGATCACGCCTTCGCGAAGGCTCGGAAGCAACAGCGCGCCGCTCGGTGCCGTCACGGTCGCGCTTCCCTCGTACACCGCGACGCGGATCGACAGCAGGCGGTCGAACCGGAAGGTCCCGTCGGGAGAGGACGCCCGAACGCCGGAGGACTCGACGTCGATCCGAGCCGTGGGCGTGCTGGTCACGAGGGCCTCGCCGGCCGAGACGTCGATCAGCGACGGCGACTCGACGCGAAGCTGCGCCTCGTCCTCGGGCGTCGAACGGATTTCGAAGCGGCTCTCGGTTCCACGCTCCAGCGCCAAGGCGCCGCCCGCGGCGACGCGCAGGGCGTCACCGCCCTCGATCCGCTGCCCCTTGGTGACCATGGTCCATTCCGTCGCCCCCGCCGCGAGCGCCTCGACGGTGCCCGTCACCGATCCCACCAGGAACGAGCCGAGGTCGGGGCCCCGGCCGACGCACGAGGACGCCGCGAGCGAAACCGCCGCGAGCACGGCGGCGACCCGGCGCGTCATCGCCCGCTCCGCTTCGCGCGCGAGGCCGGCTTGGCGCGGGCTGCGGGCTTGGCGCGGGCTGCGGGCTTGCGCGCAGCCTTGGCGGGGCCGGACCGAGGTGTGCTCGTCTTCGCGCCGACCGTCGGCAGGATCATCGTGAACGCGCTGCCGCGCCCCGGCGCGCTCGTCGCCATGACCTCGCCGCCCTGCGCGTCGACGATCCGCTTGACGTAGGCGAGCCCGAGGCCGAGCCCGCCGTAGGTGCGCGTCTCGGACCCGTCGAGCTGGCGGAAGTCCTGGAACAGCTCGGGCATCCGCTCCGGCTCGATGCCGATGCCGTGGTCTCTGATCGTGATCTTGATCTGCTCCTTCGCGGCGCGGCCGCTGCCGTTCGAGGCGGCCTCCGCGATCACCTCCACCTTCCCGCCCTCGGGCGAGAACTTCACCGCGTTGTCGACCAGCTCGTTCAAAGAGCGGTCGAGCAGGCGCGCGTCGCCCAGGATCGGCGGAAGGCCGCGCCCGCCCCGGCGCACGAACGTGTGCTGGCGCGCCCGGCTCTTCCATCGCTCGGTCAGCTCGTCGAGCAGCGCCGTGACCGGGACCGATTCTTCCCTCGGGGTGAGGCGGCCGGCCTCCATCGACGAGAAGTCGACGAGCAGCTCGACGATGCGCTCCAGGCGCTCGACCGAATCGAGCACGCCGTCGAGGAACTGCTCGGTCTTGTCGCGCGAGAACCTCTTGCGCTTGAGGATCTCGGCGTACCCCTTGATCGGCGTGATGGGCGTGCGCAGCTCGTGGGAGACGTTGGAGAGGAACTCGGTCTTCATGCGCTCGGCTTCGTGCTCGCGACTCACGTCGCGCACGACGACCACTCGCCCCGACACGCTGCCGTCGGCGTCGCGCAGCGGCGCGGCGGTGAGCGCGACCGGGACCGTGGTTCCGTCCGGGCGCTGAAGGCTGCCGTCGGCGGCCTTGGCCTTCATCGCCGCCTCGGACAGTCGCCGGCCCTCGCTGCTCACGCCGGTCATGACCGTGCCGAGGGAAGAGCCGATCGCGGAGGAGGCGCGCGTCTTGGTCAGCAGCTCCGCCGCGCGATTGAACAGCACGATCTTCCCGCCGGCGTCCGTCGCGATCAGTCCGTCGCCCATCGACTGCGTCACCGTTTCGAGCCGCGCGCGAAGCGACGCCTGGGATGTCGCCGCCTGGCGCAGGTCGCCGGTCTTGCGCTGTAGCTCCTGCGCCATCTCGTTGAACGCGTCCCCGAGCGTGCCGACCTCGTCGGCCGAGGACACCGACGCGCGGGCGTCCAGGTTCCCCGTGCGCAACTGGCGAACGGCGCTCGTCAGCGACCGGATCGGCTTGGTGACCGCGCCGC
This sequence comes from Actinomycetota bacterium, assembly GCA_036397035.1. Taxonomy (GTDB): domain Bacteria; phylum Actinomycetota; class AC-67; order AC-67; family AC-67; genus DASWJS01. The sequence continues at coordinate 170,244 of DASWJS010000007.1, read as the reverse complement.
CGGAGATCCAGGCGAGCACCGCTGCGATCAGCACGGCCGCGAGCGAGATGACGAACAGGGTCAGCGTGATGTTGCGCTGCGCCGCGGCGAGCGGACCGGTCACCGGGCGCGAGAGGGCAAGGAAGCCGAGCACCTGTCCGATCGTGCTCTTGATCGGCACGAACACGGTCGTGAACTGCTCCTCGCCTAGTGAGACGTCGCGGTCGACGACCGAGCCGTCGATCCGGGCGTCGTCCAGCGCGCCGGCCAGCGGTTCGATCGCGCCGGCGACCGTCTCGGCCGAGCCGAGCGTCGTCCCGCTCACCTCCCGACCGACCAGGACGGTGGCCTCCGCGCCGGTGTCCAGGCGCACCTGCGACAGGAATCCCTCGTCGATGCGAACGCCGACGGCGACCGCGCCGAGCAGCCGGCCCTCCACGGCTACCGGCGTGGAGGCGAGCACCACAATGCTCGGCTGCACGGCGCCTTCGGAGCCTTCGATCCCGCGCGAGGTCGTCGGGCTCGTCGCCGCCCGGCCCGCGAGCGACTCGGTCACGACGTCGCTGCCGGCAAGGCCGATGGCCTCCGCCGCCGACACGCGCACGTACCGGACGTCCCCGCCCCTTCGACGGATGGCTTCGACATCGCCCAGGACCAGCCCGCCCCTGTTGACCAGGAGGATGAAGTCCACGCTGGGCGGCGCGATCAGCATGAGGTCCTGCGAGAGCGACGCCGCGCGGCGCTCCCGGTGTCGCACCGCGCCAGGCCCGCGCCAAAGGCGATCGTCGAGTACCTCTCGCACCGAGCCTGCGAGGCCGAGGCTCGCGGCGGTCGACAGGCCCCCGTCCCCGAGATCCTCGAGGCTCGTAACGCGACCAGCGCCGATCTGCGCCAGGGACTTCGCTTCCTCGCGCCGCAAGGTGGAGGCGATCACCGCGTTGAGCGCGGTGCTGACGACCAGCACGCCCAGCGTCAGCAGGATGACGAACGATGCCACGAACCGCCGGCGAACGCTGCCGGCGATCGAGCTCCACAGCCACCGGGCGAGGAACAGCCCGGCGAGCAGCCGCATGCCGTGCCCGAGCAGGAGGAGGACGCCGCCGGACGCGGGCGCGAGCGCCGTGAGCGCTTCGGCGATCGCGAAGGCAACGAACCCTGCGGCGAATGCGAACGTCGCCGGGTCCTGGTCGGCCTTGTGCGCGCGAGCCCCGCGCGCGGCCACCGCGGCCGCCGCGACCGCCGGCGCGATGGCGTACGTCGCGTTGGGGCCGGGGAAGAACAGCGCCGGAAGTCCGGCGCCCATCATCGGCGCGAGTCCGCGGATCGCGACGCCGTGCGCGGGACGCGAGGAGAGAGCGAGCAGCGCGAAGCCGGCCGCGCGCAGCGCGACTACGACCTCGGCGCCGTCTTCGGGAAGGACGAGGGATCCGTGCGCGACCTGTGCGGAGGCGATCGCGATGAATCCCGCGGCTTGCCCGAGGGTCCAGGTCCCCGCGCCGCGGGAGCGCGCGCGGATCGCATCGATCGCGGCTCCAAGCGAAACGATCAGGACGAGGAACTCGGCGGCGAAGTGAAAGGGAACAGTGAATTCACCTGCCATCGCGTTCGCCCATCATATCGGCGGGTTGGTCCTGATTCGCCCCCTGAGCAGCAGAAATGGCTCGAAAGGACCAGCCTCGGCTAGTCATTTCTGACCACCTCAGTCGAGGGCGCGCAACGCCTGGATCGCCTCCCGAACCGTGTGGACGGCGATCACGTCCAAGCCGGTCGGCGCCGCAGCTCGCGCCTCCCGCTCGAGCGAGCCGTCGCGGGTCTTGGGAACGAGGAAGACGGTCGCGCCGTCCCGGACCGCCGCGACGAGCTTCTCGCGAATGCCGCCGACGGCGCCGACGATCCCGATCCCCTTGCGGTTCAGCGACAGCGTTCCCGTCACGCCGACCGTTCGGCCGCGCGTGAGGTCTTCGTCGACCAACGCATCCGCGATCGCCAGCGCGAACACCAAGCCGCCCGAGGGCCCGATCACGTCGCCGCTGTCGATCGTGACCTCGCGTGGCAGTCGATACGCCTCGCCGGAGCGAATGCGGACGCCGAGCAGCGTCCTGCCGTCCTCGCCGGCGTGCGTCCGCACCCGCACGCGCTTCTCGAGTCCTTCGCGCCGGATCGTCAGCTCGACCGCCCGTCCCGGCGTGCGCCCCCGCATGGCGCTCGCGAGCGCCTTCGTCGTCCGGACCCGTCTCCGCTCGACGTGGGTGATGACGTCGCTTTGGAAGAGCACGCCCGAGGCGCCTGCGGCCGGGTCGACGCCGAGGATCTCGACCCCGGAGATCGCCGGCGTCGTGCGCCCGAGCGCCCTGTACGCGGCAACGGAGGCCGTGTACTTGCTCAGGTCGATCGCTTGCTCGTTCTGCTCGCGCACGCGCTCGCGCGTCGTGTCGGGCGGCACCCACTTGCTGCGCGGGATCACCGTCACGTCGGGCGCCACGGCGACCCACAGCAGTTGCCACAGGTTCAGCGCGGCGGGCGAGATGTTCACCGTCAGCAACAGGAAACGCCCGGCGGACGGCTTCGACCGCACGCCTTCGATCGTGACCGAGTCCGACACCGCCACCGGACTGCCGGGAGCGAAGCTCAGGTAGGGCGTGCGCACGAGCAACCCCGCGACGACGACCACGAGCACGAGCGCGGCGATCGCCGTCCGCCAGCGGCCGTCGCGGGTGCGGGTCGCGGGGGCCGCGCCGGGCAACGCAACCACGCGACTCAAATCCCGCGGGCGGACGTGAAAAGATAGGTCATCGACGACCGAGCGTACCGCTACCGATGACCGAACTCGTGGTGTGGGTCCTCGCGAGCCTCGTGCTCGCGTGGCTGCTCGTGCGCCAGGCCCCGGCGGGCGGGGCGCACCGCGCCGAGCGCCGGCCGACGCCGCCCGAGCACCGCCCGCTCACCACCACGACGGACATCGGCGTCGCCCCCGCCGAGATCGGCGTCGCGCCCGAGACCGCGCCGCCGGGCCCCGAGTGGGTGCGCGTCGGCGACCCGTTCCTGCAGCCAGACCCGGACCGGCTCATCCAGTCGGCGATCGTCGAGCCGAGCGGACCGGCGCAGCGGATGGTGGCGACGCTGCGGCTCGTGGTGATGATCGCGCTGGCGGGCGCGGCGTTCGCCGGCCTGCTCATCGGGGGCGTCCGGTTCCTGGTGAGCCGCTTCTAGGCCCCGCCCAGGATCCCCTGGTCTCGCAAGCGCCCGAAGGCTTCGAAGGCGCGCATCGCTCCGAGCGTGGCCACCTCCGCCGGCCGTTCGCACACCCGTGCCGGGACGCCGGTCTCCTCGTGCACGCGACGCGCCAGGCCGCGCAGCAGCGCCCCGCCGCCCGCGAGCACGATGCTGCCTTCGATGACGTCGTGGGCAAGGTCCGGCGGCGCCTCGGTCAGCACGGCGCGCACGACGTCGATGATCTGCCCGAGCGGTTCGTGGATGGCCTGGCGCAACTGCGGCGACGACACGCGCACCGCCTTCGGTGCGCCGCTTTCCAAGTCCCGTCCCGAGACCTCCGCGTAGGCGCCGTCGTCCTCCTCGTGCGCGGAGGCAGCCGCGATCTTCAGCTCCTCCGCGGCGCGCTCGCCCACGATCACGCCGTAGGCCTCTTGCAGGAAAGTGCGAACCGCAGCGTCCAGGTCGAAGCCTCCGACCGGGGCGGTGGCGGTCGACACCACGCCGCCGAGCGACACGATCGCCGCCTCCGTGGTGCCGCCGCCGACGTGGACGATGCAGCTTCCGCCCGGGCGTTCGATCGGGAGCCCGGCGCCGATCGCCGAGGACGTCGTGACGTCGATCAGCTCGGCCGCGCGAACGCCCGCAGACACGGCGGCTTCCCGCACCGCGCGCCGCTCGATCAGCCCGATCGTGGACGATACGGCGATGAGCGCGCGCGGCCGCAGGAACCGGCGAACGCCGGCGCGCTCGAAGGCGCCGGCGAGCAAACGCTCCGTCAGGTCGAAGTCGGTGATCGAGCCGCGCTCGAACGGCCGGATACAGGTCACGCCGCCGCCTTGACGCGCGAGCATCGCCCACGCGCCGTCCCCGACGGCCAGGATCGCGCCCGTTCGCTCTTCGAGCGCGACGACGCTCGGCACCCGCACGACGGGTCCGCCGGCGCGAACCGCGACGTTGGTGTTCGCGGTGCCGAGGTCCACGGCGATCTCTCTGATCACCGGGAAGGCTCCTGACGGCGCTCGCGGACGGGCATGGATCGCGAAGAATAGCGCGGCAACGCATCGACCACGCCCGCCAACTAAGATGAGCGGCAATGGAAGACCCGTTCGAGCTTCCGCCTGACGTCCTCCGGCGCATCCCGTTGTTTGCCGAGCTGAGCAAGGTGCTCGCCTGGTCGGGCGGCGCGGTCAACTGGGACATCGGCACGCAGGTCGCCATCTCGATGGCGGCGGGCAGCGCGCCCGACCCGGCGGTCGACGCGGCCGACGCCGCCGCGGTCGCCGAGCACGTCCGCGTCGCGCAGATGTGGCTCACCGCCGCGACCGGCCTGCCCGAGCCGCACTCCCCCACCGATGCGCACGCGGTCACTCCCATCGGCTGGGTCGAAGGCACACGCGATCGAATCGCCGAGCTGATCGACCCTGTTGCGGCGAAGCTGACGTCCGCGCTCGCCGAGCAGGCCGGCGACGGCGCGCCGGCGGGCGGGCTCCAGCAGGCGCTCGGACAGATCGCGCCGATGTTGATGGGCGTGCAGGCGGGCACCATCCTCGGGACCCTCGCCCGCGAGGTGACGGGTTCGCACGAACTCGGGTTCCCCGCCGCGAGCGACCCCGTGAGCCTGGTGGTTCCGACGATCGACCGCGTGGCCGAGGAATACGAGCTGGACGCCGCGCTCGTCAGGCAGACCGTCGCGCTGCACGCCGAGGCGGATCGCATGTTCTACGGCGGCATCAGCTTCGCGCGCGCGCGCTTCTTCTCCCTGTTCCACAACTACATCGCGACGCTGCGCTTCGACTTCAGCGAGTCGATGCGCCGGCTGCAGGAGCTGGACATCGGCAATCCCGAAGCGATGCAGTCGGCCCTGGGCGACCAGACGCTGTTCGCGCCGGAGACCTCGCCGCAAACGCAACGGGCGGCCGAGGCCGTCGGCTCGTTCATCGCGCTCGTCCAAGCGCACATCGAAGCCGCGGTGGCGTCCGCCGGCACGCGCGCCGGCGACATCGCGCGCGTCGAGGAGGCGTTTCGCCGCCGAGCCGCGAGCGGCGCGACCGGCGTGGCGATGCTGAAAGGCTTCCTCGGCATCGACGATGCGCCGTACCGAACGCGCGCGCGCGCGTTCGTGCGCGGCGCGCTCGGGGCGGCCGATTGGGAAACGCTGCTGCGCGCCTGGGAGGATCCCGAGGCGTTCCCGCGCGAGGAGGAGCTGGACGACCCCACGGCCTGGGTAGGAAGGATCGCGCGATGAGGCTCCCCGACCGGCTGTTCGTGGGCGTGCCTCGCGCCGTCGGCGCGGCGCCGCCGTCGACCCCGCACGTCGAGTTCGGCGGCTACGCCGACCTGCCCACGCCGCGCGACATCGGCGCCGGCGTCGGTCGCGACCAGACCTGCACGATCGAAGCCTGGCACGTGCTGACCCACCGCCGGAGCGACCCGCGCTATCGCGCGATGACCGATCCGCCGCCCGAGCACGCCGCGGTCGGCCACTTCGACCGTTCGCGCTGGACCGACGAAGCGTGGGAGGCGCTCGACCGGCTCGCGCGGGCGACGGACCTCCAAGCCGTCGTGCTCAAGACGCCGGCGAGCTTCAAAGCCTCTGCCGAGCACGCGACGCGATTGGAGAACTTCGTCGCGCACGCGATGCGCCCCGGGCTCGCGCTCGCCTGGGAATGGGCGCCGCGTTCCTGGCCCGCGACGAAGGCGCTCGACCTCTGCGATCGCATCGGCGCGATCGCCGTCGTCGACCCCACGAAGGAGCCGATCCCCGACGGCGAGCTGGTCTACCTTCGGGTTCGCCCCAACGCGCGCGGGAAGCGCGTGCTGAAGGACGACGAGCTGAAGAAGGTCGCCCTCGAGGTGCGCGACCGCATCGGCTGGCTCATCTTCGACAACGGCGACGGCGAGCAGGACGCCGAGCGCATCCTCGAGATGCTTTGAGGACCCGCTACTAGGTCCGCACCGCGAGTCCGAAGAGCCATCGCCCGCGCGCCGCTCCCCACGATGCTTCGAGCGCCAGCACGTACCGGCCCTCGTCGAGGTCCACCTGGAACGGCATGATGTCCGCGGGCACGAGCGCCTCCCGGACGACGACCCGGCCCTGCGGGCGCCGCACCTCCACCGAGACGGCCTCCGGCGGGAGGACGAGCATGAACGTCACCAGGTCGGCCTCGACCGAAGGGACGAACCGGCCCGGACCCGCTGCCGCGGTGTCCTCACACGCGTCGTCGCGGCACCACGCCTCGAGCGTCCCTCGCAGCCACTCGGTCCCGGCCTGCATGAGCACGCGCTTGGGCGGGGCATCCGGCGGCGATTGCTCGTGCGGCGCGCTCGCGGCGGGCTCGCCGGCGCGATTGGACGCGCCGGCCCCGGTACACGCCACGAGCACCATCGCCGCGGCGGCGACCCAACGCCGGATCATGCGGTCAACTGTAGGGGCAGCGCGGCTATCCTTCGGCCATGCGGGAAGCCGTCGTCGCCGCCATCGCCGCCCAGCGCGCGCTGTTGCTCGAACGCCTCGCGAGCGCCGGCGCGCAGGACTGGGAACGCCCGACCGCGTGCGAGCGCTGGACCGTCAAGGACGTCCTCGGCCACTTGGTGGAGGGCGAGCTGGTGGACGGGCGCTTCTACCGGCGTGAGATCGACACGATCGGCTACCTCGACGCCGACGAGGGCATCGCGCGGTGGCGTCCGCTGCCGGGCGACGCGGTGCGCTCGGCCCTGTGGCAGCACGGGACCGCCACCCAGCGCGTGCTGGAAGCGCTGGACGACGCCGCCTGGCGCGCGCCGATCACGGCCTTCGGCTGCTCCAGGATCGGTCAGCTCGCGCGCCTGCACCTGTTCGAGCTTGCGGTGCACGGCCACGACCTCACCGACGGCCTCGGGGTCGCACCCGCGTGGGCGCCCGCGCTTCCGATCGTGGCGGGGTTCGTCGTGCGCGCCGCACCCCGCACGTTCGGCAGGCTCGGCGCGCCGCCGCCCGGCTCGGTCCGCATTCGAACCGGCTCGGGTCGCTGGACCCTTCGCGCCGGCGAGGGCGGGCGGTGGAGCGTCGCCGAGGACGCCGACGCCGAAACCGACGCCGACGTCCAGCTCACCGACGAAGCGCTCGTGCTGACCACGACCGGACGCGCGTCGCTGCAGGAGGGGTTGAAGGACGCCTCGATCGCCGGGGACGCCGCGCTCGCGCGAGCCGTCTTCGAGCGCTGGCAGATCGTCGCGTCACCGCCGAACGAGCGGTGAGCCGGGCTCAGGACTCGTCCATGCCCTTGGCGAGCAGGAAACCACGCGCGCGCTCGGCGTGCGGGTAGCGGCGCACAAGCTGCCAGAAATAGTCCGAGTGGTCGGGGACCCGCAGGTGCGCCAGTTCGTGGACGATCACGTAGTCGCGAACCCAGTCGGGATACTCGGCAAGGACGTGAGAGAGCCGGATCGTGCGGTCCTCGGGGGTGCAGGACCCGAACCGATCGCGGTGGTTGCCCACGTAGCGGATGCTCTTGAGTGCGGGCCTGCCGTCGAAGTAACGCTCGTGGAGCTGGCGGGCCCGGCGCTCCAGCGCCTTGTCGTCGTTGAGCTTGCGAACGCGCTCGCCCTGTTCGACGCGGTGCACCATCTCCCGAACCCAGCGGTTGGCCTCGCTCCGCGTCATCGTCGCCGGCAGCCGGACGACGACCTTGTTGCCTTCCTTGGTTGCCTCGACCGTCTTGCTGCGACGGGGGCTCCGCACGACCTCTACTTTCAACTTCACCGTTGCTCCAAAGACGGGGGCCGGGAGGGGCCCGATGCTCACTTGGAAGAACGATAAAGTGGGCCGTTCGGTTCTGCTCGACGACCGGCGGTGTTCGATCCCGATTTCTGCTAGATCGCGTTCGGGTTGTTCGCGAATCGTAACGATCGACGAGTCCGCGCGCGCGCCGCGCGCGAGCGTGCGGGAAGAACCCTTGCGATCCTTCTCACTCTCCCCGCGCCGAAACCCCCTCTGACCAGCGGAAACGCGGGTCCACCTGGCGTTTTGCCGCTGTTGACAGCCCGTACGTCCGTGCGTACCGTGGCGCGCGCGACGCCCCGGATGGCTCAGTAGAGAACGTCGGTGAAAGGGGAAGGCACCGGCGGCCCCAACGGTTGTTCGGGGCGTTCGCGCGCCCTCAGCACGCCGCCTCCTCACCACGCCGCGCCCTCGGCACGACGGGGCGTCGCGTACCATCAGCCGCGCCATGCTGGACCCCGATCTCGACGCAGCGATCCGTGCGCGGCTGCAAGACGCGCCCTTCGCCGGATGGTTCGGCATCGAGCTGGTGTCGCTGGACGAGGGGACCGGGACCGTTCGCTTGAAGCTCGCCGCCCACCACTTGAACCCGGGAGGGATCGCGCACGGAGGCGTCGCCGCGGCGCTGCTTGACTCCGTGATCGGGCTCGCGCTGCGCACGCGCCTGGGCATGGGAGCGACGCACGTCACGACGGCGCTGCACCTGAACTACCTCCGTCCGGTCAGCGACGGCACGATCGTGGCGACCGGGCACGCGGTTTCCTCCGGCGGGCGAGTTGGATACGGCGAGGGCGCGATCACCGACGCGGGGGGCGCCCTGCTGGTCCGCGGGAGCGCCACGTTCATGGTTTGGGAGCCCGGCCGCGGCCTCCCCGAGACTCCCGGCTAGGAACCCTCGAAGCGCGGGTCGCGCCGCTCGCGAACTGCCGTGAGCCCCTCAAGCAAGTCCTTGGTGGCGAACGTCACCGGCTGCGCCAGCCCTTCGTACTCCAGCATGGTCTCCATGTCGGCGCGCTCGGCCAGGTAGATCGCGCGCTTGGTCAGCCGCATGGCGAGCGGCGCATTGGCGGCGATCACCGTGGCCGTCGCCCGCGCCTCCGCCATCAGCTCCGCAGCCGGGACGGCCCGGTTGACCAGCCCGATCGACGCGGCTTCGGTCCCCGACAGCGCGCGAGAGGTGAAGAGCATCTCCGCCGCCCGGGCCGTGCCGATCAGGCGCGTCAGCAAGTAGCTCGCGGCCATGCCGGGGTGCATGCCGAGCCGCGTGAACGGCGCCGACAGCCGCGCGTCCTCGGCGGCGATCCGGAGGTCGCACGCGAGCGCCAGGCAGAGGCCGGCGCCGACCGCCGGGCCGTTGATCGCCGCGATCACCGGCACGTCCAGCGACCGCACCGCGAGGAACTTCGGGTAGAACGAGCGCATTTTCTCCCGCATCTCCGGGACGCTCGCGCCCGGCCCGGGCCTGATCCAGGACAGGTCGCCGCCGGAGCAGAACGCGGGCCCTGCGCCCGTGACGACGACGGCTCGCACGTCGGGCATTCCACGCAGATCGTCGACGGCACTCACGAACGCGTCGGTCAGCTCCACCGACATGGCATTCCGGACATCCGGTCGATTCAAGGTCAACGTGACCACGGCTTCGTCCCGCGTCACGATCACGGGTTCGCTGCTCACACCGTCCCCTTCCGTTCGAACAGGCGCAAAGCATAGCCACCGGCGCCCGAAGGACATCGATGTAACCCGCCGGAGCCTCGCGTGGTCCAAGGTTCCAGAGACGAAGGAGGTGTCACGTGTATCACTTCGCGATTCTTGCCCTACTCGGGCTCGCGTTGTGGAAGTTCGTAGGCATGCTGCTCGGCTTCATCTCCGGCAGCGAGCTTCCGTCGCACGTCCGCGCGTTCATCACCCTGGCGCTCGGTGTCGCGACGACGGTCACGCTGGACTACTCGGTCTTCGCCGCATGGGGTATTCCCGTGCGGGCGTCGTGGATGGGCTCGGTCGGTACGGGTCTCATCGTCGGCGGCATGACCTACGCGGTCCACTCGTTCATCGGGCTCGTCGAAGCCTACGGACGCAAGAGCCGCGACGAGGCTCGCGTCCTCGAGGGCCGCACACCGAAGGCCGCCTGACGCGCGGCACACGGACGAAAGGGCCGGCTTCCCCCGGCCCTTTCGCGTTGGCGGTCAGACCGGCGGCAGCTTCGCGCGACGCTCGTCGACGAACGCGCGAAAGCGCCGGCCGGCCTCGGACTCGTCGAGCGCGGCGAGATGCTCGCGCACCGATCGCTCCACGGCGCTCACGTCCTCGTGCGGTCCCTTGATGCGCACGAGACTGCGCTCGCGCTGCGGGTAGGAGCCGATCGAGGTGCCGGGGTAGCGCTCCTGCAGATCCTTGAGCAGCTCGGCGACGGTCGACTCGGGGTAGGGGTGCGCGACCTCGACGGTGAGCAGCTCGGCGCCCGTGCCTCGCAGATAGCGATCCTCCACCGCTTCGGCCCACACGAGCTGAAGCGCCCGCGGCGGACCCGGCAGGATCACGACCGGCCCGGGGCCCTCCTCCACGACCACCGCCGGGAGCACGCCGCTCGGCGTCTCCAGCATCTCGGCGCCGGCCGGCGCCATCGCCATCTTGCGCAAACCGCCGGCGCCGAATTCCTCGCCCCCGAAGCCCGCGGCGCCGATTTCGCTCACCAGCGCGTCGATGCGCTCGGCGAGCGCATCACAGATCGCGAGCGGCCGGCCGAGCGCGAGCGCGACGCCTTCCATCGTCCGGTCGTCGTGGGTGGGTCCGAGCCCGCCGCACACGACGACCATCCACGCGAGCGAGCGAGAGACACGGACCTCGCCGGCGATCTCGGCCGGGTCGTCGGGAACGACCACGACGCGGCGCAGCGCGTGGCCGTGCTCGTGCAGGCGCTCGGCGATGAAGTGCGCGTTGCGCTCGCGCACGTGTCCGGCCAGGATCTCGTCGCCGACGACGACGACCGCGACGTCCATGGGCGATGAAGCATAGTGCTCGTCCCGGTACGATCGAGCCCATGCTCGTTCGATGTGGACGCTGCGGGGTGGAGCTGGAAGTCGCCGGCGCCGGCGAGTTCATGTGCCCGCGCTGCGGCGCGCGCAATGCGGTGCGCGAGCCCGAGGGCCTGCCGCAGGGCGCGCCGGACTTCGGCTTCGGGGCGCCGGCCGCGCCCCCACCCGCCGAAGACCCCCCGGGAATCGACTGGGTCACCTGTCCGTCCTGCCGATGGCGGTTCGCGGTCGGCGACGTGCCCTCGGTCTCCTGTCCGACCTGCGGAATCGCGCTCACGATCGAGGACGGCGTCGCCTCGGCCGCCGTCGATGGTTGACAGGTTCTCCTGACGAAACAAACCGGGCGCCGTCGAGAGGAAACGCGGGCCAGGCGTCGAACCTCAACCTGTACGAACCGGAACCTCCGGAAGAAAGCCGGGGGCTCTCGCGGAGGGTGTGATGAAGGCTCGCGACGATTCGAGCACGGGCTTGCGGAGCGCTCACGACCGGATCGAGGCGCTGAAGAGCGACCTCGACGAGACCATCGAGCAGGTCAAGCGCCTCACCGACGAGGGCGACGACCGCGAGGCGCTCCGGCTGATCGACCTCCAGCGCGAAGAGCTGGTCGAGGTGATCCAGTCGGTGAGCCAGACGGTGGCGGTCGACGCCGGCTCCGACGAGCGTCCCGAGTCCGCAGACCTGCCCACCCTGCGTCAGCCGGAGTTGCGGTGGCATGCGCCGCTCGTCGCGTCGTTCGCGCTCATCGCCGTCGTCGTGACCGTGGTCGCCGGAAGTCGCGCGACGCTGCACGAGACGGCGGACCTCCAGCTCGAGCGAGCGCGATTGGTGATCGAGCCGGGACCGCGCCTTCAAGCGCTGCTGTACGTCTACGAGATCGTTCGCGAGCTGGAACCCGCCGACGCGATGCGCGCCGAGCTGCTCGGCGAGATCGAGGACTCCGCGCGCGACGTGGAAGACGAGGGCGAGCCCTCGGACCGCAACTTGTTGATCTATGCAGACCGAGCGGCGGACGACCTGTCGCACGGCGAGACGCCGTCGGGTCCGCCACCGTCTCCTCCGCTTCCCGAGGAGATCCAGGAGCTGCTCGGTCAGTAACGAGACGCGCCCTTCGTTCCGTTAGGCTTCGCCCGTGCGCCGGTTCCTGTGGACGCTCGCGCTGAGCGCCGCCCTGCTGCCCGCCCCCGCCGCGTCGGCCAAGACGATCGACCGCATCACCTTTCGCGGTACGAGCGAGGCCGTGTTCACCGTCGAGGGCCGGTATCCGGTGAACGAGGATGCTTGCCCTCGCTTCCGGCACCGCTCCCCGCTCCGTGCGAAGTATCGCGGGTCGATTCAGTTGCGGCTGGAGGACGACGGCTCGATCAGCATCGTGAACACGCTGTCGTTCGCCGACTACCTGGCCGGGATCGCCGAAGTGCCGCTTACCTGGCCGGTCGCCGCGCTGCGCGCGCAGGTGATCGCCGCTCGGTCCTACGCCCTGCACGCGTACCGCCAGTCCGGCGGCGGCTCGTACGACATCTGCGCGACCGATCGGTGTCAGGTGTATCGCGGCGCGACGATCGAGCTGGGTCCGTTCGGCGACCGGTGGACGGCGGCGGTACGCGGCACGAGCGGACAGGTGCTCACCCGCAACGGGAGCGTCGTGCAAGCGTTCTACTTCTCGACCTCGGACGGCCATACGCGACGGGCCTTCCAGGGCGGCACGCCGCAACCGTACCTGCGACGCGCGAGCGGTGAGGACGGCGACACGCCGCTCGGGCACTGGACCGCGCGATTCCCGCGCCGGGACTTCGAGGCGATCCTTCGCCGGGCGGGCCTGTGGCCGGGCGGGCGCGTCGAGCGCGTCGGCGACGACGGCGACGTGGTCGTCGTCCGCGGGACTCGTACGAGACGACGCGTGGACAAATCCACGCTCACCGCCGCGTTCAACACGAGCGCGCCGTGCTTCTCGCGCCGCTACCCGAGCCAGAACGGCTCGCAGGAAGGTACCCCGCTCCCCCAGACCGTCCCGTCGACGAGCTTCACGGCGGTCACGGCCGGCAACCGGATCGAGCTGCGCGGCCGCGGCTGGGGTCACTTCGTCGGGATGTCGCAGTGGGGCGCGAAGCGTCTGGCCGACCGCGGGCGGAGCACACGGGCGATCTTGCGCCACTACTACCGCGCGTCGATCGACCGCGTGCGGGAGCCGGCGAGCTTGCGCGTGCTCGCCGCGGAAAGCCTGCGCAGCGTGCGCATCGGGATCGAAGGAGACGCCACGATCAGAACCGGGACCGGCGGCACGCTCGGTCCCGGCGACGCGTTCGAGGTCACGGGCGGCAAGGGGCTCACGATCGAGCGCGGCCGCGGACCCGACACGCGCGCGGTGCTCAGTGTCGAGCCGCGAACGTCCGCGATCACGACCGCGGCCGGGACCCCGGCGGTCGTGCGGTTCCGGCTCTCCGACGACGCGCGCGTCACGATCCGGGTCTCCGGCGAGACGCCGCTGCCGGCGCCGGTCGAGGACGCCTCGTTCGAAGGCGGCATCGTGCGGCTGCGCGTGCCGCTCGCGGCCGGGGACGGGACGGACCTCGGGCCCGGTTCCTACCGGCTCGTCATCGAGGCCTCGGACGGGTTCGACTTCGTCCGGAGCCGCCCGATCGCCCTGACCGTCACCGGCGGCGGCGGGCCGCTGCCGGGCGACGCCGGCACGGTGCCGTTCTGGCTCGTCGCGGCCGGGCTCGCGGCGCTCGTCCTGGCGATGATCTGGTTCGGTGCGCAGATGATCACGAAGCTGCTCATCCGAAGGTGAACGAGTAGATCCGAAAGCCCGGCTCGACCTCCAGGCGCAGGACGTGGGTCTCGGGGCGCGCGAGCCGGATCGCGCCGTACAGGTCGGCGTGATCGACCGCGATCAGCTCGCCCGTGACGTCGTCGCCGCGGGCCCCGGCCGGGATCGGCCGGCCGTCGAGCAGCACGCGGACCGTCGCGTCGCCGTCGCCGACGAAGAACACGTCGCGCGCGTGGAACGGAAGGACCACCGCGGTCGAGCCGCCGACGGCTCGAACGAATTCCTCGCCCGCTTCCCACGTTCCTTCCAGGAAGAAGCGCCCGCCGGTGCCGGCCGCGCGGACCTCGGACTCCCCCGCCTCGGCGTAGGCGAACGGCTCTGCCGGGTGCCACCCCTCGTCGTTCGCCAGCGAGTCCTGGATGATCCCGCGCTTGGGCCCGGTGTAGATCTCCGGGGTGATCCCGCGGCTCGGTCCGCCGGGTGCGAACGCGATCTCGGCGGGGAGAGAACGGCCCGCCTCGGCCAGCAGCGTCCGGACCTGCGCCTGGAGCTGCTCCTCCCCGCCCTCGCCGATGTGGTGGTAGCGGATCACGCCCTCGGCGTCGATCACGTACACGTGCGGCCAGTAGCGGTTGGCGTACGCGCGCCACGTTTCCATGTCGTTGTCGAGCGCGACCGGGTAGGGCAGACCGTGGCGCTCGATCGCGGCTTGGACGTTGTCGATCTCGCGCTCGAAGGCGAACTCCGGCGAGTGCACCCCGACGATCTCGACGCCGAACGGGTGATACGCCGCGTACAGCGCGCGCAAGTGCGGGAACGTGCGGACGCAGTTCACGCACGAGTACGTCCAGAAGTCGACCAGCACGACCGAGCCGCGAAGGTCCTCGATCGACACGGGCCCGCCGTTCAGCCACTCCTCGATCCCGGTGAAGTCCGGCGCCGCACGCCCCGCGACGTCGTCGCCGGTGAGCGGGCCGGGGATCGGGCCCTGCAAGGAGTCCACACGCGTCGAGGCGACCGCGATCGCCACGAGCCCGGCGATCGTGACGGCGACGAAGCCGGCACGGACCTGCCTTCGCGTCATGACGCCAAGCCTAGGGCGTCGGGCGCTGTGCAGCCCGGCGCCGCCCGCGCGGCATTGCCGGTTCGGGCGAGCCGTCAGGCAGGAGGCGAGACCGGCTCGGCGTGCGGAGGCGAGACGTGACGGAGCAAGACGGCGGCGCCGAGGGCGACCACCGCGAACGACAGCGAGGAGACGCGCGTTCCCGCCGCGTCCGCGAGCGCGCCGACGCCGACCGAGGCGAACGCGCGCGGGCCGAGGAACGCGAGGCTCCACAACGCGCTCACGCGCCCGCGCAGCGACTCGGGCACGTCGGCTTGGATAACGGTGGTGAACGCCATCGTCGCCACGATGTACCCGCCGCCGGCGACGAGCCCGCCCAGGAGCACGACCGGGAACGCCGGCGCCAGTCCAACGATCGACACGCCGGCGAAGAGCACCACGAGCGCGATCCAACCGAGTCCCCGCTCGGTCGCGACGACGATCAAGCGGCGGCCGACCAGGATCGTGACGACGGCACCCGCTCCCCAGGACCCGACCACGTAGCCGGCGCCGCCGCCGGCCACGCCCAGCCGCGCCGAGATCGCAGGCGCCAGCGTCACGATCGGGTCCAGCGCGATTCCGATCGCCACAATCGACAGCAGCATCCAGCGCGTGCGCAGGTGACGCCAGGCGTACGCGATGCCTTCCCGGATCGGCCCGGGCGAGCGGTCCGCGACGCGCGGGTACGGCACCCGCCCGATCATCGTCAGCGCCGCCACGATCGCGGCGAACGACACCGCGTTGATGCCGAACGCCCATGCGGGGCCGAGCGTGCCCAGCACGAGCGCCGCGAGCGTCGGGCCGAGCACGCGGGCGACGTTGAAGGTCAGCGCGTTGAGGCGGATCGCGTCCCCCATCTCCTCGTGCGGGACCAGCGTCGGGATGAGGGCTTGCATCACCGGGATCCCGACGCTGATGCCGACGCCGATGCCGGCCGCCGCGAGCACGACCAGCTCGCGCGTCGCGTTGCCGGTCGCGACCGCGATCGTGAGCATGCCGGCGAGCGTCGCCATGAGGATCTGCGCGCTTCGCAGCAGGCGCAGGCGGTCGAAGCGGTCGGCGAGCGCGCCGGCGGGCAGCGCGAACAGCAGCGTCGGCACGAACAGCGACAGCCCGACCATGCCCACCCAGAACGAGGACCCGGTGAGGTCGTGGATGTAGACGGCGAAGGCGACGTTGCTGATCCAGGACCCGACGTTGGAGGTGAGGTTCCCGATGAAGTAGAGGCGGAACTCTCGGCGTCGCAACGGCGACGCCGAGAGGTCCGGCTTGAGGCGCAGGGACACGGTCACCGAAGGGTAGCGACGCCGCGGGGGGCCGGCGTACGCCGGGCCCCCGGCTTCGGCCGGGTCCGAGCGGCGTCGGATCCCGGCCATGAGGTCACGCGACCTCGACGACGCGCGGCTCGTCCTTCCGGGGCCGTCCCCGCTTGCGCTTCTGGGGGATGACCTCGCCGCGGTCGAAGAGCTGACCGCCCCAGACTCCCCACGGCTCGCCCCGCTCCGTTGCTCCCGCGAGGCACGGGACCCGGAGGGGGCACTCCTGGCAGATCAGCTTCGCCTCGTCGATCTCCCCCTGCTCCTCACTGAAGAACAGGTGGAGCAGACGGGCGTCCCCCGTCGCGCAGGCGGCGTCGGTCCATCGCGTTTCGAGCTTCTGCACGTGCTCCACCTCCTTCGTTGCCTGGTGTTGCGTCGATCCTGTGGTGCGGGTGTTCCGGGGAAACAGAAAGGCCATCGGTTTCGCCGATGGCCCGGGGTTGGTGGGTGAGGATCCTTAGCGAGATGCCTCCCACGGTCCGGGCGCCGGCGGGTGCTGGGCCTTGGCGCGGTCTCCGACCATCCACGAGGTCGTGAGATCGAAAGCGGGCGTCTTCACGCGCGCACAGGCGAGCGCGGCGGCGCCGTTCCGATAGATCGTCTCGTTTCTCATCGTGGTTATGGTGCGCTCCTTCGCCGGACCCTTTGCCCGGTCCGGGGAGTATGCCAGGACACCCCCAGCGGGTCAACGCCTTTTCGGGACAGGAGATAGAGGGGGGGAACCACCCCTTGACGCAGGTCAGCCTGACCTAAGAAGGGTAACGATACCGTTGACTCACCTGCTCTAGCAGTGAATCACTATCTCCCCCTGGTGGCAGAGAATCACCACCTGGCCACCGGTTTCAATCACGTGGAAGTTGCGCGACCGAGCGTCCGCGACGATGGCGGCTATGCCTCCACCAAGGGTGTCGACGTCTGAGCGGCTCCGTCGAACAACCCCTCCCACGTTTGCCTGATTGGCCTGGAAGATTTGATTCCGCCATGCCTGAGGACCTGGGGTGCTCACCGCTTCGCTCCTCCGTGATTGGTTGATGCTGCTTTGAAGAGGGTATCACTTGCCCTCCAGCCTCCGACCGCCGACAATAGTGAGGGAGTCGAGCTGCAACCCGACTCCCTCAGACTTCAAGTGTTCGCTTCTTGACCGGATCGTGGCCCGGTCGCTTCGGGCTACCTCATGAGTTCCCCCCCTCCGTCGTCGGCTCGCCGAGAAGTTTCTCAATCCGATTGAGCAGGCTCTCGTCTAGCTCGTCGGCCCCTTCGGCCTTCTTCAGGAGCATGTCGAGGTAGCGATGCCGGTGGTTCGAGGCGCGAGCGGGAACCTCTCGCGGCACGGGGTCAACCTTCGTCCCACGACGGCCGCCGCGCTTGCCGCCTCCGGCAGACGGGGCCTTTTTCGCCACCTTCCATAGGGGACTCTTGGGCACGCTCGCGTAGTCGCTTGCGGCCAAGTAGAAGCGGATTGCCTTCGTGCGGGACGCGCCCGTGATGCGCGGATACGCCTGACTGAACGCCTCTTCCAGTTCCCCCATAGTTGCGTTGGTCTCGCCGAGCTTCGTCGCATCGGGGTAACAACGACGTAGGAGGTCAGCGATCCGACCCGGTCGCGCGTCGGCGTCTGCGGCCAGTTCTCGAAGTTCGTCGCTGACACGCCCATCGTCGTAGATCAGCCTGAACCCCTTGAAGGCCGCGATGAGGTAGGTCTGCTCGTTGCCCGAACGGGTGCCCAGGTAGCTTCGGTCGATCTTGTTCGGAAGATCCTCGGCCACCTTCTCGATGGTGCTCAGAAACGTCCCCCAGGGGATGTTGTAGGGAGGCGAGAAGGTTCCCGGCTCCGGGCTCTGCGTGTCGTCCATGACTATGCCTCCGTGGCGGTCTCGGCGTATTCCGAGGCGTATATTCCGTTAGTGTACGCCACGGAATATACGCCGTCAAGAAGAACCTACGCCGCAGGGACTTTTTCTGAGAGTGCCTTGCGAGACTAGCCGGGGCATATCCATGATACTCACGTGCGGAATGCGGACATCGCCCCTGGCGAGATCGTCGTTGCGATCAACGCGTTCGGCGAACGGCACCCCCGGCGCGCGCTCACAGGGATCGAGTCCGAGGGTCATGACTTCCCGGTGGTCTGGCTGTGCTCCGAGGAGGAGTGGCAGGACGCCCTTCGAGAGGGTCGCGACCCGGAAGGCATTCCCTGGCCAGCAGAAGATGTGAGCCTGGACGAGGGGGCCGCTTGAACCCACCCGGCAAAGATCGCGGCGAGTCTAAGACGGCCCCCTTCGAGCGGTTCCTAGAATTGGCTAGGCGACTCGTGTCGGTCCCGAAGAAGGAGATCGACCGCAGGGCCGAGGCGTACGAGAAGCAGAAGAAGCGCGGGGCCTAGGCCTTGCCTATCAGCGCCTCGTAGGTCAGCCGACGCCCCGATACCGCAGCGAGCACCGTCGCGAAGCGCCCGAAGTCGTTCTGGTCGCGCTCGTTGAACGTGAACGAGCGCTCGTCCAAGTAGCGGAAAGTGGAAGGGCGCGACCTGAACGTAGGTGCCCTTCAAGGCTCGCTTCAACAGGCTCCAGAAGTTCTCAACCCCGTTGGTGTTGTTACCCTTCTTAGGGTAACGATACCGTTGGCTCACCCGAGCGCGGCGTCGAGGGCGCCCCGATGGGGAAAAGGCGCGGCGCGTGGGAGCCGCTGTCAAGGCCGGGCGCAGCCCGCCCGAAGGGGTGCCTTGACAGTGGTGAGCGCCGCGCTAGGGGGCCGCGAAGGAATCGGCACCGAAGGTGACCACCCTGGGTTCGGTCTTGGGCGAAGCGGTCATTCGTGACTGCCCGGTCGGAAATGGTGGACGGCCCGAGTGGATGGCGAAAAATGTCCAAAGGTGGACGTCGACGTGGGCGGAACGGAGTGCTTAGAGTCCCGCTCGTCCCGGAGACAGGTCCGGGCGGGAGACAAGGGGGAACTTTCGTGAAACCACTTCGCGCTGCGGTCGTTGTGCTAGTTATGGCGACGATGGTCTTGCCGGATTCGGCCCGTGCCGATGACCCGATCTGCGACGTAGACCCAGGGCCGCCACCGGCGTTCGTTCTGTTGCCGCCGACCTGTGGCGGCGCGGAGACCGGCGAAGAGGGCGATGAGATGTTGTTGGTGAACGCAGACTTGTACACGGATGCGCTAGACCCGCAACCAGCAGGGAGTGAGCTTCCGCCGGATGTGCCAGTCCAGGAGACTCAGAACACGGGAGCGTGCACGCCGAAGGATACTGTGTTCTACGGAGAGTACGAGAGTGGGGACGACGGGTATGGAGAGCGTCGTATATTCCACAACTACGGAACGTTGGACTGCTCGTCGAACGTGGACACCTCTAAGCTGGTGTTGAAGATTCAGCGGAAGAGGAGTGATGGATCGTGGGAGACAATGGAGGCGCGGACCGTAGGTCCGGATACGCGGGACTTCCACTACGGTAACACAAGTTGGACGTGTACGACGACGCAGTTGCGGACGTACCGGGGTAAGGTAATCGGGCACTGGTGGTTCGAGAACGGTACGAAGAAAACGAAGGGCGCAGTGTGGCCGAAGCTCTGGAAACTAAGGTGTTCAACGCCGCCAGAGTCCTAGGACGGGGCTGGCGGGAGGGTCACCGTCGTAGAGTGGTGGCTGCCCTGTGCTGCGCTGTGCTCGCGTTCGGTGGGGCAGTGCCGGTGGCCGAGTCGGCCGTGGAGAAGTCCACGTACTACACGCGCAATGGGAGGTACAAGTGGTACGTGTGTGAGGGACACGCGCCGGAGGACGCCGGTTGCACGATGAAGGTAAAGGTTGCGAAGGCGGTAATGACTTCTACGCAGCTGTCGTATCGGGCGGACGGATTGAGTGAGACGACCGGCGCACCTGACTGGGTGGCTGCTTTCGCAGGGCGAATCGAGTCGGAATGGGTGGGCCGAGAATCGACGTGGCGATCGGAAACGACGGGCGTCGGGGCGAGCGGAGGATACTACGCAGACTCGACGTTCGGGCCGGACTTCATAAAGGGCGAGACAATCACAATGACCGTGAAGGCGACCGGCTACGGCTGGTGGAAGGTCGGGACGCGGGTGCGGTTGAAGTAGGGGCGTAGCGGCAGGCTGATGGCTGCGACGGGGCTTTCGTCGCTGTATTGCTCCCAGATCAGGCGCGGACTTCGCATCCCGCATCCGGTGCATTGGAACGCTTTGCGAATGGCGGCACCCTCGTGATGAGCTTCTGTTGAACGATCTCATTGATTTTCGTGGCTTGGGATGCGCCTCTTTCTTGGCAGAGAGGGGAACCTCGCTTCCTCTATGGCGACTTCTGACGCTGGGCCTCTTGCACCCTGTACGCGAGAAGGCTTAGCAAAGAGATGTATTCGATTGCTCTCTGCTCAGGACCCTCGGGAAAGGAATGACCGCCCGGATTTCGTATTGCCATTACGGCACCCTCGAAAAGGTGCATCATTCCTTCCTGCTCATCACCGTCGGTCTGATCAACTAACTGGTTGAAGGCGAGTATCGGGTTGCTTCGGAAAAATACCGTCCTGACGAGCGAGGCTCCGTCGCGATTCAAATATTACTTCGTACAGTTTCAACCGCGCCCGTGTCGTTGCTAACCGCATGTGTGATGTCGAGGCGGGTCACTTCTTCGATGCGTCCGTGAAGGGGGCCACCAACGATTTCGATCGACATATCCTCGCATGGTAGAGGGGGTTGGCAGGACACGATCCCCTGGGCAGCATCTTCGATGAAGTGGACCACCCTCTATCTCCTGTCCCGTCAACGCCTTTTCAGCGGCGCCGCGTCAGCGGGCCTCAGGCGGCTGGGGGCGCCTTCCTTCGTCGAAGGCTCGAAGGCCCGCGGCCATGCCGGCGTCGGCGGTGGTGGGGCGGCCGCGTTCGGATTCGCGCAGGATGCCGGCGTCCAGGGCCTCGGGGTCCAGGATCGAGGCGCGGTCGGCCCGGATGGCGCCCTGGTTGGGATAGGCGGCAATGCGCTCGGCCAGCTCGAGTGCCCGGGCCAGCGCCTGGCCGTCGGGGACGACCTCCTGGACGAAGCCCATCGCGCGTGCGCGCTCGGCGTCGAAGCGAGCGCCGGTCTCGACGACGTAGAGCGCGTTGCCCGTGCCGACGAGCCGCGGGAAGCGCTGGGTCCCGCCGTCGATGAAGGGGACGCCGAAGCGGCGGTTGAGCGCGCCGAAGGTCGCGCCGGCCGCCGCGACGCGAACGTCGCACCACGCCGCCAGCTCCATCCCTCCGGCGAAGCAGTAGCCCTCGATCGCGGCGATGGTCGGCTTGCCGGGGTCAAGGCGCCCGAAGCCGAGCGGACTGCCGCGCTCGGCGTAGGCGTGGGAGAGCAATCCGTCGGCCGCGCGGAGGTCCGCGCCGGTGCAGAACGCGGCCGTTTCCTCGCCGGTCACGACCAGGACGTGGGCCTCGGCGTCGCCGGCGAAGGCGTCGATCGCCTCGCCGATCGCGATCGCCGTGGCGGGGTCGACGCAGTTGTGCACCTCGGGGCGCTCGATGACGAGCACCCGCACGGCGCCGCGAACGTCGACCCGGACGGTTCCCACCGCCGCAGCTTAGTCACCACGCGGTGAGGTCTTCGATCATGCCGACGGTTCGCAGCGGCGCCTCGGGCCTCCGGCGCACCGGTCGTGGCGGTTGCGCCGGGTCGGCGGGAGCGGTCGGGGCGCTGGGGGACGCGACGGTCGCCGCGATCGGCTCGCCGGAGCCCCCGGTCGTCCGTGGCTGCCGCGGCTGCGGGGCCTGCGCCTGCGAGGGCCGCATGAAGATCTCGGTCACCCACAGGGTCGAGCCGTCCTGCACCACCCCGACGCCGATCCGGGTGAAGTTTCCGTCGAGGATGTTGTGGCGATGCCCGTCGCTCGCCATGAAGGCGGCGTGGATGCTCGCGGCGTCCTCCCCGCAGCCGACGTTCTCGCCGAGCTTGGACCACCCGGACACTTCATCGCCGAGCGATTCGTTGTGGTACAGCTCGCCGTCGGCGGCCATCCGCTCGGAGTGCTCGCGAGCGATCCGGGTGAGGTCGGCGTTCTCCGTGAGGGTCCCCTTGCCCCGATCGGCGCGGGCATCGTTCGTCAGGGCGATGAAGTCCAGTTCTGCGTCGCGCTCCCCTTCCGTTTGCGCGAAGACGGGTCCGTCCAGGAATCCCACGAGCAACGCAACGCTTACGACCAGCACGAGCCTTCGCATCGCTACCCCCAGCCCGACGGTCCCGGCGCGGCCCACCCTGGGAGGGGTTGCACGACAAAACGCATCAACGCGGCGCGGGTTCGGGGACCAGCTCGCGTTTGACACGAAGGGACTACGGCTCTGGTCAGTCCACGCGCGGACACCAGCCCGGCCGCGCTGAAACGCCCGGCGTGGCTAAACCATCACGGAGAGAAGCCGATACACAAAACGAGGCCTCCATCCGGGGAGGGCAAGGCTCGACGAAGGGGAACCTGATGCGGGAGACGACGAGGATGAACACCTGCTCGCGCTGCGAGAGCGTGCTGGAATCGGGAGCGCGCTTCTGCGGCTGCGGCAGGCCGACGGCGCTCGCGTCGTTCGAGGAGCGCAACAAGTACGAGGCGGCGCAGTGGCGTGCCTACCGGGCACGGGTTGACACGAACTGAAGCCGCCGAAGCGTGGGGGTCGTCCTACAGGTATTGGCCTGGACGGCCCTCTCTGCCTTTCTCTTCCGGTTCGGCTTCGGCATCGGTGAGGCCGGGCGGAAGCCGGCGCCGCCGTATCTCTTCGAGTTGCGAGGCCATCGCCATCTGCTGGGTCGCGATCGCCGCTTGGATGCCCTGGAAGAGGCCTTCGAGCCAGCCGAGGAGCTGCGCGTGCGCGATCCGAAGCTCGGCTTCGCTGGGCACCGAGTCCCCGAGGGGGAGCGCGATGCGATCCAGCTCGTCCGCCAGCGGGCCCGACAGCCCGCTCTTCAGCTCCGCCAGCGCACGGGCGTGGATGTCCGCGAGGTGCTCGCGCGCGTGCTCGTCCAGCGGCGAGCGGCGCAGTTCCTCCAGCAACTCGCGCACCATCATCGCAATGCGCAGGAGCTTGCCGGGCTGCTCGATCACCGGCTCGACGCGCTCGTGGACGTCGACCTCGTCAGGGGGCACGGGGCAATTCTCCTCGCCCGCGCTGCCCGGCGCAAACGACCCGCCCGGAGCCACGCGAATAGTCATTCCGGGCCATAGAGGCGTGGGGCCGCGCGGCCGATGCCATGACCAGATGGGGCACACGGGGAACCGACGGCTGATCGCGAGCACCCTGCTCGCGTTCACGCTGGTGGCCGCGGGCGGCGGCGCGGCCCACGCGGATCCGCTCGTCGACGTCACCGACACGATCGACGACGCGGAGGACACGGTCGAGGGCCTGCTCTCGCCGTTGCCCGATGAGACCCCCGGGACCGGAACCAACCCCGTCGACGACACGATCGAGGACGTGTCCGAGACCGTGGGCGGACTCACCGGAGGCTCCGAGGGACCCGAGCCGAGCGGAGGCGGCTCTGGTGCCCCCGGTCCTTCGGGAACGAAGCGCGGCGCCCGGAACACCGGCGGCGCGACGAGCGCCCCCGGCACCGACGGCGGCGATCCCGCATCCGGCGGATCCGAAGCGGTCGTCGGCGTGATCCCCGGCTCGTCCGACTCCTACGCGAACATGACGGTGGACGGCGCACGGGCGACCATCGATCGCGCGGGATCGCTCGCGCGACCCCTCGCCCCCGCGCTGCTGATCGGCGCGATCGCCCTCGTCGCGATCGCGAGCGCGAGGAACCATCGAGGACTCGTCCGCGCCGAGCGGCGAGGAGGCCACCGCCTGACGCTATGAACCCGATCGCGAGCCTCGCTGACCCAGTCGCATCGCGTGGCCGGGTCGCTTTGTTCTTCTCCGTTCGATACGCCACGCCCGTGCTGGTGCTGCTCGCGCTCGCCGCGAGCGGCGAGTCCGCAGACCTCCGGGTGATCGGGACGGTGCTCGTCGGTCAGATGATCCTGGCGCTGGCGGGACACGCCGTCTCGGTCGTCCGGCCGCGCAGCACCGGCCTGATGATCTGGGTCGGGATGATGACCGACGTCGCGGCGATCGCGACAATGATGGCCGCCGCGGGCGGCCCGCGCGGGCCCTTGCCGTTCATCCTGATCATCCAGGCGCTCGGGGCCGGCATCCTGCTGTCCTCGCGCGCGGGCCTGCGCTTCGTGGTGCTCTCGACGGTCGCGGTGCTGCTGATCGACCTCACCGCCGCCCCCGCCTCGCAGCAGGGCGGGCGCCTGCCGACCGGCCTGATCACGATCGCCACGCTCTGGATCGTGGGCGGCGCGGGCGCGCTGTTCAGCACCATGAACGAGCGAGACTTGCGGAGCCGCCATGCCGAGCTGTCGACCATCCGGCGCATCGCGCTGGACATCGAGGACTCGCTGACGATCGAGGAGATCTTCAGCGACCTGTGCGCCGGCGTCGTCGAGGGCTTCCGCTTCGACGGCGCAGCCATCCTGCTCGTCGAAGGGCAGTCGTTGCGTTGCGTCGCCGCGCAGGGACTCACCGGCGCGCGCGACATGCGGATCGAGCTGCGCGGGCGGGTCGAGCGCGCGCTCACGTCCCCCGCGCCGACGGTCACGGCGACCCCCGACGCCCGCGCCGACGCGACGCTGGTGCCGCTCGTGGGCCCGCGCGGGTACATCGCGATCCCCCTTTCCCACGACGGCCTGCTGATCGTCACGAGGTCGGGACGCAAGGGCCGGCCCGGCGTCGTGCGCTCGAACGAGATCGACGCGCTGGAAGGCTTGTCGCACCACGCGCGGCTCGCCATCGCCAACGCGCGCCTGCACGCCCACGTCCGGGCGATGGCGATCACCGACCCGCTGACGGGGCTGGCCAACCACGGCGAGATGCAGCGGCGCCTGAGCGCCGAGGTCGGCCGGCTGACGCGCTACTCGTCGCTGAAGGGCAAGGGCCACCGCCTGTCGCTCGTCTTGCTGGACATCGACGAGTTCAAGGCGCTGAACGACCGCTTCGGTCACCTGGCGGGAGACGCGGTCCTCAAGGGCGTCGCAGCCGCCATCCGCTCGGCGGTGCGCAGCTTCGACGTCGCGGCTCGCTACGGCGGCGAGGAGTTCGCCGTCATCCTGCCGGAGACGGGGAGCGAGGGCGCCATGACGGTGGCCGAGCGCATCCGTTCGGCCGTCGCCGCCTACCCGTACGCGCCGCGAGACGGCGAGCATCCCGTCCGCGTCACGGTGAGCGCAGGCGTCGCGACCGCCGACCAGAGCAGGACGACGCCCGACGAGCTGATCGAGGCGGCCGATGCGGCGCTCTACGAGTCCAAGGCAAGCGGCCGCGACCGCGTGACGCTCGCCGGCCCGGGAACGGTCGCGGTCGGCGAGATCGTGCGGATGGACGCTACGCGACGCCGGCAGGGATCAGCCGCAAGCCGCGCTCGCGGCGGATCGCGGCCCGCTCGCGCGCGGTCGTCCCGCCCCAAACGCCGAACTCCTCGCGCTTGATCGCCCACTCCAGGCACGGCTCGCGCACCGGGCACGTCGCGCAGAGCGACTTCACCTTCATGATCGCGACGGCGGACTCCCCGTAGAACAGCTCCGGGTCGAGGCCGCGGCACGCCGCCTCCTCCAGGTAGGGGAACATGCGTGACCGGCGGGTCTCGTCTGTCTTCACGACACAAACTCCTCGGGCGAGCGGAGAAGGACGACGTGCGGCGACCTGGGGATGGCGCGGGAAAGTGGGGCCCATGGTGCGACCGGGGACGACGGACTGTCAAGAACGGGAAATCGATCGGAGAGCGCGCGCTTACACGGTCTCCAGCTCTTCGGCGTGGACCGCGCCGGACCACAAGCGCCGGCGGAGGCTGCGGCCGGCGTCGGTCGGCGACAGCGCGATGCGCACGAGCCGTCCGAGGTCGATGCCCGCCCCGTCGTGTCCGCGCTCGCGCCAGACGAGATCGATCAGCCGCGCGCGGACGTCGTAGGCGTCCACCTCGTCTCCGCCGACGACGAGCGGCGTTGCGAACGCGCCCGTCTGGCGCAGCAAGTCCGCGACGACGCCGGGGACGAGCCCCGCGGGATCGGCGCCCGCGCGCAGCAAGCCGCGAACCCGCGTCGAAGACAGGTCGCTCACCGCCGGGTGCAAGCGCAGGACGCTCACGCGATCGGCGAATCGCCGGTTGGCGGGCGCCCGCAGCACCTCGCGCATCCGCTCGGTCTGGTCGAAGCGCGGCGCGACGAGCATCGAGGCGCGCGCGAACAACCGGTCGAGCGCCTCGTCTCGATCCCGGTACCACCGCCCGTCGAAGATCTGCAGCACCTTGTCCGAGCCGATGAGGAAGGTGACCCGGGCGTCCGGGAAGGCTGCGCACGCCGCCTCGGCCATGTCCGCGTAGAGCCCGTGCGAGCACAGGCCCACGCCGGTCACCGTCCCGCCGAGCGCGCGCAGCGCGATCAGCCGGTCCTCCAGGATGAGGCCGGTCTGCGGTTTGCCGAGCGGCCGCAGCGGGAGCGCGAACAGCACGCGCTCGAACCCTTCGCTGAGCGCACGCTCGGCGAGCAATCCGTGCGCGGCGGTCGGCGGGTTGAACGACCCGGGAAGGATCGCGACGCTGCCGCACCGAGGCAGCGGAGACAGGGTCTTGATCGCCGGAGCGGCGCTGCCGTCGATCGCATCGGCCAGCGACCGAAGCTGGAACAGCGACGGAAGGTGGAACGGGTCCACGGAGACGTGCACTACGGGCATGCTAGCCGTCGGCCGCCCGAGCCGCCGGATTAGTCGCCGTTGCGCGCCGGCAAGAGCGCCTGCGTCACGATCATCGCGCACACGAGACGCCCGTCGGCCTCGGAGGTGATCCGCACGTCGATCACGAGCGTGCGCGATCCCTTGTGCACGATCGTCGCGTCGGCCAGCAGCGTGCCGTCGCGCGCGGCCGCGATGAAGTTCGCCTTGAACTCGATCGTGGTGAAGGTGCCGCCGTCGGGCAAGTGCGGGAAGGTCGCCCATGCGGCAACCGTGTCGCCGAAGCCGGCGAGCGCTCCCCCGTGCGCGGAGCCGCCCGGGTGCAGGACCCGATGGTCGACGTTCAGCGAGCCGCGCGCGCTCGTGTCGGTGACGTCCAGGATACGAACGCCGAGCGCGCCCGGGAACGTGTCGCGGAAGATCTCGTCCTGGCGATCGATCGCCTCGCGCAACCGGTCGGGGATCGGCCCCTCGAACCCGGCGTCGGCTCGCGTCACTCCTTCCCGTCCTGCAGCGCGCCTTCGAGCAGCTCGACCAGCTCTTGCGCGCGGAAGGGCTTGGTGAGGTAGGCGTAGCACCCTGCGGCGAGCGCCTGTTCCTGGCGGCCCGGCGAGGCGTGGGCCGAGACGACGATAACCGGCAGAGAGGCGAGCAGGTCGCGGTCGCGCAGCCGGTCGATCACCTCCCAGCCGTCGATGCCGGGGAGTCGCAGGTCCAGCAAGAGCACCGACGGCATGTTGTCCTCGATCGAGGTCAGCGCCTCCTCGCCGCTTCCGGCCGCCGTCACCTCGAATCCCCGCATCTCCAGCATGACGCGCAGCATCATCGAGATGTCCGGCTCGTCTTCCACGACCAACACTCGTGCCATCAGGCCCTCCTGAACGTGAGGACGAACCTGCTCCCCCCGCCCTCCGGCGTCTCGTAGCGGATCGAGCCGCCCATCGCCTCGGCGAGCCGGCGCGAGATCGTCAGGCCCAGGCCCGAGCCCGACCCCTGGCCGGTCGTGCCGCGCGTGAACGCGTCGAACAGGATCGGCGCCAGGTCCGGGTCGACGCCGGGGCCGTCGTCGGTGATCGAGAGCCTGAGCGTGGTGGCGTCGGTCACGGCATCGACCGAGACGTTGGGACCGCCGTAGCGATAGGCGTTGCGCAGCACGTTGACCAGGACCTGATCGACGGAGTCCGCGGCCGCGTGGACGAGCGACTCGGGCGGGACGTTCACGCGAACGTTCTTGCCCTCAGGCGGTGGGAGCGCCGCCATCACGCGGTCGATCACCACGGCGAGGTCGGTCGCGCGCAGCTCGATCGTCTCGTGCGTGAGGCGCGCGAGGTCGAGCAGGTTGTTGACCAGGGTCGTCGCCCGATTGCACTGACGCCCGAGACCCTCCAGCACTTCCTCGACCTGGTCGTCGGTGAGCCGCGCGCGATACTCGGTCAGCGTGGCGGTGAGGCCGGTGATCGCGGTCAGCGGCGTGCGCAGCTCGTGCGCGGCGTTGGCGATGAACTCGCGCTCGCGGTCGTAGACGGCGCTACGCTCGAGCGCGAGGTCTGCCAGGTTGCCGAGCGAGCGCAGCAACGTCACTTCCTCGCGGCCGAAGTACGGCGAGTACGGGCTCGCACGCACGACGAGCGCGCCTCCTTTCAGCGGCACCCGCAGCACGCTCGGATCGGTGGGCGTGTGGCCGTTGCCGCGCAAGTCCTCCGGCTGCAACCCCGTGCCGTACTGTCCCAGCAGCGCGCCGGACGGCGACACGAGCGCCGCTCCGCTTCCGCCCATGATCTTGGCGGTGTGCGGGAGGATCGTCGAGGTGACCTCCTCAGTCGAGGTCGCCAGCAACATCCCTTCGACCGCGTGCAGCAAGGCGTCCTGCTCGGGCAAACGCCACGTCGTGCGCACGAGCTTGGGCGGCGCGAAGCCCAACCCGAACAGAAGCGCCGCCAGAATGCCGATGCTCGACGTGACCAGTTGCGTCACCGTCACCTCGCCCCGTTCGGTGGGAACGATCACGCCGATCACGATGACGAGGTCGAGCGCGGCGGCCGCGACCGCCATCACCCGCATGCGGCGGCGGCTGAGCGTGGGCTGTCCTCGCCCGCCGCGCCACAGCGCGACTGCCACCGAGACGAACAGGTAGGTCCATTGCACCGCGATCAGGATCGCGAGCCAGCGGAACCAGCTCGGGGGATCCTCGTCCGGACCCGGAAGCGTGATGAACAGGAACGGCGCGGTCGCCGCGATGGTCAGCACGGCGGCGATGAACCCCCACGCCGGGTGCTGCGGACGGAACGACGTCGCGAAGCGGTAGAGGAAGTACGGGAAAGCGAACAGCAATACCAAGATCGCCTTGACGAAGATCTCGTAGCCGAGACCTTCGCCGCCGTCCTCCGGCAGAAGCAGGCCGACCAGCACGATGATGCCGATCGATGCGAAGGCGGCGGCCGCCCACGCGTTCTGCCTGCCCCCTCGTCGCAGCCACAGCACGATGGTGAGCAGACCGAGCGCGCCGAAGGACGCCGAGCTGATCGCCTGCAGGACCCCGTGGGCCGTATCCATCCGCTAGAGATTATCCCTCGGCTGCGGCGTTTTCGGGAGGGGCTCCTTTGGGCGTTGCTCGTCGATCAGGTGCGACCAGTAGGCGGCCATCAAGCTGTCTCGGGTAACGGCACCGAGCACGATCCGGCTGGAGGCGGCGTCGATGACGGGCAACATGCGCAAACCACGCGGGGCGAGGCGCCGGAACGCCACGTCGAGCGACTGGTACCGCGTGATCGGCGGAACGGCCGTCGCGAGCGCTTCGAGCCCGCCGTCGGCGGCGGCTTCCTCGGTGAGCCGCTCGCGGGTCACGACGCCCTGGAGCCTGCCTTCGCCGTCCACGACGATGACCCAGTCGTGGCTGCTTCCGTCCAGGCGCGCGCGCGCGTCCCCGACGGTGGCCGGCAGCGCGACCGTCGGGACGTCGGTGAGCACGGCCTTGCGCACCGCCGTCCGCTCAAGCAGGTGCCGCTCGCGTCCGTCGCTCAGCTCGACGCCCTTGCGCGCGAGCTTCATCGTGTAGATCGAGCGAGCCGGCGAGCACGCCGACGACGACCGCCGTGAGGACGAGGACGTTGTTCTCGCTTTGCGGGAGCGCCTTCAGGCGCGCGACGAGACGGCGCATCACCGCGTGACGACGGGCCTTCGACCGATCGCGCGCCCGTCGCTGCTCACGGCAGCCAATCTATCGCGTGAGCGGCTGCGAGCGGTGCGCCGCGTGCGTAGCATCGTCGCATGCGTCGATCCGTGTCGGTCGCGGCCGCGGCCGCGGTGCTGTGCGCCGGGGCGCCCGCCCACGCCTACGTTCCGGAGGCGACGCCGCGAAGAAGCGTCGAACGCGCCGCGATCGTCATGGCCTCGCACCCTTCCGCGCGCCCGGCGATCGCCGGGATTGCCGTCGTGCGCAACGGGCGCACGATCTACGGACGCAACCTGTCGCGCGCGATGATCCCCGCGTCGCTGACCAAGCTCGCCACCACGACCGCCGCGATGCTGGCGTTCGGACCGCGGCACCGCTTCGCGACGCGCGTGCTGGCCGAACCGGCCGGCGGCATCGCGGGCGACCTGTGGATCGTCGGCGGCGGCGACCCGACGCTCGCCACGACCGCCTACCTGCGCGCGCGCTTCCTGCCCCGCGCGAGCGACCCGATCAAGCGGCCCGCGTTCGCGAGCGGCTCCCCAACGATCGAGGATCTGGCGGCCCGCGTGCGAGCCGCCGGCATCACGCGCGTGACGGGCGACGTCGTCGTGGACGAGTCATTGTTCGACGACCGGCGGACGCAGCGTGGGTGGCTCCCCCGCTACCTGGACGACGACCCCGACGTCGGGCTGCTGTCGGCGCTCAGCATGAACGAGGGAATGGCCGACCTCGAGGGCACGCGCCTGGTCGAAGACCAGGCGCGTGCGGCCGGCACCGCATTCCTGCTCGCGCTGGGGGCGAGCGGCGTCCGGGTCGACGGCGGCGTTCGCGCCGGCGTCGCCCCGGAGGGCGCGGTCGAGATCGCGCGGGTCGAGTCGCCGCCGCTCGCCGAGATCGTCGACTTCGTGAACCGCTACAGCGTCAACTTCCCGTCCGAGATGCTGCTGAAGGCGCTCGGGGCGAACGCGGCCGGGCTGGGCTCGACCGGGCTGGGCTCGACCGACGCCGGCGTCGCCGAAGTTCGCCGGGTCCTGCGCGAGCGCGACGTGCCGCTCGGCGGCTTCGTCATGGAGGACGGCTCCGGGCTCTCGCGGCGCAACAGGATGACGCCGGCGACGCTCGCCGCGATCCTGTCCCTGGTCCTGACCGCCGA
The DNA here is from genome assembly GCA_036397035.1 of Actinomycetota bacterium. Lineage (GTDB taxonomy): Bacteria > Actinomycetota > AC-67 > AC-67 > AC-67 > DASWJS01. Next base: position 139,004 of record DASWJS010000007.1, on the reverse strand, counting down.
CGAGCCGGGCTTCGGCGCCCTGCGGGCCTCGATCCCGGTGGCGGGAAGGCCGGGACAGCTCCTCAACCGGCTCACCGGTCCGCTCACGACCGGCAACGTGCGGGGCAAGACCGGGTTCCTGCGCGGCGTCCGGTCGCTGAGCGGATGGGTCACGGCGCTCGACGGGACGCCGCTCGTGTACGTGGCGCTGTTCAACGACGCCCCCGACGCGCTCGCGCTGACGGGCCCGATCGACGTCTTCGTGTCCCTGCTGGCGCGCTTCCCGGTCCCGTAGGCCCGGCTTCCGGCTTTGCCGGTTTGCCGGACTGAATCCCGGCGGTGGAATTCGGGCGAACGGTGGGTAGGAATCCGCTCGGTCGAGCGCGAATGAGTCCCCTGGAGGGTCGCCGGACTTCCCTCTCGCCCGCTCGAAGGAGGAGTAACTGATGAGGACTACCGGGCTGCGGTTGCGCACCCTCGCACTTGTCGTCACGTCGCTCGCGACCGTGATCGGCTCGAGCGTGGGGAGCGCGCACGCCGACGTGATCTGCCTCGACGCGTCGCTGCAAGGCTGCTTCGAGGCTCCGTATTCCGAAGGCGCCGGGGCGCGCGGCACCTACGCCGAGGCTCCGCCGGCGACCGTCGCGGAAGCCGGCGAGTTCCCGACCGCGGTGAGCGCGGTGGTCACGCCGGACGGCAACATCGTCTACTGGGACGGGCTGTCGGGTCTGCAGGACTCGCACGCGACCCTCGCGCTGGACGCCGGCCGCACCGCCGACCCCGACCGCAGCCGGATCCTGGACTACAGCGCATCGCTCGCTTTCGACGAGGTTCCGGAGATCTACGAGCCCGCCACCAACCCGACCGGCGGCTCGGAAGATAACCTGTTCTGCGCCGACCAGCGCCTGCTGGCCGACGGCCGCGTGATCGTCGCCGGCGGCACGAGCTACGAGACCACCGACGACATCCCCGACGAGATCGCCGACCCGGAGGCCGAGGTCGCGCCGGGCTACGGCGCGCCCGACGGGCTCGCGGAGCTGTACGGCAGCAGCAACACGCGCCTGTTCAGCACCGGCGACGGCGGCGCGTGGGACTACGACGCGAACCTGGAGATGCACTACCGCCGCTGGTACCCGACGCTCGTGACGCTCGCCAGCGGGGACATGCTCGTCGCCGGCGGCGTCAGCAAGCTGCTGTGGAACTCCAACCTGCACGACGGCGACTCGGACGCCGACCCCGACGACCCGATCAACGAGCGCGCGACCGGTCCGGTCCCGCTCAACGTGCCCCAGACCGAGACCTTCGACGGCACCGGCTGGACCGAGAACGGCGCCTCCGGCGAAGTCTCGCTCCCGCTGTTCGCGCGCATGCACCTGCTGCCGAGCGGCGAGGTCTTCTATTCCGGCGCGGGCCAGATGTGGGGCCCCGCCGGCGAGGCGGTCGACCAGGCCGGCTGGAACTACAAGAAGACCTACGACCCGGTCGCCAACGCCTGGCGCGACCTCGACACCGGCGTGCTCGGCGCTCGCAACGGCGCGTTCTCCGCGCTGCTGCCGCTGCGTCCGGACGCCGAGGGCGACTACGAGGAAGCCAAGGTGCTGCTGGCCGGCGGGACGCTCGGGACTTCTCCGGGCTACTACCTCGCCACGCCGTTCACCGAGATCGTCACCCTCGCCGACACCGACGCCGAGACGGCCGGCTGGGAGTCCAGCACGGAACTCGGTCCGGACCTGAACAACGCGCGCTGGTACTCCAGCGGCGTGGTCCTGCCCAACGGCGACGTCCTGGCGCTCAACGGCGCCGACAAGGACGAGGTCGTCGCACCCGGGACCGAGCAGGCCGTGCACCAGGTCGAGCTGTTCGACGGCGAGCAGTGGATCCCGCTCGCGAGCGGCGCGCGCGACCGCACGTACCACAACTCTGCGATCCTGCTCGCCGACGGCAGCGTGCTGCTGGCGGGCCACTCCCCGATCAACACGCTCTACGGCGGCCAGGGAGACAACGGCCTGCACAGCAGCGGGCTGACGGCGAACAACCTGCGCGACCCGTCGTTCGAGCGGTTCTACCCGCCGTACCTGTTCAACGCGGACGGCAGCTTCGCGACCCGGCCCGAGATCACGAACCTCCCGTCGGGCACGTGGGAGCCGGGCGCACACGCCTTCGCCGTGAACGACACCAGCGTGGTGGACAAGGTCGTGCTCAGCCGGCTTCCGTCGGTGACGCACACGACCGACGCCGACCAGCGCACGGTCGAGCTGCCGATCACCGCCAAGGCGGGCGACAGCGTCCACGTCGAGGTGACCGCGAACAACGGCGCGCTGCCGCCGGGCTACTACTACCTGTTCGCGCTGACGGCCGACGGCGTTCCGTCCGTGGCCAAGATCATCAGGGTCCTGCCCGCGTAGGCTGACGCGCACGTTCCAAGCGGGGCGCCCTTCGGGCGCCCCGCTTCTGTCGCGCCCCGCTTCTGTCGCGCCCGGCGCCGGACGCTAAGGTTCGCGCCGTGCTCGTGCGCAGGCTTCCGTTCCGCAGCGACGGCCTCGATCTCGCCGTCGAAGTGTGCTGGCACGGCGAGCCGCGCGCGCTGCTCGTCCTGTGTCACGGCGCGCCGAGCGGAGAGCCGCCCGACCCGGAAGACCCGGGGTACGCGGGCTTCGCCGCGCAGCTCGCCGGGCGCGGTTACGCCGCGGCGTGGTTCGCCTTCCGCGGCGCGCACGGCATGCCGGGCGAGGTCTCGATGGCCGGGTGGGTCGCCGACGCCGGCGCCGCGCTCAACGCCTTGACCGAGGTCGGCGAGTTGCGCGTGCTGCCGCGCGTGCTCGTCGGGTCGAGCCTGGGGGGCGCGACGGCGATCGTCGCCGCCTCACGAAGGCCCGACGCGGTGGCCGTCGCGACGTTCGCGGCTCCGTCGTGGCCGGAAGGCGGCGCAGGATCCGGCGAGTCGGGCGCCGGCGAGTCGGGCGCCGGTGCCGAGGCTTTCGTCGCGTCGATCTCGCCCCGCCCTCTCTTGCTGGTCCACGGCGACGCCGACGACGTGGTGCCCTACCAGCACGCCGAGCGCCTCTTCGCGCTGGCCGGAGAGCCGAAGGAGCTGGTGCGCATCCCCGGAGGCGGCCACCGCCTCCGGCGCGATCCCCGGGCGGTCGAGGCCCTCGTCGACTGGCTCGACCGACGCCGGTTCGGCCCGTTCCGCCCCGATACCTCCGCCGGATCGCCACCCTCCGTAGTCAAGTCAAGCCCGGGAACCGCCGATAACCCCCTACGAGAGAGGACCGGCTCGATAGGGGAACCGAGCGATGGAGGATCTGCGCCGACCGTGCGCCCACCGTGGCACGGATGAAGTGCTGACCAGCCCCGTCCAGTCACCAAAGGGCGGCGCCGTCGAATTCAATATTTGCAGGCAGTGCAGGCGCTTCTGGCTGGAGCGCGACGGCTGGCTGCTGTCCAAGCGGGAGACGCTGTCCTTGCTGAAGGGATGGCCGGAGGCCCCGCTCAAGCTCGCGCGCTGAGCGCGCCGGCTTCCACGGGCTCTACACGATCCCGAGCGTGAAGCGCCGGAAGGCTTCGGCGTACTCGTACCCGCCTCGCGCACCGATCAGCTTGAACTGGTCGCGGGCCCACGACGAGGTGCCGGCCGGGTCGGCGACCTGGCTCTCGTGGCGCATCAGCGCCTCGATCTTGCGATCCATCGTGGCGGTGATGTCGACCAGCACGTCGCCCTCGAAGAACGAGCTGAGGAACATCGCCTTGGGTTCGAAGGGCTCGAAGCCTTCCTCGTGCCACAGCTCGGGGAACATCAGGCCTGAGGACGCGTCGGGGTTGATCGAGCGCAGCGACACCTCGCCGACGGCGATGTGGTCGGGGTGGTTGAAGTAGATGTTCTGGACGGTGCGAACGGTCGGGTCGTGCGCGATCACGACCTCGGGCCTGGTGCGGCGCACCTCGCGCGCAACGGCCTTGCGCAGGTCGAGGTCCGGGTACAGGTAGCCGTCCTCGAAGCCCAGCGGCACGAGCGTCTTCACGCCGAGCACGTCGCACGCGGCGCGCTGCTCCTCGATGCGGATCGCGGCGAGCTTCTCCCGCGTCATGTCCTTGTCCTTTGACCCCGAGGCGCCGTTGGTCACCAGCAGGTAGGTGACGTCGACGCCGGCGCCGGTCCAGGCGGCGACCGTGCCCGCGCACATCCATTCCGCGTCGTCGGGGTGGGCGAAGATCACCATCGCGGAATCGAACTCGAGGGAATCGTCGAACTTCATGCTTCCTCCCGCTATCCGAGCAATGCTTCCAAGCCGCGCACGTAGCCGTCCGGTAGACCGTACGCCGCCGCGCCCCGCAAGAGCGAACGCACGTAGCGGGTCGAGGGCCGCTTGTACTCGGCGTGCGTACACCGGTAGGTCGTGACCTCGCACTCCCTGCCTTCGAACTCCACGGTCACGGTGGCCCGCTCGTAGACGCCTTTGTCGACGCGCTCGTAGCGGTCGAGCGACCGCAGGTGCGGCTCCGCCAGGTCCCACAAGACGCCCCAGACGTCGTCGCCCGGCGCGTGCTCGACGTGGCCGACGCCGCCTCCCCAACGCGGCGAGTCGAACGTGAACGTCAGGCGGTGCTCGCGCAGCACCGCGGCGCCGAGGGCGACGGCGCCCGGACAGCGACGGCGCATCTGGCCGGGGTCCATGTTGGAGCCGTAGGCGAAGTAGAGCACTACGACCGGTCGTCGATCCCGCTCGGCGGCGGGAAGCCGCATTCGTCCATCAGCTCGGCGATGTCGCCTTCGGACATGCCGCGGGCGGCGAGCGCGTCCACCAGCCGCAGCGGCGCCTGCGAGGCCCCGCACCGCGGGCAGTAGACGACGTCGCCGCGCTGGGGCAGGCGGGCCGCGCAGTACGCGCAGCGGCTCCGGTCCCCGTCCCAGGCCGCGCTCCCGGCTCCGGCGGCCTCCCCCACGACCACGCCGATCTCGGAGCGGGCGTCGAGGAACCCCCGGCCGTAGTCCCAGCCGATGTAGTCGTCGGGGCGCGGCTCGAACGCCGGTTCGTGCATGCGCGGCTCGCCGGTGTCGAGCATGTACTCCAGGGACTCTTTCAGCATGTCCCAGCCGTAGTAGTGGTCCTCCCCGCACTCGGCGCAGGTGATCATCACGCCCTTGAAGCCGCGCTCCGCGAACAGCGTGCGGAGCGCGTCGAGGTCCTCGAGCTCCTCGAGGATCGACTCGCGCTCCTCGGGATCGATGGCGGCCATGGCCTGATGCTACCCCCGGCCGGGCGCGCGAGCCGACCGGGCTACGCGGAGAACCACGCGTGCACGCCGTCGGGTCGCATCACGCTCACCGCGAAAGTGCTCGCCGTGCGGTGGAACGTCCCGGCGTAGCGGTACCCGAGCGCGGGCTCCACGTTGACCATCCAGGTTTCGCCGGCTCGCACGAAGGCCGTCGCGCGGCCGCCCGGCGGCACCTGGTACGTGTACCAATCGCCGACGTCGCCCCACCCGCCCGCGTCGCAACGCCCCGGTCCGAGCGTCGACCCAACCCACCCGACCGACGGGGCGATGCCGACGCACTCGTCCGCGGCCTCGTCCCGGTAGAGACGCTCGAAGACCAGGCCGACGAACGTCACGGAGGCCGGCGCCAGGGTGCTCGTGGAGGGAATGGCGAAGACAAGCGAGTGCGTGCCCGCGGCGATCGGGTTGCACGTCGCCCCGAACGTGATCGACGAGACGTCTTGCGTCACGGTCCCCGACAGCCCGCACTTCGTCAGCGTCCAGGGAACGCCGGCGAGCGATCCGCCTGTGGGATCGGTGATGGTCAGGGTGAGCGGCGCGCCGACGCCCTTCTCGGTGGGGCTCGACGTCCCCGACACGAGCAGCCCGCGCTTCGCGCTCATCTGGATCTCGACGGGGTCGATCGTGCAGCCGCAGGTCGAGGACACGACGCTCACGGTGATGAGCCCGTCGCCGGTCCCGGTGGCCGTGCACGTGAAGTCGGCGATCCCGACCCAGTCGGTCACGTCTTCCCCCGAGCAGGCGCCGGAGGCCCGGACCTTGACGCCGGCGCGGAGGTCGCCGCCCTGCGTCACCCGGACGAGCACGCGCTGGTTCGCGCCGAGCACCTCGCCGGCGTGCGGCTCGAAGATGCTCATGCGGTGCGCGAACGCCGGCAGCGGCGCGGGGGGCGGCAAGGCCGGCGCAGGCGGCAGCGCGTCCACGTGGGTCCGAAGCACGGCCACCGCCGGGTCGCCCGGCGTGATCGACCAGCAGTCCAGCGTCGGGTCGTCGATCATCTGGCCGTTCGGCAGCGTCGACTTCAGCGACGGGTCCTTCCAATCCCACACGACGAGCCCGTCGCCGCCGTAGCGCGGGTCCAGGTGCGTCGCGAGCGTGGCGTCGATCGTGCTCGCGCGCGTCGCCGTGGAGACGTGGCCCGAGCACGCGCTCTTGCCGTTGGCCGCCTGGATGCCGACTTCGCCGAGGAAGAACGGCTTCGCGCGCGCGTTCGCGGCGTGAAGGTCGAGCGCGATGCTCCCGTTGTTCTCGACCGCGGCCGCACGGAACGAGAGCTTCAGCGCCAGCGAGATCGAGGTCGGCCCGGTCGCCTGCGCCGGCGCGACGATCTCGGTGATCGTGGGGAACGACGCGGAGGGAACCCGCGCGGCCAGCGCGCCGGCACCCGACGACACGTCTGTCGTGGTCCTGCTGAGCGTGGCGTCCGGGGACGTGAATCCCTCGGTGCCGCCCTCGAAGGTGTAGACGCGAGGCTGACCGAGCGTCTGCACCACGACGTCGTCGATGAACGCGTCCCACGCCTCGTTCGCCGGAGAGGACAGCTCGATCCGGAAGTACTTGTAGGGCGCCTCGGACGACGGGACCGAGGCGCTGAGCGTGGACCAGCCTTCGACCAGGACGCTGCCCGTCAGCGGGACCCGCGCCGACTCGCCGAAGTCGTTCCAGAGGTAGAGGCCCAGGCTCACGTCGCCCGTGAGCGGCAGACCGGGCATCGGTGAGGTCGCGTTGAACACGTGCGCCTCGGCAAGGTCGTTGCAGCCGCCGCCCGGCGCGCAGCTCATCAGGAGGCCGTAGGTCGGGAAGCCGTTGCCGGCGGCGTTGTTGCCGACTGTGCCGAGGTGGATCAAGTGGTTCGTGTCGCCGGCCTCGGTTCGGATCGCCGAGACCATGTCGGCGCTGAAGCTCGGAAGGACGCCGGCGTTGCCCGCCGCGGTCGCCTCGTTCATCAACTGCCAGAACGCGATCGCGGGGCTGGCGCGATAGCGCGAGGCGACGGCGACGACGTAGTCCCGGTAGCTGATCCCCCACGGCTCGGTCTCGGTGCGGTACCCGGACAGGAACCAGTCGGCGTCCTTCACGTCCTCGCCGCACGAGCGGTACTGGTCGCCGATCGAGGGGATCAGACGGATGCCGTACTTCTGCGCGTAGTGCACGAGCTTGTCGGTGCTGCTCCAGTCGCGCCCGCCCTCGGTGAAGCTCGCCCGGAAGCCGAAGGTGCGAACGGCGGTCGCGTGCATCTGCTCGGCGAGCACCTTGAAGCTCTGGTCGAAATACGTGTCCAGGTCGGCGTGGCGGTAGTAGCACGCGAGCGGGTCCCCGTTCAGCGCGCCGGTGGTCTCCATGTCCCAGAAGTTGACGCCGATCGGGTGCCAGGGCGTGCCCTCGACCTGGAAGCTGCCGCCCGGGCCGGCCTGCACGTACGGGGAGGGAGCGGCCCGCCCCGCGACCGGCAAGCCCGCTACGACCACCGCGGCTACGGCGATCAGCTTCGTCGTCCTCGTTCGCATGTCGATGGCCCAGAATCGGCAGGTATCTATCCATTCGCCGGAACGCTCCCAAACTCCTGCGTTCCGAAGGCCGTTCCCCGGGTTTTACGCCGGCCGCATCGACAAAACGTCCACCTTCAGGAGCCGAGCGACTGCTGCAGGCTCGACGTTTGCGGCGAGTAGGCGGGCGGGCGACCCTCGAACAAGCCGGGGACGCGTTCGATCAACTGCTCGACCGTCCAGCGCGCGTCGCTTGCGATCGTGGTGCGGAAGGCCCACGGGTCGAAGAGGTGAACGGTGCCGCCGTAGACGTAGAACACCTGCCCGGTGATCTCGGCGGCCGCGTCCGTGGCGAGGTAGGCGACCATGGGCGCGATGTTCTCCGGCGCCCACTCGTCGAACGTCTCGCCCGCCCCGATGTCGCCGAAGGTCCGCTCGGTCATGCGCGTCCGCGCGGCGGGGGCGATCGCATTGGACGTCACCCCGTAGCGGCCCATCTCCATGGACACGATCTGCGCGAAGGCGGCGATGCCGGCCTTCGCGGAGCCGTAGTTGGATTGACCGATGTTGCCGAGCAGGCCGCTCGTCGAGGACGTCGAGATGATCCGCCCGTTCGCCGGCCCGCCACCCGCCTCCTTCGACTTCTGCCGCCAGTACGCGCACGCGTGGCGCGTCGGCGCGAAGTGGCCCTTCAGGTGGACACGAATCACCGCGTCCCAGTCGGACTCCTCCATGTTGAAGACCATCTTGTCGCGCAGGATCCCGGCGTTGTTGACCAGCACGTCCAGCGAGCCGTAGGTCTCGACCGCCTGACGGACGAGTCGCTCCGCGCCGGCCCAGTCGGCGACGTCGTCGTAGTTGGCGACGGCGGTCCCGCCCGCGGCGACGATCTCGTCCACGACCTGCTGCGCGGGCCGGTCGTCGGTCCCGGTCCCGTCCCACTCGCCGCCGAGGTCGTTGACGACGACGCGCGCCCCCTGCGCCGCCAGCTCGAGCGCCTCCCCGCGGCCGATGCCGCGCCCCGCGCCGGTGACGATCGCAACCTTGCCGTCGAGCGTTCCCATGCCGTGCCTCCTTGTCGATGAAGGGGTCAGTCTCGCATCGCGGCCGGGCGCGCGTCGAACGAGCGGGCGGCGAAGGCTTCGGCCGGGTCCGGGAAGTCCGAGCGGATATGCACGCCGCGGCTCTCCAGCCGGGCCGCCGCCGCCGAGACGATCATCGACGCGAGCGCCGTGTGCCCGCCGGCCGCGAGCGCCGCGATCTCCGCGCGCGCGGCATCCAGCCCCGCCGCGTCGCGGATCGGACCGGCGCGGCTCCACAGGATCGCGGCGAGGCCGGCGGGCGGCGCGGCGGCCCCCACGGTGGGAAGGCCCGCGCCGCGCGCTTCCTCCGCGGCCACGCGCTGCCCGGCGCGAGCCCCGACCACGACGGTCTCCAGCAACGAGTTGCCGGCCATGCGGTTCGCGCCGTGCATGCCGGTCGAGGCGCACTCCCCGGCCGCGTACAGGCCGGGGATGCTCGTGCGGCCCCAGGCGTCGGCGGCGATCCCGCCGATGAAGTAGTGGGCGGCCGGCGCCACGGGCACGAGTTCACGCGCCGGGTCGATGCCGGCCGCCCGCGTGCTCGCGACGACGGTCGGGAACAGATCCTCCAGGCGCTCGATGCCGCGCAGGTCGAGGAACGCGCCGCCCCGTTCCAGGATCGCCTTGGTGACGACGTGCCGCGGCGCCAGCTCGTCCACGAAGCGCTCGCCGTCTTCATCCACGAGCGGCGCGCCGTGCCCGCGCAGCGCCTCGGTCAGCAGCGCCCGGCGGCCCCCCGGCGCGCCGGCGCCGAGCGCCGTGGGATGGAACTGCATGAACTCCAGGTCGGCGAGCTGCGCCCCGGCGAGCAGCGCGAGCACGATCCCGTCCCCCGCCGCGCCGGGCGCGTTGGTCGTCGTCCCCCACAGCCCCCCGGCGCCGCCGGTCGCGACGAGGGTGGCTCGCCCCGTGAACGGCCGGCCCTCGGCCATCACGCCGGTACACCCGTCGGGGCCGCAGAGCAGCGCGTCGGCGCGTGCGCGGACTCGTTCGACGTCGCGGCTCGAGAGCGCGTCGCGGAGCCCCCGCACGAGCGTCGCTCCGGTCGCGTCCCGCTCGTGCACGCTCCGCGCCACCGTCTGCCCGCCCTCGCGCGCCAGGTGCAACGCGCCGCGCTCGTCGCGATCGAACGCGCATCCCAGCGACAGGAGCCAGTCGACCGCGGCCGGGCCCTCGGCGCAGACGTCCTTCACGACGTCCGCGTCGCACAGCCCGGCGCCCGCGGCGATCGTGTCGGCGGCGTGAAGGTCGGGAGAGTCCTCCGGTCCGACCGCGGCCGCCATCCCGCCTTGCGCGAGCGGCGAGGAGCCCGCGCCGGATGCTCCCTTGTCGATCACGACGACCCGCGCGCCGGCCGGCGCCCGCAGGGCGGCGCACATCCCCGCGATCCCTCCCCCCACGATCACGAGGTCGAAGGGCGTCTGGGTCACGACACCTCGGTCGCGTAGAACCCGCGCAGGTGGCCCTCGGCGATCTTCAGGTCCTCGATCCGCTGCAGCACGTTCGCCGGCTCGGCCCCTTCCTCGGCGATCACCTTCCCGCGCATCGCGGTCACCGTGAACACGTACTCGTGTTGCGGGTCGCCCGGCTGCGGGCACGGCCCCGTGTAGCCGACCGAGCCGGCCGAGGTCTGTCCCTGCACGCCGCCTTCGGGCGCCGAGTCGATGCCCACGCCGGTCACGCCGGGATCCATCCCCCAGACGGTCCAGTGGATGAAGACGCCTCCGGTCGCGTCGAGGTCGCGCACGACCAGCGCCAGCTCGATGGTGTCTTCGGGGACGCCGAACCACTCCAGGGCGGGCGAGATGTTGCGCCCGTCGCAGGTGTAGACCTCGGGGATGGCGGTGCCGTTCTGGAAGCCCTCGCTCTCCACCAGGATCTCGAGCTCGTCGCCGGTCGGCGTCGTCACCGGCGCGCTCGGCGAGCACGCCGCGAGCAACAGGCAGGCCGCGATCGCCGCGCGCCTCATGGTCACACGCGCCAGTGGGCGCGCATCCACGTCCGGCGCCCGCAAGCCGGGCACTTGAGGAACGTGTGGTACCGGCGCGGCAGCGTCAGCGTGAGCGGGAACGCCAGCCCGGGCAGCTCGCGCACCTTCACCGGCGACTCGCGCTTGCACGACGAGCACTCCAGCGCCAGCGTGCCGAACCGGCCGGGCTTCACCGCCGAGCCGCTGAACAGCGCGCGCTTGCCGAGCGGGTCGGGCTCGCGCGACTGGCGCAGGTGATCGGCGATCTGCTCGTCGATCAAGTCGCTGTCCCAGTCCGTGTCGTTTCTGGTCATGGGGCGGTCAGGGTTTGCGCGATCTGGCGGTAGGCGCCGGCTCCGGGATGGGAGGACGCGTACCGAAGGATGGACTTGCCGGTCCGCGGCGCCTCGGCGAACCGGATCGACTTGCGCACGGGCGGTTGCAGCACTTCGATCCCGTAGCGGCGGCCGACGTCGTCGAGGATCTGGCGGGCGTGCTGGGTCCGGCCGTCGTACATCGTCGCGACGATCCCGCGGATGTGCAGCTCGCGGTTGGTCATGCGACGCACGTCCTCGATCGTTTCGAGGAGCTGGCCGACCCCGCGTTGCGACAGCGCTTCGCACTGCAGCGGGATGAGCACCTCGTCGGCGGCGGTGAGCGCGTTGATCGTCAGCACGCCGAGCGAGGGCGGGCAGTCGATGACGACGTAGTTGTAGTGAATCGCGACGTCGTCGAGCGCCATGCGCAGCGCGTACTCGCGCCCGGTCCGCGTCAGCAGGTACGCCTCCGCGCCGGCGAGGTCGATGTTGGCCGGGACCACGTCGGCCTCGTCGAGCTGGTGGATCGTCTTCCCGATGGGGACGCGCCCGACCAGCACGTCGTGGATGGTGTACTCGAGCGAGTCCGGGTCGATGCCCATCGAATAAGTGAGCGAGGCCTGTGGGTCGAGGTCGATCAGCAGGACGCGCGGTCCCTGCTCGGCGATGGCGGCGGCAAGGGCGAACGCCGACGTCGTCTTGGCGACGCCGCCCTTCTGGTTTGCTATCGCGATGGTCCGGGCCAAATCGCTCCCCCGCCTCCGGTGCCCGTATCCTCTCCGACGCCGGTAGCCCGCCGCAACACGGGGAAGCCGTGGCACGGGGAGTCGTCCGGCTCGGAGCAGGGAGGGCGCATGGCGGAATTCGAACCCACGACGGCCGCCGAGCCGGGCGCTTCGGGAGGCGTCGTGCTGGCCCGCGCCCTTCGCGCGCAAGGCGTCGACACCGTCTTCGGGCTCCCCGGCGGCCACGTCCTGGGCTTCTTCGACGCCTGTCTGGACGAGGGCATCCGCGTGATCGACGTGCGCCACGAAGGCGCCGCCTCGCTCGCGGCCGAGGGCTGGGCGCTCGCGGCCGGGCGGCCGGGCGTCGCGGTCGTCACCGCGGGCCCGGGCTTCGGCAACGCGATGACCGGCCTGATGGACGCCGGGCTCGGCGGCGTCCCGATGGTCCTCGTCGCCGGGCGAACGGGGATCGACCGGCAGGGCCGCGGCGCGGTGATGGACCTCGACCAGCGCGCGATCGCGACGCCGGCGACGAAGTGGGCGGCGAGCTGCCACGAGACGGCTCGCATCGGCGAGTACGCGGCGCGCGCGCTGCGCGAGGCGGCTTCGGGCCGGCCGGGCTCGGTGTACCTGGAGATCCCACAGGACGTGTTCATGGCGAGCACGCCCGCCGCGGCCCCGCACGAGGCGGCTCCGGCCGCCCGCTCCCGCCCGGATGCGGAATCGGTCGGCCGCGCGGCCGGCGCGCTCGCCCGCGCCGAGCGGCCCATCACGATCGCCGGCAGCGGCGCGTTCTTCAGCGGCGCGGGCGGCGCGCTCGCGTCGTTCGCGCGCGCGGCGCGCGTGCCGGTCACGACGACGAGCGCGGCCCGCGGGCTCCTGCCCGACGCCGACGACTGGTGCCTCGGCTCGATGGTGCACGCCGGGATCGCCGTCGCCCGCGCCGACGTCGTGCTCGTCGTCGGGAGCGCGTTCAACGCGAACCTGCTCTACGGGCGTCCGCCGCTGTTCGGCGAGAACCAGACCCTTATCCAGGTCGACGTGGACGAAGGAAGGATCGACCCGCGATCGATCGCGCTCGCGGGGGACGCGGCGGCGGCGCTGGAAGCGCTGGCGGCGAGCGCCCGGGAGCCCGCGGCCGGCCGCGAGGCTTGGCGCGAGGAAGCGCGCGCGCTCGTGCGGTTTGCGCGCGCCGCCTGGGACCATCAGGTCGACTCACATGCCGGCGCGCGCATCCACGCGGGCGCCGCGGCGCGCGAGCTGGCCGCCTTCGCGCGCGAGACCGGCCCGCACACGATCGTCGCCGACGGCGGCGACTGCCTGTCCTGGATGCTCGCCTACGCGGACGCCGAGGGGCCCGGACGGCTGCTCACGACCACGACCGCGCTCGGGACGCTCGGCGTGGGGATGCCGTTCGCAAACGCGGCCGCGGCCGCGCGGCCCGGCGAGCCCGTCTACGTCTTCATCGGCGACGGCACGTTCGGGCTCTGCGCGATGGAGGTCGACACCGCCGTTCGTCACGGCCTTCCGGTGATCGTCGTGGTGTCGAACAACGCGGCGTGGGCCGACGTGACGCACGAGCAGGACGCGTGGTTCGGACCAGGCCGCCACATCGCCAGCGAGCTGGGCGACTCGCGCTACGAGCTGATCGCGGACGCCTTCGGCGCGCACGGCGAGGTCGTCGAGGACCTCGACGAGCTTCGGCCCGCGTTGAAGCGCTCGCTCGACGCCGGCGCGGCCGTGATCAACCTGCGCACCGACCCGGGCGTGCTGAGCGACCTGCTGCGCAACATGGGCTCCCTCCGTCTGATGTGACGGCACCCGTGCAGGCGCGCTCAGCGCAGCGTCAGCAGGCGCTCGCCGGCGGCGCGCAACGTCTCGAGCTTCTTGCAGAAGCTGAAGCGCAGCTTGTCCCGGCCAAGTTCGGGGCGCGAGTAGAACGACGAGCCGGGCACGCTCGCGACGCCGATCTCTGCGGTGAGCCGCTTCGCCGCGGTCACGTCGTCGTCAAACCCGAGCGCGCTGATGTCGGTCATGACGTAGTACGCGCCGTAGGGCTTGTAGGTCTTGAAGCCCGCCGCCTCCAGGGCGCCGAGCATCACGTCGCGCCGCTCCAGATAGTCGTCGTGGAGCGTCCGGTAGTAGTCGCCGGGCAGGCCGAGCGCAACGACGCCGGCCTCCTGCAGCGGCGCCGCCGCGCCGACCGTCAGGAAGTCGTGGACCTTGCGGATGCCGCTCGTCAGCGCGGGCGGCGCGATCGTCCACCCGACGCGCCAGCCCGTGACCGAGTACGTCTTCGACATCGCGTTGATCAGGATCGTGCGGTCTTCCATCCCGGGGAGCGTGATCAGCGGCACGTGCTCGTGGCCCTCGTAGGTCATGAACTCGTAGATCTCGTCGGTGATCGCCACGACGCCCCAGTGCTGGCACAGCTCCGCGATCCGATTCAGCTCGGCGCGCGAGAACACCTTGCCCGTCGGGTTGTTGGGCGTGTTGATGATGATCGCGCGCGTGCGGTCGTTGAACGCGGCGGCCAGCTCGGCGTCGTCGAAGGTCCAGTCCGGCTCGTGCAGGGTCACGTAGCGCGGCGTCGCGCCGGACAGGATCGCGTCGGGCCCGTAGTTCTCGTAGAAGGGCTCGAAGACGACGACCTCGTCGCCGGGATCGATGACGGCCAGCGCCGCCGACATCATCGCCTCGGTCGAGCCGCACGTCACGCAGATCTGCGTCTCGGGATCGACGCTCATCCCGTAGGTCGAGGCGAACTTCGCCGCGATCGCGTCGCGGAAGCGCTTGGCGCCCCACGTGATCGCGTACTGGTTGACGTCGGCGTCGATCGCGGCCTTCGCCGCCTCCTTCAGCTCGGGCGGGCAGGGGAAGTCCGGGAACCCTTGCGCCAGGTTGATCGCGTCGTGCTGCATCGCGATCCGGGTCATCTCCCGGATCACGGACTCGGTGAACGACGCGGCCTTGTTCGAGACGACGACGTCACGCACCGACCGATTCCTCCGCCGCGAACGCCCGCGGGAACAGCGGGCGAAGCTCGGCCAGGACCTCCTCGGTCGTGGTGAAGCGGATGGCGTGCATCCCCACGGCGGCGGCGCCCTCGACGTTGACCGGGATGTCGTCGACGAACGCCGCCTCCTGCGGCCGGACTCCGAGCTGCTCGCACGCGAGCGCGTAGATGCCGGGCTCGGGCTTGCGCATCCCGCAGTCGCTGGAGTCGATCACCGCGTGGAAGCGGTGCGACTCGACCCACGCGCGCCAGCCCGTCCACTCCTTCACGTTGTTGGACAGGATGCCGGTGGGATAGTGCCCGGCGATCGCGTGCGCGGCGGCCACCATCTCGTCGTTGCGGGTGAGCGAGCCGAACATCATGTCGCGCACCGCGGCCGGGTCCTCCGGGAGCGCCACCGGGCGGTCGAGGTGCTCCTCCAGCCGCCGCCGCATCAGCCGGTAGAACTCGCCCTCGGTGATCTCGCCGCGCTCCAGCCGGAAGAAGTCGGGCTCGGGCGCGTCCGCGCCGTCGCCGCGAAACGCGTGCAGGATCGCGCGCTCGGGCAGACCGAGGCGCTGCTCGAAACGCGCGAACGAATCGCGGATCGACGAGGTCAGGACCCCGCCGAAGTCGAAGATGCAGGCGCGCAACTCGGTTGGCATCGAAGGCCCGAGTGTATCGTGGAACGCCCGACCGAGAGGAGCCGGCGATGCCGATCACGGACCCCGACGTCGCGCGCTACATGCGCGGCTTGCTCGACCGCCACGACGAAGACGTGCTCGTCGAGATGGAGAAGCTCGCCGAGGAGAAGCGCTTCCCGATCGTCAACCGGCACGTCGGCGTCACGCTGGAGATCCTCACCCGCATCCACGGCGCGCGCCGCATCTTCGAGCTGGGATCGGGCTACGGCTACTCGGCCTACTGGTTCGCGCGCGGCGCGGGGCCGGACGCCGAGATCCACTGCACCGACGGCGACGCCGAGAACGCAAAGGCGGCCGAGGACTTCCTGGGGCGGGCGGGCCTGTGGGACCGGATCACCTACCACGTCGGCGACGCCGTGACGTCCTTCGACGGCGTCGAGGGCGAGTGGGACGTCGTCTACGACGACATCGACAAGGACGGCTACCCGGCCGCGTGGCGAGCGGCGTCCGGTCGCATCCGGCTCGGCGGCCTCTACATCTGCGACAACGTCCTGTGGGGCGGACAGGTAGCGGGCCACGCGGGTCCCGACGGCATGCCGGGCGAGTGGACCGAGGCGATCAAGGAACACAACAGCCTCATCGCCAACGACGAGCGCTACGTCTCGAGCATCCTTCCGATCCGCGACGGCGTGATGCTCGCCCTGCGCGTGGCTTAGCCCGCCACCGGCCAGTCGCCGAAGCCCCAGGCCTGCCGGTCGTTGCGCCGCCAGCGGATGAGCGCCTGGCGCGTGCGCGCGGCGCCGTCGCGAAGCGGATGGGCGGCGAGGACGGCGCCTTCGACCTCGATGCGCTCGCCGCCCGGGTCGGTCGCCGCGATCGAGAGCCACCGGACGCTCGACCCGTCGCGCGTCGTTTCCAGCACCGCCGTCACCGGGACAACGTCATGCCCGCGCGCGAGCCAGCCCGTCGCGGGATCGTCCAGCGTCGGCGCACGCAGCACGAGCGACAGCGCCGGCCCGAACACGACGCGAAGGAAGGCGTCGGCGCCCAGGTTCGGTCCCCACCGCCGCATCCGGGACCCGCCCGCGTCGATCGTCGAGCCGTGCTCGCCGATGCGCAACGACCCCGACGCGCGGCCCACTTGTTCGAAGCGCCCCTCCGACGTCACCTGGACGAAGCCGATCGCGTCCACGTTCTTCGTCCTGCGAAGGCCGCCCACGGGATCGACCCAGGCGTCGAAGACGACGTCCATCTCGATCGGCACCCCGACGCCGCGCCGCTCGGCGTTGGGTCCGCGCGCCGGCAGGACGAGCGCGGTGTCCTTGCACGCCAGGCGCCAGGATCGCGCCGGCCCGGCGCACGACAGCGCGATCCGGTCGACGGTCGTCGTGGCGTGGCGCTCGACCTTCGCGCGCGCGAGCACGGTCGCGAACCCGCCGTCGGCAAAAGCCACGTTGATCACGGCGTCGGCCTGGTGGCGGCCGGGGTCGAACGTAAGGCGCACGATCAGGCCCAGCTCGGCGGCCGGATCGGCGAAGTCGAAGGTCAGCTCCTCACGCCATCCGGGGGTGCCGCCGTGCTCGTGGAACGCGTCGTCGCGCTCGGAGACCGCGTCCGGCCACGGCGAAACCGGCTTCACGTTTCCTTGCGCGCGCGCGCGATCGCGTCGACGACGCGGTCCACCATCTGCTCGCTCGCCGCCTTGCCGAGCAGACCGATCCGAAGGGACGCGCCGGCGAGCGGCGGCAGCCCTCCGGAGAGCTGGATGCCCTGCCGCAGGACGTGCGCCAGGATCTCCCCCGCGTCCTCGGCGTGCACGGCCACGACGAGGTTCGATCCCGCGCCTTCGCGTGCGACGTGCTCGAACCCGAGGTCGCTCAGCCCCGTCCGAAGTCGCGACGCGAGCGCCGCGCGCGCCTCGACCCACGCCGGGAACCCGTGCGCGAGGATGCGCCGGAGGCTCGAGGCGAGCACCAGGACGAGCGGCGTCGGCATCGTGACCGGGTGCGGGTGCCACGAGGCCCACTCGCGCCGGTACCAGTCCCAGGTGTGCAGGTCGAGGTACCAGGATGCGGGCCGCGAGCTGCGCGCTTCGACGCGCTTCCGGCCGCGCGGGCCCAGCGCGACGATGCCGAGGCCCGGCGGCGTCTCGAGCCCCTTCTGGGTCGAGGTGACGAGCGCGTCGATCCCCCACGCGTCCACCTCGGCGAACTCGCCGCCGACGCTGGCGATGCCGTCGATCACGCAGAGCGCGCCGGCCTCGCGCGCGGCCGCGGCGATCTGCTCGATCGGGTGCCGGACGCCCGTCGAGGTCTCGACGTGCACCGCGAGCACGCCGTCGCACCCGCGCGCGCGTTCGGCAACCGCGCCCGCCTCGACCGGCGCGCCCACCTCGACCGGCAGCACCTCGACCGCCAAGCCCTGCTGCGTCGCGATCTGCGCCAGCCGCTGCCCGAAGAACCCGGTGTCGGCGACGAGCACCTTCTGGCCGGGCTCGAACAGGTTCAGCATCGCCGCGTCCAGGCAGGTCGTCCCCGAACCCGGGATCAGGTACGGGGACTCCGCGGCGCCCAGCAAGGTCGCGAGGTCGTCGAGCACCTGCCGGTGGATCTGCACCCACGTGTCGCCGTAGTGCGCGATCACTTGCCGCCCGAGCACCTCGAGGTCCTCGTCGTGCAGCTCGCACGGCCCGACGATGGCCAGGGCGGGCATCTCCGGCAGGTTGCGTGGGTCGATCATGTGGCTCAACTCCCGGTTCGGCTGCGCGGCAAGGATAGCCCAGCGGTCCGTCCGGCCCGTCCGCTCGAACCCGGTAGGCTCACGCGCGCTGTGGACTTCACGGGTCGTGTCGCCGTCGTCACCGGCGCGTCGATGGGAGTCGGGCGCCGGATCGCGCTCGACCTCGCGCGCGCCGGCGCTATCGTCGTCGGAGCCGCGCGCCGTCCCGAGCCGCTCGCCGAGGTCGAGGCCGAGCTGCGCGCCGTGTCGGCGGCGTCGTGGACGCGGCCGCTCGACGTCGCCGACGAGGCCGCCGCCCGCGCGCTGATCGACGACGCCGCCGGACGCCACGGGCGGCTCGACGTCGTGGTCTGCAACGCGGCGATCCTCGGGCGCCGGCCCGCGACCGAGATCGATCCCGCGTTCGTGCGCGAGGTGATGGACGTCAACCTGTTCGGCACCACCAACTGCGTCCTGCCGGCCATCCCCCACATGGTGGGGCGCGGCGAGGGGTGGATCGTCGGGCTGACGAGCGGCTCGGGCAAGAGCCCGCTGCCCGGCGAGAGCGTCTACTCGGCCTCGAAGGCGGGCATGCACGCCTTCCTCGAAGCGATCTCCTACGAGCTGGCGCCCAAGGGCGTGCGCGTGAAGGTGCTCTCCCCCGGCTTCGTGTCCGAAACGACCATGGCCCACGACGCCGTCGAGACGGGGCTCAGCGTGCCTCCGAAGCTCGTGCACCGCACGCCCGAGCAGGTCTCGCGCGCGCTGCTGCGCGGTCTGGATCGCGCCGGATTCGAGATCAACCTCACCCGGCTCGAGAACGTCGCCGTCGTCACGCGCGCGCTGCTCCCCGCCATCTACCGGCGGAGCATCGCCCGCCGCGCCTAGCGCCGCGCCGCGCGCGCGCGCAGCTCGGCGACGACGTCTTCGTCCGTGGTGTTCGCGCCCATCGGCCCGCCGTGCGCGTTGCCGTGGAAGTCGCTCGACCCGGTTCGCACGAGGTCGAGCCGCTTGGCGAGGTCGCCGTAGGTCCTGCGCCACAGCTCTTCGTGCTCGGGATGATCGACCTCCAACGCGCCCAGGCCCGCCTCCGCCCACTCCTCGATGCGCTCGACCGAGCGGCCGAGGTCGTTCTCCACCCAGATCGGATGCGCGACCGCCGCGACGCCGCCCGCTTCGACGATGAGCGCGATCGTGTCGACCGGCGCCATCACGCGCTTGTCGACGTAGGCGCGCCCGCCCTCCAGGATCCAGTCCTTCGTGAACGCGTCGACGGTCGTGGGCACGACGCCCGCGTCCACCATCGCCGCGGCGACGTGCGGGCGGCCGATCGAGTCGCCCTCCGCGTGCGCGCGCACCATGTCCATCGTCACCGCCACGCCGAGCTTCTGCAGCTTCTCGACCATCTTCTCGGCGCGGACCACGCGGTCGTCCTGGATCCAGCGAAGCTCCTCGACCAGGCGCGGGTGCTCGGTGTCCATGAAGTAGCCGAGGACGTGGACGCTCTTTCCTTCGAGCTGCGCGGAGATCTCGCACCCGGTGAGCACCTCGAGCCCTGCGCGCTCTCCCTCCGCGCGCGCCTCGGCGAGCCCGCCGGTCGAGTCGTGGTCGGTCAGCGCGATCCCGTCCAGGCCCGCCCCGGCGGCGCGCCGCACGACCTCCGCCGGCGGCAACGCGCCGTCGCTGACGTTCGAGTGCGTGTGCAAGTCGTATCGCTTCATGGCGCCTCCGATGCTAACCGCACCACGCGAACACCCCGAATCACTCCTTCATCCCACTCTCGTCACCCGCGCTGGACACGCCGGATCGCGAGCCTTACCATGGCGTCCCAATCTGCTAGCGATTCTGCTACCAAGGTGGTACGATGCCGTCCGTGCCGACGTTGCACGTTCGAGGAGTTCCCGAAGACCTCTACGAGGCGATCCGTGAGCGCGCTATGCGCCGGAACGCCTCCATCACCGACGAGGCCATCCGCCTTCTCCAGCGCGGGATCCGGCTCGAACATGGCTCGCGCAAGGCCGTCGTCGAATCGATCGTCGCCATCCGGCCGCACGTCACCCGTGGACCGTCGCCCGCCGAGCTCATCCGCGAGATGAGAGGACCCCTCCCCACCAAGCGGCGATGACCGAGCGCGTCGTCGTCGACGCGTCCCTCCTCGTCGGGTTCCTGATCGCAGCCGATCACGCAGGCGAGACCTCCGCCCTGCTCGGTACGGAGGTCGAGCTGTGGGTCCCCGACATCGCGCCGGTGGAGGCGACGAACGCACTGCGCAAGCTGGCGCTCCAACGCCGCATCTCGGACCAGGTTGCCTGCGCGCTGTTCGACCGACTGGAGTTGCTCGAGTTGACCCAGGCGCCCGCGGCGGTCCTCCTGCGTGGCGCGTGGGGGATGCGGGGCGCGATGACCGTCTACGACGGCTGCTACGCGGATCTCGCGCTCGCGTTGACGTGCCCGCTCGTGACGCTCGACCGGAGGTTCGCTCGCGCCTGCGCGCCCTACGGCATCCGTGCGATCGTGCCAGGCACGCGCGCGTTCACCGAGTTGCTCGATTCGATCGAGGACTAGACGAACGCGCTTTCGCCGGTGAGGTGGCGGCCGATGATGAGCTTCTGGATCTGGCTCGTGCCTTCGTAGAGCGTGGTGACGCGCGCATCGCGCAGGTAGCGCCCCACCGGGTACTCGTCGACGTAGCCGTAGCCGCCGTGAACCTGGATCGCCAGGTTGGTGCAGCGCACCGCGGCCTCGCTCGCGTAGTACTTCGCGACGCTCGCCTCCAGGGTGTTGCGCTCGCCGGCGTCCTTCTTCGCGGCCGCCCGCAGCGTGAGCAGCCGCGCCGCCTCGACGTCGACGTACATATCGGCGAGCATCTCCTGCACCAACTGGTGCCGGGCGATCGGCTTGCCGAACTGCTCGCGATCCTTGGCGTAGGCAAGCGCCGCGTCCAGCGACGCCTGCGCCAGCCCGACGCACGACGCCGCGAGTCCCACCCTGCCGTTGTCGAGCGTCGACAGCGCGATCTTCATCCCGTCACCGACCTCGCCCAGCAACGACTCGGGGCCCACGCGCACGCCGGTCAGCACCAGCTCCGCAGTCGAGGACGCCCGCAGCCCGAGCTTGCCGTGGATCTCGTTGGCGGCAAAGCCGGGCGTCGCGGTCGGCACCAGGAAGCACGCGATGCCCTTCGCGCCGCGCGACGGATCGGTCTGCGCGAAGATCAACGCGATCCCGGCCTGCGTGCCGTTGGTGATGAACATCTTCGAGCCGTCGATCACCCAGTGCTCGCCGTCGCGCACCGCGCGCGTCACCATCGATCCGGGGTCCGAGCCGGCGCCGGGCTCGGTCAGGCCGAAGCAGCCGAGCATCTCGCCGCCGGACACCTTCGGCAGCCACTCCTTGCGCTGCGCCTCGGTCCCCCACTTCAGGACCGTCAGCGCGAACAGCGAGCAGTTGACGCTCACGATCGACCGGACCGAGGAGTCCGCGCGCGCGATCTCCTCGATCACCACGGCGTAGGACACCGCGTCGAGCCCCATGCCCCCGTACTCGACGGGCACCGGCGCGCCGAGGAAGCCGACCTCGGCGAGCCGCGGGATCAGCTCGGCCGGGAAGTGCTCGTCGCGGTCCCATTGCGCGGCGTGCGGCGCGACCTCGCGCTCGGCGAACGCGCGCGCGGTCGCCCGGATCGCTTCCTGCTCAGGAGTCAGCTCGAACACGAACCGACAGGCTACCCGCTCAGCGCGGCGAGGATGTCGTCGTGGACGGCGCCGTTGGAGCTGACGACCGCCCCGCCCCCGCCCGCGTCTCCGCCGTCGAGCGCGCTCACCCGTCCCCCCGCCTCCTCGACGATGATCTTCGGCGCGGCGATGTCCCAGACGGCGAGCGGCGCCAGCTCGATCATGGCTTCGGCCGATCCCTGCGCGACGAGCATGTGCCCCCAGAAGTCGCCGAACCCCCGGTGCCGCTTGGCCCGCGCGAGCAATGCGACGAGCGCATCGGCTCGGTCGCCCGCCCAGTCGACGCCGCCGGTGATCAGGTGCGACTCGGCGATCGAGGCGACCGAGGACACGCGCACGATCGTCCCGCTCGCGTGGGCGCCGTCGCCGCGCGACGCCCACCACCGCGTCCCGAGCGCCGGCGCGCTCACCATGCCGACCACCGTCTCCTCCTGCTCTTGCAGCGCGAGCAGCGTCGCGAAGACCGGCACCCCGCGCGCATAGTTCTTGGTGCCGTCGATCGGGTCCAGGATCCATCGGCGATCGCTCCGCCCGGCCAGCCCCTCTTCCTCTCCGAGCACCGCGTCGGTGGGGAACGCGGATTCGATCGAGCGGCGCAGGGCGCGCTCCACCGCGCGGTCGCCGGCGGTGACCGGCGTCCCGTCGGCCTTGATCTCGGTGAGGGCGCCCGCGGTGAAGTAGTCGAGCGCGATCGCGTCGGTTTCGTCGCACCACTGGTGCGCGAGCGCCAGTTCCCGTTCGTAAGACACAGGCCGCGCATCGTAGCGTGCTAGCCTCAGCGCCGGTGAGGGTCCCCGTCTGCGCCGTCGGCGCCATCGTGCTCGAAAAGGGCGAGCTGCTCCTCGTTCGCCGCGACACCGATCCGGGCCGGGGCGAATGGACCCTTCCCGGCGGCAAGGTGGAGTGGGGCGAGAGCCTGACGGAGGCGTGCGCGCGCGAGGTGCGCGAGGAAACCGGGATCGAGATCGACGTGGAAGGGCTCGCGGGGATCGCGGAGCGCATCGTCCCGGACGACGACGGCGAGATCCGCTGGCATTTCGTCATCCACGACTACTGGGCCAAGCCTCGGACGAGGGACGTGGTCGCCGGCTCGGACGTGAGCGACGCCCGCTGGGTGGGCGTGGACGCGCTGGGCGACCTCAAGCTGACCACCGGTCTCTACGAGTTCCTGCACGACCGGGGCGCGCTGGAGGGTCGCAGGCCGCGCGTGCGCGCGTAAGCGCGAAGCCCTCGCAACCCGCCGATATACTCCCCCCGGCCGCCCTCCAGGAGGAATCGCAGTGTCCGTAACCATCCACGACTTCCGCGTAACCGACCGCGTGCTGGCCGAGACCGAGCCGGACGCCGGCGACGTCGTCTACCTCGGACTGGTGGGGTCGGTCGCCTACCCGTTCGTCGTCGTCCGGCGGCTCAGCGGTCCGGGCGGCGTTTACATCGACGCGATCGACGTCTGCGACGCCGACGGCTCCACCCTGGGCACCTACGAGAGCAAGTTCGAGCTGGACGGCGAGTCCAAGGCGCAGGTGCTCACGACCGAGCTGCGCGACCTGACGTTCCCCTCCGCCGGCACCTACACCCTGCAGTACTCGATCTTCGACGACGTGGTCGCCAACTACCCCTTCACGGTCGTCCAGCAGCACGCTCCCGGCGGCGGGATCGTGCCCGGCCCGCTGGACGCCGCGCTCGCCAAGTCGACGATCGCATGGATCCGCGTGCGCGACGTCGACACGCCCGCCGGAAGCCGTGCGCCCTACGAAGGTGAGAAGGACTACCCCGTGTGGTACGGGTTCGAGGACGGCGTCGTCTACGTCTTGGTGGGCGAAGGCGAACAGCACGTGCCCGGCCTGACCGAGGCCGCCCGCGTGCGGCTCGTCGCGCGGTCGAAGGACAAGCGATCACAGGTGGCCGACGTCGAGTGCTCGGTGCGCGTGCTCCCGAAGGACGGCGCGTGGACGACGATCGCCTCGGAGCTTCTGGCCGGGCGCCGCCTCAACCTCCAGGGCGCGGAGACCGCCGTCGAGCGCTGGAAGAAGGACTGCGAGATCGTGGCGCTCGCGCCGCTGCCGCCGCCGGTGCCGACGGCCTAGCGAGCGGCGCGGTCGATCGTCTCGGCGGGCGCTTCCAGCGTGATGGTCGCCGGATCGGTCAGGACGAGCAGCTCCTGCTGATCCTCGCGTGCGAGCCGCCGGGAACGCCGGCCGAGCAGGAACCAGCCCAGCAGCGCGAGCAGGATCAGGCTCGGGACCAGGATCAGCAGCAGCGAGCCGATGCGCGGGGCCGACGACGAGGCGGCCATGACCACGCGCTCGCCGAAGGCCGGTCGCCACACGACCTCTCCGTCGCCCTGCACCCCCGAGCCCTCCACCTCGCGGATGGCGCCGGGCAGCGACGCGCGGATCTCGAAGTGCAACTGGCTCGCGATGAGGTCCCGCAGCGCGCGCTGGATCTCCGTCAGCTCGACCTGCGAGGTGTCCACCACCGCGGAGAAGGTCGAGCGCGACTGCAGGAAGGACTGCTCGGTGTGCTCGTCGATCTCGAGCCGGAAGCCGCCGAGCCCGCGCGCGCCGCCTCCGCGCGCCCCGCTCAGCTCCGCGAGGGCACGGTCGAACCCGGACTCGTCGTCGAAGGCTCGCGTCGCCACGTAGGACAGCCCCGCGTCGCCGTCGGCCGTCGAGACCTCCCAGCCGGCCGCTTCGAGCCCGTCGTAGAGGTCCTCGATCGCGCGCATGCCCGACTCCGGCGTGGATTCGGAGGCGAGCAGGTCCCGCAGCTCCCGATCGAGGTCCATGCCGATCGTGAAGGTGCCGCTCCCGTCCGCCTCCAGCGCGGTGTCGAGCCGGACCGTGAGATCGCACGCCCCGAGCGTCAGCAGGAGGAGAACGGTTGCTGCGATTCTTCGAACGACGCCCATCGTCACCTCGTCAGCGTGAAGAGCGGATACGGGATTCTACTCCCGGCCGGCGCGAATCCCGTACTCAACCGGGGGCCGGAGGGACGAGGTAGGTGCCGGGGGCGACCTTCTCGACGGCGCCGGCCGCGGCGCGCGCGGAAAGAGCGCGCATGAACGCCGAGCGCGCGTCGCGGTCGGCGAGCGGGTCGATCAGCCCGCCGCGAAGCGCGCGGTCCCAGAGCACCGTCCAGTGGACCCGTTCCCCCGCAGCTTCGGCCAGGACCGCATCCAGCGCCTCCTCGACGGTCATCGCACCAAGGGGAGCAGCTCGCCCGCGGCACGCTCGAGCTGTTCGTCGTCGGGAACGGCGAAAGGCAGGTGCCCAGCGGTGAGGATGATCTCGGAGACGCCGAGGGCTTCGAACTTCTTGATTCGTTGCGCGCACTCGTGGGCGGTTCCGGCCAGGCGACCCTCCCGCCAGTCCTCGAAGGCCGTCGCGTCGATCACGCCGGGCGGCGTCCACCGCTGCAATCGCTCGTAGCGCGCGCGAACGTCCCGGTCGTCGGCGCCGATCAGGAAGTTGAGCCCGACGGAGAGCGCGACCGACGACGGCGCTCGGCCGGCTTTCTCGCATGCGCGCGCCAGGATCGCGAGCCGTTCGCCGTACGCCTGCGGCGTCATCTGCCAGACGACGTTCCAGCCCGCGGCATGCTCGGCGACGATACGCAGGACTCGAGGACCCCCCTTGCCGCCGATCCAGATCGGGACGCCGGGGTCGAGCCGCGCCGCAAGCTCGGCCACCTGGGAACCGAGGCGCGTGATGCGCGAGCCGGCCGTGCCGAATTCGATCCCCATCTCCTCGAACTCCGCCTGGTTCCAGCCCGCGCCCACCCCCAAGTCGAACCTACCGCCCCCGACGGCGGCGATCACGTTGGCTTGCTCGGCCATCAAGGCCGTGGCGCGGAAGGGCATGCACGCCACGAGCGTCCCCACGCGCACTCGCTCGGTGGCCGCCGTGACGGCCTGGGCGAGCGACATGCACTCGACCGAGCGCCGGCGGCCGCCGGGGCCGCCGTAGCGGGAGAGATCGATGAACAGGTGGTCCGAGACCCACACCGAGTCGAAGCCGAGCCGCTCTGCGGTGCGCGCGTAGGAAAGGACGCGATCGACCGTCAAGGGGCCGTGGTCGGGGAAGGAGAACTCGTAGTGCGGGAGGGCGAGGCCGATCTTCATGGACGGGCACCCTACCCTGGGCTGTCGAACCCCTGGGGACCGTCCGCAAGGGAAGAGCGGACGGTCCTGAGGAGTCCCCCGGATGGCGGTTGGGGGAGCTGGTCGGCTTTCTCCCGCCCCCGGGGGCTCCAGGCCTTCCTCATTATGCGCTCGGCCGACCAAGTTCGCCACAGAATCTCTGGCATGATTTCCCATTCCGCCAGACCCTGGCAGCCGGGCGTCCGATGGCGGCAGGCCGTTTCCGCCCTGCTCCGGCGGGTGCTAGCCTGGGATCACGACTTTGTGAGGAGATTCACATGCCCACCAAGGAACAAGTCCTGGAAGCGCTCAGCCATGTGGCCGACCCCGAGATCGGCAAGCCGATCACCGAGCTGGACATGGTCAAGCAGGTCACCATCGACGGCGGCAACGTCATCGTAGAGGTCTACCTCACCATCGCGGGCTGTCCGCTGAAGGACCGGATCACCAAGGACGTCACCGCCGCGGTCATGCCGATCGACGGGGTCGAACACGTCGAGGTGGTCATGGACGTGATGACCGACGAGCAGCGCCAGGCGCTCGTCCAGCGGCTCCGGGCGGGCCAGCCCCGCGAGGCGGAGCGCCCGATCGGGTTCTGGCAGGACCGCGGGGCTACGACGCGCGCGATCCTGGTCGCCTCGGGCAAGGGCGGCGTCGGCAAGTCCAGCGTCACCGCCAACCTCGGCGTCGCGCTCGCGGGTCTGGGCTACAAGGTCGGCATCATCGACGCCGACGTCTACGGCTTCAGCCAGCCCGGGATGCTCGGCGTCATGGGGCGTCCGACCGTGTTCGACAACATGGCGCTCCCCCTGGAGGCGCACGGCGCGAAGGTCATCTCGGTCGGCTTCCTGACCCCGGAGGACACGCCGGTGATCTGGCGCGGTCCGCTGCTGCACAAGATGATCCACCAGTTCCTCGCCGACGTGTACTGGGGCGACGTGGACTTCGTGCTGATCGACATGCCGCCGGGGACCGGCGACGTGTCGATCTCGATCGCGCAGTACCTGCCGGGCGCCGACATGATCGTCGTCACGACGCCACAGGAAGCCGCGCAGAAGGTCGCCGCGCGCGCCGGCAAGATGACCGAGCAGGTCGACCTGAACGTGCTCGGCGTGGTCGAGAACATGAGCTTCTTCCTCTGCCCGTCCTGCAACGAGAAGCACCGCATCTTCGGCCAGGGCGGCGGGGCGGCGCTCGCGCAGCAGCTCGGGACCGAGCTGCTCGCCGAGATCCCCATCGACCACAAGCTGCGGGAGGGCGCCGACGACGGCAAGCCGATCGTCGTGACCGAGCCCGAGTCGCCTGCGGCCGCGGCGATCATCGACCTGGCGAAGCGAATCGCGAAGAAGGCCCCGTCGCTCCGCGGGCGCAGGCTCCCCATCCTCGGAGCCGGCGGCGGCCACCGCCACTGACCAGACCGCCTACCGGCGGGCGTAGCGCACCCAGAGATCCCCGAGCGCGCGGCCGAGCAGCAAGCCCCCGATAACGTCGGACGGGTAGTGCGCGCCGACGTACACCCTCGAGTACGCAACGAGCCCGGGCAACCGCTCGATCACGGCGGTCGCCGGCGCGTGGACCTGCGCGCGCAGCACGCGCGACACGGCCATGCTCACGGCCGGATGCCCGCTCGGGTACGAGCGGCCGGCCGGCTTGCGCACGAGCAGCTCGGCCCCCTCGGCCTCGTACGGACGATCGGTTCGATACACGACCTTGAGCGCCTGCGCGACCGCCCACGCGAGTCCGCCGGCGCCCAGCACGTCCCGCGCGAGCGTTCGCTTGCCGAACAGCGCGAGCACCGCCGCCGCTCCGCCGAGGGCATAGGTCGAGCCGAGGTCGGTCAGCGCCGGGAGCGCGCGGTCCAAACCGTCGGTGCGGGGGGTGGCGAGGAGGGTGCGCGCTCGCGCATCCGCGTCGCGGATGCGCGAGCGCGCCGCGTACCCGAGCGCTGCCGCGCCGGCGAGGCGCAGCAGCGCACCCCCCAGCCCGGGCCTCTTTCGTGCCATGAACGGCGCAGTCTACCCGCCGGCTCAGGTGTCCTCGTGCTCCGCCGCGGCTGCGTCGAGCCGGGGCGAGGGGCGCTCGGCAAGCGTGTCGAGGTCCGTGGCAAGGTCCTTCTTGAGACCGCGGACCTCGTCGGCGATCGAGCCCACGTCGGGCAGCTCGGCCTTCGCTTCCTCCAGCCCTTCCCGCAGCACCGCGGTCGCTTTCTGCGACTCGACCTGGAAGGTGCGCCACGCCTTGCCGAGGTTGCGGGCGATCTCCGGCAAGCGCTTGGGCCCGAAGACGAGCAGCGCGACGGCGAGCACCATCAGCAGCTCGGGCACGCCCAGGTTCACGGGGCGGGCCTCGGCGCGAGCGTGGCTTCGGTCGTGACAGTCTCTCCTTCGCGTTCGACGACGACCGTGACGACGTCGCCGACGTCCTTGTCGATGATGAGCGATATCAGCGCGTCCATCGAATCGACCTCCCGCCCGTCGAACTCGACGACCACGTCCCCGACCTCGATGCCGGCGCGCGCGGCAGGTCCGTCGCGCTCGACCTCGGCGACGCGCGCGCCCGCGCCCCCGATCAGGTCGCCGCCCGAGATCCCGAGGTAGGCAAGCTGCGCTTCCCGGCCGTCGATCATCTGGTCGGCCACCTTGCGCGCGATGTCGATCGGGATCGCGAAGCCGACGCCCACGTTTCCCTGCCCGCCGACGATCGCGGTGTTGATGCCGATGACCTCGCCGCGCGAGTTCGCCAGCGCGCCCCCTGAGTTGCCCTGGTTGATCGGCGCGTCGGTCTGGATGGCGTCGGTGAAGCGGACGCCGCCGTTCAGGCTCTCGTTGCGGTGCAGCCCGCTGATGATCCCGGCGGTCACGGTGGACTCCAGACCGAAGGGATTCCCGATGGCCACCGCAAGCTCGCCGACGACCAGGTCCTTGGACGAGCCGAACGTCGCGGCCGGCAACGGCTCGTCGGAGACGACCTTCAGCACCGCGATGTCCACGCCGGTCTCGATCGCCGTGCCCACGACCGCCGCGGGAAGGACCTCGCCGCTGGGCAGCAGGACTTCGATCTCGCTGCGCGGGCACGAGCCGTCGAGCAGCCGCGGCTCGCACACGACGTGGTTGTTGGTCAAGACGAACCCGTCGGGCGAGTAGATCACGCCCGAGCCGAGGCCGGTCCCGACGTCGCTCGCGACGGTGATCTGCACGATGCTCGGCAAGACCGCCGAGGCGACGCGCGCCGCAGCGTTCTCCGGTCCGGTGACGGGGGTGACGGGCGGCTCGGCCACGTTGACCTGCACCCGTCCTGCGCCGCGATCGGTCAGCGCCAGATACATGGCCCCCGCCCCGCCGGACGCGCCGAGCAGCGCCGCGATGAACCACGCGAGCGACGCGCGCAGGATGCCGGGACCACGGCGCGCGGGACGGGCCTGCACGGACGGGGCTTCCCAGAAGAAGGACGAGTCCTCCGGCGCGGGGCGCGCGGCGTCCTCCGGCGCCTCGGTCGGCGCGTCGGGTTCTTCCGGCGCGAGGCCGGCCTCGACCCCCGGCTGGGCGAAGGGGTTGGGATTCGGGTCTGACATACGGTTGCGATTCTACGACCGCGTCTTCGCGCTCGCGCCCGAGCAGCCTAAGAACATGCTGAACGCCTAGAAAAATCTGACCTTAGAGGCGAACTCCGCCGCAAGGCCCATGATGACGCCGAGGTAGAACAGGCCCGTGGCGGCCTGGATGCTGCTCTCCTTGACCAGCGCGCGAATGAAGACGCCGATCGTCGCGCACAGGGCCACCAGCCCGATGGCGAGGTAGGCGGCGAGCGCTCCCGCCCCCAGCAGCGGGGAGAGGTCCGGGCTGGCCGTGCCGCCGCCGGAGATCGCGAGCGCGCCGGCGACGGCGGCCAGCGCACAACCGCCGAGGAAGAGCGCGTTCACGAACGCGAGCGGCTCGCGCGAGAGCTTGCGATCGACGAGGTACCAGTGGCCGAGCAGCAACCCGTCGGTGAAGGCGCCTGCGAAAACCGCGCCGGCGAGCACCTGGAAGATCGCGATCGCCGGCGCGCGCGCGGCGGCGGGCTCGAACGCGATCGCGACGAGCGCCGCCGCGCCGGCGGGGATCGAGGCGACGCCGGCCATCCGGGCCGGCGTGTGCGCGCGCAGCCACAGCAGCGCCTGCCCGGCGACCGTCAGGGCGGCGAAGGCCAGCAGCAGCGCGGCCGCGACGCGGGCCGGCGTCGAGGCTGCGTCCCCGAGAGGCCCGCGCGCCGCGAGCCAGGCCAGGATCGCGATCGCCGCGAGCACCCCGCCGGCCAGCTTGAAGAAGCCCGTCTTCACGCGCCCCCACAGCGGGGCGACCCACAAGACGGCGACGCCGCCGATCGCGACCTCCGCCAGGACGAGGGCGAGGACGATTCCGGGGCCGCCGAGGGAGTCCGTCATACGAGCGCCCGGTTGTGAGCACCGCGCGCGCCGTGAATGATATTGCCCATGAGCACCGGACCCGAACTCGGCGCCACCGGCGAGGCGAGCAGGACCGTGCGCGAGCAGGACACCGCGACGGCCGTCGGCTCGGGCGAGGTGCCGGTGTTCTCTACGCCGATGCTGTGCGCGCTGATCGAAGACGCCGCCGTGGCGGCGGTCGCGGGCGCGCTGCCGGAGGGCGCCGTGAGCGTCGGCACGCGGATCGAGCTGGACCACCTCAAGGCGTCCGCGGTGGGCGCGCGGGTGCGCGCGACCGCTCGCGTGACGTCGGTCGAGGGCCGAGCGATCGGCTTCGCCTGCGAGGCGTTCGAGGGCGACACGCTCATCGGGCGCGCGACCCACACGCGCGCCGTCGTAGACCGCGCGCGCTTCCTGGAACGACTCTGACGGCCCCCGCTACCGCTGCGCGAGCGCGTACTCGACCAGCGTGCGCACCCCCACGCCGGTCGCGCCCTTGGAGAACTCGAACTCGTCCTCGTCCGAACCCATCGGACCGGCGATGTCCAGGTGCACCCACGGCGTGTCGCCGGCGAACTCCTTCAGGAAGAGCCCGGCGGTGATCGCGCCGCCCTCGCGACGGCTGCCGACGTTGCGCACGTCGGCCAGCTCGCTCTTGATGAGCTTCTTGTAGTCGGTCACGAGCGGCAGCTCCCAGGCTTGCTCGCCCGCACGCTCGGCCGCGTCGAGGACTTTCTTGGTCTCGGTGCGCGGGTCCCCCATGACGCCGAAGACCTTCGTCCCGAGCGCGATGGCGCACGCGCCGGTCAGGGTCGCGACGTCGATCACGACGTCGGCGCCACGCTCCTTGGCGTAGACGATCGCGTCGGCCATGACCACCCTTCCCTCGGCGTCGGTATTGCCGATCTCGGTGGTCTTGCCCCCGTACTGGCGGATCACGTCGCCGGGGCGGATCGCGTTGCCGCCCGGCATGTTCTCCGCGGTGGCGACGTAGGCCCGCACGGCGACCTTCGGCTTCAGGTCGGCGATGGCCATCATCGCGCCGAGCACCGCCGCTCCCCCGCCCATGTCCATCTTCATCGCGTCCATGCCTTCGCCCGGCTTCAAGTTGATGCCTCCGGAGTCGAAGGTGATGCCCTTGCCGACGAAGGCGATCGTCCGCCGCGCGCCGGCCGGTTCGTAGCTCAGCTCGATCAGGCGCGGCGGCCGACGGCTCCCCCGGCCGACGCCGAGCAGTCCGCCGAAGCCCTTCGCTTCGAGTTCCTTCTCCGTGAAGACCTTCAGCTTGAGTCCGTTCTTCGCGATCGACCTCGCGGCGTCGGCGAGCGTCTCGGGGCTCTTGTCGAACGACGGCGTGTTGGTGAGGTCGCGGGCGAAGATCGTTCCCGCCGCGATCGTCTCCGCGCGCTTGATCGCCCCGGTCACGGCACGCGCGTCCCAGGACTTGCCCGCGAGCAGGCGCACCTCCGCGATGCGGTTGGGATTGGTGTCCTGTTCGGCCTTGTACTTGGCGAAGCGGTACGAGCCGAGCAGGAACCCTTCGACGAACGCCGCGACGGCCGCGTCGGCCTTGCCCCGGAACGCCTGCGGGATCGTCGTCGCAAGGGACGAGCCGCCGCCGGCGCGGCGCGCCGCGACTGCGCCCGCCTTGCGCGCGACGGCGCCGGTCGCCGACTCCCCGAGCCCGACGAAGAGCACCTGCGTGGCTGGCAGCTTGCCGAGCGTCGTGACCAGGATCGCCTCACCCAGCTTGCCCGTGAAGCGCCGGTCGGGCAGCGACAGGACCGGCACGTGCTCGGCAAGCTCGGCGACGGTCGAGCCCAGTGCGCGCTCGACGTCCTTTACTCCGGGGCCGGCTTTGAGGCCTTGGAGAACGGGGACGGCGAGCACGTCGACGGCCGCGTCGGCAGCACCGGCCTTGACGATCGAGAACGTGGGCATGATCGAAGCTCCCTTGTGAGGACGTGAGAATGGTGAGACTGCGGCTGCCAAGTATACGGCTCCGTCCCGCCCTCCCCGGGCCGCATGGCGAAGCCGTCGCGATTTTGGACACAATGACCCACGCCCGACGACGAGGGAGGAACCCCGATGACCGACGTGTGTCTCTATGAACGAGCCGGCGGGATCGCCACGATCACGCTCAACCGCCCGGAGGCGCTCAACGCCCTGGACGAGTCGCTGAGCGACGGGCTGATCAAGGCGCTGGGCGACGCGGGGAGCGACCTCGGAGTGCGGTGCGTCATCCTCACCGGCGCCGGGCGGGCGTTCTGCTCCGGCGCGGACCTGCAGGAGGCCAAGAAGCGCATCGCCGAGCACGGGACGATGCAGCCCAGCGAGATCTTGCGCGATCGTTACAACCCGATCGTGCGCCAGATCGTCGAGATGGAGAAGCCGGTGATCGCGGCGATGAACGGGATCGCGGCCGGAGCCGGGGCGAGCCTCGCCCTCGCCTGCGACCTGCGCATCGCGAGCGACAAGGCGGGGTTCATGCAGGCGTTCGTCAAGATCGGGCTCGTCCCCGACGCGGGGGCCAACTACTTCCTGCCCCACCTGGTCGGCTACCAGAAGGCGCTCGAGCTTGCGCTGACCGGCGACGTCGTCGGCGCCGAGGAGGCGCAGCGGATCGGGCTCGTCAATCGCGTGGTGCCCCACGACGACCTGATGGCGCAGGCGCACGCCTTCGCCGAGCCGTTCGCGACGGGACCGACCCGCGCCTATGCCCTGACCAAGAAGGCGATGCGCTTCGGCGCGGTGCACGACCTGACGTCGGTGATGGACTACGAGCCGGACTTGCAGGACCAGGCCGCCCTGACCGCCGACGCGCGAGAGGGCATCGCTGCGTTCGTCGAGAAGCGCGCGCCCCGCTACGACGGGCGGTAGCGCGCCCGCGGCGTACGATGTCCTCGATGAGCTACGAGGAGCGCACGGCGGCGTTCAAGGCGCGCATCGACGCCGGAGAGAAAGTCGAGGCGACCGACTGGATGCCGGACTCCTACCGGGAGGCGGCGTTGAAGTTCATCGAGATGCACGCCAACTCCGAGATCATGGGCGCGCTGCCGGAACGCGAATGGATCCCGCGCGCGCCGTCGCTGCGCCGGAAGCTCTCGCTCACGGCCAAGGTGCAGGACGAGGTCGGCCACGGGCAGATCCTCTACCGCATCGCCGAGGACCTCGGGAAGGGCCGGGACGCGATGTTCGAGGACCTGGTCAACGGTCGCACGAAGTTCCACAACGTCTTCCACTACCCCGCGGTCACGTGGGGAGACGTCGCGGTGATCGGCTTCCTGATCGACGGCGCGGCGCTCGTCACGCAGCGCGCGCTGCTGGACTCGTCCTATGCGCCCTACGTTCGCGCGATGAAGCGCATCTGCGCGGAGGAGTCGCTGCACCTGCGCCACGGCGAGGACTTGGTGCTCGAGCTTGCGGGCGGCACGGCCGGCCAGCGCGCGATGTTCCAGGACGCGGTGAACCGGTGGTGGCGGCCGATCATGCACTTCTACGGTCCGCCCTCCAAGCCCGACAAGGACGTCCTGCTGTCCTGGGGCATCAAGACGCGGTCGAACGAGGACCTGCGCAACGAGTTCTTCGACACCTACGTGCCCAAGCTGTGGGATCTCGGGTTCACCGTTCCCGATCACGACCTGCGCTGGAACGGCACGACCTGGGAATGGGGTTCGGCGGACTGGGCCGACTGGGACGAGTTCTGGCGAGTGGTCCGGGGCGAGGGCCCCATGACGGCCCCGCGGCTCGCCTATCGAAAGGCCATGTGGGACCACCATGCGTGGCTGCGCGACGTGTTCGACGGCATCGGCCGCGCTGCTTGACCGTCCCTTCACATTCGCGAAACAAAGAGGCAACGACCGCGCAACGTTGCGCTGCGAAGATGCGCCGATGAATCAGGCCCTCGAACCGGCGCCGCTGCGCATCGGCGCGCTCGAGGTCGACCCCGACCAGGCGCGCGTCGCCTTCGGCGACCGGGTCATCCACCTCAGCCCCGGCGAGCTCGCTCTGCTCGCGACGCTGGTCGCCAACGGCGACCGGGTCATGTCGCGGGACGAGCTGGCGCGCACCGCGGGCCTGGGCCGCGGACGCTCGGTCGACGTGCTGCTGTCCAACGTCCGGCGCGCGCTCGGCGTCCCCTACCTGCGCAACGTCCGGTCGCGTGGCTGGATCCTTCGTCCCGAGGCGTTGGAGCTTCGCCCCGCGTCCTGACCAAGCCCCAGAGGAACAACAGGAGCGGCGCGAGCGTGCCGCCGGCGGTGACGAAAGCGATCGAAGGGCGCGAAGGACGGCTCGAGCAGGGTGCCGGGCCGCTTCCGCGCCCGGCGTGCGCATTATCCTGGTCGTCGATGGAGGTCTTCGAGGTTTGGCAGCGGCGCACCCCCGGCGATCCGCTCGTCCGCGCGGGCTCGATCAAGGCCCCGGACCTGGAGCTGGCGCTGCTGCTGGCGCGGGAGACGCACTTCCGCCATCACGAGGGCGCCGAGTGCTGGGTCGCGCACCGGGGCCGGATGCACGCCGTCGCCCACCCGGAGACGATGGGCGGGGTCACCGATCGCTCCTACCGGCGCCAGGACGGCTACGTGGGCGTCGGCGCGCGTCACAAGAAGCTGAGCGAGGCGCTGCGCGCGCGCGGCCTCACCGTCGATGCGCCGAGGCCCGGTGCCCGCGGTGGATGACCCGCGTGTCGGGTTGCTGCTCGCCCTCGCCGACGACGAGCTGATCCTCGGCCACCGGCTCAGCGAGTGGACCGGCTGGGTCCCCTACATCGAGGAGGACCTCGCGATGAGCTCGATCGCGCAGGACGAGATGGCGCACGCGCGGGTGCTGTTCGGCATCGTCTCCTCGATCGACCGCCGCGACGAGGACCGCCTCGCGCTCGGGCGGGCGCCGGAGGAGTACCGCAACGCCCTGCTGTGCGAGCGGCCGAACGGTGACTTCGCCTTCACGCTCGCGCGGCACTGGCTCTACGACACCGCCGACGCCGTGCGGCTCGAGTCGCTGGCGTCCTCGACCTTCGCCGAGCTGCGCGATGCCGTCGCCGTCTTCCGGTTGGAAGAGCGCTACCACCTCGAGCACGCCCGAGCGTGGTTCGAACGGCTGGCCGGCGGGCCCGTCGAGGCCCGCCATCGGTTCGCCGCCGCGCTCTCGGCCGCGCTGCCCGATGCGATCTCGGTCTTCGAGCCCCTTCCCGAGGAGCAGGCGCTGCTGTCGGACGGGACCCTGCCCGAGCCGTCCGAGACGCTGCTCGGACGATGGCTCGGCGAGGCGGGGCAGGCGCTGGACGAGGCGGGCCTGGACTACGTGCTGAGCGGCGGCGCCGCCGAGCCCGGCGAGATGATTCCGACGTCCGCCGGCGAGATCGCGGGCGAAGAGCGCTCCGTGCTCCGCGTCCCCGGCGTCGAGCGACGTGACGGCCGGTGGATGCACGCCGGCTCGTTCGCCGGCGCCGGCGGCCGCCACGGCCGCCACTCGGAGGATTTCGCCGCGCTGTGGGGCGAGATGACGGGGCTGTATCGCGAACACCCGGGGGCGCGATGGTGATCACCGAGTCGAGCGTGCGCGCGGCGCTCGCGTCCGTGATGGACCCGGAGATCCCGGCGATCTCGATCGTGGACCTCGGCATCGTCGAGCGCGTCGCGATCGCCGGCGAGTCGGTCGAGATCGACCTGCTGCCCACGTTCTCCGGCTGCCCGGCATTGGACGCGATCAAAGACGACGTCGAGCGAGCGGCCCGCGCGGCCGCGCCGGGAACGAAGGTCGTCGTGCGCTTCGTGCTCTCCCCGGCGTGGACGACCGACCGCATGACCGACCAAGGACGAGCCGCGCTCGGCTCGTTCGGCATCGCGCCGCCGCTGTTGCGCGTCGGCCGGAAGCCGGCCTGCCCCTATTGCGGCTCCACGCGAACGCACGAGGAGAGCGCGTTCGGGCCGACGCTCTGCCGCACGATCCGCTACTGCGACGAGTGCAAGAACCCGTTCGAGGGTTTCAAGACCAAGGCCTGATCTTCTTCCGATCAGTTCCGGTCAAACCCGTCACCATCGCTGGTCGATCCCCATTCCGAATGCTACGGTGGCCGCGTGGACCAGATCGTCTGGACGTTGATCGGGTTGCTGGCGGCAAGCACCTTCGGCAACCTCTACTACCTGTCGGCCAAGATCGACGGCCTCGGCAGCCGGATCGACGGCCTTGGCAACCGGATCGACGGCCTGAGCGGGCGGATCGACTCGCTCGACGACCGGCTCACGACCCGGATCGACTCGCTCGACGACCGGCTCACGACCCGGCTCGACTCGCTGGCGGCGCGGATCGACGGTCACCTGGACGCCCACCGGGCCGGATAGTGGCGGTCACACCGTTGCCTGCTCGACCAGCGCTTTGAGTTTCCGGGCGCTCGCGAGCAGCAAGGACTCGATCGGGCGGCGCAGGAGCAGGCCGCCGACCTCGCCGAGCGCCCCGAGCGGCGGCACTAGGTCCTCCCCCCACTCGAGGCGCGTCCCCGAAGCGTCCGGGCGCAGGATCCACCACGCGTCGCCGCGGACGATCGCCCCGAGGTGCCGCACCCGGATCAGCCGGTCCGGCTCCCAATCCGTGACGACCATCGTGTCGACGATCGGGACGCCGAGGGTCACTCGGGTCACCGCTCGCACGCGCGTCCCGACTCCTTCGCGCTGCTCGCCGAACACCTCGACGGTCGTGGCGTCGACCATCCATTCGGCCTGCCGCTCCCAGTCGGCGAGCATCGCGAACACGCGGTGGGGAGGCGCCGCGATGCCCACCTCGGCGTGAAAGTACGCCATCACGACGCGAGCGCCGGGGCGGTCTCCTCCGCCCGCACCGCCATCGCCAGCGCGACGACCGTCAGCGCGGCCACGAGCAGGAACGCCGACTGGAAGCTCACGTACTCGGCGAGCGTCCCGACCAAGACCGGCCCGACGAGGCTACCGACGTCGTTGGCCAGGCGGTAACCGGCGACGGCCATCGCGCGCGTCTCGTCCGTTGCGACGTCGGCCACCATCGCGCTCGGACCGGGACGCAAGTAGCCGCCGGCCGCGCCCAGAATCGCCATGAGCACGACGACGGCGGCGACGCTCGTCGCTCCCCCGAGCGCCACGACCGCGACGGCCGTCACGCCGAGGCCCGGGATGAGCGCGAACCGCCGGCCGCGGCGGTCCGACAGCGAACCCGCGTGCCAGACGACGAGCAGCGAGGCCAGCGCCGTGACCGCGAAGGGAACCCCCGACGTCGCCTCCGACGCCCCCAGGCGATCGGTCCACATGCCCGGGATCAGGGTCTGCTCGGCCGAGACGACGACGAACGTCAGCGTGCCGGTCGCGATCGCGGCGCGGAAGGCCGAGTGCCGGAGCAGGCGCGCCGATCCGCGGAGCGTCGCGCTCGGAGGCGGCGCGACGGTCTCCTCCAGCTCGACACGCTCGCTGAGCACCGACGCCGGGACGCGATCGATGCCGAGCGCGCGCAGGCTCAGCGGGACGCAGGCGAGGCACACGATCCCGTACACGTACAGGGGCATGTTCGGGCTCGACACCGCGACGATGACGCCGCCGAGCGCCGGCCCGACGAGGAAGCCGAGCCCGAACGCGGCCTGGAACGTGCCCATCGCCCGGCCGCGCGCCTCGGGCGCGACGCCGCCCACGAGCGTCGCCGTCAAGCCCGCCAGGAACATCGCCGAGCCGAACCCTCCCAGCCCGCGCAACACGACGAGCTGCGTGAAGCTCTGCGCCGCGCCGGCCGCCAGCGACGACACGCCGACGATCGCGACGCCGATCGCAGTCACCGAGCGCTCGCCGAACCGGCCGAGCAGCCGGCCGGTGAACAGGTCGCCGACGAGGCGCGTGACCGCGAAGGCGGTGATTACGGCGCCGACGCCTGCCTCCCCGACGTCGAAGGTCGTCGCGAATTGGGGAAGCGCCGGCACGATCAGCCCGAAGCCGGTCATCACGAGCAGCGACATGCCGATGATCGCGCGGAACCGAGCCGAGCGCAGCGTCATCGGCTCGGCCGCCGGGTGCCGCGCGCGCATCAGCGCCAGAAGGCGACGCCGAGGACGCCCGGTCCGGTGTGTGCGCCCATGAGGGGCGTGAACGCGCTGACCAGGGTCTCCTTCGGATCGAACTCGGCGCGCAGGCGCTCGGCCAGAGCGGCGGCCTCTTCCGCGCAGTTCGCGTGCGCGACGCCGATCCGCGGGCGCCCGTGGCCCGCCCCGCGACGGACCTCCTCCACGATCCGGTCGAGCGCGCGCGCGCGCGTTCGCGGGCGGCCGAGCTGCTCGACCTTGCCGCCCCGCACGGCGAACACGGGCTTGATGTTCAGCGTCGTCGCCGCGTAGGCCATGAGCGCGTTGACGCGACCGCCGCGCCGCAGGAACTCGAAGGTGTCGATGGTCGCCACGAAGGCGGTCCGGCTCGCGACGTCGGCCGCGCGCGCGGCAACCTGATCGGCGCCCGCCCCGTCCGAGGCCGCGCGCGCGGCTTCCAGGACCGCGAGTCCCTCGCCGAGCGAGGCGCTGCCGGAGTCGACGACGCGCACCCGCTCGCCGAAGGAAGCGGCGGCCTGCACGGCGGCCTCGTGGGAGACGCTCAAGAAGGACGCGACCGTGACGCACACGGTCACGTCCGCGTCGGCGAGCGCGCGCTCGAACACGTCGCGGTAGTCGCCCGCCGAGGGAGCCGAGGTCGACGCCGGCACCTGCTCGTCGACGAGGCGCCGGTAGAAGTCCTGCACGTCCAGGTCCACGCCGTCGTAGAGAACCTCCTCGCCGAACTTCAGGATCATCGGCACGACGTGGATCCCGTGCTCGGCGATGACCTCTCGCGGGAGGTTGGACGCGGAGTCGGTCACGACGGCGACGCGCACGATCGGCTCCTTCCCGACGGGTTCCGGGCCCCCTCCGAGGCGCGTATACCATACTCGCGTGGTTCGCAGATGAGTTCCGACGTCGCACGCTACCGGCTTCGCCACCGGACCCGTCCAATGGATGTGTTCGTCGCCGGCGACGGCCGTCCCCTGGTCCTGCTGCACGGCTGGGGGCTGTCGGGACGCGCGTACGAGGAGGCGATGATCCGGCTCGCCGACCGCGGCTTCCGGGTGATCGCGCCCAACACCGCGGTCGCCAAGGACTGGTCGGTGGACGGCGCGGCCGAGTTGGCGGCGGAGGCGATGGCCGCGGTCGAGGCGGCGCCTGCTCCGGTCGTCGGGCACTCGTTCGGCGGCGTGATCGGGTCGCGCATCACGCTGAACCACACCGACTTCGTCACGGCGTTCGTGGCGGTCAACAGCCCGCTGATCTCGATGGGCGGCCTTCGGCTCGGTCGAATCCTGCTTCCCGGCACGCACTACCGCATCGCGGCGCACGGCCCGGCGGCCGCGGCCCTGATCCGGGCGGCTTCGTCCGCAAACGGCCTCGGCAGTCTCTGGCGATCGGCGCGCTGGTTCCTCGGCAGCGGCCACGACGAGCCGCTGCGCGCCATCGCCGACCTCGGCATCCCCCGCGCGATCGTGTGGGCGACCTACGACACCCTCCTGCCGGCGGCGCTGGGGAGACGGGCGGCGGAGGAGCTTTCGTGCGAGCTGATCACCATCGACAACCCCGCGATCCGTCCCGACCACGACTGGCCCTTCAAGCATCCCGACCTCTTCGCGGGCACGATCGACCACGTGTTGCGAGAGGTCGCTCAGCCCAGGCCCATCCCCGGCGAAGAGGACGTCCCGGAACGTCCGCCGCGGGAGAAGCGCGCGTGAGCGTCGCCGGCCACGAGGGGTGCCGCGCGGTCCTGGTCGGAGGATCCGAGCCCGTCCCGTGTCCAGAGCCCGCCGCCGCGGGGATGCCCTATTGCGCGCGGCATGCCGGCCCGGCGCGGACCGAGCACCCGTCCTCGCCGTCGGAGTTCTTCGCCGAGTGGCGCCGCTCGATGACGAAGGCGCTCGTGAACCAGCGCGCGGCACGCGGAGACTTGGAGCACGACCCGGACCTCGTGCGCGCCCTGATGCCGCTCGCGATGCCGATCTACGCCGGGTACTGGCGGGTGGAGACCTTCGGCGTCGAGAACATCCCGACCGAAGGCCCCGCGCTGCTCGTCGCGAACCACTCGGGGACCATTCCGATCGACGGCGCGATGCTCAAGCTCGCCGTGCTGAAGGAGCACGGCCGCAACCCGTGGCTGCTCGCGGCCGACCTCGCGTTCCGGATCCCCGGCTTCGGGCGGCTCGTTCGCGTTGCCGGCAACGCCCGCGCCGACCGCGAGGAGACCCTGAACCTGATGCGCGCCGGCGAGCTGCTCGGCGTGTTCCCGGAAGGGTTCAAGGGCATCGGCAAGGGGTGGAAGAAGCGCTACAAGTTGCAGCGGTTCGGGCGCGGCGGCTTCATCGAGGTGTGCCTGGAGACCGGCGCCCCGATCGTTCCCGTGGCGATCGTCGGCGCCGAGGAGGCCTACCCGATGGTGGCGAACCTCGGCTTCGTCGCACGACGTTTCGGGCTCCCGTACTTCCCGGTTACGCCGACCTTTCCGATCCTGGGCCCGCTCGGCGCGATCCCGCTGCCGAGCAAGTGGCTCATTTCCTTCGGCGAGCCGATCCCGATGATCCAGTACGGGGCGGCGGCGGCAGAGGACACCCAGCTCGTGCTGGAACTGGCCGAGGAGGTCCGTGGCGTCGTCCAGGCCCTCGTCAACGACACGCTCAAGCGGCGGCGCCGCTCGTTCCTGTAGGTCTCAGTCGTTCAGGCGCTTGTAGTCGAAGACGGCCGCGAAGAGCTTCCGCGCGTCCTCCGGTAGCTCGGCCGGCCCGCCCAGCATCGTCGCGGCGAGGTACGTCTGGGCGGCGCGCTCGACCTGGCCGGCGACGTGCATCGCCGCGCGGAGGTCGCGCCCGCACGCGACGAGCCCGTGCGAGGCGAGGAAGACCGCGTTGGCCGTCTCCCCCATCGCCTTCACCACGTTCTCCGCGATGTCCGGCGTCCCGCTGATCGCGTACTCGGCGACGCGCACCTCGTCGCCGACGAAGACCCCCATCTCGTCCAGGAAGGACGGGAGCGGCACGCGAGCCGCCGCGAAGGCGCTCGCAACGAGCGGGTGCGCGTGGATCACGGCGCCGACGTCGTCGCGAGCCCGATAGCAGGCGAGGTGAACCTTGTGCTCGACCGAGGGCGCGCGTTCGTTCGTCCCTTCGTCGGGGAGCAGCGTGCCGTCGAGCGCCATCAGGTTCACGTCGGCGGGCGTGATCTCCCGATATGGCATCGTGGAGGGCGTCACGAGCGCCCCTTCCTCCACGCGGCAGCTCACGTTCCCCGCGGTGCCCCATGTGAGCCCGCGCTCCTCCATCTCGACCGCGAAGCGGCACACGGCTTCTCGCTGCTCGATGTAGCGCATCTACACGTCCTCGATCGTCACGTCCTCCGCGACCGTCCGCTCGGCCCGCGCGCGCCACGCGGCGCGGTGCGAAGGGTAGTCCTGCGCGGGATCGGGCGCGACGACCGCGCCCCGGTCGGCCATGCGCTCCATCGCGGCCACGACCCCGCCCGCGTCCTCGGCCGCGGCCACGATCGCCGCGCCGCGCGCCGCGACGTCCCCGCGCACCACGCGCACCGGGCGCCCGGTTCCCCCGGCGAGCGCGTCGGCGAACGCCCGCGAGCCCGTCACGCCGCCGACGGCGACGACCTCGTCCGCCATCCCAACGCGCTCGAGCCCTTCGGCCGCGGCGAAGGCGATCCCTTCGAACACCGCGCGCGCGACGTCCTCGCGCGGCCGGCCGAGCGCGAGCAGCGGCGCGGCGAAGGACAGCTCGGCACGTCGAACGAGTGGGAAGCGGCGAGCCTGCGACGGCCACGGGTCGACGACCTGCACGCCGCCCCCACCCGGTTGTCCCTTCTCGGCAAGCGACGCGAAGCCCGCGGGCGACAGGTCGAACAGCGTCGCGAACCACGCCGCGAGCGCGCCGGCTTCCCCGCAGTGCGCCTCCACGAGCGTCAAGCCCTCGACCGGCGTCGGCGACCGCCACAGCTCTCCTTTCGGGTCCGGCAGCGCGTTCGTCGCGCATCGCCCGGCGAGCATCGTGGTCCCGGCCGTCACCGTCGCGACTCCCGCGCGAGCCGCGCCGGCCCCGACGAGGCCCGCTTGCGTGTCGGCCCCCGCGGGGACGAGGCGCGCGCCGTCCGCGGCCGCACCCGCGCTCGCCCCGCGCTCGAGCACCGGCGGCAGGATCCCGGCAGGCACCCCGAGCCGCACGCACAGCGACTCGCTCCACGCGCCCGCGTCGACGTCGTAGACGAGCATCTCCGCGGCCTGGGTCGGCTCGGTCGCCATCGCGCCGCCGAGGCGCCACACGATCCAGTCCGACAGCGCGAGCGCGTGCGCGACGCCGGCGGCGCGGTTCGCGCGCCACCACGCGAGGCGCGCGGGAAGGTAGAGCATCGCCGGCAGGCGTCCGGCGACGCGGTAGATCTCCTTGCCGTGCTCGCGCTCCATCGCGACGCCCTCGGCGATGGCGCGCCCGTCGGCGTTCGGCGCGACCAGCAGCTCGCGATCGTCGCGGTCGAGCAGCACGACGCCCGTGCGCTGCGAGGCGACGCCGATCGCTTGCACGCCGCCGGCCTCGGCGATCGCCGGTCCGAGCACCTCGTTCACCGCCCGCACGACCGCATCGGCCTCGAGCACGGGGAAGCCGGCGTCGTCGGTCGTGTAGCTCCAGGGCGCCGCGCGCGAGGCGAGCCGCTCGCCGTGCTCGTCGATCACGAGGCATCGCACGCCGCCGGTGCCGGCGTCGAGGCCGGCGTACGCGGTCACGGCGCGGTCACGATCGCCGGGTGCGGGCGTCCGGCGAGCGCCGCCTCGAAGCCGCCGGCGATGATCGCGGTGTGGGTGGCGACGGTCTCGCGGGTGGTGCCGCCGATGTGCGGGGTGAGGATCACGTTCGGCATTCCCACAAGCGGGTGATCGGGCGGAAGGAACTCGTTCTCGAAGTGGTCGAAGGCGGCGCCTGCGAGCCGTCCGTCCGCGAGCGCGGTGAGCAGCGCGCCTTCCTCGACGATCCCGTATCGGGCGGTGTTCACCAGGAACGTCCCCGCGCGCGCGCGCGACAGCTCGGCTTCGCCCACGAGACCGCGTGTCGCCGGCAGGAGCGGCGCATGGATGCTTACGACGTCGGCCCGCGCGACCAGCTCGCCCAGGTCCCGGACCGGCTCGATCGAAAGCGCGCGAAGGTCGGCGGCGGGAAGGGCCGCGTCGTAGCCGAGGACGGTCGCGCCGAGGGCGTTCAGGCGGGCCGCCGCGGCGCGGCCGACGGCCCCGCACCCGACCAGGCCCGCGGTCACGCTGCTCACCTCGCGGCCGAGGTACCGCTGCTGCGCGATTCGCCCGTCCACGACCCAGCGGCCGGCGCGGACGTCGGCGTCGGCGGCCACGATCCCCCGGAGCAGCCCGATGATCAGCCCGACGGTGAGGTCCGCGACGCCGCCTGCGTTTCGCCCGGGCGTTCGCACGACGGTGACGCCGGCGGTCGCGGCCGCGGCCAGGTCGACGTTGTTGGGATCGCCCCGGCAGACGCCGAGCAGCCGGAGGCTCGATCCCTCGATCACCTCGCGCGAGACGTGGTCGGCCTCGACGATCAGCGCCTCGACGCCCTCGAGGCGCGCGCGCAGCTCGTCCGCCGCGTGCAGCTTGATCGGCACGTGGTCGATCCAGGGATCAAGCTCGAGCGTGCCGAGCGCCCGGATGCGCTCGAGCGCGGGTCCGCCGAGCGGCGCCAGGGAGACGATCTTCATGGAAGCGCGAGTCTACGCCGGGGCGCCGCTGGGGCTATCCTGCCGCGTCGGTGAAGCTCCTGAAGCGGTTGCTCAAGCGCGTCCTCGTCGTCGTCGCCGTCCTCGCGGTGGTCTTCGGGGCCTTCATCGCCTACCTCGGCATCACGACGCCCGGGCCGCGCGAGGCGGACGTGTGGGTGCGCCTGCCGGACCTGCCGCATCCGCGCGGCGAGATGGCCGCCGCGGTCGGCGCGCGCG
Source organism: Actinomycetota bacterium (assembly GCA_036397035.1). Classification (GTDB taxonomy): domain Bacteria; phylum Actinomycetota; class AC-67; order AC-67; family AC-67; genus DASWJS01. The sequence continues at coordinate 94,503 of DASWJS010000007.1, read as the reverse complement.
TCGCCGACGACGAGTGCCGGCCGGGCGAGCCGTGCGAGTCCTCCCTGACCCAACTGCTCGTGATGGGAGGACTCTCGGGCCTCGGGTCCACGTCGGACCTGGTCGATGTCTTCGACCCGGGCACGGGGACGTGGCGCGACGGCCCGCGCTTGCCCGAGCCCCGCCACCACATCGGCGCGGCCGGAACCGGCGGCGTGATCTACGTCTCCGGCGGCGCGAAGACGGCGACCGACTGGACGCCCGAGGCGAACTTCTGGGAGCTGGACCCGACCGAGACCCAGTGGCGCGTGCTGCCGGACATGCCCGAAGCGCGCATGGGCCACCAGATGGTCGCGCTCAACAACAAGCTCTACGTGATCGGTGGCCGCGGCACGACGTCGAACGTGCTCGTCTACGACCCGATAGCCGGGCAATGGTCCATCGGCGCGGAGATGCCCGAGCAGCGCGACCACCTGGTCGCCGCGACCGCCGGCTACCTCGTCTACGCGATCGGAGGACGCGACGAGGAGGTCACCGATCGCGTCGACGTCTACGACGTCAACACCGACTCCTGGAGCGCGGGCCCGCCGCTGCCGGTCCCCATGAGCGGCATGGCCGTCGCGACGCTCTCGGACGGCATCCACGTCGTCGGCGGCGAGCAACCCGCCGTGATCGGCGGTCACGTGGTCGATCGGCACTTCGTGCTCAAGCCCGGGGGAGACGAGTGGACCGACGCGGCGCTGCCGATCGTCGCCACGCACGGCTCGGCCTCGGCGATGGTGCGCGGGGGGCTGGTGATCGCGGGCGGCGCGCGCAGGCAGAGCGCGTTCAGCCCGCTCGGCTGGACGGGCATCGTCGAGGTCTACGACCCCGCCAACGCCGACGACTGAAACGTCGAGAGGCCCCGCGCGGGGCCTCTCGACGAACGTTGCGAGCCGCTTAGCCGGGCAGCCCGTTGATCAGACCGATGAACGCGCAGTCGCCGTACGCCTCGTACTCGTCCTCCGGCGTGTCCGGGTCGTCCGGCGTGCTCGAGAACTCCTCGTGCCCGCAGAACCACTCGCGCAGGAACGCCTTGGGGTCGGCGAGCGCGACCTGGATCGCGTCGAGCGACTGCTCCATCTGCGCCTGGGTGTAGTCGGGGTCGAACGGACGAAGGACGTGGTACTCGTCCGTGCACGCGACGATCGGAACGAAGGTGCCGCACGCGTTGTGGTCGATGACGGTGATCCCGATCTGGGTGTCGACGATCCCGTTGCGGCAGTGCTTGCTCTGCAGGTTCGGCGTGCCGCAGATGTCGATGTAGATCGCGCCGCCGTGGCGGTCGTGCACGCCCTCGCCGCGCTCCTCCGCGTGGTCCTCGCATTGGTGGGCGAACTCGAACAGGAAGCAGTGGCTGGCTGCGAATCCGACGTGCAGCTCGTTCGGCGTCGTCTCGCCGGGACTCTCCGTCGTGCCCCGGTTCGGGAAGGCGCTCACGCCGCCGTACGCCCACTGGCACATCTGTGCGCTCTCGCCGTCGGGCTTGGCGCACTCCTCGTGCCAGCGCTGCTGGTCGAACCGAGCCTCACGGCTGTTGTCGACCGGCTCGAACAACGGGACGTACGAACCGCGCCAGTCCTCGACCGCCTTGCTTTCCTCACAGCTTTCGTCCGGGACGTCGGTGTCGCAGGTGTGCGCCGAAGAGCCGGTGGCGACTCCGAGGCTCAGCAAACCCGCGACGACCGCGAGCCACAATGCGCGCTGCTTCATCTCCCTTTCCTCCTTCTCCGTCACGCCGCGAGCGTGAACGACCAGATTCCACTGAGCTGATCGAGCGGGAACGGCGGCACGGTCGTGCCGGTCCCCAGGTAGATCGAATCGCCGACGACCGCGGGTGCGGACGAAGGCGCTCCCTGCAACTGCCCTTCCCAGAGCAGCGCGCCGGTGTCGGCGTGGATCGCCATCACCGACAGGCTGAACGTGGAGGGAACGAACACGACGCCGCCGAGGCTCACGTCCGCGACCCGGTGACCCTCGACGAAGGTGGGAGCGCCGAAGGCCTGGCGCGACACCGAGCGCCACAGGATCTCACCGGTCGCCGCGTCGATCGCGTGCAGCGAAAGCCAGCGTCCCGGGTCTTCCGCGAGCGCGGCCGGGTCGAACGGGTTCCCGCCCGAGTCGAACGGCTGCTCGAACGGCGTCCCAACCGCCGAGGCGGCGAAGATCGCCGGCGAGCCGAGGACGCTGCCGACGGCCGGCGTCCCGATGATGCCGCCGAGCGAGAAGTCCGTGTTCAGCCGCCCGGACCGAGCCGGGTGCGCCGTCCACGCCTCCGACCCGTCGGCGTAGTTGCGCGCGTAGTAGCGGCCGTCCTTGCCGCCGTTGCCGACGACGTTGCCGGGGAGCAGGTTGGCCGACGCGCCGAAGTCGTCGTCGACGTGGTTGTGGCCGCGCGGCGAGTAGTGCCAGTTGTACGCCCCGGACCGGAGGTCCACGGAGAAGATCGACTCCCCGTACACCTCGCCCGCCGGCGGGTCGCCGTCCTGCGTGCAGTTGGACGTCCCGAAGAAGACCAGCCCTTCGTCGAGGTCGATCGCCGGCGAGGACCACACGCCGCCACAGCCGCCGCCGCTCCCGTGCCCGTGGGTCAGCGGGTCGGCCGACTCCACGCACGCCGGCTCCGCGGCGCCGCACCCGCCCACGGGCTTGTACGTCCGCAGGGTCTCGGGATCGAACTTCCAGACCGGCGACAGGGTCCAGTCGGCCGGGTCAAGGCGCAGCGCGACGACGCCCGTGCGACCGACGTCGCCCCGGTTGTGCACGCTGTGCCCGACGACGATCCAGGTCTCGCCGTCCACCGTGATGATCGAGGGCGAGGACTCGATCTCGATGTCCGCCTGCGACGTGACGCAGCGCTCGGCTGCGTCGGCCACGGGGTCGCGCGGATCCAGGCAGATGGAAGCGAGCTTGCGCTGCGCCGGGTCCGGATCGGTGTCCAGGACGTACAGCGTCGAGCCGCCCCCGAAGACCGCGATCTGCTTGCCGCCCACCTCGGCGATGGCGGCCGAGGACACGATCCGCCCGAAGCCGGTCGAGTTGCCGTCGTCGATCGCGAAGCGCCAGATCTCCGCGCCGGTCTCGGCGTCGAGCGCATAGAAGGTCCCGTCCCACTCCCCTACGTAGACCACGCCGCCCACGACGCTCGGCGACGCGGTCACCGGCGTGTCGGTCGGGATCGTCCACTTGGGGCGCAGCGCGCCGGCGTTGAGCGCGTTGATCTCGGAGCATTCGGCGGACTGCGCGAAGGAATGCCCGGTGTCGCGGCCGTACATCGTCCAGTCGCACGAGCCGATGCTCGAGCGCGCGCCGAGCGGCGCGGTCAGCAGCGCGCCGAGCGCGAGGAATGGAAGCAGGCGTCTCATGCGCGATGACTTCGCCGTCAGCGACCGCTCGCCCTGCCGTTTCGTCCTAGCTTGCCCGGCCGGGAACCGGGGCAAAACGAACCCCGCCGCGGCGCCGTTCCGGCCTGCCGAACCGGGTCGCCCGGTAGGCTTCCGCGCGCATGCGCGACAAGGCGGCGATCGTCGGCATCGGCCAGACCGAGTTCGGCAAGGAGATCGGACGGCCGGAGCTGGCGATCGCGCTGGAGGCGATCACCGCCGCGCTCGCCGACGCGGGGATCGCGCCGCACGAGGTCGACGGGCTCGTGAAGTTCTCGCTGGAGAACACGATGGAGGTCGACATCCTTCGCAACCTCGGGATGCCGAACGTCCGCTTCTTCGCCGACGTCGCCTACGGCGGCGGCGCGGGGTGCGCGGCCGCCGGCCACGCGGCCATGGCGATCGCCGCCGGGCAGGCCTCGGTCGTCGTCGTGTGGCGCGCGCGCAACCGCGGCTCGGGCGGGCGGCCGTGGGCGGCCAAGGGCAACCGCGTCGCCGGCGAGTTCCAGTGGTTCCTGCCGTTCGGGCTCTCGCGCCCCGTGGACCAGATCGCGATGCTCGCCCGCCGCTACATGCACGAGACCGGCACGACGCCAGAGCAGCTCGGCGCGGTCGCGGTCGCCTTCCGCGAACATGCGCAGAACAACCCGCGCGCGATGATGCACGGCCGCCCGATGACGCTGGACGACTACCTCGCCGCGCGCTGGATCAGCGAGCCGCTCCGGCTGTTCGACTGCTGCCTGGAGTCCGACGGCGCGCTCGCGGTCGTGCTCGTCTCGGCCGAACGCGCGCGCGACCTGCCGCACCCGCCCGCGCTCGTCTCCGGGTACGCGCAGGCGACGGGAGCCGACCACCTCGTCATGGCCAACTACTTCACGCGCGAGCCGCTGCGCTCGCCGGGCCACGTCGCGGCCGCCGACCTCTGGCGCAACGCGGGGCTCGGTCCCGCGGAGATCGACTGCGCGCAGATCTACGACGCGTTCACCCCGCTCGTGCCGATCTCGCTGGAGGCGTTCGGCTTCTGCGGGCCCGGCGAGGGCGGCGCCTTCGCCGGCTCCGGCGCGCTGCGAATGGAGGGCGCGCTGCCGTGCAACACCAGCGGCGGGTCGCTGTCGGAGGCCTACGTGCACGGGATGAACCTGATCGTCGAAGGCGTGCGCCAGGTGCGCGGCGCGTCGGTCAACCAGGTGCCGGGATGCGAGACCGTGATGGTGTCGAGCGGCAACGGCGTCCCAACGAGCGCGCTGGTGATGCGCCGTGGCTGAGTCGGGCGGGACGGGCTCCCGGGCGCGCCGCCCCGTGCCCGATCCAGACGCCGCGAGCGCTCCCTTCTGGGAGGCCTGCGCGCGTCACGAGCTGCTCGTCCAGCGCTGCTCGTCCTGTGGCGCGTACCGGCACCCACCGCGCCCGATGTGCCCCGCGTGCAACTCCTTCGAGCACGCGTGGGTCCGCGCCGCAGGAACCGGCGCGGTCTGGTCCTTCGTCGTCGCGCACCCGCCCGTGCTCCCCGCCTTCGCCGCCCGCGCGCCCTACGCGGTCGTCGTCGTCGAGCTGGACGAGGGCGTGCGCATGATCGGGGCCGTGACGGGCGCCCCGAACGACGACCTGACGATCGGGCTGCCCGTCCGCGTCGCGTGGGAGGACGTCGAGGAGGGCGTCGCGCTCCCCGCCTGGCGCCCCGCATAGCGCGAGTGTTCGCGCGCGCTCGGGTCGCAGCCCTACCATGCTCGCGATGAGCGACCTCGACCTGTTCTTCCATCCGCGCGTCATCGCCGTCGTCGGCGCGTCCGACAACCCCCGCCGCGGCTCCTATCACCTGTTCAAGAAGGTGCAGGCGCGCGCCGCGCTCGACGGCGGCGCGGTCTACGGCGTGAACCCGCGCCTGACCGAGCTGGAAGGAGCGCCCGTCGTGCCGTCGCTCGCCGACGTGCCGGAGCCCGTGGACCTCGCGGTCCTGATGGTCGGCAAGGACAAGACCGAGCAGATGCTGCGCGAGGCCGGCGAGGCGGGGGCGAAGTTCGCCATCGTGTTCACGGCGGGATATCGCGAAACCGGCAACGTGGAGGACGAGGAGCGTCTGACCGCGATCGCGAAGGAGACCGGCGTCCGGCTCTTCGGCCCCAACACGAACGTCAACGCGCTGGAGACGTTCCCCGACCTGCCGGGCCCGAAGATCGCGCTCATCACCCAGTCCGGCCACCAGGGGCGCGGGATCGCGCAGGGCGTCAAGCTCGGCATCGGCCTGAAGGCGTGGGTGCCGACCGGCAACGAGGCCGACCTGGAGGCCTCGGACTTCATCGAGCACTTCGTGGGCGACGACGAGGTCGCGGTGATCGCCGCCTACATCGAGGGCTTCAAGGACGGGGCCGCGCTACGGCGCGCCGCGCACGCGGCGGCGGCGGCGGCCAAGCCGATCGTGCTGGTCAAGATCGGGCGCAGCGACGAAGGGGCGCGCATGGCCGCGAGCCACACCGGCCATCTCACCGGGTCCGACGAGGTGCACGACGCGTTCTTCGAACAGTTCGGCATGATTCGCGTCGACGACCTGGACGAGCTGCTCGACACCGCGGCCATGTTCACGCGCGTCCCCAAGCCTCCCGGCGACGGCGTCTGCGTCTACGCGATCTCGGGCGGGACCGGCACGCACATGGCCGACCTCGCCGCGGCGGGCGGGCTGCGCTTGCCGCGCCTGGCCGGCGAGACGCAGGCGAAGCTGCGCGAGCTGGGGATCCCCGAGTACCTCACCGTCGCGAACCCCGTCGACAACGGCGCGCAGCCGGTGCGCACGCCGGGCGTGAACCGCGCGCTCATCGAGGCGTGCCTGGACGACCCGAACGTGGACATCCTGGTGTGCCCGATCACCGGCATCCTCGAGTCGATGTCGAAGATCGTCGCCGCCGACATCGTCGACGCGTACACCAGCGCGAAGAAGCCGGTGTTCGTGATCTGGGGCTCGCCGGTCACCGACGACGAAGGCTGGCGCATCCTGGTCGAGGGGCGCGTGCCGATGTTCCGCTCGTTCACCTCGTGCGTGCGGGGGATCCGACGCTACCTGGACTACTGGCGCCGGCAGGAGTCGTTCGAGCCCCGCCCGGTCCCGCCCGCGGCCGCGCCAGCCGAGCTTGCGGGGCTGCTCGCCGGCGCGGGCCCGCTCAGCGAGTACGACTCGGCGACGGTCGCGCGGCACTACGGCGTGCCCTTCCCCGAGACCACGTTGTGCACGACCGCCGAGGAAGCCGCAGCCGCGACGGGCAACGCGCCGGTCGTGATGAAGGCCTGCGGGCCCGAGCTGCTCCACAAGAGCGACCTCGACCTCGTGCGCGTCGGCGTGCCGCCGGGCGAGGTCGCGGCCACGTTCGAGGACCTGCTCGGCCGCGCCCGCGCCGAGTCCCATATCGGCGTGCAGGGTGTGCTCGTCCAACCGGTCGCGCCGGACGGCGTCGAGTGCATCGTCGGCGTGAAGAACGACCCGCTGTTCGGACCGGTCGTGCTATTCGGGCTCGGGGGCGTCTTCGTCGAGGTGCTGAAGGACGTCGCGCGGCGGGTCGCGCCGCTGACGCGCGCCGACGCCGAGTCGATGGTGCGCGAGGTGAAGGGCTACCCGCTGCTGGCGGGCGCGCGCGGCGGCGCGCCCGCGGACGTCGGCGCGCTGGTGGACCTCATCCTGAACGTGAGCCGCATGGCCGTGGATTGTCGCGACCGCATCGCCGAAGTCGACCTCAACCCGGTCCGGGTCCTTCCCGACGGAGTCCTCGCGCTCGACGCGCTCGTGGTGCGCCGCCCGTGACGACGTCCTCGGTCCTCGCCGCCATCGCGCGCGACCTCGCGCCGGTCTTGGATTTCGTCGAGAACTCCGCCTACGCCAAGCGCTGGGGCGACCCTTCCATCAGCGACTTCGTCTTCGGCAACCCCCACGACATGCCACTGCCGGGCATCGCGAACGCGCTCACGCGCTGGACCGAGCCCGAGGACAAGAACTGGTACGCCTACCAGCGCAACGAACCGGACGCCGTCGCGACGGTCGTGTCGTCCTTGCGCGAGAGCCACGGGCTGGCCTTCGAGCCGGAAGACGTCTTCCTCACCCCCGGCGCCTTCGGCGCGCTGTCGGTCACGCTGCGCGCGCTGCTCGACCCGGGAGACGAGGTCGTCTTCCTCAGCCCGCCCTGGTTCTTCTACGAGGCGATGATCCGCCTTGCGGGCGCGGCGCCCGTGCGCGTCCGGCTGGAGCCGCCGGCGTTCGACCCGGACCCCGCGGCGGTCGAGGCGGCGCTCACCGAACGCACCCGGGCGATCATCCTCAACACGCCGCACAACCCGAGCGGCCGGCTCTACGGACACGACGAGCTGGCGGCGGTCGCCGGCGTGCTGCGCACGGCGGCCGGGCGCAACGGTCGCCCGATCACGGTCCTGGCCGACGAGGCCTACCGGCGGATCCTGTTCGACGGGCGCTCCTTCACCTCGCCCGCGGCCGTGTACGACGACACGATCGTGCTCTACACGTACGGCAAGACCCTGCTCGCGCCCGGCGAGCGGTTCGGCTATGCGGCGCTGCACCCCTCCATGGAGAATCGGCCCGCGCTCCGCGAGGCGCTGACGCTGTCCCAGATCGTCGGCGGATGGCAGTTCCCGAACGCGATCCTGCAGAAGGCGATCGGCGACCTGAACGCGCTCAGCATCGACGTTGGCGCGTTGCAGGCGCGGCGGGACCGGCTCGCGGCGGCGCTGCCGGAGATGGGCTACGAGCTGATCGTGCCCGAGGGAACCTTCTACATGCTCGTGCGCTCGCCGGTCGAAGACGACGTCGCGTTCACCGAGTCGCTCGCAGCGCACGACGTCTTCGTCGGCCCCGGCACGATCTTCGAGCTACCCGGCTGGCTCCGGCTCTCGCTGACGGCCAACGACGACATGGTCGAGCGATCTCTCCCCGGCTTCGCCGCCGCCCTCGACGCGGTCCGGCCCAACTGATCAAGGACGGGAGTTCGCACGCCCGCGCCGCGAGCGCTCACGATTCACGGCTCGTCCTTCGTTCGCTCGTCGCGCAGGGTGGCGACGTCGGTGTCGTTCACCGGGCGCCCGCCCAGCACATCGGCTCGCACGCGCACGGCCGCCCGCAAGGCCTCGCGCAGGCCGCCCGGCTCCGCGCCGTCCAGCTCGACGCGAAAGACGTCGAGGCCGCCGGCGTCGTGCTCGACCACCGCGCGCCAGCGTTCAACGCCGAACCGTTCCATGACCTCGGCGACCTGGTGCGCGTAGACGAACATCCCGCGCACCTTCACGCCGTCCTCGATGCGGCCCGCGAAGCGGATGCGCGGCGCCGTACGCCCGCACGGGCAGTCGCCCTCCAGGAGTACCGCCCGGTCGCCGTTCAGGAATCGCAGCAGCGGGCGGTACGGGTTGAACACGGTGGCGCACACGGCGCCCGGCTCGCCCGCCGGGAGCGGCTCGCCCGAAGACGGGTCGACGATCTCAAGGATCATCAGGTCGGGCACGTGCATGCCGTCGGCGACCCAGCACTCGTAACACGGCAGCAGGCCGTCGGCCGAGCCGTAGAGCTGCCGCACGGTGGCCCCGTAGGCGTCCTGTAGCTCCGCGCGCAGCTCGTCGGGGAGCGGCTCGGCCGAGGTCAGCGCGACCTCGAGACCGAAGGACGCGGGGTCGTGACCCAGCTCGCGCGCGCGCGCGGCGATGATCTTGAGGAACGACGGGGTCCCGACGTAGCCGGTCACGTCGAGCTTCGACAGGGTCTGGACCTGCAGCTCGGTCTGGCCGGGGCCGGCCGGGATCACCGCGCACCCGAACGCGCCGAGGGAGTCGTCGAAGTTCACGCCGGCCGGGGTCCAGTGGTAGCTGAAGGTGTTGAGCACGATGTCGCCGGGGCGGAACCCGATCGCGTGGTACACGCGAAGCAGCGGGTTGGCCTCCTGCGGCACGGGGCCGTAGGCGTAGAACTGCGGGCCCGGCGAGACGAAGATGCGCCGGGCCTGGTTGTAGGGCACGGCTTGGATGCCCTCGAAGCCCATGTCCTCGGTCTCGCGCTTGCGCGTCACCGGGACGCGCGCGAGGTTCTCCAGCGTCGCCACGTCGCCGGGCGCGAGCCCCGCGCCGTCGAGCTTCGCGCGGTACAGGGCCGACTTCTCGCACGCGTAAGCGACGAGCGGCCCGAGGAACCCGTCCTGCATCGCCCGCCGCGCGTCGAGAGACATGGTCTCGGCGGCTTCGTCGTAGAAGCCCGAGCGCCGCTCGGCGTTCACGCGGCCTTGAAGCGCACCGGCACGCGGTTGGGCGACCGGAACGCGTAGCCGAACATGTGGGGATCCCCCTCGTCCTCCAGCCGGAGGCCGTCCAGGCGATCCAGGAGCACACCGAGCGCCGACGCCGCCTCCAGGCGCGCGAGGTGCTCGCCCAGGCACCGGTGCACGCCGTCGCCGAAGGCGATGTGCGGCGGCGGTCCCTCGCGGCCCGGATCGTAGGCGTCGGGCGCCTCGTAGCGCTCCTCGTCTCGGTTCGCGGCGCCGAGCGCGACGAGCACCGGCGTCCCCGCCGCGATCGCGACGCCGCCCAGCTCGGTGTCCTCGTTCGACTCGCGCGCGGCGAACTGCACGGGCGCCTCCCAGCGCAGCGACTCCTCGATCGCCGCGGGGATCCGCGACGGCGCCTCCCGCACGGCCGCAAGAAGCTCGCGGTCGGTCAGCAGCGCGAGCAGCGTCGAGCCGAGCAGCCGGTAGGTCGTCGCCGCGCCCGCGGGAATCAGCAAGCGGATGAAGCCGAAGATGACCTCGTCGGGCAGCCGCTCGCCCTCCAGCTCGGCCGTGACGAGGTCGGAGAGCAGGTCCTCCTCGGGCGACGCGCGGCGCCGCTCGAGCACCGGCGCGAAGTACGCCTCCACTTCCTTCGCCGCGGCGACGCCGCGCTTCCAGTCGAGGGCCGCGCGCTCGAGGTCCACCGCCCAGCCCTGCCAGCGCCCGAGGTCGATCTCCGGCACGCCGAGCACCTTGGCGAACACGCGCACGGGAAGCTGCCAGGTGAACTCGCGCACCAGCTCGGCCTCGCCGCGCGCGGCGAAGCGGTCGATCAGGTCGTGCGCCGTCGGCACGATCAGCTCGGCGTCCCAGCGCTGCACGACGCGCGGGCGGAAGGCGTGACCGATCAGGCGTCGGTGCTTGTGGTGCTCGGCGCCGTCCATCTCGAGGATCGTCCGCCCGAGCAGCGGCCGCATCCACCTGCCGTTGATGCGCGCGCTGAACCGGCCCTCGTCCTTCAAGACCTCGTCGGCCTCGCCGTAGGCGTAGACCATCGTGACGTGCGCGCCGAGGTGCTCGGTCGCGTGCACCGCGTGCGCGCGGCGCGACTCGTGGTAGGCGGCGTAGGGGTTGCGATCCGCGCCGAGGTTGGCCGCGAGGAGATCGGGCTGGTCGCTCACGCGCGCAGTCTCTCCGGTCGATCCCGAGCCGGTCAAGACGCGACTATCCTGCCCGGACCGATGGAAACCTTCGCGCCGATGACCCACGAGCCGGTGCGCGGCTCGTATCCCGACCCCGCGGTCGTCGCGCTTCCGGGGACGGCGCGCATGGGAACGCCGTCGAAGGCGGTCATTCCGCGGCCGCCGATCCACCACCTGTTCGGCCTGGTGCCGGTCGACGCGGGACCGGGCACGTCCACCTTCGAGATGCCGGCGAGCCCGTGGCTCCAGACGAGCGCCGGCGTGTTCTTCGGGGCGACCGCCGCGCTCGTGGCCGACGCCCCGCTCGGCGGCGCCATCCTCAGCGAGATCCAGCCGTGGCACGTCGTCACGACCTCGGAGCTGTCCCTCAGCTTCCTGCGGCCGGCGACGGTGGCCAGCGCCAAGCTCACCTCGCGCGCGAGCCTGATCGGCCTCGGGCGAAGCCAGGGCCTGGCCGAAGCGACGGTGAACGACGCCGAGGGGCGCCTGCTCGCGCACAGCACCTCGCGATACTTCATCCTCGCGCTGCCGCCGCAGGAGGGCGTGGTCCCGCCGGAGCCCGCTCCGATCGAGGACCCGGTCTTCGACACGCCCGACCCGTGGGCGCGGCCGATCCCCCCGGCGCTCGTCGACCCGGACCTGCTGGAGCTGTGTCGCACGAAGCCGGGCCTGGAGCTGATGACCGCCGGCCTGCACGGCACGATCCCGCCTCCACCGTTCGCCGTGCTGTTCGGGATCGGGCTCACCGACGTCCGGGAGGGGACGGTGAGCGCGGCGCTGCGGGCGACCGAATGGCTCGCGAGTCCCGCGCGCACGGTCTACGGCGGCGTGCTGGCGTTCCTCGCGGACATGGCGATGACGAGCGCCGTCACCACGACCCTGCCGGCGGCAAGCTCCTGCGCGACGCTCGACATCACGCTCCACTTCCTTCGGCCCGGCATTTGCGACGGACGGGACATCACCGTGTCGGGCGAGGTCGTTCACCGCGGCCGCACGCTCGCGGTGACGCGCGCCCAGGTCGCCAACGCCGACGGCAAGCCGCTCGTCGTCGCGACGGGATCGTCGATGGTGCTGGAGGGCAGGCCGTGGGCCGACGTCGCGGTCGCGGACGTGGCGGCCGGCGACCCCCGCGACAACGACGAGTAGCGGGCGACTCGGCCCGCGGCGCCGAATGGCCGGCCTAGGTTCGGTCGCGCTCCTCGAAGACGGCCTTCATCGACCGCTTCTGCTTCCGGGCGGCCAGCGCGTCCAGCGACGCCTTCGTGTTGTGCTGGAACTGGTGGACCATGAAGTGGTACTCCAGCGCCGATCGATAGCCGGCGAGGTCCTGGGCGTGGTTGACCGAGCGCTTGACGTTCTGCGCGGTGATCGCGGGCAGCGACGCGATCCGCTCGGCCAGCGCCATCGTCTCGCTTTCAAGCGCCGCGCGCGGCACCACGCGGTTGACGAGCCCGAGCCGCGCGGCCTCCGCGGCCGGCAGCTCGTCGCCCGTCCACAGCAGCTCCTTGGCCTTGCGCGGGCCCAGCTCGATCTCGGCGAGGACCTCGACGCCTGCCGCGGTCATCAGCCCGACCGGGTTGCGGAAGACCGCGTCGTCGGCGGCGACGATCAGGTCGCACATCGCCGCGACCATCCACCCCGCCGCGACGCAGTTCCCCTGCACCATGGCGATCGTCGGCGTGCGCAGGTCGCGCAGGGCCATGCACTTGTCGAAGTACTGCGTGCGCTCGTGGTCGAACTTGCCCTCGGGCGTGGCGCGCTTGTCGTGCCAGTGATCGGCGGGCGCCTCGCCCACGTAGGCCTTCAGGTCGTGGCCCGAGGAGAAGTGCGGCCCGGCGCCGGCCAGCACGATCGCGCGCACCTCCTCGTCGCGGTCGAGCCCGCGCATCGCCTCGTCCAGCTCGTCGAGAAGCTGCGTGTTCTGCGCGTTGCGCACCTCGGGCCTGTTCATCGTGACGAGCGCGACGGCGCCGCGCCGCTCGGTCAGGATCGTCTGATAGCCCATCGCCCGCGAGCCTACCGTGGCTCGCGCGGGAGGCCGAGGATGCGCTCGCCGATGATCGAGCGCTGGATCTCGCTGGAGCCGCCGGCGATCGAGGCGGCGCGCGACCACAGCAGCGCGCGCGCCCAGCGCCCGCCGTCGACGGCCTTCGGGTCCTCGGCCGGCACGAGCGCGTCGAGCCCGAGGATCTCTTCCGCGGCGAGCGCCATGTGCTGGCTCATCTCCGACCAGAACAGCTTCACGATCGAGGATTCGGGCCCGATCTGCTCGCCCTTCGCCAGGCGCGTCAGCGTGCGGGCGTTGTGGAGGCGGAACAGCTCGACGTCGATGAAGGACTGCGCGACCTTCTGCCGAACGAGCGGGTCCTCGAAGCGCCCCGAGTCGATCGCGCGGCGCAGCAACAGGTCGCGCGCGACCTCATGGAGCACCTGCTCCTTCCAGACGAAGGACGTGCCGCGCTCGTTGGCAAGCGTCGTGCCCGCGACGCGCCAGCCGTCGTTCTCGGTCCCGATGAGGTGCCCGGCCGGCACCGGCACGTCGTCGAAGAACACCTCGTTGAACTCGCTCTCGCCGGTGATCTGGCGCAAGGGCCGCACGTCGATCCCCGGCGCGTCCATCGGGACGGCGAGCATCGAGATGCCCTTGTGCTTGGGCGCTTCGGGATCGGTCCGCACGAGCGCGATCCCGAAGTCGGCGAACTTCGCGTAGGAAGACCACACCTTCTGGCCGGTGACGCGGAAGACGTCGCCGTCGCGGACCGCGCGCGTGGAGAGCCCCGCGAGGTCGCTGCCCGCCCCCGGCTCGGAGAAGAACTGGCACCAGATGTGCTCGGCGCTGAGGATCTTCGCGAGCCAGCGCTCGCGCTGCTCGGGCGTGCCGTGCGCCATCAGGGTGGGACCGACCAGGTTCACGCCGGCGCGGCCGAGGATCTGCGGCGCGCGAGCGCGCGCCATCTCCTCGTTGTAGATCGCCACCTGGACGAGCGAGGCGCCCCGGCCGCCGTACTCGGCCGGCCAGTGGATGCCGACCCAGCGATCGGCCGCGAGCGTGCGCTGCCAGTCGCGCAACGCCTCGCCCTCGCGGAAGTCGCTCGCGACGTCGATCTCGGGCGGAGCGTGCGACGCCAGCCAGGCGCGCAGCTCGTCGCGGAAGGCGAGATCCTCGGCGGAGAGGTCGAAGTCCATCTAGAGCGGCACCTTCGAAATCACCAGCAGGCGCGGCTCGGTCATCTCCTCGATCGCGTAGCGAAGGCCCTCGCGTCCGACCCCGGAGTCCTTCGTCCCGCCGTAGGGCATCTGGTCGGCGCGGTAGGCGCTCTGGTCGTTCGCGATGACGGCGCCGACCTCCAGGTCGCGGTGCGCCAGGAACACGCGATCGACGTCCCGAGTGAACACACCGGCCTGCAAGCCGTAGGGCGAGAAGTTCACCGTCGCGATCGCCTCATCGAACGTCTCGTAGCGGCTGACGGCCACCACGGGCCCGAAGACCTCCTCGGCGCACACCTTCATCGCCGGCGTCGTGTCGGCCAGGACGGTCGGCACATAGAAGGGGTCCTCGCGACGGCCGCCGCACAGCGCGCGCGCGCCGCCGTCGATCGCCTCCTGCACCCATGCCTCGACCCGGTCGAGCGCGGCCACGTTGATCAGCGGCCCCACGTCGGTGGCCGGGTCCATCGTGTCGCCGACCTTGAGGTTCGCGACCTCCTTCACGAGCCGCTCGCAGAACGCGTCGTAGACGCGCGACTGGACCAGGACGCGCTGGGTCGAGATGCAGCTCTGCCCGGCCTGGTAGTAGCCCCCCATCGCGACGCGCGCGGCGGCGTGGTCCAGGTCCGCATCGTCGTGGACGATGACGCCCGCGTTGCCGCCCAGCTCCAGGATCACCTTCTTGCGGGGCACCAGCTCCTTCAGCCGCCAGCCGACCGGCGCGGAGCCGGTGAAGGACAGCACCGCGAAGCGCTCGTCCTGCACGAGTCGCTGCGCGCGCTCGGGCTCGGGCACCGGCAGCACGGAGATCATCCCGGCCGGCAGCGCGGTGCTCGCGACGATCTCGCCCAGGGCAAGCGCCGACAGGGGCGTCGCCGGCGCCGGCTTGACCACGATCGGCGCGCCCGCCGCGATCGCCGGCGCGACCTTGTGTGCGACCAGGTTCAGCGGGAAGTTGAACGGGGTGATCCCGAGCACCGGCCCGACCGGGAATCGGCGCACGATGCCGAGCCGCGAGCCGAGCCCGTCCTCGGTGTCCAGCCGCTGCACCTCCCCGCCCAGCCGCCGGGTCTCCTCGGCGGCGATACGGAACGTGGACACCGCGCGCTGGGCCTCGCTGCGCGCCCACTTCAGGGGCTTGCCCCCTTCGCGCGCGATCGTCTCGGCAAGCTCGGCGGAACGAGCCGCGAGCGCTTCCGAGACTTCGGTGAGCGCGTTCAGCCGGACGTGCGCAGGAAGCCTGCGAGCCTCGTCGAACGTCGCCGACGCGGCGGCGACCGCGTCCTCGACGTCGTCGTCGTTGGGGATCGCAACCGTGTCGACGACGCTGCCGTCCAGGGGGTTCACGACCTCGGCGGTCGAGCCGCGAGACCGCGGCGACCCGGCGATCAGGAAGGGACGCGCCATCGCCGCACCTTATCGCGTGGCCGGACGAGCGCCGGACCTGACGGCTTCGTCATCGAGCCGGGCGCCGTGCATAAGATGACGCGGACCTGCGACCCAGGAGGCTCGAACGATGACCCGCGAGTACACCGTCATCTCGACCGACGACCACATCATCGAATCAGGGGACCTGTTCGGCGGGCGGCTGCCCGCCGCCTTCGCCGACCGGACCCCGTGGTTCGAATCCACCGACGAGATCGCCGCGTGGCACATCCCCGGCATCGAGCAGCCGATCGAGATGAGCGGCCTGTCGACGGCCGCCGGACAGAAGGTGGAAGAGTTCTCTCCGAAGTCGAAGACCATGGACGCGATGCGGCCCGGCTGTTACGACTCGGCCGAGCGGCTGAAGGACATGGACGCCGACGGCGTCGACGCGCACGTGTGCTTCCCGACGCTGCCGGGCCTGGCCGGCGACAAGTTCGTCGCGCTGGAGGACAGGGACTACGCGCTCGCGCTGATCCGCGCCTACAACGACTGGCTCGTCGAGGTCTGGAACGCGCCCGACCCCGAGCGCCTCTTCGGCGCGGCGATCCTGCCGCTGTGGGACGGCGAAGCGTCCGGCGCCGAAGTCCGCCGCGTCGCCGAGCGAGGGCTTCGCTGCATCTCGCTGCCGTCGACTCCCGGGGGGATCCCCGGCGTGGACCATTACCCGAAGGATTCCTGGAACCCGGTGTGGGAAGCGATGAGCGACACGGGCCTTCCGGCGGAGATCCACATCGTCAGCGGGCGCAACGACACCAGCGCGCTGGCCAACATGGGCGTCGGCAGCGAGATCTTCGTGTGCCTGGCGCCCTCGACCAACATGGCGACCTGCGCCACGCTCATCTTCAGCGGCATCCTCGAGCGCTATCCGGCGCTGAAGTTCATCAGCGCCGAGTCGGGCATCGGCTGGCTCCCCTACTTCATCGAGCGCATCGACTACACGCACCGCAAGCACCAGTTCTGGACGCGCTCGTCGATCCACACCGCGCCCTCGGAGCTGTTCCGGCGCTCGATCTTCGCCAACTTCATCTCCGACAAGGCCGGGGTCGAGGCGCGGCACCTGATCGGGATCGAGAACATCATGCTCGGGACGGACTACCCGCACACCGATTCGTCCTGGCCCGACACGCAGCGGGTGATCAAGGAGCAGATGGGCGACATCCCCGACGACGAGCGCTACGCGATCTGCGCCGGCAACGCCACGCGCGTGTTCAACCTGTAGGAGGCGCGGGGAGTCTAGAGCGCGGCGCCCATGCCGTCGGAGGGGCCTGCCGCGCCGAGGACGCCGCTCGCGCCTTGCCGCCAAAGCTGGTCGCCCGCTGCGGTGGGTCCGCCCGCGCCGCCGTAGAAGACCTGGACCTGGCCGGCGCTCGACGTCGACGAGTGCGACTCGCCCGGCACGCCGATCGCAAGGTCGGCCGAGCCGTCGCCGTCGAAGTCGCGCGCGGCGAGCGCGAAGCCGAACAGGTCGCCCCGCTCGCTGCGGTCGCGGACGCCGGCCGACTGCTGCGACCAGAACTGGCTGCCGGCGGCGGCGAGCTTCCCACCGCCGAAGAGCACGTGGACGCCTCCCGCCGCGGACTTCGAGCCGATGGACTCGCCCGGCACGCCGATCGCAAGGTCGGCCGAGCCGTCGCCGTCGAAGTCGCCCGCGGCGAGCGAGAACCCGAACAAGTCGTCGCGCTCGCGCGACTCCGCGATGCCGCCCCGGTTCTGGTGCCAGCGCTGGTCCCCCGACCGGGAGAGACCGCTCCCGGTCCCGTAGAAGACGTTGACCTCGCCGCCCGTCCCGGCGCCGGGCACGCCCGCGGCCACGTCGTCCCGGCCGTTGCCGTCGAAGTCGCCCGCGGCGAGCGAGAACCCGAACCGGTCGCCCGCGACTCCGGCGCCGGCGACGCCGCCCTGCCGGCGGTGGAAGAACTTGTCGCCCGACCCCGTGAGCCCACCGGAAGACCCCGGGATCACGTTGAACGCGCCCATGTCCCTGCGCCCACCCACGTCCTCGTTCGGCGCGCCAGCGGCGAGGTCGAAGAAGCCGTCGCCGTCGAAGTCGCCGGCGGCGAGGGCCGAGCCGAATCGGTCGCCGCGCTCGCGTCCGCCGGCGATGCCATTCCTCCCTTGGCGCCAGTAGTCGTCATTCGTGCTGCGAAGCCCGTCCTTCCACCCGTACAGGACGTGGACCGCACCGCGCGCGGCGCCGTCGCCGGGTGCCCCGATAGCGAGGTCGAGGAAGCCGTCGCCGTCGAAGTCGCCCGCGGCGAGGGCCGCGCCGAAGTTTTCGTTCTTAGCCGCCGAGCCCTTCACGCCCCCGGATTGCTGCGTCCAGAGCTGGCTCCCGCCTGCGGTCAGCCCGGCCGCCGAGCCGTAGAGCACGTTGACCGCGCCGGCTCCGTCCTTGCCGCTCACCTTTTCGCCGGGGACGCCGATCGCCAGGTCGCCGTACCCGTCGCCGTCGAAGTCGCCGCCGGCCAGCGCGGCCCCGAACCCGTCGCCGGCCCTCGGCCCGCCCGGGACGCCGCTCGAACCCTGCGTCCAGACCTGGTCGCCCGCCGCCGTGACGCCCGCCGCGCTCCCGTACAGCACGCTCACGCCGCCCGCGCCGAAGGCATCGCCCGGCACGCCCGAGGCGAGGTCGGTGAAACCGTCGCCGTTGAAGTCCATCTCCACCGGCGCCGCGCGGATCGTGAAGCACCCGGCGCACGTGTTCGCGCCCGCGTCGGTCTTGGTGACCTTCACGTCGACGTCGCCCACCGTCGCGCCGGGCGCCACGTCGATCACGGCCCGCAGCGTCGTCGCGTTGACGAACGTCGTCGAGTCCACGGTCACCTCGCCTCCGCCGAACGACACCTGGGACCCGGCGTCGAACCCGGCGCCGGTCACGGTGACGAGCACGTCCTGCACGCCCTGGGCGAGAGCGCCCGGACTGACGCTCAGCGTCTCGAGCGTGTTGTTGACGGTGAAGCAGGCCGCGCAGACCGCGAGGCCGCCGTTGGTGTTGGTCAGGGTCACGTCCCGCGCCGACGGGTCGGCGTTCTCGGCGATGTCGATGGTGACCACGGCGGAGGTCGAGCCGGTTACGTCGACCGAGTCCACGGTGATGCCGCCGCCCGAGAAGGCCACGCCGGCCCCGGCGTTGAGGCCGGTCCCGGCCAGCGTGACGTCCTGGTCCGTCGCGCCGCGGCCGCGGTCGTCGGGAGAGGCGCTCGTCAGCGTGGGATCGACGCCGGCGGAGTCGGTGCGATCGGCGTCGGGACCGTCGAAGGTGGGCGAATCGGCGAACGTCGCCGTGACGGTGTCTCCCGCGGCGACCGAGAGCAGGTCGCCGCCGTCGTCCGACGCACCCTCGGTCAGGGTCGCCGAGCCCTCGAAGACGCCGGTGTCCACGCCGGATTCGGTCAGGGTCACCTCGATGCCGGTCGCGTCGGTGGTCGAGTCGAGCGTCACGGCGACGGACTCGGCAGTCCCCGCGTCGCCGTTCTCGTCCGGGTCGACGACCGTGATCGCGACCGGCGAGGTCGTCGCGTAGCGAGCCGCGTCCAGGGCGACGACGCCGTTGAACCCGATCGCGGCCGTGTCGGTGCGATCGGCGGTTCCGCCGGCGAACAGCGACTCGACGTAGCGGAGCGTCACCTCGTCGCCCGGCGCGATCTGTAAGACGTCGTTCGCGTCGTCGGACGCGCCGGTGCTGAACGTCGCGGTCCCGGTGAAGGTCCCGGTGTCGTTCCCGGTCTCGGCGAGCTGCACGTTGATCGTGCCGGGGTCGCTCGTCGAGGAAAGCTCGACGCTCACGGTGTCTTCCGCCGAGGGGTCGGCGTTTGCGTCCACGTCCACGACCGTCATCGCCGGCACGCTCCCGACGCCGTACGCGGCGGCGTCGAGCGTCGCGGTCGCCGTGTCGACGAGCATGGTCGCGCCGTCGGTCCGGTCCGCGCCCGGTCCCTCGAACGTGGTGGTCTCGCCGTACGTGGCGGTCACGTCGTCGCCGGCGGCCACGCCGAGGACGTCGGCGCCGTCGTCGCTCGCGCCGGTCGTGAAGGTCGCCGTCGCCTCGAAGACTCCGGAGTCGACCGCCGTCTCGTCCAGCGTCACCGAGATCCCTGTGCCGTCGGTCGTGGACGTCAGGGCGACCACGACGGACTGAGCGGAGCCGGCGTCGGTGTCCAGGTCCGGGTCTGCGACCGCGATCGTCGCGGTGTCCGCCAGCGCGTACCGGGTCGCGTCCAGGGCGACCGTGCCGTTGGTGCCGACCGACGCGGTATCGGTCCGGTCGGCCGGGGTGCCGTCCTCGGTCGTCGTCTCGGCGTAGGTGGCGGTGAGGGTGTCGCCCTCGGACACCTGGAGCGCGTCGGCGTCGTCGTCGGTCGGACCGGTCGTGAGCGTCGCGGTGCCCGTGAAGACGCCCGTGTCGTTCCCGGTCTCGGTGAGCTGCACGCTGATCGTCCCGGAGTCCGTCGTGGAGGCAAGCTCGACGTCCACGGTCTGCTGGGTGCCGCCGTCGGTGTTGAGGTCGGCGTCGGTCACGACGATCCCGACGGTGTCGTCCAGCCCGAAGACGTCCGCGTTCAAGTCGATCGTCCCGTCCACGTTGACCGTCGCGGTGTCGGTCCGATCGGCGTCGGTTCCGTCGTACAGGTGCTCGGCGTAGGTGAGCGTCAGGTCGTCCCCGCCCGCCACCTGCAGCACGTCGTTCACGTCGTCGCTCGGGTCGGTGGAGAAGGTCGCGGCGCCGGTGAACGCGCCGGTCGAGGCGCCGGTCTCGGTCAGCTCGACCGTGATGCCGGTCCCGTCGGTGCTCGACACGAGCGCGACCGACACGGCGTCCGCCGTCGCCGGGTCGGCGTCGCCGTCGACGTCGGTGACGGTTAGCGTCGCGGTGTCGGGCATCGCGTAGGACGTCTGGTCGAAGGTCGCGGTGGCGC
Source organism: Actinomycetota bacterium (assembly GCA_036397035.1). Taxonomy (GTDB): domain Bacteria; phylum Actinomycetota; class AC-67; order AC-67; family AC-67; genus DASWJS01. The sequence continues at coordinate 74,110 of DASWJS010000007.1, read as the reverse complement.
CGTCGAGGTTCATCGTCGTCGTGCCCGTGCGATCCGCGTTCCCGCCGGCGAAGAGGGCTTCGGTGTAGGAGGCCGTGACGGTGTCGCCGGAGTCGGCGCGGATCACGTCCGCGCCGTCGTCGCTCGCGTTCTCGCTGAAGTCGATGGGTCCCGCGAACAGGCCCGTGTCGGCGCCGGTCTCGGTCAGCGTGGCGGAGATGCCGGTGCCGTCCGAGGTCGACGTCACGGCGACGTCGACCGTCTCCGCAACGCCGGGGTCGAGGTTCGCGTCGGTGTCGGCGACCGACAGCGTGGCGGTTTCGTCGACCGCGTAGTGCGCGCGTTCGAAGAACACCGTTGCGTCGTCGGAGTACATCGACGCCTCACCGGTCCGCGTCGCGTCGGGGCCGTCGAACGTCGTGGTCTCCAGGTAGTCGAAACCGAGCGCGTCGCCGCCGCTGACTTCGAGCGTGTCCGTCCCGTCGTCGCTCGCTCCCGTCGTGAACGTGATCGTCCCAGAGAAGATGCCGGTGTTGTTCCCCGTCTCGACGAGGGTGACGCCGATCCCCACGGGGTCCGACCCGCTGACGACGGTCACGTCGAGGTCCTGCATCGAGCCGCCGTCGGTGTCGATGTCCTCGTCGGCGACGGTCAGCGTCGCGGCGTCCGACAGCGCGAACCGCTGCACGTTGAAGGCCGCGGACCCGTTCCGGCGCATCGACGCAAGGTCCACGAGCGTGTCCGGCGTGCCGTCGAACGTCGTCGTCTCCTCGTAGCTCACCAGGACGCCGTCGCCCTGCGACACGGCAAGCAGGTCCGCGCCGTCGTCTGAGGGACCGTCGACGAACCCGGCCGAGCCGACGAAGGTGCCGGTGTCGGCGCCGGTCTCGGTGAGCGTGAACGTGATCCCGGCGCCGTCGGTCGAGGAGATGAAGCCGACGTCGACGGTCTCGGCGGCGCCGGCGTCCAGGTTCAGGTCCGGGTCGACGACGGTCGCCGTCGCGGGCGTGTCGAGCTGGTAGAACTCCGCGTCGAGCGACACCGTTCCGTCGGTGTTCATCTTCGCGTTCGCGGTCCGCGTCGCCGGCGTGCCGTCGAAGGTGGTCGTCTCGTCGAAGGACAGGGTAAGCAGGTCGCCCGAGGCCGCCTTCAAGATGTCGTTGCCGTCGTCCGAGGCGCCCGCGGTGAACGTCGCCGTCCCTTCGAAGACGCCGGTGTCGTTGCCGGACTCCGTCAACGTCACGTTGATGCCCGTCCCGTCGCTGTCGGAGATCAGCTCGACGGCGACGCTCTGGGCGCTGCCCGCATCGGTGTTCTCGTCCGGGTCGTCGACGGTCAGCGTCGCGGTGTCGACTGCGGCGTAGGTCGGCTGGTCGAAGAAGACCGAGGCGTCGGCCACCATTCGCGCGGTGTCGGTCCGGTTCGCCGGCGTCCCGCTGAACGTCGTCGTCTCGGCGTAGGCAAGCGTGATCGTGTCGCCCGAGGACACCTGCAGGATGTCGTTGTCGTCGTCGCTCGGCCCGGTCGTCAGCGTCGCCGTGCCCGTGAAGGTCCCCGTGCTGCCCCCGGTCTCCATCAGCGTCACGTTGATCGTGCCCGGATCGGTGTCGCTGGAAAGCGTCACGTCCACCGACTCCACCCCGCCGGTCTGGTTCTCGTCGGCGTCGGAAACCGTCATCGTTACGGTGTCGCTGACCGAGTAGACGGTGTCGTCGAGCGACGCCGACCCGTTCACGTTCATCGTCGCGATGTCGGTCCGGTCCGCGGTCCCGCCCGCGAAGAGCGGCTCGGCGTAGGTGAGCGTGACGAGGTCCGCCGTCCCGACCAGCAGGGAGTCGGTCACGTCGTTGGATGCGGTCGTGTTGAACGTGGCGCCGCCGCTGAACAGTCCGGTGTTCACCCCGGTCTCGGTCAGGGTCACCGAGATGCCGGCGGCGTCCGACGTGGACTTCAGGTTGACCGAGAAGGTCTCCTGGACCGTCGGGCTCACGTTGCGGTCGGCGTCGGCGACGGTCAGGACGGGTGTCGAGGCGACCGAGTAGCGCGACTCGTCGAGGTCCGCCGTCGCCGTGTTCGCGAACATCGTCGCGGTGTCGGTCCGGTCGGCGTCCGGGCCGTCGAACGTGGTCGTCTCCGCGTAGGTGATCGTGACCGTGTCGCCGGCGGCGACGAGCAGCGAGTCGGTCCCGTCGTCGGAGGCGACAATGTTGAACGTGGCGCTCCCGTCGAACTGCGACGAGTTGACGGATGCCTCGGTCAGCGTAACCGTGATCCCCACGGGATCGCTCGTGGACGCGAAGTTCACGTCGACCGTCTGGGTGGACACGGTGCTCGTGTTGAGATCCGCGTCGGTGACCCGCAACGTCGCCGTGTCGGCCAGGGCGTAATGCTCCGCAGTAAGGCTCGCGGTCCCGTTGACGGCCATCGTCGCGGTGTCGGTCCGGTTGGTCGTGCCGCCCGCAAAGGCAGGCTCGGCATAGGTCAGCGTGATCGTGCCGCCGGCGGCGACCCGGAGGACGTCCGCCGTGTCGTCGGACGCCGTGTCGCTGAAGGTGGCGGCGCCGCTGAAGATGCCCGTGCTGACGCCGGTCTCGGTCAGGACGACCGAGATGCCGGTGCCGTCCGAGGTCGACGTCAGGGTCACGGTGACCGTCTCCGCCACGTCGACGTCCAGGTTCCGGTCCCCGTCGGTCACCGTAATCGTCGCGGTCCCGTCCAAGGAGTAGACGGTCGCGTCGAGCGCCGCGGTGGCGTCGTTGGTGTACATCTTCGCCGTGTCGGTTCGTTCGGCCGTGCCCCCGGCGAACACCTTCTCCAGGTACGTGAGCGTGATCGTGTCCCCTTGCGCCACCGACAGCAGGTCGGTGTTGTCGTTGGAGGCGGCCGTGGTGAATGTCGCGGTCCCGGTGAAGACGCCGGTCGCGTTGCCGGTCTCGGTGAGGTCGACCGAGATCCCGGTGGGATCGGTCGTCGAGTCCAGCGTCGCCGTCACCACGTCCGGGGTCGTCGCCGAGAGGTTCTCGTCCGAGTCCTCCACCGTGAGCGTCGCGGTCTGGAGCAGCCGGTAGCGGCGCTCGTCCAGCGACGCGGTCCCGTCGTCGACGACGATCCCCGCGGTCGCCACGCGGTCGGCGTCCGTGCCGGAGAACGTCGTCGTCTCCGCGTAGGTCGCCGTCACCGTGTCGCCGGAGGCGATGTGGAGCACGTCGTTCACGTCGTCGGACGGGCCGGTATCGGTGAACGTCGCAGTCCCGGTGAAGACGCCGGTCGCGTTGCCGGTCTCGGTCAGCGTCACGTCGATGCTGCCGGGATCGGTCGTCGACTCGAAGTGCACGTCGACCGTGTCGGGCGTGCCCGAGGTGTCGAGGTCGGGATCGGTCACCGTGAACGTGGCCGTGTCCGGCAATGAATAGAGCTGGGCGTCGAGCGCGAGCGTCCCGTTGCTGAACACGTCGGCGGTGTCGGTACGCGCCGTCGTCGTGTTGGAGGCGTAGACGGGCTCGTTGTAGGTGAGCGTGACGACGCCGCCCGGGTCGACCCGCAGGACGTCGCCCGCGTCGTCCGAGGTCCCGGTCGACTTCAGCGTCGCGTCTCCTTCGAAGATGCCGGTCGCGTTGCCCGTCTCGGTGACGTCGACGTTGATGCCGACGACGTCGACGTCGCTGCGCAGGTTGACCGAGAAGGAGTCGGCGGCCGCCGGGTCCAGGTCGCGGTCGACGTCGGCGATCGAGAACCCGACGATGTCGTCGACCGCATAGCCCGCCGCGTCCAGCATGGCGGTCGCCGAGTCCACGAACATCGTCGCGGTGTCGGTCGTTGCGCTGGTGCCGCCGGCGAAGACGGGCTCCGCGTAGGACACCGTGACCGTATCGCCTTGCGCGGCCTCGAGCTGGTCGAGCAGGTCGACCGTCAGCGTGGCGCTGAACGTCATGGTCCCGGTGAAGATCCCGGTGGCATTCCCCGTCTCGGACAGGTCGACCGAGATGCCGGAGCCGTCGGTCGTCGAGGTCACCGACACGGACAGCCCCTCCTGGAGCTGCGAGTCGAGGTTGGCATCCGCGTCCACGACCGTAAGGGTCGCGGTCTCGAAGACGCGGAACCGCGTCTTGTCGAAGGCAGCCGTCGCCGTGTCCGCGAACATCCGCGCGGTCGCCGTGACGGTTTCCACCGGCGCATCGTCGTCGTAGGACAGCGTCACGATGTCGCCGGCCGCCACCTGGAGCGTGTTGGTGGCGTCGTTCGACGCGCCGGTCGTGAACGTCGCCGAGCCGCTGAACTCGCCGGTCGTCAGGCCGGTCTCGGTGAGCGTCACCATGATCCCGGTCCCATCGGTGGCGGAGAACAGGGCGACGTCGAGCGTGTCGGGAAGCGCGCTGGTGTCGGCGTCGCCGTCTGCCACCTGAAGGGTCGCGGTGTCGGTCACGTCGTAGCGCTCGGCGTTGAAGGTCGGCTCGCCGCGATCGGCGATGAGGGCGACGTCCGTCCGGCCGGCCTGCGTCCCGTCGAACAGCCGCTCGGCGAACGTCAGCGTGACCGTGTCCCCGACGGCCACCAGCAGCACGTCGTTGCCGTCGTTGGACGCCACGATGCTGAACGTGGCGGTGTCGGTGAACGTCGCCGTGTTCGGGCCGGTCTCTACGAGGTTGACGGTGATCCCGGTCGCGTCGGACGTGGAGGCGAGGTTGACCGCGACGCTCTCGGCCAACGCGGGGTTGAGGTTCAGATCGACGTCGGTGACGGTCAGGGTCGCGGTGTCGTCGAGCGCGTAGGAATCCTGGTCGAGATCGGCCGCACCGGTGTCGACGTACATCGTCGCCGTCGCGGTCCGGTCGCCCGCGGGAGCGGCGTCGGTGTAGGTGAGCGTGACGGTGTCGCCGGCCGAGACCTGGAGCGTGTTGGTGGCGTCGTTCGAAGCGCCGGTCGTGAAGTTGATCGCGGGCACCGGCGTGTTGAACACGCCGGTGTTATTGCCGCTCTCGCGCAGGACGACGCCGATCCCCGAAGCGTCGGTCGTGCTCTTGAGGTTCACAGAGACCGTGTCCAGCGCGCCCGGGTCGCTGTTGAGGTCGGCGTCCGTCACGGTCGGAACGGGGTGCTCGCCGGCGTGATAGCGCGTCTTGTCCAGGGTCGCGGTTCCCGCCACGGCGGCGAAGGCCGTCCACAGACCGAAGGTCACGGAGGCCACGACCGCACCGATGACGATGGGGACGCGCTTGAACTTGATGCGACTTGTCACGTATTGATCCCGCTGGCCCCGTTTGCTGGCTTACCGTCGCTACAGCCGAGCACAAACCGGACCCGGCTTCAACGTTCTTCGGCACCATAGCCGAGGCTCTTGACGAGTCAAGGGGTCCGGAGTCCAGAACTCGCGTCGCGAACCCGTACACTCCGGACACAAGAGGAGAGCGTGGATTGATCGACGAACGTTTGCGGCACGTCGCCGTGACCGAGCCCGACGCCGTTTCATTCATCGACGGCGACCGGCGGCTTACATACGGAGAATGGGACTGGCTGTCCGACCGGGCCGCATATTCGCTCGCCGCCGAAGGCGTTCGAGCCGGCGACGTGGTCGCGATCCTCGTCGCGCCCGGGATCGCCTACCCGATCGCGTACGCGGGCGCCGCCAAGATCGGCGCGGTCACCGCGGGCATCAACCCCCGCCTGTCGCCGCGCGAAAAGAGCGCCGTTCTCGAGCACTCCCGCGCGCGCGCCCTGGTCACCGACGACGCCGACGCGCCTTCGCCGGGGATCCTGCTCACACCCGAGCAGCTCATGCGGCCGGGCGCCGCCCCGCCCGCCGCGACGAGCGACCCGGACGCGCCCGTCGCGATCGTGTACACGAGCGGAAGCACCGGGAGCCCCAAAGGCGCGACGTTCACCGCGGGCGCGCTCGAGGCCGTCCGGCGCATCGAGGCCGCCGCGGAGCCGCTCGATCACCCGCGCGTGCTCCAGGCGATCCCGATGCAGCACATGCACTTCATGACCAAGATCGAAGCATTCATCGAGCGCCGTACGACGGCCGTCCTGATGGATCGATGGACCGCAGCCGCCGCGCTCGCCGCCATCGCCCAACACCGGCTGACCACCTTCGGGGGCGTGCCGGCCCAGCTCGAGCTGATGCTGATGGATCCGGCGCTCGAGCAGACCGACCTGTCGAGCATCGCGCGCATCACCATCGGCGGCGCGCCGGTCACGCCGGCGCTCGCCGGCCGCGTGCGGCGAGCGTTCGGCGTGCCAGTGACCGTCCGCTACTCCTGCACCGAGCTGGCGGTGTGCACGGCCACGGCGCCCGACGACCCCGACGAGGTCGTCGCGCACACCGTAGGACGTCCGCTCCCAGAGGTCGACGTGCAACTGCTCGGGGTCGGCGACGACGGCGTGGGAGAGGTGCTCGCCCGCTCGCTGGCCATGATGCGCGGCTACTGGCCGGGGCGAGGCGACGGCTTGGACGAGCACGGCTGGTTCCACACCGGCGACCTCGGCCGCGTGCGAGCCGACGGTCGCCTCCAGCTCGTCGGGCGGGCCAAGGAGATGTACATCCGCGGCGGCTACAACGTCTACCCCGTCGAGGTGGAGGCGGCACTCGCGGAGCACCCCTCCATCGGGCTCGCCGCCGTCTTCGGCATCCCCGACGACGTGCTCGGCGAGCGCGGCAAGGCGATCGTCGTCTGCGACGAGCCGCTCGACGAAGTCGCGATTCGCGCCTTCCTCGCCGGGCGCATCGCCGACTACAAGATCCCGGACGTCCTCGAGGTCAGGCGAGAGCTGCCGCTGACCCCGACCGGCAAGGTGGACAAGCGCGCGCTCCAACAGGAGGCTCGATGACCGCACGCGTCGAGCGATCGAGCGGCGGGGTGATCGAGACGCCGCTCGACGCGCGCGCGCTATAGCCTGCGCGCCATGCAGCCGATCACGTACCCGCCCACGAAGCAGGTCGACCATGTCGACGATTACCACGGGACGCTCGTCGCAGATCCCTATCGCTGGCTGGAGGACCTCGACGCCGAGGACACCGCGGCCTTCGTGGCCGCCCAGAACGAGGTGACGTTCGCCTACCTCGATCGCATCCCCTACCGGGCCGCGTGGAAGCGGCGGCTCGAGCAGGTCTGGGACTACGACAAGTACGGGGCGCCGCAGCGGCTCGGCGACGGCTCCTACCTCTACGCGCGGCAGACGGGCTTGCAGAACCAGTTCACCGTGCACGTCACCGCCGACCCGAAGGCCGACGGGCGTCTGCTGCTCGACCCGAACGAATGGTCCGCCGACGGCACCGTCGCGCTGACGAGCTGGTCGCCCAGCGACGACGGACGGTTGCTGGCCTACGCGATCGCGTCGGGCGGCTCGGACTGGAACGAATGGAAGGTCGTCGACGTGGCGAGCGGCGAGCACCTCGCGGACCACATCACGAAGACCAAGTTCTCCGGCGCGTCCTGGGACCACGAGGGCGCCGGCTTCTACTACAGCCGCTACGACGACGTGCCGGCGGACGCCGGCCTCGAACGCATGAACCTCAATCACAAGGTCTACTACCACCGGCTCGGCGCCCCGCAGGCAGAGGACGAGTTGGTCTACGAACGGCCCGACCACCCCGACTGGCTCTTGTTCGGAGCCGTGAGCGAGGACGGGCGCTGGCTCGTCGTCACCGCAGCGCGCGGCACCGACCCGCAGAACGGACTGTTCGTGAAGGACCTCTCGAAGCCGGGCGCGACGATCGAGCCGCTCTTCGACGCCTTCGACGCCGAATACCTGTTCCTCGGCAACGACGGCGAGCGCTTCTACGTCAAGACCGACCTGGACGCCCCGCGCGGCCGCGTGGTCGCCGTCGACAACGGCGCCGTCACCGACCTCGTTCCCGAGCAGCCCGACGCGCTCCAGGCCGTCTCGCTGGTCGGGGACCACTTCTTCGCCCAGTACCTGCACGACGCGCATTCCCTGGTCCGCGTGCACCACCTCGACGGCTCGCCCGAGCGCGAGGTCGAGCTGCCGGGCCTCGGCACCGCGACCGGGTTCGCCGGGAAGCGCACCGACTCCGAGACCTACTTCGGCTTCACCTCGTTCACCACGCCCAACGAGATCTGGCGCTACGACGTGGCGTCCGGGAGCGCCGAGCGCCTCCGGCGGCCCGAGGTGGCCTTCGACCCCGACGCTTTCGAGACCACGCAGGTGTTCTACGAATCCAAGGACGGCACGCGCGTGCCGATGTTCCTGACGCACAAGCGCGGGCTGGCACGCGACGGATCGAACCCCACCTACCTCTACGGCTACGGCGGCTTCAACGTGCCCCAGACGCCCGCGTTCGCGATCACGATGGTGCCGTGGCTGGAGATGGGCGGCGTGTACGCGGTCGCCAACATCCGCGGCGGCAGCGAGTACGGCGAGGAGTGGCACCAGGCCGGCGTCAAGCACAACCGGCAGAACGTGTTCGACGACTTCATCGCCGCCGGCGAGTGGCTGATCGCGAGCGGCGTCACGTCCAGCGCGCGGCTCGCCATCGGCGGCGGCAGCAACGGCGGCCTGCTCGTCGGCGCCTGCATCACCCAGCGGCCCGACCTGTTCGGCGCGGCCCGCGCGGCGGTCGGCGTGCTCGACATGCTGCGGTTCCACACGTTCACCATCGGGTGGGCGTGGACGAGCGACTACGGCAGCGCCGACGACCCGGAGGACTTCAAGACGATCTACGCCTACTCGCCGCTGCACAACCTGCGCCCCGGCACCGCCTATCCGTCGCTGATCCTGACCACCGCCGACCACGACGACCGCGTCGTGCCGAGCCACTCGTTCAAGTTCGCCGCCGCCATCCAGGCGGCCCAGGGCGGGCCGCGGCCGGTCTTGCTTCGCGTCGACGTGCGCGCGGGCCACGGGATGGGAAAGCCGACCGCCAAGCTGATCGAGGAAGCGGCGGACGTGTTCTCGTTCCTCGCCCACGAGCTGGGCGTGGAGTCCGTGCCGTGGGCCTGAGCGCCCCTACGACGATCGCGCGATGATCATGCGCTGGATTTCGCTCGATCCGCCCGCGATCCGCAGCACGCGGGCGAGCCGGTAGAGGCGTTCGACCTCGTTGCCCTTCATGTAGCCGGCGCCGCCGAAGATCTGCACCGCGCGATCGACCACGCGCCCGACCATCTCGGTGCAGTAGAGCTTAGCCATCGAGATCTCTTTGAACACGTCCTCGCCCGCGTCGGCGCGCTGCGCGGCGTCGTAGCAGGCGGCGCGAGCGGCATATAGCTCCGTCTCGGAGTCGGCGATCATCCATTGGATCGCCTGGTTCTCGAAGATCGGCTTGCCGAAGGTCACGCGATCCTTCGCGTACGCCTTCGCAAGGTCGAGCGCCCGCTCCGCCATCCCGATCGACAGCGAGGCCATCGTCAGGCGCTCGTTGCCGAGGAACTTCAGCGCGTACTGGAAGGCCTTGCCCTCCTCGCCGATCAAGTTCTCCGCCGGCACGAAGGCGTCGTCGAAGCGCACCTCTGCCTGGATGTCGTCGCCGCCCATCGAGCGCTGGACCTCGCCGACCTCGTAGGCGTCTCGATCGACGATGAACATCGAGTACCCGTCACCGGTGCGGGCGAGCACTTGGAGGAAGTCGGCGAAGGGCGCGTTGGAGATGAAGTGCTTCATGCCGTTGAGCAGGTATCCGCCCTCGGTCGCGATCGCGGTCGTCTTGATCGCCGCCAGGTCGCTTCCGGCGTCCGGCTCGGTCAGCGCGATCCCCGTCGTCGTCTCGCCGCGCATGAGCGGCGTCAGGTAGCGCTCGCGCTGATCCTCGCTCGCAAGGGTCGAGAGCATCTTGTTCGGCCCGAAGGGAAGGTCCCCCAGCATGAGCATCGCGAGGTGCTTGCCCTCGCGCGCCACGACCTCGCGCACGAGGCACATCTCGTACTCGCCGAGCCCGTGGCCCCCGACCTCGGGAGGCATGAACATCGCGAAGAAGCCGGCCTTCACGCTTCTTCGCATTACCTCGACGCACAGGTCGAAGAACTCCTGGTTCACCTCGCCGGAGGCGACGAGATCGTGGTTCTCGCGTTCGATCGGCACGATCTCGGTGTCGATGAACCGCTTGATCGCGGCGCGCAGCTCGCGGATCTCCTCCGGCACGTTGTGGTGCATCCGGCTCCTCCCGATGGGCTGGCGCCAGCATAGCCCCGGCCTGACACGGGCGTCAGTTGGGGGACGTCCCCGTTTGGAGCAAGAAAGAAACCCGATGGGGCGAGACGTCCGGACGCCGAGCACGTATTTATTAGTAGGACGATCTTTCGGGGGAACCTGTATGAGCATACGAGCGCGCAACGTGACCGGCATCGCGGCGGCCGTCTCGGTCGTCGCCCTTCTCAGCATCATCGTCGTCCAGACCGGGGGGCCCGGTCCGGCACCGGCCGGCGCCCAGGCCCCAGCGGCCGAGCCGCGCGCGGCTGCGCCGGTCACGCCGCGCAACCCGAAACCGGTCGCCGTCGATCCGGCCGCCGACGAGAAGGCGCAGCGACCCGATGTCGACGCCGAACCCACGGACGCACGGGCTCTGTTCGACTGCGCCGACGCCGGCGCGCCGAAGGGCTCGGAAACCGGCGTGACGAAGGATCGAGTCGTCGTCGGAGCAACCGTCCCGCTGTCCGGGCACGCCGCATCGTTCGGCAGCGAGATTCGATTCGGGATGGAGGCGATGAAGCACCGGATCAATCGAGCGGGCGGCATCTGCGGCAGACGGCTGGATATTCAGATCATGGACGACGGCGCGGACGCGACGCGGGGAGCCGAGTACCTCTGCGCGATGGGACGCACCGTCTTCGCGCTGCTCGTCGTGCCCTTCAGCGGAAGCCTTCAACAAGCCGTCGACTCCGGCTGCATCGACCGGCTCGACGTCCCCGTCGTGCAGGCGCTCGGGTCCTTCTATCCCTGGCGGGTATCCGACCCGTGGGTATGGTCCGTCGGCGCCACCGGCGAAACCTTCGCTCGCATCGCGGCGTTGTACGCGTACGAGGCCGGCGCGCGCCGGTTCGGCATCGTGTTCGAACGCGAGCCGGAACCGGCCTTCGTTCCGGCCGCGCGCGCGTACAACGCCGCCGTGCGGCGCCTGACCGGGGCGAACATCGACGGCTTCAACGCGGCCGGCACGTGCGAGCGGCGCTACTGCGGTCTGGTTCGGGGTCAATCCAGCGCCATCGCCGAGGCCGGCGAATACCACGAGCACGAAGGAGACGTGACCGCGCTGGCGATGACGCCGCCGACGGCGCTCGAATGGATGGGAACCCCCGGCACGGTGAACGCCACCGAGCAACGCTACGACGCGGGACCGGCCCTCCTGGCGAAGTCGTTCGCCACGAACTGCCAGCGTGTCTGCGACGGCATGCACGTCTGGAGCCCGTTCGAGCTTCCCCTCCCCGACGCGAGCGCGGCGGCTCGTCGCTACGCCGCCGATCTCGCGGCGATCAATCCCGAAGCCGACCCGTTCTTCGTCGAGACGCAAGCCGCGTACGTGGGCTTGGCGGTCTTGGCGGACGCGATGGCGCAGACCGGGAGCGGCCTGACGCGCGCGGCCATGCGCGACGCGCTGACGACCGGCACCTTCGACGTTGGGTTGCTGCCACCGATTTCGTTCGGCCCGGCCTCCGGCGCGAGGTGCATGCGCACCTACGACATCCAGTACCGCGCCACGTTCAACGGCTGGAAACCCTCGTCCCGCTGGGTCTGCGCGTAGACCTCAGAGGTTCTTGGCAATGATGAGGCGCTGGATTTGGTTGGTGCCGCCGCCGATCGGGCCGAGCAGGGAGTCGCGCACGAGCCGCTGCATGTCGTACTCGCGCAGGTAGCCGTAGCCGCCCATCACCTGCATGCCGTCGATGCAGACCTTGCGCGCGGTTTCGGTCGCGTAGATCTTCGCCTGGCTCGCGGCGACGTTGCAGTCCTGGCCGGTCTCCTTCAGCCACGCCGCGTAGTAGGTCATCATCCGGGAGGTCTGCGCCCCGATGGTCATGTCGGCAAGGATCTGCTGGATCATCTGGTAGCTGATGATCGGCTTGCCGAACTGCGAGCGCTCCTTCGCATAGCGGATCGCGTCGTCGGTCGCGCGCCGCGCCATCGCCGAGTACTGCGCCGCGATCATGATGCGCTCCATGTCGAGCTGCTTCATGAGCTGGAGCCATCCCTGGTCGACCATCTCCGGCCCGCCCATCACCGTCGATTCGTGCACACGCACGTCCTCGAAGAAGATCTCGAACAATCCGATCAGCTCGCTGCCGATCTTGCCGAGCCGCCGGTGCCGGATCCCGGGGGTGTCGGCAGGGACCATGAAGATCGTCATGCCCGCGTACTCCCCGCCGGGCGAGGTGTTGGTCGCGAGCATGATGTGCGTCGCGACGTCCACGCCCGAGATCATCGTCTTCTGGCCGTTGATGACGAAGTGATCGCCGTCGCGCGCCGCCCGCGTCTCGATGTGCACCGCGTCCGAGCCCGCGTTCGGCTCGGTCAAGCCGAAGCATCCGCGCACCTCGCCGCGCGCGATCTTCGGAAGCCACTCTCGCTTCTGTTCCTCCGAGCCGTTCATCACGATCATCTCGCCGGCGAAGAACGCCGGCAGGATGAAGATGCTCGCCACTGCGGCCGAGCCGTACGCCGTCTCCTCCGCCGCGATCACGAACTCCATCACGCCGCCGCCGGAGCCTCCGTACTCCTCCGGGAAGGGCAGGCCGAGCAGCCCCGTCTCGGCGACCTTCGGCGTCAGCTCGATCGGGTAGCGGCCTTCGTCGTCCAGGCGGCGGTCCAGGTCGGGCGGGCACTCGCGCTTGATGAAGTCGCGGATCATCTCGCGGAAGGCTTCCTGCTCGGGCGTGAAGGAGAAGTCCATGGGCTCAGCTCCTCGGGCGGAACTTCGGCAGGCGCAGCTTCGTGTGGAACGCGTCCTCGATCTCCTCGTCGAACCAAACCTCGACGGGCATGCCGACGCGCACGTCCTCGGGCGCGCACTCGGTGATGTTGCTCGGGATGATCGGGCCCTCCGCCAGCTCGACGTCGGCAAGGACGTAGGGAACCGCTTCGGTGAAGCTCGGATGGAACGCATGGCGCACGATCGTGAAGGAGAAGACCGTGCCCATCCCGCTCGCGGCGCGCCAGGCGAGGTCCTGCGACAGGCACTCCGCGCAGCACGGTCCCCCGGGAAGCTGGACGTGCCCGCACTCGTTACAGACCTGCACGCGCAGCTCCTCGACGAGCGTGCCCTCCCAGTACGGGCGCGTCTCGTCCACGACCGTCGGCGCGGTCCCCATCACGAGGTCGGTCAGCGTGTGCGGCACGCGGGCCAGTGTAGCGGGGCGCATGACGGAATCGTCAGTCCGCTCCGAGTGCGTCGAGAAACTCGCGCGGGCCAAGCACAGGAACTCCGATGTCCGAATCGCGGAGCGTGCGGTCGCCGGTGACGAGAATCTCAGCTGCGGCGCGGGCAAGCGCGACGAGGTAGGCGTCCTTCGGATCGGCCTCAAAGACGGGGGGATCCGGTTCGTCCTCAGCGGCGACGCCGTCGATTCGCAGCCGCGCGACCAACGTCGCCGCGTCTGCGGGATCGACGCCGGCTCGTCGGATGGCCGGCCTGGCGGTCACTTCGACGAACTCCTCCAGGAGGCGATTCGAAACGACCAGCTCGAAAGCGCCGTGCTGCCATGCGCGAAGAATCTCGGCCGGCGCTCCCTCGGCGCTCAGCATCGCCACCAGCACGTTCGTGTCGAGCAGAACCCGGATCACCGGCGGGACCGACGAGTCCCCGAACCGGGTGCTCCTTCCTTGCGCCGGACGCGCTTCTCCTTCGCGCGGACTGCGTCAACCTCACGAACGGTGAGCGCCATCGCTTCTTCCTCGTTCATGTGCGCCTTCGCCCTTATCCGCTCGAGCAGGTCCAATCCCAGGTAGCGGCGCAGGGCGTCTTCGACGACCTGGTATTCAGCCTTGTCTTCCCGGGCGGCCGCGACCTTCGTCGCCCGCACGATGCCGGCATCGAGGTGGTAGGTCGTCTTCTTCCGCTCACTCATCGAACGCCATCGTACCGTAAATACAGAATGACGGCCGGACTTGAAATGTCCCCGGTCGAGCCTTCACGACCGCGTGAGGACGAGGGTCGCGTGGGCGGCCTGGAAGCCGCCGTGGCCGGTGACGACGCAGACCTCCGCGCCGTCGACTTGGCTCGTGGACTCGCCCCGCACCTGGCGCACGCCTTCGGCGAGTTGGTTCCAACCGGTGACGTTCGCCTCGGAGAGCATCCCGCCGCTGGTGTTGCTGGGCAGCGCTCCCCCGGGGCGCAGGTTGCCGTCGAGCGCGAACGCGCCCGCCTCCCCCTTCGCGCAGAACCCGTAGTCCTCGATCGTGATGAGCACCGTCGAGGTAAAGCAGTCATAGAACTGCGCGACGTCCACGTCCGCAGGCGTGACGCCGGCCTTCGCGAAGGCGGTCGCCGACGAACGCGCGCCGGCGAAGTGCGTGTAGTGCTCGCGGTCCTTCAGGCCGTCCAGGTTGTGGCCCTGCCCCATCCCCGCGATCGACACCGGACGCTTCGCGAGATCGCGCGCGCGCTCCATGCTCGTCACGACGACCGCGACCGCGCCGTCCGAGGCGCCGATCGTGCAGTCGAGCACGCGCAACGGTTCGGCGACGAACCGGTTCGCGAGGTACTCCTCCATCGTGAGCGGGTCGCGGTAGCTCGCGTTCGGGTTGCGCGAAGCGTGCTCGCGAAAGGCGATCGCGACCGAGCCGAACATCTCGTCGGTGAGGCCGTAGGTCTGCTTGTAGCGCATGGCGCTGCGCGCCTCCATCACCGGCCCGCCCGCCATGCCGTATGCGATCTCGTCGGCCTGGCCACGGCCCATCTGCGCCCGCCCGAACAGCATCGGCATGCCGGTCTTGGCGTTCTCGCCGTACACGCACACGGCCACCGAGCACAGCCCCGCCTCGATTGCCATCGCGGCCTCCTGCACCAGCGCGATCGCCGTCGCTCCCCCGATCGACTTCGTGGACAGGTAGGCCGTCTTCAGCCCGAGCATCCGCCCGAGCACATGGCCGTGCAGCAGGAGCGGCTCGGTGAACTGGGGCTCGGTCAGAAGCCCGTCCACGTCGGCCTTGGTGAGCCCGGCGTCCTCGATCGCGCGGCGCACCGCTTCGGCTTGCAGCGACCAGGCGGAGCGGCCCGGCAGCTTCCCGAACGCGGTCACGCCGAGGCCCGCGATCGCCGCGCGCCCGGAGATGCTCATGGCCGGCGAGGATACAGAGCCGCTGCTCGAAGGCGTCGTTCGCGCCCGCGGCTCGATGTGTTAAAGGATGGGAGCCGGCGCACGAAGGGGGGAACGATGAGGACCAAGCGGCTCGGATCGAGCGGACCGGAGATCAGCGTCGTCGGGTACGGCGCGTGGGAGCTGGGCGGCGACATGTGGGGGGCGAATCCCGCCGACGAGCACGAGCTGCACCGCGCGATCCGCGCCGGGATCGACGCGGGGATGACGTGGGTCGACACGGCCGAGGTCTACGGGAGCGGGCGCAGCGAAGAGATCGTGGGGCGCGCGCTCGCCGGAAGGTCCGACGCCCTGGTCTTCACGAAGGTCGCGCCGAGCGGCACCGGCTTCCGGCCCGAGCAAATCGTGGAAGCCTGCGACAAGAGCCTGCGCCGCCTCGGACGGGACGCGATCGACCTCTACCAGCTTCACGCGCCCGACAAGGAGGTCCCGGTCGAGGACACCTGGGGGGCGATGGCCGGGCTCGTCGAGGACGGCAAGGTCCGCTTCATCGGCGTGAGCAACTTCAAGCAGGACTTGATCGAGCGCTGCGAGTCCGTCCGGCACGTCGATTCGTTGCAGCCGCAGATCTCCATGCTGTGGCGCGACAACCTCGAGCTGGCGGCGTTCTGCGGACGCAACGGCACCGGCGTCATCGCCTACGGCCCGCTCGCCTACGGTCTGCTCACCGGCACGATCACGAAGGACACGACGTTCGCGGACGGCGACT
The DNA here is from genome assembly GCA_036397035.1 of Actinomycetota bacterium. Lineage (GTDB taxonomy): Bacteria > Actinomycetota > AC-67 > AC-67 > AC-67 > DASWJS01. Next base: position 58,159 of record DASWJS010000007.1, on the reverse strand, counting down.
GGCGGAGCGGCTCGACGATCTCCTACTACGAGCGGCTGTTCAAGCCGGGCGTCGTGGAGGGCCATTTGGCGGTCGTGGATGCGCTTCGCCCGGTCGCCGACCGGCTCGGTTGCACGCTCGCGCATCTCGCGCTGGCGTGGGTCGTCCACCAGGAGGGCGTCACGGGCGCGATCGCCGGCTCGCGCGACGCACGGCACTGCGCGCAGAACGCCGGCGCAGGAGACGTGGCGCTCGGCGAGAAGGACCTGGAAGAGATCGGCGCGATCCTGGCGGGGTAAGGCCTCGCGCGTCGACGCCTGAGCCCGGCTTGAGGCAAGGACGGCCTGGGTCGGGGCCGTGGGCTCAGGCGTCGAACGCGCTTACCAAGCTGAGGGCTGCGACCGCGCGGGCGGGGCCCGGATCTTGCTTCGCGGCGGGCTTCGCCGGAGTTGCGGCGACCGTCGAGGAGGAGGGGGAGTCGACGGTCGCCGCGTGTCCGGCGGTCGAGGAGGCGCTCGGGGAGGAAGTCGATGAAGAGTCGAGGGTGGCGCCGGAAGCGGAGCCGGAGCCGGTCTTGGCGAAGGTGGCGAAGACCTCGGTGACGTAGATCAGTCCGTCCGAGCCGTGGGCGACGCCGATGCCCAGCGAGCGGTAGTCGGTGTCCAGGATGTTCGCGCGGTGCGCCGGGGAGTCCATGAACGCTTCGTGGATGACCTGGACGCCGGTGCCGCGGCCGACGTTCTCGCCGACGTACACCCAGTTCTTCACGTCGGTCGCCAGGTTGGGGTTGTGCCAGATCGACTTGCTCGCGGCCATCTCCCGGCTGTGGCGGCGCGCGACCTCGACGAGGGAGGCGTCCAGGGTCAGCGACTTGATCCCGCGCGAGGCGCGCTCGCCGTTGAGAAGGCTCACGAACTGCGACTCTTCCGAGGCGGCCGACGCCTGGGCGGCTCCCGCGCTGCTCAGGATGACCGCCGCTGCGACCGCGACCCCCGTGACGACTGCTGCTGTGCGCCGCATCTGTACCGACCCGTTCCTTTCGTTCCCGGTCCGAGGGCGTCGTCGAAGAAGCCTCGGGTCGTTGGGATTTCGGTGGGAACCCCTTCCCGCCGGTCCGGGCTCGCCCCTTCGGGCCTGCCCGGCGTTCCTTGCCTCCCCCTTATGGTCGGTCGCGGGCAGGCAAGGATTGACTAGATGGAGTGACTATTTGTTGGGTAGTTAGTTCTGACTAGCCCGCATCCCCAGAAGCGGCGCGTCAGCCGAGGCGCTCGATCACGGTGGCGTTGGCCTGGCCGCCGCCTTCGCACATCGTCTGGTAGCCGTAGCGGCCGCCGGTGCGCTCCAGCTCGTGCAGCAGCGTGACCATGATGCGGGCGCCGGTGCAGCCCACCGGATGGCCGAGCGAGATGCCGCTGCCGTTCACGTTCACGCGCGCATGGTCGATGCCGAACTCCTTCTCCCACATCGGCACGACCGATCCCATGGCCTCGTTGCACTCCAGCAGGTCGAAGTCGTCCAGCGACATCCCCGACCGGTCGAGCAGCTTGCGCGTCGCCGGGATCGGACCCTTCAGCATCACGATCGGCTCGGTGGCGGCCACCGCGAAGTCCACGAAGCGCGCCCGCGGCGTCAGGCCGAGCTGTGCGGCGCGTTCGGGCGAGGCGATCAGCAGGGCCGCGGCTCCGTCCGAGATCGGCGAGGAGTTGCCGGCCGTGATGTCGGGGCAGCCCTCCATGATCTGCGGCAGCGCCGCCAGGCCTTCGATCGTCGTCTGCGGACGGATGCACTCGTCGACGCTCAGCTCCTCGACCGAGCCGTCCTCGCCGGTGACCTTGATCGGCACGATCTCGCGGCTGAAGCGGCCCTCTTGCGTGGCCTGCCAGGCGCGGCGGTGCGACTCGACCGCCAGCTCGTCCATGTCCTGGCGCGAGATGTCCCAGTCGCGCGCGATCTGCTGCGCGGCCTGGAACTGGGTGTAGAGGAACTCGCGTCCGCCGACCGCCTCCAGCCACGAATCACTGAACGCGAATCCGGGCTGGATCGCGTTCGTGCCCAGGCCGACCTGCGACATGGCCTCGACCCCGCACGCGATCACCAGGTCGTACGCGCCCGCTATCACGCCTTGCGCCGCGAAGTGCGCCGCCTGCTGGGCCGAGCCGCACTGCCGGTCGACGGTCGTTGCCGGCACGTCCCACGGCAGACCCGCCGCGATCCAGGCGTTGCGCGTGACGTTGACGCCCTGCGCCCCGGTCTGGGTGACGCACCCGCCGATCACGTCGTCGATCGCCGCCGGGTCGACGTCGGTCCGATCGAGCAGCGCGCGCAGCACCGCGCCCAGCAGGTCGGTGGGATGCGTGCGCGACAGCGCGCCGTTCTTCTTCCCGATGGGGCTCCGAACCGCCCCGACGATCACCGCGTCGCGCATCGCTCCAGGCATGACTGAAATCATAGCCGCGTGAAGAAACGCGAGAGGTGGACCGTTCGCCGAACGTGGCTCAGCCGGAAGCCCATCGGCGGGCGATCTCTGCGTCCCTGCGGCGGCAACTGGCTTCGAGCGCGCCGGTATGGCGCGCCAGCTCGAGCGTTTCCAGCAACCACGCAACCCGACGCTCGACCGACAGAGCCGCAACTTCGCGGAGCTGCGCACGCTCGAGTGTTCGCGGATCGCCTCGCCAGTCCTCAATCCTCGTCATCGGCAGCCTCCAACGCCGCGATATCGGCGAGATCCTGCGGTCGAGCAGCCTCTCGCTTCAGCTCGACGAGATCCTGCCTGCCGATGACGCGGGCGACCGTCCTCCCGAAGGGCACGGTGAGCGCCCGTTTGTCCAGCTCGTCGAACGGCCGCGGCTCGCGAACGAAGAGATCCACCCTGCGCGTAACATCGCCGGGATCGCGCAGCGGGAACGCGACCATGTGCTTGTCCCGCACGAAGCGCTCCCGAGCCTCGGGATCGGCGAACTCGTGTATGTCGACCGGAACCGACGGCTCAAGTCCAAGTCCGCTCAAGACGGCGATCGCTTTCCGGGCTTGTTCCGGGCGAAGGTCGATGATCAGGTCGAGGTCCAAGGTCGTTCGCACGTGGCCGTGGAGCACCACGGCAAGGCCCCCGACGACCAGGTAGCGGACATCCGCACGCTCAAGCGCTTCCAGCACGTCCTCGAAGAACGACACGGCTCACTATACGGCCGGTGCTCGGCTGAGCCGCCCCGCGCCGAGTGCCGGGCGGCCTGGAACTGCGTAGAGGTACTCGGCCCCGGGGTTAGGAAAGCTTCAGCTTCGCGCGTAGCTCCTTCGTCTTCTTCTCGTCCACCGTCAGGGAGTAGTCCTCGAGCTTGCCCTTCAGCACGACGCCGTACTCGCGCTCGGCGGCCTCGCGCGAGACGTACTCGTCGAGGACGTCCTCGCACACGGCCTGCGGGTCGCGCTCGAACGGGTCGCCCCAGCCGGCGCCGCCGGCGAAGCGGTACTCGATGCGCTCCCCCGGCTCGATCGGCTGATAGAGGGCCGTGTGCTCGCAGACCCAGGCGTGCTCGCCGCCGGCTCGCAAGGTGAGATGGTTGGGCGAGCCGTTCTTGCCGCCGTTGATCCCGATCGAGGGGTACTTCATGCCGAGCACGAACGTGTAGACGGACTGCGGGAGCACCGCTTCCTTGACGTAGAACGAGCCGCACTGCCCGCGCCACTTCCCCGGCCCGCCGGTGTCGGTCATCAGGTCGTTGCCGCGGTGGCGGTTGGGAAAGATCGCCTCGTTGACCTCCGCGGTCGCCATGATGAGGTTGCCGAACCCGGCGTTCGTGCAGCCCCATCCGTCCTGGCCGTGCGCGGCGGCCGACGCGGTCGAGGTCGTGTCCACCGAGTGATCGACGAAGAACTCGCCGTTCGCCTTGGCGCCGAACACGACGGTCGGCATCGCCGCCTTGTAGACCTGCGGGACGGTCCTTTCGGGGATCGCGTTCGCAAGCGCGAGCGCGACGGCTTCGGAGATCTCGCACCCCGGATGGTGCGTGCCCATCGACACGGGCTTGCCCAGCGGCGGGTTCACGATCGTGTTCTCCGGGTAGTGGATCGTGACCGGGTTGAACAGGCCTTCGTTCTTCGGGATCGCAGGGTCGATCATCGAGCAGAGCTGCGCCATCGTCATCGAGCGCGTGTTGCCGCGCGTGCTCCACGCCTGCAGCCAGCCGCGGTCGTCGGACCCGGCGAAGTCGATGTCGAGCGCGTCGCCCTTCACGGTCACGCTCGCGTGGACCTTGACGTCTTTGTTGCCCTTCACGTCGTGGTCGAAATAGGAGTCACCTTCGTAGGTGCCGTCGGGCCAGGACGCGATCTCCTCGCGGAAGCGGCGCTCGGCGAGGGCGATCATGTAGTCGATCGAAGCCTTCACCGTCTTGGTCCCGTACTTGTCCACGATCTCCCGGCACAGTCGCGCGCCGAGCTGCGCCGCGCCCATCTGGCTCTTGAGGTCGCCCTCGTAGGTTGGGACGCGGTTGTTGGTGTGGAACAGGTAGACGACGTCCTTGCGCTCGACGCCGCCCTCGACGAGCTTCACCGCCGGGCAGCGGAAGCCCTCCGCCCAGATGTCCATCGCGTCGGCCGGGTAGCCGCCGGGCATCATCCCCGCGGTGTCGGCGTGGTGCGCCTGGATCGAGGCGAACAGCACCAGCTCGCCCCTGGCGTCGAAGACGGGCGAGAAGATGCTCCAGTCGGGCAGGTGCCCGCCGCCGTGGTAGGGGTCGTTGCACGCGATCACGTCGCCCGGCTTGAATTCGCCGCCGAAGAAGTCGAGCGCGAAGCGGATCGGGCCCATCGAGGAGAGCATGAACTGCGGGATGCCGACGGCGAGCGCGGCGAGCCGTCCCTGCCAGTCCATGATCGTGGCGTTGCGCTCGTTGGACTGGTTCAGGATCGGCGTGGTGGCCGTGCGCGACACGTGCGTCGCCATCTCGAAGGCGATCGTCTCCAGCGCGCCGCGGATGACCTCGGCGGTCACCGGGTCGACGCGCGGCGCGGCCGTGCGGGCCGCGGGTTTGCGCGCGGCGGCCTTCTTGGGTCGGCGTGCGGTCTTGGCCGGGCTCATCGCGCCGCTCCTTTCGTCGCCACGTAGTTGCCCTTGGTGTCGAGCTTCACGGTCCATCCCGGCGGGACGACGACGGTCGTGAAGGGCTCCTCGACGATCGCCGGGCCCGCGATCGTCTGGCCCGCGCGCACGCCCGGCCCGTCGTAGATCGCCGCCTTGCGGAACCGGCCGCCGAAGTAGGCCTGCCGCGTGGCGGCGGGCTTGATCGCCGCGCGCCCGCCCGCGGGCTTCGGCGGCGCCGGCTTGTCCACCAGCCCGCGCGAGCGCACGCGCACGCCCGAGACCAGCACGTCCTCGGCGCGGCGCGCGTAGGTGTGCTCGGCCTCGTGGATGCGGTGGAAGTCCTCGGCGATGCGCTCGATGGTGGCGGCCGTCACCGCGCCGCCGGGGACGGGTACGTCGATGTCCCACGTCTGGCCTTCGTAGCGACATTGCGCGAAGCGGCGGTGCTCGATCTTGTTCGCCCTGACCCCGGCCTTGCGGATCTCCGCCGTCGCCGTGGCCTCCAGCTCCTTGAACAGCGCCGCGATCTTCTTCGGGTCGGCTTCCTTGGACGGCGTGAGCGACGCGCGCACCTGGTCCACGAGGTTGTCGGCCGACAGCAGGCCGAGCGCCGAGAAGGCCGGCGCGGTCTTCGGGACGACGACCTTCGTGATGCCGAGGTCCTCGGCCTGTGCGAGCGCGTGTACCGCGCCGTTGCCGCCGAAGACCACGAGCGCGAACTCGCGCGGGTCCAAGCCGCGCTCGGCCGATACCCGGCGGATCGCGTTGTTCATGTCCGCGTTCACCAGGCGGTAGATCCCCCACGCCGCCTCGACCGCGTCGAAGCCGAGCGGCGCGCCGACCTTGTCCTCCAGGATCTCCGCGACGGTGTCCTTCTTCAGCGGGTAGGCGCCGCCGGCGAAGGTCTCCGGGTTCAGATAGCCGAGCACGAGGTTCGCGTCGGTGACGGTCGGCTCGGCGCCGCCGCGCGCGTAGCAGATCGGGCCTGGGTCCGATCCGGCCGACTCTGGCCCGACCTGCAGCCCGCCGGCCTTCACGCGCGCGATCGAGCCGCCGCCCGCGCCGATCGAGATGACGTCCACCATCGGCAGCGCGATCAGGTAGCGGTTGACCCAGTTCCAGCTCGTCTTGACGTTGGGCTCGGCACCGCGCACGAGGCACACGTCGTAGGACGTGCCGCCCATGTCCACGGAGATGAAGTCCTTCGTGCCGATGCGCTTGGCGGTCTCGGCGGCGCCCATCACGCCGCCGGTCGGCCCGGAGGCGAGCGTCGAGATCGGCCGGCTGATCGCCGCCTCGACCGAGGTGATCCCGCCCGAGGACTGCATGATGAGCAAGTCCTTACGGAAGCCGCTCTCGCGAAGGCTGTCGCTGAGCTTGCGGAGGTACGCCTGCACGCGCGGGCCGACGTAGGCGTTGACCACGGTGGTCGAGGTGCGCTCGAACTCCGGGGCGGCCGGGTGGACCTTGTGAGACAGCGAGAGCATGCCGAGGCCCGGGTACTCCTCGCGCACGATCTCCCCGATGCGCGCTTCGTGCGCCGGGTTCACCCACGAAAAGAGCGTCACGACCGCGATCGACTCGATCCCGGCGCCCCTCAGGCGGCGCACGGCCGCGCGCACCTCGTTCTCGTCGAGGGGCACGAGCACCTCGCCGAGGTGGTCGAGCCGCTCGTTCACCGTCAAGCGGTAGCGGCGCGGGACGATCTGGGGCGGCGCGGGGTAGCTCGGGTCCCAGATGCTCTCCTTGTACCCGCGACGCATCTCGATCTCGTCGCGCGCGCCCTTGGTGACGACGAGACCGGTCTTGGCGCCGTTCAGCTCGATCATCGTGTTGTCGGCGGTCGTGGTGCCGTGGATGATCACGTCGGTCTGCGCGAGCAGCTTCTTCAGCGTGAGGTCCCGCGCGGACGCGAGCCGGTTGAGCCCGGAGAGCACACCGGCCGACTCGTCGCGCGGCGTGGTGAAGTTCTTGTCGAGCACGAACCCGCCGTCGGGCGTGACGAGCAGGAAGTCGGTGAACGTGCCGCCGACGTCGATCCCGATGCGATACCCCATCGATCCTCCTAGACGCGTTCGATCACCGCGGCGGACCCCATGCCGCCCCCGGCGCACATCGTCGCGACCCCGATCGTCGCGTCGCAGCGTTCCAGCTCGTGCAGCAGGGTGACGAGCAGGCGCGCGCCCGTCGCGCCGACCGGGTGCCCGAGCGCGATCGCTCCCCCGTTCACGTTGACCTTCTCCTCGTCGAGGCCCAGCTCGCGCACGCAGGCGACCGTCATCGCCGCGAAGGCTTCGTTCAGTTCGATCAGATCGACGTCGCCGAGCGTCAGGCCCGCGCGCGCGAGCGCCTTGGGCACGGCGAAGACCGGGGCGATGCCGGTCACGTTCGGGTCCACGCCGGCGCTCGCCCACGCGCGGATGCGCGCGCGCGGCGCGAGGCCGAGCTGCGCCGCGCGGGCCGCGCTCGTCACGACGATCGAAGCGGCGGCGTCGTTGATGCCGCTCGCGTTGCCTGCCGTGACCGTTCCGCCCTCCTTGTAAACCGGCGGCAGCTTCGCGAGCGCCTCCAGGGTCGTGTCGCGGCGCGGGTGCTCGTCGGCGGCGACGGTCGCCGGTCCGCCGCGGCCCGCCACGTCCACCGGGACGATCTCGCGGTCGAAGCGGCCTTCGTCCATCGCGAGCACCGCGCGCTGGTGACTTCGCAGCGCCCAGCGGTCCTGGTCCTCGCGCGTGACGCCGTACTTGTCGGCGACGTTCTCGCCGGTGTTGATCCCGACGCTGAGCGGCGCCATGTCCGGCGGGTGCGAGGGCGGCGCGACGACGACCGGCGGCGGCTTGCGGGGGAAGGCGCGGTCGGGCTTGCTCATCAGCCACGGTTGGTTCGACATCGACTCGACGCCGCCGGTCAGGTAGGCCTCGCCCTGGCCGGCGCGAACGTGCAGCGCGGCCTGCGTCACGGCTTCGAGCCCCGTCGCGCACGCGCGGATCACGCTCAGACCCGGGACCTCCACCGGCACGCCGGCGGCCAGCCCGACGTAGCGACCGACGCCGCCGCCGCCGCCGACCGTCTCGCCGAAGATCACGTCGTCGAAGCCGGCCGGGTCCGTGCGCGCGCGGGCGACCGCTTCCTTCGCCACGATCGTCGCGAGATCCCACGCGGAGACGGAGGCGAGCGCGCCCCCGGCTCGCCCGATCGGCGTGCGCACCGCGGAGATGATGACGGCGTCGTCAGGCATGGAACCCGAACGCTAGCGGGCGCGCGCCCGCACGCGCCAGAAGCCGGCCGGCCGGACCTCAGACGATCGGCGCGATGATGACGTGTCCGTCCTCAATCAGGTCGGCGACCTTCATCTCCACCGAGAGGTCCTGGGCCGCGGCGAACACGACCCGCTCGTGCTTGGCGAGATCGGCGTCCAGCAGGATCGGCAAGTCGAGCAGATCCCCGATCGGCGGGATCCCTCCGAGGTCGAAGAAGGGAAAGTCGCGCGCGATGCCGTACTCGCTGGTGAGTTCGACCGGGCCGCCGACGATCCGTCCGACCTTGTCGGTGTCGACGTGCCGCGTCGCCGGGACGACGGCGATGATGTGGCCGTCGGGCGTGTCGAGCACGACCGTCTTGGCCACGTCTTCCGCGTTCACGTCCAAGACGCGAGCTTCCTCCATCGCGGTGACCGCGCGTTCGTGCGGGAGCGGCCGGAACGAGATGCGATGCGCCTTCAGGTAATCGGTGACCGTCTTGCCCATCCCAATCGCCTCCCATCGATCGCCGCCGGAAGGCCCGTCCCCTGTGCGAACGGTAGCGCACCGCTCGCGCGCGGCCTACCCCTCGGAATGACTACCGGCGATGACCTGATGCGCTTGCGCTACCGCTTCGACAACGAGCGCGCCCATCTTCTCGTGCATCGGGTTCGTGCTCGCGCCGGATACGAAGGCCGCGTACGAACCCTCGAGCACGCACGCGAGCTTGAACAACGCGAGCGCTTCGTAGAACGCGAGGCGCTCCAGCGACCGGCCGGTCGCGGTCGCGTACCGTTCGGCAAGATCCGCACGCGACGGGAAACCGGTGCGGTCCTTGAGGTAGCGGCTCCCGAAGCGAAGCGGTTCTTCGCCCGGCTCGGACCATCCCGCCAGCAGCCATCCAAGGTCGAGCAGCGGATCGCCGATCGTGGACTGCTCCCAGTCCAGGACCGCCGCGAGCGTCCCGTCGGCCCGGGCGAGGACGTTGATGAACTGGTAGTCGCCGTGCAGGATGCCTGGTTCCGCAGCGGGCGGGACGCTCGCGTCCAGCCGGCGTGCCAGCTCGTCGATGCCGGGTATCTCGCGCGCGCGATAGGTCTCGAGCTGGCCCAGCCAACGCCCGACCTGCCGTTCCAGGAAGCCGTCCGGCTTGCCGAACCCCTCCAGCCCGGCCGCGCGCCAGTCCACGCGCGCGATCGCGGCGAGTCCGTCGACCAGCGATCGGGCGAGCGTCGCGCGGTCCACGCCGGCGGGAAGCGGGTCCATCGGCGTGAAGCCTTTGACGTGCTCCATCACGTGGAAGGGCGCGCCGATCACATCCGGGTCCTCGCACAGCAGCAGCGGCGTCGGGACGGGGACCTCCGTGGCCGCCAGCGCCCGCAACATGCGGAATTCGCGCGCGATGTAGCGGCGGTCGGTCCGGCGATCGGGCGGGCGCCGCAGGACCCACGCGCCGCCGTCGCGCCGCATCAGGTACATCCAGTTCGACGCGCCGGTCGTCAGGCGTTCGAGCCGGAACGGCCCCTCCCCCGGCAATGCGTCCCCGACGAACCGCGCCAGCGCCTCCCCGGCCGCCTGTTCCGGCGACTCCATCACAGCTCGAGCAGCGCGCCGAATCGCTCGATCGCCGCCGCGCGACGCGTCGGGACGTGCTCGCGCGGCCAGTCGCCCTCGTGGGGTTCGTAGCCGCGCAGCGCCTGCTTGGCGATCGTGACGCGGTGCACCTCGTCGGGCCCGTCCATGATCGGCAGGGCGCGCGCGAGCCGGTACATCCCCTCCAGCGGCATGTCGGTCGAGTAGCCGAGCGCGCCGTGGATCTGCAGGGCGCGATCGACGACGTCGTGGAGCGCCCGCGAGACGAAGACCTTCGCCGCCGCGATCTCGGCGCGCGCGCCGGCGGACCCCTGGCGGTCGGTCGCCCATGCGGCCTTCATCACGAGCAGGCGCGCGGCCTCCATCTGGATCACCGAGTCGGCGATCCAGTTCTGCACCGTCTGCTTCTCGGCCAGGACCGAGCCGTGCGCGAACCGTGACACGGCTCGCTCGCAGAGCATGTCGAACGCGCGCCGCATCTGCCCCAGGTAGCGCATGCAGTGGTGCAGCCGTCCCGGGCCGAGCCGCTTCTGCGCGATCACGAACCCCTCGCCCTCCCCGCCGAGCAGCGCGTCGCCCGCGACCCGGCACGCCTCATAGAGGATCTCCGCGTGCCGCGCGTCGCCGAACATCCCGGCCACTTCGCGCACGATCCGCACACCCGGCGTGCCCTCCGGGACGAGGAACATCGACGCGCGGCGGTGCGGCTCGGCATCGGGATCGGTGACGGCCATCACGATCAGAAAGGCGGCGATCGACGCGTTGGAGGTGAACCACTTGTGGCCGTCGATCCTCCAGCCGTCGCCGTCGCGCACGGCGCGCGTCGCGAGCAGCGTCGGGTCGCTCCCCGCGCCGGGCTCGGTCATCGAGAAGGCGCTTCGGATCTCGCCGTCCAGCAGCGGCTGCAGGTAGCGCGCCTTCTGCTCGGCGGTGCCGTACATCGCGATGATCTCGGCGTTGCCGGTGTCGGGAGCCTGGCAGCCGAAGACCTCGGGCGCGTGCCGCGTCCGCCCGATGATCTCGTTCATCTGCGCGAGCCGCACCTGCCCGAAGCCCCGGCCTCCCAGCTCCGGCCCGAGGTGGCACGCCCACAGCCCGCGCTCCTTCACCGCCGCCTTCATCGGCTCGGTGAGACGCCGGAGCTGATCGGGTTCCAGATCGAGCGTTTCCAGCGGCTCGACTTCCTCGCGGACGAACGTCCGCATCCATTCGAGTTGCGGCTCGAAGTCCTCGTCGCCGGCGAAGTCCCAGGCCATGGGCTCCCGACGCTACGGGAGCGGATTCGGCGCGTCCAGCGACCCGGCGCCGGCCGCGCGCTGGCGAACCGCTTCGAACAGCGCGATGGCGGTGGAGGCGGCCGCGTTCAGGCTGTCGGCGTCGCCCGGCATCGGGATGACCGCGCGCTCGTCGGAAGCGGCGAGCAGCGCCTCGCCCAACCCGTACTGCTCGCTTCCGACCGCGATCGCGACCGGCGGCCGGAGGTCGACCTCCCACAAGGGCCGGTCCGCGCCGGGCGTCGAGGCCACGAGCCGCAGGCCCGCCGCCCGAAGCCACGCGGCGCACTCCTCGACGCTTCCCACGCCGATCGGGATCGAGAACACCATCCCCACCGAGGAGCGCACGACGTTGGGGTTGAACACGTCGGTCACCGGGTCCGCCACGACGACCGCACCGGCGCCCGCCGCGCAGGCCGTGCGGAGCATCGCGCCGAGGTTGCCCGGCTTCTCGATCCCCTCCAGGACGAGCACGAGCGTCGGCGCGGCCGGCAGGCGGCCGAGCGACACGTCGAAGGTCGCCGCGACCGCGAACAGCCCCTCGGGCCGGTCGCGGTAGGAGAGCTTGCCGAACACGCGCCGGGTCACCTCGGTCGCGGCGGCGCCCCGCGCGACCGCGCGCTCCACCAGCGCGGGCTCGTTGCCCTTTAGGTAGAGGTCGGGACAGAAGAAGATGGTTTCGATCGCGACGCCGGCGTCGAGCGCGCGCCTCAGCTCGCGGTAGCCCTCGACCGCGAACCGACCGGCGGCCGCGCGCGCCCGCCGGTCGTGGACAAGCTTCGCCGCGGCCTTGACGCGCTCGTTGGTCGGCGAGGTGATCATCGGAACGCGGGCAGGACCTCGCGCGCGAACAGCTCGGTGCCGGCCGTGACGTCGGCGCGCCCGAAGTGGCACACGACGTGATCCACCCCGACCGCCTCGTATTCCTTCAGGCGCCCGATCACCTGCTCGGGCTCGCCCGCGATCGCCACCTCGCCGTAGAGCCGCACGTTGCGCAGCGCTGAGGCGCGCGCTCGCTCGACCCGCGCGCGCGCCCGCTCGGCGTCGGCGTCGATCCAGACCGGCACGTAGATCGAGGTGCGCGCGTCGCCGCCCAGCTCGCGCACCGTCCGCGCGCGCGCGGCGACGTCCTCCGGCGTCAGCAGCGGCGCGTTCCACACGTCGGCGTGCTCGGCCGCGACGGCCAGGAGAGACCGGCCCTTTCCGCCCACCCAGACCGGCATGCGCCCGCGCACCGGCTTCGGGCAGTCGGCCGTACCGTCGCACGAGTAGAAGCGACCCCCGAACGGCCGCCCCGCCCACATCGCCTCGATCACCGACAGGGCCTCGCCGAGCCGCGCGGCGCGCTCGGCCGACTCCAGCCACGGGTAGCCGTAGGAACGGAATTCGGCCGCGTAGCCGCCCGCGCCGATCCCGAGGATCAGCCGCCCGCCGCAGAGGTGATCGAGCGTCGCCGCGGCGTTGGCGAGCCAGGCCGGGTTCCGAAAACCCTCCGCCAGGACGAGCGGCCCGACGCTGATCCGCTCGGTCCGCGCCGCGATCGCCGTCAACGTCGTCCAGCCCTCGTATGCGGGCTCGCCCGGGGGGACCGCGATCACGCGCAGGTGGTCCTCGACCCAGACAGAGTCGAAGCCGAGCGACTCGGCCAGGAGCGCGTGCGCGAGCACGTCGTCGAAGCGCGCTCCCTCCTGCGGGACGAGGACGCCGAACTTCACGCGGCGCGCTCCGCGGCTCGCACGACGGCGATCGCGCAGTCGTCGGCGGTGATGCCGGCGGTCTCGTCGGGCTGGCTCACGTCGCCGGCGCCGAGCACGGCGGCCGCGCGAGCGCGCACGTCGTCGCGGTCCGCGGCCTGCCCGCCCTCCAACGCGGCGGCCATGCGATCCATCACGTCCGGGGGCGACAGGTGCATGTCGCCGGCCATCATCGCCCGCGCGATCGTCCCGCCCGCATCGACCGCCACCCCCGCCCGCACGAGCTTCTTGCCCTTGTGGTTCGCGAAGCCGACGCGCGTCCCCGGCGGGGCGGCGCCGCGGAATCGCTCGGACGAAACGCGGCGAACCCAGTCGTCCGCGCTCACGGTCGCGACGAAGCCCTCGACGCCGGCCTCCTCCTCCGGCGTGAAGCCGCGCGCGACGAGGTCCATCCCCGCGGCCTTCGCCTCGCGAACGATCGCGTCACGCAGCTCCTCGTAGGGCAAGTCCGAGCCGCGCAGCTCGGCCGGGGCGCACAGGTACGCGAGCGGGTCGGACACGTCCTTGTCGGCGAACTTCTCCTCGGGCGGGTGCGCGACGGCCGCGTAGGTCGCAAGGTCCGGCGGGCGCAAGTTGAAGAAGCCGCCGACGACCTTCGTGCCGAGCACGCTCTGGCTGATGAGCGTCCCGAGCTTGCGCCCCCGCCAGCGGATGTCACTGGAGCCCTCGAACGCCGCCTCGCCCAGCCCGACCGCGTCGAGCGCGCCGCGCATGACCGGCCGATGCGCGTCGAGCGCCTCGTCCAGCGTCGCGAAGGCGTCGTCGGGAAGGAAGAAGGACAGCAACGACACCGCATCGGTGTCGTAGAAGGCGGTCCCGCCGCCCCAGATCGGCCGGCGGAAGACGTCGACGCCCCGTTCGCGAGCGGCCTCCAGGTCGAGCACCGCGTCGACGTCCTCGAACCAGCCGATCTGAAAGTGACCGCGACCGAACATCCCCGTCATGAGCATCGGCGTGCCCGCGCTCACCACGGCCGCGGCGAGCATCGGCATGCGGCCGAAGGCGACCGGCGCGTCCATCGCGCCCGCGTCGACGTGGAACCAGCTCACGCCGAGACGACTCGCTCGAAGCCGGCGGCCGCGACGCCGTGGGCCACGAGCACCTCGCGCACCGCCCACTCGCACCGCACCAAAAGATCCTCGGTCGCGCAGTACTTGCGGATCATCTCGATCGCGCGGGCCGCGTGCTCCTCGTCGGTGTCGACGTGCATGAAGAAGAACTCCAGGTCCTGCTCGGCGACGCCGTAGCGGTCGCGGTAGATCGAGCCGAGGAACCCCATCGTGCGGGTGCGCGCCTCGATGCCGTAGGACAGAGCGGCCAGCCCGACGACGAAGTGCTCGTCGCGGCAGATGCGAAGGATGCGCTCGACCCACTCCTTGCTCTCGGGCATGGGTTCCACATCGAACGGGTCCGGGATCTCGGCGCCGAGCGCGCGGCCGAACCGCGCGACGAGTTGTGCGTGATCGCGAGCCGGGTCCCCCTCGCCGTGCTCTTCCAACAGGTTCTCCAGCATCAGCTCGCGCACGTCGCGCGGCTCGGCCGCGGCGTAGACGGCCGCGACGCAGCGCTTGAACTGGTCCACCTGGTAGCAGTACGAGACGCCGAAGCGCGCGAGCTTCTCCCGCGGCACGCGCCCGTCGGCGAACGTGCGCATGAAGGGGCGCTCTTCGAACCACTCGGAGTTCATCACGGCCTCGAGCCGCTTCACGACCTCGTCGGGGTCAAGGTTCATCTCGATCCTCCCGGTCCATGCGGGCGATGATTGCACGCCGGGCGCGCGCGTTGCTAGCGTCGGGCCGCTCGCGCCGCTTTGGGTCGCGATCTTCGATCAGGGAGGTACTTCATGGGCTTGCTCGATGGACGCGTCGCCGTCGTCACCGGATCCGGCCGGGGAATCGGCCGGGACATCGCGCTGGAGCTTGCCCGGCAGGGCGCGAAGCTCGTCATCAACGACGCGGGCGTGGACGTCGACGGGCGTGGCGGCTCGGAGGACCCTGCGGCGCAGGTGTGCAAGGAGATCGAGCAGCTCGGCGGCGACGCCGTTCCCAACTACGGCGACGTTTCCAAGTGGGCCGAAGCGGAGGGCATCGTCACCACCGCGGTCGATTCCTTCGGCACCATCGACATCCTCGTCAACAACGCCGGCATCCTTCGCGACAAGTCGCTGGTGAAGATGGAGGAAGCCGAGTTCGACGCGGTGATCGCCGTCCACCTGAAGGGCACCTTCAACGTCACCCGGCACGCGGCGCCGATCATGAAGGAGAAGGGCTACGGGCGGATCGTCAACATCACGTCCTCGGCCGGCCTGCGCGGCAACTTCGGCCAGACCAACTACAGCGCCGCGAAAGCCGGGATCGCCGGCATGACCCTCACCTGGGCGATCGAGCTGGCGAAGTACGGAGTCACCGTGAACGCCTACGCGCCGAGCGGCGTCACGCGCATGACGACCGGCCTGCTGCCCGGCGCCGAGAACAAGATCCCGCCGCAGATGGACCCCAAGCACAACGGACCGATGATCGCCTTCCTCGCCTCGGAGAAGGCCGCGCACGTCAACGGGCAGGTGCTCGGGCGGCGCGGCTACACGTTCACGATCTTCCAGCAGTACGGGATCAAGGCCGGCATCTTCCAGCCCGACGGCTGGACGGCCGAGCAGATCGCCGCGAACTTCGACGCGGTGCTCGGCCAGCACATGACGGCGCCCGGGATGGACATCAAGCTCAACAAGCCGGGCGAGAAGAAGGGCTGAGGTGGTCGAGATCACCTACGTCGAGGAGATCGACGTCGCCGCGTCTCCCGAGGCCGTCTTCGACCACCGGCTCGACTTCGAGAACCTCCCGGCGGTGAACCCGAACGTGGCGAACCTCAGCCGCACCGACGGCGGCTCGGCGCCGGGACCCGGCGCGACCTACGCGTTCGACACGACCATCCCCGGCATGGGCACGATCCCGACGACGCTCACCGTCGTCGAGGCGAAGCGCCCGGCGCTGATCGTGAACGAGATGGAGGCGGGCCTGCGCGCGCGCGAGGTCACGACGTTCTCGCCGGCCGGCGAGGGCACCCACGTTCGTTTCGAGGTCACGATCTTCGCGCCCGACGAGGTGGACGAAGCCGGCAAGGCATTCATCGCGGAGTCCGGCTCCAAACAGGTGCGCGCCGAGCTGGAGCACATGAAGAAGGCGCTGGAGGTCTGATGGGCCGTCTCGACGGCAAGGTCGCCATCATCACCGGCGCCGGACAGGGCATCGGCCGCGCCTACGCGACACGCTTCGCCGAAGAAGGCGCTCGCGTCGCGGTCGCCGACATCAACGACGACAACGCGCGCGCGGTGGCCGAGCGCATCGGCGAGGCCGCGATCCCGGTGCACGTGGACGTGTCCGACGAGGGCTCGGCCAAGGCGATGGCCTCGGCGGTCGTGGACCGCTGGGAGCGCGTCGACGTCCTGGTCAACAACGCGGCGATCTACTACGACCTCGACCAGAAGGACTTCTCGCTGGACTACCTCAAGCGGATCATCGACGTGAACATGCTCGGGCCCTGGCTGTGCGCGCGCGCCGTCCTGCCGGCGATGCGGGCGCAAGGCTCGGGCCGGATCATCAACCAGTCCTCGGGTGCGGCGTGGATGTACGCGATGGCCGGGTACCTGATGAAACCCGACTCGCTCGAGCTGCCGTCGTTCCACTACTCGGTGTCCAAGGCCGGCGTGAACGCCTTCACGCACTTCATGGCCGCAGCGCTCGGCCAGTTCGGGATCACCGTCAACGCGATCGCGCCGGGCGTGACGATGACCGAGGCGACCAAGAAGCACGTTCCCGAGCAGATGCGCGGGATGATCTCGATGATGACCGCGCTGCGCCGCACGCTCCAGCCCGAAGAAATCGCGGCGGCCGCGGTGTTCCTGGCCTCGGACGAGTCGGCGGCGATCACCGGCCAGGTGATCCCGGTGGACGCCGGCGCCGTGATGCTGGGATGAGCGAGGTCACGCCGATCCCCGACGAGTTCGCGCCGCCGTTCCACCGCGCGCTGAAGATCCGGATGGGCCTCGGCGCGGCCGGCGAGGGCGTCGCCTGGGTCGACGTCGACCCCGAAGTTCACTACGGCAACCGCTGGGTTCACGGCGGGCTCGCCGGCGCGCTCGCCGACATTGCCAGCGGGGTCGCGATCGCGCGCGCGATCGGCAACCCCGAGTCCGCCATCGACGGCACCATCGACCTCAAGATCAACTTCCTGCGCAAGGTCGTCGAGGGCGACCTCACCGCAACCGCCACGATCCTTCACCTCGGCCGGCGCGTCGCGGTGACCGAGGTCGCGATGACGAGCGGCGGTACCCTCGTCGCGAAAGCGGTCGCGACCTTCATGCTCCGCCGGCCCGAGCCCGGCGACGCCGCGGCGGAGGCGCTGCGCTCGTCCGAAGACGCGTGAAGGTCCTCACCTGGAACGTCAACTCGCTGCGGACCCGTCTGCCGCGCCTGCTGGCGTTGCTCGAGCGGGAAGCCCCCGACGTCGCGCTCATCCAAGAGGTGAAGATGCTGGAGGAGGAGATCCCCTACGACCGGCTCGCGGCGGCCGGCTATTCGGCGCTCGTGAACGGGCAGCGCACCTACAACGGCGTCGCCATCCTCTCGCGCCACCACGGCGAGGAGATCGCGCGGGCGTTCCCGGGCGACCCGGTCCCGGAGGAAGCGCGCGTCCTCGCCGCGCGCGTCGGCGGCCTGACGATCGTCTGCGTCTACGTGATCAACGGGCAGAGCGCCGGCTCGCCCGCCTACGAGCGCAAGCTGGTCCAGCTCCGCTCGCTTCGCGACTGGATCACGAGCACGTTCGACCTGGAGCAGCCGGTGCTCGTCGGCGGGGACTTCAACCTCGCACCCGACGACCGCGACGTGTGGGACCCCGCCGGGTGGAAGGGCCACACGCACGCGACCGAGCCCGAGCGGGCGGAGTTCCGCGCGCTGCTCGACCTGGGGTTCGCGGACCTGTTCCGCTTGCACCACGACGAGGGCGGCGTTTTTTCGTGGTGGGACTACCGGCAGGGCGCGTTCCACAAGCGCGAGGGACTGCGCATCGACCTGCTGCTGGGAACCGAGCCGCTCGCCCGCCGCTGCACCGAGGTCCGGATCGACCGCAACGAACGCAAGCCGAGCGCCGGCGAGGGCGCGCCCAGCGACCATGCGCCCGTGATCGCCACCTTCGACGACTGAGCATTTCGCTGGCAGTGCGCGCGCTGGCTAGCATCGACGCATGACCACACTCACCGCAGGAGACAAGGCGCCCGCGTTCACGCTGCTCGATCAGACCGGCGCGACGGTCTCGCTGTCGAGCCTCAAGGGCGGGAAGGTCCTCATCTACTTCTATCCGAAGGCAGACGCCCGGGTGCGCCAAGCAGTCGTGCTCGGTGCGCGACAACCGCGCCGCGCTGGCCGAGGCAGGCATCACCGCGTTCGGGATCAGCCCTGACAAGCCCGCGAAGCAGGCGAAGTTCGACGAGAAGTACGACCTCGGCTTCTCGTTGCTGTCCGATCCCGACCACGCCGTAGCCGAGGCCTTCGGCGTCTGGGGCGAGAAGAAGTTCATGGGCAAGACCTACATGGGGATCGTCCGATCGTCGTTCCTGATCGACGAGAAGGGCCGCATCGCGGCCGCGTGGTCGCCGGTCAAGCCCGACGACACCGTCCCCAACGCCCTCGGCGCAGCCGCTCGGTAGGCGCGCGGTTAGCGCGCGAGCCGGTAGGCGTGGCCGGGCTTGATCTCGAGGTTCAGGTAGCGCCCCTTCGACTCCGCATCCATGAGAGCCCGGTGCGTCTCGGGAGACACGGCCGAGTAGACGTACACGCCACCGTTCAGGAACCGGACGTGCAGCTCGCGCCGTGCGGCGTCGTAGCCGATCGCCTCGATGCTCGAGGAGTCGACCGGGACCAGCTCGGGAACGCCCATTCCGCCTTCGGGTCAGTGTAGAAGCGAATCGTGAGAGGGGATCAGCTTGAAGACCCGTCTTCACTCGACCGGCGTAGTCCCGTGAGGCCGGGCGAAGTTGTAGTGCATGAAGTGAAGGCATGAATCGGGTTCATGCTTTCTCTTGAGATCCGCCCACGGCCTTGTCAATGATCTCTTTCCCTTTGTCGGTAAGAGTCCACCCCTTCGGGCCGGAAACAACCTCGCCGCGCTTACGCATGGTGTCGAGCATTGCGCTGATCCCGTTCGTTATCTGCTCTGACCGTCCGTGCGCCTGGAAAGCGTCCCGGATTGCGGCAGGCTTGAGCGGTTTCCCGGCGGCAAGAGAGGCCAGGATTGCTGCCCTTCGCGTGGACTTCGACCAGTCAGGCTTCCCGTACAGGGGGGTGGAAGACGCCTCCTCCACAACCTGTTCACCTATCAGGTCGTCGAGCGGCTCGATCAACTCGTCCAGCTTTTCGATCTTACTTGAGAGTTCATCGCACTGGCGCTGTAGAGTTGCCCGCTGAGATAGGAGCTTCGTACGTTCCGTTCGGGCGGCTTCACGAAAGACGGGCGAGAGTTCACTCATAGTGGCCTACTCCTATCATCTATGGAGAGTGGATGCAAGGGGTTGTAGGAGGCGGTAGTGGGTGTATACTGACACCAAGCCCCCGTAGCTCAGCGGATAGAGCGCGTTTCTGACGAAAATCGAGGCCGCAGGTTCGACTCCTGCCGGGGGCGCTACTGGAAGACTTTCCCTCTTGCCAAGGCGGCTGAGGTTAGCAACAATGGTCGCGTCAGAAACGCGCTCAGGATTACCCTGAGTGAGGCTTCGAGGAGTTTGGGGCTAGGCCGCTGGAGACGGGCCGAAGCCCCTTTCTCTTTGTCCAGTTGCTGAGTCCAGTTGCTGACTCCAGCGTGCACGGGCCGCCTTCTTGGCGATTTCCGGCCGACGCTTGGGGCGGATGGCTTCTCCGCGCGTGCTTGCCGCCCTTGAGTCCCTTACGCACAAGCGCGACAGCCGCAGGGTCTTCCCCGCGTCAGGATCGGGTTCGCCCTCGCCATGAAGCCACGGCGGAATCGAGAGTGCAAGAGCGGTCACATGTACTTCAAACTGACCCACTACCCCGGAGTGGATGGTCTTGACGAATCGAACGTATGTTCGATAGAGTTGTCCTCCTTCGAGGAGGGGCGTCGGGGTGGGGCGGCACGCGCGTTTCGGGTACGAGCCTGCGGAAACGCGCTGGTTGCCGGTGGTTTCGGCCCTGGCGGAGCTACTCCCGGAGGGCGGAATCAGGCGGGGCGCCACGGTCGGCGTCGCGGGATCGACTTCCCTGGCCCTCGCGGTCGGCGCGCGCGCCTCGGCGAGGGGATCCTGGTGCGCGGCCGTCGGCGCGCGCGCGCTCGGCCTGCTGTCGGTGGCAGAGCTGGGCTACGACACGGCACGCTTCGTCCTGATCGACGCGCGCGAGCCCCTCGCCTGGGCGCGCGCGGTCGCCGCGCTGGTCGACCCCTGCGACGTCGTGCTGGCCTGGCCACCCGCGTCGCTCGGCCTCAAGCATGCCGAGCAGGTTCGCGCGCGAGCCCGCGAGCGCGACGCCGTCCTGGTCGTCGCCGGCCGGTGGCCGGGACGGACCGACCTGATGCTCACCGTGACGCGCGCCACCTGGATCGGGATCGATCGGGGCGCAGGCCGCCTGCGCGCGCGGCGCGTCGAGGTCGAGGTGACCGGACGGGGCGCCGCCTCGCTGGGACGGCGCGGCGTGCTGTGGCTCCCCGGCCCGGACGGCGAGATCGAGCTGGCCGAGCGTGACGACGTCCACGCGGCGCAGGCAGCGAGGTAGGCGATGGCGGTGCGCACGCTCGTCGTCTGGTGCCCCCGCTTCCCGGCCGGGGAGGACCCCGCGCTCGCCGTGCGCGCGTTCGAGCCGGTCGTCGTCGCGCTCGAAGCGATCGTCCCGGCCGTCGTCGTCGAGCGACCGGGCCTTGCCGCGTTCGCCGCGCGCGGACCCGCGCGCTTCTACGGCGGCGAGGAGGCGCTCGCCCGTCGCGTGGCCGAGACGGTGCGGGAGGCGGGGGCCGAATGCCGCGTCGGGATCGCAGGCGGGTTGTTCGCAGCCGAGCAGGCCGCCCGGCGCGGGTCGATCGTCGGCGCCCACGAGACGACCGCATTCCTGTCGGCGCTGCCCGTCGACGTGCTCGACGACGAAGATCTCAGCGAGGAGCTGCGCCGCCTCGGGCTCGCGACGCTCGGCGACCTCGCCGCGCTCCCCGCCCCGGCCGTCGCGGACCGATTCGGCGATCGGGGGACGCGCGCGCACCGGCTCGCGCGCGGGCTCGACGAGGCGCCCCTGATCGCGCGCGAACCGCCCCCCGACTGGTCGATGACGATGGACCTGGACCCGCCGGCCGACCGGATCGACACCGTCGCGTTCGCCGCGCGCAGCCTGACCGCCGAGTTCGTGGCTCGCCTCGCCGCTCGCGGCCTCACCTGCGCGCAAGTCGTGATCGAAGCCGAGACGACAGCGGGCGAGCAGCTCTCGCGCCGCTGGCGCACCGAGGGCCTCGCGTCCGCGACGCTGACCGAACGCGTGCGCTGGCAGCTCGACGCGTGGGTGACCGCGCGCGCCTCGCGCGCGCCGCACGGCGAAGTCGGCGGCTTGCGGGTGCTGCGCCTGACGCCCGACGGGCTGCACGCCGACCACGGCCGGCAGCTCGCGCTGACCGACGAGCACGCCGTCCGGGACGAGCAGATGGAGCTGGTGCTCGCCCGCCTCCAGGGCATGCTCGGGGAGGAGGCGGTGGCGACCCCGGTGTTCCTCGGGGGACGCACCTCGCACGATCGCGAGCGCTTGGCGCCATGGGGGCACGCCCGCCCGAGCGCGCCCGGCAGCCCGTCGCGCGCCGGGCGATCACGCGCGGCCCGGCGCGCGCGGCGTGGCGAGCCGGAACCGTCCTGGCCGGGGATGCTTCCCGCTCCCTCGCCGGCGACGCTGTATCGCACGCCGCGGCGCGCCGAGGTACATGACGCCTCAGGCGCGCGCGTCGAGGTGAACGAGCGCGGCGAGCCGACCGCCGACCCGGCGCGCATCTCGGTCGAGGGAGGCCCCTTGGTCCAGATCGCCGCGTGGGCCGGGCCGTGGCCGCTGTGCGAGCGCTGGTGGGACCTGCGCGCGCGGCGGTGGTGCGCGCGCATGCAGCTCCTCACCGCCGACGGCCGCGGGTTGCTCGCGAGCGTGCAGGGCGGCCGATGGCTGCTGGAAGGAGTGTACGACTGATGGGTTTCGGCAACCCGCCGATCCCCTGGCGCGAGTTCGAGCGCCGCCTGGACGGCCGCCCGGAGCCCGAGGCGCCCGGGGGCGACACCGACGGCGCGGCATGGTCGCGCAAGCGCCGGCCGTACCGGCCGCCCGCCGGCACCATCGCGCCCGCACGGCCGGGCGTCCCCTACGCCGAGCTGCACTGCCACTCGAACTTCAGCTTCCTGGACGGCGCCTCTCCTCCCGAGGAGCTTGCCGAAGAGGCCGCGCGGCTCGGGCTGTCGGCGATCGCGCTCACCGATCACGACGGCTTCTACGGGGTGGTGCGCTTCGTCGAAGCCGCGCGCGCGGTCGGGATCCCGACGGTGTTCGGGGCCGAGCTGACGCTGGACTTGCCGCGGCCGCACGCGGGCGAGCCCGACCCCGGCGGGAGCCACCTCGTCGTGCTCGCCCGCGACCCGGAGGGCTACGCGCGCCTGTCGCGCACGATCGCCGGCGCGCACATGCGCGGCGGCGAGAAAGGCCGCCCGACCCTGAGCCTGGACGATCTCGCCGATGCGCACCGCGGGCGCTGGGTCGTGCTGACCGGATGCCGCAAAGGGACCGTGCCCCAAGCCCTGATGCGCGACGGTCCCGCTGCGGCCGGACGCGAGCTGCACAACCTGGTGCGCGTCTTCGGGCGCGACAACGTCGCCGTCGAGCTGTGGGACCACGGCGAGCCGCTCGATTCCGAGCGCAACGACGCGCTCGCCGAGCTGGGCGCGCGCGCGGACCTGCGCGTGATCGCGACCAACAACGCCCACTACGCGAGTCCCGCGCGATTCCCGGTCGCCTCCGCGCTCGCGGCGATCCGCGCACGCCGCTCGCTTGCGGACATGGACGGGTGGCTGCCGCCGGCCGGCACGCGCCATCTGCGCTCGGGCGACGAACAGGCGCGCCGGTTCGCGCGCTATCCGGGCGCCGTCGAAGCCGCCGACGCGCTCGGGCGCGAGTGCGCGTTCGACCTGTCACTGGTCGCGCCGGGCCTGCCCCGCTATCCGGTGCCCGACGGCCACACCGAGATGAGCTGGCTCCGCCACCTGACGGCCGAAGGCGCGCGCCGGCGCTACGGACCGCCCGAGGCCGAGCGCGCGCCCGGCGCGTACGCGCAGATCGAGCACGAGCTGGCCGTGATCGAATCGCTCGGCTTCCCCGGCTACTTCCTGATCGTCTGGGACATCGTCGAGTTCTGCCGGCGCAACGACATCTACTGTCAGGGGCGCGGCTCGGCCGCCAACTCCGCCGTCTGCTACGCGCTCGGGATCACGTGCGTCGACGCGGTGTCGCTCGGCCTTCTGTTCGAGCGGTTCCTGTCGCCCGCGCGCGACGGCTACCCCGACATCGACCTGGACATCGAAGCCGGCCGGCGCGAAGAGGCGATCCAGTACGTCTACGGTCGCTACGGACGGCAGAACGCCGCGCAGGTCGCCAACGTCATCAGCTACCGCCCGCGCTTCGCCGTCCGCGACCTCGGCCGCGCGTTCGGCCACCCGCCCGACCGGCTCGACGCGTGGTCGCGCGCGATCGACCGCGACGCCACCTCGAACGTGCCGGAGATCCCCGGCCAGGTTCGCGCGTTCGCCGAATCCGTCCGTGGTTTTCCGCGCCACCTCGGCATCCACTCGGGCGGCATGGTGATCTGCGACCGGCCGGTGATCGACGTCGTTCCCACCGAATGGGCGCGCAAGGAAAACCGCAGCGTCATCCAGTGGGACAAGGACGATTGCGCCGCGGTCGGCCTGGTCAAGTTCGACCTGCTCGGGCTCGGGATGCTCTCGGCGCTGCACCTGTGCGTGGATCTCGTGCGCACCCACCACGGCGTCGAGGTCGACCTCGCGCTGCTCCCTCAGGAGGATGAGGTCTACGAGATGCTCTGTCGCGCCGACACCGTCGGGGTCTTCCAGGTCGAGTCGCGCGCGCAGATGGCGACGCTGCCGCGCCTTCGCCCGCGCACCTTCTACGACATCGTCGTCGAGGTCGCGTTGATCCGCCCCGGCCCGATCCAAGGCGGCGCCGTCCACCCCTACCTCAAGCGCCGTAACGGGCAGGAGCCCGTGCGCTACACCCACCCGGTGCTCGAGCCGGCGCTGCGCAAGACGCTCGGCGTCCCGCTGTTCCAGGAACAGCTCATGCAGATGGCGATCGACGCGGCCGGCTTCACTCCGGCCGAGTCCGACCAGTTGCGCCAGGCGATGGGCTCGAAGCGCTCGGCCGAGCGGATGGAGCGCCTTCGCGGGCGGCTCTACGAGGGGATGGCCGCGCGCGGCGTCACCGGCGCGGCGGCCGACACCGTCTACACCCAGATCGCCGCCTTCGCAGACTTCGGCTTTCCCGAAAGCCACGCCGCCTCCTTCGCCTACCTGGTGTATTCGAGCGCGTGGCTGAAGCTGCACTACCCGGCCGCGTTCTGCGCCTCGCTGCTGAACGCGCAACCGATGGGGTTCTGGTCGCCGGCTTCGCTCGTGGCCGACGCGCGCCGGCACGGCGTGGTCGTACACGGGCCCGACGTCAACGCGAGCGCCGCGGCCGCTGCGCTGGAGCCCGACGCGGCAAGCGAGAGCGGCTTCGCGGTACGCGTAGGCATCGGGTCGGTGCGCAACGTCGGCGACGCGCTCGCCGAGCGGATCGCGGAAGGCCGCCCGTACGCGAGCATCGAGGACCTGGTGCGCCGCACGGACGCCGGGCGAGCGGCGGTGAGCGCGCTGGCGACCGCCGGCGCGTTCGGACGCCTCACACCCGAGCGGCGTCCCGCCGTTTGGACGGCCGGCGCCGTCGCGCACGCGCGGCCCGGGACGCTGCCCGGGATCGTCACCGGCGCCGAGCCGCCGCCCCTGCCGCGCATGTCGCCGATCGACGTCGTCGCCTCGGACCTGTGGGCGACCGGCATCACCACCGCCGAGCACCCCATCGCCTTCGCGCGCGCGCGCCTGGACGAGATCGGCGCCGCACCCATCGCATCGCTGGGCGAGATCCCAAGCGGCCGCCGCGTGAGCGTCGGCGGCGTGGTCACCCACCGCCAGCGGCCCTCGACCGCCAACGGCACCGTGTTCCTGTCGCTCGAGGACGAGACCGGCTTGCTGAACGTGATCTGTCCGCGCGGGATGTGGCTGCGCTACCGGCGCGTCGGCCGCAGCGCGCCGTCGCTGCTCGTTCGCGGGCGGCTCGAACACAAAGAAGGCGCGATCAACCTGGTCGCCGAGCGCCTGGAAACGCTGTCGCTCGCGACGCCCGCCGTCCGGTCACGCGACTTTCGCTGAACGCGGGCGGACCCGAGCCTCCGGAATGACGAAGGGCTCGCCCAGAGGCGGCATGTGGCGCCCACGGATCGGGTGGGAGAGAATCCCCTCATCCGGACAAGAAAGGGGGAGCGAGTCATGGGCAGGATCAGGCCGCACCTGTGGTTCGACAAGGAGGCTCGCGAAGCCGCCGAGTACTACGTTGCGACGTTCCCCAACTCCACGATCACCGACACCCACACCCTCCACGACACGCCGTCGGGAGACGCTGAGGTCGTTTCGTTCGAGCTGTTCGGTCAGGGGTTCATCGCGATCAGCGCCGGGCCGCTGTTCACGTTCACGCCCGCGGTGTCGTTCCTCGTCTCCTGCGCGACCGACGCCGAGGTCGACGAGTACTGGAGGCAGCTCGCCGACGGCGGCACCGCGCTCATGCCGCTCGGCTCGAATCCGTTCAGCGACCACTACGGCTGGACCCAGGACCGCTACGGGCTGTCGTGGCAAGTCATGCTCGCGAGCGGCCGCGAGATCCCGCAGCGCATCACGCCGACGCTGATGTTCGTCGGGGACGTGTGCGGCAAGGCCGAGGAGGCGCTCCGGTACTACACGTCGGTCTTCCCCAAGTCGGAGGTCGGCGAGATCGCTCGCTACGGGCCCGGCGAAGAACCGGACCGACAGGAGACGGTCAAGCACGGCGCCTTCACGCTCGCCGGCCAGCACTTCGCAGCGATGGATAGCGCCCGCGCCCACGACTTCACCTTCAACGAGGCCGTGTCGCTGCTCGTGGACTGCGAGACGCAGGATGAGATCGACCGCTACTGGGAGGCGCTTTCGGCCGTTCCCGAAGCCGAGCAGTGCGGATGGCTCAAGGACCGCTACGGGCTCTCGTGGCAGATCGTGCCGGCCGCGATGGACGAGATGATGCGTCGCGGCTCGAAGGAGCAGATGGCGCGCGTCACCAAGGCGTTCCTCGCGATGCACAAGCTCGACGTCGCGGAGCTGCAGAAGGCATACGACGGGCGATGAGAGCCCGCCGGTCAAAGGAGGTCACATGGCGTACGCCGGTCCGCGGGAAACGTTGAAGCCGTCCATCGCGCGCGCGCTGCATCGTGTCATCGAGCCGGTGCACGCGGCGGTCTACTTCCAGCCCGAATCGAAGTCCTCCTATGAGGCGATCGGGCTCAAGGGCTATTGGATGGGGTACTTCGCGTCGCGCGCGGGCGCGATGGGGCCGGTCCCTCCCGAGATGGTGATCGCGACCTTCTACAACTTCGCGCCGCGGAAGGTGCGGCGCGCGATCCCCGACGCGTGGCGGTTCTGTTCGGTCGATCGGGTGCTGGAGACGCGGCTCGACGTCGCGCGCATCGCGATGGAGCGGCTCGTTGCGGACGCCGACGTCTCCGAAGCCGCGACGCTCGCGGAGACGGCGGCGCGTGCCGCACCGGCCGAAGGCCGGGCGCTCTTCGCCGCGCACGCCGCGCTGGCGTGGCCGGACCCGCCGATTCTCCGGCTGTGGCACGCGACGACCTTGCTGCGCGAGCACCGCGGGGACGGGCACAACACGGCGTTGCTCGCTGAGGGCATCGACGGGCTCGAGGCCCACCTCATGCACGCGGCCGCGGGATTGATCGACCCCGCCCGGCAACGGGACTACCGGGGATGGAGCGAGGACGAGTGGGACGCGGCCGCCGAGCGGCTGCGCGCGCGCGGGTTGCTCGACGCCGGCGGCGCGTTCACCGAGGCCGGGGCCGCGCTCAAGCAGCACGTCGAGGACCGAACCGACTCATTGGCGTCGCAGCCCTACGAAGCCATCGGCGAGCCGGGATGCGAGCGGCTCGTCGAACTGCTCGCCCCCTTCGCCGGCGGGATCCCATACCCGAACCCGATCGGCCTGACGCCGCGCTGAGCAGCCAGAAGCCGTCGGCGCCCCGGTGCTCGAACGCATGGAAGCGCTTCGCGATCTTGCTTGACCCTTCGTGCGGTGGGGGTCATACTGCGTATGACATGAACCGCGCGTCCAAGGTGCTCGCCGTTTCTCTTCCGCCTGAATCCGCCAAGGACTTCGAGCAGATAGCCCGCGAAGAGGGGCGCAACAAGAGCGAACTCTTCCGCGAGATGTTGCGCGTCTACCGCGTGTGGCGGGAAACCCAACGGTTCGAGTCGCTTCAAAGGGAGTCCGCAGCCATCGTGCGCGAGAAGGGGATCAAGAGCGAGAGGGACGTCGAACGTCTGATCCAGGAATTCAGACGTGAGAATCGTCCTTGACACCAACGTTCTGATCTCGGCGATTCTCTTCCCCGGCGGCCCTCCAGAGGACGTCTTGCGGCTGGCGATCGAAGGCCGGGTCGAACTCGTGACCTCGGCAACGCTGCTCACCGAATACGCGCGCGTGCTCACCGAGAAGTTCGGTCACTCCGAAGGCCAAGCGAGCGAACGGGTACGCCGCATCGTTGCCATCGCGAAGATCGTGAAGCCTCATGAGAGGGTCGAAGAGGTCGCAGAGGATCCGGAGGACGACCGCGTCCTAGAGGCGGCGCTCGCATCTGAGGCGAACGTGATCGTGTCCGGCGACAAGCATCTGCTCCGCCTTGGCTCGTGGAGAGGGATCCGCGTCCAGCGGCCGGCAGAGTTCCTTGCCGAGTTCGAATCCCATTAGCCGCCATTCATCGCCTCG
The DNA here is from genome assembly GCA_036397035.1 of Actinomycetota bacterium. Lineage (GTDB taxonomy): Bacteria > Actinomycetota > AC-67 > AC-67 > AC-67 > DASWJS01. Next base: position 30,103 of record DASWJS010000007.1, on the reverse strand, counting down.
CATACTGATTGAGCTAGTAGGGGCTCGTCTCCGATGCGTCGACAACAGTACCGCCCACCCGCAGGAAGTAATCGCGTAGCGCAACGTCAGAACTCGTGCAGCGGATGATGGCGAAGTGCCCTGCGGTGGACGCACCATTCGGCTCTGTGATCCTGCACTCGACCCCCTGCTGCATCGTCACGTGCTCAAGCACAAGTGGCGGACCTGGCGCACCCTCGTCATGCACAGAACATGAGCAGGGTGGGCATGCCTGTGCGGTCCATCGCGAGACGGTCACCGGAGTATCCCTCAACTGGCACTGCTGAGGATCGAAGGTCAGAGTCGGCTACCTCCGGAGGCCGCCGTGGCGAAGAGCGGGAATAGGTCGACCATGGACCGACGCCTCCTCCTACTGGGGCTGGCTTAGCCAGGCGCCGCTCATGACGCGAGGCACCCAAACGGCAATGTTGGGGACGTTGTCGGCGATCACCGTTGACCCATCCTTCAAACGCAGCGTGTGAATCTGAATCGTCAACTCGCCGTCGGAATGGATCGCGCGGTCTCCCGGATACAGTGTTACGCGTGGTCTCACTGACTCGTCGTAGTTAGCCCCCTGGAACAGGTTCAGAATCGCATTGTCAGGGCCCACCGATCGTTCGCGGGTCGCCCCTCTGCTCATGCGATACACGGTGCATGTCGCGTCTGGGTGATCATCCAGATAGCGTCCCACCTGCAACAGCAGGCCTGCGAATGGCACTGAGTCGCGCGGCTGCGCCAGCCACAACTGCGTGAGCAAGTCTCGGAAGGCGTCTTGAAGGGGAACACCGTTCGCTACCAGATGGGCCTGGATGTCGGTTCGACGCGCGTGGCCCTCGTCTGGCTCGAAGGTACCTTCTTGAGCTTCCAGAAAGGTACGGACCAGGCCTCTGTTTGCCTCTGTGGCTTCTGGCGGATCGTGGGGCGTCGAGGGTGCAAACCAAGTGTCCGCAAAGCTGCCTCGAAGCGGATCAAGATCAATAACCTGATTGCGCGTTGGGCGCAGGCCAGGGTCGATGAAGAAAGCGCGTCGCCAGCGGCGAAGATCCTCACCTGTGGCTCGAAACTCCTCCAACTGGTCTCGGAGGCCGCTCTCGTGATCGACGTAAGCTCTGTAGAGGCGCCGCATCTGGTCGGAGATATATACCCGGCAGTATCCCAAGTAATCTGCCTTGTATCCGAACCATCTTGCGCGCTGCTGAATTGTGTCAGCCTGGCTTGTGCCGGGGCCACGCGGCATGTACGCCACTGTAAGTCCTTCGACGGTGACGCCGCGGTTGAGCACTTCTCCACCGACGACGATGTGGGCATAGAATTGTCGCCAGTCTGGTTGGGGCGTACGGCCACGCGCGGCGTTGACCTGCGTGACGATCGTCTGCCTCATCGCCTCCCCCAGCCTAGGCACAAGCTCGTCAAAGGGAGGCAGGTCATCGGCGGTTCTCGACAGGTCTTCGTAGGCATCGAGGAAGCGCTCTATCAGGGTCTGTCGGTCCGGGTCAGATTCTTCCAGTGCGAGAGTGCTGGCCCACGATGATTGAACAGCACGCACCCATTGGTGATAGTCGGCATGGGGGAGCGTTCGTTGCGACGGATGAATCATCATGGAACGGTTCCCCTGGCTCCCACCGAGGAGCCCCGCGGCCACTCCCAACCAGTACACCCTGAGAGACTCCTGCAGGCTGGGCGGGGCACCTCTGAGTACGTTCTGCTGCGTGGGAATGTCTGGGATCGGAACTGTTCTAACGAGGTCCATGTCGCGCTCGAAGAAGCTGTGCCCGCCGGTGTACATAGCGCCCGGAGTGAGGATCTCAGCGAACCCGGGGGAGAGCATGTCGATGAGGTTGATGAGCAAGAGGGCTTGTGGGGTAGCCGTATACTGAAGGAACGTGTGGTGAGGCACAAGATCGCGAAGTCCCAGGATGCGCCGATAGGTGGCGCTCCGGTTGTTGCGGCGAACCTCGTTGTTCAGGCTGGCCTGATCTGCCTCATCGTCGATGATCAGCGCAGGAGCACGCTGCAGGCTCAGTCGGGTAAGAAGTTGACTCAGGTTGTCGAGATGGCGTCCGTTCTTCATCACCGGGAGGAGCACGGTCCTGCCACCCTCAAGCGCCGTCGCAACCATCTGCTCCTCCTCAACCCTCGCGCGCGGATTAGGAAGGAACAACCATTGCCGGTCCGACCGCTCACTGAGCCGAAGATCGCGTGCAAGACGATCGGAAGATTGCGTGAACAGGTTGCGGGTCAATCCGGTGCAGATGATGAGGAGCCGATACCCGTTGTCGCGCGCCAGCGCGGCAACGGTAGTGAAGGACGTCGTCTTGCCGCTCTGCACATACCCGATGACCAGACCTGTTTCGTGGGCATTGGGGGCCGTCGGCGGATGACAACGCGCGAGGGTGGAAACGGCCTCCCGCAGCAACCGGTCCCGTCCGCCAGAGTCCGCCGGCGGAAGTTGGAGCGATTCAAGGAAGACGCGCGTCTCTTCGCCGACCCCGGGCTGCCAGCGGATGGTTGGGTCCTCTCGCTCGATGATGTCCACAACCTCGCCGAGGGAGCCCGACGCCTCCGCGATCGTTGCACCGTCACCTATGGGTTGGATAGCGCCTCCCTCAAGAGTTGGTTCACCCGCCGCCTGATCGAGCCAGCAAATTCTACTCCAGCCTCCCTGGCGGTCACTTCCGCCAGCGCCAGCGCCGTCGCCACGCGAAGCAGGGGCTCGATCTGAGAGGCATCCGTGCCGGCGAAGCGCTCCATGAACGGGTGGGCCATGGCCACACGGATGCCGAGGACGCGCATCTCCTGACCCCGAGCGCTTGTTGGACTTTGGTCGGCTATGTAGAGCCAGTCACCCACCGCAGGGTCGGTGGACAACTCGAGTTCGATTCGCCAAGGCACACCGTCACACTCAAGCTCGATCATTCGTTGTGATACGAGGGTTGCAGGCGGCAGCTTAGGGGAAGGGAGTGCTGCCTGAGGCGCGTCTGCCAGTTGCCCCTCAAGGATCGGAGGCACATCGCGCGCTATCACGTCGGCGGTTCGACGCACAGCTACTTCCGCGCCGCGCCGCACGTCCTCTGGTCGAACTCGTGTGCGATGCCCCTCTGCTTGCCGCAGAAGCGGCAATGGCTCCCGGTCCAACTCTTCCTTGAGCACTTCCAGGACGATCTCCTCATGCTCCTCCCATTGGAAGCCGTCCTTTGTGTGACTGACCTCGAAGCCATCCAAGTGCAGTTCCCCGAACAGGCGCTGATAGGTGAAACTGTTTGATGCGCCAAAGATGAAGGAGGGACGATAAGACTCGTCACGACTCCCTTGGATCAATCGATCACGGCGGAATAGAGCGAAGCCTGCCTCAGAGGTGCTCCCTTTTTCGCGGAGCGCGGCAAAGCCGCGAACGCGCTGTCCGTCTCCGAAATCGAAGTCGATTTCCTTGCGCCAGGTTCGGGCTTCTGCCTTCGGCTCCCGGAAGAAGGTCGCAGTCAGCACTGCAGGGTCCTCGAAGCTCAGACGCTCACCATCGAAAGTGAGTTCTAGCAGTTCCTTCCGGAGGAAGATCCGATAGATGCTCCCGAGGTGCTCCTTGATCTTGTAAACAGTCCGACCTCGCACGGGTCGAAAGAGTTCCGTGAGTACGATCTCCGTGTAGTGAGACTCTGGTTCAACTCGTCGCGTGGTCACGTCAAGCTCTTCAAGAGCGTCCCGGACGATGCGGTCGATGTCAAAGGACACGGTCCTTTCCACCGGCTCGCCCAGGGCAGTGGTGCGGACCGTCCACCGCGGGGCGAACCAGCACGAGGCACTCTTCAGTCCCATCCCGAACTCGGCCAAGCCACTCCTGTCCGGAGGGATCTCGGCGGGTCTGAATGCCCGCGCGTAATCATCCTCGTGGATGCCAGCCGCGTTGTCCCGCACAGTCAGTCGGGCGCCATCCTCGTCGCGCTCAATGGACACCGCTAGCGAGTCCTCTCCCGCATCGCGAAGCTCTTGTCGGTAGTCGAGAAGGCTCTGCAACGAGTTGTCGACGAACTCTGCGATCGCGTACCAGGGTCGATAGTTGAGGTGGCGCAGAACCGAGAGAATCCCAACGCCGGGCCGGATGCTGACGCGCTGGTCGGGCGGATGAGCGCGCTCAGGCGACATTGCCTCCGCTCCGCGAGGGCGACGTCCTCACTGCATCAAGAAGAGCCTGTGCCACCATCTCCACTACGTCAACGTTCACAGCGTTGCCCAGCGCACGATAGGCGTGAGTAGATGCCTTGGGTAGTTCCCCAAGGTCTCCCATGCTTTGGAGTCGGGCGCACTCATGTGGCGTCATGTAGCGGCGCTCCCAGGCGACGATGGGGACCTGAGTCGTAGTCATTGACACGAGCGAGGGAGATGACGTTGGACGCTTCACTCTGACCCCCGAGGCGCGGAACTGGATGATGTATCGCCAGATGTCGCGTTCCTCGCCCTTGCAGTTCCATTCTAGCTTCTGCAGGCTCGGTGGGAAGGCCTTGATCTTGGGGAGCCACTTGTCGATCCAGCGTCGATTGTCTTCGTACAGTTCGCGGTTCCACCGAATGAAGTTCCTCTTCCAATCAGGGAATAGGTCATCCTGAGCGCGCGCATACGAGGGCAAAGCGTCCATGCGCTGGTCGGGTGCAAGCGAGGCAAGACGAATCCCATGGCTTCCGCGATAGGGACGCAGTCGGTACGTTCCCATTCGATGCGGATTCGTGCGCTCAAACGGATAGGAGGCGCCAAACTCCATGGTCCAGATTGGAAAGGATGGGAGTTCCTCGTTCTTCGGGAACTGATGCAAGAATTCCTGCCAGACGCGGAGGCACTGTTCGACCTGAGGCGAGATCCTTTTGGCGTCCTTCGGTTTGCAATCGAGCACTGACACGATTGAGCCAGGACCACTGTGATCCTCATCCGGCCAGTCGAAGCATCGCAGGGAGTCGAGGGACCCAACGATGAACAGCCTATCGCGAACCTGCGGGATGCCGAAGCGGTGCGGCGACAATCGCTTAGCGCGAATGTCGTATCCTTCGTTCCGCAGCGCTGACTCAATCTGCCGCCAGGTTCTGCCGCCATCGTGCCGTTCTAGGTTGGGAACGTTTTCCATCAGAAGGTGCCTGGGATGATGATGCCGGACGATCTTGAGCACATGAGCAAAGAGATCGCCCCACTGCGGACAACGAAAGCCGTGTTGGGTCCCTGCCTTGGAGAATGGCTGGCATGGGAAGCCAGCACAGAGGATGTCGTGCGGCGGGACAGCCCGGGCATCGATGGCGCGGATGTCGCCTTCTGGCTTGAGCTCAAAGTTGTGCTCGTAGAGCTCACGCAGGTTGGGATCGATCTCGCTGGCCATCACGGCCCGGAACCCAAACCTCGCGAGGGCGATATGGAAGCCACCAAGCCCGGCGAAGAGATCGACGAAGCTCAGACGTTGGGAAGCAGGTGGCATCCGCTTCGATCGAGTGCGAACGCCCTTGTCGGGAGCCCGACGCGACGCGTGCCTCCTATCCTCGGTGGTAGGCATCTGGCTACGTAGGGCGCACCACGGCGATGACCTTGGCAGCGGCATCTGCCAGCGGCTCGTGCTCCCATACGCGCACGACGAACCATCCACTCGCCCTCAACTCCCGGTCGACTGAGCGGTCTCTCCAGACGTTCCGTTGGAGCTTCCGCCGCCAATAGTCAGGATTGGCGCGCGGCATTGTTCCGTGGTCCGGGCAGCGGTGCCAGAAGCATCCATCAACGAAGACGGCGGTCTTGGCGCGTGGGAACACGATGTCTGGGCGCACGGCTTTCTCCGATGCGGTCACCAGATAATGCACTCGGAACCGCGGCCCGCGGCGATGGAGCGCCGAGCGCAGTGCCAACTCGGGCCGCGTGTCCCTGTTGCGGTTTGCCCGCATGACGGCCGAAGCTCTCCATGATGTTGGCAGAGGAGGCTCAAGAGCCCTACGCATGGCCAACACGCTGGTCACCTCCTCCGCATCGCCCGACGTTCTGTCGTCTGAGTGTACTGCCCCGTGCGCGGATTACACCCAGCCTCCCAGGCGTACGCTCCACGGCAGTCCGCACCAGGGGCGGCGCGTGACTGTCGGTACCCTTCGCTAGAGTAGACTCTAATAGCCGAGACTAGGTACAAGAGGAGGAGTCGTGCCAGTTCCGCGAGCCCTGTCGTCAACCGAACGCCGCGAGCTTGAAGATGGTGCCACCGAGGTGCTTCAACGAGCGGATGCCCGGTACTCCGGCTTTCGGGTGGGTGCTGCCGTGTTGACAGAGAGCGGCCAAATTTTCGCCGGGTGCAACGTTGAGAGCGACTCTTACGGACTGACGATGTGTGCCGAACGCTCCGCCATCTTTCAGTCGGTGGCCGCCGAGGGTCCCGAAAGCAGAGTCCGGGCAGTCGCAGTCGTCTCCGAGGCCGGCGCGATGTGCTCCCCGTGCGGCGCGTGTCGCCAGGTCATCTTCGAGCGAGGGCCGGACGCCCGAGTAGTCTTCCACGACGGTGAGGGAGCGCGCGAGGAGTCCATCTCCGCTCTCCTGCCTTGGGGGTTCAGGCTCAAGTGACCGATCCGAAGAAGGAGAGAGGCCCCTTCGGTAAGGTTTTCTGGGCCGCCTTCGGCTTCTTGGACAGGGTCGCCAACCACGTAACAAACCCCATCGCAGCGGCAATCGTTCTCGTGTTCGGCTTGGCCACGCTCGCGACTGTCGCGGCTTTGATGGTGGGCGCCACTCTGGGAATGCCTCTCTCTGGACTGGCTGCGCTGGCGTTCTTGGCTCTGCTTGTGTATGGCCTTGGCGATTCCATGCTTCGGAAGTCTGAGGGGACTCCGCAAGTCGTCAAGCAACGGATTGTCGAGTCTCGACAGGAGTTCGATCCTCCTCAGGATACAGTGGCCTTCGCAAGAGGCTTACCGGCCGGACCTCGCTCAGACATCAAGCTCACCGTCATGAAGGCGGTAACCGAAGTCGCCGATATTCTCGGAATCACGCGTCACGGTGTGGTGAGAGGAAATCTCTTCGGAAAAGACGGCGACAACTGGATGCGAATGCTCCAAGGGATGACTCACAACATGAACCACCCACCCGAGCTTACTATCACGATGCCGGTCGGTGAGGGCAGCACCGGAACGTGTTTCCATCGGAATGAATCGAACGTCGCCATTCTCGACCCGAGTGGCGCGTGGCCCCATCCCTACTCGCTACCTCCCGCAGAGGTCGCGAAGGCCCATCCCAATCTGAAGTGGATCATATCCTTTCCCGTGCGGGTCGGTCCGGGACGAGGTACGCCGCTGTGGATCTTGAACGTCGACGGCTTGACCGATCCGCCACCGGCGTTGGTGCCGAAGACTCATGATGATCGGATCTGGCGTCAGGTTAAGCACTGGATGGAGAAGTATGCCGATACAATCGCCGTCTACGCAGCCGAGGCGGCGCGCTGAGGAGAGTGATGAGCGATGAAGTTTAGAGCGTTGACGTCCGAGGGAGAAGATGGATCGGGTCTCTTCGAGGTGGAACCCTCCCCCCCGGAATCCGATTTCAAACCAAGTAGACACTTCCTAGAACTCGTACGTCAGACGAGGAGGATTCGTTACTTGAACGAGAACACGGCCGAGGCCTTCCTCGAAGGTCTGGGGTCATCGGAGGCTTGAGAAAACGCACGTCTCGCCTGACTCAGTGTCTTTCGCGACCCCGATGACTTTGCTGAAATTGGTGAAGATGCGCTTTGCCTAAGGCTCTTTTCACGTCTTGCGGGGAGCATCAAGTAGGGACAGTAGCTCACGGAAGTCCTCGATTGCATAGGTCGCAACCTGTCGCAGTTTCGGGTCCGCAAGGTACCCAATAGAAACTGGTGCGGATTGCGCCAGGCCGACGTCGTTTGGGCCATCCCCAACGAAGACCCAATCGGACATGCCCAGGCCAAGCTCCCGCAACATGAGACGGACGAAATCGAGCTTCCCCTCGAAGTCGCAGGGTATGAGATTGTAGTGCTTAAGTGTTCCACCCTCATCGAAGAAGTACTCGCAGGCGGCGAATGCGTGACTGATCCGGAGATCCATTTGCGCCCGAGCCGCAAGCTCTTTGAATCCTCCTGAGATCAAGACTGGACGGAATCGACCCCGATCCAGGCGAGTGAATACATCCAGAACGCCTGGACAATAGGGTGCCGATGAGACAACATCCTCGAATACCGGGCGCCGGAGTCCATGTTTGAGGTGAATGGTGATCGTGTCCTCCATCCACTCCAGATAGTTGGAGTAGCCACCAGAGTCCCAGCGCTTGTGCGTTTCAAGTTCTTCGGCAATCGCTGTTTTACCGAGTCGGCGCGCTAGCTCCTGCCAGACTGAGAAGGGGATCAACGAACCGTCTAAGGGTGCTGACCTGAACAGAGTCCCTTCGACGTCCAGCACAAGAAGTGTGCTCATCTCCCAACCTCCCTTAGGTGAGCCTTGTCGCCAGGGCACCGCCCCCACCCGCAAGATACATGGGACCCACCAGAGACTGCCCTTCGAGTTCGGTCACGCTGCGCTACCGCATGCGCCTGCACCACATCGGCATCGGCAAGCGGCACAAGGGGAAGGCCGTGATCATGCTCGTCGATGATCTCGACATCCGTGTGCTCACGCCCGATGGCGAACTGCTACGGCATCTGACGCTCGATCCCACACGGGACTACCAGGCCCAAGCAAGAAGCTGAATCGTCTACCATGCCCCGACACAAGCGTGCACGATGCCCCGACACATCACAGGGTGGAGGTGGGGGGAATCGAACCCCCGTGCTTCGACCTCAGCTCGTGAGCATCTCCGGGTGCAGCCGGCGATTTGAGTCTCGGATCCGCCGCGCGCACCGGCGCGCTCGGCTTCTCCCAGCCTGGTGAGGCGTCCTCCCCGGTACCCAGGCGCTCCCGGGGAGTAAGCCCGCTAAATGACGCCCGATTCGGGACCGCGGGCGGTCCCCGAGGGACGGCTACCCGATACTAGGCAGCGAGTGCGACTTCAGAGTCGGCACTTATTAGTTGGTCCGGTTCTTTAGCGAGGCTCCGGAAACCTCGACCCGCTTCTCACGCTCCGATCGATCGAAGTCGAATCCATTCACCCCCTCGTGTTCGTCCCGTCAAGTCTACCGGGGCATCCCCTGCCCGTCTTGAGGAAATCAGGCCGCCTCGACCGTTCGGATCAGGATCTCGACGAGCGGGTCGAGGGGCATGCGCTCGGGCCTGCGCGCGGCGCCGACGAAGGAGAACACGTAGGTCTCGTCTCCGCCGGGGATCAGCACCAGCGTGTTCCCTCCCTCCCAATGCCCGATCGAGATCAGGTTGAGTTCGCGATGGCCGATCGTGCGCCTGCCCGTCCAGACCTTCCGGCATCGCAGCTCGTTGCACCCCCGCGTGACCTCCTGCTCGGCCAGGATCTCGCGGCGCACCGCCGCCGGCCGGCCGTCCCGGCGGGCGATCGTCACGTACGGCTCGACGAAGAGGGAGTAGTTGAACTCCCGCCGTGGGATCAGCTCGAGCGCGCGCTCGTCTCCCAGCGGCGAGCACGACCGGCACGGCCTGGCCCGCCAGCCGGGCGGGAGGACGTAGGCGAAGCCGAACCTCGCGTCGCGCCGGGTCGCCTGCTCGATCGTCATCAGCTCGGCGCCGGCCGGCGCCCGGTCGCGAATCGAGATCACACTCGTGGGGCCCCGGCCCGTCTGTCCGGGAAGCGCGAGCAGCTCGTAGACGCTCGTCCCGACGGCGGAGGTGACCCGCACGCGACCGCCGGCGTCGCGCCACCAGATGAGTTCGCCGGTCAACCACCCGCACGCGGTCCCCGGGGAGACGATCCACGGCGTGGCCTCCACGCCCTCCGGTCCGGCGAGCGACAGCGACGAGCGCTCGAGACCGCCGAACAGGATGCGCGTGCTCGCCGGTGACCACGCGTCGGCGCAGAGGATCCCGTTCGGGGAACGCACGCGAGTCCCGCCCGGCCCCACGATCACGATCTCGCCGGTCACCTCATCCTCGAACGCAACGGACCGGCCGTCGGGGCTCGGCTGCCCGAGCCCGAAGTCGGGTCGAGCGAGGAACGACGGCGCTCCCAGCGCGTCGATGACGATCGGGTCCGCCTCGGCGGCGACGACGAGATGATCGTCGTCGATCCAGCGGCACGCCGGCGCGCCGGCGACGGTCCTGAGCATCCCCGTCGCGTCATCGCGCACCACCGTGCGGCGACCGTCGTCGCCGGCGATTCCCAGCGCCTGGAACCGGCCGTCCGGCGACGGCGCGAAGCACATGGTGAGGAACCGCTCGGGCGGAATCGCCGAGCCGTCGATCAGCAACCGCGGCTCGGCCCGGCACCGGACGTCGACGGCGTAGAAGTCGCGTGCGTGCCGGTAGTAGATCAGCTCGGCGTCGGCGGACAGGATCTCGCCGGCCGCGATCGGACAGGGATGGATCGAGAGCGCTTCGTCGACGACGACGACCGCGTGCCTATTGCCGGCGATGTAGGACACGACCGCGACCGGTTCCGCGTCAGCCGGGACGCGGATCGGCGAGTCGCGCGAGAGAAGCGGCGCGACGAAGAAGGCGCCAAGCGCGACGGCCAGGACGGCGGCCACGACGAGCCGCGTGGGCGACCGTCGGCGAGCCCGGGGCTCGTCCTCGCCGGCGAACGGCTCCCAGACGCCCGGACCGCTCACGTCGAGCGCCGCCGCGCGCCTTCGCGCTTGGCCATCTCGCGCTCGGCCTCACGCTTGGCGATCGCCTGGCGCTTGTCGTAGCGCTTGCGCCCGCGCGCGATCGCGACCTCGACCTTCACGCGGTTGTCCTTGAAGTAGAGCTTGAGCGGCACGAGGGTGTAGCCGCGCTGCTCGGTCGCGACCCGCATCGCGGCGATCTCCTTGCCGTGCAGGAGCAGCTTGCGGGTTCTCGTCGGTTCGTGGTTGAGGTGCGACGCCTGCGGATACTCCGGGATGTGCAGCCCGTGCAGGAAGACCTCGCCGTCGCGGATCGACGCGTATGCCTCGGCCAGCGAGGCCTTCCCGCCGCGCAGCGTCTTGACCTCGCTTCCCACCAGCGCGATGCCGGCCTCGTAGACCTGCTCGATCTCGTAGTCGTGCCGGGCTTTCCGGTTGGTGGCGATCGCGCCCGCGCCGGGCTTCTTCTTCTTGGTCACGCCCGGATGCTACGCGGGCGGGGCTACAGCCACTGCATCGGGTTCGTGTGCTGCCCGTTGACGCGCACCTCGAAGTGCAAGTGCGGGCCGGTGGACCAGCCGGTCGAGCCGACCGCAGCGATCGACTCCAGCGTCGAGACGTGCTCGCCCGGGCTGACGTAGACCTGGCTGAGGTGCGCGTACACCGTTGCGATCCCGTTGCCGTGTCCCATGATGACCGTCAGTCCATAGGCGCCCATGTAGCCGGTGTCCAGGACGGTGCCCTTGCGAGCGGCGCGCACCGTGGCGCCGCTCGGCGCGGCGATGTCGATGCCGGTGTGGAACGATCGGTAGCCGTAGATCGGATGAGTCCGGTACCCGTAGCCGGAGGAGATGTAGCCCGAAACAGGCCACTTGAGCCAGCCTCCCTTGCCCTGGATGACCGACTGGCCGGCCTGGGCGCCCTGCAAGAACGCGGCGATCTGGTTCGACTCGCGCTCCATCGCTGCGAGCGCCTTCTTGAACCGCGCCTCCTTCGACTGCAGCTCGGCCAGGAGCCGCTTCTGGAAGGCGACCTCGGTGGCGATCCGGCGCCAGGCCTGCTCGCGCTGGCCCTCCAGCAGAGCGACCTCCTGCGTGGTCGCGCGGGCCGCCTTGCGATCCTGTTCGAGCGCCGCCAGGCGCGTTTCGATCTCGGCCTGGCGCTGCTCGATCAGCACTTTCTGCGCCTCGATCGAATCGATCAGCTCGCGATCGCTCTGCACGATCGCCGCGGCGAACTCCTCGGCGTCGATCAGGTCGGTGAACGACTCCGCGACGGTGAACATCCGGGAGTACGACGACGGAGCGGAGGTGTAGAGCTGCGCCACCCGCGCGTCCAGGATGTCGCCTTGCAGCTCGAGGTCGGCGAGCGCCTGGTCGAGTTCCCGCCTGTTCTGCGAGAGCTGGACCTGGACGAGGTCCACTCGCTTCACCAGCTCGGCAAGCTCGCGGCGCGCGACGGCGAGTTGCGCCTGGGCGCTGAGCAACAGGTCGCGCAAGCGCGCCTCGCGCGCGTTGGACTCGTTCAGTTGCGCGAGCAGGTTCTGCTCGCGCGCGTTGAGTCGCGCGATGTCATGTTGCTTGTCGGCGATGAGCTGCTGCAGCTCTTGCTGGCGCTCGCTGTGGTATGCCGCCGCCGGCGACGGAACGAGCGCGACGGTCGCTGCGACGGCGAGCGCGACGGCGACGAACGCGTTCGGTCTTCCAACCCCCCGCACGGTTCCTCTCCCCTTTCGATGCTCGACCAATGCTATCGACCGAAATTGATGATCTCTAGAGGTCTCGTGACTCAGTTGTTTACTCTAGCAACAGATCTGCTCAGGCGCACCAGCGGTGCAAAGCGGGGCTCTGACGTGCAAACACGACGCAGCGTGGTCAGACGTCGAGGAACTTCCGCAGGCCGACGATGCTGCCGACGCCGCCCACGACGACCCCGGCCAGCACCAGCCACACCGTTTGGGACGCGACGTCGAGGTAGGTGACGTTGACGTTGAAGAACTCGAAAGGCGTGCTGAACTTGGACAGGCTCGGGCGCGCGGCGAGCAGCATCAGCGCCGCGACCGCCGACCCGACGACGCCCTGCACGACGCCCTCCATCATGAACGGCACGCGGATGAACCAGTTCGTCGCGCCGACGAGCTTCAAGATGCCGATCTCCTTGCGCCTGGCGTAGATGGCCATTCGGATCATCGTCGCGATGAGCACCGTCGCGGCGATCCCGACGATGACCGCCATCGCGAGCGCCGCGGTTCGCAGGGCGCGGGTCGCGGCGAAGATGTCGTTGACGACTTGGCGCTCGTCGCGGATGTCGTCCACGCCGACACGGCCCTGGAAGCGATCCCGGATGACGGCGAACTGCTCCGGGTTCACCAGCTCGATGCGGAAGCTTTCCGGGAGCGCGTCGGGGCGGGTGTTCTCGATCAACCTCGGCTGGTCCGCGTACAGCTCCTTGAAGCGCTCGTAGGCCTGCTGCTTGTCCTCGAACAGCACGCTCGCCACCTCGGGCATCGCCTTCAGCTCCGCATCCAGCTCGTCGCGAGTCTCCGGCGAGATGTCGCCGTCGAGGAACACCGTGACGCGCACGCCCGCGGTGAAGATGTCCAGGCTCCGGCTGATCGCGGTGCGCAGCAGGAACACACCGCCGAACAGGAACAGCGAGATCGCCACGACCAGCACCGCGGCGAAGGACATGAACAGGTTTCGCCGGATGTTGGTGACCGACTCCTGGACCGCGTATTCGAGCTTGACGGCCATCAGACCTCCGCGCCGTAGCCGTACACGCCGCGCGCCTGGTCGCGCACGATGACGCCCTTGTCCAGCTCGATCACGCGGCGGCGCATCGCGTCCACGATCGCGTGGTCGTGGGTCGCCATCAAGATCGTCGTCCCGCTGCGGTTGATCAGGTCGAGCAGCTTCATGATGTCCACCGAGGTCGCCGGGTCGAGGTTGCCGGTCGGCTCGTCGGCGATGACGATCGGCGGGCGGTTGACGAACGCGCGCGCGATCGACACGCGCTGCTGCTCGCCGCCCGACAGCTCGTCGGGGAAGTGCTTTCCCTTGCCGCCCAGGCCGACCAGGTCGAGGACTTCGGGCACCTGCTCGGCGATCACGTTCTTGGGCCGCCCGATGACCTCCAGCGCGATTGCGACGTTCTCGAACACGGTCTTGTTGGGCAGCAGCTTGAAGTCCTGGAACACGCACCCGACGTTGCGCCGGAGCATCGGGATCTTCCAGCTCGACAAGGTGTTGATGTTCTTGCCGGCGACGTAGATCTCCCCGGAGGTCGGCGCGATCTCGCGCAGCAGCAGGCTCATCATCGTCGACTTGCCCGAGCCCGACGGGCCGACCAGGAAGACGAACTCACCCTTCTGGATGTCGATCGAGGCGTCGCGCAACGCGACGACGTTCCCTTTGTAGACCTTGGTGACGTTGACGGTACGAATCATGGGTTCGCGGACGAGCCGCGCGCATCTCCCCTCTCGCTGGGCAGGTTGAGGCTAGCAGCGGCCTTCCGGCCGGGCAATCACCTCGCGTTCGATCACCGGTCGAGTAGCGCGATCACCGGTCGAGCAGCGCGATCACCGGTCGAGCAGCGCGCGCGCGGCGGTCGCGATTCCGGCGGCGTCGAGCCCGCGTGCCGCGTACAGCTCGGCGGTGGTCCCGCTCTCGCCGTAGCCGCGCAATCCCACGCGAACCTGGCGCGCGCCGGCCCCCGCTTCCGCGAGCGCTTCGGCGACGGCGCTGCCGAGCCCGCCGTTGACGTTGTGGTCCTCCGCGGTGACAACCCGGCCCGTCGCGCGCGCGCGCTCCACGATCGACGCGGACCCGAACGGCTGGAGCGTGTGCACGTTCACCACGCCCGCCGAGACGCCCTCCGTCGCGAGCGCGTCGGCGGCGCCGAGCGCCTCGGCGACTTGCGCGCCGGTCGCGACCAGCACCACGTCGCTCCCCTCCCGAAGCACATCGGGCTCGCCGAAGCGGAAGGTGTAGTCGTCGCCGTGGATCGCAGGGACGCCCTGGCGCGTGAGCCGCAGGAACGCCGGACCCTGGTGGTCCAGCAGGTACTCGACCGCGCGATGCGTTTCGACCTCGTCGCAGGGCTGGATGATCGCCATGTTCGGCAGGGCGCGCATCGCGGCGACGTCCTCCATGGCCATCTGCGTCGCGCCGTCTTCGCCGATGCCGATGCCGACGTGCGTTCCGACGATCCGAACGTTCGCCTCGTTGTAACCCACCGAGACGCGGATCGTTTCCTGGCGCCCGGTGATGAACGCGCTGAACGAGCACGCGAAGGGGACCTTGCCGCTCAACGCCAGGCCCGCCGCGACGCCGATCATGTTCGACTCCGCGATCCCGACGTCGACGAACCGCTCGGGATACTTCGCCTCGAAGTCCTCGGTGTGGGTCGAGTTCTTGAGGTCCCCGGTCAGGACGACCACGCGCGGGTCCTCGCCCAGGCGAAGGATGGCGTCGCCGAAGGCCTTGCGGGTAGCGACGGCGCCCATCAGGCGGCACCCCCGTTCAGGATCTCCTCGATGGCGCGCTCGGCCTGCGCCTCGTCCGGCGCCTTGCCGTGCCAGTCGTGGTCCAGCTCCATCCAGCTCACGCCCTTGCCCTTGAGCGTGCGCGAGATGATGACCGTCGGCTCGCCCGTGTGCTCGCGCGCCAGGTTCAGCGCGTTCAGGCACTGGGCGTGGTCGTGGCCGTCGATGGAGATCGCGTTCCACTTGAAGGCGCGGAACTTGTCCGCGAGCGGCTCGAGGTCCTGGATCCGCGCGACGAGCCCGGTCTGCTGCACCTGGTTGAAGTCGATGATCGCGGTCAGGTTGTCCAGCTTGGCGTTGCCGGCGGTCATGACGGCTTCCCACACTTGCCCGGCCTGCGACTCGCCGTCGCCGAGCATGCAGTAGGTGTGCCAGTCCGCGCCGTCGATGCGCGCGCTGATCGCCATGCCGGTCGCGATCGACAGGCCCTGCCCGAGCGAACCGGCCGAGACCTCGACGCCCGCCAAGCGCGTGCGGTCGGGGTGGCCCTGCAGGGCCGAGCCGAACTCGCGGAACGTCCAGAGCAACTCGCGATCGAAGTACCCGGCTCGCGCGAGCGTCGAGTAGAAGCCCGGCGTGCAGTGCCCTTTGCTGAGCACGAACCGGTCCCGGCCGGGCCAGTCGGGTTCGTCGGGCCGGTACCGCAACACCCCGCCGAAGTACAGGCACGTGAGCATGTCGATCTCCGACAGGGAGCCGCCGGGGTGGCCCGACCCCGCCTTCACGAGCATGCGAATGATGTCCACACGCAGCTCTTTCGCGATCCGCGCGAGGTCGTCGACGTTTGGAGCCGTAGCGGCTTGGGCCACGCGAGGTTCCTCCTGTGTCGTTCGGGGAGGGGAAGGCGGCACAACTATAGCGAGAAGCGAGCCCGCCTACGCCGTCGCGCCGGCTCGCCGCCACTCGAGGAAAGCCCGGATGAACTGGTCGATGTCGCCGTCCAGGACCGCCTCGGTGTTCGAGGTCTCGACGCCCGTGCGCACGTCTTTCACCCGCCGGTCGTCCAGCACGTAGGACCGGATCTGGCTGCCGAAGTCGATCCCCTTCCGCTCGCCCCGCAGCTCCTCCAGCTTCTGCGCGTGCTCCTGGCGCATCAGCTCGGCGAGCCGGGCCTTGAGCACGCGCATGCAGACCGCGCGGTTCTGGAGCTGCGAGCGCTCGTTCTGCGACGTGACGACCAGGTTCGTCGGCAGGTGCGTGATGCGGACGGCCGAGTCGGTCGTGTTCACCGACTGCCCGCCCGGCCCCGAGGACCGATACACGTCGATGCGGAGGTCCGACTCGGGGATCTCGAAGTCGGCGTCGGCCTCGTCCAGCAGCGGCACGACGTCGATGCCGGCGAAGGACGTGTGCCGGCGCTTGTTGGAGTCGAACGGCGAGATCCGCACCAGCCTGTGCACGCCGTGCTCGGCGCGCATCTTGCCGTAGGCGAAACGGCCCTTCAGCAGGAAGGTCGCGCTCTTGAGGCCCGCCTCCTCACCCTCCTGCCGGTCGATCAGCTCGACCTCGTAGCCACAGCGCTCTGCCCAGCGCACGTACATGCGCAGCAGCATCTCGGTCCAGTCCTGGCTCTCGGTGCCCCCCGCGCCGGAGTGCAACGAGACGACCGCATCGCCTTCGTCGTGCTCGCCGCCGAGCAGCGTGCGCACCTCCAGGTCGTCGACCTTCTTGCGCAGGGTCCCGAGGCCCTCACGCACCTCGTCGAAGGCGGCCTGGTCTCCCTCCGACTCGGCCAGCTCGTCCAGGGTCTGGAGGTCTTCGAGCTGCGCGGTCAGCGACTCGTAGGTCTTGACGTCGTCTTCGATCCGCGCGATCTGCGACAGCAACGCCTTCGCGGCGTCGGGGTCGTCCCACAGGCCGGGCGCCGAGGCTTCCCGCTGGAGCTGATCGAGCCGTGCGCGCTTGGAATCGACGTCAAAGATAGGCCCTGGCGTCGGCAATCGCCTTGGCCAAGACCGCGAGCTCCGCAGTGAAGTCACTCATGTCCGGGTCAGTGTATCGGCTGGGCGCGACCGGGATGAACGATCGGGGTCAGGCGCTGAGGCCGTGGCACTTCTTGTACTTCTTGCCACTGCCGCACGGGCAGGGCTCGTTGCGTCCGACCTTGCTGGACCGAGCCTGCTCGACCACCGCGCCGGTGGATCCTCCGCCGTCGTCGGCCGAGGCGGCGGCGCCGACCGCGGCCGGCGCGCGCTCCTTCAGGTAGCGAAGCCGCGACTCGCGACGCGCGGCGCCGTTGCCGTCGGCCGAGGTCGTCGTGGTCTGCTCGCGCACGACCTGGACGTGGAACATGTACTGGACGAAGTCTTCCTTGATGGTGTCCTGCATCTCCTGGAACATCGCGTGGGCTTCGCGCTGATACTCGACGAGCGGGTCGCGCTGCCCGTACCCGCGCAGGCCGATGCCCTCCTGCAAGTAGTCCATCTCGTAGAGGTGCTCGCGCCACTTCCCGTCCAGCACGTTCAGCAGGACGCGCCGTTCGATCTCGTGGAACTCCTCCTCGCCGATCTCCTCGGCGCGCGCGTCGTAGACCTCCTGGGCGTCGTCGGTGAGCCGCCGGATCAGCTCCTCGGTCGTCACCGCCGCGAGATCGACGCCGTCGGTGGTGAGTCGGACCGGGTACACGGTGTGCACGCGCGCGAACAGGCCGTCGAGGTCCCAGTCGTCCTGGGCGATCTCGTCGTTGGCGAACTCCATCACGATCCCGGCGACGACGTCCTCGACGAACCCGGCGGCCAAGTCGCTGAGGTCCTCGCCGTCCAGGAGTTGGTTGCGCCGTTCGTAGATGGCCTCGCGCTGCTTGTTGATGACGTCGTCGTACTTCAGGACGTTCTTGCGGATCTCGAAGTTCTGCCCCTCGCGCTGTCGCTGCGCTCGCTCGATCGACTTGGACACCATCCGCGCCTCGATCGGCATGTCGTCGGGGATCTTCATCCGGTCCATGACGCTTTCGACCATGCGCGTGGCGAACAGCCGCATGAGGTCGTCCTGCAAGGACAGGTAGAAGCGGCTCTCGCCGGGGTCGCCCTGGCGGCCCGAGCGGCCGCGGAGCTGGTTGTCGATCCGCCGGGACTCGTGGCGCTCGGTGCCGACGACGTAGAGCCCGCCGAGGTCGAGCACGTCCTCGTGCTGCTTCTCCCAATCGGACCGCGCGGCCTCCATGCGCCGCTCCAGCTCGCGATCGTAGGTCTCGGTCTCGGGCTCGTAGCCTTCCGCCGCGAGGTCGAGCTTGATCTGGAACTCAGGGTTGCCGCCGAGGATGATGTCGACGCCACGGCCGGCCATGTTGGTGGCGACGGTGACCGCTCCCTTGTGGCCGGCCTGCGCGACGATCTGCGCCTCCCGCTCGTGCTGCTTGGCGTTCAGCACGTTGTGCGGGACCCCGCGCTTTTCGAGCGCGCGCGCGAGCTTCTCGGATTTCTCCACCGAGATCGTGCCGACCAGACACGGCTGGCCGCGCTCGTTGCGCTCGACCAGGTCCTCGATGATCGCGTCGAACTTGGCCTCCTCGTTCTTGTAGACGACGTCGTGCCGGTCGTCGCGAACGACGGGGCGGTTCGGCGGGATCTCCACGACGCCCATCTTGTAGATGTGCTCGAACTCCGCGGCCTCGGTCAGGGCCGTTCCCGTCATGCCGGCCAGCTTGTCGTACATGCGGAAGTAGTTCTGGATGGTGATCGTGGCGAGCGTGACGTTCTCTTCCTTGATGCGGACGTTCTCCTTGGCCTCGATCGCCTGGTGCATGCCTTCGGAGAACCGGCGGCCCTCCATCACGCGCCCGGTGAACTCGTCGACGATCTTCACCTCGCCGTGGTCGACGATGTACTCGTCGTCGCGCTTGTACAGCTCCTTGGCCTTGAGCGCGTTCTGCATGTAGTGGACCAGCGGCGAGGAGATCTCGTCGTAGAGATTGTCGATGCCCAGCAGGCGCTCGACTTCATGGACGCCGGTCTCGGTCACGGCCACGGTTCGCTTCTTCTCGTCCACCTCGTAGTGAACGTCCGGCTTCAGGCGCGGGACGATCCGCGCGAAGGTTCGGTACCACTTCGCCGATTCCTCGGCCGGACCGGAGATGATCAGCGGCGTGCGCGCCTCGTCGATCAGGATCGAGTCGACCTCGTCGACGATCGCGAAGTGGTGGTGGTGCTGCACGCGGTCCTCCGCGCGCCAGGCCATGTTGTCGCGCAGGTAGTCGAAGCCGAACTCGTTGTTGGTCCCGTAGGTGATGTCCGCCGCGTAGGCCGGCTTCTTGAGGTCCTGGCTCATGTTGTTCTGGATGAGCCCGACCCGCAGGCCGAGGAAGCGATAGATGCGCCCCATCCATTCGGCGTCGCGCCGGGCGAGGTAGTCGTTGACCGTGACGACGTGGACGCCTTTGCCGGTCAGCGCGTTCAGGTAGGCAGGAGCCGTCGCGACGAGCGTCTTGCCTTCGCCGGTCTTCATCTCGGCGATGTTCCCCAGGTGCATGACCGCGCCGCCGATGAGCTGGACGTCGTAGTGGCGCTGGCCGAGCGTCCGCACGGCCGCCTCGCGCACGGCGGCGAAGGCTTCGGGCAGCACGTCGTCGATCGGCTCGCCGCCGGCAAGCCGCGCGCGGAACGCGTCGGTCAGGGCGCGCAGCTCGGCGTCGGAGCGCGCTTGCATCTCGGGCTCGTACGCGTTTGCCGCCTTCGCGAGGCCGGTCGCGAGCTTGAGGCGCTTGCCCTCGCCGAGTCGAAGAACTTTCTGTAGGGGCGATGCCACGGGCTCAGTATGCCCTACTCGATCTCGAGCAGCTTCTCACGCACCGCATAGACGACCGCCTGCATCCGGGAGTGCAAATGGAGCTTCTCGAGGATGTTCCGGATGTGGTTCTTGACCGTGTTCTCGGAGATGAACAGGTCCTTGGCGATGTCCCGGTTGTTCTTGCCCTTTGCGACGAGCTTGAGCACTTCCATCTCGCGCTCGGTAAGGCGCGGCTGCGCCGACACCGGCTTCTCGTCGCTCTTCTTCACCATGGTCTGGAACTCGGTGAGAAGCTTGGAAGCCATCGAGGGGCTGATCGTGGACTGCCCGGCGAACACCTTCCGGATGGCGTCGGCGACCTCGTCGACGGGAACCTCCTTGAGCAGGTATCCGTTCGCGCCCGCTTTGATCGCGTCGTAGAGGTCGGCTTCCTCGTCGGAGATCGTCAGCATCAGGATCTTCGTGTGCGGCGCGACTTCCTTGATCGCGCGCGTCGCCTCGATTCCACCGCGGCGCGGCATGACCACGTCCATCAGGACCACGTCGGGGAGCGTCTCGGTGGCGATCTGCAGGGCCTCGGCGCCGTCGCTCGCCTCGCCCACCAGCTCGATGTCCTTTTCCTGCTCGAGCACCATCACAAGGCCGCGCCGGAACAGCTCGTGATCGTCGACGATGAGGGTGCGGATGGGTTCGTCGGGGATGGGAACCGGCGCTGCCCCGTTCTCGTGTTCGCTCACGCTTCCTCCGAACTAGTCGGGCTCTATCAACCCGAAGGAGCCATCGCGGCGACGGTACACCACGCCGGCCTGCTCGCTCTCGGCATCGACGAAGAGGTAGAAGTCGTGTCCGAGCGTCTCCATCTGCAGAACCGCCTCCTCCGCGGTCATCGGTTTCACCGTGAATCGCGTGACGTGCGTGATCTGCGGCCCTTCCGGTGAAGCCTCCGAACCGGGTTCGGATTGTACCGGAGAGGCTTGCCCATTCGAGCTAGTAGCGGGTCCGGGTTCCGACGAGGCGGGTGATTCGGGCATCTTTGGGTGCTTGGTCCGGCTCCCGCGCCGGGTGAATCGGCTTCGAAGCTTGTTGACTTGCGCCTCGAGCTTGTCCTCCACCAGGTCGACGGCGCTCATCGCGTCGGGGCCGCTCGCGTGAGCGCGGATCACCTGTTGCTTGGTCGTCGCGGTGACCTCGACGGTGAACTTCGCCGCGATCCTTGGGTTGTGCTCTTCGGAGAACTCGATCTCCAGGGCCTGGATTCGATCGCCAAAGCGCCCGACGCGTTCGAGCTTATGGATGGCGTGGTCCCTGAGGTGGCTGGAAACGTGCATGTTGCGGCCCGAGACGATGATGCGCATCCCATCCTCCTGACACCGGGTCGGTAGTAATGGACTCCCCTGCGGCTGACCTGGTCTTTGGCCCCACACTCGCCTGCGGGAGGGTTCGAAGCCGCGCGCCCGTCGACGTCCTGGCGGACCGGGTGAGCACGACCCCTCGCCCCCTCTCGCGCGCGGTCCCGGCGGGACCGGCGCGGCAGGACTCACTCCTAAGTAGCACCATGCTCAGCAACCATCCGTTGCCTTACGTGGGTCGTTTCGCCTGCTACTGGCTTCGACTAGGTGGACGAGCCACCGCAACCACAGACCCGCGGGGGAGCCCATTCGCACATCCTACACCGCACGGGTAAACGTCAATACCCCCACATCCTCGGCGCCGGCCTCCCGCAGCGCCCGCGCGCACGCATCGGCCGTCGCGCCCGTCGTCATGACGTCGTCGACCAGCAGGACCCGGCCTCGGACCGGGCGCGAGCGGAACGCCCCGGCGAGGTTGCGGCGGCGGCGCTCGCGGCCCAGCGAAGCCTGGTCGGCCGTCCGGCGCACCTTGGCCAGCAGCGGCCTGCACGGCATCCGCAGGAGCCGCGCGACCGCGCGCGCCAGCTCTTCCGCGGTGTTGTAGGCCCCGAGCCCCAGCCCGGCGCTCGGCGGCACGAAGGTCGCGACGTCGGCTGCGGGCGCGAGTGACGCCATACGTTCCGCGAGCGCGGCGGCCGCGCGCCGCTCGCCGCCGAACTTCAGCGTCATGAGCGCGTCGCGCGCGACGCCGGCGTAGGTCGCGACGGCTCGGGCACGGGAGAAGGCGGGATCGTGCGCGCAGTCCGAGCAGCGCGGGGCGGGCGCCGGCAGCGGTCTGGAGCAGCGCGCGCAGCTCGGCCCGATGGCGGGGAACGCGGCTTCGCAGGCCGGGCACAGGAAGCGATGCCCCGTCGCGCGGCAGGACAGGCACGCGCGCGGAAAGAACAGCTCGGTCAGCACCGCGGAACCGTACCGTCCGGCGCGGGGCGCGTCTCCCGCCGGCGACCGGCTCGCCCCGATTACGTCGTCAGCGTCTCGAAGGGCGGGCGGTGCACGCCCGCCTCGGTGACGATCGCGGTCACGAGCCGCGCCGGAGTCACGTCGAACGCGGGGTTGCGCGCGACGCTTCGCGGAGCCGCGACCGCCGTTCCCGCAAGATGCGTGACCTCGGTACCCGCGCGCTCCTCGATCTCGATCGAACCTCCGTCCGGCGTCGCGGCATCGACGGTCGAGCGCGGGGCGACGACGACGAACGGGATGCCCGCGTCGGCCGCCGCGAGGGCGAGCGCATACGTGCCGACCTTGTTCGCCACGTCGCCGTTCACCGCGACGCGATCGGCGCCGACGATGACGAGCCGCACGCCCCCGCGCGCGATCAGCCCCGCCGCCGCCGCGTCCACGACGATCGCGTGCGGAACGCCCGCACGCCCCAGCTCCCAGGCCGTCAACCGCGCTCCCTGCAACAGCGGCCGGGTCTCGGTGGCGAGCACCTCGATCGCGTACCCCTGCTCGACCGCGTGCGTGATCGCCCCGAGCGCGGTCCCGATCCCTCCCGTCACGAGCGCGCCCGTGTTGCAGTGCGTCAGGACGGTGCCTTCGCGCGGGAAGAACTCGAGCGCGTGCTTGGCCATCGCGGCGCACGCGGCCTCGTCCTCCGCCTGGATCGCGAGCGCCTCGGCCACGAGCGCCGGGATCACCTCCGCGGCCGGGACCGCGCGCGCTCTGGCGAGCGCGCGCTCGATCGCCCAGCCCAGGTTGACCGCCGTCGGCCGCGCCGCCTTCAGCGCCGCGCCCGCCGCCTCCCCCGCCCCGAGCGGGTCGCCGCTCGCCCGCAGAGCCGCTTGCGCGACCCCCATCGCCCCGACGATCCCGAGCGCCGGCGCGCCCCGGACGCGCATCGCGCGGATCGCCTCCACGATCTCCTCGGTCGTGCGCAGCGCCCGGTGCTCCTCGCGGTGCGGCAGGAGCGTCTGGTCCAGGATCACGACGTCGCCGTCGTCCCACGCGAGCGCACGCATGAGGCTGATCTATCACACCCCGCTCGCGCGCACGTCGCCGTGCGACCCGGCACGGCGGCCGGGCCCAGCCGGGCACGGAGCGGGGCCTGGGAGCCGGGCGCTAACGATCGCGCACGAGCGCGCGGCGAACGTGCCAGCCTGCGAGCGCGCCCGCGAGGCCCGCCGGCGCCCCCCAGAGCAGCAACCGCCCGAGGTCGCGAACGATCCGCCCGGCGGGCGAGCGCACGTTCAGCGGACCGAGGCCGAGCTGCACCATGCCGTAGACGGCCCACAACGAAAGGCACGACGCGATCGCGCCGCCGAGCAGCGCGATCCGGAACCGGTCGCGGCGAAACGCGCCGACCATCGCACCGGCGCCGAGGCCGGCGACCGCCGGCGTGATCCACCGCCCGCGATCGAGCTGCAGCCAGTCGGTCGGCGTGACGAGGAACGTCGAGAGCAGCGCGCCGATCAGGAAGCCGAACGCCACTCCGCGCAACGGGTGCGCACGGCCACGCGCGTGCGAACCGTTGCCACTCGGGCGCAGCGGCGGCTCGAACGGAACGAGCAGACGTTCCTCGGGCGGCTCGTCGTCCATCGGCGCGACTATCCGGCCAGCTTCCTCTTCAGCCGCTCGATCACCTGGACCGGCGTCGGATCGACGCCGCGCAGCAACGCCAGGTAGATGCTCGTGAAGTCGCCGGTCACCGCGACGCTCATGAACTTGGCCAGCGAGGTCTCCCCCGTTCCCCACGCCTCGTGCACCGACCGGACCTCGCTGCTCACCTCGTCCAGGGTCGCCTCGATGCGAATCGCCAGGCGGCGATGCTCGCCCGGAACGCGCAGCACCACGAGCGCGATCTGGCCCAGCGATTCGATGCCGGGGTCGTAGCCCACCAGCTCGTTGTGGTCCAGCTCCGGCAGCACGGAGGAGAACGCCGGGATCTTCGCGTTCTCGTTGAGCTGGCAGCGCCAGCGAATCGCGGCGGCGGCGAGCAGTCCGTCCTGCCCCCACACGACCGGCAACAGGCCGTCGAGCGATCGCGCGAGCTGCTTGGCCGCGTTCTGCGCGCTCGGCACGTCCCGGCCCAGCGCTTTCGTGCGCGCACGAAGCACCTCGTCGGTCTCGGCCAGATCCTCGCCGAGGTCTCCGAGGAGCCCGAGGCGCTCGCACAGCACGAGGGTCGGCGCCGTCAGCGAGGCGAGCGCCGCGCGCGGCTGGATGCCGGCCTGCGGCGCGATCCGCAACAGTCCGTGCTCGTCGGCGACCTCGGCGAGCCGTCCGCCTCCGGTGATCGCCACGACGTGCGCGCCGCGCGCGAGCGCTTGGTCGGCGCACGCGAGGGTCTCCTCCGTGTTGCCCGAATACGAGGCTGCGATCACCAGCGTGTCCGGGCCGGCGAAGCTCGGCAACGCGTAGCCCTTGGACACCGTCACGGGAACCCGGCCGCGCTCGGCGCCGACCGCGGCCAGAACGTCGCCGGCGATGCCCGAGCCGCCCATGCCGCAGAAGACGACGCTCGTGAGGCCGTCGAACGAAGGCAGGTCGATCGCCCGGGCCCGCGCGACGGCCTCGGCCCACTGGTCGGCGCTCGCCTCGACGACGCCAAGGGCGTCGGACGCGTCGACGGCGCCGTACGTTTCCGGCGCGTCCAGCGCGATCGTCACGAGGCCGGCTTCTCCGCTTCGTCGATGAGCATGATCGGGATGTCGTCCCGAACCGGGTAGACGTACTTGCACTCGCCGACGCAGGTGATCTTCTGGCCTTCCTCGTCGTACTCGATCTTCCCGTGGCAGTTCGGGCAGATGAGGATGTCGATCAGGTCTTTGCTCACAGCCATGGTCGTCCCTCCTGTGCGCCGTATCGTAGTGCCCGGCCCGCCGAGCGTCATCCGCGGTCAGGTTCTGATCAGTCCGAGCAGCTCGTCGCGGCGCTTGACGCCGTCGGACTCCCTGCGCGCCTCGACGTTCAGGCGCAACAGCGGTTCGGTGTTGGACGCGCGCACGTTGAACCACCAGTCGTCGTAGTCGACGGTGAGCCCGTCGGTGCGGTCCTGCGCGCCGTCCGCGTACGCCTCGGCGAGCCGCTCGATCGCCGCTTGCTTGTCCTCGACTTCGGAGTTGATCTCGCCGGAGTTCCAGTAGCGGCCGGCGAACGGTTCGAGCGCTTCGCTGAGCGTGCCGCCCGACGCCGAGACGACCTGAAGGGCATAGAGCGCGCAGAGCATCCCGCAGTCGGCGCGCCAGTGGTCTCGGAAGTAGAAGTGGCCGGAATGCTCGACCCCGAAGATCGCGCCGGTCTCCGCCATGACGTGCTTGATGAACGAGTGCCCGACGCGCGTGCGCACGGCCTCGCTCCCGGCCTCGCGAATCACCTCCGGCACCGCGCGCGAGCACGTCAGCGAGTAGACGACCTTCTCACCCGGGTTCCGCGCGAGAATCGCGCGCGCCACCATCGCGCCGACGAAGGACGCGAGCACCGGCTCGCCGCGCTCGTCGACGAAGAACACGCGGTCCGCGTCGCCGTCGAAGGCCAAGCCGCACACCGCTCGTTCGGCGACGACCCTCCGCGACAGCTCGCGCAGGTTCTCCGGCTGGATCGGGTCGGCGGGATGGTTCGGGAAGGTGCCGTCCAGCTCGAAATACAACGGCACGACCTCGATCGGATAGCGGGCGAACACCGCCGGGACCGTCAGCCCGCCCATCCCGTTGGCCGCGTCGACCACGACCTTCAGCGGCCGAAAGCTCGCCGGGTCTACCAGGCCGGCGATGTGATCGACGAAGGACGCCAGCACGTCGAGCTTTTCGATCGAGCCGAGCCTGCGGTTCTGCGCGTAGCGATCGGCGGCGACCATGTCCTTGATCTCGGCCATGCCCGTGTCGCTGCCGACGGGGACCGCGCCGGCGCGCACGAGCTTGATCCCGTTGTAGCCGGACGGGTTGTGGGACGCCGTGAGCACCACGCCGGGCAGGTCCATCGACCCGGACGCGAAGTAGAGCATGTCGGTAGATGCGACTCCGAGGTCCACCACGTCCGCGCCCTGGGTCGCGGCGCCCGAGATGAAGGCGGCGCTCAGCGGCTCGCCCGACGCGCGCATGTCCCGCGCGACCAGCACGCGGCGCGCGCCCGTCAGCGAGACGAACGCGCGCCCGGCCCGGTGGGCAAGCTCCTCGTCGAGTTGCTCCGGGTACAGGCCGCGGATGTCGTAGGCCTTGAAGATCGCGTCTAGGTCCATCGGCGTTCCATCGTATCGGCCGGGATCGGAACGCCGGCCGGGGGCACGCGAACGCCGCGCCTGTTGAGCAGCGCGAGGGCGTGCTCGGCGATGGGAAGCGCCCCCGCGTTCAGCGCCTCGTCGCGTGCGCCGACGAGCCACCGGTCGGCCTCGTCCGAGCGGGCGGCGTCGAACGACGCGCCCAGGAAGAGCATCGACTTTGCCACGTGGCGCCTCCAGCGAAGCGATCCCGATACGGCTAGCGCCCCGAGCGAGGCGGTCACCGCGGCGCGGTGGTCGTCGCCCATGAGCGCGACCTCGGCTTCGACCCAGGCGAGCCTGATCGCGCCGCGCTTGTCCCGCGCGCGCAGCAGCCCGGCCGCTTCGGCGGCGAGCGCCGCCGCGTCGCCCGGCTCGGCGAGACCCACCGCGTCCGCGGCGAGGCCGACCAGCGCCGCGAGTCGCTCCGCGTCCGAGCCGGCCACGTCGCGCGCACGTTCGTCGTGGATGCGCGCCTCACGGTGCCTTCCCATGTGACGGAGCGCCGAGCCGGTCGTGACGAGCGCCGCCCCGGCAAGCGCGGGGCCGGCGCCGGACTCCGCGATCCCGGACCCGAGCATCACCGCGCGGGCATGATCCCCGGACACGTTGGCGACGTAGGCCTGCAACCAGGCGTGCTCCTCGGGCGTCTCCGCAAGCGAACGCGCCCGACCGAAGTCGAGCGCGCAGGCTGCTTCCCTGACCCCGTCGATCAACGGGGCCGCAGCGTACTAGGGAGCGTACTAGGTCGTCGCGCGCCGGCGAGGCTCGCGCTTGGCCATCTCCAAGACGCTGGACAGCTCGATCGGCGAGCCGTCTTTGAACCACCACCGGTGTTCGCAGTTGTGGCAGGAATAGAACGAGACCGGATCCCCGCTCTCCATCGTGAGGTTGATGTTGATCGCGTTTCCCGACCCGCACTTGGGGCACTCGAGCGCGTTCATCTCTCTCCTCCTCGAGCCGGGCGGCGCGTGCCTGGCTTGCCCCGAACCTACGTTTTCACCTGGGCTATTCGCAATGACCCTTCCGGGGCATTTCGGGCCCACCCGGCCGGGACCTACGCCCGGGCATCGCGCGGAAGCGACTTGCCGATGTAGCGCGAGCGCAGGCGCCCATCCTCTCGCCAGTACGCGTACCAGTACGGACCGTGCGGGCACCGAGTGCAGCCCTCCTTGCCGCAGCGCACCGGCTCGAGCCGGTAGGTCACCTTTCCCTCGCCGACCGCCTTGTCGGGTCGCTCCAGGTCGGTGCCGTCGGCATTCAGCAGCAAGCCCCTGATGAAGATCATCAGGCGCCGGAGGTCGTATTCGTCGAGGCGGCGCACCGCCTTGATGAGGTCTCGGTCGATCGCCATGGCGCTCTTATGTCCGTCGTGTACCTAAGACATGGTCGCTCGGGAATCGCGCTCGTGCAAGTGGACGGAGGGGTTGCTCTAGGCGCCGGTCTGGGCGTCGGCGGCCCGGTCGATGCGCGTGACCGGCTCGACGACGGGGCGGATCGGCGTGACCGCCGGCGGCGCCCCGCGCAAGTCCTCCTTACCCCAGCCGATCGGGACGGCCAAGCGCTCGGCGTGCGCGGCGCACAAGTCGTAGACCGCCGGATGCGGCTGCGGCGTCAAGTCCTCTATCCAGACCAAGCTCTGCGCGTATGCGTACGTGAGCGAGGCGGAGGCGGGCCAACGACAACCGTTCCGCGAGCATCGACGAACCTTGCTGCGACCTTGGATCCCCACGCGCGGCACCATACCAGCGACCCGCCGCCAGGCAAGGTTTCGGGAATCCGGTCCGCTGGTCAGGGCGATCTTACCCGAGTCCTGGTTACCTAAGACAGTTTTGAAAGTCATCCGGGACGCAATTTTTCGCGGCCGGCCTGCCGCGGCGTCCCGGATCGTCCGAGCCCAAACGCAAAGACCATCCGAAGATGGTCTCTGACCTGCGCGAGCGCTCAGGCTCGCAGGGCACGGTTGCCGTTCTTGGAATGAAAAGATGTACCCCCCAGCGACGTCCGGGTTGCCCCTTCTGCCTCTAGGGAGTACTGGACCAAGCTACCACAGGTTGATGCCCTTGTCAAGAGCCCCATTGTGTGCAAATCGGACGCGGCTAGGTTGCCGACGGGGTGGGCGAGGGCGAGTCGGACTCGCTGGGCGAGGGGGACGGCTCAGGCTGCACGATCGTCGGCTTGAACGTGGGACCGATCACGATCGGCGGCTTGCAGCGGCCGGGGCACCGGTTCGGGCGCTCGTAGCGAGCGAAGGCCCGGTACCACAGCACGACGTTGCGCCCGCGGATCGGCTCGTTGTTCTTGAAGGCCCATGGGTGCCGGATCCAAGGAAGGTCGTCGTTGCCCTGTCCGTTGCGATAGCGCAAGCCGTACAGGTAGGGGTGCCCGTCGCTCGGATTGGGGAGCACGCGGTAGCCGCGCGCGCTCGAGCCGTCGTAGAGGAGCCATTCCGCCCCGGCGTCGTGCGAGCCCTCGTCGATACAGGAGCATTCGCGCCGCGGCTCGCGCCAGTCGCCGTCCAGGAATCGCCGGTAGAACTCGTCACCGCGATCCCTGAGGTCCAAGTCCAGGCGGAAGTCGACCGCGTACGTGTGCTTCGGCTCCAAGCCCGGCCCGTAGGCATAGACACGCGCCCTGAACCTGCCGTCGGCATAGAACAGGTAGCGGACGTCGTAGCGATACGACGCGGCGCTCGGCCACCAGTCCTCGCTGTAGCGCGCGCGCACGTCGATGACCGAGTTGCCGAAGCCGACCTTGATCGGACCGTGGATGGGCACGTTCGCCGCCCGCCGCCCGCCGAGCTGATCGTTCATCGTCGGGTTCACCGAGTAGAACACCCGGATCTGCGGCACGCTCAGCCGTTGGAAGACCTTGTGTCCCTTGTAGCGAGCGCTCGTCACGGCGAGTCCGTCGGTCGGCGTGCTCTTCACCGTGAACCGCCACCCGTTGGCGTGGACGCGCCGGCCGTCCGCCGTGGCCTCGCGTCCGGCGGGCGGGAACGCGACGGCGCTCAGACCGAGCGCCAGGCCGAGGACGAGCGCCCGAAGCCTCAGGCGGACCGCCATCCCCGCACGCACGCGGGCGCACATCGAATCCGCACGGACTCGACGACCCGCCTGCGTGACAGGTCGACCACCACGTTCACCTGGCGGCCGATGCCGGTCGTCGCCAGGTCGTCGAGCAGGAACACGACGGTCGCGCAGCGGTGGCGGGCGCACGGACCCGCCTCGGGCCACATCGGCTTGGCAAGTCCGGGATGCGCGTGCGGCTCGCGCCGCAGCGCCCGCGGCAGCGACGCGTGGGCCAGGCGATGAGCTTCTCGACGCTCGAGCCCTGCGAGCGGCGGCTGGCCGCGGCTCGTCCGGACCTCGACGACCCTGCCGCGCGCGGTCACGACGGCCTCGAGCACCAGGTCGGCGTCGTAGTCGTAGAACGTCACCGCGACGCAGGAAACGCGGCGACAGGGATCCCCCGCAGGCAGGTCGGGATCGGGACCGTACGCGCGGAACAGCAGGGGTCGGGAGCGCGCGCCGGCGAGCCGG
>DASWJS010000006.1:0-1757 GCA_036397035.1 Actinomycetota bacterium | reverse complement strand
GACGCCTGGAGCGTGCGTACCCGTCGTCGACCACGGCGCTTCGGCACCAGAACCCGTTCGAGCTGCTCGTGGCGACCGTGCTGAGCGCGCAGAGCACCGACAAGAAGATCAACGAGATCACCCAGACGCTGTTCGCCAAGTACCGCTCGCCCCAGGACTACCTGGCCGCGGCGCCCGGCGAGCTGGAGCAGGACATCAAGCAATCGGGGTTCTTCAACCAGAAGGCGCGCTCGATCCGTGGGCTGTCGGCGGCGCTGATCGAGCGATTCGGCGGCGAGGTGCCCGCGACGTTGGCCGAGCTGGTGACGCTGCCGGGGGTCGCGCGCAAGACGGCGAGCGTGGTGTTGTGGAACGCGTTCGGTCGCAACGAAGGGATCGCCGTGGACACGCACGTGCATCGGCTGTCGTGGCGTCTGGCGTTGAGCGACCACGACGACCCGAACAAGGTCGAACGTGATCTGATGGAGCTGATCCCGCGCGCTAAGTGGGGGATCCTGACCCACGTGCTGATCGATCACGGGCGCGCCGTCTGCCTCGCGCGCGCGCCCCGGTGCGCCGATTGCGTCGTCAACGACCTCTGTCCAGCCTCGCGTGTCCCGGCGCGCCGCGCGCGCTGAGCGCTCCCGACGTTCTCGGGCCGTGCGCCGCGCGACCGCGCACCTCGATCGGCTCATCCGTCGCGAACCCGTCCGGCCGGGGCGACATATGTCGTTCCGGGATCGTGTGCGTGTGCAGTCCGGGTGGCACACGCACACATCTCCGGGCAGCGACTTTGCCTCGGCGGCCGGCCGGATCGCCCCGCGCGCGCTGATCGAGGCCCGCGCGGGGTTCGAGCTGCTCGGGCCGATCCTATGATTGAGTGAACCCCGGAGGTGACGGTGGGCGACGACGACGAGATGCGGTCGTTCTGGGACGAGAAGGCCGGGGACAACCCGCTGTGGTACGTGCACTCGGGGCTGGATTTCGCCGCGCCCGACGAGGCCGAGTTCTTCGCCTCCGGCGAGCGCGAGGTCGCGGCGGTGATGGAGGCCGCCGGCGTCACGGGCGGCACGCTCGCGGTGGACGTCGGCGTCGGCGGCGCCCGCCTCACGCGCGCGCTGGCCAGCCGCTTCGAGCGCGTCTGGGCCTGCGACGTCTCACCGGCGATGCTCGAGGTGGCGCGCGACAACCTCGGCGGGCTCGCCAACGTCGATCTCGCGGTCGTCCCGGGCGACGGCTCGCTGCCGCTCGGTGACGGGCTCGCCTCGTTCGTCCTGACGCTGCAAGTGCTTCAGCACATCCCGTCTCGCGCGGCGCAGCTCCGTTACGTGCGAGAGGCCGGACGCGTGCTCGCCCCCGGCGGCAAAGCGGTGTTCCACGTCCGGTCGACGCTTCGGACCGATCCGGTGCTCGGGTCGGGTGAGCTGCTCGCGCGCGCCGGGATCGAGTGGCTCCGCCGCCGCAGGACCCCGCCGCCTCAGAACCTCGACTCACCGGCCTGGCGCGGCGCGCGCGTCGGGCTGTGGCAGGTGCGCGCGGCGGCTGAGGCGGCGGGGCTGCGCGTGGTCCGGCACCGGTTCATATCGCGGCAGGGCGCGAGCCTGCTTGTGGTGTGCGAGAAACCTAGTACTTGATGTGGTACACGCGGCCGCCGCCGCTGCGAACGAAGCCGTTGCGCTCGTACAGCCCGAGCGCGCCGTTCGGGTTCTCCAGATCCACGCCCAGCACGACGGAGGTCGCGCCGCGTTCGACCAGCGCGCGCACGCCGTGACGCAGCA
>DASWJS010000005.1:0-61715 GCA_036397035.1 Actinomycetota bacterium | reverse complement strand
GCACACGAGATTCTTCGTCTCGTGGAAGCTCGTCGCAGAGAAGCGCCCGAAGCTCCCGAGAGGCTTGCCCCTGTACCGGCCGAACAAGCCCTGCGCATTGTCCTCGACGAGGTCGACGTTCGAGCCGCGCAGCAAGCCGTTCAGGCCGGCGAGGTCGCAGCCGACTCCCGCGTAGTGCACCGCGACGACGGCCCGGACGTCTTCGCCGAGCAGCGCCTCCACGCTGCCGGGGTCGATGCCCAGCGTTTCCCCGTCGATGTCTGCGAAGAGCAGCTTCGCGCCTTGCCGGGCGAAGGCCAGCGCGGTCGAAACGAAGGTGAACGACGGAAGGATGACGGTGTCTCCGGGCCCAAGGCCCATCATCATCGCCGCCATCTCGAGCGCGTCGGTGCACGAGGTCGTGAGGAGGACTCGCTCGGATCCGACCTCGTCACGCAGGATCTCCGCGGCGCGCAGGCTGTTGGGTCCCGACGATCCTATCCTGCCGCTTCGAACGGCTTCCGACACCAGCTCGATCTCGCGCCCGACCAGTGCCGGCTTGTTGAACGGGATGGTGGACTTGGCGAGATCCGGCCGGGCTTCGATCGACATTGATGCTTCCCCCTGTCCGGGACGAGTGGCCTCGATGGTAACCGAACCACTGCGACGCGCGTAACCGCGAAGGATCGCACGAGCGTTCTACGTCGATATCATGGCCCGGTTCCGTCCCGCCGTCCCGCCGACCAGTAGGTGATGAGATGAACATTCCTCGCTTCTTTGCGAACCGGGGCGCGGGGTCGTGAAGGGGGTCGTCCTTGCCGGGGGCTTGGGCACCCGCTTCCACCCGGTGACCAAGGTCGTCAACAAGCATCTCTTGGACGTCTTCGACGAGCCGATGGTGCTCTATCCCATCCGCACGCTCGTGCGGGCGGGCATCGAGGACGTCATCGTCGTCAGCGGCGAAGAGCTCGGCCAATTTCGGCGCCTGTTCGACGGGCTGGACCTCGGGGCGACGATGTCCTATGCAGTTCAGGAGGGCAGCGGCGGCATCGCGGACGCACTGGCCCGAGCCGAGGATCTCGTAGGCGGCGAGCGATGCGTCGTCATCCTCGGCGACAACATCTTCCAGGACGACATAGCGCCGTTCGTCGCTGCGTTCGAGCGGCAGGAAACGGGCGCCAAGGTGCTGCTCAAGGAAGTTGCGATCGAGGACGCCAAGCGGTTCGGCGTTGCCGAGATCCGGGACGGGCGCATCGTCCGGGTACAAGAGAAGCCGCGGGATCCCGCGTCGAACTTGATCCAAACGGGTTGCTACATGTACGACGACCGCGTGTTCGACTTCATCCGATCGCTCACCCCGTCCTCACGCGGCGAGCTGGAAGTGACCGATCTCAACAACCGCTACATCGACGAAGGATCCATGACCTTCGACGTCCTCCCGGGCTGGTGGACCGATGCGGGGACGCCCGCGAGCAAACTGAAGGCGTCGATCCTCGTTGCGCTGCAAAAGGGAGTCGTGTTCCACCAATAGCGGGTCCCGGAGGCTACCGCTTGACGGCGGCAACGAAGACGGACGAGCCGAACGGCAGGTCACGGGCTCCCAAGAGTCGCCGGTCCACCGCGGACAGCCCGACGAGGATTCGTTCGGCTCGGGACGAGATTCTCGAATCCCCAACACGCTCCGCGGCGCGGCGAAGAGCCCGGGCTCCCAACCGGTCCACGGCGAAGACGGGGAAGGTGCCGCAGAACGCATACGTCGCCCGGCGGACGTCGAACCCGTGGCGGCGAAGCAACGCGACGAACCCGCGCCGGGTGTAGCGCCGGTAGTGGCCGGCCTTGACGTCGAAGGAGGACCACGCCCACTGATAGGCCGGAACGCTGGCCAGCAGCGTTCCACCCGGCTGGAGGACCCTTCGCAGCTCCCGCATGATCGCGGTCTCGTCCGCGAAATGCTCGATGACGTCGAACGCGGTGACGACGTCCGCTATCCCGTCCTGAAGGGGCATGCGGTCCCCCGAGGCGCAAACGCCCCCGGCACGGAGGCCCCGGGGGTCGAGGTCCACCGGAATGCGCTCGGCCACCGCATCGATCCAGCCGGCGCTGGGACCGTCGGCGCTGCCGACGTCGACGACGCGCCTGCTGCCCCTGACGTAGTCGGAGAACGTGAGGAATAGGAGGTCGGCCCGCACTCGGTACCACCAGTACGCCGGATTGTCGATCGAGCCCGACCCGGGCTGGCCTTCGGCCACCGTACCGGCGGCCAGTCCGGCCGGCGTCGGCGCGGCGTTCGGCGTCAACGCTTCACGCATACGTACTCGTATGCATCGGGCGCGATCACGGGCAGGACGACGCGGTTCAAGAAGTGCACACGCTCGAAGAGCCTGTCGCGGACGCCGTGGCTCACATGGGACAGGAGCACGAACAAAAGCCGTTCGAGGCTTGCATGCGGCCGATCCCGACGACGCGCGACAAGGTCGAAGCCCCCTTCGCGGATCAGCGTGCGCAGCGTGCGGTCGTTATGGATCTGGCTGGTGTTGGGTACCAGGATGTACCAATTCGACCCGAACAGACGCCCCCAGAGGGAGCCGTTGTCGTAGGTGTTGAATGCCCACACCCCCCGCGGCTTCAGGGCGGCGTTGAACTTGGCGATAACCGCCTTCGGATCGCGCAGGATCGTCATGACCCCCCATGACGCGATGACGTCGTAGGCGCTCTCGTCCAGCGAGACCTCCTCGATCGAGCCGGCGGTCACCGGCACTTCCCAGCGGTTTGATGCGTACTCGGCCATCGGCGCCGAGAACTCGACGCCTTCGGCCTGGAATCCCGCGAGCGTGGCCTCGGCGAGGAAGAACCCTGCTGCCGACGCGACCTCGAGGAGCCGAGCCCCGGGCGCATGATCGCGGAAGCGTCGGATGCGACCCCTGGCCGTCCGGCGGAGGTATCGCTCGCCGCTGAGGAACGAGTAGTAGTTCAGATTGTCCTGCCGTCCTTCGAAGAACTCTTTGGAGCCGTAGAGCGTCCTCAGCGAGTCCACCGTCAGCCGGGGGTTTGCGTAGAGCGTCCTGCAGCGCGAGCACGATCCGAAGGTCAGCGTCGTGCCGTGATAGACCTTCCGCAGCTCCCGTGACAGGTCGCGCCCGCCACACACCGGGCAGGCCGTGGACTCGAACTCGAGCGCTCCGAGTGCCGTAAAGCGAGGTGCCTCTTGCTCGTTCGCCATCCGTTCCTCAACCGTAGGTGGACTCGTGGCGGGAAAGTCTATGCGGCATCGAGCCGCATGAAGCAACAGAGCGGAGGTCGTCCTGTGTCGGGCGGGCGATCAACGTATCATCGCGCGGGGTGCGACGGGGACGAAGCGCGACCGAGAGCGAGATAGAGCGGGTGGGCGTGGAAAAGGGCGGCGGGGAACTGACGTGGTGGAGATGGGACCCGTGGACGTACGCGCTCGCCGCCGCCGCACTCACCGTGTACGTGCTCCACGGATTCGGCGGTTTCCTGATGCGAGACATCGCCATCTACGGCTATGCGGGGCAGCAAGTCGTCGAAGGATCGCCGCCGTACATCGGCATCCTGAGCCGCACCGGGCCACTGGCTCACCTCCTGCCGGCGCTCGGCGTGGCGGCGGCTCGCGTGGGCGGTTTCGACGACCTGCTCGGCATGCGCCTTGTCTTCATGGTGTTCTCGATCGCTTGCGTCTGTTTGGCGTACGTGCTCGCTCGCGACACGTTCGGGTCGCGTCTCGCGGGGTTGGCCGCGGCGAGCGCGTTCCTGAGCTTTCACGGCTTCACGCAGCTCGCGACGTACGGACCACGCGAAAAGACTCCGATGGTGCTGTTCCTGCTCTGCGCGCTGCTGGCGATCTCACGGAGGAAGTGGTTTCTCGCCGGGGTCTGTGTGAGTCTGGCGACGCTCGTGTGGCAGCCCGCGATCCTGGTCGGAGGGACCGCGCTAGTCGCGGCATCGATCGCCGTCCCCGGCGCCGAGCGGCGCGCCGTGCTGGCCCGCGCCACCGTCGGAGGAATCGCGCCGGCGACGATATGCGTCGCCTACTTCGCGATCGTCGGCGCCTTCAGGGAGTTCGTCGACGGATACCTGCTGATCAACGCGAGGTACACCGTGCCGTCGCCACTTTTGCGGCGGTTCTCGGACATCTGGCCCCGCCTGCAGGAGAACTACGGGGTCTCGCTATGGGTAATCGTCGCCGGCTTG
Organism: Actinomycetota bacterium; assembly: GCA_036397035.1. Lineage (GTDB taxonomy): Bacteria > Actinomycetota > AC-67 > AC-67 > AC-67 > DASWJS01. The sequence continues at coordinate 57,527 of DASWJS010000005.1, read as the reverse complement.
GTGGCGCTGATCGGTCTCACATTTGTTGCCATCGGCCGCGGACGCGGAACAGCCCGGTTCGGTGACCCCGTCGTGGTCGTCGGAGCCGCCGGCTTGGCCGCCCTTGCGTGGAGTCTGCGCGACTTCAACGGGTGGCCGGACGCGTTCATCCTTCTGCCCATGGCGGCGGTCGGGATCGGCGGGGTTGCTCAGGCAGTCGTCAAGCGACTGCCGAGGAGGGCCGGGCTCTCGGTCGTTCTGGCCGCGGTTGCCGGGGGAGTCGCCGTGGGCGCGACGTTCTCGGTATCGCACCGCGACGACGGACTCCAGCTTCAGCGCACGTACGTGGACGCCTTGCTCGCTCAGCTCCCCGCTGATGCATCGATGATGTCGATCGGAGCGCCGCAACCGCTGGTCCTGAGCAGGCGGACGAACCCGACTCGCTACCAGACCTTCACGCGGGGACTGGAGGAGTACATGGAGGACACCTGGCCGGGGGGCCTTCGAGGCTTTGCGGAATGGGTCCGCGAACTGCAGCCAACCATTCTGTCGCTCGATGCCCGACGGGTGCCTGAATGGCTGCGCGAACTCGTGCGCGAGGAGTATCGGCGGGTGGCGAGGGTCACGGGATGGACCTGGTTCGCGCATCGATCCGTGGACGTGCGGATCGAGGCCCCGACTTGATGCGACGCCGGTCCGCCGCGTGTCGTGATTGACGGCGCATGCCTGCGGGGATACGCTCACGCGCGAGCCGAAGACAGGCGGTGCCGTGATGGCGGCCTAAGTCCCCCCAGGGGGAGCCTCCCGAGGTCTTGAGTCGCCGCGCGCGGCCGCCTTTCGTCGGCGGCCGTTTCCTTTTTGGGCGAGGAGTTGCGTGGTGGCGAAGAAGGCTCCGAGAGCGACGAAGAAGCTCGGTGGCGCTCGCGTGGGCGAGGGCGGGCCTCGGCAGGCCAAGGTCGATGCGGTCACCCAGGTTCGCGAGAAAGCCGCTGCGGCCGGCGCGGTCCTGCTGACCGAGTACCGAGGGCTGACGGTCCGGGAACTGGCCGACCTTCGCGCGGATCTGCGTCAGGCCGACGCCGAGTACAAGGTCTACAAGAACACGCTGTCGTCGATTGCGGTATCGGAAGGCGATCTTCAGCCGTTGGCGAAGTTCTTCGAGGGCCCGACGGCGTTCACGTTTGCCAACGGGGATCCGGTCCTGGCGGCGAAGAAGCTCGCGGAGTTCGCCAAGAAGGTCCCCGCGCTGGTCCTGAAGGGCGGCTTCCTCGACGGCAAGGTGCTGGAGCGGGCGGACGTTGAAGCGCTCGGCAAGCTGGAGTCCCGCGAGGTGCTGCTGACCAAGGCGGCCGGGCTGCTCAAGGCGGGGCTCCAGAACGCCGCCAACCTGTTCTCGGCAGGATTCAACAACCTGGGGGCGGTGCTCGCGCAGTTGCGAGACAAGCTGCCGCCCGAGGCGCCGCCCGCGGCCGAGACGCCCGCACCCGCGGCCGAGACGCCTGCACCGGCGGAGGAGCAGCCCCCGGCGCCCGAAGCGCCGGCACCAGAAGAGCCAACAGACCAGGAGTAGGAGGAGAACACGATGGCCAAGATGTCCGGAGACGAGGTGCTCGAAGCGATCGCCGAGTGGAACCTGCTCGAGCTCAGCGACTTCATCAAGAGATTCGAGGAGAAGTTCGACGTCACCGCCGCCGCACCGGTCGCGATGGCGATGCCGGCAGCCGGTGGCGTCGCCGCGGAGGCGGCCGAAGAGCAGGACGAGTTCGATGTCGTCCTGGTGATGGCGGGTGAGAAGAAGATCAACGTCATCAAGGAGGTGCGGGCGATCACCGGTCTCGGCCTGAAGGAGGCGAAGGACCTGGTCGAAGGCGCCCCGCAGCCGGTCAAGGAGAAGGTCTCGAAGGAAGACGCAGCCAAGTTCAAGGAGCAGCTCGAAGCCGCCGGCGCTACGGTCGAGCTGAAGTAGCCGGGTCTCTGCGCGAATCGGTAGATTTCAGGCGGTGGAGTTCTTCCCGACCTATTGACGGGTCGGTGCCTCGGGGCTACCCTTGAACGGCTTGACCCATATCGTGCCCCGCTGTTTGACGGCAGGCTAGCGGCGTTGCTATCCTGCCCTTTCGCGTCCCCAGATCCCGGAGCCCATCTGAGCCTGCCTCGGCATCAGCGTGTGCGCACGTAGGAACCGGTTCACCCTGGAGGGAGGAGAACCTCGTTGTCTGCGCTCGGTCCAGAACGTCTCTCGTTCGGCAAGATCCCTGAAACCCTTCCGCTCCCCGATCTGATCTCGATCCAGCTCAAGTCCTTCGAGTGGCTCGAGAAGCAGGGCCTCAAAGAGGTGTTCGAGGAGATCTCCCCCATCGAGGACTACCAGGGGGTGATGAAGCTCTACTTCCGCGAGCATTGGTTCGAAGCGCCGAAGCACTCGGTCGAGGAGTGCCACGACCGGGACATGACCTACTCGCGGCCCCTCTTCGTCAACACCGAGTTCGTCAACACCGCGACGGGCGAGATCAAGGCGCAGACGGTGTTCATGGGCGACTTCCCCTGGATGACCGACAAGGGCACCTTCATCATCAACGGGACCGAGCGCGTCGTCGTCAGCCAGCTCGTCCGCTCTCCCGGCGTCTACTTCTCCCGCTCGCTGGACAAGACGTCCGACAAGGAGCTGTACTCCTGCAAGATCATCCCGAGCCGCGGCGCGTGGCTCGAGTTCGAGGTCGACAAGCGGGACATCGTCGGCGTGCGCATCGACCGGAAGCGCCGGCAGAACGCCTCCATCCTGTTGAAGGCGTTCGGCTACTCCGGAGACGAGGTGCTCGATCTCTTCGGCGGCGCGGAGTCGATCCGGCTCACGCTCGAAAAGGACCACATCGAAACGACCGAGGACGCGCTGCTCGACATCTACCGCAAGCTGCGTCCGGGCGAGCCGCCCACGGTGGATTCCTCCCGGAATCTGCTCGAAACGCTGTTCTTCAACCCCAAGCGGTACGACATGGCCAAGGTCGGGCGCTACAAGGTGGACAAGAAACTCGGCCCGCTGGCGGACGCGGCGAAGAAGCAGCTCAAGCGACTCCAGGGCGCCCTCCCCGAGGAGAAGCGGCGCTTCGCCTTCGCCGAGCCGGGCAAGACCACGCTGACGCTCGAGGACATCGTCAAGACGCTGCAGTACCTCGTTCGCCTCCACGCGGGGGACCCGGAGACCTACGAGGACGACATCGACCACTTCGGCAACCGGCGGTTGCGCTCGGTCGGCGAGCTGATCCAGAACCAGATCCGGGTCGGCCTGTCGCGGATGGAGCGGGTCGTGCGCGAGCGCATGACGACCCAGGACGTCGAGGCGATCACGCCGCAGACGCTGATCAACATTCGGCCGGTCACCGCCTCGATCAAGGAGTTCTTCGGCACCTCCCAGCTCTCGCAGTTCATGGACCAGGTGAACTCGCTGGCCGTCCTGACGCACAAACGCCGGCTTTCCGCGCTGGGCCCGGGCGGGCTCAGCCGCGAGCGCGCCGGGTTCGAGGTGCGTGACGTCCACCCCTCCCACTACGGGCGCATGTGCCCGATCGAGACGCCGGAAGGGCCGAACATCGGTCTCATCGGCAACATGGCGAGCTTCGCCCGCACCAACGAGTTCGGCTTCCTGGAGACGCCCTACCGCAAGGTCGAAAAGGGCGTCGTAACGAGCAAGATCGACTACCTCACCGCCGACGAGGAGGACCGCTTCGTCATTGCGCAGGCGAACACGGTCATCGACGCCAAGGGCAAGTTCACCGAGGCGCGCATCCTGTGCCGGAAGGCCGGGGGCGAGCTGATCGTCGTCCCGGCGGACGAGGTCGACTACATGGACGTGGCGCCGCACCAGATCGTGTCGGTGGCGACGGCGCTCATCCCGTTCCTCGAGCACGACGACGCCAACCGCGCGCTCATGGGAGCGAACATGCAGCGCCAGGCGGTGCCGTTGATCAAGACCGAGGCCCCGTACGTCGGCACCGGCATCGAGTACCGCGCGGCGGTGGACGCCGGGGACGTCGTCATCGCGGAGAAAGCGGGCGTCGTCGAGGAAGCCGACGCAGAGAGCATCGTCGTCAAGCACGGCGACGGCTCGACCAGGGCCTACCCGCTGGCGAAGTTCCGCCGGTCCAACCAGGACACCTGCATGAACCAGCGCCCGATCGTCGGGCTCGGCGACAAAGTGTCCGCGGGACAGGTCCTGGCGGACGGCCCCTCGACCGACGAGGGCGAGCTGGCGCTCGGCAAGAACCTCCTCGTGGCGTTCATGCCCTGGGAGGGGCACAACTACGAGGACGCGATCATCCTGAGCGAGCGGCTGGTGAAGGAGGACGTGCTCACCTCGATCCACATCGAGGAGTACGAGCACGACGCTCGCGACACGAAGCTGGGCGCGGAGGAGATCACTCGCGACATTCCCAACATCGCTGACGAAGTCCTGAAGGACCTCGACGACGCGGGAATCATCCGCGTCGGCGCGGAGGTTCATCCCGGCGACGTGCTCGTCGGCAAGGTGACGCCGAAGGGAGAGACCGAGCTGACGCCGGAGGAGCGCCTGCTGCGCGCGATCTTCGGCGAGAAGGCGCGCGAGGTGCGCGACACCTCGCTGAAGGTGCCCCACGGCCAGACCGGCATCGTCATCAGCGTCCGCAAGTTCTCCCGCGAGGAAGGCGACGAGCTGCCGCCCGGCGTGAACGAGCTGGTGCGGGTCCACGTCGCGCAGAAGCGCAAGATCTCCGAGGGCGACAAGCTGGCGGGACGCCACGGGAACAAGGGCGTGATCGCCAAGATCCTGCCCGATGAGGACATGCCGTTCCTCGAGGACGGGACGCCCGTGGACATCATCCTGAACCCGCTCGGCGTGCCGAGCCGCATGAACCTCGGGCAGGTGCTGGAGACCCACCTGGGGTGGAGCGCCCACGAGGGCTGGGAGTTCTCGAAGGAGCCCGACTGGATGAAGGAGGTCGGCTGGGAGAGCGGGCAGCTCAGCCGCCAGGGTCCCGTGCGCTTCGCGACGCCGGTCTTCGACGGCGCGCGCGACGCCGAGATCGCCGACCTGCTCGAGCACGCTCGCCCCAACCGCGACGGCCTGAAGGTCGTGGGACAGGACGGCAAGGCGCGCCTGTTCGACGGGCGTTCGGGCGAGCCGTACGAGAAGCCGGTGACGGTCGGCTACATCTACATCTTGAAGCTGGCCCACCTGGTCGACGACAAGATCCACGCGCGCTCGACCGGCCCGTACTCGATGATCACGCAGCAGCCCCTCGGTGGGAAGGCGCAGTTCGGCGGGCAGCGCTTCGGCGAGATGGAGGTCTGGGCGCTGGAGGCATACGGAGCCGCGTACGCGCTCCAGGAGTTGCTCACGATCAAGAGCGACGACGTCATGGGCCGCGTGAAGGTCTACGAGGCGATCGTCAAGGGGGAGAACATCCCCGAGCCGGGGATCCCCGAGTCCTTCAAGGTGCTCATCAAGGAGATGCAGTCGCTGTGCCTGAACGTCGACGTGCTGTCGGCGGAGGGCAAGGAGATCGAGATGCGCGACTCCGACGACGAGGCGTTCCGCGCCGCCGAGGAGCTGGGCATCGACCTGACCCGCCGTCCGGGGATGGACACGACCGTGGATGTGGAGGGATAGCGCGTGCTCGACGTGACGTACTTCGACGAGCTTCGAATCGGCCTCGCCACGGCCGACCAGATCCGCATGTGGTCCAACGGCGAGGTGAAGAAGCCCGAGACCATCAACTACCGCACGCTCAAGCCGGAGAAGGACGGGCTGTTCTGCGAGAAGATCTTCGGCCCGACCCGCGACTGGGAGTGCTACTGCGGCAAGTACAAGCGCGTGCGTTTCAAGGGCATCATCTGCGAGCGCTGCGGCGTCGAGGTCACGCGGTCCAAGGTGCGCCGCGAGCGGATGGGCCACATCGAGCTGGCCGCTCCGGTCACGCACATCTGGTACTTCAAGGGCGTCCCCTCCCGGCTCGGGTACCTGCTGGACCTCGCGCCGAAGGACCTGGAGAAGGTCATCTACTTCGCGTCGTACATGATCACCCGCGTCGACGACGACAAGCGCCACAAGGACCTGCCGCGGCTCGAGAAGGACATCGCCGAGGAGAAGAACGACATCATGGTCGCGCGTGACAAGCGCATCGCGGCCAAGCAGAAGGACCTCGAGAAGCGACTGAAGGACCTGGAAAAGGAAGGCGCGAAGGGCGCGACGCTCTCGGCGGAGAAGCGCAAGGCCGACAAGGAGATCCAGGGCCTGCACACGACGGCCGACAAGCGCATCGAGCAGCTCGACGAAGTGTTCGATTTGTTCAAGAGCCTGTCGCCGAAGCTGCTCGTCCACGACGAGATGCTCTTCCGCGACCTGAAGGACCGCTTCGGCGACTACTTCGAGGGCAAGATGGGCGCCGAGGCGATCAAGGACCTCCTGACGGAGGTGGACGTCAAGGCCGTCGCCGAGGAGCTGCGGACGGTCTCGCGCGATGGCAAGGGCCAGAAGAAGGCGCGCGCGGCCAAGCGCCTGAAGGTCGTCAACGCCTTCGTCGCCTCGAAGAACGCGCCGGTCGGCATGGTGCTGGATTGCGTGCCGGTGATTCCGCCCGAGCTTCGCCCGATGGTGCAGCTCGACGGCGGGCGCTTCGCAACCAGCGACCTGAACGACCTCTACCGCCGCGTCATCAACCGCAACAACCGGCTCAAGCGCCTGCTCGACCTCGGGGCGCCGGAGATCATCGTCAACAACGAGAAGCGGATGCTCCAGGAGGCCGTCGACGCGCTGTTCGACAACGGACGCCGCGGACGCCCGGTCACCGGCCCCGGGAACCGGGCGCTCAAGTCGCTGTCGGACATGCTGAAGGGCAAGCAGGGACGCTTCCGGCAGAACCTGCTCGGCAAGCGCGTGGACTACTCGGGCCGCTCGGTCATCGTCGTCGGCCCGGAGCTGAAGCTCCACCAGTGCGGCCTGCCCAAGCAGATGGCCCTGGAGCTGTTCAAGCCCTTCGTGATGAAGCGGCTCGTGGACCTGGGCCACGCGCAGAACATCAAGAGCGCGAAGCGCATGGTCGAGCGCTCGCGTCCGGTCGTCTGGGACGTGCTCGAAGAGGCGATCCGCGAGCACCCGGTGTTCCTGAACCGCGCGCCGACGCTGCACCGGCTTGGCATCCAGGCCTTCGAGCCGGTGCTCGTCGAGGGCAAGGCGATCCAGATCCACCCGCTGGTGTGCACGGCGTTCAACGCCGACTTCGACGGGGACCAGATGGCGGTGCACCTGCCGCTGTCTTCCGAGGCGCAGGCCGAGGCGCGGATCCTGATGCTGAGCGCGAACAACGTGCTCTCGCCCGCGCACGGCCGCCCGATCACGATCCCGACGCAGGACATGGTGCTCGGCATCTACTACCTGACCTACGAGCAGGAGGGCGCGCTCGGCGAGGGCAAGACGTTCGGCTCGCCAGCCGAAGCGGTCATGGCGCTGGATCTCGGCGAGGTCCATCTGCAGGCGAAGATCAAGGTGCGGTGGCCGGAGAAGACCGTGCCCTGGGCGAACATGGAGGACGAGGAGACCGGCGAGATCGTCGCCAAGCCGTTCGAGACGACGATCGGGCGGCTGCTGTTCAACGAGGCGCTCCCGCTGGACTACCAGTACGTCAACCAGGTGATCCACAAGCGCGAGCTGTCCGAGATCATCGACGAGATCATGAACGACTACGACAAGGTCAAGGTCGGCGAGGTGCTCGACCGGTGCAAGGAGCTGGGCTTCCACTACGCGACCCGCGCCGGCGTGACCATTTCGATCGACGACGTCGAGACGCCCCCGGACAAGGCCGAGATCCTGTCGCGCTACGACAAGGAGGCCGAGCGCATCGACGACTTGCACCGCAAGGGGGTCATCACCGACGACGAGCGCCGCCAGGAGCTGATCGAGATCTGGACCAAGGCCGGTGAAGAGGTCACCGACTCGATGGTCGAGGCGTTCACGCCGCTGAACCCGATCAACATGATGTCGAAGTCCGGCGCGCGCGGGACGCTGCAACAGGTCAAGCAGATCGCCGCGATGCGCGGGTTGGTCGCGAACCCCAAGGGCGACATCATCCCGCGGCCGATCCGCTCGAACTTCCGCGAGGGCCTGTCGGTCTTGGAGTACTTCGTCTCCACGCACGGCGCGCGCAAGGGCCTTGCGGACACCGCGCTGCGGACGGCGGACTCGGGCTACCTGACCCGCCGTCTGGTCGACGTGTCCCAGGACGTGATCGTTCGCGAGGTCGACTGCGGGACCGAGCGCGGGATCCCCATTACCGTCACGGTCGACGATCCGCGGATCGGCGAGCGCGTGCCGGCGACCCACCTGGACAGCAAGCTGTTCGGGCGGGTGCTGGCCGAGGACGCATGGTCGAAGGACCCGCGCCGCAAGATCTTGAAGGCGGGCGACGAGATCACCGACGTGCAGAAGGACGAGCTGGTCGACGCCGGTGTTGAGGAAGTGATCGTTCGCTCCGTGCTCACGTGCGAATCCAAGGTCGGCGTGTGCGGCCTGTGCTACGGGCGAAACATGGCGACCGGCCGGCTGGTCGACGTCGGCGAAGCTGTGGGCATCATCGCCGCGCAGTCGATCGGCGAGCCGGGCACGCAGCTCACGATGCGCACGTTCCACACCGGCGGCGTCGCCGGCGAGGACATCACCCACGGGCTGCCGCGCGTCGTCGAGCTGTTCGAGGCGCGCAAGCCGAAGGGCGAAGCGCAGATCGCCGAGCTGTCCGGCACGCTGGAGATCACCGAAGGCGACAAGCACCGCGAGCTGACGATCGCGGGCGAGGACGAGGAGAGCGTCACCTACAAGGTGCCGCGCCGCGCCCGTCTGCGCGTCGAGAACGGCCAGGCGGTCTCGGTCGGCCAGCAGCTCACGGAGGGGTCCGTCAACCCGCACGAGATCCTGCGTGTGCTGGGACCGCGGCAGGTGCAGATCCACATCGTCACCGAGATCCAGCAGGTCTATCAGTCGCAAGGCGTGCCGATCCACGACAAGCACATCGAGCTGATCGTGCGCCAGATGCTCCGCCGGGTGAACGTGATCGAGCCGGGCGGCGCCGACCTGCTCCCGGGCCAGTTCGTGGAGCGCAAGCAATTCGAAGAGGTGAACCGCAAGGTCGTGGAGGAGGGCAGCGAGCCGGCGAGCGCCCGGCCCGTGCTGCTGGGCATCACCAAGGCGGCGCTGGCGACCGACTCGTGGCTGTCCGCGGCGTCGTTCCAGGAGACGACCCGTGTCCTGACCGACGCCGCGATCTCCGGCCGCAGCGACCCGCTGCTCGGCCTGAAGGAGAACGTCATCATCGGCAAGCTCATCCCGGCGGGGACGGGTATGGCTCGGTACCGGACGATCACGGTCTACCCGACCGAGGTGCCCGAGCGGATGTACGCGGTACACGAGCTGGGCGAGTCGCCCCTGCTGGATGCGCCGCTTCAGCCGTTCACGCCGGCGCTCCCGCCGCAGTTCGCCGACGACGCCGACGAAGTCTCGGGCGACGGCGCCAAGACCGGCGGCGAGGCCGAGACCGGCACCGAATAGCAGGGCGAAGATCCGCGAGCGGCGGTCCGGGGCGCCTCCCGGCCCGCCGCTTGCTTGCTCCGCCCCGAGGCTTTGACACTCCGGCGTTTTCCCTAGTAGCCTTGGCCCTCGCGCTTGGAGCCGGGCGTGGCCCGAGCGCGTCGTGACGAGCCACAACTTCCGGTCACGAGATCAGCGCGCCCATGGAACGGACGAGAACGCATGCCGACGATCAACCAGTTGGTCCGCGGCGGACGCAAGATCCGCCGCACCAAGACCAAGACGCCGGCGCTGAAGGGGTCTCCCCAGCGGCGCGGGGTCTGCACGCGCGTGTTCACGATGACGCCGAAGAAGCCGAACTCGGCGCTTCGCAAGGTCGCGCGCGTCCGGCTCACGTCGGGGGTCGAGGTCAATGCCTACATCCCCGGGGTCGGGCACAACCTCCAAGAGCACTCGATCGTGCTCGTGCGAGGCGGCCGGGTGAAGGACCTGCCGGGTGTGCGTTACAAGGTCGTTCGCGCGGCCCTGGACACCGCCGGCGTGCGCGATCGCAAGCAGGGACGCTCCAAGTACGGCGCCAAGAAGAACCAGGGATAAGCAGAGCCGCGGGCTCGGAGCAGGTTGCTCGGGCCCGCTTGTGCTGACAGGAGACACGGAGAGCAGATGCCGAGGAAGGGCCCGATCAGCAAGCGGGAGATCGTTCCTGATCCCGTGTTCTCCAGCGTGCTCGTGACCCAGCTCGTCAACAAGATCCTCGAGCGCGGCAAACGCGGCACCGCCGAACGCATCGTCTACGAAGCGCTGGACACGGTGAAGGACCGCACCGGTGGGGACCAGGTCACCGGGCTGAAGAAAGCGCTCGACAACATCAAACCGCAGCTCGAGGTGCGCAGCCGCCGCGTCGGCGGCGCGACCTACCAGGTGCCGGTTGAGGTGCCGCAACGGCGCGCGACGACGCTCGCGCTGCGCTGGCTGGTCCAGAACTCCCGCGGCCGGCGCGAGAAGTCGATGGCCGACCGGCTGGCGGCCGAACTCGTCGACGCGGTGAACAACACCGGCGCGTCGGTCAAGCGCAAGGAAGACCTGCACAAGATGGCGGAGTCCAACAAGGCCTTCGCCCACTACCGGTGGTGATCGACACGACCATGGCCACGACCGCGAAAGCGATGCAGCAGCAGAAGGGGAAGGGACTCGTGTTCCGCGAGTACCCGCTGGCTCGCACGCGCAACATCGGGATCATGGCCCACATCGACGCCGGCAAGACCACCACGACCGAGCGAATCCTCTACTACACCGGTCGCTCGTACAAGATCGGCGAGGTGCACGAGGGCACGGCGGTCATGGATTGGATGGTCCAGGAGCAGGAGCGCGGCATCACGATCACCTCCGCCGCGACGACGTGCTCGTGGCGCGACCACTGGATCAACATTATCGACACACCCGGCCACGTGGACTTTACGGTCGAGGTCGAGCGGAGCTTGCGGGTGCTCGACGGCGCGGTCGCGGTCTTCGACGCGGTGGCCGGCGTCGAGCCCCAGACCGAGACGGTCTGGCGCCAGGCCGACCGCTACGGCGTTCCGCGGATCTGCTTCGTGAACAAGATGGATCGTGTCGGCGCGGACTTCTTCCGCACGATGGACATGATCCGCGACCGGCTCGGCTCTCACCCGTTGCCCGTCCAGATCCCGATCGGGGCGGAGGATTCGTTCCGGGGCGTTGTGGACTTGGTTGCGATGGTCGCCCACGTGTGGCCCGAAGGCGACGACAAGGGCGCCGAATGGGCGGACGTGCCGATCCCCGACGAGTTGAAGGCGGACGTCGAGCACTGGCGCCACGAGCTGTTCGAGGCGCTGGCCGACTACGACGAGGAGGTCATGGAGGCCTACGTCGGCGGCGCCGACCCCACGCCCGAGCACATGCGCGCCGCGATCCGCTCGGCGACGCTCACCGGGTCGGCCACGCCGGTCCTGTGCGGCACGGCCTTCAAGAACAAGGGCGTCCAGCAATTGCTCGACGCGATCGCGGACTACCTGCCGTCGCCGCTGGACGTGCCGCCGGTGACCGGCACGCTGCCGCGCGGGGGCGAGGCCCAGCGCGCCGCCGCCGACGACGAGCCGTTCTCCGCGCTCGCGTTCAAGATCGCCGCCGACCCCTACGTCGGCAAGCTCACGTACTTCCGCGTGTATTCGGGCTCGCTGAAGGCGGGCAGCCACATCTTGAACTCCAGCAAGGACCGCAAGGAGCGCGTCGGGCGCATCCTCCAGATGCACGCGAACCACCGCGAGGACAAGGAAGGCGCCTTCACCGGCGACATCGTCGCCGCGGTGGGTCTGAAGCACACCACGACCGGCGACACGCTCTGCGACCCCGAGGACCCGATCGTCCTGGAGGCGATGTCCTTCCCCGTCCCGGTGATCTCGATCGCGATCGAGCCGAAGACCAAGGCGGACCAGGAGAAGCTTTCCAGGTCACTGGCGGCGCTTGCCGAAGAGGACCCGACGTTCCAGGTCCGAACCGACGAGGAGACCGCGCAGACCGTCATCTCCGGCATGGGCGAGCTGCACCTCGACGTGCTCGTCGACCGCTTGCGCCGCGAGTTCAACGTCGGCGCGAACGTCGGCAAGCCACAGGTCGCCTACCGCGAGACGGTGTCGAGGCCCGTCCACGGCGTCGAGCTGCGCTTCGTGCGCCAGTCCGGCGGCAAGGGCCAGTTCGCCGTGGTGGAGATCGACATGGAGCCGACGGGTCCCGGCGGCGGCTTCGAGTTCGTCAACAAGATCAGAGGCGGCGCGATCCCGGCGGAGTACATCCCCGCCGTGGACGAAGGCGTGCAGGAGGCGCTCGAAACGGGCGTGCTCGCCGGCTTCCCGATGGTCGACGTGCGCGTGACGCTCGTCGACGGCAAGTACCACGACGTCGACTCGTCGGAGATGGCGTTCCGGATCGCAGGCTCGATGGCGACCAAGGACGCGGCGAAGAAGGCGGCGCCGGTGCTGCTGGAGCCGCTGATGGAGGTGGAGGTCGTCACGCCCGAGGAGTCGATGGGCGACGTGATCGGCGACCTGACCTCGCGGCGCGGCAAGATCGACCGGATGGAGCCGCGCGGCGCGATGCAGGTCGTTCGCGCCCGCGTGCCCCTGGCCGAGATGTTCGGCTACGTCACGGACTTGCGGTCCAAGACGCAGGGCCGGGCGACGTCCACGATGCAGTTCCATTCGTACGAGCCGGTACCGCAGAGCATCGCGGAAGAGATCATCGCGAAGCAGCGAGGGGAGTAATGAGCACTGATTCTTCGCACCTCGGGCGAAGAATCAGTGCTCAGAGTTCGGCGGCGCCGTGTGGCGCCCTCGAAAGGGAGGAAGGCAATGGGCAAAGCGAAGTTCGAGCGGACGAAGCCGCACTTGAACATCGGCACCATCGGTCACATCGACCATGGCAAGACCACGTTGACGGCTGCGATCACCAAGACGCTGGCCGACAAGGGCTATGCGGACTTCAAGCCGTTCGAAGAGATCGACAAGGCGCCGGAAGAGCGTGAGCGCGGCATCACGATCTCGATCGCGCACGTCGAGTACCAGACCGACAACCGCCACTACGCCCACGTCGACTGCCCCGGCCACGCCGACTACATCAAGAACATGATCACCGGCGCCGCCCAGATGGACGGCGCGATCCTCGTCGTCTCGGCCGCCGACGGCCCGATGCCGCAGACGCGCGAGCACGTGCTGCTCGCCCGCCAGGTCGGCGTGCCCTACATCGTCGTCGCGCTCAACAAGGTGGACATGGTCGACGACGAGGAGCTGCTCGACCTGGTCGAGCTGGAAGTGCGCGAGCTGCTCAGCAGCTACGAGTTCCCCGGCGACGACGTGCCGATCGTGCGTCTGTCGGCGCTGAAGGCGCTGGAGGGCGACGAGGCCGCCAAAGAGCAGATCTGGGAGCTGATGAAGGCCTGCGACGAGAGCATCCCGGAGCCGACCCGCGACGTCGACAAGGACTTCCTGATGTCGATCGAGGACGTGTTCTCGATCACGGGCCGCGGTACGGTCGTGACCGGGCGCGTCGAGCGCGGGAAGCTCAAGAAGATGGAAGAGGTCGAGATCGTCGGACTGCAGGACAAGCCGCAGAAGACGACCGCGACCGACCTGGAGATGTTCCGTAAGCTGCTCGACGAAGTGCAGGCCGGCGACAACGTCGGCGTCCTGTTGCGTGGCGTCGACAAGGACGAGGTCCAGCGCGGGCAGGTGCTCGCCAAGCCCGGGAGCATCACGCCGCACACGCAGTTCGAGGCGCAGGTGTACGTCCTGAGCAAGGAAGAGGGCGGCCGGCACAGCGCGTTCCACAACGGCTACCGCCCGCAGTTCTACTTCCGGACGACCGACGTCACGGGCTCGATCGAGCTGCGCGAGGGCCTGGACATGATCATGCCGGGCGACAACACCACCATCAACGTCGAGCTGATCGCGCCGATCGCCATGGAGGAAGGGCTGCGCTTCGCGATCCGCGAAGGCGGCCGGACGGTGGGCGCCGGTCAGGTCACCAAGATCATCAAGTAGGAGAGCGGACGTGGCGCAGAAGATCAGGATCCGGCTCAAGGCGTACGACCACGAGGTCATCGACCAGTCGGCGCGCAAGATCGTCGATCAGGCGACGCGCACCGGCGCGAAGGTCGCCGGCCCCGTGCCGCTGCCGACCGAGCGCACCGTCTACTGCGTCATCCGCTCGCCGCACAAGGACAAAGACAGCCGCGAGCACTTCGAGATGCGCACGCACAAGCGGCTCATCGACATCTTGGAGCCCACGCCGAAGACGGTCGACTCGCTGATGCGGCTCGACCTGCCGGCCGGCGTGGACATCGAGATCAAGTCCTAAGGGAAAGGGACGATGGCGACGACGAAGGCGATCCTGGGAGAGAAGCTGGGCATGACCCAGGTCTTCGACTCCGACGGGCGTGCGCGCCCGGTCACGGTCGTGCAGGCCGGGCCGTGCGTCGTCACGCAGATCCGCACGCCCGAACGGGACGGGTACGCCGCCGTCCAGTTGGGCTTCGGCGCCGTGAAGCCCTCGCGCGTCAACAAGCCGAGCGCCGGTCACTTCGCGAAGGCCGGCGCGGAGCCGACACGGCACCTCGTCGAGGTGCGCACCGACGACGCCTCGGACTACGAGGTGGGCTCGACCGTGACGGTCGAGTCCTTCCCCGCCGGCGGGTACGTGGACGTGATCGCGGTGTCGAAGGGCAAGGGGTTCGCGGGCGTGATGAAGCGCCACAACTTCCGCGGGCTGAGCGCCTCGCACGGCATCGAGCGCAAGCACCGCAGCGCCGGGTCCGTCGGCGCGGGCACCACGCCCGGCCGCGTCTTCAAGGGCCAGAAGCTCCCCGGGCGGATGGGCGGCGCCCGGACCGCGATCCTGTCGCTGAACGTGGTGGAGTCGGACCCCGAGCGGAACCTGTTGCTGATCGAGGGCTCCGTGCCCGGCCCGAACGGCGGGCTCGTGATCGTGCGGCGCGCGGTGAAGAAGGCGGTGACCCCGTGACGACGGTGCCCGTTCGTTCGGCGATCGGCGACGTGGGGACTGCGCTGTCGGAAGTCGCGCTTCCGGCCGAGCTGTTCGAGGCGCCCATCAACGTCCCCGTGATGCATCAGGTGGTCGTCGCGCAGTTCAACGCGCGCCGCGCCGGCACGCGCGGGACCAAGACGCGCGGGAAGGTCAGCGGCGGCGGCGCGAAGCCCTACCGGCAGAAGGGAACAGGCCGCGCGCGCCAGGGATCGATCCGCGCGCCGCACTACGTGGGCGGCGGCACTGTCTTCGGACCGCAGGCCAAGGACTACACGCAGAAGGTCCCGCGCAAGGTCCGCCGGCTCGCGCTCGCCTCGGCGCTGACGGCTCGGACGAAGGACGACAGGATCGTCGTGGTGGACGAGTTGAGCTTCCCCGAGCCGAAGACGAAGGAAGCGGCGGCGTTGCTGCGCGCGCACGAGATCGTCGGCAAGGTCCTGGTGGTCGTCGCGGAGCCGGACGAAAACGTCTGGCGATCCTTCCGCAACCTGCCGGAAGCGCACGTCCTGCCGGTGGACCAGCTCAACGTCTACGACGTGATCGCTCGCGAGTGGCTGCTGTTCTCCCGGGCGGCGATCGAGAAGTTGATCGAGCGGGCGCCCGCGTTTGCGACGCGGAAAGGGCGCGCGATCGCGCCGTCCGGTTCGGCGGCCGGCGAAGGCGGTGAGGGCGCATGAAGGATCCTCGCGACGTCGTCCTCGCGCCGGTGGTGTCGGAGAAGTCCTACGGGGCGCTCGACCGTGGCGTCTACACGTTCATCGTGCATCCCGACGCGACGAAGGTCGAGATCCGCCAGGCGATCGAGACCATCTTCGAGGTCAGGGTGATCAACGTGAACACGATGTGGCGCAAGGGAAAGAAGAAGCGGACGGGCTGGGTCCACGGCGCGCGAGCCTCGCGCAAGCGCGCCGTCGTCACGCTCGCCGAAGGCGACTCGATCGAGATCTTCCAGGCGGGGTAGGGGAATGAGAATCGAACGTTCGATGAGGAGGGGATCGGGCGCCGCGTAGGCGAACGATCGATATCGCGATGGGGATCAGACGCTACAAGCCGACCACGCCGGGCCGCCGGGGCGCGAGCCAGTCCGACTATGCCGAGGTCACGCGCAACCGCCCGGAGAAGCGGCTGACGAAGCCGCTGAAAAGCTCGGGAGGCCGCAACGCGCACGGGCGCACGACCGCGCGGTTCCGCGGCGGCGGCAACAAGCGCCGGTACCGCGTCATCGACTTCCGCCGCAACAAGGACGGCGTGCCGGCCAAAGTGCACGCGATCGAGTACGACCCCAACCGCAACTGCCGCATTGCGCTGCTGCACTACCGGGACGGCGAGAAGCGCTACATCCTCGCGCCCGACAAGCTCGGCGTGGGGGACCTAGTCGAGTCCGGCGAGAAGGCCGACATCAAGCCCGGGAACGCGCTGCCGCTGCGCAACATCCCGGTCGGCACGGTCGTCCACGGCGTCGAGCTTCGGCCCGGCGGCGGCGCGAAGATCGCGCGGTCCGCAGGAACGAGCGTGCAGTTGCTGGCGAAGGAAGGCGTGCACGCCCACCTTCGCATGCCCTCGGGCGAGATCCGGCTGGTCGAGGCGACGTGCCGCGCGACGGTCGGCTCGGTCGGGAACGCCGAGTGGGAACTGATCAACTGGGGCAAGGCCGGGCGCACGCGCTACAAGGGCCGGCGCCCGCACGTGCGCGGCGTCGTGATGAACCCGGTGGACCACCCGCTCGGCGGCGGCGAGGGCAAGTCCTCGGGCGGGCGGCACCCAACGACGCCGTGGGGCAAGCCCGAGGGACGAACCAGGAAGCGCAAGCCGTCGGATCGGCTGATCCAGCGGCGGCGCCGGACGAAGAAGAGAGGCTGAGGATGGGACGGAGCCTGAAGAAGGGGCCGTTCGTGGACGACCACCTGATCCAGAAGGTGGAGCGCGCGCAGCGGAGCGGCGACCGCAAGGTCATCAAGACGTGGTCGCGCCGCTCTACCGTCACCCCGGAGATGGTGGGGCTGACGATCGCGGTTCACGACGGCCGCCGTCACATCCCCGTGTTCGTTTCCGAGTCAATGGTGGGGCACAAGCTCGGCGAGTTCGCGATCACGCGGACGTTCCGCGGGCATGCCAAGGCAGAGCGATCGACGTCGGTGAAGTGATGGCGAAACAGCAGACGAAGGAAGCGCGCGCGTCCGGCAAGTACATGCGGGTCGCGCCGAACAAGGTGCGGATCGTGCTCGACCAGATCCGCGGCTTGCACGTGGAGGAAGCGCGACGCGTGCTCCGCTTCTCGACCAAATCGGTCTCCGACGACATCGCCAAGATCCTGGACGCCGCGGTCGCCAACGCCGACACGGTCCTGAACGCCCGCCCGGAGACGCTGTTCGTGTCCCGCTGCTGGGCGGACGAAGGCCCCACCGCGCGCCGGTGGATGCCGCGCGCGCAGGGCCGCGCGTACCGAATCCGGAAGCGTTCGAGCCACGTCACCCTGTGCGTGGAATCGAGGGAGGCGTAGTGGGCAACAAGATCAATCCGAACGGCTTCCGCTTGGGCGCCAACCCGAACGTCGTCTGGCGCTCGCGCTGGTTCGCCGACAAGAACTACAAGGCGTGGCTGCAGGAGGACCTGCGCGTCCGCTCGCACATCATGAAGACGCTCGGCCATGCCGCGATCTCGCGAATCGACACCGAGCGCAAGGGCGACCGGCTCCAGGTCGACATCCACACGGCTCGTCCCGGGATCGTCATCGGACGTAAGGGCGCCGAGGTCGAGCGCCTTCGCGAGAGCCTGAAGAAGATCTCGAGCCGCGACAACATCCAGCTCAACGTGCTGGAGATCCAGCGGCCCGAGCTGGAGGCCGCGCTCGTCGCACAGAACATCGCCGACCAGCTCTCCGGCCGCGTCGCCTTCCGTCGCGCGATGCAGCGCGCGATCCAGGGCACGATGCGCGCCGGCGCGCAGGGCGTGCGGGTGCGCGTCGGCGGGCGGCTCGGCGGCGCGGACATGAGCCGCGTCGAGGGCTATCGCGAGGGCCGCGTGCCACTCCACACGATTCGAGCGGACATCGACTACGGCTTCCGCGAGGCGCACACGCCCTACGGCGGCCGCATCGGCGTCAAGGTGTGGATCTACCGCGGCGACGTCATGCCGACGCGCGAGGAGAAAGAGGCCGAGCTGGCCAAGGCACGCGCGCGAGCAGCGGCGAGCGGCGACCTGATCCCCGGCGCAGGCGCGCCGCCGCGGCGCGGAGCGACGGCGCGCGGCGGCAGGAGCCGGGATGCCGAGGGCGGCGCGCGGCCGCCCCGAGGGCGAGCGGGGGGCGGGCGCGCAGGCGCCCCCAAGCCCGCAGGCGCCCCCAAGCCCGCAGCCGCGCCCAAGCCGGCCGCCTCCAAGCCCGCGGCGCCTTCCAAGGCCGCTCCCAAAGAGACGCCGCCCGAGCCACCCGCCGCCGAGGCTCCGCCGCCCGAGCCACCCGTCGCCGAGGCGCCTCAGGCCGAGCCCGCGCCGGAGCAGCCCGAGAAGACCGAGGGTGAGTCCTGATGCTCGCGCCGAAGAAGGTCAAGCACCGCAAGCAGCACCGCGGCCGGATGCGCGGGCTCGCCAAGGGCGGCACGCGCGTGTCCTTCGGCGACTACGGCCTCCAAGCGGTCGAGCCGTCCTGGGTCACCGCCCGGCAGATCGAGGCCGCCCGTGTCGCGATGACGCGCTACATCAAGCGCGGGGGCAAGGTCTGGATCAACATCTTCCCCGACAAGCCGTACACGAAGAAGCCGGCCGAGACCCGGATGGGATCCGGCAAGGGCAGCCCCGAGGGCTGGGTCGCGGTGGTCAAGCCCGGGCGCGTCATGTTCGAGCTTGCCGGCGTGGACGAGGACACCGCACGCGAGGCGATCCGCCTCGCTGCGCACAAGCTCCCGCTCCGCACCCGGTTCGTGAAGCGTGAAGAGGGCGAGTGACGTGGACAAGACGAGCGAGCTTCGATCGATGCCGGACTCCGAGCTTCAAGTGAAGCTGGCGGAGACGAAGGAGGAGCTGTTCAACCTCCGGTTCCAGCTCGTGACGGGCCAGTTGGACAACCCGATGCGGATCAAGCAGGTGCGCAAGGAAGTCGCGCGCATCCTCACGGTGCTCCGCGAACGTGAGCTGGCTGAGCACGAAGGCGTGCCGGTCGGCGCGACCGAGGAGGGATCGTGATGCAGCGCGAGACGCGCCGCAAGACGCGCGTGGGCGTCGTGGTGAGCGACAAGATGGACAAGACCGTGGTCGTGGCCGTCGAGGACACGTTCTCGCACCCGCTCTACGGCAAGACGCAGCGGCGGCGCTCGACCTTCAAGGCTCACGACGAAGCGAACGCGTGCGGCGTCGGGGACCGGGTCCGCATCGACGAGACGCGCCCGCTGTCCAAGACCAAGCGCTGGCGCGTGGCCGAGATCCTCGAGAAGGCGAAGTAGATGATCCAGCAAGAGTCCAGGCTTCGCGTCGCCGACAACACCGGCGCACGCGAGATCCTGTGCATCCGCGTCCTCGGCGGCTCGCGCCGCCGGTACGCCTCGATCGGCGACATCATCGTCGCGACGGTCAAGGACGCGCTGCCCGGCGCCCCGGTGAAGAAGGGCGACGTCGTGAAGGCGGTCGTGGTGCGCACGGCGAAGGAGCGGCGGCGCCCGGACGGCTCCTACATCCGGTTCGACGAGAACGCCGCGGTGCTGATCAACGACCAGATGGCGCCGCGCGGGACCCGCATCTTCGGACCGGTCGCGCGCGAGCTGCGCGACAAGCGCTTCATGAAGATCATCTCGCTGGCCCCGGAGGTGCTCTAGCCATGCCGGCACTGCACGTGAAGAAAGGCGACACCGTCGAGGTGCTCAGCGGCAAGGACCGCGGCAAGCAGGGCCGCGTCGTCAACGTCTGGCCCGCCAGGGCGATGGTCCTGGTCGAGGGCGTGAACCAGGTGAAGCGCCACGAGCGGGTGCAGATGGCCCAGGGACGCGGCGGGACCACGGGCGGCATCATTACCAAGGACATGCCGGTCCACGCCTCCAACCTGGCCGTGGTCTGCGACTCGTGCGGACGCGGCTCGCGCGTCGGCCACGAGCAGGGTCCCGAGGGCAAGTTCAGGGTGTGCAGACGATGCGGAGCGAGGCTGTAGATGGCGACGGCGACGGTTCCACGGCTCAAGCAGCGCTACAGGGACGAGATCGTCCCGGCGCTCAAGGCCGAGCTGGGACTCGCGAACGTGATGCAGGTGCCGCGGCTCGCGAAGATCACGCTCAACATGGGCGTCGGCGACGCGCTGAAGGACGCCAAGCTGATCGAAGGAGCGGCGGCGGACCTCGCGGTGATCACCGGGCAGAAGGCCCTCGTGACCAAGGCCCGCAAGTCGATCGCGAACTTCAAGCTGCGCGAGGGCCAGGCGATCGGAGCCAAGGTGACGCTTCGCGGGGACCGGATGTGGGAGTTCCTCGATCGCCTGCTGTCGGTTGCGCTGCCTCGCATCCGCGACTTCCGCGGACTGCGGACCAAGCTCGACGGCCGCGGGAACTACACGCTCGGCGTGACCGAGCAGCTCATCTTCCCCGAGATCGACTACGACAAGATCACGTCGGTCCGGGGCATGGACATCACGATCGTGACGACGGCTGAGAACGACGACCACGGGCGCGCCCTGCTGCGCGCGCTCGGGTTCCCGTTCCGGGAGACGAGGACAGATGGCGAAGACCTGTCTGCGTGAGAAGCAGAAGCGCCCGGCGAAGTTCAGCTCGCGGGCCTACAACCGCTGCGAGCGGTGTGGCCGGCCGCGCGCCTACTACCGCAAGTTCGGGTTGTGCCGGCTGTGCTTCCGGCAGCTCGCGCACGCCGGCGAGCTGCCCGGCATCCAGAAGGCGAGTTGGTGATGCGCCGATGACGATGACCGATCCGATCGCCGACATGCTGACGCGCCTTCGCAACGCGACGACCGCGCAGCACGAGCTGGCGCGCATGCCGTCGTCCAAGCAGAAGGTTGCCATCGCCGACATCCTGAAACGCGAGGGCTACATCGACGACTACTCGGTCGACGCCGGCGACAAGGGTCCGGTGCTGACGGTGCGCCTGCGGTTCGGCCCGAACCGCGAGCGAACCATCCTCGGGATCAAGCGGATCAGCAAGCCCGGCCTGCGCGTGTACGCCCAGCGCGATTCGCTGCCGCGTGTGCTCGGCGGCTTGGGAATCGCGATCATCTCGACCTCGGCCGGACTGATGACCGACAAGCAGGCCGCGCGCTCGCGCGTGGGCGGCGAAGTCCTCTGTTACGTGTGGTGATGCGACGATGAGCAGGATTGGAAAGGCGCCCATCCCCGTCCCGAAGGGGGTCGAGATCAGCCTGTCCGGGTCCCACGTCACCGTGAAGGGTCCGAAGGGCACGCTCGAACGCGACCTGCACCCCGACATCGGGGTGTCGGTCGCGGACGAGGTGATCTCCGTCACGCGACCCTCGGACGAGCGCGAGCACCGCGCGCTTCACGGGCTGACGCGATCGCTGGTCGCGAACATGGTGGAAGGCGTCACGAACGGCTTCCAGAAGGTGCTGGAGATCCAGGGCGTCGGCTACCGCGCGAGCGCCAAGGGCAAGGACCTCGAAATCCTCGTCGGCTTCTCGCACCCGGTTCCGGTCGAGGCGCCCGAAGGGATCACGTTCACGGTCGAGACGCCGACGCGGATCGTCGTGGCCGGGAGCGACAAGCAGCTCGTCGGCCAGATCGCGGCCAACATCCGCGCGATCCGTCCGCCCGAGCCCTACAAGGGCAAGGGAATCCGCTACGAGGGCGAATACGTGCGGCGTAAGGCAGGGAAGGCGGCGAAGTGACGATGGCGGTCAGGAAGGTCGAAGCCCGGCGGACGCGACACGCGCGCGTGCGCCGCAAGATCGCGGGGACGGCCGCGCGCCCGCGTCTGGCCGTGTTCCGCTCGAACAAGCACACGTACGCGCAGCTCATCGACGACGTGACGGGCCGCACCCTGGTCGCCGCCTCGACGCTGGAGCCCGAAGCCGGCGGCGACGGGAAGACCGGCCCGGCCAAGAGCGTCGGGAAGCTGCTCGCGGACCGCGCGAAGGCGTCCGGAATCGGCGCGGCGGTGTTCGATCGCGGCGGGTTTGCCTACCACGGGCGCGTGCGCGAGGTGGCCGAAGGCGCGCGCGAAGCAGGATTGAGTCTCTAGAGGGGAATCGGATGGCAGAACGAGGACAGCGCGGCGGTCGGCGAGACCGCTCGGAGCATCAGGACGTCGGCACGCCGCAGCTCGAGCAGCGTGTGCTGCCGATCAACCGTGTCTCCAAGGTGGTCAAGGGAGGCCGGCGCTTCTCGTTCGCCGCGATGGTCGTGGTCGGGGACCGCAAGGGGCGCGTCGGCGTCGGGTACGGCAAGGCGAAGGAGGTGCGAGCGGCGATCCAGAAGGCCGACGAGGTCGCGCGCCGCTCGATGTTCTCCGTTCCGATGGTCGGCTCGACCATCCCGCACGAGGTGCTCGGCCGGGACGGCGCCGGCAAGGTGCTCCTCAAGCCCGCCGCACCGGGAACCGGCATCATCGCCGGCGGAGCCGTGCGCGCGGTGATGGAATGCGCAGGGATCAGCGACGTGCTGTCCAAGTCGCTCGGCACCGGGAACCGGCTGAACATCGTGCAGGCGTGCATCTCGGGCCTCCGCGAGCTGCGCTCGCCGGACGCCGTCGCGCGCACGCGCGGCCGGTCGGTGGAGGACGTCGCGCCGCGCGCGATGCTGGAGACGATGCGCACCAAGGAGGTCCAGCGCTGATGGCGAAGCTGAAGATTACGCTTCGCCGGGGGCTGGTGGGATGCACCGAGCGTCAGCGCGAGACGGTCCGCACGCTCGGCCTGCGGGCGATCCGCTCGTCGGTCGTTCGCGAGGACACGCCGTCCCTGCGCGGCGCGGTCCGCGCGGTCGCGCACCTGGTCGAGGTCGAGGAGGTCGAAGCGTGAAGCTCCATCACCTGCGCCCGGCGCCGGGCGCACGGACGAAGAAGAAGCGGGTCGGGCGCGGCCACGGCTCGGGCAAGGGAAAGACCGCGGGGCGCGGCACGAAGGGCACCGGTGCTCGCGGGAGCGTTCCCGTATGGTTCGAGGGTGGCCAGATGCCGCTCCATCGACGCTTGCCGAAGCTGGCCGGATTCTCCAACGCGCGGTTCAAGACCGACTACGTCCCGGTCAACGTCGAGGCGCTCGGGCGGTTCGGATCGGGCGACACCGTCGATCCGCAGGCGATGCGCGCGGCCGGGCTCGTCGGGAAGGGCCGAAGCAAGGTGAAGGTTCTCGGGCGGGGCGACATCGGCGTCGCGCTGACCGTCAAGGCGCACGCCTTCAGTGAGTCGGCCAAGGCCAAGATCACGGCGGCCGGGGGAACGGTCGAG
This sequence comes from Actinomycetota bacterium, assembly GCA_036397035.1. GTDB lineage: Bacteria > Actinomycetota > AC-67 > AC-67 > AC-67 > DASWJS01. Next base: position 34,054 of record DASWJS010000005.1, on the reverse strand, counting down.
GTCCTCTAGGGGGATTCGTGCTCAGCGCATTCCGGAACGCCTTCAAGATCGCAGACCTGCGCAACAAGATCCTGTTCACGCTCGCCGTGATCGCGGTCTACCGGCTCGGCTCGCACATCCCGCTGCCCGGCGTCGACTTCGAGCAGGTGCAGAACCTGCAGCGCCAGGCCGAGCAGGGCGGCAGCATCGTCAACCTGATCAACCTGTTCAGCGGCGGCGCGCTCACCAACTTCGCGATCTTCGCGCTGGGCATCATGCCCTACATCACCTCCTCGATCATCATGCAGCTCCTGGCCGTGGTGATCCCGCGCCTGGAAGCGCTGCAGAAGGAAGGCGAGGTCGGCCGCAAGAAGATCACGCAGTACACGCGGTACATGACGGTCGTGCTGTCGCTGCTCCAGTCGCTCGGCATCATCGTGACGGCGAACTCGGGCAACCTGTTCGGATCGTTCGGGGCGGCGCAGCCGCTCGGCGACTTCTTCCCCGACCGCTCGATCGTCAACATCGGGATCGTCGTGCTGACGCTGACCGCCGGGACCGCGCTCATCATGTGGCTCGGCGAGCTGATCACGCAGCGCGGGATCGGCAACGGGATGTCCATCCTGATCTTCGCCTCGATCATCTCCAGCCTCCCCGCGCAGGCGACCTCGCTGTGGGTCACCGCGCGTCCGGCGAAGGGAAGCGTCTTCCTGCTGCTGGGGCTCGCGATCGTGGTGACCGTCGTCACGGTCGAGCAGGCGCAACGGCGGATCCCGGTGCAGTACGCCAAGCGCGTGGTGGGCCGGCGCACCTACGGCGGCCAGTCGACCTACATCCCCATGAAGGTCAACCAGGCCGGCGTGATCCCGATCATCTTCGCGTCCTCGCTGCTCTACCTGCCCGTCCTGGCCTCGACCATCGTGGGCCGGGAGTGGCTGAGCGAGTTCGTCAACAAGCACTTCGCGCTTCAGGGGGGCTTCAGCCCGATCTACGTGATCACCTACTTCGTGCTGATCATCGCGTTCACCTACTTCTACACCGCGATCACGTTCAACCCGGCCGACGTCGCCGACAACATCAAGAAGTACGGCGGGTTCATCCCGGGCATCCGCCCCGGCAAGCCGACGGCCGACTACCTCGCCTACACGCTCACCCGGATCACGTTGCCCGGCGCGGTGTTCCTCGGCGTCATCGCGGTGATGCCGTTCCTCGCGCAAGGCCTGTGGAACATCACGAGCTTCCCGTTCGCGGGAGCCGCCGTGCTCATCATCGTCGGCGTCGGACTGGAGACCATGAAGCAGATCGAGTCCCAGTTGATGACGCGCGATTACGAAGGCTTCTTGCGGTAGCCGATGCGGATCATCCTCGTGGGGCCCCCCGGCGCGGGCAAGGGCACGCAGGCCGGTCGCATCGCCGAGCGCTTCGACGTGCCTCACATCGCGACCGGCGACCTCTTCCGCAAGAACGTCAGCGCGAACACCGACGTCGGCCGGCGGGCGAAAGCCGCCATGGACCGGGGCGAGCTCGTCCCCGATGACGTCGTGCTGGAGATGCTGCGCGCGCGGCTCGACGAGCCCGACGCGAAGGCGGGGTTCCTGCTGGACGGGTTCCCTCGCACGGTGGCGCAGGCGGATGCGCTCGCGACGATGCTCCACAACGGCGACTCGCCGCTCGACGCGGTTGTCGCGGTGCGGGTCCCCGACGAGGTGATCGTCTCCAGGATCGCCCAGCGCCGGTCCTGCCCGGTCTGCGGCCGGATCTACAACGAGTCGACACACCCGGCGGCGATCCCCGGCGTGTGCGACGCGGACGGAGAGCGGCTCGTCCAGCGCAGCGACGACATGCCCGAGGTCGTGCGGACGCGCCTGAAGGTCTACCACGACCAGACCGAGCCGCTCATTGCCTACTATCGTGAGCGCGACCTGTTGCGGACCGTGGACGGCGTCGGGCCGGTGGAAGAAGTGGAAGCACGCATCGCGAAGGAGCTTGCCGAGCGGTGATCGAGCTGAAGAACGCGGAGGCGATGGCGTCGATGCGACGCGCCGGCCGCGTCGTGGCCGAGACGCTCGCGATCTTGCGCGACGCCGTGCGGGCGGGGATGACGACCGCGGAGGTCGACGCGATCGGCGAGCGCGAGATCCGCGCGCGCGACGCGCTGCCGTCATTCAAGGGCTACCGCGGCTTCACCGGCACGCTGTGCACGTCCATCAACCACGAGATCGTGCACGGCATCCCGGGCGCGGCGGCCGTGCGCGAGGGGGACCTGCTGAAGATCGACTGCGGCGCGATCGTGGGGGGCTACCACGGCGACGCCGCGATCACGGTTGCGATCGGCGAGCCGACGCCCGAGCAGCTCAAGCTGATCGAGACGACCGAGCGCGCGCTGTGGGCCGGCATCGCCGAAGCGCGCGCCGGGAACCGTGCGGGCGACATCGGCGCCGCGGTGCAGACGATCGCCGAGGGCGCGGGGTTCTCGGTCGTCCGTGAGTACAGCGGGCACGGCATCGGCCGCGCGCTCCACGAGGATCCTCCCATCTACAACTGGGGCAAGCCGAAGCGCGGGATCCCCTTGCGGCCCGGGATGGTCATCGCGATCGAGCCCATGGTGAACGCGGGAACGCACGAGACGCGGCTTCTCGCGGACGGATGGACGGTCGTCACCGCCGACGGGAGCCTGTCGGCGCACTTCGAGCACACGGTCGCGATCACCCCCGGCGGGCCCGAGGTGCTCACCGCGCTCGACGGCGCGGCCTGACCCTCGCCCGGCTCAGGCCGTCCCCGCGGTCAGGAACCCGCGCGGTATGCCGACCGCGAAGCCTTGCGCGCGGTCGGACCCCAACTCGGTGACGATCGCCAGCGTCTCGGCGTCCTCGACCCATTCGGCGACGGTGTGCAGCCCCACCGCGTGCGCGAGGTCGTTGATCGAGCGGACGAGCGCCTGCCCCGGCTCGTCCTGCGGGAGTCCGCGCACGAACGAGCCGTCGATCTTCAGCTCGTCGATCGGCAGGGAGCGGATCTGGGACAGCGAGGACTGACCTACGCCGAAGTCGTCCAGCGAGAGCACGAAGCCCATGCCCTTCAGGGTCTCCAGCGTCTGCTTCATCTGCGGGAAGTCCGCGATGGCGGAGGACTCGGTCAGCTCGAGGGTCACCCGCGAGGGCTCGGCGCCCGAGCGCGCCAGCTCGCTTTCGAGGAACGCGGGGAGCGACTCGTCGTGCAGGGACAGCGCGGAGAGGTTGACCGCGCACGACACGCCCGGGCCGGCGGCGGCCACCGCGGGCAAGGCGTGGCGGAGCACGTAACGATCCAGCTCCAGGATCAGTCCGCAGCGTTCGGCCGCCGGGATGAAGGCGCCCGCGCCGACGATTCCTTCGGGGGACTCGATCCGCACGAGCACCTCGTGGTGCGCGACGGACCCGTCGGTGAGGTCGATGATGGGCTGGTAGTAGAGGCGGAGCGTGCCGTCCCGCATCGCGTCCTTCACGCGCGTGATCCAGCGAGCGTCGCTCGACCGAAGCTCCTCTTCGGGCCCGCTCTTGGCGACCTCGACGCGGTTGCGACCGTGCCGCTTCGCTCGGTAGCACGCGGCGGTCGCGCGGTTGATCACGTCGTCCATGCCCCCGCCGGCCGCGATCGTCGCGATGCCGATGCTGACCGACATCGACAAGGGCTCCGAACCGTGGTTGATCCTCGTGTCGCCGATGAGCCGCCGGATGCGCTCCGCGGTCTCCAGGGCGGAGGACGCGTCCGCCTCGCGAAGGAGCACGCCGAACTCGTCCCCGCCCAATCGCACGACCGAGTCGCCGCCGCGGGTGAGGGAATCGAGCATGTCCTCGACCGCTGCGAGCAGGGCGTCGCCGACGGCTCGGCCGATCAGCTCGTTGAGTGCCGCGAACCGATCGAGGTCGACGAACAGCAGGCTCCCCACGATCCCATCCGCAGGAAGCGACCTTCGTTCGCCGGGGCGCGTGCCCTGGATGCCCTGCCGGGGTTCCGGCGCCCTGGCCGCAACGATGGCGAGCAAGCCGGCCACGAGGCTCAGCACGCCCGCGATCGTCGCCGGGAACGACGGCACGCCTTGGAGGGTGGCGAGCGCGGCCAGGACGGCGCCGGTGGCGACGGCCAACGAGATGCCGCGAAGCGTGGAACGCGGAGTCATCGATGGGTTCCCTCCCACCGAGACCTCCGCAGGCCCGGCAAAATCTACGGGTATGACCGACGCAGAGGGTAGCACTCTCGACACTCTCCGCGAAAGGGATCGAGCCGGCTCCGGTGGAGCCGGCCCCGCGCGAGCGGGGGCGCTTGCGGGGTTGGTCCGTACCGGATGACCTGGTAGGATGCCCGCTCGGCTCCGGACTGGGCGGCCTATGCGCGTGCCCGAACGATCCGGCGCCGTATCCACGAGAGGGACTGATGAAGGTACGTCCGAGCGTCCGCAAGATGTGCGAGAAGTGCAAGGTGATCCGCCGTCACGGCAGGGTCATGGTCATCTGCACCAATCCGCGCCACAAGCAACGGCAGGGGTAGGAGGCTTCGAATGGCACGTATCGCCGGCGTCGACCTTCCCCGCGACAAGCGGGTCGAGATCGCGTTGACCTACATCTACGGCGTCGGTCCGACGCTGTCGCGGACGACGCTCTCCGCGACGCAGGTCGATCCCAACATGCGCGTGCGCGACCTCTCCGACGAGGAGGTGGTGCGCCTCCGCGAGTGGATCGATGCGAACTACCAGATCGAGGGAGATCTCCGCCGCCGCGTGTCTCAGGACGTCAAGCGCAAAGTGGAGATCGGCTGCTACCAGGGGATCCGCCACCGGCGCGGTCTTCCGGTGCGCGGCCAGCGAACCCGGACCAATGCCCGCACGCGAAAGGGCACCAAGCGAACGGTCGCCGGTTCCAAGAAGGTCCGGGCGAAGAAGTAGAGAGGGAGGATCTGCGTGGCGAAGCCCAAGCGCACCAGGCGCAAAGAGAAGAAGGACATCCCGCACGGTCAGGCGCACATCAAGTCGTCGTTCAACAACACGATCGTGACGATCACCGACCAGCAGGGTCACACCGTGTCCTGGGCGTCGAGCGGGAACGTGGGCTTCAAGGGATCGCGCAAGTCGACGCCGTTCGCGGCGCAGCTCGCGGCCGAGGCCGCCGCGCGCCGCGCCATGGAGCACGGCATGAAGCGTGTCGACGTGTTCGTGAAGGGCCCGGGCGCCGGCCGCGAGACCGCCATCCGCGCGCTCGCAGCCGCCGGGCTGGAGGTCGCCGGGATCCAGGACGTGACCCCGGTGCCGCACAACGGCTGCCGGCCGCCGCGGCGGAGGAGGGTGTAGTGGCGCGGTACAAGGACGCCGACTGCAAGCTCTGCCGTCGCGAGGGGATCAAGCTCTACCTCAAGGGCCTGAAGTGCGAGACGCCCAAGTGCCCGATCGAGAAGCGGCCCTTCCCGCCCGGGCAGCACGGCCGCGGCCGCCCGCGCGGGCGCCGGGGGAGCGAGGAGTACAACCTCCAGCTTCGCGAGAAGCAGCGCGCGCGGCGCATCTACGGCATCCTCGAGCGGCAGTTCCGCAACTACTACGACGAGGCCACGCGCTTGCCCGGCATCACCGGCGAGAACTTGCTGACGCTGCTGGAGTCGCGGCTCGACAACGTGGTCTTCCGCGCGGGCTTCGCGATGTCGCGCGACCAAGCGCGGCAGATGGTCCGCCACGGCCACGTCGAGCTGAACGGTCGCCGCGCCAGCATCCCCTCGATGCGCGCCAAGCCGGGCGACGTCGTGGGCGTCACCGAGAAGAGTCGCGCCATGCAGCCGGTCGTCCAGGCGCTGACGATCAACGAGACGCGTTCGCCGGTCGGCTGGCTGCAGGTCGATCGCGACGCGATGAAGGCGACCGTCCGCACCGCGCCCGATCGCGCGTCCATCGACGTGCCGGTGCAGGAGCAGATGATCGTCGAGCTGTACTCGAAATAGGAAGCACCCGGAACCGACGCGGGAGGAGTCCCCTTGCTTATCGTCCACAGGCCGCAGATCGTCGAAGAGCCGATTACCGACACGCGCTGGCGCTTCAGCATCGAGCCCCTCGAACCGGGCTTCGGCTACACGCTGGGTAACTCGCTGCGCCGCACGCTGCTCTCCTCGATCCCCGGCGCCGCCGTCACGCAGATCCGGATCGAGGGCGTCCTGCACGAGTTCTCGACGATCCAGGGCGTGAAGGAAGACGTCACCGACATCATCCTCAACGTCAAGGACCTCGTCATCAAGAGCGAGCACGACGACCCGGTCTCGGTGTTCCTGCGCGTGCAGGGACCGAAGGACGTCGTCGCCGGGGACATCGAAGTGCCGGCCGGGATCGAGGTCCTGAACCCCGACCTTCGCATCGCCACGCTCACCAAGAAGACGCGCCTGGACATGGAGCTGCTGGTCGAGCGGGGCCGCGGCTACGTCACCAGCGAGCGCAACAAGCGCGGCGAGGGCGCGATCGGGGTCATTCCGATCGACTCCATTTTCTCGCCGGTGCGGCGCGTCAGCTTCGCCGTCGAGCACACCCGCGTCGAGCAGATGACCAACTACGACAAGCTCGTCCTGGACGTCGAGACCACCCCGGCGATCGAGCCGAAGGAGGCCATCGCGGCCGCGGGCCGGACGCTGGTCGACCTGCTCGGCCTCGTCGCGGACCTGTCCGAGGCGCGCGCGCTCACGCTGGGCCCGGCGCCGGAGGAGCTTGCCCAGGCGAGCGAGATGGCGCTGCCGATCGAGGAGCTGGACTTCTCGGTGCGCTCCTACAACTGCCTCAAGCGCGAGGGCATCCAGACCGTCGGCGACCTCGTCCAGCGGACCGAGCAGGACCTGCTCGACATCCGCAACTTCGGGCAGAAGTCGATCGACGAGGTCAAGCAGAAGCTCTCCGAGATGGGGCTGTCGCTGAGGGACTGACCATGCCGAAGCCGAAGAAGGGACCACGCCTGGGGTCGGGGCCCGACCACCAGAAGCTGATGCTCGCCGGGCTGTGCACGTCGCTGTTCCGGCAGGGGCGTGTGCGCACGACCGAGGCGCGCGCGAAGGCCATGCGCCCGCTGGCCGAGAAGCTGATCACCTTCGCCAAGCGCGGCGACATCGCCGCGCGCCGCGAGGTGCTGCGCGTCGTGACCGACAAGGGCGTCGTGCACGACCTCTTCGCCGACATCGCGCCCCGCTTCGCCGAGCGCCCCGGCGGCTACACGCGCATCATGAAGCTCGGCTACCGCAAGGGCGACGCCGCCCCCATGGCCGTCATCGAACTGGTCGAGCAGGGCACCGTCGAGTAGCAGGGGTTCTAGCCTGACGGGGGCTTGTAGCCCGACTTCTCAAGCGAGTTGGTCCCCTCCTGCAGCAGATGGTCGAGCGCTTTGCGCACCATACGCTTCGCCCACGGCTGAATGAGCAACTCGACCGACATCTTGACGGTTGGAAGAACGCTCCGGACGGGAACGCGAAGGAGGTCGTGCAAGTCCTTCGAGGTGCGAACTACAAAGTCGTTTTCCCCATCGGAAGTTGGCACCAGCACGTCGAAGATGGCCTCGTAGGAGGCGGCGGCTGGGGGCGCGCTGCGAACTTCGAGTTGAACGTACCTCGGATCGCGGATCATCATTCGCGTGCCCGCAGGGGCGTCGACGGTTGATGCCCCGTGGCCCCTAAAGATCTGATAGTCGACACCGTCCATCGACCCGAGGGCGTCCACCTCAGCTTGAAGGGCCGCGGCAAGAGCGTTGTTCAGGGCAGTCGCGCCTGCGTCCATCTGCTCGTGTGTCCAGTCGCGCGTTGCGTAACGCAAGCTTCGCACGTCCCTGACGGCGGCGGCGGCGTCATCGGGCCCGGCAAGCAGCCGTTGGACGAGGATGTTCATGGTTTCCTCGGTGGCAGCAGAAACGAACTCCGCGAACTCCTGGTGCCGGCCGGCGTCTGCGGCTTCGAGGGCGGCGATGTAGGCGTCCCGCTCGTCTTGGAACACGACGAGGGGAACGCCGGCCGCGCGATAGAGGTATATGGATGCGATCGCTCGCGCGACGCGGCCGTTCCCGTCGGCGAATGGATGGACGCGGATGAACGCGTAGTGCGCGTACGCGGCTTGGGCCGCGGGCGCGAGATCCGCGAAGCCCGCCGACGACAGCTCGGCGACGAAGCGAGCCATCTCGGCCGATGTCGACTCGCCCGGCGGGGCGTAGGCGAAGACCGTGCCGTCCGCTTGGATGACGTTGTTGGGATGATCCTTGTACTGCCCAAGAGGGAGCGGACGCTCCTGCGACCCCTGCGGCGTGTGGACGACGTAGGTCTCTTGCGCGCGGCAGGACTCCTCGTGGATCCGTCGAATCAGCGCTTCGGTCATGGGCTGCGCGCCGGTCGCCGCATCGAGAACGAGATCGAATGCCTTCAACTGCGCTTCGATCAGGCGAGCGCGTTTCCCGGTGTCGGACGCGATCTGCGCTTCCCACGCCGCTGCCTGGAGCGCGACGGTGATCGTGAAGCCTCGATCGGCCTCGTAAAGACCTTCGATGGCTCCGGTGGATACGGCGGCGGCTTTGAGGGCCGCCTCGGTCGCGGTGTCAACGGCTTCGGGGGTCGCATTGCGCTTCGCATCTTCGAGCGCCGCCAGGAAGGAGTCCCATCGCGGCGACGGGTCGATACCCGTCCACTCCGACACGCTCGGGAACAGCGTGTAGATCGGCTCGGACGCTGCGTCTTGCGGCATGGTTCCCCAAGGGTAACAGTGAGGCGCGACACGCAGGGCTCACTATCATCGGCCGGACGATGAAGGTCGCGCTCTTGGTCGCATACGACGGCACCGACTTCCACGGCTTCGCGCGGCAGCGGACGGCTCGCACCGTGCAGGGGGTGCTGGAGGAGGCGCTGTCGATGGTGCTGCGCGAGCCGATCGAGCTGACCTGTGCGGGCAGGACCGACGCGGGCGTTCACGCTTCCGGCCAGGTGGTCTCCTTCGAGGCGCCGGAGGTCGAGCCGGAGCGCCTGCAGCGCCGGGTCAACCGGCTCCTGGCGCCCGAGGTGAGCGTGCGGGGGGCGGCGCGCGCCTCGGACTCGTTCGATGCCCGATTCAGCGCGCGCCGCCGGTCCTACGAATACCGCTGCTATCGCGCTGCCGCGCCCGACCCCTTCCTGGATCGGTTCGCGCTGCACCTCCCGGGCGAGGTGTCCGTCCGCGCGATGCGCGCCGGCGCCCGCGCGCTGGTCGGGGAGCACGACTTCTCGGCGTTCTGCCGCAAGGGGCAGGGATCGCTCGTGCGGCGCGTCCGCTCGATCACGATCGTGAGCGCGGCCGAGTCGCTGACGTTCAAGCTGACCGCCGACTCCTTCTGTCACCAGATGGTGCGCTCGATCATCGGGCTCCTGCTCGACGTCGGGCGAGGCAAACGCGGCCCCGAGTCCGTGGCGGCGGCGCTGGGCAGAAAAGACCGGGGCGCCGCGGGCAACGTCGCCCCGGCCAGGGCGCTCCACCTGACCCGAGTCCTGTACAGGCCCGATCCATTCCAGCCCTTTTGAGGGGTTTCCCGGACCCGGCCGGCCGGTTATCCTGGGCGATTGTGAGTCGACTTCGAGGGAGCTGAAGATGAGAGGGAAGATAGGGATCGCGCTTGTCGCCGCCGCCGCGCTGCTGCTGGCTGGCGGGTCGGCCGAGGCTGCGAAGCCGACCGCGACGCTGATCAGCGTGGATTCGCTGCAGCAGTACAAGGCCAGGGGCGGCAATGGCGGGGGCGGCGGGGGCGGCGGCAAACCCGTGCCGACGGCGAACTGCGAAGACGACGGCGCCGGCAACGGCGACTACGGCACGACCGGCTGGGTTGTCGCGGGCAATCGGACGGCTCACCTCAACACCTCGACCATTCCCTCGGGCTTGACCCAGGCGGCGGTCGTCGCGTCCGTGCAGGACGCCTTCGACGTCTGGGAGAACGCCGAAGCGGCCGCGCCCACGTTCAACGTCGCGACGGACGGCGCGGTCCGGCGCTACACGGCCAACAGGCAGACGGACCTGCTGTTCGGCAAGACGGGCAGCTCGATCGCGACCACGTACACCTGGCGCTGGTCGGACGGCCTCATCGAAAGCGACGTCGTCTTCAACTCCAACCTCGCCTGGTTCGTCGCCGGCGCAGAGGGGGACGGGTGCGACGAGTCGACGCCCAAGTACGAGGTCGGAAACATCGCCGCCCACGAGTTCGGGCACGTCTACGGGCTCGGCCACAGCACCGGGCGGTTCGAGACGATGTACTCCTACGGCTTCACCGGGGAGACGCTCAAGCAGAGCCCGAGCACCGGCGACACCGCGGGCATCAGGTCGCTGTACTGACCGGCTCGGGTTGACCCCGAACAGGGCCCCCGGTAGCCTTTCCGGGCTGCCTTCGAGGCGGCCATCTCACGCATGAAGACCTTTTCGCCGAAGCCGACGGACATCCAGAGACGGTGGCTCGTTCTGGATGCGTCCGACCGCGTCCTGGGGCGGCTGGCCGCCGAGGCGGCGGGCCTGCTTCGCGGCAAGCACAAGCCGATCTTCGCGCGCCACGTCGACACCGGAGACCACGTGATCATCGTCAACGCCTCGAAGGTGCGCCTCACCGGCAAGAAGACCGAGCAGAAGGACTACATCCGCCACTCGGGCTTCCCGGGCGGGATCACGCGCGTCCGCTACGACGAGCTGCTCGCCACGCGGCCCTCGCTCGCCGTCGAGCGCGCGGTGAAGGGGATGCTGCCGCACAACCGGCTCGGACGCGCGATGGGAAAGAAGCTTCACGTCTACGACGGCGCCGAGCACCCGCACCAGGCGCAGTCGCCCGAGCCGTACGCCCGGAAGGAGGTCGCTCGCTGATGGCGATCGCCCCGATGATCGGCGCGACCGGCCGGCGCAAGGAGTCGATCGCGCGCGTGCGCCTCGCACCCGGGTCGGGACGGTTCATCCTGAACGGCCGTTCCCTGGAGGACTACTTCCCGCGGCCCGCGCTGCGGATGGTCGTCACCGAGCCGCTGCGCGTCACCAACAGCGCCGAGCGCTTCGACGTCTACGCCTCGCTGATCGGCGGCGGCGTGACCGGGCAAGCAGGGGCGTTGCGCCACGGCATCGCGCGCGCGCTGTGCGAAGCGGACCCGTCCCTGCGCGCGGACTTGAAACGAAAGGGGCTCCTCACGCGCGACGCGCGCGTCAAGGAGCGGCGCAAGTACGGGCTTCGCAAGGCCCGCAAGGCTCCCCAGTACTCGAAGCGCTGATCGCGTTGGTCACGCCGTGCCGGCCGGTCCCTTCCTGATGGCGGCGGAGGCCAGACTCTTCGGCACCGACGGCGTCCGCGGCGTCTACGGCGAAGACCTCACCGACGAGCTTGCGTACGCGCTCGGACGCGCGGCAGCGTCGATCCTGACCGCGAGCGAGCGGCGAATCGTGATCGGGCGCGACACGCGGGCGTCCGGTCCGGCGCTCGAGCGAGCGCTGGCCGCCGGCATCACAGCGGCGGGCGCGATCCCGGTGAGCGCGGGGGTGATCCCGACGGCGGCCGTGGCCTTCCTGGTGCGCGACGCCGGCGCCGCGGCCGGCGCGGTGATCAGCGCCTCGCACAACCCCGCCCGGGACAACGGCATCAAGTTCTTCGGGCCCGACGGGGTCAAGCTGAGCGACGAGGTCGAAGCCGCGATCGAGGAGGCGATGACCGGAGCGCCCGAAGCCGCCGGGGACGACGGCGTGGAGGACATGGCCACGCTGGAGGACGCCGACGACCGTTACCTTCGCTTCCTGCTGCGAGGGCAACCGTCGCTCGAAGGGCTCCGCATCGTCGTCGACTGCGCGAACGGCGCGGCGTCCATGATCGCGCCCGAGGTCTATCGAGCCGCGGGCGCCGACGTCACCGTGCTGTTCGCCGACCCGGACGGCACGAACATCAACGACGGGTGCGGGTCCACCCACATGGAGGTTCTGCGGCGAGCCGTCGCGACCTCCGGCGCCCACGCCGGGATCGCGCACGACGGCGACGCCGACCGCGTGCTCGCCGTCGACTCCAAAGGCGCGATCGTGGACGGCGACCAGATCCTCGGCATCTGCGCGCTCGACGCGAAGATGCTCGGCGAGCTGCGCGGCGACGCGATCGCCACGACCGTCATGGCGAACCTGGGCTTTCGTCACGCGATGGCCGACGCCGGCATCGGGATCGTCGAGACCGCGGTCGGCGACCGTAACGTCCTGGAGGCGATGCGCAAGAACGGCTTGATCCTGGGCGGCGAGCAGTCCGGCCACGTCGTGTTCCTGGACATGCACACGACCGGCGACGGCATCCTGACGGCGCTGCGCCTCCTGGCGGCCGTGGTCGTCTCGGGCCGGAGCCTCGGCGAGCTGGCCGCCGACGTCCCCCGCTTCCCGCAGGTCCTTCGCAACGTCGCCGTGGCCGATCGCGGGGCGCTCGACGGCGCCGAACGCGTCTGGGACGTCGTGCGGGAGGTCGAGGACGAGCTGGGCGCCGACGGGCGGGTCCTGGTGCGCGCCTCGGGCACCGAACCGGTCGTGCGCGTGATGGTCGAGGCGGCCACCGACGAGCGAGCCGCGACCGCCGCCGACCGAATCTCCGAGGCCGTGAGCGTGGTCTTGGGCGAATGAACGAAGGGGCATAGGAACCAGGGTTCGCGCCGGTAAGCTGGGCGGGTCTATGTGCGGGATCATCGGAGTCGCCGGGGACCGGGACGCGCTGCCGATCATCATGGAGGGGCTCCGCCGCCTCGAGTATCGCGGGTACGACTCCGCCGGCGTTTCCCTGATCGAATCGGAAGGCTTGAAGGTCGTGCGCAAGGCCGGCCAGCTCGACATGCTGGACAAGGAGCTGGCCTCGCACGAGTTCCACGGCACGACCGGCGTCGGGCACACGCGCTGGGCGACGCACGGCGGCCCCACCGACGGCAACGCCCACCCGCACCTCGATTGCACCGGCCGCATCGCGGTTGCCCACAACGGGATCATCGAAGGCCACTTCGCGCTGCGCGAGCGGCTGGAACGCGAGGGCCACGTCTTCGCCTCGGAGACCGACACCGAGGCGCTCGCCCATCTGATCGAGAAGCACTACGAGGGGAATCTCGTCGAGGCCGTGCGCGATGCTTTGACCGGCATCGAGGGCGCATTCGCGATCGCGGTCGTCTCGGCCGACGAGCCCGGGCGAATCGTCGCGGCCAAGCGCACGAGCCCGCTGATCGTCGGCGCCGCCGAGGGCGCGACGTTCCTGGCCTCGGACCCGACCGCGCTGCTCGCGCACACGCGCGACGTCGTGCACGTCCTCGACGACCAGGTCGTGGAGATAACGCCCGAGGGCTTTGCGATCACGACGCTGGCGGGGGACCCGGCGGAAGGCTCCGCGATCCACCTGGACTGGGACCTTGCCTCGGCGGAGAAGGCGGGCTTCCCGCACTTCATGCTGAAGGAGATCTTCGAGCAGCCCGCCGCCGTCGCCAGCACGCTCACCGGGCACTCGCAGCCCGGTGGGGGGCTGATGCTCGACGAGCTGCGCATGGCGGAGGACGACATCCGCGCGGTCGACAAGATCTTCGTCGTCGCGTGCGGCACCGCGCTGCACGCCGGGCTCGTGGCGAAGTACGCGATCGAGCACTGGACGAACATCCCGGTGGAGATCGAGATCGCGAGCGAGTTCCGGTATCGCGACCCCGTGTTCGACCGCAACACCCTCGTGCTGGCGATCTCGCAGTCGGGGGAAACGATCGACACGCTGGAGGCGGTCCGCTACGCGCGGCGGCAGCGGGCGAAGGTCGTCGCCGTCTGCAACGTCGTCGGTTCGAGCATCGCTCGCGATTCCGACGCCGTCCTGTATACGCACGCCCAAGCGGAAGTCGGCGTCGCGGCGACGAAGACGTTCACCACGCAGCTCGTCGCGACGACGTTGCTGGCGACGTTCCTGGCCCGGACGCACGGCACGATGTGGCCGTCGGAAGCTGCGTCGAACGTACGCGAGCTGCACCGCCTGCCGGGGATGATCGAGGAGGCGCTCGGGATGCGCGACCAGGTGCGTGCGATCGCCGGGGAGATCGCCGACTCGCCCACGGTGCTGTTCATGGGCCGCCACGTCGGCTACCCGATGGCCCTGGAGGGCGCGCTCAAGCTGAAGGAGATCTCCTACCTGCACGCCGAAGGCTTCGCGGCCGGCGAGATGAAGCACGGCCCGATCGCGTTGCTCGAAGACGGCGTGCCCGTCGTCGCGGTCGCGACCGCGGGGCACGTCTACCAGAAGGTGCTCGGCAACGTGCAGGAGGTGAAGGCCCGCGGCGCGCGGGTCGTCGCGATTTGCAGCCGGGGCGACGAGGAGGAGGTCGCGCGCCACGCCGACCACGTGCTCGCGGTGCCCCGGATCGACCCGCTGATGGTGCCGTCGCTGGTCGCCGTCCCCATGCAGTTGCTGGCCTACGAGGTCGCGGTGCTGCGGGGCTGCGACGTGGACAAGCCGCGCAACCTGGCGAAGTCGGTGACCGTGGAGTAGGCGTTCCCGGCGCCCGCGAGCGGTACGCTTGCCTGGATGATCGAAGTCCTCACGGCTGCGGACGTGCGCGCGCAGGACGCCGCGGCCGGACGAGCCGGCATCGCGATCGAAGCCCTCATGCGCAACGCGGGCTGGGCAGTCGCGCGCGAGGCCCGCGCGATGCTCGGCGGCTGCTACGGCAGGCGCGTCGCCGTGGTGTGCGGGAAGGGCAACAACGGCGGCGACGGGCTTGCCGCCGCGCGGATCCTGCGCGCCTGGGGCGCCGCGCCGGAAGCCGTGCTGCTCTGGCCTCGGGACGTCCTCAGCGGAGCGGCCGCGGCGAACCTGGCGCGGTTCGACGGCCCGGTTGCCGGGCGCGACGCACTGGACCGAACGCTCGCGCGTGCCGACCTCGTGATCGACGCCGTCTTCGGGGTCGGGCTGACGCGCGCGCCCGAGGGCGAGGTCGCGACGGCGATCGAAGCGATCAACGCGGCGGGAAGGCCGGTGCTCGCGATCGACGTCGCGAGCGGCGTCGCCTCCGACACCGGCGCGGCGCCGGGCGTCGCCGTCCGGGCCAGGCGCACCGTTTCCTTCACCGGCTTTCACCCTGGGTCGCTGTTCGTGCCGGGCGCCGCGCTCGCCGGGGATACGGTCGTCGCGCAGATCGGGATCCCCGCCGAGGCGCGCGGGAGCGCGGCGCTCGCGATGGAGGCGGCGGATGCCGCCGCGCTCCTCCCGCAGCGAACGCGATCGTCCCACAAGCGCTCGGTCGGCACGGTGCTCGTCGTCGCGGGCTCGCGCGCAATGCCCGGCGCGGCGGCGCTGGCGTCCGCCGCGGCCGTCCACGCCGGCGCGGGGCTCACCATGCTCTGCGCGCCCGAAGACGTGTGCCGGGTGGCGCTCGCTCGCACGCCGGAAATCACGACGTTCCCGCTTCCCGCGGCGGCGGAGGGCGTGCTCGACGACAAGGCGCTCGATCTCCTGCGGCCGCGCATGGGGGAGTTCCACGCCGTCGCGATCGGTCCCGGCCTGTCGACGCACCCGGCCACCGTCGAGCTGGTGCGGGCGCTCGCGGCGGAGGCCGCGGTGCCGGTCGTGCTCGACGCGGACGGGCTGAACGCGTTCGCGGGCGCGCCCGAGCTGCTCGAAGCGGTTGACGTTCCGATGGTCCTCACGCCTCACGCCGGCGAGCTGGCTCGCCTCACCGGCAGCAGTGTCGCGGAGCTGGAGGCCGACCGGCTCGGCGCGGCTCGCGCTGCGGCGGAGCGCTTCGGCGCGACCGTGGTCCTCAAAGGTCCCGGCACCGTGGTCGCGGGCCGCGACGGCGTCTACGTGAACGCCACCGGCGGCGCGGCGCTCGCCCAGGGAGGAACCGGCGACGTGCTCACGGGCATGATCGCGGCGGTGCTCGCGCACGGGCGACGGCCGGACAACCTCGCGCGCCGCACGGCCGCGGCCGTGTGGCTGCACGGGTTCGCCGCGGACCGGCTGGCCGAGCGGCTCGCCCCGCACCCCGCGACGGCGTCCGCGATCGTGGCCGAGCTTGGTCCCGCGATGCACGACCTGATCCGGTGAGCGCGCCCCCTCGCCCGGCCTGGGCGGAGATCGACCTCGACGCCATCCGGCACAACGTCGGCAGCGTTCGCGCGCGCCTGACCGGCGGCGCGGGCGTCATGGCCGTGGTGAAGGCGAACGGGTACGGCCACGGCGACGTCCGGGTGGCGCGAGCGGCGCTCGGGGCGGGCGCGAGCGGGCTCGGCGTGATCCTGGTCGACGAAGGCGTCCGGCTGCGCGAGGAGGGAATCGACGCGCCGGTCCTGCTCTTGCACGAGGCGCCCGCCGAGCGCGTGGACGAGGCGATCGCGAACGACCTCACGCCGACGGTCTTCACCGAGCAGGGGATCGCCGTCGCCGGCGAGGCGGCCGAGCGTGCGGGACGCGACGTGAACGTGCACCTGAAGATCGACACGGGGCTCAACCGGCTCGGCGCGCTGCCGGAGCGCCTGGACGAGATCGTGACCGCCCTGGGCAAGGAGCCGCGCCTGCACGTCGAGGCCGTCTTCACGCACTTCGCGTTCGCCGACGAGCCCGGCAACCCGTTCATCGACACCCAGCTCGAGCGCTTCGCCGGCGCGTGCGAGCGGCTCGCGCGGCGCGGCCTGCACCCGCCGGTTCGCCACGTCGCCAACTCCGCGGCGGCGCTCACGCGGCCCGACGCGCACTTCGACCTCGTGCGGCTCGGGATCGCGATGTACGGGCTTTCCCCCGGACCGGACTGCGACGAGGAGATGACCTACGAGCCGGCGATGTCGCTGAAGGCGCTCGCGGCGCGAGTCGAGCGCATCGCCGCGGGGGAAGCGATCTCCTACGGGCACCGCTACCGGCTCAAGCGCGAGTCGACCATCGTCTCGATCCCGCTCGGCTACGCCGACGGCTGGCCCCGCGCGCTGGGCGGCAACGCCGAGGCGCTGATCGGCGGCCGCCGTTACCCCGCCGTCGGGACCGTGTGCATGGACTCGTTCATGGTCGACCTCGGCGACGACACCTGCGAGGTCGGCGACGAGGTCGTGCTGATCGGCGAGCAGGGCGACGAGCGCATCGGCGCCGACGACCTGGCGCGCGCGCTCGGCACGATCAACTACGAGGTCGTCACCCGCATCGGCTCGCGCGTGCCGAGGGTCTACCGTGGCTGAGAGCCGCGCCGGACGCATCGCCGGCTGGGTGGCGCTCGGCGTGGGCGCTGCGACCACGGCCGCCGTCGTCGCGCAACGGGTGGCGGTGACGCGGGAGCGCAGCCGGCCCGACCCCTTTGCCGGCGAGCGTTACGGCGACGTCCGCGGCAAGCCGATCGGCCCGGTCGCCTCCTTCGACGGGACGTTGCTGCACGCCGAGGAGACCGGGCGCGGCCCGGCCGTCGTGCTGAGCCACGGCTTCTCGCTCAACCTGACGATCTGGCACCACCAGATGCTCGACCTCTCTCCGCACGCGCGGCTCGTGCTCTACGACCATCGCGGGCACGGCCGGAGCAGCATGGCCGCCTCGGGCGACTGGAGCCTGGAGGCGCTCGCTCGCGACCTCGACGCGGTCGTCACGGAGGCGAGCGGCGGCGAGCCGGTCGTGCTCGTCGGCCACTCGATGGGCGGCATGACCGTGCTGAAGTACTGCGAGCTGTTCGCGGACCGGCTTCGCGAGCGCGTCGCCGGGATCGTGCTGGTGGACACGACCTCCGCCGACGTCGTGAGGGGCGTGCTGCCGGTTGGGAGGCGGATCCGCGCGATTCTCCAGGTGTTGCAGGAGGGCTCGTGGCGCTTGCTCGCCGGCAAGACCCATCGCGTCGACGCCTTGCGCGCGCGCGGCAGCGACCTATCGTATCTCGGCACGCGCATCATGGGCTTCGGAAGCCGCCCGTCGGCGCGCCAGGTCGACTTCGTCGAGGAGATGCTCTCGGCCGTCCCGTCCGAGGTCTGGGTGCAACTGATCCCGGCCATGATGTCCCTCGACGTCACGCACGTGCTTCCCGAGATCGACGTGCCGGCGGTCGTGATGGTCGGCACGCGGGACCGCCTCACCCCGCCCGGCGCGGCGAAGCGGATCGCCGAGGCGATCCCCTCCGCGCGCCTCGTCGAGTTCTACGACGCGGGGCACACGCCGATGCTCGAGGTGCCGAACCAGTTCAACGCGCGCATCCTGGAGTTCGTCGCGGGTCTCGCGCGCGCGCGCCGGTGATCACCGACGTCCCCGGCATCCGCGTCGGACACTGGACCGATGCCGAGGCGCTCACCGGTTGCACCGTGATCCTGCCGCCGCCGGGAACGACGGGCTCGGTTCACATCCCGGGGAACGCGCCGGCCACGCGCGAGACCGACGTGATCGCGCCCGGCCGGCGCGTGGACGAGCCGAACGCGATCCTGCTGACCGGCGGGAGCGCGTTCGGGCTCGCCGCCGCCGACGGCGTGATGCGCTGGCTCGAGGAGCGCGGGATCGGACACCGCACGCCGTTCGCCGTCGTGCCGATCGTGCCCACGGCAGCGATCTTCGACCTCGGGATCGGGCGCAAGGACGTACGGCCCGGCCCCGAGCAGGGCTATGCGGCGTGCGACGCGGCTTCCGATGGCGCCTTTGCCGAAGGCAACGCCGGCGCGGGGACTGGAGCGGTCGTCGGCGGGTACGCCGGCTTCGAGTGGATCAGCAAGGGCGGGCTCGGGAGCGCCTCGGTCTACCGCGACGACGTGATCGTGGGAGCGGTCGCGGTCGTGAACTCCGTCGGCGACGTAGTCGAGGAGGACGGGACCGTCGTCGCCGGCGCTCGCGGCGGCCCGACCTGGGACGAGGTGGCGGCCTCCGGCGCCTGGCCCCCGGTCGTGCCGGAAACGAACACCGTCATCGCGTGCATTGCCACCAACGCGATGCTCGACAAGGACGGGTGCCACGAGGCGGCGGTCCTGGCGTCGGAGGGATTTGGCCGGGCCGTCCGGCCCGCGCATACGATGTTCGACGGCGACGCCGTCTTCGTGCTGGCGACCGGCTCGATCCCTTCCCCGGCCGATCTCGTCGGGCGTGTGGGAGCGGGCGTGCTTGCCGCCTCGGTTCGCCGAGCGGCGCGCGCCGCCCAGGACGTTCCCGGCGCGCCGGCGCGAGGCAGTCGATGACCTTCCCGCAGCGACGATCCTTCCCGGGAGTTGAGCGATGACCAGGACGCTGGAAGAAGCCGCGCGCGAGGCATCGGCCTGCACGCGCTGCGCGCTGGCAGAGGGACGCACGCAGGTGGTCTACGGGAGCGGCAACCCGCACGCGGACGTGATGTTCGTGGGCGAGGCGCCGGGCTTCCACGAGGACCGCCAGGGCGCGCCTTTCGTCGGCGCGGCCGGCGGACTGCTCGGCGGGCTGCTGGAAAGCGTCGGCCTGACGCGCGACGACGTCTACATCGCCAACGTCCTCAAATGCAGGCCTCCGGGGAACCGTGACCCGCTGCCGGGCGAGATCGAGGCGTGCAAGCCGTGGTTGAAGGAGCAGCTCGAGCTGGTCGACCCGAAGGTCGTCTGTACGCTGGGGAACTTCGCGACGCGGCTCCTGCTGGGAAAGCCGGTCGGCATCACGCGCGTTCGGGGTCAGCGCTTCGGTTTCCAGGGCCGCGTGCTCATCCCGACCTTCCACCCGGCCGCGATCCTGCGTGGCAACCGGCAGTCGCCGCAGATGGCGAACATGGAGGACGACTTCCGGTTGCTGGTCAAGGTGCTGGAGGAGGTCGAGGCGGGCGCGCCCGACGCCGACGACGCCGAGCAGCTCGGCCTGTTCTGAGTGGTTCGCTGCTCGTCGTCCTCGCCCGATGAGACGCGCGCGATCGCGCGAGCGTTCGCGAGCATCCTGCGGCCCGGCGACGTCGTGCTGCTGAGCGGCGACCTCGGCGCGGGCAAGACCTGCTTCGTGCAGGGGGCCGCCGAGGCGTTCGGCGTCGAGGAGCCCGTGACGAGCCCCACGTTCGTGATCGTGCGGACCTACCGAGGGAGCGTTCGCGTCGTCCACGCCGACGTCTACCGGCTGACGAGCATGGGCGAGCTGATCGACCTCGGCTTCGAGGACCTGTTCGATCCCGGCGCGGTCACGTTCGTCGAATGGGGCGACGCCGTCGCCGAGGAACTGCCGCCGGACCGGTTCGAGGTGGCGATGTCGGGCGTCGACGCTCGCACCGTCGACGTTCGCGCGCTCGGCTCGGCGGCCGCTCGCTCGCCGGAGGCTGCGCTCGCGCGGTGGGCGATAGCGTAGGCGCGTGCTGCTCGGAATCGAGACCACGCAGTCGGAGACGCAGGTCGGCCTTGCCGGCGATGCGGGCGTGGTCGCTTCGCGCACGATCCCGGGCCCGCGCAACCACGTCGAGGCGCTCGTTCCGGCGATCCTCGGGCTGCTGGCCGATCGTGGGATGGAACTCGGCGACGTCGCTCGCATCGCGGTCGACCGCGGGCCGGGGCTCTTCACCAGCCTGCGCGTCGGGGTCGCGACGGCCAAGACCCTCGCGCACGCGCTCGGCGTCCCGGTGGCGGGCGTGTGCAGCCTCGACGTCCTGGCGTGGGCGGCGCGCGAGACCGGCGGCGCGGTCTGCGCGTGCCTCGACGCGCGGCGCGGCCAGGTCTTCGCCGCGCTGTACCGGGACGGCGCGCGCGAGGGCGAGATCCGCGTGCTGGACCCGGACGCGCTCGCGCGCGAGTTGCGGCCTGGGACGATCCTGGCCGGCGACGGCGCACAGGCCTATCCGGACGCGTTGGGCGGGTGGCCGGTCGCCTTCGCCGGCGCGCCGCCGGTCGAAGGCGTTCTCGCGCTCGCGACGGAGTTCAGGGGTGCAACGGCGCTGGAGCCGTTGTACGTTCGCAGGTCCGAAGCGGAGATCAACTGGGAGGAGCGCGGGGTCGTGATCGAGCGTCCGTCCCGGGTGAAGATCCCGAAGCGAGCGCTGGAGGGGCGAGCGTGAGAGCCGAGGCCGATCCGCCGCCGATCGCGGTGCAGATCGAGTCGATGAAGCGCAAGCACGTGCGCGACGTGCTGGCCATCGAGCGCGAGGTCTACCCTCGGCCCTGGAGCGCCTCGCTGTTCTTCAGCGAGCTGACCCAGCGCAAGACGCGCCATTACATCGTCGCGCTCGCCGACGACGCGCTCGTCGGGTACGGCGGCCTGATGCTGCACGGCGAGGAGGGGCACGTCACCACCGTGGCGGTGGACCCGCGGTTCCAGCGCCGCGGGATCGGCGCCCGGCTGATGATCGACATGGTCGCCACCGCGCGCGAGCGCCGCGCCGCCACGCTCACCCTGGAGGTTCGCGTCGCCAACTGGGCGGCGCAACGCATGTACGCGGCGTTCGGGTTCCGGCCGATCGGCGTGCGCAAGAACTACTACGCCGAGACGGGCGAGGACGCGCTCGTCATGCGGATCCACGACCTGCAGAGCGAGGACGTGATGGTCCGGCTGACCCGAATGCGGGCGCAGACGCAGGCGTGATCGTCCTCGGCATCGAGACCTCCTGCGACGAGACCGGCGCCGGCGTCGTGGCGGACGGGCGGATGCGATCCAACGTCATCGCTTCCCAGATCGACCTGCACGAGCGCTTCGGCGGCGTCGTGCCGGAACTGGCGAGCCGCGCGCACGTGATGGCGCTCGACCCGACCGTCGACCGCGCGCTGGCGGATGCGGGCGTGACGGGACGCGACATCGACGCGGTCGCGGTCACCGCGGGCCCGGGCCTGGCCGGCGCGCTGCTGGTCGGGATCGCCTCGGCCAAGGCCTACGCGGCCGCGTGGGGCGTGCACTTCGTCGCCGTCAACCATCTCGAGGGTCACGTCGAAGCCGCGTTCCTGCACGATCCGTCCTTGCGCCCGCCACTGGTCGCGCTGCTGGTCAGCGGAGGGCACAGCATGATCGCGCTCATGACCGGCCACGGCGTGTTCGAGGTTCTCGGTCGCACGATCGACGACGCCGCGGGAGAGGCCTTCGACAAGGTCGCGCGGTTCATGGGGCTGGGGTTCCCCGGCGGTCCCGCGATCGACCGGCTCGCGAAGGAGGGCGATCCCGGCGCGATCCGGTTTCCGCGCGCGCTCCCGGAGGCCGCGTACGACTTCTCGTTCTCCGGGCTGAAGACGGCGGTGATCCGGTGGCTGCGCGAGCGCGAAGCACGCGGCGAGGAAATCGACGCCGCCGACGTGGCGGCGTCGTTCCAGGAGGCGATCGTGGACGTGCAGGTGACCAAGACGGTCCGCGCCGCGACCGAGACCGGCGCCCGGACCGTCGTGGTGGCGGGCGGCGTCGCGTCGAACTCCCGCCTGCGCAGCCGGATGGTGCAGGCATGTGCGGCAGCCGGCGTGCGCGTCGCGATCCCGCCGCCCCTGCTGTGTACGGACAACGGAGCGATGATCGCCGCCGCGGGCGCCCGGACGCTGGCGCTTCGGGGCCCGACCCCGCTGGAGGCGGGCGCCGTGCCGGGCCTGGCGCTCGGGGTGCCGGCTTGACCGCCGGGGACCCGGTTCCTATAGTTGCCGTTAGCACTCTCCCCGTGAGAGTGCTAACGTGCCGGACCCAGACCATAGGAATCCACAGGAGGGAAGAGCATGGCGAAGGCGTTCAGCCTCGAGCCTCTCGAAGACCGGATCGTCGTCCGGGCCATCGAGGAGGAAGTCCAGACCACCGCGGGCGGGATCATCATTCCCGACACCGCGAAGGAGAAGCCGCAGGAGGGCGAAGTGCTGGCCGTCGGCCCCGGCGCCTACCAGGAGGGGAAGCGCGTCCCGCTCGACCTCAAGGTCGGCGACCGCGTGATCTACTCCAAGTACGGCGGCACGGAGGTCAAGGTCGAGGGTGACGAGTACCTCATCCTGAGCGGGCGCGACGTGCTCGCCAAGATCTCGAAGTAAGGACGGATCGGATGCGTTCGAAGGCGGCCCCGAGGGGCCGCCTTCGGCGTTGCCGGCCCGCAACCGGCAGGGCTGCATCCGCACCCTCGCACGGTTACGCTACGGACACACGGGGAACGCCTGGGGAGGCTCGAAAACGATGGCAGACGTAGAGATCGGCATTGGCAAGACGGGTCGTCGCGCGTACGGGTTCGACGACATCTCGATCGTGCCCTCGCGGCGCACGCGCGACCGCGACGACGTCGACGTCTCCTGGCAGATCGACGCGTTCACCTTCGAGCTGCCGGTGCTCGCCTCCGCGATGGACGCCGTCGTGTCGCCCGCGACCGCCATCGAGATCGGCAGGCTGGGCGGGCTCGCGGTGCTCAACTTGGAGGGTCTGTGGACGCGCTATGCCGACCCCGACCCGATCTACGCTGAGATCGCGTCGCTCCCGGACGATCGCGCGACCCGGCGCATGCAGGGGATCTACGGCGAGCCGATCAAGGAAGAGTTGATCTTCAACCGGATTCGTGAGGTCAAGGACGCGGGAATGACCGCCGCCGCCTCGCTGACGCCGCAGCGGGTCGAGCAGTATCACAAGATCGCGCTCGACGCGGAGCTGGACATCCTCGTGATCCAGGGAACGGTCGTCTCGGCCGAGCACGTCTCCTCCCGCACCGAGCCGCTGAACCTGAAGGAGTTCATCGCTTCCTACGAGCTGCCGGTCATCGTCGGCGGATGCGCGTCGTACGAGACGGCGCTGCACCTGATGCGAACCGGCGCGTGCGGCGTGCTGGTCGGCGTGGGGCCGGGCGCGGCCTGCACGACCCGGGGCGTGCTCGGCATCGGCGTGCCGCAGGCGACGGCGATTGCCGACGCCGCCGGCGCGCGGGCGCGGCACCTGCTGGAAACCGGCCGCTACGTCCACGTGATCGCGGACGGCGGGATGCGGACCGGCGGCGACATCGCCAAGGCGGTCGCCTGCGGGGCGGATGCGGTGATGATCGGCTCGCCGCTGACGCGCGCGTCCGAAGCGCCCGGGCTCGGTTACCACTGGGGCATGGCGACCTTCCATCCCGAGCTTCCGCGCGGCGCGCGGGTCAAGACGCGCACGGTCGGCACGCTGGAGGAGATCCTGCGCGGACCCGCTCCCACCAACGACGGCACGATGAACCTGTTCGGCGCGCTGAAGACGTCGATGGCCGACTGCGGCTACGAGAACGTACGCGACTTCCAGCGCGTGGAGGTGGCGATATCGCCGTCCTTCTTGACGGAGGGCAAGAGCTACCAGCGCGCCCAGGGCGTCGGGATGGGATGATCGCCCGCTCCACGAAGCCGCTCGTCCTCCTCTGCCTCCAGGTACTGCTTCTTGGGTCGTGCACGGCGCAGACGACGGCGACCGACTTCCCCGATGCGGCGAGTTCGCGAACGAACGACGCTTCGGCGAACCACGGTTCCGGCGAAAAGCAAGGGGAGACCGGGCCCGGCGGGTCGGGGAGCGGAGGCGGAGGCGGCTCCGCCGGCGGGGGCGGCGGTGGAAGCGGCTTCCGCTACCCGGACGACGAGCGTGTCGGCGACATGGCCGTGTCCTACATCAGCGCCGACCATGCGACGCGGCTGGTCGTCGAGGTCGACTACGTCCGGGGACGCGAGCCGAGCCAGGCTGTGCTCGACCATGTGCGAGCGATCCTCCAGCGCGACCTCGACAAGCCGCAGGGGATCACGGTCCGCCGCGGCAACGCATTCGAAGGCCCGCGGGACCGATACACCATCGACGAGATCAGGACGCTCGAGAACCTGCACCGCTCGTCCCACTCCTCGGGCTCGACGGCGACGATGTGGATCGCCTACTTGAACGGCTCCTACGCAGAATCGTCCGGCGTGCTCGGCGTGGCATACCGAGCGTCGTCGGCGGCGATCTTCGCCGAAAGGATCGAGGAGGCGGCTACGCAGGTGTTGCGGCCGGCTTCGATCGAGCGCTCGGTCGTCACCCACGAGGTCGGCCACCTGCTGGGACTGGTGAACATCGGCTACACCAGCGCGTTCGATCACGAGGACGCGGCTCACCCAGGCCACTCCAGCAACGAAGGATCCGTCATGTACTGGCAGATCGAGGACATCTCGATCCGGAACCTGCTGGGGGGTCCGCCCGACGACTTCGACGAGATGGATCGGGCTGATCTGGCGGCTCGCCGGTAGCCCCCCCCGGCCCGAATGGGGCATACCCGGACACAAGCCGGGACGGCCTCAGGACCTCTAGTTCCTAGTAGTCAGCGGAATAGCAAAGCGGCTGCCTTCACCTCGACCCCACCGCATGCCGACAAAACAACTGGCGCGCCTTCCGCGTGTGCTTCCGGTGGCAAGAAGGGGAACGAAGTGTCCGACCGAATAAAAGTCCTCGTCGTCGAAGACGACGCACCCACCCGGCTGCTGATCCATGACGTGCTGGACCTGGAGGGGTACCAGGTTTCCGCCGTTGCGGACGGCCTCTCCGCCTTGCAGGCGGTGCGACAGATCCGGCCGGACGCCATCGTTCTGGACGCCATGATCCCCGGCATGGACGGCTTCTCCGTGCTGAAGGAGATCCGCGCCGACAGCTCCGTCCGCGACACGCCGGTCGTGATGCTGACCGCCATGGACGGAGCCCACGAGACCTGGGAAGGCTGGAAGTCGGGCTGCGACTACTACATGACCAAACCCTTCGAACCCGAAGACCTCACCGCCGTCGTGCGGCGACTCGCATTGGGGGCCGGAGTCTGATGGCGGCGCTCGTCACCGGCCGGGCGCGGCGCACGCTGACCGCGGGCGTGCTCGCGTTCGTCGCGCTGCTCGCGTCCGCGCCGGCAGTCCAGGCGCTGGGTGAGCTTGTCCCCGTGATCGTGGTCGGCCCGAACGCCGACTCGGCCCGCCGCGCGACCGTCGGTCAGTACGGCGAGGTCGACTACGAGCTTCCGATCGTCGACGGCGTCTACGCGCGCGTTCCCGAGTCCCGCATCGACGACCTCGCGCGCACGACCCTGGTCTTCCCGGACCGGGCGATGTCGCTGCAGAGCAACGCCTACGGCGGGACGCTGGAAACTGCGTACCCCGTCGAGGTGGGCGCTCGTTCGTTGTGGGACGAGGGCGTCACCGGCGACGGCGTCACGGTTGCCCTCGTCGACACCGGGGTCGCGATGGTGCCCGACCTCGCCGACCACGTCGTGGCCACCGCCAACCTGACCAAGGAAGCGGAGTGGAACGACACGTACGGCCACGGCACCTTCCAGGCCGGATTGATCGCGGGCGACGGCACGTCCTCGGGCGGCCGCTACACCGGCGTCGCGCCGGACGCCTCGCTGCTGTCCGTGAAGGTGGCCGGCGCCACGGGCGAGACGAGCCTCGGACAGGTGCTCGCCGGCGTCCAGGTCGTCAGCGAGTCGCTCGACGAGTTCAACGTCCGCGTCCTGCTGCTCGCGCTGGACTCCGAGTCGCCGCTGCCGCCGGACCTCGACCCGCTGTCCTGGGCGCTGCGCGCGCTCTGGTCCAGTGGCGTGGTCGTAGTCGTGCCGGCCGGCAACGACGGCCCCGACGAGGGCACAATCGCCTCGCCGGGCGAGGACCCGTGGCTGCTGACCGCGGGCGCGGTCGACGACCTCGGGACGACCGACGTCGACGACGACCTCGTCGCCGACTACTCCTCGCGCGGTCCGACGCGCTGGGGTCAGGACAAGCCCGACCTCGCCGCCCCCGGGTCGCACCTGGTCTCGCTCCGCGCGCCGGGCAGCACCGTTGACGTCGAGAACCCCTCGGCGGTCGTCGAGGACGCCTACTTCAAGGGCTCCGGGACGAGCATGGCGGCGGCCGTCACGGCCGGATCGGCCGCACTGCTGGCGCAGGCCCGTCCGGAGTTGAGCCCCGACGAGGTCAAGGCGCTGCTAACCGGGACCGCTGCCGGCATCGCCGACGGCGACGTGCACTCGACCGGCAGCGGGGTCGTGGACGCGGCCGCGGCGGCCGCCTTCGACGGGGACCTGCCCGAGCTTCCCTCGGCCGACCCGGTCGAGACCGCCGAGTTGCCGGGCGAGCGCAACGGCTTCCAGTTCAAGTGGCAGCGCGACGGCAGCGGCGTCTATCGCTGGGTCGCCGTGAACGGGAACGGCAGCCCCAAGTCGCACGGCCGCCTGGGCGACGAGGACTTCGAAGCGCGCCAGTGGGCCGCGCGCCAGTGGGCGGCACGGCAGTGGCTGGCCCGCCAGTGGGAAGCCCGCCAGTGGCTGGCCCGCCAGTGGGCCGCGCGCCAGTGGGCCGCACGCCAATGGGCGGCACGCCAGTGGGCCGCCAGGCAATGGACGGCGCGCCGCTGGGACGCCCGCCAGTGGGCGGCGCGCCAGTGGACGGCCAGGCAGTGGGACGCGCGCCAGTGGGCCGCGCGCCAGTGGACGGCTCGCCAGTGGACGCAGGAGGAATGGCTGGCACGGCAGTGGAGCGCGCGCCAGTGGAGCGACGAGAGCTGGGACGCGCGCCAGTGGAGCGCACGGCAGTGGAGCGCGCGCCAGTGGAACGCCCGGCAATGGAACGCGGTCGATTGGACATGACCGGTGGGCCGTAAGCAGGCGAAGCCGTCCCTGCTGATCGGAGCGGTCGCCCTCGGGGGCGCCGTTCTGCTGGTGGGGGCCGGCCTGGCCATCCCACGCTTCGATCCCGGCCTGGTGCGGCAGGCCGGGATTCTGCTCGTGCTGACCGCGGTGGCCGAGCTGGTCTCCATCCGGGTCAAGCACGGCGACTCCGCCGAGCTGCTGACGCTGTTCGAGCTGGCGGTCGTGGCCGACTTCGTGCTCCTCCCGGCCCCGATCGCGATCCTGACCGCGGTCGGCGGGCTGGCGGTCGCGCTCGCGGTGCACCGGCGCGCGCCGATCAAGTACGCGTTCAACATCGGCCAGTACACGCTCGGGCTGGTGCCGGCCGCAGCGCTCTACCACCTGGCCGGCGGCGACTTCGACACCGCGCTCGGCGTCGGCGCGCTGCTGACCGGCATGGGCGTCTTCACGCTCGTAAACCTGCTGACGATCTCGGCGATCATCGCCGCGCAGTCCAAGCGGAGCCTGATGGACGTCATGACGCGCGAGGGTCCCGTGTCCTTCGCCATGGGTCTCGGCAACTCGGCGGTCGGTATCGTCGCGGTCGCGCTGTACCTCACCAGGCCGCTGCTCCTGCCGGCGGTGCTGGCCCCGACGATCGCGATGCACCACGCGTTCCGCGGCTGGGTCAAGCAGAAGGAGCTCACCGCGCAGATGGAAGAGGAGACGCGCAAGCTCGGGCGGATCCTGGAGCACTCCAGCGAGGGCATCGTCCTTGCCGACGCCGACGGCATCGTCCTGCTGTGGAGCCCGTCGATGGAGCGGATGACCGGGGTCGTGACCTCCGAGGCCGTGGGCAAGGCGCTCCCGTACCTGCTGCGCGGGCGCGACTCGGTGGGACGCCAGGTTTCCATCGGCGCGTCCTCGGCGGCCGGGCCGGTCGAGCTGGAGATCCTGGCGACCGACGGGAGCCAGCGGTGGCTGCGCGTGCAACACGGGCCGGGGCTCGACGAGAAGGGCCAGCTCACCTTCGACGTGCTCGTCGTGACCGACGTCACGCGCCAGCGCGAAGTGGACCGGCTGAAGGACGACTTCTTCTCCACCGTCAGCCACGAGCTGCGGACGCCGCTCACGCCGATCCGGGGCTACGCCTCGCTCCTGCTGCGTCGCGGCGACGACATCGACGGCGAGCGCCGCGCGGACGCCCTCACGTCGATCCTGCAGCGTGCCGAGCACATGGGCCGGCTCGTGGAAGACATGCTCCTGGCGTCCAAGATCGCGAACCCGTCGGAGCGCCGCCTGCCCGACGTGGAGCACAAGCCGATCGACGCTTCGCGCATCGTCGAACGGGTGGTCCAGTCCTTCACGACGACCCACCCGACGCGCGAGTTCGACACCTCCGACGTCGCCGCTTCGGCGCTGGCCGTCGGCGACGCGATGCGCTTCGAGCAGGTCCTGGCGCATCTGCTGGCCAACGCGGTGAAGTTCTCCGACGAGGGGACGACCGTGCGCGTCGCGCTGCAGCGCCGCGACACCGAGGTGATCCTGACCGTGCGCGACGAGGGGCGCGGCATCCCCGCCGACCGCCAGGTGGAGATCTTCGAGCGGTTCAAGCGCCTGGAGGACCCGCTGCGGATGGAGACCGGCGGCGCAGGCCTCGGCCTGTTCATCGTCAAGCAGCTCGCCGAGGCCATGGGCGGGTCGGTCGCCGTCCAGAGCGAGCTGGGCGTGGGATCGTCCTTCACCGTGCGCCTCCACGCGGCGGCGGCGACCCGGCTGGAGGTCGCCAGGCCACCGGCGCCGGCGACGGGCTCGGAAGAAGCCGTGTAGCCGGCGTTCGCGGTGCGGGCGCGTGTTATCCTGCGCTCACGTTGGACCCGTCAGCTTTCGACTCCGTTCTCGTCATCGACTACGGCGCGCAGTATGCGCAGCTCATCGCGCGCCGGGTCCGCGAGTGCAAGGTCTTCTCCGAGATCCTCCCCCACGACGCCTCGGTCGAGGAGATCCGCGCCCGGCGTCCGCGCGGGCTGATCCTGTCCGGCGGTCCCGCCTCCGTCTACACGCCCGGCGCGCCGGCCGTGAACCCGGCCTTCTTCGACCTCGGGATCCCGGTGCTCGGGATTTGCTACGGCCAGCAGGCCATGGCGATGGCGCTCGGGGGCGAGGTCGCCCATACGGGCGAGCGTGAGTACGGCAAGACGGCGCTCACGGCGAGCGGCGGGCGCCTGTTCGCGGACCTCCCTGAAGACCAGACGGTCTGGATGAGCCACGGCGACGCCGTCGTTCGCGCGCCGGACGGCTTCCGGGTGACGGCGGCCACCGCGGGGTCGCCGGTCGCGGCGTTCGAAGCAGCCGAGCGCGGCCTGTACGGGGTGCAATTCCATCCGGAGGTAGCGCACACGCCAAAGGGGCTCGACCTGCTGAAGAACTTCCTCTACGACGCCTGCGACGCCCGCCCGGCATGGACGCGCGTGTCGATCATCGAGGAGGCCGTGCGCGAGATCCGCGCGGTCGTCGGCGACGAGCAGATCGTGTGCGGCCTCTCGGGCGGGGTCGACTCCTCCGTCGCCGCGGTGCTGGTGCACAAAGCCGTCGGCGACCGGCTCACCTGCGTCTTCGTCGACCACGGCTTG
The DNA here is from genome assembly GCA_036397035.1 of Actinomycetota bacterium. Taxonomy (GTDB): domain Bacteria; phylum Actinomycetota; class AC-67; order AC-67; family AC-67; genus DASWJS01. The sequence goes on along the minus strand of DASWJS010000005.1, from coordinate 4,043 downwards.
TTGCGTCAGGGGGAGGCCGAGCAGGTCGAGGAGACGTTCCGTCGCATCCACAGGATCAACCTCATCCACGTCAAGGCGCAGGACCGGTTCCTCGCGCGCCTGCAGGGCGTGACCGATCCCGAAGGAAAGCGCAAGGCGATCGGGGAGGAGTTCATCCGCGTCTTCGAAGAGGTCGCGCGCACCGACCTGGCCGGCGCGCGTTTCCTGGTCCAGGGGACGCTCTACCCCGACATCATCGAATCCGGCACGCGCGATGCGGCCAAGATCAAGAGCCACCACAACGTCGGCGGCCTGCCCGAGGACATGGACTTCGACCTCGTCGAGCCGCTGCGCAACCTGTTCAAAGACGAGGTGCGCGCGGTCGGCGAGGAGCTTGGGCTGCCCGAAGAGATCGTCTGGCGTCAGCCCTTCCCGGGCCCGGGCCTGGCGATCCGGATCATCGGCGAGGTGACCGCCGAGAAGCTCGGCGTCCTGCGGCAGGCCGACGCGGTCGTGCGCGAGGAGATCAGGCGCGCGGGGCTCTACCGCGAGGTGTGGCAGTCCTTCGCGATCCTGCCCGACGTGCGAACGGTGGGCGTGATGGGCGACGGCCGCTCGTACGAGCGGCCGGTGGTCGTGCGAGCGGTCACGTCCGAGGACGCGATGACCGCCGACTGGGCCCGCCTGCCCTACGACCTGCTCGAGCGAATCGCATCCCGGATCGTCGCCGAGGTCCCCGGCGTCAACCGGGTCGCCTACGACGTCACCAGCAAGCCCCCCGGCACCATCGAGTGGGAATAGGTCCTTAGCCGGCCCGCTCGCCAACGCGTCGATCGAGTCCAGACGACTCCCTTGACTTTCACCCTGGCCTGACTATAGTGAAAATTATGAAGCGAGAACATGAAGATATGAAGGAGCGCCTTCGAGCCCTCATCGACCGGGGTGTGTCCAGCCTGGAGGACGCCGACGCTGTCGCACAGGCGGCGGGATTGCTCCGCGATCTGCTGCACCTGGAGCGACAAGCCGCGGAGTTGCTCGTCGACGGCGCGAGGCGCGCGGCGGAGAGCGCGGTGCCTTACCAGGCGACGGGGGGTTATGCGAGCTTGACGCTCCACGAGGCTGCCCGGCGTGTGCTGGAAGCCGCCGCCACGCCGCTCCACGTCAAAGACCTCGGCGCGCGTATCAAGGCCGGAGGTTGGCGTCACCCTCGATCGAAGAACGCCCGCCCGGACCAGATCGAGTTCCAACTAGCCGCGCGTTTGCCTCGCCATCCGGGTACCTTCCGGCGCGTCGCGCCCAACACGTTCGGCTTGACCGCGTGGGGGGATGCCGACGTTGCACGTCGCGCGCGTCCGCGGCTGCTCGCGGAGCCCGGTCATGGACCCCCCCTCGCGCGCCGCATCGGCGACGAGCCGGACATGATTCACGAGGATGAGCCTCGGTGGCGCTCGTCCTAGATACCGGCGTGCTCTTCGCTGCGCACGTCACCGACGACGACGCCCACGAGGATTGCCGGACGCTGCTCGCCGACGCGCACGAGCCGCTCGTCGTGCCGGCCCCCGTCTTCGTGGAACTGGAGTACCTGTTCCGTCGGAGGTCCTCGATGGCGAATTGGATGCGGGTCGCCGAGGACGTCGCCGCGGGCGCCTTCACGATCTACCCGCTCGACGGCGCCGGGGTGCTGGCCGCCGCGAAGGTGCAGGAACGGTACGCGGACCTGCCGCTGGGGTTCGTGGACGCCGCGGTCTTCGCCACATGCGTCGCCCTCGGCGAGAGCAAGGTTGCGACGCTCGACCGTCGTCATTTCTCGGTGCTGCGTGTCGCGAAGGGCGTGTCGCTCGAGCTGCTTCCCCGTGGGCGATAATCGGGGGGTGGAACCGGCGACGCTGCGCGACGACGACGAGCTGCTGGAGGGATTGAACCCGCCGCAGCGCGAGGCCGTGGAGTATGGGGACGGGCCGCTGCTGATCGTGGCGGGCGCGGGGTCGGGCAAGACGCGGGTCCTGACCCACCGGATCGCCCACCTGATCCGCGCGCGCGAGGTGAGCCCCTTCCAGATCCTCGCGATCACCTTCACCAACAAGGCCGCGGACGAGATGCGCGAGCGGGTTGGCCGACTTGTGGGAAGCTCCCTGGGCGCCTCGATGTGGGTCCTGACTTTCCACGCGACGTGCGGGCGGATCCTGCGCCGCGACGGGCACCGGCTGGGCTTCAGCCGGGACTTCACCATCTACGACCAGGCCGACTCCCGGCGGCTCGTCGGCTATTGCGTGAACGACCTCGGAATCGACGCCAAGCGCTTCCCGCCCAAGAGCATCGCCGCGGCGATCGGGCGCGCGAAGGACGAGATGCTCGACGAGGATGCCTTCGCCGAGCGCGCGGGCAACTTCTTCGACGAGCGGGTCGCCGAGGTCTATCGGGAGTATCAGCGGCGGCTGCGCGCGGCCAACGCGATGGACTTCGACGACATGATCCTGAACGTCGTGCACCTGTGGCGGCTATACCCGGAGGTGCTCGAAACGTGGCAGAACAAGTTCGCGCACGTCCTGATCGACGAGTTCCAGGACACCAACGCCGCGCAGTTCGAGTTCGCCCGGCTGCTCGCCGGGCGCGACCGCAACATCTGCGTCGTGGGCGACGCCGACCAGAGCGTGTACGCGTTCCGAGGCGCCGACTTCCGCAACGTGCTTCGGTTCGAGGACGAGTTCGCCGACGCGCGCGTGATCGTGCTCGAGCAGAACTACCGCTCCACGCAGACCATCCTGTCGGCGGCAAACGCGGTCATCGAACGGAACCGGCAGCGCCGGCCGAAGAACCTCTGGACCGACGGCGCGGCCGGCTCGCCGATCCGGCGCTACCACGCGGAGAACGAGCAGGACGAGGCTGCGTTCATCGCCCACGAGATCGAACGGCTGCGCGAGGAGGAAGGGCGATCGCTCGAGGACGTCGCGATCTTCTACCGGACGAACGCGCAGTCACGGGCGATCGAGGAAACGTTCACGCGGTTCGGCATGCCCTATCGGATCGTCGGCTCGGTGAAGTTCTACGAGCGCCGCGAGGTCAAGGACGTCGTCGCGTACTTGCGGCTCGCCGTGAACCCCGCCGACGAAGTGTCGCTCAAGCGCGTGATCAACGTGCCGAAGCGTGGGATCGGCGACCGGACGGTCGCGGCCGTGGAGGACTTCGCCCGCGCCGAAGGCGTGACGATGACCGAGGCGATCGATCGCGTCGACGAGACGGGGCTCGCGGCGCGCGCCCGTAGCGCGGTGGCGAGCTTCGGCTCGCTCATGCGCAAGATCCGCGAGCTTGCCGTCGACGGAGACCCGGGCGTCGTCGTCCACGAGACGATCACGGCGAGCGGATACCTGGCCGAGCTGGAGGCCGACCGCTCGATCGAATCGCAGGGACGGATCGAGAACCTGGAGGAGCTGGTCGGGGTCGCCGCCACGTTCGGGCGCGACGATCCCGACGCGGGCGTTGCGGGCTTCCTGGAGAAGGTCGCCTTGATCGCCGAAGCCGACGACGCCTTCGCCGAGGAGGGCCGGGTGACGCTCATGACGTTCCACAACGCCAAGGGGCTGGAGTTCCCGGTCGTGTTCATGACGGGGATGGAGGAGATGGTCTTTCCGCACATGCGATCCATGACCGAGCCCGACCAGCTCGAAGAGGAGCGGCGGCTCTGCTACGTGGGCATCACGCGCGCCCGCGAGGTCTTGACGCTCACGAACGCCTGGTCGCGAACGATCTTCGGCGGCACCAACTACAACCCGCCCTCGCGCTTCCTCCACGAGATCCCGGAATGGCTCACGACCGAGGTCTCCGGCGGGCACGCCGCGGCGAGCGAGCCGGAGGCCGAGCGGCGCCCGGGGGCGCTCACGTCGCTGTCGGTGGGCGAGGAGGTCTTCCACGAGCGGTTCGGGCGGGGCGTGGTCGTCGCGGTCGCCGGGCGCGGGAACGACGCCGAAGCGACCGTCGAGTTCGCCGAGGAAGGCCCCAAGCGCCTGTTGCTGGCGTTCGCGCCGCTTCAGAGAATCTGAAGCGGCGCATCGCTGCGGACACGCGGA
>DASWJS010000004.1:0-34207 GCA_036397035.1 Actinomycetota bacterium | reverse complement strand
GCTTCAACTCCTTGCGCAGTTCGCGGACCTCGTCTCGCAGGCGGGCGGCGTACTCGAACCGCAGATCCTTCGCCGCCTGGTGCATCTCCTCCTCGAGTCCCAGGATCAACCGCTCCAGCTCCTCGGTGGGGAGCCCTTCTGCCGCAGAACTCTTGCGGCGCTGCTTCTTCGGCGTGGTCGCAGCCGGCTCCCCCTGGCCGCGCAGCGTGAGCAAGATGTCGGTGACCTTCCTGCGCACCGTTTGCGGGTCGATCCCGTGCTCGGTGTTGTAGGCCATCTGGATCTGGCGGCGGCGCTGGGTCTCGGAGATGGCGAAACGCATCGAATCCGTGACCGCGTCCGCGTACATGAGCACGGTGCCGTCCACGTTGCGTGCGGCCCGCCCGATCGTCTGGATGAGCGAGGTCTCCGAGCGCAGGAACCCTTCCTTGTCGGCGTCCAGGATCGCCACGAGCGAGACCTCGGGCAGGTCCAGCCCCTCGCGCAGCAGGTTGATCCCGATCAGGCAGTCGTACTCGCCGAGCCGCAGCTCGCGCAGCAGCTCGATCCGCTGGAGCGTGTCGGTTTCCGAGTGCATGTAGCGCACACGAAGCCCGGTCTCGGTCAGGTACTCGGTCAGGTCCTCGGCCATCTTCTTGGTGAGCGTGGTGACGAGCACGCGCTCGTCGCGCTCGGCGCGCAAGCGCACCTCCTCGATCAGGTCGTCGATCTGGCCCTTCGTCGGCCGGATCTGCACGTCGGGGTCGATCAGCCCGGTCGGGCGCACGACCTGCTCGACGACCTGCTTGGAGACCTTCAGCTCGTAGGGCCCCGGCGTGGCCGACAGGAACACGACCTGGTTCACCTTCTGCAGCCACTCCTCGAAGCGCAGCGGCCGGTTGTCGATCGCGCTCGGCAGCCGGAAGCCGTGCTCGACGAGGGTGGACTTGCGGCTGTAGTCACCTTCGAACATCGCGTTGAGCTGCGGCACGCCGACGTGCGACTCGTCGACCACGCACAGGAAGTCGTCCGGGAAGTAGTCGATCAGCGTGTAGGGCGCCTCGCCGGGCGACCGGCCGTCGAGGTGTCGCGAATAGTTCTCGATGCCCGAGCAGAACCCCATCTCGCGGATCATCTCGAGGTCGAAGTTGGTGCGCATGCGCAGACGCTGCGCCTCCAGCAGCTTGTTCTGCGTCTCCAGCTCGCGGAGCCGCTCGCCCAGCTCGGTCTCGATCGTCCCGACGGCGGCGTCCAGGCGCTCCCGGCTCGCGACGTAGTGGCTCGCCGCGTAGATCGCGGTGTCCTGGACGTCGCCGAGCACCTCGCCGGACACCGGGTCGATCTGGGTCATGCGCTCGACGGTGTCGCCGAACAGCTCGACGCGAAGGATCGTCTCCTCGTAGGCGGGGTGGATCTCGACCGTGTCGCCGCGCACGCGGAACGATCCGCGCTTGAGCGAGAAGTCGTTGCGCTCGTACTGCATCTCGACGAGCCGCTTTCGCATGAAGTCGAGCGGCATGTCGATCCCCCGGAACAGACGGAGCAGGTGCTGCTCGTATTGCTCGGGCGAGCCGAGGCCGTAGATGCACGAGACGCTCGCGACGACGATCACGTCCCGGCGCTGGAGCAGCCCGCTGGTCGCGCGGTGGCGGAGCCGGTCGATGTCGTCGTTCACCGACGAGTCCTTCTCGATGTAGGTGTCCGTCTGCGGCACGTACGCCTCGGGCTGGTAGTAGTCGTAGTAGGAGACGAAGTACTCGACCGCGTTGCCGGGGAAGAACTCCTTGAACTCGTTTGCGAGCTGCGCCGCGAGCGACTTGTTCGGCGAGATCACCAGCGTCGGCTTCTGCACCTTCTCGATCAGCCACGCGATCGTGGCGGTCTTGCCCGACCCCGTCACGCCGAGCAGCGTCTGGAAGTCGTGGCCCGCCTCGATGCCGCGCGCGAGCGCCGCGATGGCCTCGGGCTGGTCGCCCGCGGGCCGGAAGCTGGACACGACCTGGAACGGGGGCACGCCGGGATAGTAGTGGGCGCACCCGACGCTCGATGAGCCCGGGCAACCAGGCGAACCTGCACTATTCGGTACTTGAGGGCGTACCGGGCAGGACACGGTCCCTGACATGGCGAAATCGATTTCTGACCGTACGGTAAGGACCGATGCTCCAAGGAGGGAACACTATGCGCAGGATCATCGCAGCGGCCGTGATCGCCGCCGCAGCCTTCGGCTTCGCCGGCGCGCACGCGGAAGCCGGCAATGGCTGCGTCATCGACGATGGCGCCGCCGAGGACGTCGGCTTCAGTTGCACGTACACCGCCGCCGCGGAAGAGGCCTCGTACGCCGGCCTCACGCCGAACTCCTGGCGGATCTACTACGTGACCGACGAGGGCGTCGAAGTGGAGCTTGCCTCCAGCGGCAACATCGCCGAGTCGTTCACGATGGTTTACAACGGCACGATCGCCACTCCGGTCGGAGAGGACATCATCGTGGAGCTGGGCCCCGACGACGCGGAGGTCGTCACCGGTTCCGTCGGCACCATCGGGGTAGCCGAGACCGCGTAACGCTCCACCGAATCGTCGAAGGGGGACCGTCACGGTCCCCCTTTCGCTTACAAGGGTTCGCGGCCCGCGAAGCCCGACTCGCTCGTGTGCCAGTAGGCGACGCGGTCCTCGCCGAGCCGCCAGCACAGGTACACCTCGCGTCCGTCGCGCGTCGAGGGGAAGTCGATCAGCCCGCTCCCGGGGTCGCGCACGACGATGCTCATCTCGGTGAGCGCCTCCAGCGAACGGCTCGCAGACTCGGCCGCGCGCAAGAATGCGCGGTGCACGTCTCCCCCGCCGTTGGTCGGAACCGACGCCATGACTTCGTCGTGCCGCTCTTCCATGACCGCTTGCGCGTCGTGCAGCGTTTGCACGAGCGGACGCACAGCCGGCAAGGCCGCGTTCGCCTCCTCGACCGTGTAGCGCCTCGCCGGTTCTTCTCTCATCGCTCTCCCCGCAGGGCGGGCCGGATGCGCTCGTCCCACAGCGTAGCGACCGCGCCCGCCAGAGCCGCTTCGTCGCCGGCGTTCTCGACGACGACGTCGGCGAGCGCGCGCCGCTCCGCATCCGACGCCTGCGTGGCGATGCGGGCGCGGACCTCCGCGGCGCCCATCCCCCGCGCGCGCGCCAGGCGCTCGACGCGGACGGCCTCGGGCGCCTCCACGGTGACGGTCATGTCGAGCCCAGAGCCCCCGCCCGCCTCGGCAAGCAGCGGCACGTCGAGCACGACTACCGCATCGGGATCCTGACGGCGGGCTTCGACGGCGGCCGACATCTCGACCCACACCGCGGGATGCACGATCGCGTTGAGGTCGCCTCGCGCGTCGGGGTCGTCGAAGACGATGCCGGCGAGCCGCGCGCGGTCGAGCTGACCGTCCGCTCCCACGACGGATTCGCCGAAGCGCTCGACGATCGCGTCGAAGACCGGCGTGCCCGCGCGTTGCAACCGGTGCACGATCTCGTCGGCGTCCACGACGACCGCGCCGCGGTCGCGCAACAGCGCGGCGACCGTGGACTTCCCGGACCCGATGCCGCCCGTCAGCCCGACGAGCAGCACGGCCTCACTCCTCGCCCTGGGTCCGGCGCTTGAGGTCGGCGATGATGGATTCGATCGTCTCGTCGCCGGTACGCGACTCGTCGTCCTCGCCCTCGGCGGGCGCCGCGTCCGACGGCGCGGCGGGCACGGGCTCGCGTTCGACTTCGGGCGCGCGCGCAGCCTCGAGGACGTCGACCTCGGCGACCGGCGCCGGGGTCTCGCCCTCGGCTGGCTCGCCCTCGGCGTCCAGCGTGATCTCGTCTTCGGGGATCCGGTCGAGCCCGAAGCCGGGCATCGCCTGACGGACCGACAGCGAGATCCGCCGCCGCTCCTCGTCGACTTCGACGACCTTGACTTGGACCTTCTCGCCGACCGAGATCACCTGGTCGGCGGTCTCGACGTGGCGCTCGCTCAGCTCGGAGATGTGCACGAGGCCTTCGATGCCTTCGCCGATGCGCACGAACGCGCCGAACGGCACGAGCTTGGTGACCTCGCCGTCGAGCACCTCGCCCGGTTGGTGCGCGCGCGCGAACTGCGTCCACGGGTCCTCTTGCGTCTTCTTCAGCGACAGCGAGATGCGCTCGCGCTCCATGTCGACGTCGAGGACCTCGACCTTGACCTCCTGGCCGACCTGCACGACCTCGCTGGGGTGCTCGACGTGCTTCCAGGACAGCTCGCTGACGTGGATCAGGCCGTCGACGCCGCCCAGATCGACGAAGGCACCGAAGTTGACGATGGACGAGATGCTGCCGGTGCGGACCTCGCCGCGCTTGAGCCCCTCCAGGAAGTCCTTGCGCCCCTCGGACTGCGCCTCTTCGAGGTACTTGCGGCGCGAGAGCACGACGTTGTTGCGGTTGCGGTCCAGCTCGATGATCTTGCACTCGAGCTGCTTGCCGATGAACGGGTGCAAGTCGCGCACGCGGCGCATGTCGACGAGCGACGCGGGCAGGAAGCCGCGCAGCCCGATGTCCAGGATGAGACCGCCCTTGACCACCTCGATGACGGTGCCGGTGACGACGCCGTCCTCCTTCATGAGCTTTTCGATGTTGCCCCAGGCACGTTCGTACCGGGCCTTCTTGACCGACAGGATGAGCCGGCCTTCCTTGTCTTCCTTCTGCGTGACGAGCGCCTCGATCTCGTCGCCGACGTTGACGACGTCGCGCGGGTCGACGTCGTGCTTGATCGACAGCTCGCGCGCGGGGATCACGCCCTCGGACTTGTAGCCGATGTCGAGCAGGACCTCGTCCTTGTCGACGCGGACGACGCGACCCTGGACGAGGTCGCCGTCCCCGAACTCCTTGATCGTGGCCTCGTAGGCCGCTTCCAGCTCTTCCTTGCTACCGAACTCGTTGTGCGTGATGCCACTATTCGACGTTGTCGTGTCGGACAAACTCTTTCATCCCTTTCCTGAGGGCTCCCAACCCCCGAGTAACTCCCACCGTGCAGGGAAGGTCATCGGGATCGCGTGGAAAGGGCGGCCCGAATCGGCCTCGTTCCTGCCCAGATAGGGCCCGACAAGAATACGGGTGCGCTTGTGAAGCTGTCAACGCGCCGGGGAGGGGCCGACGACTCAGGACCTGCCGGTGCTCGCCGCGCGCGAGGCTGCGCCCCTCGCCGAACGCTTGCGTTGCCGCGGCTTCGCCGGCTTGCCGGCGGCCTCGAGGACCTCGACGATCTCGTGGCCGATCAGCTCGTCGCGATCGAGCAGCGCGTCGCGCAGCGCGAGCACGAGGTGCTGGTTCGCATCGAGCAGCGCCCGCACGTCCTCCTTCTGCGCGCGCAGGAGCGCGTCCACTTCCTTCTTCGCCCCGGCGTTGCCCAGCACGCGCCCGACGAGGCCGGGGTCCAGGACGCTCTCGCCCATCGCTCGGTAGGACACCAGACTCTCTCCCAAGCCGAGCGATCCGATCATCTCCGCCGCGATGGCGGTGGCGTGCGCGAGGTCGCCGGCGGGGCCGGTGCCGGACTCGCCCTCGAAGATCTCCTCCGACGCCATCCCCGCGAGCGAGATCTTCAGCAGCGCCTGCATCTCGCTCCGGGTCTTGGTGAAGCGCTCCTCGGCGTCGGAGTGGCCCAGCAACCCGAGCGCGTCCTTGCGCTTGATGATCGACAGGATCTCCATCTTGCGGCCGGCGCCGACCAGGTAGGCGGCCGTCGCGTGGCCGGCCTCGTGCGTGGCGATCTGGCGCCGCTCGTCCGCGGTGTAGATCACCGCGTCGTTCGGCAGGCCGACTTCCGTGGAGAGCTTCGCGCCGGTGACGTCCTGCCACGCCATCGCGTCGCGCCCGCCGCGCAGGGCCAGGATCAGCGCCTCGTCGAAGAGATGCTCGATCATCACCGGCGAGTACCCGAACGTCATTCCCGCGAGGTCGTCACGCACCTGGTCGCCGGCAAGGCTCTCGTCGTGGCGCTTCTTGGACAGGAAGTAGTCGATCAAGTCGCGCCGTCCCTGCCTCGAGGGCAGGTCGAAGTGCAGACGCCGGTCGAAGCGCCCGGGTCGCAGGAGCGCGGGGTCGAGCATGTCTCCTCGGTTGGTCGCCGCGATCACCAGCACGTTGGCGTAGTCGGCGCCCTTCTTCTTGAGCTGCCGGTGCATCGGCAGGAAACGGTTCACCAGGTCCTTCACCTTGTTCAGGAAGACGGCGCCGGGCGGCGGGTCGTCGAAGGACTGCATCTGGATCAGCAGCTCGTTGACCACGCCGCCGGTCCCCTCCGCGACGGCCGCGTTCGTCACGCGCCCGCCGGCCATAGCCGCCTCGCTCGCCGAGGCGGTCGAGGCCGCCATGCCGCCTCGCTTGGTTGCGAAGGCGTCGATCTCCTCGATGAAGCCGATGGCGCCGCCTTCGGCTCGCGCGGTCTTCTTCAGCGCCTTGAAGTACGAGCGGATCTTGCGGGCGGTCTGCCCGTAGAACATGGACTGGAACGCGGGGCCGGCGACGAACAGGAAGGGCACGCCCGCGTGCTTGGCCATCGCCTTGGCCATGTGCGTCTTGCCGGTGCCGGGCGGGCCTTCGAACAGCACCCCTCGCCTCGGGTTTCCGCCCAGCTCCCGCCGGAACGTCGCGTAGCCGAGGAAGACGTTCATCGTGCGGATGACTTCCTCTCGCACCGACTCCAGGCCCTTGACGTCGTCCATCGTCACGTCGATCTGCTCGGGCCGGAACATCAGATGCGGCGAGCGCCCCGCGCCCAGCATCGGGATGAGGATCGCGGCGACGATCACCAGCCCGATCAGGAACATCGGCGCGTAGAACGCCCAGTCCTCCGGCAAGGTCGGCAGCGCGAACGGGTTGAAGGGCCGGTGGTCCAGGATCCGGTACCAGAGGAACGCGGTGGGTCCGCCCAGCACCAGCGACACCCAGACCAGGCGGCGGCGCCGGTTGCGCTCGCGGATGCGCAGGGCGTCGGAGTGTGCGGCAGCCATCACGCTCGACTGCCCCAGCTTCGTCGCTACCTGGCCCACGGTGCCTCCTTCGTCGCCTCGACCACTCTCGGCACCCGCTCTCACTCCGTGAAGGTCACGCCTTCGCCGTCGCCCAATCGTGCCCTACCGCGATATCCACGCGCAATGGGACTTCCAGGGGATACGCCTCCTCCATCAACGAGCGAACGCGCTCGGTGGTGGCGGTGCGCTCGGCATCGGGCACCTCGAATATCAGCTCATCGTGGACAGTCAGGACCATCCGGGCGCCCAGACCCGCCGAACGAAGCCCCCGGTCCACCGCGATCATCGCCACTTTGAAGATATCGGCAGCCGAGCCCTGGATTGGAGCGTTCAGCGCCTGGCGCTCGCCCATGCTTCGGATGCGGGGGTTGCCGCTCTCCAGCTCCGGCAGGTAGCGGCGGCGTCCCGCGATCGTGACCGTGCAGCCGTCGCGGTAGGCGTCCTTCACGACCTGCTCCATGAACGCCGCCACGTTCGGGAAGGAGGAGAAGTAGGCGTCGATGTGCTCCTGCGCCTCGTCGGGCGTGATGCCGAGCCGCTGCGCCAACCCGAACTTGTTCATCCCGTAGGCGAGCCCGAAGTTGATCGCCTTCGCGCGCGCGCGAAGGTCGCGCGGCACCTCCTCCACGGTGAAGCCCCAGATCTTCGCGGCCGTCGCCGCGTGGACGTCCTCGTCGCGCGCGAAGGCCTCGCGAAGGCCGGGGTCCCCGGTGATGTGCGCGAGCACGCGCAGCTCGATCTGCGAGTAGTCGGCGACGAGCAGCGAATGACCGGGGAAGCCCGCGACGAACGCGCGGCGGATCTCGCGCCCGAGGTCCGAGCGCGTCGGGATGTTCTGCAAGTTGGGGTTCTGCGTCGCGATGCGGCCGGTCGCGACGACGGTCTGCCGGAACTCCGCGTGCACGCGACCGTCGGCCGGGTCGACCAGCGCCGGCAACGGCTCCAGGTAGGTCGAGACCAGCTTGGACAGCTCGCGGTACTCCAGGAGCGCGTCGACGATCTCGTGGCGCCCGCGCAACGACTCCAGCGTCGCGGCGTCGGTCGAGTAGCCGGTCTTCGTCCGGCGCGTGGGCTTGAGGCCGAGCCGCTCGTACAGCACGGTGCGAAGCTGCGGCGGCGAGTTCAGGTTGAACGGTCCGCCGGCCAGGTCGTGGATCGTCGTCTCCAGCGCGGCGATGCGCTTGTTCAGCTCCGCCGCCTGCGCGCGGAGCATGTCGACGTCGATCGCGACGCCCACCAGCTCGAGTCCCACCAGCACGTCGATCAGCGGCAGCTCGATCGCGCGCATCAGGTCGGCCATGCCGGTCGTCTCCAGCTCGCGCTGAAGCCGGTCGGCGAGCGGCAGCAGCGCGGCCGCCCGCGCGCCCGCGACTTGCCCCTCGTCGCCCTCGCCGGCGCCGATGCCGAGCGCGAGCTGTCCCTGGCCGGCGTCCACGCTCGCACGCGGCAGCTCGCGGTTGAGGTAGCGCACCGACAGGTCCTCCAGCGGGTAGCGACCCGGCGCCGGGTCGAGCAGGTAGGCGGCGACTTGCGTGTCGAAGGCGATGCCGGCCGGCGCGATCCCGGCTCGCCGCGCTCGCACGCACAGCGTCTTCGCGTCGTGGGCGACCTTCTCGACGTCCGCGTCCTCCAGCAGCACGCGCGCGGCCTCCAGGCTGGGGAGCCAGGTCGATGAAGAGCCGTCCTCGCTTATCGCGATCCCGCCGCTGTCCCCCATCGAGAGCGCGACCCGGCGCGCGCCGCCGGGCGCCGACTCCGCCGCGCGAACGGTCACCTCGGGCGCGGCGCCGACCGGTTTCAGGTGCGGACGCACGTCCGTGATGCGCTCGAGCAAGACGCGGAACTGGAGCGCGTTGAACAGCTCGCGGATCGCGCTCTCGTCCCACTCGCCCATGTGGATGTCGGCCGGCTCGATGTCGACCTCCAGGTCGTCCACCAGCCGGACCAGCTTCTTGTTGAGCAGCACCTGATCGTGCGCGTCTTCCAGCGCGGGGCGAAGGCGCTTGATCCGCGACGGAAGCTCGTCGAGGTGCTCGTACAACGCCTCGACGGAGCCGAAGGTCTGCACCAGCGTCGCCGCGGTCTTGTCGCCGATGCCGGGCACGCTCGGGAGGTTGTCGGAGGGGTCTCCCTTGAGCGCCGACAGGTCGATCAGCTTCTCGGGCGGGAGCCCGAAGCGATCGGTCACGGCGGCCGGGTCGTAGAGCGTGTAGTCGGAGACACCCTTGCGGTTGAACAGCACCGAGACGTGCTCGCGCACGAGCTGGAGGTAGTCGCGGTCCGCCGTCACCAGGATCACGTCCAGCCCTTCGGCCTCGGCGAGCTTGGCCAGCGTCGCCAGGAGGTCGTCGGCCTCGTGTCCGGGCACGCCGAACCGCGGGATCCGCAGCACGTCGAGCACCTGCTGGATCAGCTCGACCTGCCCGCGAAACTCGTCGGGGGTCTCGCTGCGGTTCGCCTTGTACTCCGGGTAGGCCTCGAGGCGGATGCTCGGCGCGCCGACGTCGAAGGCGACCCCGATGCGGTCGGTGCGCTGCTCGGTCAACAGCTTGATGAGCATGCTGGTGAAGCCGTAGACGGCGTTGGTGACCTGACCGGTCGAGGTGACGATCGACGTCGGCAGCGCGAAGAAGGCGCGATAGGCCAGCGAGTGGCCGTCGAGGAGCAGCAGCGTGTCGCTCACGGGCGGTTCTGGCGGCGTTTCATCTGCGCCGGGAGGATAGCCCGGCACCGGTTTGACGCGCCCGCGAGGACGTTGCTAACGTCCCGCCCGTTCCCGGTTCGCCGGGATCGACGAGGCCCGATGATCCGCAGGGAGACTCGCGTTTGGGGAAGGCGCGAGAGCTACCTCGGTGAGTCGGGCCTCTTCGTTGCGCTCCCGTTCGTTGCGTTCCCGCGCTCCGCGCCGCACGCGGCGCGCTCAACCCTGCAGGTCGCCCGCGAGGACGGCCTCCGCCATGGCCTTGAGGGTGAGCCGGCGCTCCATCGCGCCTCGCTGGATGAAGCGGAAGGCGTCGGCCTCGCTCATCCCGGCCTTGTCCATCAGCTCGCCCTTCGCACGCTCGACGAGGGTCCGGACCTCGAGCCGCTCGGCCAGGTCGCCCACCTCGGAGGTCAGCGTTTCGAGCTGCTGATAGCGGCCCTTCGCGATCTCGATCGCCGGGAGCAAGTCCTTCTTCTGGAAAGGCTTCACGAGGTAGGCCATCGCCCCGACCTCGGTCGCGCGCTGCACCAACTCGCGCTGCGGGAACGCCGTCAGGACGACGACGGGGGCGATCCGCTCCTCCGTGATGCGCTTGGCGGCGCTCAAGCCGTCCATCACCGGCATCTTGATGTCCACGATGACGACCTCGGGCCTGCCCGCGCGCGCGAGGTCGACGGCCTTCTCGCCGTCGGCGGCCTCCAGGACCTCGTAGGACTCCTCCTCGAGCATCTCCTTGAGGTCCAGGCGAATGATGGCGTCGTCCTCGGCGATGAGGACGCGCGGACGTTCGCTCCTGCTGGACATGAAGCAGGGATAGTAGCCGGGATCAAGCCGGGGGGTCAGCCATTGCGGTTCCGGGCTGCGATCCGGTCGAGCAGCTCGTCCTGCTCCCGCGCGATGGCGGCGGCGCGCTCGCGCGCATCGGCGAGGCTCCGCTGCATGCGCGCCAGGTCCTCCGCGGCCTCCCGGCTCTCGCGGTCCGCCAGCGGGGTCCCGCTGACCACGGCCCGGATGCGGGCGTCTTCGGCCACGTCGGTCTGGAACAGCACTTGCTCTTCCAGGACGCGGATCTCCGTCCGGACGCGCGCGCCTTCCTCGTTCAGCTCGGTGAGTCGCCGCTCAGGATCCATCGCCGAACGCGAGCGCGCCCAGGTCGTCGTCCGCCGGCAGCGGACCCTCGACGAGCGGCTCGGCCGTCATCATGCGAGCCGCGATCGCGGGCGCGCGCTCGCCTCGCCCGAGCGCCCAGCCCGCGGCCTCGCACAGCAGCGCGGCCTGATACGTGCGCGCCATGCCCCAGGCGATCCGCCGCGCGTTCTGCTCGACGGGCTCGGCCAGCAGCGCGGCCAGCTCATCGCGCGCGGCGAGAACCGCGCGCGACGGCTCGGTGAGCGCGGGGTGGCCGGTTGAGCGCGCGCGGGCCTCGACGTCGTCGAGGAACGCGCCCGCGGCCCCCGCCGCACCGAGCGCGCGGAGCACGTCGAGCGCCATCACCGACGTCGTGCCCTCCCAGATGCAGTTGACGTGGGTGTCGCGCAGCAGGCGCGGCAAGCCGGTGTCTTCGACGTAGCCGGCCCCGCCGAAGGACTCGATCAGGTTGCTGGTCGCCCACACCGCGCGTCGCGACACCGCCATCTTGGTCAGGGGCACGACCACGCGCGTGAGCGCGGGATCGCCACCGCCGCGTTCGACCGCGCCGGCCAGCTCGGCGGCGCGGAAGGACAGCGCGCTCAGCGCCTCGTACTCGGCGGCGATGCGCGCCATCCACGCGCGGTGCACCGGCAGCTCGCGCAGCGGCCGCCCGAACGCCTCGCGCTTGCTCGCGTAGTCCCGGGCGAGCGCGAGCCCGTGGCCGATGCCGCCGAGCGAAGCGAACGCAGCGTGCATCCTGGTGACGTTCAGCATCGGCGCGATGGTCGGCACGCCGCGGCCGGGCTCGCCGATCATCGTCGCGACCGTGCCGTCGAGGTCCAGCTCCGCAGTCGGCAGCGCCTTCGTTCCCATCTTGTCCTTGAGCCGGCGCACGGTAATGCCGTTCCAACCGCCGTCCGGTCGCCGCAGCTCGAGCAGGAACAGCGACAGGCCGCGGCTCCCGGCCGGCGCGCCCTCGGCACGCGCGAGCGCCAGGGCCATGTCGGCCGTCGTCGCCGAGGTGAACCACTTGGTTCCCCGCAGGATCCAGGACCCGTCGGGCTCTGCTCGCGCGACGGTCCCCGTGCGTCCGACGTCCGAGCCGCCCTCCTTCTCTGTCATCCACTGCCCGCTCGTCCAGCCGTCGATGCGTGCCGTAAGGCGCGGCGCGTACTGGCCCGGCGCGCCGGGCGTGTCGATCAGCACGCGCACGGCCGCGTCGGTCATCGCCAGCGGGCAATCGGCGGTGGCCGATACCGGACCGAAGAGGCTGAGCAGCGCCGCGTGCACGACACGGGCGCCGTTGCCGAACGCGTCCTCATAGGGAACCGCGGTCAGCCCGATCCGCTGGCCTTCGGCGACGAGCGCCGTCCACGCCGGGTCGACGTCGATGCGGTCCACGCGCCGGCCCCATGCGTCGAACGGCACGAGCCGCGGCGGGTTCGACTCGGCGACCCGCGCCATCGCCGGCCACTCCGTCGTCGCCAGCTCGCCCGCCTCGTCGAGCGCCTTCGTCGCCTCCTCGAAGGCGCCGGGCTCCAGCACGCGCTCGAGGCTGCGCCGGAGCGTCGGGTCGCCCCTGAAGCGGTTCGGCGCGCGTGGCGGGTCTTGCAGGAACGGGTCCATGAGCGAGGACATTACCGGCGCCGCGTTCCACGCACCAGGACGCCGGCTGCTCCGAATGACTACGGCGCGGCGCGCGCGCCCGCCCGGGAGATGGCACGAGCGTGCTATGGAGCGACCGGGACCTTCTTCCGAGGCTTCCAGAGCATGGACCACCGCACCGGCGACACCCATCGCCCGCTCGGGCCGGCCGACCGCTCCATCCCCATCGTGGGGTTCCTGGCCGCCGCCGTCGCCGGCGCCTCGGTGCTCCTCCCGGTGGCCCCCGCGCCGACGACGTCCCAGTTGATCGAGGCGGGCATCCTGCTCGCCCTGTTCGTCGCCGGCGAGCTGGCCGCCGTTCGCATCGCCTACCGAAGCGAAGTGGTCGCGGTCAGCCTCGGCGGCGCGATCCTCGCGCCCGCGATCCTCGCCTACCCGGTCATCGCCGTCATCGCCATCGCGCTCGCCGGCCAGCTCGTCGCCGGCGCGCTCGGCGCGCGCGGGCGCCGGCGGACCTCGATCAACGCGGCGCGCTGGACGCTCGCCGCGGGACTCGCCGCGATCCTGTTCCAGGCGCTGCGCGCGGGAGAGGCGCTCGGCATCCGCAACGTCGCCGCGCTGACCGCGGCGCTGACGCTGCTCGTGGTCATGAAGGAGCTCGGCTCGGGCGTCTCCGTCCACACCCGCGCGCGCGACGACGTGCCGTCCGAAGCGCTCTCGGCGCCTTCGTTCGTCGCCGGATGGGCGCTGAACACGAGCTTCGGTCTGCTCCTGGCCGGCGCGGTGCAGACCTGGACGCTCGCGGTCGTGCCCTTCGCCGTCACGCTGCTCGTGCTGCACTGGGCGACGCGAAGCCAGGCGGAGGCGGCGGTGGAGCGCGACCTGCTCCGCCGGCGCATCGCCGTGCACGACGCGCTCGCTTCCACCGCCGACCTCGCGCGCGCTATCCCGCGCGCGCTCGCCGTCATCCGCGAGGCGCTGGACTGCGACGTCGTCGACCTGGTGCTGATCGAAGACGGCAGCCGCGTCCGGCACCGGCTCGGCCCGCTGCCGGGCGGCTACGATCGAGCCGACGTCGCCGAGATCGCGAGCCTCGCCGACGCGTTGCTCGTGTCCTCCGGTCCCGCCCTGATCGGGTCCGGTCCGCGCGAGGACTTGGGCCGGATGCTGGCCGCGGAAGGCTGGCGCACGTGCGCGTCCGCGCCGGTGCGCGCTCGCGACGGGGTGCTCGGCGTCTTGATCGCGTTCTCACGGCTCGAGGGCTTCGACCGGCGAGATCTGGCGCTGCTCGAATCGTTCGCCGCGCCGGTCGCCGCTGCCGTCGAGCGCGCGCGGACGGGCGAGGCGCGGCTCGCCGAACGACAGGGCCTCACCGAGCTGGTCGACAACGCGCCCGACGGCATCTTCACGATCGACGCGGCGGGCGCGGTGCGCGCGTGGAACCCCGCCATGGAGGAGATCAGCGGCCACCTCGCGGGCGAGATCGCGGCCGCCGGCATCGCGGCGCTCGACCTTCGCACCGCGAGCGGCGAGCGCGCCGACCTCACCGCCGCGACGGAGACGCTGCCAACGGAGCTGCGGATCACGACGCGGCCGGGAGAGCAGAAGTGGCTGTCCTGCAGCTTCGCGCGCATCCACGCCTCCGGCGAGGACGACCGGCTGATCGTGACCGCCCGCGACACCACGCGCCAGCACACGCTCGAGCGCATCAAGGCGGAGTTCGTCGCGACGCTCGCCCAGGAGCTTCGAGCGCCGCTCACGCCGGTGAAGGGATGGGCCGCCACGCTTCGGCAGGTGGGCGACCGGCTCGCGCCCGCGATCCGCGAGGAGGCCGCGGACGCGATCCTGGAGCAGGCGGCGACGCTCGAGCAGCTCATCGGGAACCTTCAGGAGCTGAGCAGGATCGAGGAGAGCGTGATCGACCTGCGCGACCACGAGCTGGACGTGCGCGCGGTCGTGAGCCGGCTGGTCGCCGACGTGCAGGCCGAGTCGGGGCGCGAGATCCGATTCACGCCCGGGTCGAAGCCGCACCTTGCGATCGGAGACGAGGGCTGGCTCGCGCGCATCCTGGCGAACCTGCTCGAAAACGCGATGCACGCCTCCCCCGCCAACCGTCCGCTCCACGTCGCGGTCACGAGCGTCCCGGGCGCCGTGCGCATCTCGCTGGGCGGCGCGCCGGCGAAGCGAAGGCGCAAGGGCGTGGCCGCCGGGATTCATCCGGCGCCCGCTCCCGACGGCATCGGCATCTACGTCGCACGGCAACTGGCTTCCGCCATCGGCGCCGACCTCAGCGTCGAGCCGAACGGCGGGTCCTCGACGTTCGAGGTCACGCTTCGCGCGCCGGCCGACTTCGCACGCGTGTCCTAGCCGGTGCCGGGGGCGGGACTTGAACCCGCACGCCCTTGCGGGCAATGGATTTTGAGTCCATCGTGTATGCCAATTTCACCACCCCGGCTCGTGATCGAGTATAGACGGGGCGATGAACCGCATCGGGGACTACGCGCTGATCGGCGACTGTCACTCCGCGGCGCTCGTCGGGCGGGACGGCGCGATCGACTGGGCGTGCTTCCCGCGCTTCGACGCCCCCGCATCGTTCTGCGCGATCCTCGACGAGGATCGAGGCGGCTCGTTCACGCTGAACGCGCGCCAGGCGACCGGCGGCTCGCGCGCCTACCTCGAGGACACCAACGTCCTCGCGACGACCTTCGCCACGCCCTCCGGCACGCTCGAGGTTCTCGACTGCATGCCCGTCGAGCGAACCGATCCCTTGGTGCCGCGCGACATGCACGCGCACCACTCGATCCTGCGGCGCGCGCGCTGCACGGACGGCGCCGTGGTCGCGAGCGTGCGGCTTGCGCCGCGCTTCGAGTACGGCATGTTCGTCCCGCGCTTCCGCCAGACCGGACCGTGCACGGCCGAGATCGTCGGCGGCGGCGACGCGCTCTACGTCCATGCGACGCACCCGCTGGAGGTGAGCCGCGAGGCGGTGCTCGCGACCTGGACGCTGCGCGCGGGCGAGGAGGCGTGGATCGACGCGACCTGGCGGCCGTCCTACGAGCCGAAG
The DNA here is from genome assembly GCA_036397035.1 of Actinomycetota bacterium. Lineage (GTDB taxonomy): Bacteria > Actinomycetota > AC-67 > AC-67 > AC-67 > DASWJS01. The sequence goes on along the minus strand of DASWJS010000004.1, from coordinate 18,705 downwards.
ATCCAAACGCTGGATCCCGCCGGGCACGCCGCCGAGGGCGCCCGCCGCCTGGAGGCGACGATCGGCTTCTGGCGGGACTGGATCGGCTGCTGCCGCTACGACGGGCTGCGGCCCGAGATCGTCCGCCGCTCGGCCCTGGCGCTCAAGGCGATGACCTACGCGCCCAGCGGCGCCATCGTCGCGGCGCCGACGACGTCCCTTCCCGAGGACCCCGGAGGCGGACGCAACTGGGACTACCGCTACACCTGGATTCGCGACGCGACGCTCACGCTCACGTCGCTGTTCGTCCTGGGGCTGCGCGCGGAGGCGGACGACTTCAAGTTCTGGCTCGAGCGGACCGGCGCCGGCCACCCCGAAGACCTGCAGATCATGTACACCGTCTGCGGCGAGCGGCGGCTGCCGGAAGTCGAGCTGGACCACTTGCGCGGGCACCGGGACTCCCGCCCGGTGCGCATCGGCAACGGCGCGGTGAAGCAGATGCAGCTCGACGCCTACGGTCAGATCCTGGAGGCCGCGTACCTGTACGGGAAGGCCGAGGGCGAGCTGACGCCGGACAACTGGCTCTTCCTGTCGGGCCTCGCCGACATCGTGTGCGAGCGATGGCAGGAACCCGACCAGGGCATCTGGGAGATGCGCGACGAGGCACGGCACTTCACGCACTCCAAGCTGAACTGCTGGCTCGCGCTGGACCGCGCCGTCGCGATCGCGCGGGCGCGCGGCTTGCCGGGCGACGCCGGGCGCTGGGCGCAGGAACGAGACCGCCTGCGCGAGTACCTCATCGAGCAGAGCGCCCCGCACGGCTGGTTCCAGCAAGCCGCCGGACACGCCGTGGCCGACGCCTCGACCCTGCTCGCCCCGGCGATCGGGTTCCTGGCGCCGGACGACCCGATCGTCGCCGAGACGGTGGAGGTCGTGCGGCGCTCGCTGGAGCGTGACGGGCTCGTCCACCGCTACCTGTCGCCCGACGGCCTGGCCGGGGGCGAGGGCGCGTTCCTGCTCTGCTCCTTCTGGCTGCTGGACTGCCTCACGCACATGGGCCGGCTCGACGAGGCGCGCGCGCTGCTCGACCGGCTGCTCGGGCTCGCCAACGACGTCGGCCTCTTCGCCGAGGAGGTCGACACGACGACCGGCGAGCCGCTCGGCAACTTCCCGCAGGCGTTCTCGCACATGGCGCTGGTCCTTTCCTGCGCCCACCTGAGCGCTGCGGAACGCCGCGAGATTCCCGCCGGCGTCGTGGACTTCGCGGAGCTGGCGCTGGACCGCTTGCTGCGATCGGCGCGCCCGTAGGCGCGGCTAGCGGGCGACGGCGTCCCGAAGCGAACCGACGAACGCGCGCACGGCTTCGGGCGCATCGGCCGCCTCGCCCACCAGGCGCACGAGCGCGCTGCCGACGATCACGCCGTCGGCGTAGGCGGCGACGTCACGCGCGTGCTCGGGCGTCGAGACGCCGATGCCGACCGCGACCGGCAGGTCGGTCGCCGCGCGGATCCGCTCGACCAGCGCGCGCGCGCCGGCGTTCAGCTCGGCCCGCTCGCCCGTCACGCCGAGCAGCGACGCCGCGTAGACGAACCCGTCCCCCGCCTCCCCGAGCGCGCGCAGGCGATCCGGCGGCGACGTCTGCGCGGCGATGAAGACCGGGGCGAGCCCCGCCCGCGCGCACGCCGCTCGCCACGCTCCGGCGTCCTCGACGACGAGGTCCGGAAGGATCGCGCCCGCCGCGCCGGCCGCGGCGAGGTCCGACGCGAACGCGTCGAGGCCGTAGTGGAAGACGATGTTGTAGTACGTCATCGCGACGACCGCGCATCCCGACGCCGCTTTCGCCTTGCCGATCAGCTCGATCATCCCGGCCGTGTGGACGTGCCGTTCGAGCACGCGGTTGGCCGCCTCCTGGATGACCGGGCCGTCCATGATCGGGTCGCTGAACGGGATGCCCAGCTCCAGCACGTCGGCGCCGGCCTCCCCGGCCGCGCGCACGCTCTCCAGGAACGTCTCGTCGTCGGGGTAGCCGCAGACGAAGAACGGCATGACGAGCGCCCGCCCCTCGGCGCGGCCGCGCGCGAAGGCGTCGCGAAGCTCGCTAGGCACCGGCGCCTCCGGCCCGCGCGCGCACGGTCTCCACGTCCTTGTCGCCACGCCCGCTGAGGTTCACGACCATCACCGCCTCGCGGCCGAGCGCGCCCGCCTCCTTCGCGGCCCACGCGATCGCGTGCGAGGACTCCAGCGCCGGCAGGATCCCTTCGGTCCGCGCGAGCATCGTGAAGGCGTCGAGCGCCTCGTCGTCGGTCGCCGACACGTACGTCGCGAGCCCCTGGTCGCGCAGGAACGCGTGCTCGGGACCGACGCCCGGGTAGTCAAGGCCGGCGGAAACCGAGTGGGTCGGACGGACCTGACCGTCCTCGTCCTGGATGAGCAGCGACAGCGCGCCGTGCAGCACGCCCGGCTCGCCCGCGCCGATCGTCGCCGAGTGCTCGCCGGTCTCGATGCCGCGCCCCGCCGCCTCGACCCCGACCAGGCGCACACCCTGCTCGCCGACGAACCCGTGGAAGATGCCGATCGCGTTCGAACCGCCCCCGACGCACGCGGCGACGACGTCGGGCAGCCGTCCTTCCGCGGCGAGGATCTGATCGCGCGCCTCCTCACCGATCACCTTCTGGAACTCGCGAACCATCAGTGGGAAGGGGTGCGGGCCCACGACGGACCCGATCGCGTAGTGGGTCGACTCGACGTTCGTCACCCAGTCCCGCAGGGCCTCGTTGATCGCGTCCTTCAGCGTCTGCGATCCGGCGTGGACGTGCACGACGTGCGCGCCGAGTTGCTCCATGCGAAAGACGTTGAGCGCCTGCCGCCGGCAGTCCTCCTCGCCCATGTACACCACGCACTCCTGCCCGAAGAGCGCGGCCGCCGTCGCCGTCGCAACGCCGTGCTGGCCCGCGCCCGTCTCGGCGATCACCCGCTTCTTGCCCATCGCGCGCGCGAGCAGGCACTGTCCGAGCACGTTGTTGATCTTGTGCGCGCCGGTGTGCGCCAGGTCCTCGCGCTTGAGGTAGATGCGCGCGCCGCCGCACGACTCGGTGAGCCTTCGGGCGAACCACAACGGCGTCGGACGTCCGGCGTACTCGCGGCGCAGCAAGTCCAGCTCGGCCTGGAAGTCCTCGTCGGTGCGGGCCCGCTCGAACGCCTCCGCCAGCTCGCCGATCGCGTGCATGAGCGCCTCGGGGACGTAGGTGCCCCCGTAGGGGCCGAAGTGACCCCCGGCGTCGGGATCGGTCGCGATGCGAGCCATGAGGAGGCGAAGTCTAGCCGCCGGTCGACGCCCGGCCCGCCTCGCCTCGCTCGGCGCCGCCCGGCTCGCCCAGCGCCACGAGCAGGTCGCCGGCCGCGAGCGTTTCGTCGGGCGCCGGGTTCTTCAGGATGCTCCCGTCCGCGCGGCGCAGGAGGACCGGCGTGCTGTCGCCGCACGCCGCCGACACGGGCCCGCCCGCCATCGGCGAGGCATCGTCGATCACGACTTCCTCCAGGCGCAGCGCGGGGAAGCCCGCCGCCTCGATGTCCAGGTAGTCCCGCACGTCGGGCGTCATCGCGAGCAGCGCCATGTGGCGGCCGCTGGAAACGTAGGGCGAGATCACGCGGTCCGCGCCGGCGCGATACAGGCGGTCGGCCGCGGCGGACTCGCTCGCGCGCGCCACGATGAACAAGCCGGCCTTCAGCGAACGCGCCGTCAGCGTGATGTAGACGTTGTCCGCGTCGGAGTCCACGGCGCTCACCAGGCCACGCGCGCGGTCGATCCCGGCCTGCAGCAGCACCGCCTCCGACGTGGGGTCGGCGACGAGGTAGCGAACGCCGTCCAGGTTCATCCGCTCCTCCAGCGACTCCATCCTGTCGACGACGAGGAACGGGACAGCCTGCGCCTCGAACTCGCGCGCGACGGCTCGCCCGACGCGTCCGTACGCGCAGATGATGAAGTGGTCGCTCAGCCGGTCGATCTGACGCTGCATCCGCCGCCTCCTGGTCGTCACGCCGATCCGCCCCTCCGCCAGGGCCGTCCCCACCACCGCCAGCGCCGCGAGGAACACCCCGACGCCCAGCGCCGCGATGCTCGCGGTGAACACCTTCTCGCCCGTCGAGGGCGGCGCCGCCGGGGTGAACCCGACGGTCGTGAGCACGAGCAGCGTCCGGTGGATCGCGTCCAGCACCCCGTAGCCGAACAGGACGTAGCCGATGATCCCGTAGGCAAGCACCAGGCCGAGCCCGTAGAGGGGCAACTGAATCTGCTTGAGGATGCTCCGGCGCTGCACGAGGCGAAAGCGTATCCCGAGCCCGCGACCCGGGGCAGCAGCCCGGCCCCGCGACCGGGCGCCGGGGGCATCTGTAACGCCGGGGCGGGGTCGAACGCTAATCAGTTGAAAGGCCCGGAAGAACGCGGATCGGCCGAACGACTGACGGACGCGATACAAGGAGACGGTGAGCGATGAGCTCGAAGACCTTGCCCGGCGCGCGCGGAAGGACCGCCAAGCCTTCGCCGGGCTCTACGAGCGTCTCTACGACGACGTCTTCCGCTATGCGCGCGCCGGAAGCGAGCGCGCCCGGTCCCCTTGGAAGCGCTGGTCGACACGCCCTCGCAGGACGACCCCGCCGCCCGCGCGTTCGAGCGAGTGGAAGCGGGACGGGTCTTGGAAGCCGTCCACCGGCTCCCGCCCGACCAGCGCGACGCCGTCCTGCTCCGGCTGGTCTCCGGCCTTTCCAGCGGCGAGGTCGGAGCCGTGATCGGCAAGAGCCCCGGCGCCGGCGCAAGGTCCTGCGCGCCGCGGCCGTAGGGATCGCCGCGCTCGTCACCGCGACCGCGGTCGCGGTGCCCGCGTCGGCGGACACGCTGCCCGGCGACACCCTGTACTCCTTCAAGCTCGCCGGCGAACGCATCCGGCTCGCCCTCTCGCGTGAAGATTCGGGGGATGCGCTGCTCCACGCGAGTTTCGCCTCGCGGCGAGCGTCCGAGATGGAGCGCGCCGTGGGGCTGGGGCGCCTCGGGGCGCTGCCCGAGCTGCAGGAGCGGTTCTCCGAGCACGCCCGCGCCGCGTTCGCCCTGTCGGCGGAGGACGAAGCAGTCGCCGTGGAGGTCGCCGGCCTGCTGGGGCACAGCGCGGACGTGCTCACGGCGCTGCTCGACCGGCTGCCGCCCGGCGGCGCGGCGGGCGTCCAGAACGCGCTCGACTCGCAGGCCGCCGCGCGCGAGGCGCTCATCGAGCGGTTCGAGGAGCGCGGACGACCGCTCCCGCAGGGCTTGCAGAGCAAGATCGACGGCGAGCACCCGGGCAAGGGCGGCCCGCCCGAATCGACCCCGCCCGGGCTCGGCGACGAAGGGCCGAGCGGCGACTAACGGCCCAGACGACGAACGGGCCCAGACGACGAACGGCCCAATAGCGCGGCGACGGCGCGCGCGGGATCCTCGGCGCGCATGAGCGCCTCGCCCACGAGCACCGCGTCGCAACCGAGCGCCTCGGCCCGCTGCACGTCGGCGCGGCTCGCGATGCCGCTTTCGGCCACGACCACAACGCCCGCCGGAATCAGCGGACGCACGGCGTCGATCGTGGCGAGATCGACCTCGAGCGTGCGCAGGTTGCGCGTGTTGACGCCGACGATGCGCGCGCCGGCCCCGAGCGCGCGCTCGACCTCCGCGGCCTCGTGGACCTCGACCAGCGCCGCCATCCCGAGCGCGCCCGCCAGGTCGTGGAGCCGCCGCAACGTTCCGTCGTCGAGCGCCGCCACGATGAGCAGCACGGCGTCGGCGCCCTCCGCTCGCGCCTCCAGCACGTGGACCTCGTCGCAGAGGAAGTCCTTGCGAAGCACCGGCACGTCCACGGCCGAACGCACCGCTCGCAGGTCTTCCAGGCTCCCGCCGAAGTGCTCGGGCTCGGTCAGCACGCTGATCGCCGCGGCCCCGCCGTCGCGATAGGCGCGCGCCTGCTCGGCCGGCTCGGCCGCGCGTGCGATGTCCCCGGCCGACGGCGAGGCGCGCTTGACCTCCGCGATGAGCGTCATGCCCGGGGCGCCCAGCGCGGCGCCGAAGCCGAGCGCCGGCGGCGCGTCGCCCGCGGCACGCTCCAGCGCCGCCACCCCTCCGGCCGCCCGCACGCGGCCGGCCTCGGCCTTTCGCGAGGCCACGATCGCGTCCAGGAACGAAGTCAACGTGTGGCGATGATAGTCAGCCCCGGTAGCCGAGGAGCACGCGGAGCGCGAGCGTGCCGGCGCGCTTGAGCATCCCCCGCTCGACCACGCGCGGGACGTCCGACGGCGTGTGCAGGGTCGCGTGCTCGCCCGCCCACAGCCACGCGACGGGGACGCCGCGCTCGGCGAAGGCAAGGTGGTCGCTGTAGAAGAACGAGGCGTCGGCGCGGGCCGGGATGCCGGCTCGCTCTGCTCGCGCGAGCACGTACCGGCTGAACGACCCGGCGCCCAGGACGTGCACCGCGTCGCCGTTGCCGATCATGTCGAGGTTGAGCATCCCCCGGATCGCGCGGCGCTCGCGCCGCGACAGCGACTCCACGTAGGCCGCCGAGCCCTGGTAGCGGAGCCGCTCGCCGCTCGGCAGCAGACGCCGTTCCTCGGCGCCGAAGACGACGAACACCGAAGGAAGGCGCATCTCGTGGCCTGCGGCGAGCCGCGCCAGCTCGAGCACCGCCGCGACGCCGCTCGCGTTGTCGTTCGCGCCCGGCGCGTCGGGCGCGGTGTCCAGGTGAGCGCCGACGACCGTGTGCGCCTTCCACGGCCGATACCCGGGCGGCGTGGCGATCACGTTGAGCGTCACGCCGGCCTCGACCGGGATGTCGTCGTTCGCGCCGGCGACGATCGGCACGGGCTGCACCGCGGTGCGGTAGCCGAGCGAGCGGAAGCGATCCCGCACCGCTCGCGCCGCGCGCCGGTACGCCGGGCTCGTCGCCTCGCGCACGCCGATCTCGCCGGCGAGCAGCTCGACGTCCTCCAGCGCCCGCCACGCCTGGAACGCGATCCCGGCGCGGGGTGGGAGCGACGGCGACGGCGGCGGTGCCGAAGGGGACGCGGACGGGCTCGGTGAGGACGTTCCCGCCGGCGTGCAGGCCCAGAGCGCGAGCAGCGCGCAGGCGAGGAGACTCAGCGCGACAGCGCTTCGGCCGCCCGCACGGCGGCCAGGAAGGCCCGCGCCTTGTGGCGGGTCTCCTGCTCCTCGGTGTCGGGCACGGAGTCGGCGACGATCCCCGCGCCGGCCTGCACGTAGGCCGAGCCGCCGCGAAGGTAGCCGGTGCGGAGCGCGATGCACGTGTCGATATTGCCACCGAAGTCGAAGTAGCCGACGGCGCCCGCGTACGGTCCGCGCCGGGTTCGCTCGAGTTCGTCGATGATTTCCATGGCGCGGATCTTGGGCGCGCCGCTCACCGTGCCCGCCGGGAAGGACGCCTTGAACGCGTTGAAGGCGGTGGTGCCCTCGGCGAGCGTGCCGGTCACGCTCGAGACGATGTGCATCACGTGGGAGTAGCGCTCGACGCTCATCAGCTCCGGAACGCGAACCGTCCCCGGCGCGCAGACGCGCCCGAGGTCGTTGCGCGCGAGGTCCACGAGCATCACGTGCTCGGCTCGCTCCTTCTCGTCGCCGAGCAGGTCGCGTTCGAGCGCGAGGTCTTCCTCCTCGGTCACCCCGCGCGGGCGGGTTCCCGCGATCGGACGGATGGTGGCCTCGCGCCCGAAGACGCGCAGGTGCGGCTCGGGCGAGGAGCCCACCATCGCCACGTCGTCGAAGCGCAGGAAGAACATGTAGGGGCTCGGGTTGATCAGGCGGAGCACGCGGTAGACGTCGAGCGGGTCCGCGCCGGTTCGCATGGAGAAGCGTTGCGAGGGAACGACCTGGAAGATCTCGCCCGCGGCGATCTTGTCCTTCGCGGTCGCCACCGCGGCCGCGAACTCGGCGGGCGTCATGTTGCTCTCGACGCCGTCGATGTCGCCGGTCATCCCGGGGGCGTCGAGCCCGCTCGGTCCGGGCGCGGCGGCCCCGAGCGCGGCGACCCCGAGCGCGGCGACCAGCGCCTCCGCGCGAGCCACCGCGTCGTCGTACTGCGCGCCCGGGTCCGCGCCGGTCACGACGTTCACGATGACCGACACGCGCTGGCGCAGGTGGTCGAAGACGAGCAGCGTCCCGGTGAACAGCAGCCACATCTCCGGCAGGCCCAGGTCGTCCTCGGTCGTCTGCGGGAGCCGCTCGACGTAGCGGACCATGTCGTACCCGACGTAGCCGACGGCGCCGCCGTGCAGCGGCGGCAAGCCCTCCAGGCTCGGCGCGCGGAAGCCGGCCAGGGCGCGCTCGAGCGCGGTCAGCGGGTCGGGCGCGTCCTCGGCGCCCGGCAACGGGAGGCCGTCGACCGTGACGCTGCCCTGCCGGCTCGACAGGACGCTGAACGGGTCGATCCCGATGAAGGAATAGCGCCCCCAGCGCTCGCCCTGCTCGACCGACTCCAGCAGGAAGGAGTTCGGACTCGCGCCGAGCTTGCGGTACACGCCGACCGGCGTCTCCAGGTCGCCCAGGACCTCGCGCCAGACGGGGACGAGGGTGTACTCGCGCGCCAGGGCCACGAACTCCTCGCGCGACGGGCGAACCGTCATCTAGCCGCCGTCGGCGGGCGGCGCGGCGGGCGGGGGCGGCGCGGGGGGCGGGGGCAGGGGCGCTGCCGCCGTCCTCCGCCGGCCGAGCGGCGCCCAGAGCCCGATGACGATACCCAGGACCATGAACAGCAGCGGCAGGAACACCGTCGAGGTTCGCCCCAGCGTCAAGACTTTGAACATCATCAGCTCGAGCCCGAGGAAGAGACCGAAGAAGAGCCCGGCGATCGCACCACGGACGGGATGACCGCGCATCGTCACAGCACCTTCCTGGCTCGGGCGGCCGAAGCGAGCATGAGCGCGGTCAGGATGGTCGCGCCGTGGACGCCCAGCGCCACCGGACCGAACAGCTTGCCGTCGAAGTCCACCGCGACGAATCCGTCGCAGCGACCCTCGTCGCCTTCGTGGAACCCTCTGATCGTGATCAGCAGCGGCGGCAGGTTCTTCACGAAGCTCGGGATCTCCTTGACGCCGCTGCTCATGCTCTCGTCCTTGGCGTTTTCGGATTCGCCCCAGCTCCCGATGCTGGGGTTGAGGTCGATCGGTCCGAACTCCAGTCCGAGGTCCGCCCACACCTCGCCGGCGTGGTCGTGGGTGACCGTGGTGATCGACCCTTCCCATGCGGCCGAGCCGGACGACGGGATCACGGCGAGGTCGTCGTCCGAGTCGATCTCGAACGTGCCGTCCTCGCCCGTGATGGTCGCCGACCCGTGGCAGCCGATCGCGTTCGGCGGCTCCATGGTCGCGTAGGCGGGCGCGCTCGTCACGAGGACGACGGCGGCCGCGCCTGCCACCATGGCGATTCGTCGTCGCATCAGACTCTCTCCCTCGCTCGCGGGCGGTCAGACCCTAGGAACGCAGTCCATGGCAGTCAAGAACGCTCGGCGGTCACGGATCGGTAGAAGCAGGTGCGCTCGCCCGTGTGGCACGCGGGTCCCGCGGCGTCCACCCTGACCAGCAACGTGTCGCCGTCGCAGTCGTACCGGACCTCTTTGACCTGCTGGACGTTGCCCGACGTCGCGCCCTTGTTCCAGAACTCCCCGCGGGAACGGCTCCAGAACCACGTCGTCCCGGTGTCGAGCGTCCGCCGCAGCGACTCGGCGTTCATCCACGCGACCATCAGCACCTCCCCGGTGTCGTGCTGCTGCACGACGGCGGGGATCAAGCCGCGTTGGTCGTAGGTCAATTCCTCGATCATGGTCTCCTCGCCACCCACACCATCTCGTCGGGCCCCGGTCCGTACGCACGCTCGTCGAATCCACCGTACAGGGCTTCGACCTCGAAGCCGGTGCGCGCCAAGAGGTGCTCGAACTCGTAGCGATAGACCATGCGAGCGCGCATCTCCGAGGTGATCGTGTCCACGAGCCGCTCGCCGTCGTAGACGTCCAGCCCCGCTTCGAGCCGCACGCCCTGATCCGCGACCGCGTAGCGAGAGATCGCCCAGATCTCGCACCGGCGTCCGGCGTCGTCGACGAACTCGCCCTGGTGCCGGCGGACGCCGTCGTAGGCGGCGATCACGGCCGGGTCGGGCGTGAAGAAGTTGCAGATCATCCGCCCGCCCGGGACGAGCGACGCGTGGATCGAGCCGAGCGCCGCGAGCTGCTCCCGCGTCGTGAGCAGGTGCAGGAACGATCGGAACGGGATGATCACCAGCTCGACCGCCGGTTCGGCGACGAAGCGCTGCATCACGCCCTTCACCCACGTGATGCGATCCGCCACGCCGGCCGTCCCCGCCCTGCGCTCGCCCTCCGTGCGCATCGCGTCCGACGGCTCGACCGCGATCACGGGTCGCCCCGCCTGCGCGATCGGGATCGCGACCCGGCCCTGGCCGGCGCCCAGCTCGACCACCGGGCCCCCGGCCGCGAGGGCGCGCGCCACGTAGAACGGGACGTCCTCGGTCATCTCCGCCGACCACTGGTCGTAGAAGGAAGAGAAGACGCGGTATGCGTCGACCTCCAGCCGCTCGCTCACCGCATCACGAGCCCGCGTGCGCGGCAGCGATCCTTCACCTCGCCGATGCGCATCTCCCCGAAGTGGAACACGCTCGCCGCGAGCGCCGCGTCGCACACGCCGAGCGCTTCGGCGAAGTGTTCGGGCGTGCCGGCGCCGCCGCTGGCGATGACCGGCACCGGCACGGCGTCCTCCACGGCGCGCGTCAGCGCCAGGTCGTAGCCGTCCTTCGTGCCGTCGCGGTCCATGCTCGTGAGCAGCACCTCGCCCGCGCCCAGCTCGGTGGTCGCGCGGGCGGCCCATTCGACCGCGTCGATCCCCGCCGGCGTGCGCCCGCCCTCCACCACGACCTCCCAGGACGCGTCGTTCCGGCGAGCATCGATCGCGACGACGATGCACTGCGCGCCGAACGCCTCCGTCGCCGCGCGCAGCACACCGGGGTCGCGTACGGCCGCCGTGTTGATCGCGACCTTGTCGGCGCCGGCGCGCAGGAGCCTGCGGACGTCCTCCACGCTGCGGACGCCGCCGCCGACGGTGAGCGGGATGAAGACCTGCTCGGCTGTTTCGCGCACGACCTCGATCATCGTGTCGCGCCGGTCGCTGGAGGCGGTGATGTCCAGGAACACCAGCTCGTCGGCGCCCTCGGCGTCGTAGACCGCGGCCATCTCGACCGGGTCGCCGGCGTCGCGGATGTCCACGAACCGGATGCCCTTGACCACGCGCCCGGCATCGACGTCCAGACACGGGATGATCCGCTTGGCGAGCATGGACGCGAAGCGTATGCGGGCGCCTGCGGAGCGTCGACCCGCTTTCCGCCCCGCGAGAGTCCTCCTTACTCGGAGGCATCCTCGGTGCTCGACGCGTCCCGCGCTTAGGCGCCCATCCACCCCGTCGGCACCGAATCGACGTATCGCACCGAGCGTTCATCGGGCACAGCGGTCGAGACCGGGTCGCCCACCGACACCAGTTCGGTCGTGGTGATGTCCACCCAGGGCGGCTCGCAGAAATCCTTGTCGGCATCGGAGCAGCCGCCGAGGGGTCGTCGGTCCTCGACCATGCGCCAGACGAGATCCTCATCGTCGATCCAGACCAGCAGGTCCATGTCGTAGTCCTCCCCGACGGCCTCGGCGACGGCCCGGCGGGTCCAGTCGGCCGCCAGCGGATCGACGTAGTCGCGGCCTCCGAGGACCTCGATCAACTCCTCGAGGTGCTCGGCGACGTAGGCCTCGATGGCCAGGCGCCGACGCGGCTCCTCGGACTCGGCCACCTCGGCCTCGGCGTCCTCCGGCCACGCCTGCTGCGCGTCCAGCTCGTGGCGCAGGAAGTCGATCAGGTGCCGCAACCGCTGATCGTCCGGCAGGGACGCCAGTCGAGCCTCGACCGCCCGATCACGGTCAAGGTGAAAGCGATTCTTCGTCACGGCCCGCCCATCGACGGTCGCTGCGCCGAGGGCCTCGAGGGACCCGTCCTGTTCGAGCGCCGCTCGCATGGTGGCCGGGTCGAAGCCCGCGTGGGACCCCCAATCGAACGCCGCGGAACCATACTCATGGTCCGGCTCGAGTCCGACCTGGAAGTGCGGAGGGGGGGCTGGCCCCGTGTAGGGGGCGGCGATCCATTCGATCGCGGCCTCGGGCTTGACGCGGGCGTAGACGACGTCGCCCGCGACGACGAGTTCGGTCGGCATCCGCAGCGGGACCCCGGACGGAGGCGCGTCCCCGGCGGCCACGGGGGCCTCAAGGCCCGGCAGGTCCGGGAGGGCCTCAACGTCAAGCTCGTTGACGAAGCGGCGGTACGACGCCGAGCGGTCGACCTCGACCCGCATCGAGGCAAGCAGCCTGTCCTTCTCCGGATTCTGTCGCCGGACGGTGTAGACGAAGGAATCCACCGGGCCGCCGCCGGCGACGAGCGAGGAGGGAGCGCGATCGATCATCCGCGCGCCTGCGACGGAGGCGGCGGCGAGCGCGAGCGCCAGCGGCAGCGACGCGAGCGTCCGTGCTCGCGAGGTCCGCCGGATGTGGCCGGACACGCGCGGCCAGTCCATTACGGAGTGCTCGGCGAGCGCCGCGTGGCGCGTGAGACTGCCTTTCAGTTCCTCCTCGAAGCTCATAGACGGTTCCTTTCTGCAAGCAGCGACCGCATCCGCGTTCGCGCGCGGTCGGCATACTTCTTGACCGCTCCTGTGCTCGTTCCGAGCACCTGCGCGATCTGTTGCTCGCTCAGGTCCTCGTAGTAGCGGAGCACCATCACGGCGCGTTGGCGGGCCGAGAGCTCCATGAGCGCCCGCCACATCTCATCCCGGTCCCCGGCCGCGCCGTCGTGGCCATCGATCGATCCCTCCGGCACGGGACCGTCCTGAAGCCGCTGTCGCCGCCGGAACCGGGTCCGCGCAAGGTTCACCACGATCGCGCGCGCGTAGGGCGCGACGTCATCGATCGGCCCTTGCTTCGAGCGACGGTGCAGGCGCAGGAACGCGTCCTGGACGATGTCCTCGGCAGCGTGCAGCTCTCCGGTCAGCAGGACCGCGAGGCGCAGCAGCGAGGCGTGCTCGGACTGAAACCACGCCTCAACGCGCGCGAGCCGCTCGCCGGCGGGCGTCAGGCCGGTGACCCGGGCCGGGGCAACAAGGTCCACACCTTCCATCACTCTCACAACCGGCTCCTGGTTGTCTCTGGCGCCAGGATTGTCCACCCCCGTGTCAATCAGCCCTCGCGACGGACCGCCGTCGGCCCCATGACGGGGAACAACGAGCCGCGTGCACCACGGCTCGTTTGCGCCTCGTGAAGCACCGCCGACCGAGCCGGAGACTGTCGCAAGCTTCGTCTCCGCCTAGCAGTCGGGCGGAACAATCCGGATCGACGGTGACCGGAGATTGTTGACTTCCGCCGAGTGGTCATCGGAGTCATAATCCGCCTCCGCGCCCACACCGCCATCCGCTCGTGCGCACCTCGGCAATGAACTCCGCGCGGAGATAGATGTATTCGTCACCAGGGAATCATCGCTCCGGTTCGCTGAATCCGGTTCTTTCGCTGAATTCCTCAAGAACCCGACCGTCCTCGTCTATCGCGGTCCAGGACAGCATCTCCTCTCCTGCCTCCAGGAAGACGATGCCCACACCTTCGTTGGCTGGGCCGACTGAGACTTTGTCGCTGCGCCAATAGCGGACCTCCAGACGGACGCTATCGAGCGGTAGAACGGCGATGAAGCAAAGGGGGGCATCAAAGGTGATCACTGCGCCTCGTGGATCGTCACACACCGGCGTCTCGCCGTAGTCTTCCTCAAGGACGTTCCACCCGCCCTCGACCTGGCCCACCCAGAACCGATCGAGGTGTCGTGTGCCGTCCTCCGTACGAATCTCGCGCGCCACGAGGAACCGCTGGTCGTGCTCGACGACGAGCAGCGCGCGCGCGCTGGCTGCCTGAGAGCCCTCCAGGACGTAGGAGTCAACCGCCAGGACGGCGTCGATCTCTCGGTCGATCGCCGCCTGCGAGGTTGCGACCGGAGGGGTGAGCCTGCTTGGGCCGGGCGCCGGCCGGTCGCAGGCAACGAGCGCAACGAGCGCAGCGAGCACCAGCAACAGCCCGAGCATGACGGGCCAGTCCGGAGATCGTCGCAGGCCTCGTGTCATGGCGTTAGCAATCGTGCGGAACGATCCTGATCGATGGCGACCGGAGATTGTTGACTTCCGCCGAGTGGTCATCGGGGTCATAGTAGTCCGCCTCCGCTCCCCCGACGGCGGTCCCGCTTGTACGAACCTCGGCGATGAACTCAGCCCGCAGGAAGTACCCCAGGTAGGTCGTCGGTGGGATGTATTCATCGTCAAGGACCAGGAAGGCACGCCTGCTCGTGTCCCTGCTTATTTCGGGATAGCTCGGCAGGAGTCCGGTAGAGCCCGCCCTCGTCTCTTCTCGATCCGCGTCCGGGATGAGAACACCGGTATCCCGTTCTGTGCCAGGAATCGGCTTGTTATTGTTGTCGAAGCGCGCTCGTACTAGTCTCAAGGCTGTCCGTGCGAGGGTTTCAACATCACCGCCGACGTTGAAAGGCCCGAGCGAGAAGCCCCCGGTGCCGAACGCCTCGACGGTGTGCGAGCCGTCAAGCTCAAGCTCGATCGCGATTGAAGCGCGATAGTCGCCCGGGACCGACGTCCAGTGCCAGCCCACGTCGGAGAAGCGGTTCACGCGAGCCACTTGATCGACCGGATTCGGCCATGCTGCCGCCGACACGTCGACGAGATAGGCGTTCCATCCGTACGCCGGCCACTCGTCGAACCGTGTCGTGGTGAACCTGCCGTCGCGAAGGTAGCCGCCGTCATAGGCTCTGACGTAGTCCTGCGCATCGCCGGGCTGGAACTCGATCGCGCAGGAGTCCGCCACCGGATCGGGAACGGGGAGGTTGAGGTGGACCTCCGGAATGCTCGCCGTCCCCGGGGGATCGAAGTAGTCGCAAGGGTCGGTTCCCGAAAACCACACTGGACAAATCTCGTCCATGTCGAAGCCGATGTTTCCGGGCTGGACGGCGGCGAGGTAGCCCGCCAGCAGAACTGAGTGCCAGGCTGCGTCGTCCTCAAGGTCGCCGATGTAGGCGTGGAAGCTGCCGATCGAGGGCAGGTGCGCGACGGCGAGCGGAGCGCAGGCGACGGTGTCGAATGTTCCCTCGACCTCGATCGTGTAGTCGAGCGTCTTGCCGTTCGCGAGCGCGCTTGCCGGAATCGTCGCGCTGTAGCCGTTGCCGCCGGTCGAGGATGCCGGGACGGTCTGCGGTGCGGCAAGGCCGACCGAGTAGGTCACCTCTGGAAGCGAGGCCGCCGCGAAGTCCGTGCCGTCAACCTGGAAGCTGATCGCAAGGTTCTGTCCCGGCGTAACCGACAGCGGCTGCTTGTGGCTGATGATCGCGTCGCAGGACTGCTTGTGAGGCGCACCGTCGGGCTCGACGTAGACGCGGGTGGAACCGAGCACCGGACTCGGGTTGCAGCCGCTCAGCTCGTGCGGGTTCGCGCAGGCGGCGAGTTCGCCGACGGTCGCCTGACCCGCCATGACGAGGTAAGCCTGGTCCGCGACGGCCGGCACCGAACTCACCAGCGAGCCGAGTTCCAGGCCGAGGCGCTGCCGCGCCTGGAAGCTCGTCGGCATCGGCGTTTGCTTGGGCACGTCATAGTGCATGTAGACCTGCCGCTCGAACCAGCCTGAGGCACCCGACTGCGTCGGAGCCGGGATCGAGGTGAACACCGGCGGCACGCCCCCGACCGTCGGCGGCGCCCACTCAATCGTCGCGCCGGTGAGCGGGACAAGGTGGCGGATCATGCCGAGGCCGGCCTTCCGCGGCGTCTGGAGCGTGACGGCGCTCGGCTCGACGAGCAGCACGGCGTTCGGACAGCTGACTTGGCGCACACCGCCCTGCACCGTGCCGGAGACCTGGCACTTGATCCGCGGGATCGAGGCCTGTGAAGCGCCGACGCTCTCCGTCGCTCTCCGGAAACCGCCCCCCTGGCTGTAGGGGGTTTGGCGAAGGAGGCTCTTGTTGCCGGCAACGTCCTTGATCTCGGCTTCGATGTGATAGTCGTTCCCGCTCTGGATGGTCCACCATGCGCTCGAGGCCCATCTCGTGCTCGCGTTGTATGAGGCGCCGGAGGGAGCCTGGAAGGTCGTGACGCCACCGGTCGTTTCGTTCGTGAGCGTGAAGCGCACGGAGGAGCCCTCGATCGAGGTTCCCTCATCTCTTGCCTTGAACAAGAGCGGCACCTGCGAGAACGTCGTGATCGAGCCGTCTTCTGGAATCAGCCCGCCGACGAGCGGAGCGACCGTATCGACGGTGATCGCGAGCGGGCTCGCGGTGCGAACGTTATTGCCCGCATCGGTCGCCGTGAGGTGCGCGGTGTAAGAGCCGTCGGCGAGGATGTCGCCAGCGGTGTTCGTGCCGTCCCACGTGAAGGAAACGTTGCCGGTGCCGCTCGCCGTCTTGACCACGGTCGAGCCCTGTTTGATCTGCAACGTCCAGGAGATCGGGGTCCATGAATCGGTCAGCGTCGCGCTGATCGTCGTGGTGTCCTTCGAGCCGTCGGCGTTCGGGCTGAAGGCGGGGTTCGAGCGCACGAAGTTGGTCACGACCGGGCCCGTCGCGTCGTAGATCACGCTCGCGGTCTTGATCGTCGGGTTGCCGGCGAGGTCGGTCGAGGTCAGCGTGGCGGTGTAGGTGCCGTCGCCGCCGTTGGGCACGGCGTTCCAGACCTTGGAGACCGGGCTCGTGGCGTTCGCCGAGCCGGTGAAGGTGCTCGACCAAGCGCCCTTGGCGATCGAAAGGGACCACGCGACTTGCTCGTTCACGCTCGCGCTGAACGTCGCGGCGTTGGGCGAGGAGTTCGGCCCGAAGCGGGCGACGTTTGAGGCGAAGCTCGACACGACCGGCGCCACGGTGTCGACCACGACGGTCTTGGTCGCGGTGTCGTTGACGTTGCCGGGAAGGTCCGTCGCGATGAGGCGCGCGGTGTAGGTGCCGTCGGCGACGACGGTGCCCGAGGAGTCCCTGCCGTCCCAGGTCCAGGAGATCGGCGCGGCGGTCTGCGCGGTCGCGGTGCCCGAGCCGGTCGCGACGAGCGAGCCGGAGGCATTTCTGACCTCGACGTCCCAGTCGATCGCCGAGAAGTCCCACAGGGTCGCGCTGAAGGTGACCGAGTCCTTCGCCCCCGGACTCACGCCCGGGGAGATATGGGTTTGCGTGGCCGAGAAGGGCACCGTCAGGACCGGGGCGTCGAGGTCGGCCAGGCGATAGTTCACCTGCAGGTAGGAGGACCATGCGTGAACGCTCGTGCCGGCGGCGGGGCTGACCACGGTGTCCAGCTCGTCGCCCGCGGCCGGCAGGGACTCGACTTCGTTCACCTGGAAGTTGAACTGCGAGGTACCCCCGATCGTGTAGTCAAGGATCGGGGCGGACAGGGGCACCTGCTCGGCGCGGGGGTGGTTGTGAAGCCCGACCGAATAGCTTCCGGTGCCGGTGACGCGCTTGGCCGAGACGGCCCAGGCCCCGGTTGCCTTCGGCACGTTTCGCTGTGGCGCGCGGAAGCGGAAGTTCAGCGGGACGTTCTGGTTCGTGAGGTCCACGTCCACGCCGTCAGAGAGCGAGGGGTAATAGCCGACGGTGCGGGCGATCCCGTCGGGGTGGCTGCTGGACTGCGACAGCTCAAGGTCGATGGACGTGATGGTGCCGGTGGGGGCGGCTCCGGCGCAGGAGACCTTTCTGACCTGCGGGCGGTAGACGCCTCCCTTGACGAGCGAGAGCGAAGGGGAATACACCGAGCCGCCGGCGTTCGTCAGCTCGATCTCGGAGTTCGCCACGGCGGCGATCCCGGTCTCTTCGCCGTTCGAGTCCACGATCGCTCGGACGAGGCGCACCTGCAGCCCGCAGGGGGTTCCCGAGGCACGGAGCTTGACCGAAGGCGCGGGGTCAAAGGCCGGGTGATAGGGACCCGTTCCGTCCTCCTGATAGTCCGTCGGGTAGAGGTAGTTCGCTCCGTCTGAAAGGTCGGTCCAGGAGGAGGCGGTGATCGCCTCGGTGCGCGCGCCGAGGGGGAAGCGGGCCTGGGTCTTTGCGATCGTGCCGGTTTGCACGAGGCGAAGGGTCACCTTGCGGATGTCGATGATGCCGCCGGCGCCGGTGAAGCGCACGGCGTGGATCGCGGCAAGCTCGGTATCGGCCGAGGGCCATGGGAAGGTTGCCCAGCGCACGGAGAAGGTCGTCGCCGTCGAAGGGATGGAGACCATCGCGATGGAGTTGCCCGCGGCGTCGGCGAGCCACACGTTCCAGGTCGTGCCGGGCGTGGCGTTCGTCTGCCGGGCGACGACCTCGAAGGTGGCCTGCGGCGCGGGGTCCATCGCGGCCGTGGCGCCGGGAAGGATGCCGCGCTCGATCGGGATCGTGGTGTCGGTGAGGATGCCGGTCCGGGCCTCGGGGAGCACGTCCCAATTCTGGGTCATCGTGACGAGGGCCTGGGCGGCGCGGGCCTGGCCCTGGCCGAACAGCAGCACGAGCATCGCGCAGTGTCCTGCGACTACGTAGGCGGTTCGGGCCCGCCGGGTGCGCGTGCGCGCGTGAGAACGGTGCTCGGCCATGGTGGTTCTCCCCCTTCGTTCGTCGCCTGCG
>DASWJS010000003.1:0-12527 GCA_036397035.1 Actinomycetota bacterium | reverse complement strand
CGCGGCGCCACCCACGCCACGTCGGGAAGGTGCGCGTGGACGACGTCGGGCGCCCGCGCGGCCAGCGCCGCGTCCAGCCGCTCCCCCGCCGAGCCGTCCGCGTCGTCGAGCCCGCCCAGCAGCGCGCCGCTGGCGACCTCGGGCCGGCGGGCGTCCGGCTCGCGCGCGTAGAGCAACGCGACGTCGTGACCGGCCGCCCGCTGGCCCTCGCAAAGCGCGGCCACGTAGGACTCGGCCCCGCCGCGCACGCTCCCGTACCGGGCGAGGTGCACGATCCTCATCTCGCGATCCCCTCCAGGAACCCCAGCAGCTCCCGCGCGATCGCCCGCGGCGTGAAGCGCTCGGCGACGGCGGCCCGGCCGGCCGCGCCGAGACGCTCGCGAAGGCCGGCGTCCCGCGTGAGCGCGGCGATCGCGTCCGCGAGCGCGCCGACGTCGCCCTCGGGCACGACGAGCCCGCCGCCCGTCGCCTGGACCGTGTGCGGCAGCTCGCCCGAGCTGGTGACGACGACCGGCTTTCCAGCCGCGTTCGCCTCGATCACGATGCGTCCGAACTGCTCCATCCAGGTCTCGGTGGTCCGCGACGGCACGACCACGACGTCCATCGCGCCGTACCACGCGGGCACGTCCTCGTGCGGGATCGCGCCGGTGAAGACCGACGGGATCGCGTGCGCCCGCTCGCGCGCCGCCTCCAGTTGCGGGCCGTCGCCCACCACGAGCAGCGAACCCGTTCCGGCCTGCTCGATCGCAACGATGAGGTCGATGAGGCCCTTCTCCGGTACGAGCCGCCCGACGAAGCCGATCACCGGGGCCGGCAGGTCCACGATAGCGGCCGACTCGTAGCGGCTCGGGTCGACGCCGTGCGGGAACGGTCCGATCGGGCCGCCAAAGCCGAGCGCGCGCACGAGGAACTCCGCGGACTTGCTGCGCACGGTCACCCCGCCGGCGCGCGCAAGGACGGCCTTGCGCATCGCCTCGAACGGGGGCGGCAGGACGCGCACGATGTTCTGGTTCTCGTGAACCACGAACGGCGCGCGTACCTTCCCCGCGGCACGCGCGGCCTGCAACGCCGCCGCCGAGTACGGCTCCTCCTCGACGAAGACCAGGTCCGGCCGCGCGCGCTCCACCGCCTCGCCCAGCCCGTGGTAGACGATCAGGTGGATCCCGCGCTGCCCGCCGAGCACCTTGCGAAAGCCGCCGATCGCAACGTCGAGGCCGACCAGCTCCCCTGCGAAGCCCGGCAGCTCGGCCAGCTCCACCCGGCCGCGGATGTCGGTGTCGAGCGCCTTCGGGACGACCAGCGTCACGTCCGCACCCGCGCGCGCCAGCTCGTGGAACGGCTCCTGGTTCACGTCCACGACCGCGGCATGGCTGAGCGCGAGTATCCGCATGTTCGGTCCAGGCTACCGGCGGGCCTTCGCGCCGACGCGCAGGCTCACGGGTGCCCGCGCCGTTCGCGCGCGCCCGTCCACGCGTCCTCGATTCGCTCGACGAGCGGACGCCAGTCGAAGTGCTCGGCGACGTGAGCCCTCCCGGCCGCGCCGAGCCGCGCGCGAAGCTCCGCCGACCGGCGCAGCTCCAGGATGGCGTCCGCGAAGGAACCGGCGTCGTCGGCGAGCAGAAGGTGCGTGCCGTGCACGGTTCCCAACCCTTCGGCGCCCAGCGACGTGGACACCACCGCGCTCCCCATCGACAGAGCTTCGAGGATCTTGTACCGCGTGCCGCTGCCGATCCTGATCGGCACGATGCCGATCGCCGCGCCGGCTACGTGCGGGCGGACGTCCTCGACGCGGCCGAGCAGCCGCACGGAGTCCGGCCAGGAAACCTCGACCGGTGTCCCCACGACGTCGAGCCGCACCGCCGGATCCTCGGCGAGCACCTTCGGCAGCACCTGCTCGACGAACCAGCCGAGCCCGTCGCGGTTCGCCACGTACGTCAGCGGTCCCACGAAGACCAGCTTCGCCGGGTCGGGCTCGACGCCGCGCAGCGGGGCGAAGGCCTCGGTGTCCACGCCGTTGGGCACCGGGACCGCTTCGACGCCGGCGTGCGCTCGCAGGAAGGATCGCTCCTCCTCGCTCACGGAGAAGACGATGTCGGGCATGCGCGCGTAGCGAGCGTCGTAGCGCCGCGCCTTCAGCAGCTCGAGCCGGTTGAGCGCGCGCTCCTTGCGCGTCTGGTCCTGCGCGACGACGGTCGCGAACCACCGCGATGCCACGTCCTGCAGGTCGAGCGCGCGCACGGGACGGCGCGGGATCCAGCGCAGGTAATGGGCCATCTCCGTCGTCTCGACCTGGACGACGTCGGGGTCGAACCGCGCGATCTCGTGCACGATCGCGGCGCGCATGGCGGGGTGGGCGAGGTAGGAGACGAAGGCCGGGAGCGTGGTCGTCAGGCGCTCGCGATAGAAGCGAAGCGCGCCGGCGAGGCCGGCCGGCCGCGGAGGAAGCGGCGGCGGCGGCAGCGCCGCGCCGGGATAAGGGTTCTCGTCCGGCGATTGATCCTCGGCCGTGTACCCGACGAGATGCAGGTCGTGACGCTCGGCCAGCAACCGCGTGATCGACGTGAGCCTCGTACGCCCGCCTGATCCCGGCGTCGGCAGGGTGGGCGCGACGAACAGGGCCCGCATCCCTACCCCGTCGTCTCGATCAGGATTCGCTCCAGCTCGGCCACGATCGTCGGCCATGCGAGGTGCTCGATCGAGGCGCGAACGGCGTCGCGGTCGGGCCCGAGCCGCAGCGCGCGCGCCGCCGCGGCGGCCACCTGCACGGCGTCCCTCGGCTCGGCGATGACCGTCCCGGTTTCGCCGTCGCGGACCGAACCCGCCGCGCCGGCGCGCGCGGAGACCGCGACCGGCGTCCCGCACGCGAGCGCCTCGATCACCGGCAGGCCCCACGGGTCGAACAGCGTCGGGAACAGCAGCGCGTCGGCGGCGGAATAGGCGGCGCGCAGCTCGTCGTCGGGCACGAAGCCCACGGAGCGCACGGACCCGAGCACGCGGTGCTGGGTCGCGAGCGCGCGAACGTCCTCGGCCGGGACCTTGCCCCCCACCACCAGCAGCGCGCCCGGCATCTCGTCGAGCACGCGGCGGAAGGCCTCCAGCATCGTGCCGAGCCCCTTGCGGCGAAGCTCCGTCGCGAGCGTGAACAGGATCGGGCGATCGCCCCAGCGCGCGCGCAAGCGCGCGCGCCCCGCTTCGTCGAACGAGAACTCCTCCATGTTCACGCCGTCGGCGAGCGCGCGGACGCGCCCGCGCACGGCAGGGTAGAACCGTTCGATGTCCTCGGCCGCCCACGCGCCGGCCGCCAGCACGGCCTTGGGCATCCCCCGCCCGAGCACGCGCTTGTCCCACGCGAGCGTGATCCGGTGGAACGGGTTCAGCCGGCGCCGGAGCCCGTCCACCGTCGTCGCGGGCCAAGCCTCGTTCGCGAACTCCCACCACGAGCGGTGCGCGCCGGGCATGCGCACGACCGCCGGACGGCGGACGGCCGAGCCGAACGAAAGGATCGCGTCGTGGTGACTACCGTCCAGCGCGTGGGTTGCCTTGATCGGAAAGGTCGCGGCGCGCAGCGCCATCCAGCGCCGGAAGCCGCCGACGCGCACGAACGTGATCCCCTCGTCGAGCGACTCGCGCGCGACGCTCTGCGCGTAGACGGTGACCGTGTGCTCGCGGTCGCGGAGCCCGCGGGCGTACTCGACGGCGACCCGTTCGAGCCCGCCCCGGCGGTTGTACGCCGCGATCACGATCGCGAGATCCATCACGCTCCCCCAGCCAGCGCCCGGACGAGCGCTTCGGTCTCCCGAACGTATCGCGAGATGTCGAAGTCGTGCCGAGCGCGGTCGCGGCCCGCGGTCGCAAGGCGCGCGCCGAGCCCGTCCTCGGTCAGGATCCGGATCACGGCTCGCGCGATCGCGGCCGCGTCCCCGGCCGGCGCCAGCAGACCCGACTCCTCGTCGACGACGATCTCGGGGACGCCGCCGGCATCGGTCGCCACGACCGGGACCCCGGCGGCCATCGCCTCGACGGTGGTCAGCCCGAACGGCTCGGCGAAGGAGGCCGCCACGAACACGTCGAGCCCGGGCAGCAGCGCAGGCACGTCGTCGCGCTGGCCGAAGAAGCGCACGCGATCCTCGATCCCCAGCTCGCGCGCCAGCCGCTCGAGTCGTGCCGGGTAACCGGCGGAGAAGCCGCCCGGCGTCCCGCCGACGACGACGAGCCGCGCGCGCGGCTCTGCCTGAAGGATCGCGGGCATCGCCTCGATCAGCAGGTGCTGGCCCTTCCAGGGCTGCAGGCGGGCGACGCTCCCGACGAGCACCTCGTCCCCGTCCGCACCCAGCAGCGTGCGCGCGGCGGCGCGGCCGGATCGCTCGTAGCGCGCGAGGTCGATGCCCGGCAGGATCGCGCGTCCACGCCGGTGACGCGACGCGGCGGCGGCCGAAGAGCACACGACCGTGCGCGAGCGGAGCAGCGCCGGCAGGCGGTTGTCGATCAGGTAGCGCGGCTCGCCGCGCGCGGGCCGGATGCCATGGTCCCACCAGGCCGAGGGCCGGCGGGCCAGCCACGCGGCAGGCGTGCCGTAGTAGTGCCCCTTCACCTGCCAGGACAGGACCGCGTCTGCCTGCCGCGCGAGCCGTGCGAGCCGTGCGACGGTGCGGGCCCAGCGCGCCAGGTTGCGGAGCCGTCCCGCGCGAACACGCCGCACCCGCGCGCCGGCCGCTTCAAGCTCGTCCACGAACGGCCCACCGGCGAGGCACGCGACTTCGACGTCGGTGGTGCGCGCGCGCGTCGCCAGCGCGAGCAGCAGCTCCTCCGCGCCGCCCCGGACCGGCGACGGGTTGACCACCAGGAGCCGGACGCGCCGGCTCGGGGTCAGGTCGGGCTCCACGGACTTTCGGGCAGCGGGTCGGTCCGGTCATCCAGCGTGTTGCGGATGTTGAAAGCGAAGATCTGGAGCAGTTGCAGGTCGCTCGGGCCGACGGTGCGCTCGGCATTGAGGTAGCCGCCGACGAGGACCCCGACCGCCCGGTCGTCGCGCACGATCGGCGCGACCGCGTAGCTGCGCAGCCCGTCGTAGGCGGGCAATGAGGGCGTCCGGCCGTCGGGCTCGGTCACCGCGATCGCGCGCCGGTCGCGCGCCGCCTCGCACTCGACCAAGTCCGCCTCCAGGTCCAAGTCGCCCTCGATCGAGCCGACGTTGTAGGCGCTCTCCATGTGCAGCCCGGCGTCCCCGACGACGTAGAGCATCGCGCGGTCGAAGCCGATCGTGCGCCGCACCTGGTCCGGGATCATCCGCCACCGCCGCTCGATGGACGGCTCGGCCGCGAGCTGCTGCCGGACGTAGTAGATCCGCCGGACCCGTTCCTGGACCTCGTCGCTCACGCCGGCGGTCGTCAGCGTCACGTCCTGCCGCGCGCGGTCCTGCAGGGCGTTCGTGATGACGTGGCACAGCAGCAGGTGAACGTCCTCGATGTGCTGGTAAGAGGTCGATCGGATGTGCAGCACGTTCTTGGCGATCGCGCCGACCGTGCCCCCGTCGAATCCGACGAATGCGATCGTGTCGCACCCAAGCTCGTTCGCCAGCGCGATCGCGTTGACGATGTTGACGCTCATCCCCGAGGCCGTGAACCCGATCACGAGGTCCCCCGGGCGCGCGAAGTTGACGAGCTGCTCGCCGAAGATGTTGGTGTAGTTGGTGTCGTTCGCCCAGGCGGTGACGAGCGAGGTGTTGTCGGTGAGCGACATCGCACGCACCCGGCGGCGGCCCGGCACGATCGCGGTCTTGTTCAGGTCGCACGTGAAGTGCATGGAGGTGGCCGCGCCGCCCCCGTTGCCCATCAGGAAGATCTGGCGGTCCTCGCGATAGGCCGTGTAGATCACGTCGATGATCTCCTCCAGGTGGTCGGCGTCGACCTGCTTGAGGATGTTCTCGACGGTGCCCAGGTACTGCATGATGAAGTTTCGCGTCGTCATCGCTTCACCTCCGAGGCTGCAGGCCGCCCGCGACGCGGACCGCTCGCTGCCCCATGATCCAGATCGCGGCGTCGATCAAGTCGTCCGCCACGAAGTCGGGCTCGACCGACTCCCAGCCCGCGGCGCTCTGCGCGAAGCGGCCGCGGCCCGACCGAACCAGCACCGTGGCGCACCCGGCGGCGGCCCCGGCTTCGATATCGGACTCGTGGTCCCCCACCATGAACGAGGACCCGAGGTCGAGCTTCAGCTCCTCCGCGGCTTCCAGGAGCATCCCCGGCTTCGGCTTGCGGCACGCGCACTCGTCGTCGGGGTGGTGCGGACAGACCATGACCGCCGAGACCTCGGCGCCCGCGGCGGCGAGCGAGTCGACCATCCGCGCGTGGATCGACTCCAGCGTTCGCATCGTCAGCAGCCCGCGTCCGACCACCGCTTGGTTCGTCACGATCACGAGCGGGAAACGCGCGCGCGTCAGCGACGCCATGGCCTCGATCGCGCCGGGGATGAACTCGAACTCCGACCACCGCTTCACGTGGTCGGGACGGTTCTTGCACAGGACCCCGTCGCGGTCCACGAAGACGGCGCCCGGCCTACGGCGTTGCAAGCTCACCGTCGACCTCTTCCCGGATCTCGACGACCGCACCCTCGCGGTCGATGCGATAGGGCTGCTCCTCCCAGCCTTCCTCGCCGAGCGCCGCCCGCACGTCGTCGCGCGCCGCCGGCGGCACGAACAGCATGAGCGTCCCGGAGGTTCCCGCCCCCGCGAGCTTTCCCCCCGCCGCGCCGGCCTCGCGCGCCCGCGCGTACGCCCGTGCGAGATCCGCGCCTCGCAGCGTCGAGTTCAAGTGCTGCTTCGCTTCCCATGCGTCGTGGAGCATCGGCCCGAGCGCGTCGACGTCGCCGCGCTCGAGCACGTCGCGCAGATCGTGGGCCAGCTCCTTCAACGCGTGGAGCGCGCGGACGGTGTCTTCGTCGCCCGCCGAGCGAGCGGCCTGCTCGCGCAACGGGCCGACCGCGCTGCGGCGCGCGCCGGTGCCGAAGAGCATGATGCGCTGCTCCAGCGCGTGCAGGACGCCGTCGGCGACGGCGAGAGGCGACACGTCCACCGAACCGTCGCGGAAGAACTCGATCAGGTTCAGCCCGCCGAACGCCGCCGCGTACTGGTCCTGCTTGCCCGAGCCGCGCTGCAGCATGTCCATCTCCACGTAGCAGGCGGCGTCGGCGATCGCCTCGCGATCGAGGTCCTTGCCGGCGAAGCGCGCGACCGCCAGCACGAGCGCGACGCACACCGAGCCCGACGACGCGAGGCCGGCGCCGGTCGGGATCTCGCTCGAAGCCGACAGCGTCCCTCGCTCCATCTCGAAGTAGGCGGCCACCGCCTTCTGGTAGGCGAGGAAGTCCTCGGCGATGAACGGCTCGCGCATCCGCTTGGCATAGGACCCCGCGGGAATCACCTCTCTGATCCCGGCGTCGTCGCTGACGAGCACGAGGTCCTCGGCCCTGGGCGCCGCTCGCGCGCGCGAGTACAGGTCGATGGTGAAGGAAACGACGGCGCCGCCGAAGCGCTCGAAATAAGCGGGGAGATCGGTCCCCCCGCCGACGAGCGACACACGAGCCGGCGCGCGGCTCGCCACGGTGATCACCTGCGGCAATCCTTTCGCCCACGAACAGCCGCGAGCCCTCGGAGCCCTCAGCCTACTCCGCGCCGTCGATCAGCGGCCGGAGCTCCGAAGCACCCCGCGCTCTTTCATGGCTTCGAACGCGCCGTCCACGATCCGCGCGTCGAGGCCGAGGCCGCCGAGCCACTCCCAGTACGCGCGCCACGTCGCCACCAGGTCCGTCTTCGGCTCCCAGCCGAGCGCGCGCAGGCGCGAGAGGTCTCCGATCGTGTGCCGGACGTCGCCGACGCGAAAGAGCCCGGGCAGCTCGGCCGCGCGCGGCTCGGGCACGATCGCCGACAGCGCATCGAGGACCTCCAGCACGCTCCAGGACCGCGCGCCGCCGACGTTGTACGCGCGTCCCGGCGCCCCGGGGTGGTCCAGGGCGAGCAGGTTCGCCTCGACCACGTCGTCGACCGCCACGTAGTCGCGTCGCTGCTCGCCGTCTTCGAAGACGACCGGCGCCTCTCCGCCGAGCAGCTTCAGGCACGCCGATCGCAACAGGCCCGAGTACGCGTTGCGCGGGGACTGACCGGGACCGTGCACGATCGCGTAGCGGAGGGCGACCGTCTCGATCCCGTTCGCCTCCCCGATCGCGAGCGCCGCCGTCTCGGCCGCGAGCTTGGACACGCCGTAGGCGTTGCGCGGCTCGGCGAGGTCCTCGGTCGTCGGGACCGGCTCGACCGCGCCGCCGCACCGCGGACACGTCACGTCCCACTCGCCGCGCGCGAGCGCGTCCGGCGCGCGCTGCCCTGGCACGACGACGCCGTCGCTCGCGCAGCGAGCGGCGCCCTCGCCGTAGACGCTCTGGCTCGATCCCACCACGACGCGTCGCACCGGCAAGTCGCCGGCGACGATCAGCTCGTAGAGCAACGCGGTGCCGGCCGCGTTCACGCTGAAGAAGGTCGAGTAGTCCGGCAGGTAATCCTGGTAGGCCGCCAGGTGCAGCACGGCGTCGACGCCTTCGAGCGCGCGCTGGACCGCGCCGGGGTCGCGGACGTCGCCGCGCAGAAGCTCCACGCCGTCGCCGAGGTCGGGCGACACGCCGGGCGGATGAACCGGCTGGGTCAGCGCGTCGAGCACGCGAACCTCGTCGCCGCGAGCCGCGAGCGCGCGCGCGGTGTGGGACCCGATGAACCCGGCGCCGCCGGTGACGAGGACGCGCACGGCGCTAGTGGCCGCTGATCGCCGCGCGGAAGGAGTGCAGGATCAGCTTGATGTCCAGCCAGGTCGAGCGGTTCTGGATGTACTTCATATCGAGTGCGAGCTTGGCCTCGAACGACGCCGTGTGGCGGAACCATACCTGCTGCATCCCCGTGATCCCCGGACGTACGGCGAGCCGGCGCGCGGCGGTTTCGTCGTACAGCTCGTACTCGTAGGTGAGCGGCGGGCGGGGGCCCACGATCGACATCTCGCCGCGAAGGACGTTGACGAGCTGCGGGATCTCGTCGAGCGAGAGCTTGCGGATGAAGCGTCCGATCGCGGTCACGCGATCGTCGGCCATGAGCTTGTAGATGACCTCGCCCTCGTGCTCGTGGCCGCCGTTCTCGCGGACGTAGCGTTCGATGAAGCGCCGGTGCGCCTTGTCGTCGCCGTCCCGCCGCATCGAGCGGAACTTGTAGTAGGTGAACGGCGCGCCGCCCCTGCCGTGGACCGTCCCGGTGAACAGGATCGTGCCCGGTGACTCCAGCTTGATCATGATCGCGATCACGGTCCACAGCGGCAGGCCGAGAATCAGCACGGTCAGCGCGATCGCAACGTCCATCGCGCGCTTGACGAACTCGTAGACGGGCTTGGACTCGATCCAGGGGGCTGCGCTCGGACGAGACGCCGGGGCCGGGGGCGTGACGGCGGGCGCGATGCGCGGCGCGCTGCGGCGCAGCGGAGCGGTGCGCTTGGAACGCTTGGGACGCGCCGGATGTGGTTGCGAGCGCGGCCGCACGACCGTGGCGCGCGCGGCGGTCACCTCCGGCGCGACGACCGGGTTCGGCCGGACGGCCACCGGACGCTCGAGCACCGGCTCGGCGGGCGCGGGCTCGGCGGGAGTCTGCTCGGTTGCCGCGGGCTCGGCGGAGACGTCGCGGTCCGGCTCGTCGTCGTCGTCGATCTCGATCGTGACGCTTTCGCCTTCGGGCGGAAGGTCGAAGTCGATGCGCCGAGAAGTCTGCGCGGCGGGCGGGCGGGCCGCTTCGTCGAACGGCATCGGATCGGGAACACCCGCCTCGATCTTCGGCCACGCGATCGGACGCTCCACGGACACGGGCGGCGCCGGGCGCTTCGCGCGGGCGGCGCGCAGCCACGACGGCACCATCCGCTGGACCCGCTGCCGGCGGCGCGCCGAACGCTTGGCGAGGGCGGCGTCGATCTGCGCCACCGACGAGATGGTGCGCTCCACGGGGAAGAAGCTCTCGGCGACCGCGCGGCCCGCCTCGCCCATGCGCGTGCGCAGCGTCCGGTCCTCCAGCAAACGGTCGAGCGCGTCGGCCAGCAGCTCGGGCCGGCCGGGAGGAACGATGAACCCGGACGACGGCGGCACGATTTCCTGCACGGCGCCGCCGGCGGCCGCAACCACCGGCTTGCCGGCGGCCATCGCCTCGACGAGCGTACGGCCGAACGGCTCGGGCTCCTTCGACGCGTGGACGATGACGTCCATCGAGGCCATCGCCTCGGGCGCGGGCTGCCAGCCGAGGAACGTGACGCGCTCCTGCAAACCGTGCGCTGCGACCATCTGGTGGAGCTGGCGCTCGAAGGGAACGTCGTTCTCGGGGAAGAGCACCGCGCCGACGACCGCGAAGTGCGCGGTCGGGTGGCGGTTCGCGAGCATCGCGGCGGCGGCCAGGAAGACGTCCTGGCCCTTCCACGGCGCGACGCGCCCGACGATCCCGACGACCGGCTGCTTCGCCGTGACGCCCATCGCCTCGCGCATCGACTTGTCTCGCTTGGCCTCGGCGAAGTCGGCGACGCGGATCCCGTTGGGGATCAGCCGGAGCTTGCGATACACGCGCCGGTTGCTGCGGAAGCACTCGGCGACGGCGCGGGACGGGACGACGATGACCGACGCCGCCGAAGCGGCCAACGCGACGGCGCGACGGAGCCATCCCTTCGGAAGGATGTCGCGCATGTGCCAGACGAGCGGCGTCTCGCGCAGGAAGCACGGGATGATCGCGAGCAGGTGGGTCTTGAGCGTGTTGGTGTGTACGACCGCCGGCCGCACCTGCCGGATGAGCCGCCAGATGCGGTACGACGCGACGAGGAAGGCGCCGAGCCGCGCGATCGCGGTGAACGGCGAGCGGGACAGCGTCGCGCGTGAGGTCTCGAGCAGGCTGCGGCTCATCGGCACGTTGCGAACCAGCACGCCGTGCGCCCGCAGGTGCGTGGCGAGCGGTCCGTCGGACGGGAGCGCCACCACGGGCTCGATCGGGCCGCGCTGGAGCCCGATCACCAGGTCGGCAAGGCTCTGCTCCGCGCCGGACATCCGGGGAACGTGGTCCAGGAACAGGACGCGCACGGGAGCCGCTCGGTTCTTCATCACAGTGTCTAACGACATGCCGTCGGGTAAGTTTTCGCCCCGTTACACCTCTTGCTGAAGTTCCGCGTAGGTTTGCAGGACGATCTCACCCGCTGTGTCCCAATTCCTCCCCTCCGCGACCGCGCGGCCTCGCGCTCCCATGCGCGCCCGCAGGGCATCGTCCGCCCCGAGTGAGTCGAGGGCCGCACGGATCGCGGCGGCAGAGTGCTCGGGAAGGACGATTCCGGCATCGCCGACGATCTCGTGCGAACCCGTCTCGCGGGAGACCACGACCGGCAGCCCGCAGCTCATCGCCTCGAGCACCGCGAGCCCGAAGGCGTCGTAGCGGCTCGGGAAGGCGAGCACGTCGCCCGCCCAGTACGCGGCGCGGACGTCGCCGACCTTGCCCGGCATGGACGCGCGCAGCCCGGCCGCACGCGCCGCGGCAGCCATCCGTCCGCTGCGGTGCTCGCCGACCGCGAGCAGGTGCTCGCGCGGGCGCGGCGGGCTCATCGCATCGAGCACCGCGGGCAGACCCTTGCGCGGGCCGTGCGCCCCCACGGTCAGCACGACGAACGCGCCGGGATCGATCCCGAAGGACGCGCGCGCGTCTGCTCGCTCGTCGCCGGTCGGCGGGCGGAACCGTTCGTGGTCCACCGCGAACGGCAGCACCCTGACCCGGTCGCGGGCGACCCCGCGCTCGACCAGGTCGTCCGTGGTCATGGCCGAGTTCGCCAGGACCACACGCGCGCGCCTGGCGTGCGCGATCTCGAGGCGCGCCTTCACCCGCGTGGCAAGCGCTTCGTTCGCCCCGCGCAGGCCGGGCTCGCGCCACCAGGCCTCCGGCATCTGCAACCAGCGGTCGGTGACCGTGTGCACGGCGACGACGTCGGCGCGCCGGGGCGTCATTGCCGCGTCCGCGTGCACGAGGTCGTAGTCGCGCGGGCGCAGCCGAAGCCCCGACCACGCCATGCCGAGCATCTGGTTGCCGAATTGCCACGCCGGCAGGCGGGGCATCGTGAACAGTCGCACGCCCGGCAGCGCGCGGACTTCGTCCGCCGCGTTGCCGGCGAACACGTCGACGGCGTGGCCGGCGGCCGCGACGCGGCGAAGGAGGTGGAGGTCGGCACCGCCCTGCCCCTCGCGCTCACCGAGGCTCGGCACGACGAACGCGATGCGCATCAGCCCGCGATCACCTCCCGCGCCACGGCGGTCAGCCGCTCGAAGAAGGCGTCCTCGCCGAAGCGAGCCGCGTGCGCGGCGAGCAGTTCCCGGTCGAAGTCGAT
Organism: Actinomycetota bacterium; assembly: GCA_036397035.1. Classification (GTDB taxonomy): domain Bacteria; phylum Actinomycetota; class AC-67; order AC-67; family AC-67; genus DASWJS01. Next base: position 111 of record DASWJS010000003.1, on the reverse strand, counting down.
CGACTCCGCGCGCGCGACGGCAGCCATGATCGCGTCCGGCGTCTGCTCGGCGAAGAGCACGCCGGTCTTGCCGTCGCGCACCGTGTCGAGCGCCCCGCCGTCGCCGAAGGC
>DASWJS010000002.1:0-14148 GCA_036397035.1 Actinomycetota bacterium | reverse complement strand
CTGTTCCTGGAGCACCGGCTCAAGCCACCGAAGGGCGTGCTGCTCTACGGTCCGCCGGGATGCGGAAAGACGCTGATCGCGAAGGCCGTGGCCAACTCCCTTGCGAAGTCGATCGCGGAGAAGACGGGCAACGTCAGTGCGAAGTCGTACTTCCTCAACATCAAAGGACCGGAGCTGCTCAACAAGTACGTCGGCGAGACCGAGCGTCAGATCCGCCAGATCTTCCAGCGCGCGAAGGAGAAGTCCGACGAGGGCTTCCCCGTCATCGTGTTCTTCGACGAGATGGACTCGCTGTTCCGCACGCGCGGCTCGGGCGTGTCCAGCGACGTCGAGAACACGATCGTGCCACAGCTCCTCAGCGAGATCGACGGCGTGGAGACGCTGTCCAACGTGATCGTCATCGGCGCCTCGAACCGCGAGGACATGATCGACCCCGCGATCCTGCGCCCGGGGCGGCTCGACGTGAAGATCAAGATCGAGCGCCCGGATCCCGAGGGCGCGCGCGAGATCCTGCGGATCTACCTGGACGACGACCTGCCGCTGGACCGCGGGGAGGTCGAAGCGGCCGGCGGGAGCGGGAAGCTCGTCGAGCGGATGATCGAGGCGACGGTCGAGGGCATGTACGCCGAAGCCGACGCGAACAAGTTCCTCGAGGTGACCTACGCCAACGGCGACAAGGAGGTCCTGTACTTCAAGGACTTCAACTCGGGCGCGATGATCGAAAACATCGTGGCGCGCGCCAAGAAGGACGCCATCAAGCGCTTCCTGGCCGAGGGCGTGAAGGGCTTGCGCACGCAGGACCTCCTGGAGTCGATCCGCGAGGAGTTCCGCGAGAACGAGGACTTGCCCAACACGACGAACCCCGACGACTGGGCCCGCATCTCCGGCAAGAAGGGCGAGCGGATCGTGTACGTGCGCACGCTCATCAGTCGCGACAAGGGGGAGTCGCGGGCGATCGAGAACGTCACACCCGGGCAGTACCTGTAGCCGGGCCTACGCACGGCAGGCGGGTAGGATTTGAAACGCTGCTGAGGGGGTGATCGTGCGTGGCGATCCCGAAGGTGATGGGGATCGAGACCGAATACGGGCTCACGGTGCCGGCGACGGCCGACTTCAACCCGGTCTTGACTTCGTCGGTCCTGATCAACTCCTACGTCGCCGCGGAGCTGCGCCGGGTGCGATGGGACTACGAGGAGGAGACTCCGCTGCGCGACGCGCGCGGGTTCGAGACCGCCATGCCGGCGGGCGCGGTCAGCGACGAGGATCTCGGGCTGGCGAACGTGATCCTCACGAACGGCGCTCGGTACTACGTGGATCACGCGCACCCGGAGTACTCGACGCCGGAGTGCACGAACCCGCGCGACGTGGTCGTCTACGACCGCGCGGGGGAGCTGATCCTGGAGCGATCGGCCGAGCGCGCCGTCGAGGCGATGGCGGCCGGCACGCAGGTGCTCGTCTACAAGAACAACACCGACAACAAGGGCGTGTCCTACGGCACGCACGAGAACTACCTCGTGGCGCGCGCGGTCCCGTTCCCTCGGATCGTGCGCCAGATCACCCCGCACTTCGTCACGCGGCAGATCTACTGCGGCGCGGGACTGCTCGGCGGCGGGAACCGGGACGCCCGCTCGGGCCCGGGGCGCGAGCCGGATCGCTTCCCGTACCAGATCTCCCAGCGCGCGGACTTCTTCGAAGTCGAAGTGGGCCTTGAGACGACGCTGAAGCGCCCCATCGTCAACACCCGCGACGAGCCGCACGCGGACCCGGAGAAGTACCGTCGCCTCCACGTGATCATCGGCGACGCGAACATGAGCGAGGTCGCGACCTACCTCAAGACCGGCGTGACCGCGATCGTGCTCATGATGATCGAAGACGACGCCATCGCCGACGACCTGGCCTTCGACCGGCCCGTCGAGGCGCTGCACGAGATCTCGCACGACCTGCACCTCGCGAAGACCTACGAGCTGAAGGACGGCCGGTCGCTGCGCGCGGTCGAGGTGCAATGGGCCTACCACGAGATGGCGCAGAAGTACCTGGCGCGCGCGGATGCGCCCACGTGGGCGATGGACGTCATGAGCCGGTGGGAGGCGACGCTGGCCGCGCTCGAACGCGACCCCATGACGCTCGACACGACGGTGGACTGGGTGGCGAAGTACAAGGCCATCGACTCCTACCGCGAGCGCCACGACCTTGTCTGGGACGATCCGCGCTTGCACATGCTCGACTTGCAGTACCACGACGTGCGGCGGGACAAGGGCATCGCGAAGCTGCTGGAGCGCAAGGGACGGCTCGAGCGGCTCTCCGGCGACGAAGAGGTCCGGCGGGCGGTCGACGCGCCGCCGCCGGACACGCGCGCGTACTTCCGCGGGCGGTGCCTGGCCCAGTTCGCGGGCGACGTCGCGGCGGCCTCGTGGGACTCGGTCATCTTCGACCTCGGCGCCGACTCCCTCCAGCGGATCCCCATGCAGGAGCCGCTCCGGGGCACGGAAACGATGGTCAAGGAACTGCTCGACCGGTGTACGACCGCGGAGGCGCTGCTCGCCGAGCTGCGCGCGTGACGCGCCGCGGTCCCTCCCGACGCGCACGTATGATGAACCGGCACGACCCGAAGGGAGAGCGATCGTGGCCGAGAAGCGGCAGGAGAAGCACAAGACCCGCGAGCACGAGTCCGGCGCGCCCGAGGAGAAGGCGAGTACCGAGACCGCCGAGCGAGCCGAGGAGATCAAGGAAGAGCTGGACGACCTGCTCGACGAGATCGACGACGTGCTGGAGCAGAACGCGGAGGAGTTCGTTCGCTCGTACGTCCAAAAGGGTGGGCAGTAGCGGCGATGATCGGCTCCCCTGAGGGCCCCGACTGGGCCACGGCCGCCTTCGCGGCGGACCCGAACCCGTCGTTCGCGGACCTCATCCGCAAGGTCGATCCGGGCTTGCTGCCAACCCACGACGCGCGTGCCGGTGTCCTGCCCGAGATCCCGCACGGAACGACGATCCTGGCGCTGCGCTTCGACTCGGGGATCGTGATGGCGGGAGACCGCCGCGCGACCGAGGGCATGTCGATCGCCGACCGGCGAATGCAGAAGGTCTTCCCGGCCGACTCGCATTCGGCCGTGGCGATCGCCGGGGCGGCCGGGCCGGCGATCGACCTGGTGCGGCTCATGCAGGTGGAGCTGGAGCACTACGAGAAGCTCGAGGGAGAGTCGCTGTCGCTCGAAGGGAAGTCGAACCGGCTCGCGCAGCTCATCAAGCAGAACTTCCCGATGGCCTTGCAGGGGCTCGTCGTCGTGCCGATCTTCGCCGGCTACGACCGCCGCCGGGCCGAAGGCCGGATCTTCCGCTACGACGCCGTGGGCGGCCGCTACGAGGAGACCGAGTACCACGCGACCGGCTCGGGCGGCGTCCATGCTCGCGGCACGATCAAGAAGCGGTTCCGCGGCGACCTGTCGCGCGAGGACGCGATCCGCGTGTGCGTCGAGGCGCTGATGGACGCGGGCGACGAGGACGCGGCGACCGGCGGGCCGGATCTGGGCCGGGGCATCTTTCCGGTCGTGGCGGTCGTGACGGCCGAAGGCTATGCCGCGGTCGACGACGGCGAGCTGCGGGCGGCCACCGAGTCCCTGCTGCAGGAGCGCGGCCGATGAGCCCGATGCCCTACTACGTCTCGCCCGAGCAGTTGATGCGAGACAAGGCGGACTACGCGCGCAAGGGAATCTCGCGAGGCAAGTCGATGCTCGCGGTCGAGTGCGCGCCGGGAATCGTGATGGTCGCGGAAAACCCGTCGACGCTGCTCAACAAGATCAGCGAGGTCTACGACCGGATCGCCTTCGGCGCGGTCGGCAAGTACAACGAGTTCGAGTCCTTCCGTAAGGCCGGCGTCCGGCTGGCCGACATGACCGGCTTCGCCTACGGGCGCGAGGACGTGACGGCGAAGGCGGTGGCCAACGCGTTCGCGAACGCGCTCGGGACGATCTTCACCGAGCAGATGAAGCCCTACGAGATCGAGATCCTCGTGGCGCAAGTGGGCGAACGGCCGGAGGACGACGAGATGTACCGCGTGCTCTACGACGGCAGCCTTCAAGAGGAGCAGGGCGTCGTGGCGATGGGCGGGCACGCGGAGGCCCTGATGTCCGCGCTGGCAAGCGCCTACCAGCCCGGGCTGGACCTGGACTCGGCGGTGCGCCTGGGCGCGACGGCGCTCGCCAACGTCGAGCCGGACCGCCCGATCGGCGCCGAGAGCCTGGAGGTCGCGGTGCTCGATCGCGAGCGCCCGCGCCGCGCGTTCCGGCGCTTCACCAACGAAGAGATCGCGACGATCCTCCGGGGCGACGGGGAGTGAGCGAGCATCCGACTCCGGTCCACGGGCCGGAGCGGTGGCCGGGTGGTGCGGAGCAACAGGCCAGGTCCCCGCGGTCGGGCGCGTTCCAGATCGTGGCCGCGCTGCTGGCGCTGGCGCTCGTGCTCGCGACCGTCCTCGCCGCGCGGCTCGACCAAGAGCGCCGGCGCAGCGCGAACCTTGCGGCGCAACTCGAGTACGAGCAGGACGCCGCCGCCGAGTTGCGCAGGACCCTGGAGGGCGATGCGCCGACCGCGCTCGAAGGCGTGCAGCGCGCGGTCGAGCGGATCCGCGGCCTGTCGCCGCGCGACGAGGTCGACATCACGTTCCTCACGCGCGAGCAGCTCGCGTCGCGGATCCTCGCGCTCTTCGAGCGCGACACGACCGAGGAGGACTTCGAGGCGTCGCAGCGCATCCTGATCGCGCTCGGGGTCGTGCCGCCCGACTTCGACCTTCGCGAGGCGCTGCTTCGCGTGCAGCAGGAGGAAGTCGTCGGCTTCTACGACACGACCGACCGGTCCCTGGTCGTCGCGTCGGAGGAGGCGGCCGACCCGTCGCCGCTCGACCGCGTCGTCTTTGCCCACGAGTACACGCACGCGCTGACCCACCAGCGGTTTGGCCTGGGCAGGCTCGACGCCCTGGAGAACTCGCAGGGCGATGCGGCGCTGGCGTTCAAGGCGCTCGCCGAGGGCGACGCGACGTTGCTGATGCAGCAGTACACCGTGCAAGGCTTGTCGACGGCCGAGCAGCTCTCGCTGCTGGAGCAGCCGGACACCGGGGCGAGCGACTCGCTGCCGGCATTCGTGCGCGACGAGCTGTTCTTCCCCTACCGCGAGGGGCTCGCCTTCGTGCGGGCGCTCCACGAGCGGGGCGGCTTCGACGCGGTGGACGACGCCTACCGCGACCCGCCGGTCTCGACCGAGCAGGTCCTTCACCCGGAGCGATACTTCGAGCGGGACGACCCCAGGCGCGTGCGGCTCCCGAACGTCGGCGACGCGCTCGGGCGGGGATGGCGGACGCTCGAAGGGGGGCAGTTCGGCGAGCTGGACCTTCGCGCGATGGCGGACGAGCCGGCCGCGAGCACCGGCCTGACCTCGCAGGAGGCCGAGCGCGCGGCCGCCGGCTGGGACGGCGGCTCCTACGTGGGCCTGGCTTCGGGCGACGACGTGGTGGTCGCCGTTGCGACCGTGTGGGACTCCGCTGGTGAGGCCGCCGAGGCGGTCGAGCTGCTCGGCTCGTGGCTCCCGCTTCGCTACCGAAACCTTGGCGAGCGCTTCGAGGTGACCGGCGGCGAAGGCTGGGACGCGCCCGACGGCGCGGGTCTCGTGGCCCTGGCGGGGGAGCGCGTCGTGCTCGTCTTCGCGCCCACGCCGGCGCTGGCGGAACGGGCGCTCGGCGCCTTCCGCTGAGCCTGCTCAGCGCGCCATGCGCCGGTGCAGGATGAGCGGTGGGATCGCGACCAGCAGCAACGTCGCCGCCAGGAGCCACAGCGCCGGTCCCGCCGCGGCGCCGGGCGAGCCGCTCATCAGCGCGCGCATCATCTCGGTCGCGTGGTGCAGCGGCATGAACCACGCGACCGTGTGCAGCCAGCCGGGCAGGCGCTCGAAGGGGAAGAACACCCCGGAGAACAGGAACATCGGCGTGATGATCATGGTCCAGTAGTAGGCGATGTACTCGACCCGCTTGATCAGGTACGTGTAGATGAGGCCGATGACGGCGAACACGCCGCCCACCAGGACGAGCGCCGGCAGCGTGAGCAGACCCCAGAGGTCGTGGTAGACGCCGAAGGGGATCGCGACCACGCTGAACGCCGAGCCGTAGATCGTCGCGCGCGTCGTCCCCCACAGGATCTCGCCGAGCGCGACCTCCTGCATGCTGATCGGCGCGGAGGTGACCGCGTCGTAGACGTGCTCGCGCGCCATCTTGAAGAAGGCGTTCCACGTCACCTCGAACGTCGCGCCGTACATGCCCGCGACGGCGAGCAGGCCGGGCGCGATGAACCCGATGTACGAGCCGCTGATGCCCTCGACGTAGCGCGCGAGCCCGGTGCCCATCGCGACCAGGTACAGGACCGGCTCGACGAACCAGGCCATGATCCCGAGCAGCCACACGCGCCGGAACACCTGCACGTTGCGGTTCCAGTAGCGCGTCGCGCCCGTGAGCGTCAGCGTCGTCATTCGACGAGCCTCCGTCCGGTGAGGACGAGGAACACATCCTCCAGGGTGCCGCCGCGCAGCATCAGCGTGCTCGGGTCGAGGTTCAGCGCGCGCACCTTCTCCAGCAGAGCGTCGCCTTCCCCGGTGTAGAACAGCCAGCGGTCGGCGAGCTGCTCGGCGCGGTCGACGGTCGTCACCAGGTCGCGCAGCGCCGGCTGCGCCTCCGGCGGCGGCTCGAACACCTCGACGACCTGGCGGCTCGTGTGACGCTCGATCAGGGCGCGCGGCGAGCCCTCGACGAGGATCACGCCCTCGTGCATGATCACGAGGCGATCGCAGAGCTGCGCGGCTTCGTCCATGTAGTGCGTCGTCAGCAGCAGCGCGACCCCGCGCTGCTTGAGCGCGCGCATCTTCTCCCACACCAGGTGGCGCGCCTGCGGGTCGAGGCCCGTCGTCGGCTCGTCCAGCAAGAGCAGCTCAGGCTCGTTCAACAGGGCCCGGGCGATCAGCAGGCGGCGCTTCATGCCGCCCGACAGCTCCGCGATCTCGCGGCCGCGCTTGTCGTCGAGCTGCATGAAGGACAGCAGCTCGCCGGCGCGCTCGACGGCGATTCGGCGGGGGATGCCGTGGTAGCGGGCGTAGATGATCAGGTTGTCGAGGACGGTGACTTCCTCGTCGAGGTTCTGCTCTTGCGGGACGACGCCCATGCGCGCCTTGATCTCGCGCGCGCGCTCGGTGGCCGGCATGCCGAGCACGTCGAGCCGTCCGCTGCTCGGCGGCGTCGCGCACGCGATCATGCGCATGGTCGTGGTCTTGCCGGCGCCGTTCGGCCCGAGGAAGCCGAAGCAGGAGCGGGCCGGCGCCTCGAAGGCGATGCCCTTCACCGCGACGAGGCCGGCGTAGCGCTTGGTCAGGTCCCGCGCGACGACCGCCGGGGGCATCAGCGGTCGGGATCCTCCGCCGGTGGCGCGGGGTCGTCCTCGGTCGCCAAGTCCAGCGAGCCCGCGATGACGGCGGAGGCGGCTTCCGGGGCGGACTCCTCGGCGGCGTCCGGCTCGCCGCCTGCTGCGGGTTCGCCTCCTGCGAGCGCCGCGGCGGCTGCGGGCTCGGGCTCGTAGGGCGGGCTCGGCTGCACGCGCCCGCGCGCGATGCGAAGCAACCGCCAGAGCGCGACGGCGGCCAGCGCGACGGAGACCCACTGCGTCCCGCGCAGGCCGCCGTAGGTGGTTGCCGGCCGGGCGAAGTCGCCGGCGAACCGCGCGGCCGCGTACCACGCCGTCATCGCCATGATCAGCAGGCCGTCACTGCGGCGCTTGCGCGACAGCAGGAGCACGAGCGGGAACAGCACGAGCACGTTCACCAGGTCGTAGAGCGCGGTCTGATGGACGACCTCTCCGACCGCCGGGCAGTACAGGCCGGAACCCGGGATGAACCCGAAGCCGGGGGTCGGGCACCCGGGCAGGTCGCCGCCCTGGTACTGGAAGCCGAACGGGAGGCTCGTGGGCCCGCCGAGGTGGTCGCCGATGACGAGGTCGCCGATCCGGCCGAAGATCAGCCCGAGCGGGAAGCCGGGGGCCGCAGCGTCCATCGCCTGCCAGAAGGAGATCCGGTGCCGGCGCAAGTAGGGGACCGCGGCCACGACGCCGCCGATCGCGCCGCCGTAGAAGACGACGCCGCCTTCCCAGATCCGGACGATGCCGAGTGGGTCGTCCGGGAAGTAGTCGCCGAGGTGCCCGGCCACGTAGAAGAGCCTCGAGCCGACGACGACGCCGACGACGGCCCACGTGAGCGCGTTCCAGATGTGGTTGCGCGGGATGCCGTAGATGCGCTCGGCACGGCGCGCGACGAGCATCCCGGCGACGGCGTAGCCGAGCGCGATGCCGAGCCCGTGCGGCGACACGGGCCCGATCGAGGGCGCGACCTTCCAGCCGATCGCGGCGAGAATCTCCACGGCGCGCAGCCTACCAACCGTGGCGTGCGCGCGAGGGCTTCCCCGGCGCGCGGCCGGGCGGACGTAGACTGGCCCGGTGGAGCGGCGCATCTTCGGCCTCGAGAACGAGTACGGCGTCACCTGCACCTATCGAGGGCAGCGTCGCCTCTCACCCGACGAAGTCGCCCGCTACCTCTTCCGGCGCGTCGTGTCGTGGGGCCGCTCGTCCAACGTCTTCCTGGAGAACGGCGCGCGGCTGTACCTGGACGTCGGCTCGCACCCCGAGTACGCGACCCCCGAGTGCGACTCGATCCTGGACCTGATCGCGCACGACAAGGCGGGCGAGCGCACGCTCGAAGAGCTGGTGAGCCTGGCCGACCGGCGCCTGCACGACGAGGGGATCGCCGGCGACATCTACCTGTTCAAGAACAACACCGACTCGGCCGGAAACTCCTACGGCTGTCACGAGAACTACCTCGTCAGCCGGTACGGCGAGTTCCAGAAGCTCGCCGACGTCCTGATCCCGTTCCTGGTGACGCGGCAAATCTTCGCCGGCGCGGGGAAGGTCCTGCAGACGCCGCGCGGGTCGCTGTTCTGCCTCGCGCAGCGCGCCGAGCACATCTGGGAGGGCGTGTCGTCGGCGACGACGCGCTCGCGTCCGATCATCAACACCCGCGACGAGCCGCACGCCGACGCCGAGCGCTACCGGCGCCTGCACGTGATCGTGGGCGACTCGAACATGAGCGAGTACGCGTCGCTGCTCAAGATCGGCACGACCGACCTGGTCCTGCGGATGGTGGAAGAGGCCGCCGTGATGCGTGACCTGACGCTGGAGAACCCGATCCGCGCCATCCGCGAGATCAGCCACGACATCACGTGCCGCCGGCCGATGAAGCTGGCGAACGGTCGTGAGATGTCGGCGATCGAGATCCAGCTCGAGTACTTCGATCGCGCCCGCACGTTCATCGACCGGCGCGGCATCGACGGCTTGCCGCGACGCGTGCTTGAGATGTGGGAGGAAGCCCTGAAGTGCCTGGAGGCGCAGGACCTGACCCCCCTGGAGGGCAAGCTCGACTGGGTGACGAAGCGCTGGATGATCGAGTCCTACCGGAGTCGCAACGACTTGCCGCTGCAGCACCCGAAGGTGGCGCTGCTGGACTTGTCCTACCACGACGTCAACCGCGAGCGCGGGCTGTACTACGTGCTGGAGCGGCGCGGGAAGATGGTGCGCGTCATCGACGAGGAAACGATCGAAGAGGCGACGACGACGCCGCCGCAGACGACGCGCGCCCGCCTGCGCGGGGAGTTCATCCGCAGGGCGAAGGAACGCCGGCGCGACTTCACGGTCGACTGGGTGCACCTGAAGCTGAACGACCAGGCGCAGCGCACCGTGCTGTGCAAGGACCCGTTCAAGGCGCACGACGAGCGCGTGCAGCGGCTCATCGACGCGATGTGAGACCTGCCGGCGCGGTCCGGCGAGGGTGCTACACGATCAGGACGGCGATGGTCCGCGCGACCGAACGCAGCTCGCGGTGGTCGACCGCCTGCGCGGTGATCCGGTAGCGCCCCGGCAGCGCGTCAAGGTCGAAGGTCCACGTCGCCTCGCCGGGCTCGCACCCGTCGCAGGCCGCGTTGCCGGACTGGACGACGGCCCCGGTCGCGTCTCGGACGACGATCTCGACGCGGTCGAGCGCCCGGTTGTCGGCCGCGACGCCGGTGGCGGCGTCGCCGAGCGCCATGAGGATCGCGCCGTTGTCGGCGGTGTCATGCCCGACGGTCGGGCGCACCTTGTCGACGTCGATCGTGACGGCGACGGCGTCGGACGCCGGTCCGGCGTGACCCGCCCGGTCGATCGCGCGCGCCGTGAGCGTGTGCGGCCCGTTGGGGATCGACAGCGAGGCCTGGAACGCGCCGGCGCCGTCCGCGGCTACCTCCGTCCAGAAGCTTCCGTCCACTCGGATCTGAACGCGTGACTTCGGCTCGGCCTGGCCGCGCACGAAGAACGGGTCGGTGGTGACGGGCCCGCTCGCGGGGGCGGTGATCGCGGGCGCGCCGGGGGGCGTGAGATCGATCGTGAAGCTCGACCCCGACCCGATGATCTCCTCGCCGGTCGTCAGCATGGAGTCGACCGACAGCGTGTGGCTTTGCTCGCTGAAGGCGTGCTCGAAGGACCAGTCGCCCGCGGGGTCGATCGTGCCCGCGTACAGGAGCAGCCCGCCTTCGAGGACGCGAACGCTCGCGCCCGGCTCGCCGCGACCGGCGACGGTGAGCGTCGCGACCCCGTGGATCGACCCGGGAACGGGCTGCAGGATGCGCGGGATCTTCGCTGCCGGGATGGACGTGTCGATGGTGAAGGAGACCCAATCCGGCGCGGAGGTCTCAGCGAACTCGTTGGTCGCCGTCGCTCCGACCGTGTGCGTTCCGTCCTCGAACGTCAGTTCCGCCGACCAGGCGCCCGCCTCGTCGCTCTGAGCGGTGGCGATCGGCTGATCCAGCTCGGAGATCGTGACCTGCATCGCGGGCTCGGCCGTGCCGGCGATCGTGACGGTGGGTGTCGCGAGGGTCGCTCCGCCCGACGGCTGGTCGATGACGGGGGCGAGGGGCGTCCGGTCGATCGTGATCGGAACGGGGCTCGACGGCTCCGAACGGTCGCCCTGCCGGTCGGCGATCGCACTGAGGGTGTGCGAGCCGGGATCGAGGTCGAGCCCGATCGACCACGCGCCCGAGCCGTCCGCGGTCGTCGTTTCGACCTCCTGGACGCCGTCTCGGACCACGACGAGGTCGCCGGCCGTCGCCGAGCCTGCGACGGTGACCGCGGTCGTGCGCAGCACCTCGCCCGGGCCCGGCGCGCTGATGGAGGGCGCCGGCGGGAGCGGCGGCAGGCTCGGGCCGCGGACGTAGACGTCGTCGGAGGTGTTGGTGTCGTTCGGCGACAGGTTGCGGGCGGCGGATGCGAACGCTACTGCCGAGCCGTCGGGGAGCATGGCGGGCGCCGTGCTCGCGCCGTTCGGCTCGCCGCCGGCGGGCGTCAGCGACACGCGCGCGGTGAGCCGGTCTTGCCGGTCGCGCACGAAGACGTCGATCGCGGCGTTGGAGTCCGTGTCGTAGCCGAGCGTGTCGGACTGGGACATGAACGACACGTAGCGCCCGCCGTCCGAGACGGTGGGAACCAGGCTTTCGAAGGCCGCTTCGCGCTGGGTCCACGTGATGGACGCGCGCTCGGTCGTCCGCGCGACTCGGTCGCGCAGGAAGACGTCGAAGACGTTGTTCTTGTCGCCGGGAGCCAGCGTCGTCACCCCGGAGGTGAAGGCCACGTAGCGCCCGTCGCCCGAGAGCGAGAGCCGGAACTTCTCGACGAGGCCGACGGTGAGCGGGTTCTCTCCCTCGCGCCAGTGTTGCTGGCCGTCGATCGTGACGACTTCGTTGGCGCCGGTGGTCAGGTCTCGCACGAAGACGTCGAAGCGGTTGCCGTTCGTGTCGCCGAGCACGATGTTGGAGGCGCTCGAATAGAAGCCGACGACCGTGCCGTCGGCCGACAGCGCCGGCGCGTAGGAGTCGCCGTCGGCGACGGCGCCGTTGTACGGGCGCGAAACGCGGCGGGTCTGCTGCGTCTCCAGGGTGCGCACGTAGACGGATCGCGCGGTGTCCATCGGGCCGTCGGCCGCGTCGAGGTTCACGGCGTTGCTGTCGAAGGCGACGGCGCTGCCGTCTCGTGCGACGAACGGCGCGCCGAACTCGGCCGGGTCGCCCTGGCCGTTGAGTGCGGGGCCGCCCCCCGGCGCGCGGCTGATCTCGGTCGTCGTGCCCGCCGTTCGGTCGCGAAGGAAGATTGCCCTGGCCGGCGAGAGCGGAGACGGCGACGCGGCGACGGTGAACGCCACGAATCTCCCGTCGCCGGAGATCGACGGCGATGCCGAGCGGACGGCGAGCTGCTCGCCCGCGGGCGAAAGGGACACGCGCTCCATCCGGCGGGCGCGACGGTCGTAGATGAAGACGTCGGCGACACCGTTCGTGTCGTCCGCGACGAGGTCGGAGGCTGCGGAGCTGAACGCGACGAACCTTCCGTCGGCCGAGATCGCGGGAGCGGCGCTGGAGGCGTTGCCTGCGCTGGAGCCGGTCGTCGAGATCAGCTCGGTCACGACCTCGGAGGCCTGCGCGCCGCCCGGCGCCAGCGTCACGATGAGCGCGCCGGCGACGACGGCCGCGCCGATGCGGAGCATGAGCCCGTTTCGCAACGTCTGCCATGCATTGTGAGGGTTCATCGCGCTGAAACGTTCGATCACCTCACGGGAATCTCCTGGTGGCGATGTCCCGGCTCGTTCGTTTTGCGAAGCATCGTTGCGATGCTTTCGGCCGGTTTCCCGTGTTCCGGGGTCGCCGTATTCGTTGAACAAGGGCAGGAGGGCTCGTGATTCTCGACGTCGAAGACCAGGACATGGGCATGCGCCGGCCGAGCCGCGTGGCCGCCTGGCTGCTGTTGCTCGCGACGTGCGTGAGCGTGCTCGCCGTGCAGTCGTCGGAGGCGATCGTCGGCGGCAAGCCCGTGCCCAAGGGCGCCTACCCGTGGATGGCGGCGCTCTACAACGGCGACTCGCCGGAGTGGTCGCTCGCCACCGGCCAGTTCTGCGGCGGGACGGTCGTCCGCCGGCGATACGTGCTGACGGCGGCTCACTGCGTCGTCGAGCTGGTCGACGGCGCGTTCGCGGGCCTGTCCGACGATGTCGCGGGACTGAAGATGAAGGTGGCGATCGGGCTGCGACGCCTGGACGGCGGCGGGGGCGAGCGGATCGACGTCGCTGCGATCCTGGTCCACGACGAGATCGACGTCGCGCTGCTGCGTCTCTCGCGGGCGACGGCCGCTCCGCCGCTCCCATGGGCGCGACTGAAGCACGCTTCGGTCTACGCGCCCGGGACGCCCGCGACGATCGTCGGGTGGGGGGCGACGACCGAAGGAGGCAAAGGTTCGCTCGTGCTGCGCTACGCGACGGTGCCGGTCATCGGCGACGGCAAATGCGCACGAGCCTACGGGAGCACCTTCGCGCGCGAGCGTGAGCTGTGCGCGGGCTACGACGCCGGGGGAACAGACTCGTGCCAGGGAGACAGCGGCGGTCCGCTGGTGGTGCGGCGCCCGTCGGGTGCGTGGCTCCTCGCCGGCGTGACGAGCTGGGGAGACGGTTGCGCCCGGGCGGGAAAGCCCGGCGTGTACGCAGAGGTCGCCGCGGCCGCGTCCTGGATCAGGAACACCGTCTCTTGACGCGACCCTAGACGCTCGCGCCGGCGAGCGAAGCCGCGCGCACGCCGGCCGCCGCGGCCGCGCGAAAGAAGTGCGGGTCCTCGGCGAACGAGCGTCCCATCGAGCGGAGCGGGATCGGGCTCGCGGCCAGGAGCGCCTCGACGTCTCCCAGCGCGACCGTCACGACCTCGTGTCGCGCGCGCAGGGGAGCGAGGCGCTGCTCGACGAGTGCGGCTTCCTCCGCCGGGAGATCCGGCACCGCGACGTGCGCGCGGGCGAGCGCGGCGACGCCGAGCGTGGTGACCGTGTGGTGCGAGAGGCCGTGATGACGGTCGCGGGTGTCCGCGAAGGAAATGCGCGGCACGACGACCGGCACGCCCGCGAGCGCCGCGGCGGCGTTCACGATGACGCCCGCCTCGATCGAGGCGAAGCCCAGCACGCTCGCCGTGCCGAGGTTGCCGGGCCCCATGCCGGCGAGGATCACGTCGGCCGCGGCCGC
>DASWJS010000001.1:0-1978 GCA_036397035.1 Actinomycetota bacterium | reverse complement strand
CGTCGCGCCCGTCCAGACGCCCGCCATCGACCAGGGCGCGGACGCGCTCGCGTCGCAGGATGTCGGCGAGCGGCGCGGAGTCAGACAGGAGGAGGTCGTGGACGTTCGGCCGCAGGTCGGTCTGGAGCCAGTCAGCGAGCGGCACGCCGAACCCCATCTTCGGCCGCGTGAGGATCTCATGCGGGAGTACGTCCGCGTACGCCGCCCGCAGGATCGCCTTCCCCGCAGCCGCATCGAACAGCAGGTCCGGGTGGAAGGTCGCGACCTCGGCGGTGAGGGCGTGATCGAGCAACGGTGACCGCGCCTCGAGCCCGTACGCCATCGTCGCGCGATCCATCTTCACGAGCAGGTCGCCCGGGAGGTACGTCTGTTGATCGACCCACATCAGCGACGAGGCCTCCGCCGCCGACGCGGCCCAGAGGTCATCGAGCGATCGCTGCGCGCCGAGACCCGCCTCCGGCGGGAGCACGTCGGGATGGATGAGCCCGGCCAGCTCCGACGGGCGGAAATGGAACAGCCAATCCCGGTACGCGCCCCATGGGTTCCGGAGGAAACGCGCCCCGCCGACGAGACGATCTCGAGAGAGCATCCCTCCGAGCTGCTCGAGCACGCGGCCACCCAGGCCGGCGACGGGACCCACCGTCCTGCGCAGACGCTGGACGCGGCGGAACAGCGAGTACCGGTCGTAGCCGCCGAACGTCTCGTCGCCCCCGTCACCGGTCAGGACGACCGTGACGTGCTCGCATGCGGCGCGAGCAACGGCGAGCGTCGCGAGCGCCGACGAGTCGGCGAACGGCTCGTCGAAGGCTCGGACGACCTCCTCGAAGAGCAGGGCCGCGTCGGTGTCCAGCACGAGCTCCGTGTGGTCGGTTCCGAATCGCTCCGCGACCAAGCGCGCGTACCGGCTCTCGTCGAACCGCTGATGCGCGAAGCCCACGGAGAACGTCTTCGGGCGCGGCCCGCTCGTTGCCATCTCCGCGACGACGACCGACGAGTCGAGGCCGCCCGAAAGGAAGGCGCCGATCGGGACGTCGCTCTCGAGCCGCACGCGCACGGCGTCGCCGACGCGTTCGCGCACCAGGGCGGCCGCCTCCTCCCGATCCGTGATCGCAGGGTGGCGCTTCGGCGGCTCCCAGAAGGGGCGGACGTCGAGCGGACCGTCGCGCCACTCGGCGAGGTGCCCCGGTGGGAGCTTGCTGACGCCCTCGTAGGGAGTCAGCGGGGCCGGGACGTACTGCAGCACCAGGTACTCCGCGATCGCCCGCATGTCCAATCCAGGTCGCACCGGTAGCAACGTGACGAGCGCGTCGAGCGTCGAAGCGAACGTGAGCCGCCCGTCGCGTTCGGCGTAGCAGAGCGGCTTCTTGCCGAAGCGATCGCGCGCGAGGAGCGCGCGGCGCTGGAGCAGATCGACGACGACGAACGCGAACATGCCGCGCAGTCGGTCGACCATGTTCGCGCCGTGCCGTGCGTACAGGTGGAGAAGGACTTCGGTGTCGCAACGTGTCCGGAACCGCGCACCGTGCGCCTCGAGGTCGCGCCGCAGATCGCGGTGGTTGTAGATCTCCCCGTTGAAGACGACGACGTACCGACCGTCCTCGGAGTGCATCGGCTGTGCGCCGCCCTCGATGTCGATGATCGCGAGGCGCGTGTGGGCGAGCGCGGCGCCCGGCCCCACCCAGACGTCGCCCCCGTCCGGGCCGCGGTGGTGCAGCAGCTTGGCCGCGCGCTCGAGCGCCGCGGGGTCGATCGCCTGATCGGGATGGGGGTCGAGGACGCCCGCGATGCCGCACACGGCGGGCCCTACGCGCTCCGGAGATGACGGCCGGCGAACCACTCGACGGTCCGCCGCACGCCCTCGGCCACGTCGACCGCCGGCTCGTAGCCGATCAGCTCGCGCGCGAGCGAGACGTCGGCCTCGCTTCGCCGGATGTCGCCCTCGCGGGCCGGCACGCGTTCGGGGTCGACGTTCGAACCG